>NZ_JAQTXM010000015.1 GCF_028688795.1 Rhodoferax sp. | reverse complement strand
CGCCAAATGACCTAAGCGTCACCAACGATATGCTTGTTGGTAGACGCGTTCACCATCGCTAAGCCGCTTGGGGTGGCCGAGGGTGAATAGGGAGCACTGAAAATTGGTCTGCCGCCCAGACTCCTAGGGCGCAGCAGGCACACATGGCATGAGAAGCCGTGCCCCAGCGTGGTGGTACGGCCATGGTTGATGAGTTTGCCAATCACAAAATGCAGTTGCAGATCGGGAATGGCCTCATCGGGGTCACTCTTGATGAACCCACCGGCTTCGGCAAAGTTGGTGGTGAGCATGCCGCTGCGGTGCTGGCGCCACTGCCAAGCGCCTTTGATCATCTTTAGCGCCCCCGTTGCAGACACACCAAACAGGTCTTTGGCAGCGGGCACATCCACCACCTGCACCATGTCAATGTGATCGTGCAGGTGTTCGCCGACACCGGGCAGGTGGTGCAGCGGCACGATGTGGTGGTCCAGCAGATGCGCTTTGGGGCCGATGCCAGAGAGCATCAAAATTTGTGGCGACTGGATGGCCCCCGCGCACAGCAGCACCTCACGCTGGCATTTGAGTTGTTTGGTCTGCCCCTCATGCTCAAACTCCACCCCCACGGCGCGCTTTTTCTCTAGCAGGATGCGGGTAATGAGCGCACCGGTGAACACGTGCAGGTTCGGGCGCGACAGGTTGGGCGTGACGTAGGCTTTGGCAACGCTGTACCGCTCGCCCAGTTTGTGCGTCACCTGATAGTGGCCCACCCCTTCTTGCTCAGACCCATTGAAGTCTGCATTGCGGGCATAACCCGCCTGCTCGCCGGCCTGCACAAACAACTCGCTGAAGCGGTTGGGTTGCGCCAGGTCCATCACGTTGAGTGGCCCATCCACCCCATGAAACGCATCAGCGCCGCGTTCGTTGTGCTCGGCCTTCTTGAAGTACGGCAACACCTCGGCAAACGACCAGCCGGGGTTGCCCTGGGCGGCCCAGAAGTCGTAGTCGGCCGGGTGGCCACGCGTGTAGATCATGGCGTTGAGCGAGCTGGACCCACCCATGACCTTGCCACGCGGCTGGTAGCCGCTGCGTCCGTTCAGGCCAGGCTGCGGCACGGTGTTCAGGCCCCAGCCATTCAGGGCGAATTTGGCCATCACCGCCAGGCCTGCGGGGCAATGAATCAGCACGCTGCTGTCGGGCGGGCCGGCTTCCAACAGGGCGACGTTGATGGCGGGGTCTTCAGACAAGCGCGCCGCCAGCACACAGCCAGCCGAGCCGCCGCCGATGATGAGGTAGTCAAACATGGTGTTCTCCCGGCACTTGAAAAGTTTAAAAATGTGCCTGCGCTGCACATTACAGCAAAAAATGCCCGGGTTTTAGAGGCTTGCGCCAAGCAGGCGCCAACCCCTGGGCCGGCCCTTGAAGCCGCAGAAAATCCCGGCGCATCACGCCCGGGTATCGCGCGCAATCGGGCATGATAGGGGCTTGAATTAATCAGGAGTGCTGATGTTTGCATCGATTTCCTCACCCGAGCGCCCAAATGATGCGGCGTCATTGAGCCTGCTGGCCAAAGACGCGCAGGTGCCGTCCAATACCAATGGCAAACCCACTGGCTTTAGCTGGCCAGGCCCGCCCTACGCCATTTACGCCAAGGCAGAGCCCTGGTCGGAGCCGCAGGTGTGCAAGCTTGAAGGCTTGAACGGCGCCATACGCAACTGCATCCTGGTGTCGATCGAACCGGCAGAGCACACCATCCTGATTCAGATCGAGAACAGCAAAACGCCGATGCCGATGGCCTTTTCGCAGTTTCGCCGCCTCACGCTCAAGCAACCTGTTCATCCGCAAAAAGCCGTCAGCAACGCGCCATTTGATGACATTTTGAGTTACCGCTCCACGGTGCAGTACACCCTGCAACTGGGCGACAACAACACCAGTTCCGGAGCGACCGTGGGTTATGTGGAAACCGACTACGGTCTGTTTGTGTTCCCCCCGCTGGATGAACATGGCGCAGTGGAACGCGTATTTGTGCCGCGCGAGGCGTTTGTCAGCGTGAGCATGGGCGATCACATTGGACAAATGCTGGTGCACCAGCATGCGGTGTCGGCCCAACAGGTAGAGGACGTAGCCACCGAGCAACACCTCTTGCGCGCACGCAAGCTGGGCGACTATCTGGTGGAAAACGCCGTGGTGTCACCGGAGCAATTGATGCTGGCGCTCGACCAGCAGTCAAAAATGCCCATGATTCGCGTCGGCGAAGCCTTGACCCGGCTGGGCTACATCGACGACGAGCAACTGACGCTGGCGCTTGAAAGACAGAAAACCGAGCGCTCCGTGCCCTTGGGGCAAATGCTGGTGAACTTGGGTTACCTGGCGCGAACCGACCTGAACACCGCGCTGGCACGCAAAATGGGCTACCCCATGGTGGATGTCACCCAGTTCCCCATTGACGTTGAAGCGCTCAAAAAAGTACCTGCCGCCACCGCCCATCGCCTGCACATCATGCCGCTGCTTTGGCGCGACAAACTGCTGGTGGTGGCCGCCATCGACCCCACCCTGCGCAAAATGCTCGAAGAGCTTGAATTCATGGTGCAGGGGCGGGTGATTGCCACGCTGGGTGACGAGATGCAGATCACGCACACCCTGAAAAGCGCCTACGAAAAACTGGGGGTCATCGACTGGCCCGGCGGCGGGGATTCACACGCCACTGGCAGCGAAGCAACAGCCAGCGGCACGCAGCTGCTTGAGTCGATGCAGCTGCAAGACCTCGGCAGGGACGAAGATGTTGATGACGACCAGCAAATTGCGCAGTCTGACAACACCCTGGTGCGCCTGATCAACACCATGATCATTGAAGCCCACACCCGGGGCGTGTCCGATATTCACATCGAATCGCAACCCGGGCGCGCTAAAGTACGCATCCGGTTTCGCAAGGACGGCATTTTGTCACCCTACCTGGAACTGCCGCCCACCTACCGTGCTGCGCTGGTGGCACGCCTGAAAATCATGGCCGACCTGGACATTTCGGAGCGCCGAAAGCCACAGGACGGCAAGATAAATTTCAGCAAATATTCTTCGCGCCACCGGCTTGAGCTGCGCATTGCCACCATTCCCACCGCCAACAATCTGGAAGACGTGGTGATGCGACTGCTGTCATCGGCCAAACCAATTGCCTTGGAAAAACTGGGCCTGTCGCCGTACAACTTTGAGCAACTGAAAGAGTCGGTCAGCCGGCCCTACGGCATGGTGCTGTGCGTGGGGCCCACTGGCTCAGGCAAAACCACCACACTGCACTCGGTGCTGGGTTTTTTAAACACCCCCGAGCGCAAGATCTGGACCGCCGAAGACCCGGTTGAAATCACCCAGCCTGATTTGCGCCAGGTGCAGGTCAACCCCAAAATCGGCTGGACCTTTGCCAAAGCGCTGCGCTCATTTTTGCGCGCCGATCCCGACATCATCATGGTGGGCGAAATCCGCGATGCAGAAACCGCCCAGATTGCCATCGAGGCATCGCTGACCGGGCACTTGGTGTTGTCCACCCTGCACACCAACAGTGCCGCTGAAACCGTGACCCGGCTGATTGACATGGGCATGGACCCGTTCAACTTTGCGGACTCGCTCCTGGCCGTGCTGGCGCAGCGGCTGGCGCGCCGCTTTTGTCCCGAGTGCCGCACCTCCGAACCCGCCCCCAAGGAGATCATCGACGAATGGCTGGATGATTATTTGCACGCGTTTCCGGAAGATTGCCGCCCCGCGCGCGACGACGTGCTGGCGCAATGGATGGCGCAATACGGACAAAAGGGCTGGCTCAGCCATACCCGGGCGCCCGGCTGCAGCCACTGCCTGGGCACCGGCATGTCCGGGCGCGTGGGGCTGCACGAGTTGCTGCGTGTCACGCCCGGTGTGCGACGCCTGATCCAGACCGGTGCCCGCTCTGAACTGATCCAGCACGAGGCCTTCCAGTCCGGCCTGTTTCGTACCCTGCGCCAGGATGGCATTGCCAAAGTGCTGGCCGGGCAGACCACCATAGAAGAAGTGCGAGCCAACAGCAATGCTTGAACAAAAAATGCCGCCATCCATGGCGGGGCTGGATGGTTTTTGCTGGCCAGCGCCCCTGTCGGTGCTTTACAGCAAGGCCGAGCCATGGACCGAGCCGCAGGCTTGCGAGCTTGAAGGCCTCAATGGTGCCGTCAGGCGCTGCGCGCTGGTGTCGATCTCACCGGCGGTCGAGGCCATTCAGATCCTGGTTGAGCGCGCCGCGGCGCCCATCACGATGGCGTTTTCTCAGTTTCAACGCCTGACCCTTAAGAAACCGATTTACCCGCAAGATCTGCTCAGCGCCGAACATTTTCCAGACATTCAAAGCCGTCAGGCCACCGCCGAATACCACTTACACCTGGCTGACGGCAGCGTGCGCTCGGGGTTGACGGTGGGTTATGGGGAAACCTCATTTGGGCTGTTTGTGTTTACCCCGATGGACAACCGTGGCACGGTAGAGCGGGTGTTCATACCGCGCAGCGCCTATGCCAGCGTGAGCATGTCCAACCTTGCCGGACCGCAGACCACCGACACACCAGCGGGCGGCGCCACAGCCAATGTCATGGCCCACAACTCACCTGCCGTCACGAACACACTCATGCTCGAAGACTACCTGGCCGACGCCGCGGTAGTGTCGCGTGAGCAGCTGATGCTGGCGCTGGACCACCAGTCGAAAATGCCAGCGGTGCGTGTGGGCGAAGCTTTGCTGCGGCTTGGTTTTGTCAGCGAAGAGCAGTTGCAGCAGGCACTGGCCGAGCAAAGCGGTCGCAGCGCCAAACCGCTGGGTGAGCTGCTGATTCAAGCCGGCGCCTTGACCCGGCGCGACCTGAACACCGCCCTGGCGCGCAAAATGGGCTATCCGGTGGTCGACGTGACCCGGTTTCCGATTGAGGCCGCTGCGCTAGAAAAAATCTCGCTCACCACAGCGCGGCGCCTGATGGCGTTGCCATTGCTGACCCGCGGCGAGCTGACCGTGGTGGCAAGCCCTAACCCGACGCGTCGTGAGTTTCTGGAAGAACTTGAATTTTTGCTGCGCGGGCGGGTGATTGCCACGCTGGGCGATGAAGACCAGATTCTCCAGACCATGACCACCGCGTATGACCGGCTCAGCCAAGGCAACTGGCCACCCAACAGCACAGCCACCCAAGACGCAACAATCGGCACATCGAGCGACGGCGTTGACCTGCTGGAGCGCATGGACCTGCACGACTTTGGCGCGCTGCCCCCAAGCCCCACCAGCCCGGTCAATGAGTTTGCCGCGGACACTGGCGCGCGCTGGCACAACAGCCAGCGAAACACCCCACCCTTGGCTGAATCTGATCCGGCCCTGGACCAGCTGGTTACCACCATGATCCTGCAAGCCCACAGCAGCGACGCCACTGGCATTCACATCGAGGTGCCGCCAGATGGCACCCAGCTGCGCATTCGGTTTCGCCAGAATGGGCGCTTGGTACCCTATGCAACGCTGCCGCACCAGCAGCACACCGCGTTGGTGGCGCACATAAAAACCATGGCGCACCTGGACGTTTTTGAGCAGCGCCGGCCACAGGTTGGCAAGATCGACTTTGACTCGTTTTCCCCGCTGCACCAGGTTCGCTTGCGCGTGAGCACCCTGCCCACCGCCAACGGCTTGCAAGACGTGGTGCTCAAGCTGTTGCCACGCCGCACCCCGCTGGCGCTTGAGCAGCTGGACCTGTCCCCGCAAACCCTGGAGGGCTTGCAACATGCCACCAGCCAGCCGCGCGGCCTGCTGCTGTGCACGGGGCCCGTTGACTCTGGCAAAACCACCACGCTGCACGCCGTGCTGGCTGCTTTATACAGCCCCGAGCGCAACATCTGGTGCGCACAAACCGACCCTGTTGCAAGCCTTGACAGCTCCCAGACCGGGGTGCGCCAGGTGCAAATTAACCCGCACATTGGCTGGACCTACGCCGCCGCCCTGCGCTCGTTTTTACAAGCCGATGCCGATATCCTCATGGCCGATGAGCTGCCCGATACCGAGACCGCCCAGGTCGCCGTAGAGGCCGCGCTCACCGGGCATTTGATGCTGTCCACCTTGCCCGCCAACAGTGCGGTTGCAGCCGTGCAGCGGTTGCTGAACCTTGGCGTGAACCCGTTCAGCCTGGCCGATGCGCTGCAAGCGGTGCTGGCGCAGCGGCTGGTGAGCCGTTTTTGCCAGTCATGTCGCAGTTCAGAGCCCACCAGCCAAGCCGACATTGACGGTCTGCTGGACGACTACCTGCGGGCGTTCCCTGAAGCACTGCGCCCTGCTCGCCACGACCTGCTGGCGCAGTGGATTGCCCAATACGGCATCCAGGGCGCGCTGCACACCTACCATGCCACCGGTTGCAGCCATTGCCAGGGCAGCGGCATGGCCGGTCGCATTGGCGTGCAAGAGCTGCTGTGCATGACGCCCGGCCTGCGCCGCCTGATCCAGACCGGGGCCAAGGCTGACGCCCTCTTGGCCGAGGCCTTCAAAGACAGCAAATTCTGCACCTTGCGCCAGGACGGCCTTGCCAAGGTGCTCGCTGGCCTGACCAGCCTTGACGACATACGCGCCCACACCCATGACTGAAACGCCGCACAACCACCCCTACCAATCCCTCACCCCAGACGTGGTGATGGACGCACTAGCCAGCGTTGGCCTGTATGGCGACGGGCGCCAAATGGCCTTGAGCTCTTATGAAAACCGGGTCTACCAAGCGCACCTGGAAGACGGCGCGGTGGTGGTCGCCAAGTTTTACCGGCCAAAGCGTTGGACACAGGCGCAAATTCTGGAAGAGCATGCGTTCTCAAAAGAACTGATCGACGCTGAAATTCCCGTGGTGGGGCCTTTGACCCTGAACGGCCGTACCTTGAACCAGTTTGGCGACTTTGCCTTCAGCGTCAGCCCGTGGCGCGGTGGCCGCATGCCCGAGCTCGACGATGCCGAGGTGCTGGAGTGGATCGGCCGCTTCCTGGCGCGCATTCACACCGTGGGCGCCGCCCAGGCCTTTGTGCACCGGCCCGCCCTTGACCTGCAAAGTTTTGCCATAGACAGCCGCGAATGGCTGCTGGCGCACGACAAGGTGCCGCTGGACGTGCAATCCACCTGGGCCAAGGTGTCGCAAAAAGCTATTGATTTAATAGCTACTCACGCATGCTTAACAAGGGCCACAGGTCAAAAAAGCTTAAATAATTCAAATGCGGACGATTTTCCAGAGGACAGTGGCATCCGGCTGATTCGCCTGCACGGCGACTGCCACCCCGGCAACATTTTGTGGACCCCGCTGGAGTCGCCGACCAGTGCCATGCCCGGGCCGCATTTTGTTGACCTGGACGACGCCCGCTCTGGCCCGGCGGTGCAAGACCTGTGGATGCTGCTCAGTGGCGACCGCCAGCAGCGCAGTCACCAACTCGGCACGCTGGTGGACGGCTACGAGCAGTTTCGCCCGTTTGACCGGCGCGAACTGGCACTGATCGAGCCGCTGCGCACGCTGCGCCTGATCCATTACAGCGCCTGGCTGGCGCGCCGCTGGGATGACCCCACCTTCCCCATCAACTTTCCGTGGTTTGGCTCCAGCGATTACTGGCAGGGCCAAGTGCAAATGCTGGAAGAGCAGATTGAGGCCATGCAGGAAGAACCGCTGGTGGTGTAGTCCAGCAACGCGGCCATCAACCGTCACCCCATCCACACACCAGCACGGACGGGGGTGCCAGCCGAGACCGGACTTATTCGATGGTTAACCGCTGCGCCCCGCTCATGGCCTGCTTCTTGGGCAGAGTCAACGTCAGCACACCGTTGTCGTATTTGGCTTTGGCCTGGGTTTGGTCAATGTCACTGGCCAACTGGAAGCTGCGCGACACGGCACCAAAATAGCGTTCGCTGCGCAGGGTTTTTTCGTCTTCACCAGTGCTGTCCTGCTGCTTGATCTCCGCACGCAAGCTCACCACATTGCCGTCGACCGCCACCTGAATGTCTTCCTTGGGTACCCCTGGAATTTCGGCCTGAACGGTGTAGGCGTCACCCGTTTCTTTCACATCTACCTTGATCTGCGCGGGCGTGGGCAACGCGTCGCCATGCAGGGGTTTGATGTAAAAGCCGGGCGCCACATCGCGGAAAAAGTCGTCAAACAGACCGCCGCGTGTCATCAATGCATTCATGAGATTCTCCTTTTTCAACAGTGAGGGGGCGACTGGCCTGCAGCCCCCATGGCTGCAAACCTTCACTGCTGAAAATAAGGAGGCTTTGCGCTTTTTCAAGCACTTTTTGCATCGTTCGACTGCTTATTGGCCGTTGATGGCCAGCAACTCCACCTCAAACAGCAGCGTGGCGTTGGGTGGAATCACACCACCGGCGCCGCGTGCGCCATAGGCAATGCTTGAGGGGCAAGTCAGTTTGGCTTTGCCGCCCACCTTCATGCGTTGCACGCCTTCGGTCCAGCAAGGAATGACGCCGTTCAAAGGAAACTCAATGGCCTGGTTCCGCTTGTACGAGCTGTCAAACTCCTTGCCATCCGGAAACGTGCCGCGGTAGTTCACCTTGACCGTGTCGCTGGCCTTGGGGCTGGCGCCTGCGCCGTCTTTGAGCGACTTGTAGACCAGCCCGCTGGCGGTGACCACCGCGCCAGCTTCTTTGGCCGAGGCGTCCAGCGTGGCATCAGCGGCATGGGCAACGGTGAGGCTGGAGGCTAGGGTCAGGGCGGCGATTTTGAGAAAAGTTTTCATGGCTACAGTCTTGGGGTTGGTTGAAAAGTGGCTTGATTTTCGCCCAGTTGGGCTGCGGCACGACGAAGGGATGACTTGATGCCCAGACGGCCCGGACACACGCCACAGCCCCCCCCCTAGTCGCGCTGGTTCACTGGTCGATGCTGCGCCAGCATCTTCCAGGTCAGACCCAACGGCACGTCTGTCTTGAAGGCCACCAGTTGCCTGGACAACCGCGCCATCTCAATGCCCTTGCGCAAGTTGGCGCCCACTTGCCCCCCTACCTTGTCGGCGTTTGAAATCACCCGGTCAAGATGGCCATTGATGCGAAGCAGTCCAGCGGCAGTTTTACTGCCGACCTTTTCCACGCCCGGAATGTTGTCGGCCGCGTCACCCATGAGGGCCAGCAGATCGCCCATTTGAGAGGGTTTGACACCAAATTTCGCCAGCACATACGCCTCATCACGCCAAACGCCCTTGAAGTGGTCGTAGATGCAGACCTGATCACTGAGCAGCTGCAAAAAGTCTTTGTCGCTGGACAAAATGATGGCTTGATCCGGGCTGGCACGACACCATTTTTCTGCCAATGCGGCAATGGCGTCATCAGCCTCGATGCCGGCAATGGCAATCCAGTGCAGGCCCATGTGCTGCAGCCCTTGTTTGATGGTCAGCAAGCCCTCCCGCAGCAGCTCTGGCATGGGTTTTCGGTGGGCCTGGTAGGACGCATAGAGATCATGTTTCCAGGTGCGGCCCCCATGGTCAAACACCGCCACGGCATGGGTCGGGCGGTGCGTGTTGAGTGCGCGCGTGAACGAAGCCAGACTGGAGGTAACCGTGTCGGCCACCTTTTGCTCGCTGTCTGGCCCAGGCACCGCCTCGTGGATGCGCCGGATGATGTTCATCGCATCAATCATCAGTAAAGACATCTTGTGATCACGCTCATTTGAAAAATTTAACGGGTTTGGACAAGCTTTAGCTTGCGGGAATTGTGCCGCGTGGCAGACTTGGGCGGATGCAGCAACACCACGCCACTTCAGAGACCGACCTGACGTGCCGATAAAACCTCACAAATGGCACTTGAACACTCAACCACCAAAATCTCGCAGGACGACAAAGTTCGCTTTAAAGAAGAGCGGCTGTCGATCTTGGCACTGTCGGACAGAAGGCGGCTGGAGGGCCGAATTGGCGTTGTCCAGGGTCACTGGAATTTCACAAGAAAGCTGACGGTTTATTTCCCTGAGGATGGCGGCAGGCGGGAGTTGCGCATCTTGAGCGTTGATCCTCGGCAATTAGAGAACGTGGCGAAAGACCTGATTGAAGCCGACATGGCGCCCGAAACCGCCCCGACGGAAAGTGGCGAGGAAAGGCTCTCTCAGGAAGACATGGACAACATGTTTGGTTAGCCAGCGACCGAAAACATCACGCTGGCCAACAGCAAATGTTGCAATACAAGACCTGACCCCACTCGCGTTGACTTCTTAGCCGCCAAACAAAAGCCCCGTCAGTTGCAAAAACTGCGGGGCTCTGTTGTAATTTTACTACTTAATTTATAGCTGCTTGCGCTTTATCCATAAGGGCTACAGCTCAATTTTTCTTATAAAAATCACACCAGCAGCGCATTCACCCGTTTCACATAAGCTGCCGGGTCGGCGGGCAGGCCGCCTTCGGCCAGCAAGGCTTGGTCGAACAAAATGTGCGCCAGGTCGTTGAAATGCACCGAGCCATCGAGCTTTTTCACCAGCGGGTGTTCGGCGTTGACTTCCAACACAGGTTTCACTTCTGGCGCAGTTTGCCCGGCTTGTTTAAGCATGCGCGCCAGTTGCGTGCTCATCCCGTTGTCTTGCACCACCAGGCAGGCCGGGCTGTCGACCAAACGGGTGGTCACGCGCACATCTTCGGCCTTGTCTTTGAGGGCTTCTTTCAGCTTGGCCAGCATCGGTTTGAAGGTTTCGGCGGCTTCTTCAGCGGCCTTTTTTTCCGTCTCATCTTGCAGCGTGCCCAGGTCCACCGCGCCTTTGGCGACGCTTTGCAGCGGTGTGCCGTCAAAGTCTTGCAGGTAGTTCAGCGCCCATTCGTCGACACGGTCGGTCATCAAGAGCACTTCAATGCCCTTCTTCTTGAACACTTCCAGCTGCGGGCTGTTTTTGGCAGCAGCGGCGTTGTCGGCAGTGATGTAGTAGATGGCTTCCTGGCCATCTTTCATGCGCGCTTTGTAGTCGGCAAAACTGACGCTGACCGTGTCTGTGGTGCTGGAGGCAAAACGCAGGAGCTTGGCCAAGCGGTCTTTGTTGGCATAGTCTTCACCCAGGCCTTCTTTCAGCACGGCACCAAATTCGTTGTAGAACTTGGTGTATTTGCCGGCATTGGCTTCGGCTTCAGCCTTGTCTTCAGGACTCACAACATCAGTCACACCTTCGGTTGGCGCTGCAACTTCTGGCAACCTGTCGTTTTTAGCCAGGTCTTCCAGCATGCCCAGCACACGCTTGGTACAGCCCTCACGAATGGCTTTCACGTCGCGGCTTTCCTGCAGTAGTTCCCGGCTCACGTTCAAAGGCAGGTCAGACGAGTCGACCACACCTTTGACAAAGCGCAGGTAGGTGGGCAACAGGGCTTCAGCGTCGTCCATGATGAAGACACGTTTGACGTAGAGCTTGACGCCCGCCGATTTTTCGCGGTTGTACAGGTCCATCGGCGCCTTGCCGGGGATGTAAAGCAACTGGGTGTATTCGGTGCTGCCTTCAACCCGATTGTGGGTGTGCGCCAGCGGGGCCTCGAAGTCGTGGCTAATCTGTTTGTAGAACTCGTTGTACTGTTCTTCAGAAATGTCTTTCTTGGCGCGCGCCCAGATGGCGTTGGCCTTGTTGACGGTTTCCCATTCGCCGGTCTTGACCATGCCACCGGGCTGGCGGCCGCCTTGCTCGTCGCTTGGGTTGATCAGCTCGCCGTCTTTCCACTCTTCCTTTTCCATCATGATGGGCAGGCTGATGTGGTCTGAGTATTTGTTGATGATGCCCTTGACTTTCCAGGCTGACGCGTAGTCCATAGCGTCGTCACGCAGGTGCAGGATCACGCTGGTGCCGCGCTCTGGGCGGGTGGTGTTTTCCACCTCAAAGTCACCGGCGCCACCGCTGATCCAGCGCACGCCCTCCTCGGCTTTCATGCCGGCACGGCGCGACTCAACCGTGATCTTGTCGGCCACGATGAAGCCGGAGTAAAAGCCCACGCCAAATTGGCCAATGAGCTGTGAGTCGGCCTTTTGGTCGCCGGACAATTTGCTGACGAAGTCTTTGGTGCCACTCTTGGCGATGGTGCCGAGGTGGTCGATGGCCTCTTGTGTGCTCATGCCAATGCCGTTGTCGGTGATGGTGAGCGTTTTGGCGTCTTTGTCAAACGTGACCTTGACCTTGAGCTCGCTGTCGTTTTCATACAGGCCACCGTCGTTGATGGCCTCAAAACGCAGCTTGTCGCAGGCATCTGACGCGTTACTGATCAATTCGCGCAGGAAAATTTCTTTGTTGGAATAGAGCGAATGGGTCACCAGGTGCAACAGTTGTGCAACTTCGGCCTGGAAGGAAAGGGTTTGTTTGGTCATGGGTTCAGGTTTGTTCTTAAAGCATTAAAAAACCGGCAGCAAATGCCCCGGCACTCAAGCGAAACATTAACTGGGGGTGATGGTGATTATTTCAAGACGGGGCCAGGATGGCGCGATTTACAGCGCCAACCTGCCCCGGCCAAGTCAGGGCGTCAAGACGGTGCGCAACGGCGCCGTACGCCAGTCCTTCACCTGCCGCAGCAGCACCGGCACCACCATGGCCACCCCGATCAAGGTGGCTGTCAGGCTGGGCGCGACCATCAGCAGCGCGGCAGCAATACACAGCGCCTGCTCCCAGCGCTTCATTTCCACCAGGAAGTACTTGGAAAACGCCATCGCCAGAAAGGTGATGCCCAGCACGCAGCCGACAAAGGTGACGGTAAAGTCATACCAGGTGAAGCCCTTGGCCACCAGCAGCAACGACGGCGAGAAGACAAACACAAACGGCACCAGCGCCTTGGCAATGCCCAGCCGGAACGCGGTGTTGCCGGTTTTGAACGGGTCGCTGCCCGCCATGCCCGCTGCCGCGTAGGCAGCAAGGGCCACCGGCGGCGTAATGTCGGCCAGCACACCGTAATAAAACACAAAGAAGTGCGCCACCAGCGGCTCCACGCCAAGTTGCACCAGCGTGGGGGCCGCCACCGTCACCATGATGATGTAGTTGGCCGTGGTGGGAATACCCGCGCCCATCAAAATGCAAACGGCCGCCGTCATAACCAGTGCAGCCAGCAAGGTCAGGGACTGGAAGGCCATCAAATAGGTCGGGATGACCATGCTCAGCCCATTGGCGATGGTTGTGGCCGCACCGGTGATGATGAAGCTGATCTTGAAGCCCACCCCGGTCAGCGTGACCACGCCAATCACAATGCCCACGGTGGCAGCGGCAGCCCCCACGGCCAGCGCGTATTTGGCACCGGTCTCAAAGGTTTCGACCAGCACTGCGGGTTCAATACGACCCCGAATTTTGTAAAGGCGCATCAGCAGCATGGTGACAACCGCGCTGACGCCAAAAATTCCCAGCTTGACTGACTCATCCAGGCTGGTGAACGCAATGGTGATCAAAGCCAGATGCAGGATCACCATGAGAACCCAGTTTTTGGCGGTGTTGCCGCGCACTTGCGTGGTCAGGCCAACGATGGCGCTGGAGGTGATGCCGACAAACGCCGCCAAATAAGGCGTGCGGCCGTTCACCAGAATGCTGATCAGCAAAAACAAGGGGATCAGCGTGGGCCAGCGCATCTTCAGGCTTTGGCGCAGCTTGGGCATTTCTTCTTCAGTCAAACCACGCAGACCGTAGCGCTTGGCCTCAAAGTGCACCTGCATGAAGACGCCATAAAAGTGCATGAACGCCGGAATGATGGCCGCGGTAATGATGGTCTGGTAGGGCAACCCCAAAAACTCGATCATCAAAAACGCCGCAGCACCCAGCACCGGCGGGGTGATTTGGCCGCCGGTTGAGGCTGCTGCCTCGACCGCGCCAGCAAAGTGGCGCTGGTAACCAACCCGGATCATGGCCGGAATGGTCAGCGAGCCGACCGTGACGGCATTGGCCACCGACGAGCCCGACAACATGCCAAACATGGCCGAGCCGAACACGCTGACCTTGGCTGGGCCACCGGCATAGCGCCCGGCAATGCTCGACGCAATGTCCAAAAACAGTTGCCCCAGGCCAATGCGCGTGGCCATCACGCCAAACAGCACAAAGTGAAACACGTAGGTGGCCACCACGCCCACGGCCACGCCATAAATACCCTGGCTGGTAAGGTACTGGTGGTTAATGAACTGGGCCCAGTCTGAGCCGGCATGTTGCAGCAAACCCGGAAAAATAGGGCCAAACAAGGCATAAAAGGAAAACCCGAGCGCAATGATCGGCAGCGGCCAGCCCATGCTGCGCCGGGTGGCTTCCAGCAAGGCCACGAACAAGATGCTGCCAAACACCACGTCATAGGTGTTTGGGTTGCCGACGCGAAACGCCAGGTCTTCAAAGGTGTAGGGGATGTACAGCACCGCCAGCGCCACGCCCAAGCCCAACAACCAGTCGTACCAGGGAATGCCACCCGGCGTGGCCAGGCTATGGCGCACCGGGCGGTTGGCCACCGCCTTGCTGCCGGCAAACACCAGAAAAATCAGGCCCAACACAAACGCCAGGTGCACGCCACGGTGCGTGGTTTCGCGCAGCAAACCAAACCCGGCCGTGTAGTAATGAAAGCAACTCAGCGTGATCAGCAACCACTTGATGAGCACCGTGGCAGGGGGCACCGAAGGGCGAAAGCGCATCTCGGGGTCGAACTTTTCCTCCATGGCCAAAAGCTGTTTGTCGTCCGGCAGGGTGGTGGCTGTGCTCATGAGGGTGTGTGTTCAAGTTTTCCAACGACAACGGGCGGTGATACCGCCCGTCAAACCATGGGCCAAACCCGCACCTGTGTGAGGTGAGGCTTGGCAGAGAGAGTCAAGCGCGGCTTATTTCAGCACGCCAGCTTCCTTGTAGAACTTCTCTGCCCCCGGGTGAAATGGAATGCCGACACCTTGCACCGCGTTTTGCAGCGTGATGTACTTGCCCTTGGCATGGCCAGCGGCCAGTGTCTTCTGGGCAGCATCGCTGTACAGGGCCTTGGTGATCTGGTACACGGTATCCAGATCAGCCTTGTCACTGGTCACCCATTGCGCGCCCACGGCCAAAGTTTTCACAGCCGCCACGCCCTTGTAGGTTTCTGACGGGATCGAGTCCACCGCAAAGAAGGAACTGGATTTGCGCAGGCCGTCGGCTTGTGCACCGTCAATCGGCAGCAACTCTATGCCGGAACCTGCCGAGGCCAGTTCGGCAATGGCGCCAGCGGGTGCACCACCGGTGAAGAAGAAGGCATCAAGTGCGCCGTCTTTCATCTTGTCGCCAGCCTGATTGGGCTTGATGTATTCGGCCTTGATGTCAGACTCTTTGATGCCATAGGCCGCCAGCACCAGGCGGGCGTTGATCAGCGTGCCGGAGCCGGGTTCGTCCAGCGCCACACGTTTGCCTTTGAGGTCAGCAATGCTTTTGAAGCCCGAGCCTTTTTTGACCACCACGTGGATGCTCTCGGGGTACAGGTTGGCAATCATGCGCAGGCCACCCACCTTGGGTTTGCCTTCAAAAATGCCGGTGCCGGTTTGCCCCCAGGTGGCGACGTCCGACTGGCTAAAACCTGACTCCATGGAGCCGCCCGCAATGCCGTTGACATTGCCCAGCGAGCCGTTGCTGGCCTGCGCGGTGGCAATGATCTTGCCGGGCACTGAGACGGCGTTGGCAATCATGCCGCCCACCGGGTAATAGGTGCCGGCGGTGCCACCGGTGCCGATACGGAAAAACTGCTGCGCGCTGGCCGTGCCAGCGAGCAGGGTTGTCGCCAGAACGACGGCGGCAAAGACTTTGAATTTCATGAAGCGCTCCTGAGTGGTGGAAGGACATGCCAGGCACTTTGGGCACCGGACAAGCAGCTCAGTTTACCCCCGTGCGCAGCTGATCCTCCCGGGTGAAAGCCCTTAGTCTCGGGGCATTTTGGCCGCGATTTAATTCACTTTCGTCGCAGCCAGATTGTTCACCTTGGCCTGTTGGTAGCCCTCAAAAAGGTGGGCGTACACCGGCCCGGGATGGCCGGTACCTACGGGCTGGCCATCCAGCCGGGTCACGGGCAGCACCTCTTTGGTGGCTGACGACAACAGCACCTCATCAGCAGAAAAAACCTCGGCGCGAGTGATGCGGCGCAGCTCAAAACCAATGCCTTGTTGTTGGCAAATTTCTTCGATCAAGCCGTAGCGAATACCTTCCAGCACCAAGTTGTCTTTGGGTGTGCCCAGCACCTTGCCGTCTTTGACAATCCAGACGTTGCAGGCCGCCGCTTCGCTCAGGTAACCGTCACGGAACATGACGGTCTCGACCGCACCCACGTCAAAGCTGATCTGGCGGGCAAACACCGCGCCGAGCAGGCTGGTGGCTTTGATGTGCGCCTTTTCCCAGCGGAAATCATCGGCAGTGACACACGCCACACCGTCCACGCGCTGCTGCTCGCTAGGGGGCTTCATCACGTTGGTCATGACAAACACGGTGGGCGTGATGTCAGTGGGCATGACGTGGTCGCGCATGGCCACGCCGCGGGTGATCTGGATATAAATCAATTGATCTGTAGTTTCCGCCTTAGCCCCTATGGATTGAGCGTATTCAGCTACCAATTTAAGAGCAATTGCGACCCATTGCGCCCGCGTATTGGGATTGACAATGCGCAGCTCTTTGAGGCTGCGATCAAGGCGTGCCATGTGGTGCTCAAAGCGAAACAGTTGCCCCTGGTACACCGGCACCACCTCATACACACCATCGCCAAAAATAAAACCACGGTCCATCACGCTGATCTTGGCGTGGGGCAAGGTGGTGAATTCACCATTGAGGTAACAAGGCAGCGCTGGCAGAGTGTTCATGATGGGGCCATGGTTTGGTTTTGGTCGGCAAAGTTTACGCCCACCCCGCCCACGCATCGGGCTGACAAGGCCACCTCATCCCTGCTGGTGGCGATGCAGGCATGACAAGCAGCGGCGGCTGCCAGGGTGTGATTACCCCAGCCAGGTGAGCAACTGCTTCAGCACAACAGGGCTGCTGAGCAACTGCAGGTGGCCGGTGCGGTAGGCGATGCACTGGCGCTCAGGCGCGAAGTGCAGACAACGCTGCGCCTCGTCATGCTGGCCGAGCGCGCTGTGCAGCGGCACCAGTCCGTCGCCAGTCAGGCGGTCTGCCATCGGGCTGCGCTTGGCAGCCAGGGTGGCGGCGACAGCAAAACAGTTGACATCTTGCGGCAGCGGCACCGGGGTGCGGCTGTCGGGCTTGCGGTGAAAGCGGTCATGGCCCTGCCAATCGGCGTCCAGCACATGGCCGTAGCGCAGGTCGGTGACACCGGCGCTGCGCAGCTGGCCAAGCTTGGCAAACGGACGGGTGTAAGGCGTGCTGCCCAGAATCACATCAACCCAGTTGCCGGCGCGCTCCAGCGGCGAGCCATGGTGCGGTGTGCCCAGGAAGACGATGTTTTTCAGGCGCTGCGGCCACTGCAGGCCGCTTTGGCTGGCGACATGCAGGGCGCTGCGCATCAGCAGCCCACCCATGCTGTGCGCCAGCACGGTGATGTCGGTCAGAGCCATCGGCCAGCGCTGCACCAGCGCCTCCAGCTGGGAGGCCAGCAAGTGGCCATTTTGCGAGACGTGTAAGCCACTGTTGTAGCGCAGGTAAACGGGGGTGTAGCCCAGCGTGCTGGCCAGTGTGGTGGCGTGGTTGAGGTTTTTGCCGTGCTGCCGGGTGGTCCACTGCAGGTCGCTCATGCACAGGCCGTGCAGCACCAGAAGCAACTTGGGGCTGGCGCTGGGGATTTGCTCAGTTAACGACAAATCATCCTCTAGCCCTTTTGAAACTAGCGCACCTAGCTCCTGATAACGTAGCGTCATAGACAGGGCCAGCGGGTTGGCACTGGCCTGCAGCCGGTCACCCATGACACCGTTGAGGGCAGCGATGACGGCAACGCGCTCTGGCGATTCGTCACCTTGTTTTTCAAGCCGCAGCAACAGTGGCTCCAGCCGGTCCAGGGCAGCAATTACACCCTGCCCTACCAGCTGCGAAACCCCGTTGATGCTTTGATAGACCAGTTTGGTCAGGCCGCGGGTTTGCTCCGGGGTGGCGCCACTGGGTGCGCCCAGTGTGCGCCAAACGGACTGGTGAACACCCTCAGCGATGTTGGACACCGCGGCCGTGGCATCGGTGACCAGCAGGGCAAGGGCGCGCAGGTCCGAAGCGCGCAGGTGGTGTGCGGTATTTTTGGGCGTGGGGGCAGTCATGCGCCATTGTGGCAAAGTCACACGCTTGCCAGCAAAACGCCGAGGCCCGGCCAGCGCATCAGCATGCCGGGCAACACGACACTGCCAAAAGTCACCTGCTCAAAATACTCGGTTTGGCGGGTCTGGCCGCGTCGATTCGCCAACGCAAGGTGTAAGCCACGCACATCGCCACCCACAAAAAAGGCCCCTGAGGGCCTCTTTTAATAACATCTATCGGTAAATCAGGGTGGGTAGCCACATCGTCAGCGGCGACCACAGGGCGGCAATCAACAAGTCCAGCATGGCCACCACCACCAATGGCACCACCGCGCGCGAGATTTTGCCCAGACTCACATTGGCAATACCGCAGCTGACAAATAGGCAAATGCCCACCGGAGGCGTCATCATGCCAATGGC
The DNA here is from genome assembly GCF_028688795.1 of Rhodoferax sp. Taxonomy (GTDB): domain Bacteria; phylum Pseudomonadota; class Gammaproteobacteria; order Burkholderiales; family Burkholderiaceae_C; genus Rhodoferax. The sequence goes on along the minus strand of NZ_JAQTXM010000015.1, from coordinate 102,822 downwards.
CAGGTTCATCACAACCAGCACGCCAAACTGCACCGGGTCAATCATCATCTGCGGCGTCAACAGCGCCAGCACCGGCACCACCAGCAGCAGCGCCGCGGTGGTTTCCATCACGCAGCCCACCAGCAGCAGCAAGCCCATCACCAGCAGCAGCAAGCCCACTGGCGGCAGCGACAGCGAGTTGACAAAACCGTCCAACAACTGCGCGCCCTGTTGCATCGCCAGCAGCCAGCCAAACACCTTGGCCATGGCGATGATGAACAAAATGCCCGCCGCCGCCACCTGCGATTTGATGATGAGTTGCGGCAGACTCTTCCAGGCCAGCTCGCGATTGATCACCGTGCCCACCAGCAGCGCGTAAAACACAGCCAGCGCTGCAGCTTCGGTCACCGTCACGATGCCGCTCAAGATGCCGCCCAGCACCACCACTGGCGCACCCAAAGACCATAGCGCCGAACGCCCGGTGGTTGCCACCTCGCGCCAGCAAAACGGCGTGCGCTGGCCGTACCCCTTGTGCCAAGAGATCCAAACCGCCACGGTGATGAACGACACACCCAGCAGCAAACCCACCATCAGCCCCCCGGCAAACAGTTGCGAGGTCGAGATGTTGGTCATGAAACCAAAAATCACCATCGGGATCGACGGCGGGATGATGATGCCAATGGCCCCGCCTGCCGCCACCACGGCAGCCGCAAACGGCGCCGGGTAACCCTGGCGGATCATGGCCGGGATGACCACCGCGCCAATCGCCGCGGTATCTGCTGCGGCCGATCCGGAAATGCCGGCAATGATCATCGAGGCCACAATCGCCGCCGCCGCCAGCCCGCCGGGCGCCCAGCCCACTAGGCTGTTGGCAAAGTCGATCAGGCGGCGCGAGATGCCGCCGTGCTCCATCAGCGCGCCAGCAATCATGAACAATGGCACGGCCAACAGGTCAAACGAGTCAACGCCGGAAAACAGTTGCTGCACGATGGTTTGGCCTAGGGCGGCCACCGTCACCACGTCCGGAAACACACCGGGCGTGACGATCAGCCCGATGGCGGGCAGGCCAATGGCCAGCGCAATGGGCAGGCCCAGCGCCATCAGCGAGAACATCAGTACAAACAGCAAGATGATGATCATGGTGCGCCGTCCTCGTCGTCCGCTTGCTCATCCAGCCGGGAGGTGTGGCGCTTGCTCATGTCGGTCAGCACATGGAGCAAAAAAATCACACCCGAAATGGGCAGCACAGAGATGGGCAGCGACATGGGCATCTGCATCGCGGTCGAGGTCTGCTCCCAGGCCTTCAGTGTGTAAATCACGCCATACCAGGAGATCAGGCAAAAACAGGCCAACGTGAGCACTTGCAGGCCGCGAAAAATGAATTTCTCCATCAGCCGACCAAAGCGCGCACCAAAACCCGCCAAACCGATGAAGTGGGCGCGCTTATAGGCCACGGTGGCCCCCAGAAAGGTGGTGGCCACCAGCAGGTATCGGCCCACTTCTTCTGACCAGGCCAGCGAATGGCCGCTGTAGCGGGCAATCACCTGGACAAACAGGATCACGGAAATAACAACGCCCATGAGCAATAAAACCCGCTCGACCCAATGATTGACGAGGTTGCTGACCGCCAGCAGCCTGTGATGAATGTTCATGAAATTTGGAAGCGGTTAGCTGTCGCCCCGGGCTTGATCCGGGATCCCCGTCCTAAAAACCGGGATGGCGAATCAGGTCCGCCATGACAGCACCCACTGGCTTGTATTTATTTGGCAGTCTTGCGGATCTCGTCAACGATCTTCTTGGTGTCGCCGCTCAGAGACGCGTACACCGGCTCGGTCTTGGCGCGGAAAGCTGCCAGATCGGGGGTGTCCACCACCTGCATGCCCGCAGCCTTAAGGGCGGCGAGTTGGCTGGCTTCGTTGTCACGCACAAACTTGCGGCCTGCTAATGAAGCTGTTTTGGCCGCATCCATAAACACCTTTCGGTCGGCGCCAGGCAGCTTGTCCATGAAGGCCTTGCTGCCCACAAATACCAACGCCGAGTAGACGTGGCGTGTCAGCGACAGGTATTTTTGGCCCGATTCGTTGAGCTTGGCGGCAGAAATCACAGAAATCGGATTTTCCTGACCATCCAGCACGCCTTGCTGCAACTGGGTGGTGATGGGCCATGCCATCGGCGTCGGGTTGGCACCAAGGGCGCGCCAGATGGCGAGATGGGTTGGCGACTCCATGGTGCGGATCTTCATGCCCTTAAGGTCATCTGGACTCTTGACTGCCACCTTGGAGTTGGTCACATTGCGAAAGCCATTGTCCAAAAAGTGCATGCCCACCAGGCCCGCTTTGTCAAAGCGTTTAAGCAGGTCCTGGCCAATGGGGCCGTCCAGCACCTTGTCGGTGGATTCATAAGAGCTGAACAGGAAGGGAAGCTCCAACGCCTTGACTTCCGGCACAAAGGCTTCGATCGGGCCAGTCGTGGTCACGCTCATCTGCACTGTGCCCAGTTGCAGCTGTTGCAGCACCTGAGTCTCGCTGCCCAACGCCGCCGAGTGGTGCACCACCACGTCGTACTTGCCAGGCAAGGCCTTGTCGACTTCTTCCTTGAACTTGTTCGCTGCAACCGTGTGGACAAAGGTTGGGCCGGTGACAACACCGATGTTCACCTTTTCTGCAGCCAGCGCAGGCAAAGCAAAGGCCAGACTGGCGGCGCAAGCCAGAGCAGTCAAAGTACCGGAGAAGAATTTCATGGGTGTTTCCTTAAAGAGAGAAAGTTATTTTGTTTGCGCCTGCACCACAGTCGCCCTGATCGCGGTGAGTCGCCAATGATAGCTTTGGGGGCACGACCAACATCCGACGATCAGTTGGGGCAGAGCTGGTTCAGAAATGCTCGTGCGGCTGCAAATAGCGCCACTGGCCTACCGGCAAATTGCCAAGCATGACGTTGCCCACGCGCACGCGTTTCAAGCCGACCACTTTCAGGCCGACTTGTTCACACATGCGGCGAATCTGGCGCTTTTTGCCCTCGGTGAGCACAAAGCGCAGTTGCTCGGGGTTTTGCCATTCGACCTTGGCGCGCTGCAAGGCTTGGCCATCCAGGCTCAGGCCGTGGCGTAACAAGGCCAGTTTTTCGGCCGGAAAGACGGATTGCACATCCTGGCTGACGGGGTCATCGTCGTCAATGCGGCTGAGCTGGGTGACCTGGCCAGGCTGCGTGGCCTGAGCTGAGCGCGCCCGCGCACCGGGCGCAGCAGCATAGGTGGCAGCCGCTGAGTTGGCCGCTGCCGCGTTGATGACGCCGGTGTAGACCACGCGCACCAGGTACTCTTTTTCCATCACGGCGTCTTCACCAATCAACTGGCGCGCCACCCGGCCGTCTTGCGTCAGCACCAAGAGGCCGGTCGAATCGATGTCAAGCCGGCCGGCGGGCACCAGGCTTTTGAGCTGGCTTACGTGAAAGAAAAAGCGCGCGTTGTCTTCAGCCCAGCGGTTTTGCGGCTGCACCAGGGTGATGGCGGGCTCGTGGCCGTCTTCGGCTTGCCCGCTCACCAAACCCAGCGGCTTGTTGATCAGCACCGTGACCTGTTTGGCCTGCGCACCGGTGGCTTGTTTGTCGACCTCAATGCGCACATCGGGCGTCACCTGCATGCCCATTTCAGCCACTCGGCCGTTCACCTTGACCCAGCCCTTGCCAATCCATTCGTCGGCTTCACGGCGTGACGCCAGGCCCAGCTCAGCCATGCGCTTGTTCAGGCGCAGCGTGCCATTGGGGCCAACGGCCGCCGTGTTGCTTTGGCCTGCAGGCAGCGCTGCCTTGGCAGCGGGTGGCGCAGCGCGACGAAAAACGGGGGGGTTAGGGGTGTTTGGCATATGCTATTTAATTAGTAGCTGGTAGCGCTTATTTAATAAGGGCTAGAGGCTCATTTTATATATAAATCAACCAGGGAACGCGGGGGGCATGGATGACCCATCGGGTTCACACTGACACGCTTAAAACAGCCAGCACATTCACTGACCGACCACGGCTGCATAGGCCAGCCGTGTTTCTGGACTCACCGAGGCCAGCAGCTGGGCATGTGCGGTTTTGTGCCGCGCCATCATGCGGGCGGATGCCACTATTTTGGAGCGACAAAACCAGTGGCAGCTGTGTTGCATCAGCAGCAACTCGGCCATCAGGGTAAAGGCCTTGCGCTTGGGGTCCTGGCCATTGCTGTTGGCCACCGCGCGGCTGATGCCTTGGTCATGCACGCTCATGAGTTTACGCAAATCAAAGGTGCTGCCTGGAAAGGCCAGCGACACAAACGGCAGCGCCATCGGCAAACGGCTCACGCGCGCCCGGGCTTCATAAACTTCGGCAAAGTCCAGCGCAAAGCGAGCGAACTGCGCCGCCAGGGTCCGCTCTTGTGGCTCCAGATAGCGCCACACCTGCGCCTGGCGGTCGGTGTCTGACTCACCCAGGGCGCGCTGGTAGCCATCCAACACGTCCTGCATCAGTTTTTCAATCTGGAACTTGCCCAGATAGCTGCCCAGCAAGGCAATGCGCTCCTTTTGCTCGCGCGTCTTGAACACATGCACGCCGAAGGCCAGCAGGGCAACAACAACAAAAATATCCATGGGAAAGTGGCAAGAAAAGTAGCAGGAATTTGACGGCGGCCCGAGTGTAGTGGCTACCGCCTGACGTGGCCGCTAAATGCCATGGCTCTGCAACGCGACCGTGCCTTTGGGCGTGTGCAGCGTGGCAATCAGGTTGGCCGGACCTGCTGATACCTCAACACCGGTGAGCCCGATGGCCTCATAAGCCGCCTGCAGCTTAGGCGCTGTGGGGTGGCTGATGGCCAGGCTCTGCAGTGTCACCCCGGAGCGCGGCAAGGTGTTGCGCGGGTGCAGGCGCAATGGCTCGGCGGCATCTGGCTTGCCCCACTGAATCAGGCTCGGCAGGGTGCCGTCAAACAGGCGCTGGCCGTCTTCGCGCACGGTGATTTGCCACTGCAGCACACCTCGGCGCGAATGGCGGCTGGACTGCACGGCCGGGCCGCGGTCAATGCCCTGGGCTTTCAAGGCCGTACGGGCCGCCTGCAGGTCATCGGTGCTGGCCACAAAGTGCACCAGACGCGGCTCAATGGCCACAGCGGCTTGCAGCTTGGCGTCGTCCATGTCAAACCAGCGGCTCGCCGTCGCACTGCCGGTGCGCTTGGCACCGGGGTTGATGGCAATGATTTCAAAATAGGCCAGCGGGTAAGTGGGCGTGGCTATTTTGAACAAGCGGTTGTGGGTGCCGTGCTGGGCGTGCTCGCCACCCGGGGCCGGCGTGATGCCTAAGGTGGCTTCGCACCACTGCACCCCAAGTTCAAGGGTTTGGGCCACGACAACCAGGTGATCAATTTGTGTTTTCATGGCCTGACCATACCATCCCGCGGGAAGGGTCATCGGTATGGACCGTTGAGATTTCGCAATCGCCCTCCCGCCTCTGGGCGTAACTTTCAGGGTTTTCGGGGGGCATATACCGTGCACTTTGACAACATCGTCTTTGCGGGCGGCGGCAACCGCTGTTTCTGGCAGGCCGGGTTCTGGTCAGTCGCTGCCAACGAACTGGATTTGAAACCGTCAGGGGTGGTGTCGGTGAGCGCCGGCTCGGCCATGGCCTGCGCGCTGTTTGCCGGCACCTTTGACCACGGTTTTGCAGGATTCAAGCAAGCCATTGCCGACAACCAGCGCAATCTCTACCTGGCCAACCTGCTGCACAAGCAGCCCGTCTTCCCACATGGCAAGTTGTACCGCAACGCGATCCTTGGCAGCATCGACGGGCAGGCCCTGACACGCTTGCACCATGGGCCTGAAATCTTTGTGTTGATTGCCTGCCCACCGCAATGGGCCACAGGTCGACTGGCGTTTTTACTGGGCATGGTGGCGGTCGGGCTGGATGCCTGCAACACCAAAGCGGTGCACGCTTGCGGGGGGCGCCGCGTTGGCTTCAAGCCGCTCTACTTGTCGGTGCGGGAATGCGCGACCCCAAACGAGCTGGCCGACCTGATCATTGCGTCCTCATGCGTGCCACCGCTAACGCCTCAAGCCAAGCACAACGGCCGTGCCATCTTCGATGGCGGCCTGGTCAGCAATGTACCAACCGACGGCGTGCCACAAAAAAACGGCCAGACGCTGGTGCTTCTGACCCGGCAATTTCCAAATTTACCAAGGGTTGAGGGGCGCACCTATGTGCAGCCGTCACAACCCATCCCGGCCGGCGCGTGGGACTACACCAACGATGCCGCGCTGCAAGCCACTTTCGACCTTGGACGGCGGGACGGCGATAGGTTCTGCACGTCAGCCAGTGGCTCAAGGCCATAAAACCCGCAGGCGGTTACTGATTTTTCTTGGCGATTTCGTTGCCAAGGTAGCCCCCGCCCACGGCGCCAACAATGGTGGCCAGGGTTTTCCCGTTGCCGCCACCCACCTGATTCCCCAGCAAGCCACCCACCACCGCGCCCACGCCGATGCCCACCGGGCTGTTTTGAGTCACCTTTGCGGCGGGCGGCTGCGAAGGCGCTGCCGAATAATGCCGAGCCGGCTGTTGCGCTGGCCGCTGCACCACCGCCTGCGAGGTTTGGTGCACGACAGGTTTGCTCCGTGGTGCCTCCAAGGCGCTTTTGACAGGTGTGGCCACCAACGGCGCGGGTGCCGCATACACCAAGCCAGTCTGATGTGATGCATCTATAGAAGTGCTGTGAGATTTCGGCAGCACGTCCGTCATGGCGGCAATGCCGACCAGGCTCACCAAGGTGACAGATACCGCAGCGGCGGCCAATAAGGGATGGATTCGGTTGGGGGTTTGGGTCATGTTCATCAAGTTTTCCGTGAAGTAAATCGCCTTTTGGCGAGTGAATTTATTAAACGCGCGAACGATGACATGGCATGTACTCAAACTGTTTCCTTTGTAAGCGCGTGTGTCCGGGCTGATGGCGAGTTACATACCCCAAGTTACCAGCATCACGTCACGCCTGGCCACCTGCTAGTTCATCGGCAAATTGGTGGTTGACATCGCGGTGGTGTGCCTCATCGGAACGGATCACGACGATGACGTCACGCAGCGCGGTGCCTGGTGCCAACTTCCAGTAATCGATGGCGACCTGGGGCGCTGGCACATTCGGGTAAGTGCCATCATCGACGCCTGCCAGGTATTCGGTGTAGCTATAAACCGCCTCTTCCTCCAGGTAACCCACAATCCGGTGAGCGGTGCTGGGGGAGAACACATAGAGCACGAAGAACAGGTTGTAAAAAACACCTTGCACCAGAAGAACAAGCAGCCGCTCCAGCCGCGTTGGCTGTGCAATTTCAATGAAGGTCATCAAATGCATGCGTTCATTTTCTGCTTCATCGAGCAGCACGCGAATCCAGCCCCCGTCACTTTTCATCAGGCGCAGCGCCCGCAAATGCTGCAGCGTGCCGCCCACCATGCCCGGCACAGCAGCCACGGTTTCCAGCACGACGGCGCGACTGCCGTAACGTTTTGAGAAAAACGCGTCAGCAAAGAAGCGCATGAACTTGACCAGTCTGTAGGCAAATCGGTCACGAAAACACACTGGTTTTCGATGTTGGATGGGTTCAGCGTCAATCACAACTTATGTCCCCAGACGTCCAGCCCAGTGCAAAAACCGAGTTGGAAACATTGGGCTAGATGGATTGCTGAACCGGCTTCTTGCCGATGGAGCGTCTTGCTTTCTTGTTTTTGATGGCTCATCTGCAACGGCGCTCCGTACTTTGGGGAAAATTTTGATTCATCTTGACTCCTTCAAAACCAACTCAATTGAGACGATGGATAGAAGGTGTATTGCACCGCGCATGCACAAATGCGTCGGTACGCCAGCCAACACAGGCACAGATCGCCATGTGCAGCCTGATGACAGCGCAGCGCCGGAGCAGCTTGACTGACTCTGTTTCTGAGAACTGTGCACAGTGATCAGCATCCGTACGCTGTCGCACCGACGGGCCCGTTCCCGGGGCGTACCGTCATACAACAGTTTGCGGACCGAGCCTGATGCCCATGCCACCGTCAGCTGAACCAGGAGAAACCTATGAACCCACTGACCACCCCACCGTCCAACACCACACCTGTTGACGGAGACCTTGCTGAACAGGCCAACCCCGGCCACGGTATTCCGTCGCAAGACCCGGATGCTGCAGCGCAGACCGCGCTAGAACCCCAGGATGTCGAGCGCGAGGCCAACTCGGTGCTGATCGGTGGCGGCGTGATGGCAGGTGCTGCCACGGGCGTCGCCATCGGCGTTGTGGTGGCTGGCCCTGTAGGCGCTTTGGTCGGCGCCTCGCTGGGTGCGGTTGCCGGCGCACTGGGCGGAGCCGCTGCCGGAGCCGCGGTGAACCCAGACGACTAGCCCGGCGCCATTCGTCCAAGCCTTTTTGTACGCAATCGCACAGACGAAAACACGCTGACTCCATAACATCCAAGCCAGAGTCATCAACTGACTCGCCTGCGAAGCAATTCGCTCACTTTCAAAGGAAAACTACCATGAACAAAAATCAAATCCAAGGCACTGTGAAAGACATCGCTGGCAAGGTCCAAGAGGAAGCCGGGAAACTTGTTGGCAACAAAGAGCAGGAGGCCAAGGGCATTCACAAACAAGTCACTGGCAAGGCAGAAAAGCGGCTGGGTGATGCCAAGGAGATCGTCGAAGACGCCAAAGAGGCTGTTAAAGATGCCATCAAGCGTCTTTAAGATGTTCATCGGGCCAGTGGAACCCGGTGTTCCTGTCAAGCTGCTGGCAGCGCCGACGGGTTGGCGCTCTGGCTGGCCAAGTAAGTGGTCACGCCTCACAGCCAGACGGCCATGAAACCCATTCATGTCGAAGTCGCCATTGTCGGTGCCGGTACAGCTGGCATGGGCGCCTACCGGGCCGCCCGCGCCCAAGTTGATTCTGTTTTGCTGATCGAAGGTGGCACCTATGGCACGACCTGCGCGCGCGTGGGTTGCATGCCCAGCAAATTGCTGATAGCTGCCGCCGAGGCCGCGCATCAGGCTCGCCATGCCTCAGCCTTCGGGATACAGGTGCTGGCAGTCGCGGTGGACGGAGGTGCTGTGATGGCGCGCGTGCAGCGCGAGCGCGACCGTTTTGTCAGCTTTGTGCTGGCGGCCATTGAGGCCATTGCACCCGACGACCGGTTAACTACCAAGGTCAGGTTTCAGGATGCCAACACCCTGGTGACCGAGCAAGGCCAGCTGATTCATGCCAAGCGCATCGTCATCGCCACTGGCAGCAAACCAGTTCTGCCGCCGGTCCTGAAAGGGCTGGGGTCGCATTTGCTGACCAATGAAAACGTCTTTGATCTGCCCACCTTACCGGCGAGCCTGGCGGTGTTTGGACCTGGCGTGCTGGGGCTGGAACTGACGCAGGCCATGAGCCGCCTGGGTGTAAGTGTGAAGGTGTTTGGCGTGGGCGGCGGCATTGCCGGCATTCAAGACCCGGCGATTCGGGACTATGCCAACCAGACCTTCAACCACGAGTTTTATCTTGACGCCTCGGCTCAGGTGAAGTCGGTCAAGGAAACGGCCACCGGCGTCGAAGTCAACTACTTGCACCGCGACGGCGCCTGGCGAACCGAGGCGTTTGACTATGTGCTGGCAGCCACCGGTCAGGCGCCTGCCGTGGCTGGCCTCGGCTTGGAGCACACGGGCCTGCAGCTGAATGATCGCGGCGTGCCACTTTTTGACCGCTTCACGCTGCAATGCGGCGACAGCACCATTTTTATTGCCGGAGATGCCAGCAACGACCGCCCCCTGTTGCATGAAGCGGCCGACCAAGGCCGCATTGCGGGCGAGAACGCAGGGCTGTTCCCAGGCATCCAACCCGGCCTGCGCCGCACGCCGCTGGCGGTGGTTTTCACTGACCCGCAAGTGGCATCGGTGGGCTTGAATCTGAAGCAACTGGAGCAAGACCACAAGGACCGCTTTGCCGTCGGACTCGTGTCCTTTGAGGACCAAGGGCGCAGCCGGGTCATGCTGCGCAACCAAGGTCTTCTGAAGGTTTATGGCGAACGGGGTACCGGCTTGTTTCTGGGGGCGGAAATGTTCGGCCCTGCCGCCGAGCACATCGGGCATCTGCTGGCTTGGGCGGCGCAACAGCGCATGACGGTATCAAGCATGTTGGACATGCCTTTCTATCACCCGGTCATCGAAGAAGGGCTGCGCACTGCCCTGCGAGACCTTAACCACCAACTGCACCTTGGTCCACAGGTCGTTGAAGGGTGTATGGACTGCGGACCTGGCGCTTAGCCTTGGAACAGCCACCGGATGTGCGCTGCGCCGGTGCAACTTGAAAGAAACCGATGAACGACTCTGCCAACTGGTACGCCAGCCTTGCCAAACCCTTTTTCTCACCTCCAGCCTGGATTTTCGGGCCGGTGTGGTCGGTGCTTTACGTGGTGATTGCCATCAGTTTTGGCTATGTTTTGTATTTGGCGTTCAAAAAGCAAATTGGCTGGGCAATTTTTCTGCCATTTGGCTTGAACCTGGTATTCAATGCCGCTTTCACCCCCCTGCAGTTTGGCCTGAAGAGCAACGGGTTGGCTGCTGTCGACATCTTGTTGGTGCTGGCCACACTGGTATGGGCCCTGCGCGCCATTTGGCAATCCGCCCGGTGGGTTGCCTTGGTCAATCTGCCCTATTTGGTGTGGGTGATGTTTGCCACCGTGCTCCAGCTGTCTATCACTTGGCTCAACCTTTGATATGGACCGTTTCAAACAGGATGTGGCAGCCCCGTTCACATCCCATATTTTCCAGCATGTTCGTGCTGCGGCGTAGGACTGTCACTCGCAAAGGCGAAGCCAGACTTGTTTTGCTTGGCTCGGTACATGGCTGCATCGGCACTTTTGATCAAGGCCTCTGCGGTAGTGCCATCTTTCGGAAAAATCGAGATGCCAATACTGGTGTTGACCGTGAGTTGCCCGACGCTGACATCACACGGCACTTGAGCCGCTGAGATGATTTTTTTTGCCACGATGGCAGCGTCTTGGTCTTCTTTCATTTCCATGAGCAGATAAAGAAATTCGTCGCCGCCATGGCGGCTGACCGTGTCGTCGCTGCGTGTATTTTCAATAAGCCGCTTGGCAATTGTCTGCAGAACGGCGTCGCCAACGTCGTGGCCATGCGTGTCGTTGATGGTTTTGAATTTATCAAGGTCCATGAACATCACGGCCAAAGTCCAGCCATGCCGTGTGGCTTGCGCTATCCCATGTTCCAGCCGGTCATAAAAAAGCACGCGATTTGGCAACCCGGTCAAAGCATCATGGAGGGCGGCATGCAAAGTCTCCTCCCGCTGATCCTTGACCATCGTCAGTTCCTGCTCCAGGAGGTGACGGTCCTTGACTTCATTTTCCAGAGCTTGATTGACCTGTGCCAGTTTTTCCGACGCGTCTTGCACTTTGATTTCAATGGCTTCGCTTTTCTCAAGGGCCATCTCCACTTCAGGCAGGCGGTTCCGATTCGAAAACTCTTCATTGAGGATGACGTTGACCGACGCCAGCTCATCTGCAGACTCCTTGACCATGTCCTTGATGAGTTCGCTTTCTTTCAGCACTTGACTCAAGGACTTGGCTGCTTGGGCGCCTTCAGGCAAGCTGGAACTATGTTTCTTTTTCATGGGGATGTCCTTTTTGGCAGTCCAATACGTCGACGTGTTTCGCGTCCGGGTATCCAACTCTAGCTGACTCAGAAAAAATGGTCTGTGTGGAACCGTACATTTAGCCCGCCCATCAAAACTACGGAAATGGCACGCCACCTCAATGCGCAACTTACTCTCATTTAGATAGCTACTAGCGCTTGCTCTACATGGCCTATAGACCAAAAAGGCTTAAAACCTACTCTGAGCTCTGCTGCAACGCCCACATCTGCGCATAACGCCCATTAGCCGCCAGCAGCTCTGCATGCGAGCCGCGCTCCAGAATGCGCCCGGCCTCCATCACCAGAATTTCATGCGCATCAACCACGGTGGACAGCCGGTGGGCGATCACCAGCGTGGTCTTGTTTTGCGCCACGCTTTGTAATTCAGCCTGAATGGCGCGCTCGTTGGCGGAGTCCAGGGCCGAGGTGGCTTCGTCAAAGATCAAAATCGGCGGGTTTTTCAGCAGGGTGCGGGCAATCGCCACGCGTTGTTTTTCGCCGCCCGAGAGTTTCAGGCCGCGCTCACCCACCATGGTGTCGTAACCCTTGGGCGTGGCCGCAATAAAGTTGTGAATGTGCGCCGATTGCGCCGCCTCAATCACCTGCTCGCGCGTGGCGCCGGGTTGACCGTAGGCGATGTTGTATTCCACCGTGTCGTTGAACAGCACGGTGTCTTGTGGCACGATGCCAATGGCTTGGCGCACACTGGCTTGCGTGACCTGCTTGATGTCTTGCCCTGCAATCAAAATCTGGCCGCTTTGCGCGTCGTAAAACCTGAACATGAGCCGCGCCAGCGTGGACTTGCCCGAGCCGGACGGCCCGACCACCGCCACGGTTTTCCCTGCAGGTATGTCAAAGCTGATGTCGTGCAAGATCGGGCGGGCCGGGTCGTAGGCGAAGTTGACATGTCTGAAACTCACGCTGGCGTTGCCAGCCGTGGCGTTCAGCACGTTGCTGCTTTCATCCACCAGCGCCAGCGGCAAGGCACCGGGCAGGTCGGCAATCTCACGCTCACGCTCCATCAAGGTGAACATTTTTTCCAGGTCGGTCAGGCCCTGTTTGATCTCGCGGTACAGCACGCCCAGAAAACCCAGCGGGATGTAGAGCTGGATCATGAAGGCGTTGACCATCACCAAATCACCCAGCGTCATGCGGCCATCGACCACACCTTGCGTGGCACGCCACAGCATGGCGACCAGGCCGGCTGCAATGATGAGTTGCTGGCCGGTGTTGAGCACGCTCAGGGTGGTTTGGCTTTTGAGCGCAGCCTTGCGGTAGCGCTCCAGGTTTTCGTCGTAGCGTTTGGCTTCAAATTCTTCGTTGTTGAAATATTTGACGGTTTCGTAGTTCAGCAGCGAATCAATGGCACGGCTGTGGGCGGTGCTGTCAAGTTCGTTCATCTGTTTTCTGAACTGGGTACGCCACTCAGTCACCAAAATGGTGAAGCTGATGTAGAAAATGAGCGCGATGATGGTGATCCAGGCGAACCACATGTCGAACTTGACCGCCAGAATGCTCAGCACCATCGTCACCTCAATCAGCGTCGGGAAGATGCTGTAGAGCGAATAGCTGATGAGCGAATGCACGGCGCGGGTACCGCGCTCGATGTCGCGCGTCATACCTCCCGTTTGGCGCTCCAGGTGAAAACGCAGGCTCAGGGCGTGCAAGTGGCGAAATACCTGCAAGCTGATGGAGCGTGACGCGCCCTCGGTGGCCTTGGCAAAAATCAGCTCACGCAATTCGGCAAACAAGGTGGTTGACAGGCGCAACAACCCATAGGCCACCAGCAAGCCCAGCGGCACGATCAGCAAGGCCTGCGCGCCCAGACTGGCCTTGGGATTCATGGTGTCAACCAGTTCCTTGAGCAGCAGCGGCACACCTACATTGGCCATTTTGGCTCCCACCATGAAGGCCAGCGCGGCCATCACACGCCATTTGTACTCCCACAGGTAAGGAAACAGGCGCTGCAAGGTGGCCCAGTCGGTGCGGGGCGGCTTTTCGCCGGGTGCGGTGGCAGAAGTTGGGTCGGTGGCGGCGCCGCGGTTGCGGGCGGAAGAATGGCTGCGCATGGGGGACAATCCTGAATATTTGCGGGACAGGCTGCAGCGACACGAAGTGCGCCAACCCTGTCCTCAACACGTTAAGTAAGGATTGTGCCCATGTCTGCAAGCCCACTGCCCCCCGCTACCGAAACCCCAGCGCCCAAGCTGGAGTTGCCCCGTGACGAAAAGCTGGTGCTCAAGGTGATTCCGATGCCGCGGGACTTGAACGCCAATGGTGATATTTTTGGCGGCTGGGTGATGGCGCAAGTTGACTTGGCGGGCGCGGTGATTGCCGCGCCCTATGCCGATGGCCGCATGGCGACGGTGGCGGTGAAGGAGTTCATCTTCAAGCAACCGGTGCGCCTGGGTGACATCCTGAGTTTTTACGGCAAGCTGGTGCGCATTGGTCGCACCTCCATCACGGTCAAGATTGAGGTTTATGCCGAGAGCTTCAAGTTGCAGGGCCAATACACCAAAGTAACCGAGGCATCACTCACCTACGTGGCCATTGATGAGCAGGGCAGGCCGCGTGAAGTACCCAAGCCAACAGTTTAAATTACTACTAATTCAGTAGCTGCTAGCGCTCTATTTAAAAGGGCTAGAGGCCAATTTAACTCAACTATTGATTGGCTTGGCAAAACGCCAGGAAATCGGCCAGCGGCAGCGGTTTGGCATAGTAATAACCCTGAATTTCATCACACCCCGCTTGTCGCAAAAACGCCAGTTGGTCGGTGCGCTCCACACCCTCGGCAGTCACCGACAACCCACCTCCTGATGTAGTTACACAAACCCCAACCTTTTGGCGGCCGACAGCACCATCACCACGTCGCTGGTGGCCGTGGCAAAGGGCGTGTTGGGCGCCAGCGCATCAATGGCCTGCTCATAACGTTTCGCGTTGATTAGCTGCCCGACCTGACCCGCCACCTGGTGAAAATGCGCGTGCTTGCTGACCAGCTCCGTGAAGCTGGCGCGCCCGCGCAGGCGCTGGCCATCGGCATAAATCCACTTGCCCAAGGCGCAGCAGTCATCGCGCGTGAGCGTGGCTACATCGACTTGGTCACCCCCCTCAATCGCATCGCGCAGCTTGACCTTCCATTGACGGTGGCCATCGATGACGGCGTCCACATCAACGCCCTCGACCAATGGTGAGGCCTTTGCACCGGGCAGACGGAACTCGTCTACCTGGGCTGCCATGCGCACGGCGGCCTGGCTCAGCACCATGGATGAGGCTGCAGTTTCTTCCACCAGCGCGGCGTTGGCCTGGGTGTTGCGGTCAAGCTCGTGCACGCCGGCGCCAATTTGCCCAATGCCCAGGCTTTGTTCGCGGGCGCCGTTGGCCACTTCATCGAGCAGGTCTTTGACTTGCGCGGCGTTTTCCACAATTTGCTGCATGTGCTCGCCCGCCTCGTGCACGATGGCGGTGCCTTTCGTGACCTCGTCCGTGCTGCTGGTGATCAAGTGCTTGATCTCTTTGGCGGCTGCCGCACTGCGCCCGGCCAGAGCCCGCACCTCGGTGGCCACTACGGCGAAACCACGGCCCTGCTCACCAGCGCGCGCCGCCTCTACGGCAGCGTTCAAGGCCAAAATATTGGTCTGAAAGGCAATGCCGTCAATCACACCAATGATGTCGCTGATTTTTTGTGACGAGACCTGAATGCGCGCCATGGTGTTGGCCACGTCCTGCATCACCGCGCCGCCCTGGCTGGCGGTGGTGGCATTGCCGGTGGCAATCTCAGAGGCCTTGCTGACGGATTCCGCCGTCATGGCCACGGTGGAGTTGGTTTGCTCCAGTGCCGCAGATGACTCTTCCAATGCAGCGGCGGCCGATTCGGTGCGCGCCGACAAATCCTGCATGCCTTGTGCAATCTGCATGCTGGTGGTGACCACCGATTCACTGGCGTCTTGCACCTGCTGCACCGTGATGCTCAGAGCCAGTTGCATGCTGGAAAGCTCTTTGAGCAAACCAGCCACTTCGTCGCGCCCTTGCACCTTGATGGCCGTTTGCAGGTCCCCCATCGAAATGCTGATCAAGTGGTGGCGCAGCGCCACAAACCCGTTGCTCATGGCTCGGAAAAACCCCATGCACAGGTAAACGCCAGCCAGCAGGCACAGCGTCGTCACGCCCAGCACCAGCCACAAATTGCGCTGCAGGGCGGCTTGCCGGTCTGCCAGCATGGCGTCGAGCACCTGCAGGTTTTTTTCAACCTGATTGAACTGGGTTTGCAGGGTTTGGTTGGCTGCGGCCACAAACGCAGCCGCATCGCCCTTGACTTCAGTGGCCCCCACGGGCACACCAAGGCGCACCAGGCCCATCAACTCTTGCGTGGCCTGGATAGCGCCAAGCGTCAGGCGCGGACCATAGTCAGGGGCGGCCTGTTGCACTTTGTCGAGCGCCATCTTGGCTTTCGCGGTGTCGCCAGTCAGCAGCGCCAGCAAGCCGCTCAGGCGTGCCGCGTTGTCGGGGGTGATTTGCCCGGCTTTGAGGGCAGAGCGCACCAGGCCACGGATTTCAACGGTGGTCTGAATCACGTCGGGTGCGCGTAGCAGCACGGCGCTCATCAAGTGGTAGCTGGCCAAGTCCGGGTCAAGCGCCAGGCCTGAGCCGTCTGTCACCACATCCAGCAAATGGGCCAGGCTGCGCGACACGCCGATCATGCCGTTGTAGACCATTTCCGGGTCAGCTTTGACACCGGGTGCGGGCTGTGCGGCCTGTGCGGCAAGCACGGCACTGCGCAGCGCGGCAAAGCCAGCGCTGGCGTTCAGCGACTGGCCCACCTTGGCGTCAATGGCTTGCAAATCGGCAAAGGCCTTGTCAAAGGCCTGGCGCGTTTGCTGCAACTGCTCGCCGCCTTCACCAAAGGCCGCATTGCGCGCCTGTTGCCGCCATTGGCCGGCCAAGTCAATGGCCGGGTAAATGGCGCTGGCGTAATGCACACCGGAGCGCTCTTGCTGGGCAAAGCCAATGTCGTGCAGCTTGGTGCTCACCGTGACCCAGAGCAGCCAGCAAATCGGAACCAGAAAGGCCAGGGAGATCAGAGCCATCTTGCCCGGGAACCTGAAACGCTGCATCAAGAGTGCGGCAGGCTGCCAAAAAGTAGATGTGACAAGGGCAGATGCTAGTTTCTTCATGGCAGTCTCAACGGCGTTTTATGCCTGAAGTATAAAACCAGCAGCCGCCAGCGCCGCGCCAGCCGGGGGGGGTCAGGAGACGATGTAAGCGCCCGACCCGGTCGACAGCAGCTTGCCGTCAGCGCCCAGAAATTCCATGCGGGTGGAGGCCACGCGTGAGCCCAGACGCATGACCTCGGCACGCAGCTCAAACCACTCGCCAATGCCGGGGCGAAGGTAATCAATGCGCAGGTCAATCGTGCCGAGCTTGGCAAAGCGCTGCAGCCGATGCTGCGGCGACTCGTCCATGTGGCGCGCGCCCAAGGCAGCCATCACCGCCAGGCCGCCCATGGCATCAAGCCCGGCGCTGATGACGCCGCCGTGGATGCGGTTGTAGGCGTAATGCCCCACCAATTCATTGCGCATGTCGATGCGGGCTTTGACCTGGGTTGGTGAAATTTGGGTGATTTTCAAACCCAGCATGCGGTTGAAAACGATCATTTCCTCGAAGATATTCTTGACGCCTGCGATGAATTCGTCTTCAAACTGCAGGTCGGCGGGCGGGGTGGTGTGTTTGGGCATGGTCAGATTGTCACCGGGCGCCATCGGTCATTTTTTCAGCAAAATCGGGGTTGGTGCGCCCAGGCGAAACGTGCTGCGTATCAACGCCATGGCCTGGGGGCCGTCCCATTCGCGCGCGCCCACCGTCTTGCTGAGCACCCGGCCCTTGGCATCAATGAGCAAGGTCAGCGGCAATTGCGTGGCGCCCAGCATGTGCTCCAGTTCCAGCTGGCGGTCAATGTAGTGGTTGATGGTGGCGCTGCTTTTACGCAGGAAACCTTTGGCAGCGTCGGGGTAGTCGTCAGTGGAGATGCCGATCACGGTGAACTGCTGGCCCAGGTCGCTCCAGGCCAGGCGCTCCAGCGAGCCCATCTCGGCAATACAGGGCGGGCACCAGCTGGCCCAAACGTTGATGACCAGCGGCTTGCCGCGAAAAGCCGACAACTTTTGGTCTGGGCCGTTGAGGCCACGCAGCGTGGCCTCACGCAGCACGCTGCCGACCTCGACTTCACCCGGCGTCTTGGCCGCCACGCCGGTGGCCATGGCCAAGCCCAGCAGGGTAATCAGCAGCAGCCGCGTTGCGTTCATGAACATCATTTCAAAGGCCTCTTGAATAGCTATATAAAACAGAGCTGCTTGCGCTTATTTAACAAGGGCTACAGCTTGATTTACCTTAAATTTCCCGGATTTTTTTGACCAGCGCCGTGGTGGAGTAGCCAGCCACAAACGGCAGGGCCAGCGCCCGCCCACCCCAGGATTCAACCAGCGCGGTCTCGGGCAGCCGGGCCATGTCGTAATCACCGCCCTTGACCAGAATGTCGGGGCGCACCAGGGCGATCAGTTCAACCGGCGTGTCTTCGTCAAACCAGGTCACCAGCGTGCTGCTAGCCAGCGCAGCCACCACACAGGCGCGGTCCATTTCGTTGTTCAGCGGCCGGTCTGGGCCCTTGCCCAAGCGGCGCGCCGAGGCGTCGGTGTTGAGCGCCACCACCAGGCTGGCGCCCAGGGCACGGGCTTGTGCCAGGTACATCACGTGGCCGCGGTGCAGCACATCAAAGACCCCGTTGGTGAACACCAGCGGGCGCGCCAATGCGGCCAGGCGCTGCACCAAATCTTCGGGGCGGCACAGCTTGCCAATGAGGTCGGGCGCGCTGGCAACGTCTTCAAAGTCGGGAATAAAGGGGGTTTCAGGCATGTGCTTGATGCTATCAGGCCCGCCCGGTCGCTTATGCTCTGCCTTTTACTCGCCCCCTTTGTGTGGGCTATTTCCACAGACTCTTTGGCATTATTTCGAACACTATGAACCTGGTACCCGTCAGCATCGACGCCATTCTTATTGGCCAGCCCTTGCCTTGCGCCCTGCGCGATGTGAAAGGTGTGCTGCTGGCCAGCCAGGGGTTCATGGTCAACAACCGGCAAGAACTTGAGTCCATGGTGGGCCGGCGCAGCGAAATTTACATCGATGCCGACGAGTCCGACAACTTCAAGCGCGGCTTTGTCAACCGGATCAACGACATGATGTTGCAAGACCGGGTGCTGGGGCAAATTGCCGAGGTGCAGATTTCGCCCTACGACATGAAGAAAGGCGCCGTGCCCGAGGTAAGCGACGAGCCCGACTGGCTTGACCTGCAGTCGCAGACCAACGCCATGTTGCGCGACACCCGCGGCGACACTTTTTTGCCGCGTCTGCAGCGCTTGCAAGCCGAGCTGGAGCGCCACACCTTGCGCAACCCCGACGGCACACTGTTTGCGCTGATTCACCTCTCAAGCAGCGAATTGCGCCATTACAGCGCCACGCACGCCATGCTGGTGTGCGTCATGACCAGCTTGGCCGCGCGCGACGTGTTGAAGTGGCCTGCGGCGCAGGTCAATGCGCTGTGCCACGCGGCGCTGACCATGGACATTGGCATGACCGAGCTGCAAGACCGGCTGGCGCTTCAGAAAGAAGCGCCCTCGGCCGAGCAAATCAAACGCATCGACTCGCATGCAGCGCGCTCGGTTGACCTGTTACAACAAATGGGCGTGGTGGACAACCTGTGGCTTGAAGCCGTGATGTTTCACCGCACCCAGGTGCCTGGCCCCCTGGCTGGGCGCAGCGAAGGCAAGCGCCTGGCGCGGTTGATTCAGCGCGCCGACATGTTCAGCGCCCGGCTGGCGCCACGTGCCTCACGCGCGCCTGACACCCCCAGGCAGCGCCATGCAGTCTTGTTATTTTGACGAAAACAAGCGAATTGGCGAAGCCGGTGCCGCCCTGATCAAGGCCGTGGGCATTTATTCGCCAGGCTCCTTTGTGCGCCTCACCAGCAATGAAATTGCGGTGGTGGTCAAACGCGGGCTCAACACCACCATGCCCAAGGTGGCGGTGCTGGTTAACCGTCAGGGCATGGCCACTGGCGAGCCGATGCTGCGCGACACCAGCCTGGCCGAATACCGCATTGTCGGGAGCGTGCCGCAGCGCGAGGTCAAGGTTAGTCACAGTCTGGAGCGGCTGCTGCCGCTGACCAAAGGCTCGGCGTCTGACCGGCCCTGGTAGACATCGGCTGGCCTTTGCTAGCCCTTGCTAGCCCTTGCTGGCCCTTGCTGGCTGGCATTTTGTTTCGTGGTTTTCTTGGCGCAGTGATTATTTGGCGTTGTAACCCCCACTCTCTACCCCCGCCTTCTCTCGCCCCGCCGGGCGAAAGAAGGAGCCAACAGCCCTATTTGGCCTTGTCTTTTGAGTGAAGACGTACACGCCTGTTTGCCTGTTTGCCTGTTTGCCTGTTTGCCTGTTTGCCTGTTTGCCTGTTTGCCAAACCTAGAACACCTACCAAAAAGCTATATGTTCTATAGCTGCTAGCGCTTTATGCAAAAGGGCTACAACTCAATTAGCCATATAAAACGCCTCGCCTACTGGCCGCTCGACGGGTACTTCACCAGTCAAGATACAAGCCCAAATACGGCTGTTAGCCCCCCTTTCCGCCCCGGCGGGGGTGGAGAGGGGTTGGGGGTGAGGGGGGGATCAACGATAAAAACGCCATCCTCAGCGCCAATCACCCAATAAAAGCGCCCAAACATCAAAGCCCAAACACCCCAACCCAAAAGACAAAAACCATCACATGTGATAAATTACTAATCAGTCACAAAAATACGATTTAGTTTTAAACCCATTCAAACGCCATGAAAATCGCCATCGTCGGCTCCGGCATCTCTGGTTTGGCAGCAGCCCACGCCCTGCACGGCCAGGCCGACATCACCCTGTTTGAAGCCGGCAACTACTTTGGCGGCCACACCCACACGGTTGACATCACCCTGCCCACCTCGCAAGGGTCACTCACCCACGGCGTCGACACCGGTTTTCTGGTGTTCAACGAGCGCACCTACCCCGAGCTGATCAAGCTATTTGCCGCCCTGGATGTGAAAACGTCCAAATCCGACATGTCGTTTTCCGTGCAGGCTGCCGGTACACGGCCGGGGCAGCCGCTGGAGTGGAGCGGTTCGACGCTCAACACCGTGTTTGCCCAACGCGGCAACCTGCTTAACCCTCGGTTTTTGCGCATGTTGCGCGATGTGCTGCGTTTCAACAAGTTGGCAACCGGCATCGCAGAGCATGGGGTCGAAGCCGACCTGATGCAGCCGCTGCAACAGTGGCTAACGCAGGAGCGTTTCTCGGCAGAGTTTCGTGACTGGTATTTGTTGCCCATGCTGGGCTGCATCTGGAGCTGCCCGACCGACCAGATGCTGCAGTTTCCAGTGGCCACCATGATCCGGTTTTGTCACAACCACGGCTTGATTCAGGTGACAAATCGCCCGCAGTGGTGGACGGTGGACGGCGGCGCACGCCACTACGTGAACAAAATCATCGCAAGAATCCGCGACAAACGACTGAACACGCCGGTGCAGCGCATTGAGCGCGATGCCCATGGCGTGCGCCTCACCAGCCGGGGGCAAACCGAGCATTTTGACAAGCTGGTGCTGGCCTGCCACTCGGACCAGGCGCTGGCCCTGCTGGCGCATCCCACTGCGCAAGAACGCGCCACGCTGGGTGCGATCCGTTATCAACCCAACCGCGCCGTACTGCACACAGACACCTCGGTGCTGCCCAAAAACCAGCGCGCCTGGGCGGCCTGGAACTATCAGCGCCCCGCGGCCGCAACCGCAGCCACGCCCGGCGCCAAGGCCAACTCCCAGCAGCGCAACCCCCAAAGCGCCAAGCAACACAACAGCCCACGCACTGATCCAAACAGCAACGCCGTTTGCCTGCACTACCTGCTGAACCGCCTGCAACCGCTGCCGTTTGCGCAACCGGTGCTGGTGTCGCTCAATCCCATCACCGACATTGACACCGCCCAAGTGCATGGCGTGTTTGACTACGCCCACCCGGTGTTTGACGTGGCCGCCATCAACGCGCAGCGCCAGGTGGGCGGGCTGCAAGGCCTGCAGCACACTTACTTTTGCGGTGCCTGGACCGGCTACGGTTTTCATGAAGACGGCCTGAAATCGGGGCTGGCGGTGGCGCAACTGCTGCAGGCCGGATATTTATGAAAAATCAGGCTCTATCCCTTATGAATAAAGCGCAAGCAGCTACTGTTAACAGAGCATCTTGTGGCCAATTCACGCATCAGCCTGCGCCTGGAGTTGAGGCATGAAGCCGCCATCTGCAGGCCTGTCTGATTTCCAGCCGCTGATCGGCTTTGGCCAAGTGCGCCACACTCGCCTGAAACCGGTGCGCCACGCCTTTGCCTACCCCACCTACTTTTTGATGCTGCCCATGCGCCAGCTACAGCGCGCGCCCTCGCCCGCCCTGGCGCGCAACCGCTGGGCTGCTTTGAGTTTTTTTGATGCGGACCACGGCGATGGCCGCAGTGCCGAACAAGGTGGCGCATTGGCCTGGCTGGACGAACTGCTGCACAACGAAGGCATCTTTGATGCCCAAGGCGAAGTCTGGCTGCACACCTACCCACGCGTGCTCGGTTTCACCTTCAAGCCGGTTAGTTTTTGGTATGCCCACCACCTGGATGGCAGCCTGGGCGCCGTGGTGGTGGAAGTCAACAACACCTTTGGCGAGCGCCACTGCTACTTGCTTAACACGCCGCAATTTGGCGTGGAACAGCGCGCCGCCAAGGTGTTTCATGTGTCGCCGTTTTGCCCGGTCGAAGGCGGCTACCGCTTTCGCTTCATGCTGACACCCGACCGCAGCCGCACCGTGGCCCGCATTGACTTTGACGACTTGGCAGGCCCCTTGATTGAGACCAGTGTCAGTGGCCGGTTGGAGCCGTTGTGTGCCTCATCCGTGCGCAAGGCGCTGCTGCGTTACCCCGCGATGACATTCGGGGTGGTGCTGCGCATCCACTGGCAGGCCGTCAAATTGTTCCTGAAAAGTGTGCCTTTTTTCAAGAAGCCCACGCCCCCCACCGCATTCACCACACGCTAAAGGTAGACCGCCATGAACAGCACCACCAGCACCCCAAATGCCCGCGCGTTTGCTTTGCCCTCTGATGCCCCCCGGGCGGCGCGCCTCGTGCTCAAGATGTTGCAACGCCTGCGCCACGGCAGCCTGACGCTGCAGTTGCCCGATGGCCGCATGCAGCGTTTTGGCAGCCAGACGCTGCCACACGCCACGCTGGTGCTGCACAACTGGCGCCCGTGCAGCGCGGCCCTCAAGTCGGGTGACATCGGCTTTGCCGAAGGCTTCATTGCCGGTGACTGGAGCACGCCCAACCTGACCGAACTGCTGCGCGTGTTGGTGAGCAACCGCGCCGAGGTGGAAGATGTGATCTACGGCACTTGGGCCGGGCGCCTGCTGTACCGCATCAAGCACCTGCTGCACCGCAACACGCGCACCAACAGCCAGAAAAACATCCACGCCCACTACGACCTGGGCAACGCGTTTTACCAGCTCTGGCTTGACGAGAGCATGAACTACTCGGCCGCCATCTTCAACGGCGACCCGGCCCAGCCCATGGCGCAGGCGCAGGCCACCAAGGTACGCCGGGCCTTGACCGAGGCGGGTGTCAAGCCGGGTGACCGGGTGCTGGAAATTGGCTGTGGCTGGGGTGCGTTGGCCGAAATGGCGTGCGCTGAATTTGACGCATCTGTGACCGGCGTGACACTCAGCACCGAGCAGTTGGCGTTTGCCCGGGCACGCATGCAGGCGCTGGGCATTACGGCATCGCACGATGCCATTGCACCGCAGGGGCCCTGCCCCGGCGCAATCGGCATCACCGACCGCTCAGAGACATCCTCAGCCCGGTGCGACCTGCGCCTGCAAGACTACCGCGACATTAACGACGCGCCGTTTGACGCGATTTGCTCCATCGAAATGGTCGAAGCCGTGGGGCGTGAGTATTGGCCCACTTACTTTACAACGCTGGCCAAGCTGCTCAAACCCGGCGGAAAAGCCTGCATCCAGAGCATCGTGATTGACGACGCGTTGTTTGAGCGCTATGTAAATTCCACCGACTTCATCCAGCAATACATCTTTCCCGGCGGCTGCCTGCCCTGCCCGCGCGAGCTGCGTGCGCAGGCCCAAGCCGCGGGGCTGGAGGTGGTGAACGTTCACGCCTTTGGCCACGACTACGCCGAAACCCTGAGGCGCTGGCGCGACCGTTTTTTGGCCCAGCGCGAGGCCGTGCTGGCAGGCGGCTTTGACGAACCCTTCATGCGCATCTGGGAGTTTTACCTAGCCTATTGCGAGGCGGCGTTCATGGAAAACAACATTGACGTGCTGCAGGTTACCCTGAAAAAGCGCGCCTGATACCGGCCCGACCCCTGACGCGCCATGCCTGCCATGAACCGCTCAGTGATAACGCTGCCGATGCGCCGCGAGCTGCTGGCTGCGGCTGGCGCCACGCTGGCCGGATGGCCCTTGAACCCGGCTTTTGCACAAGCTGACGCGGTCTGGCCTGAAGTCAGCAGCACGTTGGCAGATGCCCGCCTGGCCGGTACCGCCCGGCTGCGGGTGTGGGGCTTTGAGGTGTATGACGCGCAATTGTGGGTGGGCCCGGGCTTTCGCGCCAGCCAATTCGCCCAATTTCCGCTGGCCCTGAGCTTGCGCTACTTGCGTGCGCTCAAAGGCGTGGCCATTGCCGAGCGCTCTTTGAGAGAAATGCGCGGTATTGCGCCCATCCCCGAGGCCCAGGCGAGCCAATGGCTCAGTGCCATGACCCAAACCTTTGCGGACGTGCAAGCTGGCGACCGCTTGACCGGTCTGCACCAGCCGGCTGTGGGAGCGCGCTTCTGGCTCAACGGCCAGCCCCACGGCAGCATTGCCGATGCGCGCTTTAGCGCGTCCTTTTTCGGCATCTGGTTGGCGCAAGCCACCAGCGAACCCGCCCTGCGCCGCCAGCTACTGGCCGGTGTCACCCCATGACGACACGCACCGACGTGGCATCTGGCCCGACCTTCTCATGGCGCGCCGGTTGGCGCTACGGCCTGATGGGCTTGCCGCTGGCCTTTGTGGCGCTGCCGCTGTATGTGCTGTTGCCCAACCACTACGCCCGCGAATTCGGCCTGAGCCTGGGCGGTCTGGGCGCGCTGCTGCTGGCCGTTCGCTTGTTTGACGCGGTGATCGACCCCTGGCTGGGGCGCTGGGCGGACCGCTTGTTTGCCCACTCGCCAAGCGCCGTGCTGGGCTGGGGCGCGCTGGCCGCAGCGCTGTTGTGTGCCGGCTTTGCGCTGATGTTTTCCCCACCCCTCGCGGTGTCGGGTACGTCTGGTCAGCCTTTGATGCTGTGGCTGGGCTTGAGTTTGCTGCTGACCACCGTGGCCTACAGCGCCCTGAGCATCCTGCATCAGGCCTGGGGCGCGCGCTTGGGCGGCAATGAGGCCAAGCGCAGCCGGGTGGTGGCGTGGCGCGAAGGGTTTGGGCTGGCGGGTGTTGTTTTAGCATCAATTTTGCCTCTAGTCCTTGGTTTACCAGCGACAGAAGCTATTTTATTAATAGCAGCCGTCGCTGCCTGGCTGGCCTGGCGAGCTGGGCCAACACCTTTTCACAGGCCTTCACGCCCGACACCGGGTGACCCAACCCGTAGCAGGCTGGCAAACAGCGTTTGGTTGCCCTGGAAACGCCCGGGTTTTTGCGCGCTGATGGCGGTCTTCATGGTCAACGGCATCGCCAGCGCCGTGCCCGCCACGCTGATCCTGTTTTTTGTGCAAGATCGCCTGCAAGCCCCTGCCGCCATGGCACCTGTGTTTTTGGGCACTTACTTTGTCTGCGCAGCGCTGGCTTTGCCGCTGTGGCTGCACGTGGTGGCGCGCCTTGGCTTGGTCCGCACCTGGGGCCTTGGCATGGTGCTGGCGCTGGCCGTGTTTGGGTTTGCGGCGCAGCTCGGTGCCGGTGACAGCCTGGCGTTTCTGGCGGTCTGCGCGTTGAGTGGTGTGGCCATGGGCACCGACCTGGCCCTGCCCGCCGCGCTGTTGAACGGGCAGATCGAAGCCCACGGCGACCGTGGCCAGGCCGAGGGCGCTTACTTCGGCTGGTGGGCCTTTGCCAGCAAGCTCAATCTGGCCTTGGCCGCTGGCTTGGCGCTGCCACTGCTGGACGCCCTGGGCTACACCCCCGGTACCCGCGACCCGCAGGCCTTGAACACTCTGACCTGGGCCTATTGCCTGCTGCCCTGCGCGCTCAAAAGCATTGCGCTGGCGCTGCTCTACACCTTCATCCTGCGAAAGACACCATGAAAAAACGACTGTTTTTAGGCGCTGCGGCGGCCTCCACACTGACTTTTAGCGGCTGCGCCTCGCAAAAGATTGAGGGCTACGTGCAAGAGACCCCTGCGCTTGACCTGCGCAGCTATTTCAACGGCACGCTGGACGCCTATGGCATCTTCACCGACCGCTCCGGCCAAGTGGTGAAGCGCTTCACGGTGCTCATGCAGTGCAGCTGGAACGGGGACGATGGCGTGCTGGACGAGGCCTTCAGCTACTCGGACGGCACCAGCCAGCGGCGCGTCTGGCGTTTGAAAAAATTGCCCGACGGCCACTACACCGGCCAGGCGGACGACGTGGTCGGCACCGCCCTGGGCACCAGCCGGGGCAACGCGCTGAACTGGCGATATACGCTGTCGCTGCCGGTCGATGGCCGCGTCTTTGAGGTGCAGTTTGACGACTGGATGTACCTGATGACCCCCACGGTGATGCTCAACAAGGCCCGCATGAGCAAGTTTGGCGTGTACCTGGGTGAAGTCACCCTGTCATTCACACGACGGGCTGGTTCATAAATTTATAACAAATAGGCCTCTAGCCCTTATTAAATAAGCGCAAGAAGCTATCAATAAAATAGTATCCCATGCCATTCATCCATTCCCTCAACCCACGCCTGACCAACTGGCACGGCAAAACCGTCTGGCTGGTGGGCGCCTCCAGCGGCATTGGCGCAGCCACTGCGCACGCGCTCCACGCGAAAGGGGCCCGGGTGGTGGTGTCAGCCCGCCAAACGGGCTTGCTGGACGAGTTTGTGCAGCAACACCCCGGCAGCCAGGCGCTGCCTCTGGATGTCACCGACACCCAAGCCGTGACGGCCGCAGCCGCGATGCTGCTGGTGCTAGGACCGCTGGACTGCGTGGTGTATTGCGCCGGCCACTACCAGGCCATGCGCGCCGACAACCTGAACCTGTCCGACATGAAGCGTCATGTGGACGTGAACTTTATTGGCGCGCTGAATGTGCTGGACGCCGTGTTGCCGGCACTGCTGGCGCGCGGCCAGGGGCACGTCAGCCTGATCGGCAGCGTGGCGGGTTATGGCGGCCTGCCTAACAGCCTAGCTTACGGTCCGACCAAAGCGGCACTGATCAACTTGGCCGAGACGCTTTACCTCGATGTGCACCACCAGGGGCTTGGGGTTTCCATCATCAACCCTGGGTTTGTGCAAACACCACTTACGGCCGGCAACACCTTTGCCATGCCCGCGCTGCTGACACCCGAACAGGCCGCCCAGGCTATTTTGAAAGGTTGGGCGCGTGGTGCGTTCGAGGTTCATTTTCCGAAACGCTTCACCCTGTGGCTACAAGCCTTGCGCCTGCTACCCTACCGCCTCTACTTTGACCTGGTTTCACGCGCCACCCAATGACCACCGACCACAGCCAGCACGTTGCCCACATCGTGCAAATTTTTGAGACTCTGACCCCCCAAAACGTGGCGCAGCTCGGCGAGTTTTACGACCCACAAGCGCGTTTTACTGACCCGTTCAACGACGTCACGGGTGTGCCTGCCATCACGCGGATTTTTGCGCACATGTTCGTCAGCCTGCAGCAGCCGCGCTTTGTTGTCAAAGAGCGTGTGCTGCAAGGTGCGCAGTGTTTTCTGACCTGGGAGTTCCGCTTTTATTTCAAGGGCTACCGGGCCGGGCAAGAGCAGGTGATCTTGGGGGCCAGCCACTTGGTGCTTTCTAGCAGCGGCCAGATCACAGTGCACCGTGACTATTGGGATGCCGCGCAAGAGCTCTACGAAAAACTGCCCGTGGTGGGCAGTTTGATGCGCTGGCTGAAACGACGTGTCAACGCCTGAGCGGGCGCAAGGACCGCTCTTTCACTTTATAACGGCTTGGTGTCGGCAAAGCTGGGGCGGGCCATCAGCTTGTCCTGCAATTTGAGCAAATTGGGGTACCGCTCGCGCCAGTCGATTTGTGGAAACCGGAAGTCAAGATAGCCCAGCGCCACACCCACGGCCACGTCGGCCAGGCTCAAATGGATGCTGACACAAAACGCCTTGTCGCCCAGGCCTTTGCTCATGGCCAGCAGTGCGGCATCGACCTTGCCCAATTGGCGGTCAATCCAGGCCTGGCTGCGCTGCTCTGGCGTGCGGCCGCCCCAGGTCGCTTCGAGACGCGCGAGGATGGACGCGTCCAGCACACCATCGGCCAGCGCTTCCCAGGTTTTGACCTCGGCGCGCTCTCGGCCCATGCTGGGAATCAGTTTGCCCACGGGCGACAGGGTGTCAAGGTATTCAACGATCACGCGCGAGTCAAAAATGGCCTCGGCACCTTCCATCACCAGGCATGGCACCTTGCCCAGCGGGCTCGCCGATCCAATGTTGGTGTTGGCCGACCAGACATCCTCCAGCACATACTCGTAGTCAAGCTTTTTTTCTGCCATGACGACGCGCACTTTGCGCACATAAGGGCTGGAGTTGGATCCGATCAGTTTCATAGGCATGAGGCAATTGGGGGGTGACCCGCATAGTTGACTGGTGATTCTATACAGGCAGGGCCAGCCAGGGCGGCGCTTTGGACATGCCCCTTATTGGCGTGTTGCGTCCATGCAAGCTGACGTGGCGCTTGCGGGTTTACCCAGTGTCGCGCCCTACAATGCCGCGCATGACTACCTCCGCTATTTCCGCCCTTTCCCCGCTGGACGGCCGCTACGCCGCCAAGCTTGCCAAACTGCGCCCCGCCATGAGTGAGCAGGGTTACATGCACCGCCGTGTTCAGGTCGAAGTGGCCTGGTTCATCGCCTTGAGCGACTGCGGTTTTGCCGAGTTCAAGCCGCTTTCACCCGGCGCGCGCACCTACCTGATGGGGCTGGTCAAGAACTTCTCGGAAACCGATGGCAAGGCCATCAAGGACATCGAAAAAGTCACCAACCACGACGTGAAAGCGGTGGAATACTGGCTCAAGTCCAAGTTTGAAGCCCGCCCCGAACTGGTGGCCGTGCAGGAGTTTGTGCACTTTGGCTGCACCAGCGAAGACATCAACAACACCAGCCACGCGCTGCAACTGAAAAGTGGCCGCGACGCTGTGTTGCTGCCCACGCTTGACGCCATCATCACCAAGCTGCGCGACATGGCGCATGCGTTTGCCGAGGTGTCGATGCTCAGCCGCACCCACGGCCAAACTGCCAGCCCGACCACGGTGGGCAAGGAAATTGCCAACGTGGTGGTGCGCTTGGTGGCAGCACGCGAACGCATCGCATCCGTCAAACTGATGGCCAAAATGAATGGCGCCGTGGGCAATTTCAACGCCCACCTGTCGGCCTGGCCCGAGTTTGACTGGGAGGCATTCAGCAAGAAGGTCATCGAAACCCCCGAGCCAGTTGGCCTGGGCCTGACGTTTCAGCCCTACAGCATCCAGATTGAGCCGCATGACTACATGGCCGAGCTGTTTGACGCCGTGGCACGCACTAACACCATCCTGATTGACTGGTCGCGTGACGTTTGGGGCTATGTCTCTCTAGGCTATTTCAAGCAAAAGCTGCGCGACGGCGAAGTGGGTTCCAGCACCATGCCGCACAAAGTCAACCCGATTGATTTTGAGAACGCCGAGGGCAATCTGGGTCTGGCCAACGCCATGCTGCGCCACATGAGCGAAAAGCTGCCGATCAGCCGCTGGCAGCGCGACCTGACCGACAGCACCGTACTGCGCAACATGGGTGTGGCCTTGGGTTACGCGGTGCTGGCCTACCAGTCACTCGCTACCGGCTTGGGCAAGCTGGAAATCAACGAAGCCGCGATTGCCGGCGACCTCGACAGCTCTTGGGAAGTGATGGCTGAACCGATTCAAACCGTGATGCGCCGTTTTGGTCTGCCCCAGCCTTATGAGCAGCTGAAAAAATTCACCCGTGGCGAAGCCATGACGCGTGAACTGATGCAAGGCTTCATTGCCGGCCTGGCGTTGCCTGAAGCTGAAAAGGTCCGACTGCTGGCCATGACGCCTGCCAGCTATGTGGGCATGGCGGCGGAACTGGCCCGGCGCGTGTAATCGCTTATTTATCTATTTCAACTGCGCACTTTGAAGCAGATTGAAGAATTGGTCTTCAATCTGCTTCACGTTGGTGTCTACCCGATCATCCATGGCCACCAAATCCACCATCTTTAAAGCCGGCCTGCAAATAGCAGACATTGACCACAGCTACTACGCTGACCATGCGCTCACGCTGGCGCGCCACCCAAGCGAAACCGACGAACGCATGATGGTGCGGCTGTGCGCGCTGGCGCTGCAGGCGCACCAGTTGCAAACCGTCTGCGGCGGTGACGGCACGCTGGCCTTTGGCGCCGGATTGAGCGACCCCGACGAGCCCGATGTCTGGCTGCGCGACTTCACCGGCCTGACTCGCCTGTGGATCGAGGTTGGACAACCTGAAGACAAGCCGCTGAACAAGGCTTGCAACAAGGCCGATGTTGTGGTGCTTTACGCCTTTGGCCCAGCCGCCGACATCTGGTGGCGCGGCATTGAAACCAAACTCACACGCCTGAAGAACCTGCAGGTCTGGCGCATACCCAACACCTCAGCACTGGAACTGAAGCCGCTGGCACAGCGCAGCATGAACCTGCAAGCCACCATACAAGAAGGCGCGCTGATGCTGGGGGACGGCGTGCACAACGTGCACATTGAGCCCTTGCGCTGGAAATAACGCGCAAGGACTGCTTTCCTGCCGCTGGTTGCCCATTCCAATTTTGAGGCCAACCTGACTAGTGCTCTGCCGCGCTGGGTAGCCGTTATTGACGAATAACGACTGCGTCCAGTTTGAGCGCATGAATTTTTTTGGCATCGACATCTGCGTCAGCTTTGCTTTCAAACGGGCCCACGCGTACGCGCGTCAATTTACCTTTGTTGGTCATTAACGCCTGCCGGAATGACACCAGGCCAGCGTCCACCAATTTCGCTTGTGCATAACGCGCATTCCAATCGTTGGCAAACAAACCCACATTGATGTAGTACAGCGGATTTGCTTGCGTCGATGCCGTCACCGTCTGCCGCGATCCAGCGGGTGCCGCCTCCACCGGCGCGGCGGATGTTGCGATCACATCCAGCCGGCGTCTGGGCACATATCGCAAAGCTGCCGCATCCAGGACCGTCAGGTCAGCTTGTGTTGCGCTTGTGGAGAGTGACTCAGTTTCAGGCCGCATCAACTCGGGGCTAGCGCTAGCTACCGGAATCAGCGTAGAGACGACCAAAATCGGGGCAAGGGCAGAGGCAGAGGCAGTTAATGGGCCAGTGGTTGGGACAGAAGCTGGCGCGGCTGCGGGTATCTGCACAGATTCTTCAACTAGGGCTTCGTTATGTTTGTCCATCTCGTCCGCGAACATCGCCCTTTTAGCGACGACGGCAATATCAGGAAACGCCAGATAGACACCGGCAACAGAACTTGCCAGCACCATATTAATCAGCACCAGCCAGATGAAGCGCCCCCGCGAGGCGGCCTGAAGTCTCAGTTTTTCGCAGGCCCCCTTGAGCGTGCTGCTCACGGTGAGCGCATGCAACACGTTTTCACGGGTCGCACCATACAGCAGCTTGTTACCGTAGATCCCAGGCAGCAAAAAATAGAAGACGCCGAAACCCACCCATAAAAAGACTTCATTTGCATCATAGAAGTCAGGCACCCATTTGGACAAAGCAAACAATATGAGCAAACAACACAACACGGCCGAAGCGTAGATCCAAGCTGAGCCCCTCAAGCGCCTAAAAACCAACCAGCTCAACGTGTACAGACATGCAGCCCAATTCCAACTTGGGCCACTGCGGTTGCTTGCGTCAAATAGACGAAAGATAGGCAAGTAATAGTCGAGGGAAATCGGACCAATCGCCGCCCCATTCAGGGCTGTCGTGACGATGGTGCCAGAGTCATCCAGATGAGTGACTTGATCAGCGGCTACGGTGTCGGGTGTGGACATGCCTAATTCTGTCACGGTGCAAAGGCATCGGACTACTGTCGTTTCAACCCAACAATCATCATGAGCAACCTCTAAGGGCAACGCTTGCGGCGCTTGACCGGTTCGTGGTGCAGAAAGGGCGAACGTTGGGTTGCTGAATTAGCAATCCTAGCCCGAAAAAGCATACCGGCAAGATAGCCTGAAACGAACACGCAGCAAAAAGCCCGCTTTAGGCGGGCTTTTTGAATCAAGAAAACCCTTGACTAACTGGTTGCGCGAGAAGGATTTGAACCTCCGACCTTTGGGTTATGAGCCCAACGAGCTACCAGACTGCTCCATCGCGCGATATCTTTATTATAACTTATTCTGAAGCAACTTGAGCTTCAGTAAGTTTTTCTTCTACTGCAGCGCGATCAACAAGCTCAACCAACGCCATGGGGGCGTTGTCACCCACGCGGAAACCCATTTTCAAAATGCGTGTGTAGCCACCTGGACGAGCATTGAAGCGAGGACCCAGATCGTTGAAAAGTTTGACGACGCTATCGCGGTCACGCAGGCGGTCAAAGGCCAAGCGGCGATTTGCAACCGTCGCAACTTTAGCCAAGGTGATCATGGGTTCAATCACGCGGCGAAGTTCTTTGGCTTTTGGCACTGTTGTTTTGATAACTTCATGCTCGATGAGCGAATTCATCATATTGCGCAACATCGCCAAGCGATGTGATGAAGTGCGATTGAGTTTACGTAAGCCAAGTCCGTGACGCATATTATTTCCTTAGTTTGATTGAAGACAGCCGTATCAGGTACTGCCCGTTGCGCGAAGCCTTTTCAGGCTCCTGATTTAGCGCTTTTCCAGTGCAGCCGGTGGCCAACTTTCAAGCTTCATACCCAGTGTCAAGCCACGCGAGGCCAACACTTCCTTAATTTCATTGAGCGACTTCCGACCCAAATTAGGTGTCTTCAAGAGCTCGTTTTCAGTCCGCTGAATCAAATCGCCAATGTAGTAAATATTTTCAGCTTTCAAGCAATTAGCTGAACGAACAGTCAATTCAAGTTCGTCAACCGGGCGCAACAACACCGGGTCAAACTGCGAACTGCCACGTGACGACGGTGACACGATCGCGTCAACTTCACCACCTTCAAGTTGGGCAAACACTGCCAACTGCTCAACCAGAATCTTCGCCGAGGCACGAACCGCATCTTCAGCTGAGATTGCCCCATTGGTTTCAATGTCAACAATCAGCTTATCCAAATCAGTACGCTGTTCAACACGCGCGCTTTCGACGGTGTAGCTCACCCGCTTTACCGGTGAGTAAGAAGCATCAAGCACAATCCGACCGATGGACTTGGTTGGCTCGTCGCCATGACGGCGCATCGTGCCAGGAACGTATCCACGGCCTTTTTCAACCTTGATCTGCATGTCCAGTTTGCCGCCGTGAGACAAATTCGCAATCACGTGATCTGGATTGATGATTTCGACATCATGCGGTGTCTGAATGTCGCCGGCACTGACAACACCCTCGGTGTCCTTGCGCAAACTCAATGTGACTTCGTCGCGGTTATGCAGTTTGAAAACCACACCCTTCAAATTCAACAAGATATTGACGACATCCTCGTGCACGCCGTCAATCGACGAGTATTCATGCAAGACGCCAGCAATGGTGACCTCAGTTGGTGCATACCCAGGCATTGACGACAACAACACACGGCGCAGGGCATTACCCAGCGTGTGACCATAACCGCGCTCAAAAGGCTCCAGTACAACTTTCGCCCTGTTGGGAGACAGCTGCTCAACGTGGATCGCTTTGGGCTTCAGTAAACTACTTTGCATGAATAAATCCTCTCAATACCCCCGATTCGTTACATCGGTAAGGCTGAATAAACGCCGGAAGGCCAACTAAGGCCTTCACAGCAAAACGAAAACGACTGAGTCAATTAGCGGGAATACAACTCAACGATCAAAGACTCATTCACATCAGCGGCGAACTGATCACGATCTGGGACAGCCTTGAACACGCCTTCGGCTTTTTCCGAGTTGACATCAACCCAAGCTGGCATACCAACTTGTTGTGCCAATTGCAAAGCTTCAGCGATCCGATTTTGCTTAGCGGATTTCTCACGCACAGCAATGACGTCCCCTACCTTCACCATGTAGGAAGGGATATTGACGGATTTGCCGTTGACCAGCATCGCTTTGTGAGAAACCAGTTGACGTGCTTCTGCGCGAGTTGAGCCAAAGCCCATGCGGTACACAACATTGTCCAGGCGACTTTCAAGCAAGCCCAACAGGTTTGCGCCCGTGTTGCCCTTGCGACGATCTGCCTCTTCAAAATAGCGACGGAACTGCTTTTCAAGGATGCCGTACATCCGCTTGACTTTTTGCTTCTCACGCAACTGAACACCGTAGTCGGAAGTACGTGCACCCGAAGTGCGTCCGTGCTGGCCCGGTTTGGAGTCGAACTTTGCCTTGTCACCGATAGAGCGACGAGCACTCTTGAGGAACAGATCCGTACCTTCACGACGGGAGAGCTTGGCCTTGGGGCCTAAATAACGTGCCACTTGAGTTTCCTTTTAATCATCTGCCGCGCATGACGCGGGAGCCACGATCCAGTACGGATCATGGCGGTGGGCTTGGTAAAAAATTAGATCCGACGACGCTTTTGTGGGCGGCAGCCGTTATGTGGCACGGGGGTCACATCAGCGATCATATTGATGCGAATGCCTAAAGCCGCCAACGCACGCACAGAAGACTCGCGACCTGGGCCTGGGCCTTTGATCTCGACATCAAGGTTCTTGATGCCCTGTTCAATCGCCGCACGACCAGCAACTTCAGAGGCCACCTGAGCAGCAAAAGGTGTTGATTTACGTGAGCCCTTGAAACCTTGGCCGCCTGAAGACGCCCAAGACAACGAGTTACCTTGACGGTCAGTGATCGTGATGATGGTGTTGTTGAACGACGCGTGAACGTGTGCAATACCATCGGCTACGTTTTTACGAACTTTCTTGCGAACACGCTGTGCTGCATTGTTAGCGGGTGCTTTAGCCATAGTGGTCTTTCAGAGCCTGTTATTTCTTGAGGGAAGCTGCTGCTTTACGAGGACCCTTGCGCGTACGTGCATTTGTACGTGTGCGCTGACCCCGCAGTGGCAAGCCACGACGATGGCGGAAACCGCGATAACAACCGATGTCCATCAAGCGCTTGATGTTCATCGTGGTTTCACGACGAAGGTCACCCTCGATCGTGAACTTTGCGACCTCGTCACGAACTTTTTCAAGCTCAGGATCTGTAAGGTCTTTGATTTTTTTGGAGTATTCAATGCCGCAAGATTCACAAATCTTGCGAGCGCGACTACGTCCCACACCAAAAATGGCGGTCAAGCCAATTTCTGAATGCTTTTGCGGGGGAATATTAATACCAGCGATACGTGCCATTTTGGTCCTCTATAACTCTTGCGCTCAACCCTGACGCTGTTTGTGACGCGGATCCGTACAGATCACACGCACAACACCTTTACGCCGAATAATTTTGCAATTGCGGCAAATCTTCTTTACCGAAGCCGAAACTTTCATTGCGTTCTCCTAAACAATTCTCGAACAATAAAAACTACTTAGCCCGAAACACAATACGTGCTCGGCTCAAATCATAAGGCGTCAACTCAACGGTAACTTTGTCACCAGGTAATATCCGAATGTAATGCATTCGCATTTTTCCAGAAATATGCCCCAAGACTATGTGACCATTTTCAAGCTTAACCCTGAATGTTGCGTTTGGCAGGTTCTCAACAATCTCACCCTGCATTTGAATTACATCGTCTTTTGCCATATTTAACCTCAAGAAGCCTTAAAGTTAGCCTTTTTCAGCAAAGACTCATATTGCTGGGACATCAAATAGTTCTGAACCTGTGCCATGAAATCCATGGTCACGACCACAATAATCAGCAGCGATGTGCCACCAAAATAGAATGGCACGTTGTACTTAAGAATCAAAAACTCAGGCAGCAAGCATACCAAAGTGATGTAAATTGCACCCACGAAGGTCAACCGAAGCAATATCTTATCGATATATTTCGCAGTGTTATCACCTGGCCGAATGCCCGGAACAAACGCGCCACTTTTCTTTAGATTATCTGCAGTTTCCCGGCTGTTGAACACAAGAGCAGTATAGAAAAAACAGAAGAAAATAATCGCAGCAGCGTAGAGCATCACGTAAATTGGTTGCCCAGGTGTCAACGAACCAGCAATATCTTTTAACCAACGCATCGAATCACCTGCACTAAACCAACCCACTACTGTCGCCGGTAGCAAAATGATTGATGAAGCGAAAATTGGTGGAATCACACCGGCCATATTCAACTTCAGTGGCAAATGAGAAGATTGCCCGCCGTACACCTTGTTACCAACCTGCCGCCGTGCGTAATTGACCAAGATCTTACGCTGACCCCGTTCAACGAACACAACGAAGTAAGTAACTAGCGCGATCAACACAACTATAAGCAGCGACACGATGATACTCATCGCACCAGTACGTACCAGTTCCAATAATCCACCGATGGCACTTGGCAATCCTGCCGCGATACCGCCGAAAATCAAAATGGAAATACCGTTACCCAAACCACGCTCGGTAATTTGCTCACCCAGCCACATTAAGAATAAAGTGCCTGCTGTCAACGTAACTACCGCTGTCATGCGAAAACCAAAACCCGGCGTGATCACCAGTCCAGCTGAACTTTCGAGAGCAACAGCAATACCTAGCGACTGAAACAATGCTAAACCAAGCGTCCCGTAGCGGGTATATTGCGTGATCTTGCGACGTCCTGCTTCGCCCTCTTTCTTCAACTGCTCGAAAGCTGGCAATACATACCCAAGTAACTGCATGATGATCGATGCAGAGATGTACGGCATGATTCCAAGGGCGAAAATGGTAAACCGGGACAGCGCACCGCCCGAGAACATGTTGAACATGCCCAAAATACCGCCTTGTTGGCCCTTGAAGAACTGCTGCAGCTGTACCGCATCAATACCTGGCACAGGAATGTGCGCACCCACCCGGTACACCACAAGTGCCAACAACAAAAAGATAAGTCGGCGACGCAGGTCGCCATACTTGTCGGTCTTTGCCGATAGTGCTGAGCTAGATGTTGCCACTTACGCGCGCCCCGAATCAGATTTAAGCAACGCTACCACCAGCAGCCAAAATGGCTACTTTGGCTGCTGCTGTAGCACCGACGCCGTTCAACTTGAAAGGCTTAGTGACTTCACCGGTCTTGATGATCTTGACGACCTTGGCAAGCTCACCAACCAAACCAGCCTGCTTCAGCACCAAAATATCAATGTCAGAGACATCCAACAAATTTAGTGCGCTCAGGGTCACCTCAGCATTAAATTTCAGCAACGCAGATTTGAAACCACGTTTAGGCAGACGCCGTTGCATAGGCATTTGACCGCCTTCGAAACCAACCTTGTGGTAACCACCAGCGCGCGACTTTTGACCCTTATGGCCGCGACCCGCAGTTTTACCGATGCCTGAGCCGATGCCACGACCCACGCGTCGTTTGTAATGTTTTGCGCCGTCAGCCGGCTTAATGCCATTAAGTTCCATCATTTACCTCTTAAAGCACTTTAACCAGATAGCTGATCTTATTGATCATGCCGCGCACTTCAGGCGTATCAACCAATTCGCTTGTGCTGTGCATTTTGCGCAAGCCCAAACCGCGAACAGTTGCACGGTGAGACTCGGCGCAGCCGATTGGGCTACGCACCAGCTTCACGGTGACTTTCTTTTGCGTTGTCATTTCTAGGGACTCCAATTAAGCGAACAGTTCTTCAACTGTCTTGCCGCGTTTCGCAGCAACCACTGAAGGCGTTGTCGCATGAGAGAGCGCGTCTAACGTCGCGCGGACCATGTTGTACGGGTTTGAAGAACCATGGCTCTTTGCCACGATATCGGTGATGCCAACCACTTCAAACACAGCGCGCATTGGGCCACCGGCAATGATGCCAGTACCTTTGGGCGCTGGAGCGACCATCACAGATGCTGCGCCATGGTGACCCATCACCTTGTGGTGAATAGAACCATTCTTGAGCGACATCTTGGCCATGTTGCGACGTGCTTCTTCCATTGCTTTTTGTACGGCTGCAGGAACTTCTTTCGATTTTCCCTTACCCATACCAACGGTGCCGTCACCATCACCAACAACTGTCAGTGCGGCAAAACCAAGAATCCGACCACCCTTCACCACTTTGGTGACCCGGTTGATCGCGATCATTTTTTCGCGCAGACCGTCTTCAGGCCCTTCAGCCTTACCTTGCATTTTTGCTTGTACTTTAGCCATCTTATTTTCCGATCTGCTTAGAACTGCAAGCCAGCTTCACGTGCCGCATCAGCCAGCGCTTTCACGCGGCCATGGTACGCAAACCCTGCACGATCAAACGCTACTTTTTCAACACCAACAGCCTTTGCCTTTTCAGCCAAACGCTTACCTATGACTTGGGCAGCAGCTACGTTGCCGCCCTTGCCGGAACCACCCAATGATTGACGCACATCGGCCTCTGCAGTAGAGGCTGTTGCCAATACTTTGGAGCCATCGCCAGAAATTACACTGGCGTAAATGTGCAAATTGGTACGATTGACCGTCAAACGTGCCACACCCTGGTTTGCGATGCGGATACGTGTTTGACGGGCTCTGCGAAGACGCTGCTCTTTTTTGCTCAACATGATGCAGATCCTTATTTCTTCTTGGTTTCTTTGATCGCGACTTTTTCGTCTGAATAACGAATGCCCTTGCCTTTGTAAGGCTCAGGAGGTCGGATCGCACGAATTTCAGCAGCCACCTGACCCACACGCTGACGGTCAGCGCCCTTGATGAGCACCTCGGTTGGTGTTGGGGTAGTCACAGTAATGCCTTCAGGCATTTCCTTGTTGACAGGGTGTGAGTAACCGACTGTCAGATTGAGTTTGTTGGCTTGAGCCTGCGCTTTGTAGCCCACACCAATCAATGTCAACTTTTTCTCAAATCCTTTGGTCACGCCGACAACCATGTTGTTGACCAGTTGACGCAAAGTACCAGCCATCGCGTCTGCTTCCCTCGACTCGTTGGCAGCCGAAAAATTCAGCTTGCCAGCATCGGTTGTAATCTTGACGAGAGCGTTTTGAGTCAACGACAGGACGCCACCGGCGCCTTTGACAGTCAAGCTTTGGTCATTCATCGTCACATCCACTCCAGCAGGAATTGTGACGGGCATTTTTGCTATACGGGACATCTTATGTTTCTCCTCAATGCCACGCGTTAAGCGACGTAGCAGAGCACTTCACCACCGACACCGGTAGCGCGCGCTTTGCGATCAGTCATCACACCCTTGGGCGTTGTGACAATTGCCACACCAAGACCGTTTTGAACTTGTGGAATGGCATCGCTGCCGCGGTACACCCGCAGGCCCGGGCGACTGACACGCTCAATGCGCTCAATCACTGGACGGCCGGCGTAGTACTTCAAAGCGATTTCCAGCTCGGACTTGCCGTCGACTGTGACTACTTTGAAGCCATCGATATAACCTTCGTCTTGCAAGACTTGGGTAATCGCGATCTTCACTTTGGATGAAGGTACACGAACAGATGTTTTTGCAACCATTTGCGCATTTCGAATGCGTGTCAGCAGGTCGGCGATCGGATCACTCATGCTCATATCTATTTCTCCTGCCGATTACCAGCTAGCCTTGACGATGCCGGGTATTTCACCAGCAAACGCCATTTCGCGAATCTTTGCACGTGCCAGGCCAAAATGCTGGAATGTGCCACGTGGACGACCGGTGATCGCACAACGGTTACGCTGGCGAGTCGGGTTTGCGTTGCGAGGCAACAACTGCAGACCCAGACGAGCCGCTGCGCGCTCTTCTTCGGTATGCTTGGCACTGGTTGAAATCGCCTTCAATTCCGCATGTTTTTTTGCGTACTTGGCAACCAGTTTGTCTCTCTTGAGCTCGCGCTGTATCAAAGCCATCTTAGCCACAGGTCACCTCAGTTCTTGAAGGGGAAACGGAAACCAGCGAGAAGCGCTTTGCACTCGTCATCAGTCTTGGCCGTTGTCGTGATACTGATATTGAGACCACGCAAGGCGTCAACCTTGTCGTATTCAATTTCAGGGAAAATAATTTGCTCTTTGACGCCTACGTTGTAGTTACCGCGGCCGTCAAATGAACGACCGGAGATACCACGAAAGTCACGCACCCGAGGCAAAGCGACAGTAACAAAGCGATCCAGGAACTCATACATCTGAGCACCACGCAGGGTTACCATGCAACCGATTGCTTGGTTTTCACGGATCTTGAAACCAGCAATAGCTTTCTTTGACATGGTGACCACAGGTTTTTGACCTGCGATTTTTGTCAAATCACTGACTGCGTGATCCATGACTTTTTTGTCAGCCACTGCTTCACTCACACCCATATTGAGCGTGATCTTCGTCAGACGAGGCACTTGCATCGGAGACTTGTAGCCAAATTTGGCAATCAGTTCTGGCGCCAGTTTTTCACGAAAGAGTTGTTGCAAACGAGCCATGTTCATGCCACCTTGATTTCTTCGCCGCTTGACTTGTAAACGCGAACGCGCTTGCCATCAGCCTGCAATTTGATACCCACGCGGTCAGCCTTACCAGTTGCCACATTGAAGATCGCAACATTGGATTGGTGAATAGCCATGGTTTTCTCAACGATGCCGCCTGCCTCACCCTTCATGGGGTTTGGCTTGGCATGCTTCTTGACGATATTGACACCTTCAACCATCAGGTGCGAATCATCTTTGCGCGAAGCAACTATGCCGCGCTTGCCTTTATCGCGCCCAGTGAGCACGATCACATTGTCGCCTTTGCGAATTTTGTTCATGTGATGTCCTTACAAAACTTCAGGTGCCAAAGACACGATCTTCATGAACTTTTCAGTGCGCAATTCACGCGTCACTGGCCCAAAGATGCGAGTGCCAATAGGCTCGAGCTTGGCATTGAGCAACACTGCTGCATTGCCATCAAACTTCACCAAGGAACCGTCACTGCGACGAATGCCCTTGGCAGTACGAACCACCACAGCACTGTATACATCGCCTTTTTTGACGCGTCCACGGGGCGCAGCTTCTTTGATGCTCACTTTGATAATGTCGCCTACGCTGGCGTAGCGACGTTTAGATCCGCCCAGCACCTTGATGCACAGAACGGACTTCGCACCGGTGTTGTCGGCGACTTCGAGTCGAGATTCGGTTTGGATCATTTGTTTAATTCCCAACTTGCACTGAAAAAATCAGTTTGCACAACGCAAACTGCCACATCAGTCAGTCTTGGGCCCGTTACTCACAATATGAACCACTCACATTGCTAGCTTTGGGCAGACACTTCGTTTTTAACGCGAAGCCTTGTATTATGCAGCAAAAATGAAGCTTGATCAAACTTTTTCGGTTGCACTTGTCAAATAGTTTGGCCACAGGTGATCGAACCCCTCTTGATCTGGATCCACCCCCGTCTCATCCTGCAAGATGTTGGCGACATCGCCCGCCAGTTGGCCCGCGAGTCGCGCATCAAGAAACAACAGCCGGCTTCTTCGGGCCAGCACATCTTCCACCTTGATGGCGTACTCATATCGCGCGGCAAATCGCACCATGCTCTCAGACAGCCCATTGCAAAGCCAACGATCAGCACCCGGCAATGTGCGTACCCTGTCCTGCTCTGCGCCGTACGAATGCCAACCTTCTGGCTCATGCAAGGGAATCACACAAACCCCGGTAGCACCGGCGCCCACCAAGCGAAGGTTTTCTGTTAACCCACAAGCGGTCGATTTGATCAGGCCATGCGTGGTGCATTGCGCCAGCACATCTTCAGCCATGGCCCGATAGGTGGTCCACTTGCCACCCGTAACGGTGACCAACCCACTGCGGCCCACCAATATCGTGTGCTCCCGACTCAGGCCCTTGGTGTTGTCACCCTCATCATCTGGCGGCTTGACCAACGGGCGCAAGCCCACCCAAACGCTTTTAACGTCGGCACGGGTTGGCGCACGACGCAAATACCGCGCCGATTCGTTCAGGATGAATTCAATCTCGTCCGCAAATGGCCCCGGCTCCACGGCCAGGTCATGGCGCGGCGTGTCGGTGGTGCCCAGAATGACTTTGCCCAACCACGGCACAGCAAACAGCACACGTCCATCTGCAGTCTTTGGCACCATCAGAGCGGTATTTCCGCCCAGAAATTTCCGGTCAACCACCATATGGACACCTTGGCTGGGGGCCACCATGGGCTGCGTCTTTTTGCCGTCTGGCTCGCCTATTGCTGTGCCATCCTGGCGGCGCAGCTCATCAACCCACACGCCCGTGGCATTCACCACACAGCCACACGCGATGGCGTGAGCCTTTCCTGTGAGCTGGTCTTCGCAATTCACGCCGACCACCCGGCCACCCTCATGGACCAGACTGGTTGCCCGGCAATAGTTCACCAGCAAAGCGCCATGTGCCGCTGCGGTCCGCGCCAATGCCAGCGCCATGCGTGCGTCATTGAACTGGCCATCCCAATACTTGACGCCGCCTTTGAGCCCCGCTATGCGCACCATGGGCAAATGCGCCGACGTCTCGCGGCGGCTTAAAAACTCAGTGCGACCCAATCCCGCGCTGCCTGCCAGCGCGTCATACATTTTCAGGCCGACCCCATAAAAGGGAGCCTCCCACCATTGGTAAGTGGGCATGACAAAGGGCAGGGGTTGCGCCAGATGCGGTGCATTTTTGAGCAGCAAGGTGCGTTCATGCAATGCTTCGCGCACCAATGAAATATTGCCTTGGGCCAAATAACGCACGCCCCCGTGCACCAGTTTGGTGGAGCGCGACGAGGTACCTTTGGCGAAATCGTAAGCCTCCATCAGCACCACGCGCAAGCCCCGTGCGGCCGCATCCAGCGCTATGCCCAAACCGGTGGCGCCACCACCCACCACTGCAATGTCATAGTGACACGGCTCGGCCAGACGCGCCGTCAGTTGCGCACGGTCGGTGGCAATCGCTTGGGGTAAAGTGGGCATGTGTGATTCACTTGGGTGACAAACCACCCCATTATTCGCCAGTTCAGGACACCCATGACC
The DNA here is from genome assembly GCF_028688795.1 of Rhodoferax sp. Taxonomy (GTDB): domain Bacteria; phylum Pseudomonadota; class Gammaproteobacteria; order Burkholderiales; family Burkholderiaceae_C; genus Rhodoferax. The sequence continues at coordinate 59,812 of NZ_JAQTXM010000015.1, read as the reverse complement.
TACCTGCTTGCTCTAGACCAAGGCACTTCCAGTTCACGCAGCATTGTGTTTGACCAAGATGGCCAGCTCATTGCCATGGCGCAACAGGAACTTAACCAGATTTACCCGCAGCCGGGTTGGGTCGAACATGACCCGCTGGAAATCTGGCGCGCGCAACTCACCACGGCGCGCGAGGTGCTGGCCAAGGCGGGCCTTCAAGCCCGGCAAATCAAAGCCCTGGGGGTTACCAACCAGCGCGAAACCACGGTAGTCTGGCACCGCAAGACGGGCCTGCCAATTCACAACGCCATCGTCTGGCAAGACCGGCGTACCGAGCCCACCTGCGTGGCTTTGCGTGTAGGCGGCTTGGCAGCCAGCATCCAGGCCAAAACCGGTTTGTTGCTCGACGCCTACTTCTCCGGCACCAAGCTCAAATGGATTCTGGACAACGTGAGCGGTGCACGTCAGCAAGCAGCGCAAGGAGATTTGCTGTTTGGCACGGTAGACAGCTGGCTGATCTGGCAACTCACTGGCGGAGCCAATGAGCGCACCCGCGCCCAAGCGGTTCACGCCACAGATGTCAGCAACGCCTCGCGCACCATGCTGTTCAACGTGCACACCAACCAATGGGACGGCAAACTGCTGCAGACGCTGGACATTCCCGGCAGCCTGCTACCCAAGGTGCAGGCCTCCAGCAGCCTGTTTGGCACCGTCAGTGCAGACCTGCTTGGCGCCGAGATTCCGATTGGCGGCGTGGCTGGCGACCAGCAAAGCGCCCTGTTTGGCCAAGCTTGTTTCAAACCCGGCATGGTGAAAAACACTTATGGGACGGGTTGCTTCATGCTGATGCACACCGGCCACAGCTTTCAAACCTCGACCAACGGACTGATCACCACCAGCGCAGCGCAAGCCACAGCGCAGCCCGAATTCGCCATGGAAGGCAGCGTGTTTGTTGGCGGTGCCGTGGTGCAGTGGCTGCGCGATGGGCTGCAAGCCATTCCCAGCAGTGCCGAGGTGCAGGCGCTCGCCGAAAGTGTGCCCGATGCCGGTGGCGTGATGGTCGTGCCGGCCTTTACCGGCCTGGGCGCGCCTTATTGGAAGCCGGATGCCCGCGGCTCCATCACCGGTTTGAGCCGGGGCAGCACATTGGCGCACATTGCCCGGGCCGCCCTGGAGAGCATTGCGTTTCAAAGTGCCGCCCTGCTGCAGGCCATGAGTCGCGACGCCATTGCGGCCGGCGGCGTCGCGGTGTCTGAGTTGCGGGTCGATGGTGGCGCGTGTGTGAACAACCTGTTGATGCAATTCCAGGCCGACCTGCTGGGCATTCCAGTGGTGCGCCCGGCAGTGACCGAAACCACGGCGCTCGGTGCGGCCTACCTGGCCGGCCTGGCCACCGGGGTTTACCGCAGCACCGATGAGCTCACTGCCTTGTGGCAAACCGAGCGGCGCTTTTTACCCACCTTGGCCCCCGAACGCGCACAAGAACACATGGCTCGCTGGGAGCACGCGGTGCGACAAACCGTGCTGCCTGTCGACCAATAAGTGCTGGTTGTTGCCGCAGTTGATTAGACTCACAGACTTAACAACGCGGGAGCAGCCTTTGCGCTGTGTTTAATTCATGAGCAAACGCATTGCATTCATTGGCGGGGGCAACATGGCCAGCGCCATCATCGGCGGCCTGATCAAACAAGGCCTGCCCCCTGAACAAATTGACGTGGTAGAACCTTTTGACGAGGCCCGCGACAAACTGCAGATGAGCTTTGGCATTGAGGCCCATGCGCAGGCCGGGGCTTTTTTGGCCGATGCCGCCCTGGTGGTGTGGGCCGTCAAACCACAAACCTTCAAGGAAGCCGCGCTCGCCGCTGCCCCACACGCTTTGGGTGCCCTGCACCTGAGCGTGGCCGCAGGCATTCGCAGTGACAGCATCGCCGCCTGGCTGGGTGTCGAGCGCGTCGTGCGCGCCATGCCCAACACGCCGGCGCTGATTGGCCAAGGCATCGCTGGCTTATATGCCCGCGACAGCGTGTCGGCCAATGACAAAGCCTTCATCGAAGAAGTAATGGCCACCACGGGCCAATCGCTCTGGCTGGATGCCGAAGAACAGCTCGACGTGGTGACGGCCTTGTCAGGTTCGGGCCCGGCTTACGTGTTTTACTTCATGGAAGCCATGACCACGGCAGGCATTGAAATGGGCTTAAGCCGTGAGCAAGCCCATCAACTGGCCGTGGCAACGTTTACCGGCGCCAGCGCCTTGGCCCAGGCGTCCACCGAATCGCCGCAAGTGCTGCGCCAGCGCGTCACATCCAAAGGCGGCACCACCTTTGCAGCGATTTCCAGCATGGAAGACAACGATGTGCGCGCCCTGTTCATCGATGCGATGTATGCGGCACGTGAACGCGCCCGTGAACTTGGCGACGAATTTGGCGCAGACTGAAAAACCGTCGCATCTGCTCTCCCCAGCCACCCTGCCAGGTGGCTTTTTATTGCGCGAAATAGCTCGCAGCAATGCCCGAAAACACGGCAAAGCCCAGCCAATGGTTCAGCCGAAAGGCTTTGAAGCAGCCCGCGCGGGTACGAGCCTGGATCATCGTGAAGTGCCACACCACCTGTGCCAAGGCCACGGCAATTGCTATATAAAACAGAGTGCCTTGCGCATAAGGCATAAGGGCTAGAGCCCAGATTATTATAAAGGTCAAATAACACAGCATGACCACCGGTACATCCCAACGCCCAAGCGTGATGGCTGAGGTCTTGATGCCCAGCCGCAAATCGTCATCACGGTCGACCATGGCGTACTCGGTGTCGTAGGCCAGCACCCAAAACAGGTTTCCCAGCATCAGCACCCAGGCCAGCGGTGGCAGGTCGCCGCGCACGGCCGCAAACGCCATCGGAATACCCATGCCAAAAGCCACGCCCAACACCGCTTGCGGCATCGACACATATCGCTTGGCATAGGGGTAAGCCAGCGTGACGGCCAGCGCGGCGCACGACATACCCACCGTGAGGGTGTTGGTGGTGAGCACCAGCGCCAGCGCCAGCAGCGCCAGCAGCGCGCCCACCAGCAGCGCCTCTCGCACCGACACTGCGCCAATGGTCACCGGGCGCCCAGCCGTGCGCTTGACGTGTTTGTCAAACTCGCGGTCTGCCACATCATTGATGCAGCAACCCGCACTGCGCATCAGGATCGTGCCCAGCACAAACACGGTGAGCAGATGCCAGCCGGGAAACCCCCCAGCCGCCACCCACAGCGCGCCCAGCGTGGGCCACAGCAGCAGCAGCCAACCCGCAGGCCGGCTCCAGCGAATCAGGTCAAGGTACAGCGCCAGCCTGTTTTCAAGAGCGGAAGAAAGAACACGCACACAGTCTCTTTTCGTAGTTCAAGGGACACAAAATGCTATATTTATTGGAGCTACTAGCGCTTATTTTTAAAGGCCTAGGGTTCTATTTAATGTAAAAATCATGCGGACAAACGGGTCACACCCGGCAGTTCGCAGGCGTAAATGGCGTTGCGCAACGCGGCAATGGCTTCGTAGCGGGTGAAGCTGCGCCGCCACGCCAACACCACACGGCGCATGGGAGGCGGGCCACCATCTTTGTCAGTGATGGGCAAATACTTGATATACGCATCTTCATCACGTCGGCGTTTGGGTTTGACGGCAAAAGCCTCTTTGGGCACGCTCAAACGTGGCACCAACGTGACCCCCATGCCTGCCGCCACCATGTGTTTGATGGTTTCCAGCGAAGAGCCTTCAAAGCTCTTGCGAATGCCTTCGGTGTTGCTGGAAAAGCGGGCGAACTCCGGGCACACTTCAAGCACATGGTCCCGGAAACAATGGCCACTACCGAGCAGCAACATGGTCTCGTTCTTCAGCTCGTCGCTGGTCACCTGTGTTTTACTGGCCATCGGGTGCTTGGCAGGCACCGCTGCCATGAAGGGTTCGTCGTACAGCGGCGCAATCGCCAGGCCAGCATCAGGAAATGGCTCCGCCAGAATGGCGCAATCGATCTCGCCGGTACGCAGCATCTCCAGCAGCTTCACTGTGAAGTTCTCCTGCAGCATCAAGGGCATTTGCGGTGTGCGCGCAATCATCTGGTGCACCAGGTCGGGCAACAAATAGGGGCCAATGGTGTAGATCAGACCCAAAGTGAGGGCGCCGCCGAGCGGGTCTTTGCCACGTTTGGCAATCTCCTTGATGGCGGCAGCCTGCTCCAGCACGCTCAGCGCCTGGCGCACAATTTCTTCGCCCAGCGGGGTCACGGTGACCTCGTTGGCACTGCGCTCAAAGAGCTTTACTTCCAGCTCTTCTTCGAGCTTTTTCACGGCCACGGACAGGGTGGGTTGCGACACATAGCAGGCTTCAGCCGCCTTGCCAAAGTGCCGCTCCCGGGCCACCGCTACGATGTATTTGAGTTCAGTCAGGGTCATGGTGTTATTTTCGCCGAGCGTGTGGCCAATTCAAAAAAAGATCAGCGTGGCATCCAGGCACTGCAAGCCCAGCACTGCTCAAAGCCGCCTTCAACCAGCTCGCCACAAACACAGGCCCAGCGGTGCTGCGGCACGTGCTGCAAGTGGTAGAGCAGCTCGCGGGCCCGCGCCTCTTGGGCGCTGTCCTGAATCCAGACTTCAGGCAGGCATTGGTCTGGCGGCAACTCACCCGCCACACCGCTGAGGTATTGGCGCTGCACGCTGGCCGCAATGCCCTCCACTTTGAGCGCATCGGCCCACAGGGTGGCGATTGCGAGGTTGGGGGCTTGGGTCAGGCGCAGCATGGTGGCAAGAGCATACGCGGGTTTTTCGGCAAGCGTCAGGACAAGCCAGCGGCATCAGGCCTTCAAAAACTCGGCCTTGGTCCCCAGCCAACGCTGCACATGTTGCTCGGCCAGCGCCGGGTGTTGATCGAGCATGACCGGGGCCAGGCGGCGGGCCCAGTCCAGCAGGTGGGCATCTTCCGCCACATCGGCGAAACGCAGCATGGCGTCACCGGACTGGCGCGCGCCCATGAACTCGCCGGGGCCGCGTATTTCCAGGTCGCGCCGGGCAATCTCAAAGCCATCGTTGGTCTCGGCCATGGCCTTCAGGCGTGCGCGCGCGGTCTGGCTCAAACGCGGCGCATCGCCGGTGGAATACAGCAGCACACAGGCCGAGGCCGCCGCGCCCCGCCCAACCCGCCCGCGCAGTTGGTGCAACTGCGACAGGCCAAACCGCTCGGCGTGTTCGATCACCATCAACGAGGCGTTGGGCACATCCACGCCCACCTCGATCACCGTGGTGCTAACCAGCACACCCATGGCGCCGCTGGTGAACAAGGCCATCACCGCCTTCTTCTCAGGCGCTGGCATGCGCGAGTGCAACAGCCCAATTTGCAGCGGCACGCCCGTGGGCCCCACACAGCCTTGCAGAGCCGCGCTCAGCTGGGCGTGGGTTTCGGTGGCGTTGCTCAGGTCCAGCGCCTCGCTTTCTTCAATCAGCGGGCAGACCCAGTAAATCTGACGCCCATCAGTCAGCTGGGCGCGAATGCGCTCAATCACCTCGTCGCGCCGCGCATCATTCACCACCTTGGTGATGATGGGCGTGCGCCCGGGCGGCAGCTCGTCGATGGTGGACACATCCAGATCCGCGTAATAACTCATGGCCAGTGTGCGCGGAATGGGTGTGGCCGTCATCATCAGCAGGTGCGGCTCCAGCGGGGATGGGGACGTAACTCCAGCGGAAACCGCCACGAGCGGATCGGAGAATTCGTCATGCAGTTTGTTCGAAGGCTCAAGCGGCTCCTTTTGGGGCGCCAGCTTGCTGCGCAGCGCCAGCCGCTGCGCCACGCCAAAGCGGTGCTGCTCGTCGATGATGGCCAGCGCCAGGTTATGAAACTGCACCTTGTCCTGGATCAGCGCATGGGTGCCCACCACCAGTTGCGCCTGGCCGCTGGCAATCAGCGCCAGCATCTCGCGGCGCTCTTTGGCCTTTTGGCTGCCCGTGAGCCAGGCCACCGTGATGCCTAAGGGGTGTAACCAGCCCACCAGCTTGGCAAAGTGCTGGGTCGCCAGAATTTCGGTCGGGGCCATAAGTGCACACTGCCAACCGGCATCCATGCACACGGCAGCAGCCAGCGCGGCCACCACGGTTTTACCGGCGCCCACGTCGCCTTGCAGCAGGCGGTGCATCGGCATGGGGCGGGCAATGTCCTGCGTGATCTCGGCCACCACACGCGTTTGCGCGGCAGTGAGTTGAAAGGGCAGCGCAGCCAACAGGCGCTCGTAAAGCGGCGTTGTGGCGCGCACCGCAGCAGTTGCGCCAGAAAAACTGTGTTCCAGCCCCATTGATGGGCGCAGACTGTTGCCACTGCCGCTCCCCGCCAGCACGGGCGAGCGCAGCTGGGCGCGTTCTCGGCGGGACTGTAATTGAGAGAGCTGCTGCGCCAACAGCTCCTCGGCCTTGAGCCGCTGCCAAGCCGGGTGGCTGTGGTCTTGTAGCGCGTCCAACGACACATCAGGCGTGGGGTTATGCAAAAAAGAGAGTGCCTTACGCATATTCCATAAGGGCTGCATGCCAATTTCTTGTAAAAAAACACTTGGCACGGTGTCCGGCAGTTCAGCACGCGCCAGCCCGGCCTGCACGGCACGGCGCAAATAAATTTGCGGCAAACCCGCCACCGTGGGGTAGACCGGGGTTAGCGCCCTGGCCAACTCGCCGCCGGCGGGTTTCACCACCGGGTGCATCATGGTCAGGCCAGCAAAGCCACCCCGGATTTCACCGCGCACCCGAATCCGGCTGCCCACAGCCATCGCCTTTTGCATGGACGGGTAAAAGGTAAAAAAGCGCAGCAGGCAAGTGCCGGTGCCATCGTCGAGCGTGACAAGCAGCTGGCGATGGCCACTGAGTTTGACCTCGGCGTGCGCGACGGTGCCCTCAATCTGCGCCACATCACCCTCGCGCACATCGCGCAGTTGGGTCAGCCGGGTTTCATCCTCGTAACGCAGCGGCAGGTGCAGCGCCAGGTCAATGGCGCGGTTCAAACCGAGCTTGCGCAGGGCTTTTTGCGGGCCCGACAGGGGTTTGGGCGGCGGCTTGCAAACAGACGTGGCTGAAGGCGTGGGGGTGGTCGGCGGCATGGGCCGATTTTGCATGGGATCAAAACTGACCACGCAGGGCCTGGGCTCAAGCCTTGATTTTTCGCACACCAAAAAAAGTGGCCGTGGCTTTAAATCGAGTGGCAGAACTTCCCAAGCCCATTTCAACTGAAGAAGGAGCACATCATGAAATTACATCAATGGCTTGCCGTGGCCATTACAACCGCATTCATCGCTGCATGCAGCGGCGGGGGCGGCGATGCGGGCGTGCCTGCGTCCAACGCGCCCGTCACATCCACCGACACGTTTCAGGTCAAGGCGGCCTATGTCAATTACTTCAACGACACCCGCAGCTACCCGTTCACAGTCAGCGGCACAGCCAGTGGCTTCAGCGTGACCGGCTCAGGCACCGTGACGCAATCACCAGTGACCAACGGCCTGTTTGAAGGTGCCGCCGTGTTACAAAAAACAAGCACGGTCAGCGGGTCAGTTGTTGCCAACGGCGTGACCATCTCGCTTGCGGCAAGCGACACAACTTTTGTCGATTCAAACTATGTGGCCAAAGGCTGGTCGGGCGAAGAATATGTGGTGGTCACCAGCGTGGCCGTTGTTCCCGACACAGCAAAAGTCAACGACTCCGGCCCGTGGCACACGTCCAACCGGTATGCCGACAGCAGCAAATCCACCTTGCTTGGATCATCCGACGTGAGTTTTTCCCTGGCACCGGACACCGCCACCACAGCCCTGCTGAAAATCATTCAGGTCGACAAGGACACCGTGGGCAACACCACAATGACCATGACCGCCGTTTTCAGAATGACACCCGCCGGCGGCCTGACCCGGCTTTCTGAAACTGCGGTGGACGGCAGCAGCACGTTGACGCTAACTTACTGAGGTGGCTGGCAGTGCGGGGCCATGGACACATGGTCTAAACTTTTCAGGGCGTGCGACGCCTTGAATCCGCCCCCTTGCCAGTAACTGCCTAGCACAAACAAAAAAAGCGGCGCATAGGCCACTTTTCATTGACCACCTGCAATTTATCGTGCAGCTGCCCGCTCAGCCAAAAAGATCTCGATGCGGCGATTCCTGGCGCGGCCATAGTCGGTGTTGTTGTCCGCAATCGGCTCATATGAACCACGGCCATCGATCTGGATGCGTTGTGAGTTCACGCCGCGTGACACCAGGTAGTTGCGTGCGCTGGCGGCGCGGTTGACCGACAGCGGGTTGTTGATGGCATCAGAACCGGTGCTGTCGGTGTGGCCCACGATGCGGATTTCGGTGTTGGGCTGATTAGCCAAGCCTTGCGCAAACTGGTCAAGAATCGGGCGCATGTTGGGCTTGATGTCGGCGCGACCGGTGTCAAACGAGATGTCGCTTGGAATGTTGAGCTTGAGCTGGTTGTCAGCGGTTTGCGTCACTTCCACGCCGGTGCCTGCGGTGGCTTGCTCCATGGCGGCTTTCTTCTGCGCCATTTGGTTCGACCAGATGTAGCCACCCAGTGCGCCCAGGCCAGCGCCAATGGCTGCAGACTCACGGTTGTGGCCAAGAGCCACGCCTGCCAGCGAACCCACGCCGGCACCAATGGCCGCACCGCGCTGTGTTTCGGTCATGTTGGCGCAGCCACTGACCAGCACAACCAGTGCGCTCAAACCGGCAATCAGGGGGCGGCTACGCGATGTTGAAATTGTCGAAATTGTCATGATGACTCCATGAGAGTTGTTTGAAAAAGAAGTTATATCACCGGACCCCCGCTACGCTGCGTGTGCTGGCGAACAGAAAGCCCAATTAATCACGTTGTGTTGACAATCCTCAGTTGTCATCGTCATGGAGCATGCCTGCGACAATCTCAACCCGACTCAATTGGCGGGCGATCATGCTCGCCCCACAAGCATCATGACCGCATTTCCCCTTGAAGCACAGCGCACGTTCACCCTGAGTGACTTTGATTTTGTGCTGCCCACCGAACTGATTGCCCAGCACCCAACGCCTACACGCAGCGGCTCACGACTGCTGGACGGCAGCGCCAGCACGCCGGTGAACCGCATCTTTCATGACCTGCCCAGCCTGCTGCAACCTGGTGACCTGATGGTGTTCAACGACACCAAGGTGATGAACGCGCGCCTGTTTGGCGAAAAGGCCACTGGCGGCAAGCTGGAACTGCTGATTGAGCGCGTGCTGGGTGGCAACCAAGTAGCGGCGCACATGCGCGTCAGCAAAAAGCCCGAGGTAGGCAGCACGGTGAGTCTGGTCAGCGCGCCCGGCAGCAAAGACCACCTGAGCGCCACCTTGCTTGGGCGCTGGCCCAATGCGCACGGCCCACTGTTTCGCTTTGTGCTGTCCAACGACGCGGGCGATGACCCCTACACCCTGATGGCGCGCCACGGCCATGTGCCGCTGCCGCCCTACATCACCCACGCCGACTCAGTCGAAGATGCGCAGCGCTACCAAACCGTGTTTGCCAAAAACACCGGCGCCGTGGCCGCCCCTACCGCCGCGCTGCACTTTGACGAAGCCCTGCTGGCCGCCATTGACGCCATGGGCGTGCAGCGCGCGCATGTGACGCTGCATGTGGGTGCCGGCACATTTCAGCCGGTCAAGACCGAAAACCTGGCCGAGCACCAGATGCACAGCGAGTGGTATGACGTGCCCGAAGCAACGCAACAGGCCATTGCCGATTGCCGCGCGCGCGGCGGGCGCATCGTTGCCGTGGGCACCACCAGCGTGCGCACGCTGGAGTCTTGGGCTCTGACGGGGCAATCCACCGGAGACACCAGCATCTTCATCACGCCGGGGTTTGACTTCAAGGTGATTGATGCACTGGTCACCAACTTTCACCTGCCAAAGTCCAGCCTGATGATGCTGGTGAGCGCCTTTGCAGGGTTCGAGCACATCATGGCGTTGTATGCCCACGCCATTGCAGAAAAATACCGCTTTTTCAGTTACGGCGACGCGATGTTTTTGTCTCGCCGAAACGCCGCATAATTTGTTCGCCTGCTTAGATAAACAAACCTGCTCATGAACAACTTTCAAAAACGCACAGCCATCCGCATTGCTACCGTGAGTCTGATGCTGGCCTCTATTGCCAGCCCGGTGGCCTGGTTTGTCACACGTGAGAGCGCGGAAGAAAGCGTGGTCGCACTGGCCATTGAAGAATCTGGCCGGCTACTCCACCACTACGACGCCATCAACCTGACTGGCCCACAGGCCACCGAGCATGCGCAATTGGCAGCGAAGACCATCTCGGGGGGCTTGTTTGACATTGCTGAGATTTACAGCCCCACAGGCGACAAGCTGGCGGAGTCCCTCACCAAAGAAGGGGCGGCAGTAGAGTCGGCCTTACCCCCGCATGGCAAACCGGCCTACGCCCTTCCCTCTTATGAAAGCCTGAAGCTTGCTGACGGGTTGTGGATGCTGCGCGTGTTTGTGCCGTTGCGCGAGTCCGCCACCGACATGAGTTTGCCAATTACAGGCTATTTCGAAGGTGTTCGTGTTGTGCCGGAATGGCAAAAATCACAAATTCTGAGCAACGCTATGACCGTCGCACTGATGGTCTGCCTGGCATCCTTGCTCTGCGGCGCCGTGCTGTATCCGGTGGTGGTGCGGTTGTCCGCCGACAACGAGCGCAAAGCGCGCGAGGTGCTTGACTCGCATATTTCGATGATGGAGGCCCTGGGCCGCGCCATTGCCAAACGCGACTCGGACACCGGCGCCCACAATTACCGGGTGGCCTGGATTGCCGCAGGCATTGCCGAAAAAATGGGCTTTTCTGGCAACGCCATGCAGGCCTTGATTGCTGGCAGCTTCTTGCACGACGTGGGCAAGATCGGTATTCCGGACGCCATTTTGCTCAAGCCCGGCAAGCTCGACGATGCCGAAATGACCATCATGCGCACCCACGTCAACCAGGGCAAAGACATCGTTACCGGCGCTGGCTGGCTCGACGGCGCCAACGATGTGGTGGCTTCGCACCATGAGAAATGGAATGGCTCGGGCTACCCACAACAGCTCGCAGGTGATGCCATTCCCCTGTCCGCACGTATTTTTGCCGTGGCCGATGTGTTTGACGCCTTGTGTTCCAAGCGCCCCTACAAAGAGCCCATGAGCTTTGAAGCCAGTATGGCAATACTGGACAAAGACACCGGAAGCCACTTTGACCCCAGCGTGATGGCCGTCTTCAAACCCATGGCCAGGGGCATTTTTGACCGCCTTGCCCATGCCGATGAAAACGCCGCTCGTGAGTTACTGGAAGACCGCGTGCGCCGTCACTTTGAGCTGTGAACCAATGGCGTGAAGCCAAACCACTGCCATTCACCCGTCCCTAGATCAAAGACAATACCGGCCACGTTCTTCTCACACACCATGACACACGCTCACCCACACGACCCTGCGCACCCGCATTCACACCCGCACCCGCATCCAGCCCAGCCCGTGGTTCAATTTGATGTGCTCGCCACCGACCCCGCCCGGATTGAGACAGGCTACGCAGGCAGCCACGCCCGCCGCGGCACCATGGTACTCAACCACGGCATGGTTCAAACCCCCATTTTCATGCCAGTGGGCACTTACGGCACGGTCAAAGGCGTGATGCCCTCCAGCCTGGAAGACATGGGCGCACAGATTATTCTGGGCAACACCTTCCACCTGTGGATGCGCCCGGGCGCAGATGTGATGAAAAGTTTTGGCGGGTTGCACGCGTTTGAGCGCTGGAACAAACCGATCTTGACCGACTCCGGTGGTTTTCAGGTCTGGAGCCTGGGCGCCATGCGCAAGATCACCGAAGAAGGCGTGCACTTTTCTTCTCCCGTGAATGGCGACAAACTGTTCATGTCGCCCGAAGTGTCCATGCAAATCCAGACCACGCTGAACTCTGACATTGCCATGCAGCTTGACGAATGCACGCCGTATTTGTCGGTCGAGCCCAAAACCAAAGGCCAGATCACCACCGAGGCCGAGGCGCGCACCTCGATGGAAATGAGCCTGCGCTGGGCCAAGCGCAGCCAGGACGAATTCGCCCGACTGGAGAACCCCAACGCCCTGTTTGGCATTGTGCAAGGCGGCATGTTTGAGAGTTTGCGCCAGGAATCACTGGAGGCGCTGGTGGCCATGGACTTCCCCGGCTACGCCGTGGGCGGGGTCAGTGTGGGTGAGCCCAAGGATGAGATGCTGCGCATCATGGCGCACACGCCGCACCGCCTGCCCGCCCACAAACCGCGCTACCTGATGGGCGTCGGCACGCCCGAAGATTTGGTCGAAGGCGTGGCGGCCGGTGTCGACATGTTCGACTGCGTCATGCCCACCCGCAACGCCCGCAACGGCACCTTGTTCACCCGTTTTGGCGACCTGAAAATGCGCAACGCCCGCCACAAAAGCGACCATGGCCCGCTGGACAGCACCTGCACCTGCTATGCCTGCAAAGGCAGCGTTCGCGCCAACGGCACAGTGAGCGGGGCTTTCAGCCGCGCCTACCTGCACCACCTGGACCGCTGCGGCGAAATGCTCGGCCCCATGCTGGCCAGCATTCACAACCTTCACTATTACCTGAACCTGATGCGCGAGGTGCGCGCCGCGCTGGACGCTGGCACGTTTGGCGCATTTCGGGCGCAATTCAAGACAGACCGGGCACGCGGGGTGTGAGACCGGCTTGAATTCATCCTTGCAAATCATGAAATGAAACTCCATAATTGTAAGGATGTTTACACGCCTCCTGCTGCCACAACTGACCGAAGAACTCCAGCATTCACCGGCCGTGGCCCTGCTTGGGCCACGCCAATCCGGCAAAACCACGCTGGCGCTGGAAGCCGCAAAGTCCATTCCCAGCATCTACCTTGACCTGGAATCTGAGCGTGACCTAGCCAAACTGAGGCAACCTGAGCTGTATCTGGCAGATCACCTGGACAAACTGGTCATTCTGGACGAAGTGCACCGCACGCCCGCGCTGTTCCCCGTGCTGCGTGGCCTGATTGACCAAGCCCGCCGCAACGGCAAACGTTCGGGCAACTACCTGTTGTTGGGCTCAGCCTCGCTGGACTTACTCCATCAATCTGGTGAAACCCTGGCCGGGCGCATTGCCTACCTGGAGCTCGGGGCCCTCAATCTGCTGGAAGCCGGTGCATCGCAACTGGATGCCCTGTGGTTGCGCGGCGGATTCCCCGAGAGCCTGACCGCACCCAGCGATGCACGCAGCCTGCGCTGGCGACAAAACTTCATCAGCACCTACCTAGAGCGCGACATCCCGCAGTTTGGCCCGCGCATCGCGGCTGACACCCTGCGCCGCTTCTGGACCATGTTGGCGCATCACCAGAGCGGTCTGCTCAACGTGGCGCAACTGGCACGCAACATCGGCGTCGATGCCAAAACCGCTCAAAGCTACATCGACCTGCTGTGCGATTTGCTGCTGGTGCGCCGCCTGCCACCCTGGCATGCCAACGTCGGCAAGCGCCTGGTGAAGACCCCCAAGGTGTACGTGCGTGACAGCGGGCTGGTGCATGCCCTGCTGGACATCGACACCAAAGAAACTTTGCTGTCACACATGGTGCTGGGGGCAAGCTGGGAAGGGTTTGTGATCGAAAACCTGCTGCAGTGCGCGCCAGCCAATGTGCAAGCCTACTTTTACCGCACCGGTGGCGGTGCTGAAATCGACTTGCTGCTGGTCTGGCCCGGCGGTGACATCTGGGCCATTGAGGTCAAACGCAGCCTGACACCCAAGGTTGAGCGCGGCTTTCATGCGGCCTGCAAAGACTTATCTCCCGTGCGCAAGCTGGTGGTCTACCCCGGACAAGAGTCCTTTCCCCTGGGTCATGACATCACCGCCATGCCACTGGCCACCTTGTGCCAGGAGCTGGCCTGCAAAGTTCATCCCGCACAATAAAAGCATATGACTCAACACTTGTTCGCTACACACTGGCTCGTCAACACCCTCCTTGACGAGGGTTTTGTTGCCCAAAAATCACAGAATTGGCCAAGCTGCCACTGCCTTACGGTTTGAACGATTGGCTCGCCGCCCACTTTGACGTGGCCAGCTTGTCGCAGCGCAGCGAAGCCCAGCTTGAAGAACGCTTCATTGGCCCGCTGCTCACCCAGCTTGGTTGGACCAGCGTCACCCAGCAAACCATCACGGTGCAGGGCAAACTGGCCAAGCCGGACTGGTGTCTGTTGCTGGAGCCGGGGCAAGACAACGCCCTCATTGCCAGCAAAGACCACGCCCTGATCACCGCCATCTGCGAATCCAAGGCCTGGGACAAAACCCTAACAAGGGCTACACGCCTATTTGTCATATAAAACTCGCCCATGACCCAACTGCCCCCTGAGCCTGACCATTTCTGGCTCACCTGCCGCTGCGCCTGATCAAATATCTTTTTGGCGGCCTGCTGGCGCTGGTCATCCTGTTTGAAGAATGGGGCTGGGAGCCACTGCAACGCGCGCTGGCCTGGGTGGGTCGCTTGGCCGGGTTGCGCTGGCTGGAGCGACTCATCCAGACCCTGCCGCCCTACGCCGCGCTGGCGCTATTTTTGTTGCCAACCTTGCTGTTGCTGCCCGTCAAGCTGCTGGCGCTGTGGCTGATTGGCCAAGGCAAAGTGATCTCAGGCACGCTGGTGATCCTGATGGCCAAACTGGTCGGCACGGCCATCGTGGCGCGCTTGTTTAGCTTAACGCAACCCGCGCTGATGCAGCTGGCCTGGTTTGCGCAAGCCTTTGGGCGCTGGACGAACTGGAAAAATGCCCTGCTGGCGCAAGTGCGCGCATCCATGCCGTGGCGACTCGGGCGGGTGCTGAAACACCGGCTGAAACAACGCTGGAATCGTTTCTAAAATCCTGAAACACAGGCGGCCTCCTGCCAACATCAGCTATTGCAATCCACCATGGCACATCAAAAACACTTGCTCCCGAACGATCCGCTACCACCCGCCATCACACCACCCCCAGGTGTTGCACTGGCGGTCAATGCACTCAGTTTTGGCGCCGGCGCCATGTCACCGGCGCAAAAGCGCTTTAACCAGCTGCTGAAACAAACGGAAACCCTGGCGCAAAAAATCGAAGACACGCGCAAGCTGGCTGACGCCCACCGCTTGGTGGCCGAGCGCACGCTGGTGCCGCTACAGAAAATGCGCATTGCCCTGATGCGCCAAATGGCCGTGTGGCTGGACGCTCGCTTGCAGCGCAAGGGCTTGAGCGCCAAGCAAAAAGCCATCGCCACCGAGATCCTCTGCCACTTGGCCGCACAAGTGGCCAACACCGGGGACGTTGCCATGCACGTGCTGTACGAGGCACACAGTGACTCATCGCTGGCCGAAGAAGAAGCCGCCACCGCCGCAAACATGAAAATGTTCATGGAAGACATCTTGGGCGAAGACATGGGGGACGATGACACTCCGTTTGAGCGCCTGGACGACCTGCTGCGCGCCAGCATGGCCAAAATGCAGGAAAAAGCCGCTACTGAGGAAGCCGCCCGCGCCAGCCACCAAAACAAGCGCAAGAAAACGGCAGCACAACTCAAGGCCGAGGTCAAAGCCACCGCCCAGCTGAAAGACGCCACCGGTGCCCTGCGCACCATTTACCGCCAGTTGGTCAGCGCCCTGCACCCCGACCGCGAGACCGACCCACACGAGCAACTGCGCAAAACCGGGCTCATGAAAGAAGCCAATGCGGCTTATGAGAAGCGCGACTTGCTTGGGCTGCTGCAACTGCAACTGCGCGCCGAATTGACCCATGCCAGCCAGATGGCACACCTGGCCAAGGAAAAAATGGCCGCCTTGACCACCCTACTTAAAGACCGGGTGAGCGTACTCACCGACGAGCTGTATGCGGCTGAGCGGCAAATGATTGGCGAATTCAATTTGCCCATGTTCAGCACCCTGAGCGCCACCGCGCTGCGCCGCCATCTCAACGAATGCGAACAGAATTTACAAGAAGAGATCAGCCAGATGAAGCAAGACCTGACCGTGGTGCAAGACGACACCCGTTTCAAACGCTGGTTGCGGGAGCAACAAAAAGCCAGCCAGGATGCGTTTACCCCGCTGGATTTCTTCTGACGCAGGCTGCGCCTAGCGGGATCTAATTTTGCTATAAATAAAATAGCTACTAGCGCTTTATTATCAAGGGCTGCTGGCCTATTTGCCTGTAAAAACTGTCAGCACGCCGGTGTAACCATACAGGTGGTGCCGGGCGATTTCACCGGCGGCAAAAAAGCCCACCAGCGGCACGTCGCCCAAGGCTCGGCGAATGATCTGCAGTTCGGCACTTGGACCCCCAAAATGCGCGCCACCGCGGCCGGTGCAACTCACGTAAATGGCCCCAGCAATGCCACGGGCGGCATGTGGTGCGGCCTCAGCCTCAGATTGCGCCAAGGCGGTTGCAACTTCCAGGGCCTGCTCTTGCGGCTCCAGCTCCTCACGAATTTCAGCGCAAATGCGCATCAGATCGGCGCGGGCGGCTTGCACGTTGCGCTGACAAAAAGCCAGTTCCATGCCCTCGGTCACCACGTCAGCCACGGCGATGCCTGCACGTCCGGGGTCCAGGCCGATGATGTGGCGCACCAGCACGTCGGAACCAAAATTGCCCGTGCGCATGATGGTTTGCGAGGCATCGGCCAAAGCCGCAGGCTCGGTCAAACCGACCAGCGTGGCGCGCACCGCTTGCAAGGCTTCACGCGGCTGCTCCAGCGTCACATCAAGCTCACGTAGCAGCACGTCGAGAGCGCTCTGGCCATCCAGCGTGAGCACCACATTGCGGTCAACACCGGTGACCTTGTGCGCCCGATTGATTGGCAGGCAGCCTTGCGTCACGCGTGACACCAGGGTCACGTCCGGGCCAAAGGCCACACCGCTCAAGCCACCGCTGAAGACACCGCTGGCCTTGCCCTGGCCTTTGACATTGCCGTCCCCTGACACGGCAAACTGCACGGTGCGTCCGCGGCTGGACGACAGGCCGCCAAAAACGTAGCCGGAGTCGGTGCGCTCCGCGAGCTCCTCTATCAGCCCGGCCACGTCAGGCGCATGGCCGTCGGCATGCACCAGCGCCGTGTGTGCCTCAAAAGTCAGGCCAAGCGGCGCCACGCCAGAGAACACGCGGTACTGGTCGCTGGGCAATTCCAGCAACATTACGGCCAGCGCTGGTTCATCAAAATATTCGACATTGTTGGACGCAATGCCGACCCCCACGGTGCCCGACCAGTCGGTGATCTCTGGCAACTCAGCGCTCAGGTGCTCCAGAATGGCTTCGGCGTGCACTGCGTAATGGTCGGTGATGTAGAGCAGCGCCAGCGTGGGGCTGCTGGCATAGCCGTGCAGCGCAATCTGGGCGCGCAACTGCGCCAGCACCAGGTTGGCCGCCATGCCCCACTGCGGGTGGGTGGCGTGGGCGTACGGAAACAGTTTCATGACCAGGCCCTGTGCACTGAAAACAAACCTTAGCGACGACGCGCAGGGGTTTTTGTGGTGGCTTTGGCTGCCGTTTTTTTGGCGGCTGGGGCTGGCGTTGCTTTTTTGGCCGGCGCTTTTTTGACGGCGGTAGCACTGACTGGATCCTTGGTGGCTTTGACGCTTTCTTTGGCCAGATTTTTTCCCAGATCCATGACGGTGGCCTTGCCGGCTTCCTTCATGGCGTCTGCGGCAATGTGCTGAAACTGCTCGGTCAGGGAGGTCCACAGCTTCAGGGGGTCGACCAAACCCGCGGCGACAGGTTTGGCAGCGTCACCGACTTTTTTGGCGACCTCTTCGGCTTGCTCAGCCACCTCGGCCACGGTCTTGACGGTGGCGGCTGCGGTCTCGGTGACCTTTTGCACGCCTGATGCCACAGTATCAGCGGCTTTGAGCTTGAAGGCGTTGGCCACATCACCCATGTTGAAGTTCATGCCCTTCAGGGTGGCCAGTGTCATTTTTTGCACCTCAAGGGCTTGCACGGTGGCGCCCAGTGCCTTGGAATTTTGGTCCAGCCAAAAATGCACGGTTTTCAGCTCGGAAATGCGCTTTTCCAACTCTTCTTCATTGAGCGTGGGCGCAATCCAGTTGGCCAGATTGGGCATTTGCGGCACGGTTTGTGACGCGTTTTTTGCCAGGTTTTGCAAAAAGTCAAAGCCGGGGATGAATTTGCCAAAACCTTCAGTTGCTGAATCGCTCATGTGTCTCTCCTGTTGGGGTTGTTAAAGCTTGCAGGCAGCAGCTTACCGCAAAGGCCTGCGCTGCTGTGAACTTGTCGCGTCCCCAAAATCAGGCCGACCCGCGGCGAAACCAATCAGTGGCGGGCAACGGCGAAAAGCCGTTTCAAGCGCCAGCCATTTGCCCGCGCAATACGGCCGAGCTGGCGGTCATGCCCGGAATCAGCGCCTGCGCACGCAACGCCAGGCTGCTGAACCGCGCCCGGTGCGGCTTGCGGTCTTGCAGGTAATCGAGCTTGCGCATGCTGCTGAACACCCTTGAGACGGTTTCAGGAGCGACGTCCAGAATGTCGGCCATGTCGTTCAAATTTGGCAGAGCACATTCGGAGGTGGTTTTGGCCTCGGGGTTGACGCTGTCGGCAAACATCAGCAGCAGGCACTTCACCCGCTGTGACGCCGGCCCGGTGCGCAGGCTCACCACCTCGCGGCAGCGTTGGTGGGCAATCACCACGGTTTCCATCAGGATGTGCATCATCTCAGGGCCGGTGGCTAGCATCGGGCTCAAAGTGACCGGAGTGAGCGCTCGCAGGCTCAGGGCATCGTCGGTGCCCACCCATTTCTCTACACCAATCACATCGCCAGGCAGTGCAAGGCGCATGAACCGACTGGCCTCGCCGGGCTGCGCGCTGTCGATGCGCAGCGCGCCCGTCTCCACACGCCACATCTGCGTCATGTCAAGTGCGGCCAGACCCTCACGGGCGCTTAAGCTGTGGCTGGCTGCGGTGGGCATTGAGGTGCTCATGATCTTTCCTTTTTTGTATAATAAATCGGGCTATAGCCCTCACTGAATAAGCGCTAATAGCTATTATTAAAATAGCATAAGAAGCTTGACAGCCCAAGCCCGCAAAGCTCTCGCAGGCTTGGGCTTGACCATCAGAACTTCACATTCATACCGACATAAATCGAGCGGCCCATGCCCGGCACAGCCGTACCGTAGGGCGTGCCCGTGATGCTCATGGTCGTGCCCTGGCCGGTGTAAGCACCGCCCGTGGGCAGGTAGTAAAACTTGTCAAACAGGTTCTCGACGCCGAAATCGAGACGCACGGTTTTCCACGAATAACTGCCACGCAAGTTGACCAAGCTGTAACCAGGGGTCTTGATCTCGTTGCGCATGGCATTCACATCGTCTTTGGCGCTGACCATGAGCAACTCGGCGCTGTTGGCCCAGGCACCGGTGGTTTGCGTCACGGCCAACTTTGCGTTCAAAGGCATGATGTTGTACAGGTTGTCACCTGTGTCCTCGTTGGTGCCTTTGGTGTAGTTCAACAGGCCTTTGAGACCGAACTCACCCCAGGCGGACTTCGTCAATGGCATGTGGCCTGACAGGTTCACGCCATAGAGCTGCGCTGACTGGTTCATGTACTTCAACACAACGAACTTGTCGGTGACCAGGGTGCTGGTGGCGGCATTGGTGGTGGCGTTCCACTGCACGGCATCGATGTAATCGTCCACCTGCGTGTAAAACGGCGTGGCCTTGAAGCCCCAGCTGCTGTCTGCGGCGTGCCAGTCAAAGGTGGCGCTCAAGGTGTTGGCCGCCTCTGGCTTGAGGTTGAGGTTGCCGATATAACCGTTGCCGTCACCGACAAAGTTGTTCATCACCGCAGCCATCGTCCAAGTGGACCACGGGAAGCGTTCATACACACTGGGCGAGCGCACCTTGTGGGCAAAACCAAACTCGATGTCGTAATTGGCATTGGCGGTGTACTTGGCCAGGGCAGTCAGGTCAAGGTTGGTGTCGGTGCTGCTGTGGTCCAGAGCGTTGAATGCAACCGAGTCACGCGACTGGAACCCCATGGCTGCGACTGCGGTGTTATAGCCCTGCACATCGCCTGCATCCATCTTCACTTGCTCGACCCGGGCGCCGATCAGCGTCATCCACTGTGCGCTCTTGCGCGCTTCCCACTCGGCGTAAAGCGCGGTACGGTCGCGTTCGCCATCCTTGATGTTCCAGAACGATTTGCCAAGCTGGGCATAGGTAGTGGTGGTGGGCGACCACATACCGGCGCCCGAGGCTGGCCACCAGTCGTTAAGGCGGTACTGCTGCAGCTCAGCGCCCACGCGCAGCAGGTCTTGCGGGCTCAGTGCCATATCGGCCTTGACGCTCACACCGGTGGTTTTGCCCTCGGTGTACATCGGCATACCCGCTGCACAGGTGGGGCTGATCGGGCTGCACGCATACCCAACGGGTGACGTGGACCCGCCCGAACTTGTGACGCCAATCCCCGTGAGCGTGCCACCATACCAAAACCGCTTGTCCGCACCAAAGTCCATGAAGTGATCCACGTTCTCCTGGTAGGCGCGGGCTTCCAGCGAACCCCAGTCAAACTGGCCCAGGTAGCGCAGGTTCAGGCTGTCTTGCTTGTTGTAGAGCATGTCCATGCGCTGGTTCGGGTAGAGCTGGAACGGCATGTCCTGGATACCCACCTTGGCTTCAAACAGGTGATTGTCTTTTTTGAAGGCCAGCCCCAGGCTGTGGTTGAGGGTCTCAAAAGCGGTGGACCCGACTTCATCGCGCGCCAGGGTGTGGCCAACGCGGCCAGTGAAGTCATAGGTTTTGAAATCGGCACCGGCGGTGTAGTTGTCGGCTTTGCTGGTGGCCCCGCTATAGCTGATGTTGAACTGCTCTGTGGCGTAGGTGGCCGAGAGATTGGCACCACTGGCGTTGTTGTTGCTTCGGTAGAAGGTGCCCACCTCGCCCTTGAGGATCGGTTTTTGTCCTGGTGCGGCGAATTCGGGGGCGCGCGACTCGGCCACGATGCTGCCGCCAATGCTGTCGCCACCGGCGCTCACGGGCGTGATGCCCGCGTAAACCTTCAACAAACCGACATGGGTCGGGTCGATGTAGGACAGCGCCGGGTTCATGTGGTTGGGGCAGGAGGCGATCAGGTCCATGCCGTCGACCTTGATGCGCAGGCGGTCATCGGCCAGGCCATTGATGGCGGGCAGGCTGGAGACTCCGCCGGCACCGTTGAGGCTCAAGCCGGGAATATCGATGAGCAGGCTGGCAGTGTCGCTGGTGGCTGACAGCTTGGGCGCCAGGCTGGTCTTGTCTAGCGGTGTGGCCGCTGGCAGCGGCGTGATTTTGCTGGCGTTCACAGTTACGGTCGGTAATGTGGCGGCGTTTTGCGCCAAGGCTTGGCCGCAGAGCAGGCACAGGGCGGGGACAGCCAGCGCCATGGCGCGGGCGAATTCGTTAAATTTGAGAGAGGACATGGTGATTTTCTGAAAGTGTTAAGCGGGACAGTAAATGCTGATGGGCCACGCTGTCATCGCGCGTAGGCACAACGTGGTGATCCATAAACCCTGGAATGCCGCGTGGTTGGCGCTCTTCGCAATGACGAAAACGGTCCATTGACAATTTCCGATGCCCTACGCAGCGAAAGCATGAGATGTGCGGCATCTGCACCCCAAAGCCGGGGACCGCTACAGCAGCCACACCGCTACCTCGGATGCGCAGTTCAGTCGACGAAGAAATTCAGAACGCGGGCGGACCGCGGGGCTGCGACGCCGCAAGCACTTGGGCGGGCAAACAGGTCAAGGGCGGTGAGACAGGCGCATCAGTGTGGCCGGAAGCTGCAAAACAAAGGTGCTGAGGCTGCGGTGGCGGCGCTATGCGGTCAGCCATCAGCATGCAAAAGGGGCAGTGCGCCAACACTGCGGCTGAGTTGGGCGTGCGGGAAGAAGGGTCAGGCGTCGAGTCAAGCGGTGTCGCTGCATCTGTGACACCACCTTCAAGCCGGGTATCAGTAGCATCAGCTTGGCTGACAAACGCCGTCCAGCGGGGCCCAACGCTGGTGCAGATTTCAATCAGCGGTGCCCGCTCGCCCTGCGCCCAGTTCAGTGCATGCGACACCGTCGGGGCCAGCGCACCCAGCAGTGCCATACACAGCGCCAGCCACACCGCCCAGGGGCGGTGTGGCGTGGTCATCATGTGCCGGTGGCGACTGGACATCAGGTGCGCGGGCTTGGGCTAAAGCAGAAGGCTTGGCTGACCGTTTGGCTTAGGGCTTGGCAGCAGGTTTTGTCGCTGGCATGCCATGCATGGAATGGTCCATGGCAGCGGGTTTTGCCATGCCACCGGGGGCCGCCATGGCTACCGGCACCTTGAGTTCGAGCTTGCTCTCAATACCCTTGGCGTCCTTGAACAGCAGTGTGACGGGCACGGTGCTGTCTTTCACCAAAGTCTCTTTCAAGTCCATCAGCATGACGTGGTAGCCGCCGGGTTTGAGCTCAACCGCTTTGCCTGCGGGCAAGTCCAGCCCACCTTTGACTTCGTTCATTTTCATGACGCCAGCGTCCATCTTCATCTCATGCACCTGCGCCACACCGGCCACGGGGGAAGTTGCACCAACCAGCTTGACGCCGTCTTTGGCCGTAAGTGTCATGAATGCGCCCGTGGCCATTTGGCCCTTGACGGTGGCGCGCGCCCAGGCGTTTTGCGCCTCAACCGCTTCGCCAGCCGCAAAGGCGCTCAGGGTGGCCGCAGCCAGGGCAACAGCCGTCATCAATGATTTGATTTTCATGGGGTTTCCTTCAGGGTTAAATGGTCAGTGCGACCGGGATATTTATAGAAAATAGGGCTATAGCCCATATATATAAAGCGCTATCAGCTATTATTTATATAGCTACTCAGGTAGATTTTTAGTCCCTTCCCGCAAGCCAGCCAGCCAGATCACAGGTGAACTTCTAGGGCCAACTTGCACTGGCCTGGCCAAATGAAGTCAACTCTACGGGAGCCGCAACACCAGCCAAACAGCGAAAAATATCAGTCAAATCAGCCTCTAGCCCTTACGCTGATTGCGCAGAGCGCTCTTTAAAAAAGAGCGATCAGGCTTTGGGAGGTGCGCGCGCAGGCGGCGGCGCGGCGGTCAGGGCGGCGATGATGGCCGCTGGAATATGTTGCAGCACAAGGCCCAAGGGCTGTGGTGGCGCTACCGTGTGCGTGACGAACGGTGTCGGTGCGCCACCCAGCATGCACAGCGGGCAAAACAGGGCGCTACCCGCGTCAGCAGCTGCCGTGGTGACGGTGCCGTCATCAGCCAGCACCACCTTGAGCATGCCCGCGCCAGTGCAGATCACCAGCTCGGTCTGCGGGTTAACCGCGGGCGAGGCCACCGCCACGCCCAGCGTCAAGGCAAACCACAGCAACGCCAGTTTGGCGAGCCAGGGTGAGTTGCGCAGGGTGTGCAGAAGGGTCATGGGGCGCGATTATGGCATTGGGCTTGTGACGTCAGTCTGACAGGCATCAGACGCCAAGAACTGCACAACCGCGGACCGGTTGGCGCTGCCATCAAACATTTTGGCCCGCGTGGTAGCGCGCAAAGAACTGCTGCGTGGCAGCGTGTTGCGGGCGGTCAATCACATCGGCAGCTGGGCCGTTTTCAAGCACGACGCCGTCGCGCATGAAAAACACCTCATCGGCCACTTCGCGCGCAAACGACATCTCGTGGGTGACCAAAATCATGGTCATGCCGTCGGCAGCCAGGTCACGAATGACGCCCAGCACCTCGCCTACCAGTTCAGGGTCGAGCGCCGAGGTGACTTCGTCAAACAGCATCACCTGCGGCTGCATGGCCAGGGCGCGGGCAATGGCCACGCGCTGCTTCTGCCCGCCCGAAAGTTGGCCCGGGTGCTGATCCGCCTTGTCCTGCAGGCCCACTTTGGCCAACAAAGCATGGGCTTGCTCGCGCGCAGCCGCCTTGGATGTGCGCAGCACGGTCACCGGGCCTTCCATGACGTTTTGCAGCACGGTCATGTGCGGAAACAGGTTGAAATGCTGAAACACCATGCCGGTGTTGGCCCGAAAACGCGCCAACGCGCGGTCGCCCGGCAAGCGCGTGGCATCGCCTGAATAGGTCATCTCATGCGTACCGACACGGATGCTGCCTTTGTCGGGGATGGTCAGCAGGTTGACACAACGCAGCAGAGTGGACTTGCCCGAGCCCGAGGGCCCCAGCAACGCCACCACCGCGCCTTTGTCAATGTGCATGTGGATGTCTTTGAGGACGACGTGGTCGCCAAAGCTTTTCTGGAGGGCGTGGATATCAATCATGGCATGGCGTCTGGCGTGCTTCATTTTCTGGGGTTGGCTTTTACTCGGCGCGCTGCGACTCCAGCCGGCGCACCAGCTTGCTCGCGGGCAACAAGATGGCGATGTACATCAGCGCAATCAGCGTGTAGGCCTCCAGCGGGCGGTAAGTTTCATGCGCCACCGCCTGGCCCTGGTAGACCAGGTCAGGCAGCGCCAGCACCGACAACAGCGAGGTGTTTTTGAGCTGCATGATGGACTGGTTCATCAGTGGCGGGGTCATGCGGCGCAAGGCCTGCGGCAGCACCACACGACGCATCACCTGAAAACGCGTCATGCCCAGGGCGCGCGCGGCATCGGTTTGCCCAGGGTCGATCGAGACAATGCCACCGCGAATGATCTCGGCATAAAACGCCCCACCGTACAGCGACAAGGCCAACACCGCCGCCACCGATGCCGTCATGGCCACGCCAATGAGCACCGGCAACGCGTAGTAAAACCAGATGATGAGCACCAGTACCGGCGTGGCGCGAAACAACTCCACGTACCATTTCAATGGCAGATGAATTAGCCGCGATTTGGCCAGCCCGCCAATGCCAGCCAGCAGCCCCACCGACAAGCCAAACACGATGCACAGCAGGCTGTAGCCCACGGTGACCATCAGGCCGCTGGCAAACAGCTGGCGGTATTGCCAGAGGTATTGAAAGTTCCACTCGTACACGCCGGTGTCCTTTACGAAAGGGTCAGAAACTGACGATGGCGGGAATTTCTTCGCGCTTGATGCTCATGAGTTTGTCCAGGTTGCCCAGCACAATGGTGTTGATGGCACCACTCTTGCGCAGGTCGGCAATCCAGCCGTCCACATAGGTTTTCCAGCGCGAGTCGGTCTCCATGCGCAGCCCGGCGTTGGTGGACGTGCCCTTGATGGGCTCGGGCACCACCACATGGCCGATGCCGGGGTTCTTTTTGACGATACCGGCAGAGAGCGTAACCACCAGCGGCTGCACATCGGCGCGGCCGGTTTGCACTGCCAGCGTGGCATCGGCGGATTTCTCGAAGCGCAAGATCTTGGCCTTTTTGTACATGGCCGTCACCAGGTTGTCGTAAGACGAACCGACATCCACCGCAATCGTCACCTCAGGCGTGTCCATCTCGTCCCAGGTTTTGGGGCTGTAGCCTTTTTTGGCGATCAGGCTGTAGGCGTTGTTGTACAGCGGCTCGGAAAAGCTGATGACTTTCATGCGCTGCGGCGTCGGGTTCAGGCCAAAAAAGATGTCGATCTTGTTGGTCTGCAAATCCAGCACCGCATTGCCCCAGGTGGTCTCGGTGATGACCAGTTTGGCACCCAGCTTGGCCGCTAGATTGTTGGCCAGGTCAATCATGATGCCGCTCCACTCACCCGTGGCCAGGTCTTTCTGGTAGTTGGGTGCGCCGCCCGCCACGGCAGCAATGCGCAGGGTTTTGCTGCTGGCAATGCGGTCCCAGGTGGCCATGTCGGCCTGGTTCTGCGCCCAGGTCGAGAAGCTCGCGGCAGAACCCAATAGGGCGGCGCTGCCCAGAAGCACGTTGCGGCGGTTGGTGGTTGTCATGGCTTTTCTCCTCAATATTGGCAAGTGGCTTGCCGGTTACAAAACGGTTTCAGATTCGGAATAAGCAGCTAGTGCTGCCAGCGACACCGGGCGCAGCGGCCAGCGCTGCACGTCGCCATTGAGCGCAGCGGGGTCAAAGTCAATGCCACGCTCGTGCGCCATGGCGCTCAGGTGCTGGGCACAAAAACGCCCCTGGCAGGCGCCCATGCCAAAGCGCCCCACCAGCCGCAGTTCGTGCGCCGAGCCTGCCACTTGCAGCCGGTCAAAGTCGGTGCGGCGCAAGGCTTCGCAGCGGCACACCACGGTGTTGGCCGTGGGGCTTGTGGGCGCGGCCGCAAATAACTGCGCCAGGGCTTGCTGGGTGCGCCGCGCCGCAGCGATGGCAGCGTCTAGCTGGGCGCTGTCGCAGCGCTGCCCCAGATGGCGCGCCACCTGCTGCGCAGCACGGCGACCATCGTCGATGGCGGCGCTGGCGCCCAGCACCTCACGGCAATCACCAGCATGTACCACGCACTTGTTTTCTGCCTGCGCCGCGGCGGGCAGCCCAGTGGCATTGGGCACCAGACCGTCATGCAAGGCCAGATGCTGCACCGTGTAGTGGCGCGCCACGCCGCTGCCGTGCCGCGCTTCAACCAATAAACCGTCTTCCACACGTTGTGCCGATTGCACCTGCCAGCCGGTCAGGTAAGGCACACGCGCGCGCCACAGTTCGCGGGCATATAGCGCGGCCTCTTGCACATGCGCCCAACTGCGCAACGTATTGACCACCGCGCGCCCCTGCCAACGTGCCGATGCCATGGGTTGGGCATGCTCCAACACCGCCAGCGGAGGGTTACCCGCCGCCGCCAGTTGGGCCGCCAAAGCCAGCAACAAGGGGCCGCTGCCAGCGAGCAATATCGGGCCTTGTGGCGTTTGCCCAGTTTCCTTGAATTGCACCTGCATGCCGCCCGCGGTGACCACGCCAGGCAGCTCCCAGCCTTCACGTGGCAGCACCCGCTCGACCGTGCCCAGCGCCAAAATCACCGCCTTGGGCCGCACACTTTGGACGCGGCCCGTTGCCCGGTTGTCGATCAAAAAGCGGCCATCGCGGTCCACCCCGATGAACACGGAGAAAAAAAGCGGTGTGACACGCGCCTGCGCCTGCTCAAAACCCTGCATCAGCGTGTCGCGCCGGCGGCGGTGGTGTTCCGGCATCAACAGCACATGGCTGCCAACACCCACATGGCGGCGATAAATGGCGCCGCCCACCTGGTCGCGCTGCTCCACCAGCAGGCTGCTCAGCCCCAAGCGAGCCAGCTCCACCACGGCGGACAACCCGGCGGGCCCGGCGCCAATCACCAGCACATCGGGCATGGTCACGGGGTGGCCCCAGTCTTTGGCGAGTTGATGGGTGCGCTGTAGGCCGGCTGCGGCGACCATGCCGGCGGGGCATCACTGAGCAGCAGCGCCGGGCTCAGGCGCATGCCGTCTTGCGCCAGCGTCAGGCAAGCCTCCACTGGGCTGGCCCCGTTGACCGACACCAGGCAAGCCTGGCAGGTACCGATGCCACAAAAATAGCGACCCGGCAAGCCACCCACACCCGCACCTAAATCAGCCACACCCTGACGCTGCAGCGCCGCCGCGATGGTTTCGCCCGGGCGAAACACAACGGCAAAAGTGTCCCAATACAGGGTGGGTGACGAGGTTGTCGACGGGATGTCAGTCATAAATTTATTTGTACAAATGTGAATTCAACGATAACAGATCATCCAGCCCACGTCACCCCGAAGTTGCCCGCGCAGCCCGGACAGTGAACGCTCAATGGGTCTGCTGCAAAGGCAGGTCGCCAAAGCGTCCGGGGTTTAGCACCGATATGTCAAAGCGGGCGCGGGCCTGCAACACCATGTCAGCCACGGCCGCACCAATCACCGGGGCCAGGCAAATGCCATCGCCCTCCATGCCCGTGGCTATGAACAGCCCCGGCAGCGTTGGGTGCGGGCCCACAATGGGCAAGCCATCACGCGTACCAATGCGAATGCCGGCAAAGGTTCGAATCACCCGCTGGCGTGCCAACGCCGGGTACACCGCCAGCGCCTCGCGCAGCAGGGTCGACACTGTCTGGATGTCAGTCTGGCGATCCTCAAACCCGGTTTCGCGGCTGCTGCCGATCAAAAACTGCCCGGTGGCCAGCGGGTCAATCACCAGACTGGTGCTGCTGTGGCCCAGCACCATGCGCCGTTTGGCGGCCAAGTAGCCGGCAGACATCAGCGGCCCGGGCAAAGCCGCGCCCGACAGTGAGGCGCGATCGGTGACGATGAGCTGACCTTTGCGCGGCATCAAAATATCCTGCAGGCCGACCAGCGCGCCGCTGCCCAAACCCGCTGCCACCACCACCACGTCAGCCACCAAAGGCCCTTGTGCCGTGACCACACCCACTACCCGACCATCAGACAACGCCAGGCGCTGCACCGGCGTGTGACGCAGCACCTGCGCACCGCTCACCTGCAGTAAGCGGTCGACCACACGATAGCCCAGCGCATGACCGTCGTCCGGCACTTTCATGCCCGCCAGCACATGGCGACCCAAACCAGGCACACGCTGCATCAGTTCGGCATGGGTCAGGGGCAAGATGCGCTCGCCGAGTGCCATCAGGTCAGAACCCTGGTGTGCAATCACCGCCACTTCTTCGTCCGTGCGGGCAAAAAGATAGGTTGGGCGTGAGTGGTAAATGTCACTGAGGATGCCCTGCTCAGCCCACTGCCGGTAAAGGCTGCGCGCCTCGCAGGCCAGCGCCATCATGGGGCCGGGCCGTTTGCTGGCCACCGACACCGCGCCATCCGAGGCGCCAGACGCACCTGCCGCGGGCGCTTTGGCATCCAGCAGCGTCACCTGGGCGCCAGCGCGCGCCAAAAAGTAAGCAATGGCGGCGCCCACAATGCCCGCGCCCACAATCAAAACCTTGGGGGCGGTAGGCAAAAACGAATCAGGAGCAGTTTGCAAGATGCAATTAGGAGCAGTGGCGATGCACAAGCTTAACCGCTCGCCGCAGTGGCTGCCCCTGGCTGCAGATGGAATGCCCTGCTATTCTTCGTGCCATGCAATCACTCTTTCACCTTGCCTTCAACGTCACAGACCTGGACCAGACGCGAGCCTTTTACGGTGGCGTGCTGGCCTGCCGGGAGGGTCGCAGCACCACTACCTGGGTTGACTTTGATTTTTTTGGTCACCAGCTGTCGATGCATCTGGGCGAGCCCTTCAAGACCACGCCGACCGGCCATGTGGGCGATCACCTGGTGCCGATGCCGCACTTTGGGGTGGTACTGGCACTGCCCGACTGGCAAGCATTGGCGCAGCGCCTGACCGACGCCAACATTGATTTCATCCTGCCGCCACAGCTTCGCTTTGCCGGGCAGCCCGGCGAACAGTGGACGATGTTTTTTTGCGACCCGTTTGGCAACCCGATCGAGATCAAGGGTTTTGCGTCACTCGACGCGCTTTACGCCAGCTGATCAGGCTTTATCCTGTGGCGGTACCGTGTCACCCAGACGCCGCAAGGCGCTGGAGCGGCGCTCCTCGTCGCGCGCCTTGTCCTCAATGCCCTGGCGCACAAAATCAATGTGATCACTGGCGGCCAACGCAGCCTCTTGTGGCTTGTGCTCACGTATGGCTTGCCAGATGGCTTGGTGTTGCGCCCGCAGCTGACCCCAGCGCTGCGGGCGGGCATGCAAATGCTCAAGATTCTTAGCCACATGGCCGTGAATCACGCGCATCAGGCTGGCCGTCAGGTGCCCGATCAGCACATTGTGTGAGGCTTCGGCAATGGCTTGGTGAAAAGCCACATCAGTGTCAATGCAGTGGTCCAAATCATCGCGGGTGTAACTGTCTTCCAGCGCCGCATAGGTCGCGTCAAGGCGGCTGATGTCCGCGTCGGTGGCCCGATCAGCCGCCAGTGACGCTGCCTGGCTCTCCAGCATCTGCCGGAACTCAAGCAGATCGCGGTGCATCGACGGATTGCCCTTGAGCATGTCTTGCCAGGGGTCGACAAAATGGGCATCCAGCCGATCGGTGACATAAGTGCCACCGCCATGGCGCGTGGTCAACAGACCTTTTGACACCAGCTTTTGCATCGCCTCGCGTAAGGAAGGACGCGACACGCCCAGGTCAAGCGCCAGTGTTCGCTCTGACGGTAAGCGGTCGCCAGGCTTGAGCGAGCCCTCCAAGATTCTTTTTTCGAGTTCGCTGGCAACGGAATCAGCCAGACGGGCAACGGCAGGGCGTGATGGAATCATTTTTTCAACAAATGGTAAGACCAGTTGTATGGTATTTCAAAACACGAATGAAAAATTTGCATCTGGCGCGAGGGTAAACCCTGATTTCACAACAAAATTGAGGCTTTTATAGTTACACACTGGTCATACCAATTTACCAAAACAAGAACTAAGAGGCTTCCAATGAACCAATTGATGACTGGGCTGGCGAGCGTCTTGCCACCCAAACAGGTCATTACCGACAGCCTGCGCCTGCTGGCCTACGGCACCGATGCCAGCTTTTACCGCCTGACCCCCGAGGTGGTGGCCGTGGTTGAATCCGAGGAAGAAGTGCAGGCCGTGCTGCAGGCGGCGCGCTCTGCGCAGCGCCCAGTGACCTTTCGCGCTGCGGGCACCAGCCTGTCAGGCCAGTCCGTCACAGACAGCGTGCTAGCCCTGATTGGTGAAGGTTTTGCAACCTGCGAGATTGGCCCGGACGCGGCCACGGTGCGTGCAGGCCCCGGCATCATTGGCGGCGAGGTGAACTACCGGTTGGCACCCTACGGACGCAAAATCGGGCCCGACCCGGCCTCCATCAACGCCTGCAAGATCGGTGGCATTGCCGCCAACAACGCCTCAGGCATGTGCTGCGGCACCCAGCAAAACAGCTACCAAACGCTGGCCGGCATGCGAGTCATTCTGGCTGATGGCGCGCTGCTTGACACCGAAGACGCCTCCAGCGTGGCCGGTTTTCGCCAGAGCCACGCCACTTTGTTAGACGAACTCAAGCACCTGGGCGCCGTCACCCGGGCTGACGAAGCGTTGGCCGCACGCATTCGTCGCAAGTACAAGATCAAGAACACCACAGGCTACAGCCTGAATTCGCTGGTCGACTATGAAGACCCCATCGACATCCTGGCGCACCTGATGATTGGTTCGGAGGGCACGCTCGGGTTCATCTCACGCATCACTTACCAGACCGTGGCGGAAGACCCGTTCAAGGCCAGTGCGTTGGTGTTTTTCCCGACGATTGAGGTGGCTTGCCAGGCCGTGCTGCGCCTAAAACCTCAACCGGTGTCAGCGGTGGAATTGCTGGACCGCCCAGCCTTGCGCTCAGTGCAAGACAAGCCCGGCTTGCCCGCCATCATGCGCACGCTGGGCAATGAGGCAGCGGCCTTGCTGATTGAGGTGCGCGGTGAAACCGATGCGGCCATGCAGTTGCGCATGCAAGCGGCTCTGGGTGCGCTGCAAGGCATTGCCACCATTGAAGCCCCGGCATTTTCCACCGACCCCGCCACCTGTGAGATGTACTGGAAAGTGCGCAAGGGCACGTTCCCGTCGGTGGGCGCCATGCGCCGTACCGGCACCACCGTGATCATCGAAGACGTAGCGTTCCCGCTTGAATCGCTGGCCGCCGCCACGCTTGACCTGCAAGCCTTGATGCGCACACATGGCTACAGCGAGGGCATCATCTTCGGCCACGCATTGGAGGGCAACCTGCACTTTGTCTTCACGCAGGATTTCTCGGTGCAAACCGAGATTGACCGGTATTCATGTTTCATGGACGACGTGGCAGTGCTCGTGGTCGACACCTACGACGGCTCGCTCAAGGCAGAGCACGGCACCGGGCGCAACATGGCGCCGTTTGTTGAAAAAGAATGGGGCAAGCAAGCCACTGACCTGATGCGCCGCATCAAGCAGCTGTTTGACCCCGAGAACCTGCTCAACCCCGGCGTCATCCTGAATGACGACCCGCAGGCGCACCTGAAAAACCTCAAACCCATGCCCGCTGCCGAAGAGATGGTGGACCGCTGTATTGAGTGCGGCTTTTGTGAGCCACTGTGCCCGTCGCACCGGCTCACCCTGTCACCGCGCCAGCGCATTGTGAGCTGGCGCGAATTGTCCCGCCGCACCGCTACCGGCGAAAGTGTGGCCGATCTGGAAACCGACTTTGCCTACTATGGTCTCGACACCTGTGCCGGCTGCGGCCTGTGCTCCACCGCCTGCCCGGTGGGCATTGACACCGGTGCCCTGACACGTTTGCTGCGCGGCCGCGGCATGGGCGCAGGCTCCCGCAAGGTGGGCGAATGGACGGCAGACAACTTTGGCAAAGTGGCCACCGCCTCACGCATCGGACTGGGCCTGGGACACGTTGCGTCCAGCGTGCTCGGGGACAACTTGCTGGCCAAGCTCTCGGGCGGCAAATGGAAACGCGGCATGCCACTGGCGGGCAAGGCACCGGCAGCCTACGTCGGCGGCGGCGACCCGGTGGTTTATTTCCCAACCTGCGGCGGTCGCATTTTTGGCGCAAACAGCGCGGATGAAGCCACCCTGCCCGAGGTCATCATGGAACTGCTGGTACGCGCCGGTTACGCACCGATCCTGCCCGAAGGCTTTGACAAACTGTGCTGCGGCCAGATGCTGGAGAGCAAAGGCATGAGTGAGGAAGCCGCCGAGATGGCAGATGCCGTCACGCAAGCTGTGCTGAAAGCAGCTGACAACGGCCAGGGCGGCTACTACCCGGTGATCATGGACGCCAGCACCTGCTCAGTGCGCATGCAAAAAGTGCTGGTCGGGCGCCTGAACCTTCTGGATTTTCATGAGTTCGCGCACGACGCGTTGTTGCCGCGCCTGGTTCTGACCAAAAAGCCAGGGCCGATTGCCTTGCACATCAATTGCAGCGTGCGCCGCACCGCCTCAGATGCCAAGTTGCGCAAGGTGCTGGCGGCCTGTGTCGAGCAAGTTGTCGAGCCTGCCGGGGTCACCTGTTGCGGCTTTGGTGGCGACCGCGGCTTTGCCGTGCCAGAACTCAACGTGCATGCGCTGCGCAAGGTGCACGACGCCTTGCCCGCCAGCTGCTGCGAAGGCGTGTCCACCAACCGCACCTGCGAAATCGGACTCACTGCCGAGACGGGGCGCCCCTACCACTCGATTGCCTACTTGCTTGAAGAGTGCAGCCGAGCAGATGCCATGGCCACCTGCCGCCCCAACGCATGAAGCCTTTCCCCCAGCGCGTACTTTTTCATTTTATTAACGAGGAGATTTTCATCATGTCCATCCGGCGCCCCCCGCACTTTTGTGCCCAACCCTCAACACGCAGGCTTCAA
The DNA here is from genome assembly GCF_028688795.1 of Rhodoferax sp. Classification (GTDB taxonomy): domain Bacteria; phylum Pseudomonadota; class Gammaproteobacteria; order Burkholderiales; family Burkholderiaceae_C; genus Rhodoferax. The sequence goes on along the minus strand of NZ_JAQTXM010000015.1, from coordinate 26,666 downwards.
TCATGAACCAAACCATGCTTTCTTTACTGGCCTTTGCGCCACTGGTGCTGGCAGCCGTGCTGCTGGTGGGCCTGAACTGGCCGGCCAAGCGCGCCATGCCTGCAGTGCTGATCATCAGCGTGGTGATTGCCCTGACGGCCTGGGGCATGTCAGCGAACCGCGTCATGGCCTCCATCCTGCAGGGCCTGATCCTGACCGGCGCGGTGTTGTGGATCATTTTTGGCGCCATTCTGCTGCTCAACACCCTGAAACATTCAGGCGCGATCAAGGCGATTCGCGGCGGCTTTGCCAACATCAGCCCGGACCGCCGGGTGCAGGTCATCATCGTGGCCTGGCTATTTGGCTGCTTCATTGAAGGCGCCTCCGGCTTCGGCACACCAGCGGCCGTTGCAGCACCGTTGTTGGTGGCCCTGGGCTTTCCGGCCATGGGCGCGGTCATGCTCGGCATGATGGTGCAATCCACCCCAGTGTCGTTTGGCGCGGTCGGCACGCCGATTGTGGTGGGCGTGACTGGCGGCCTGGACAAGGCTGGCATTTCAGCCCAACTGCTGGCCAAAGGCTCTGACTGGGAAGTGTTTTACCGGCTCATCACCTCTGAAGTGGCGATCACCCATGCGCTGATCGGTTTCATGATTCCGCTGCTGATGTGCGCCATGCTGACGCGCTTTTTTGGCCGCAACAAGTCTTGGCGCGAAGGCCTGGCCATTGCCCCATTTGCCATTTTTGGGGGCCTGGCCTTTGTGCTGCCTTATGCGGCGGCTGGCGTGTTTTTGGGCCCAGAGTTTCCGTCAATCATCGGCGCCCTGGTGGGCCTGGCGATTGTGGTGCCCGCTGCCAAAATGGGTTTTTTGGTGCCCAAAAAGAGTTGGGATTTTGCTGACCCGAAAGAGTGGTCACACCTGTGGATGGGCAGCATCGAGATCAAGCTGGACCAATTGACCGCCAAGGCCCCCATGTCGGTAGGCCTGGCCTGGCTGCCCTACCTGTTGCTGGCTGGCTTGCTGGTGCTGTCACGCGTCAACGCCGACGTCAAAACCTTCTTTACCAAAAATCTCGTGCTGGGCTGGAAAAACATCCTGGGCGAAACCGGTTTGTCTGGCAGCATCGAGTTCTTGTACTTGCCTGGCGGCATCATGATCATGGTGGTACTGGCTACTTTTGTGCTGCAACGCATGAAGTTCTCGGAACTCAAGGCGGCGGTGAGTGAATCCTCACGCACCCTGATCGGTGCCGGTTTTGTGCTGATGTTCACCATCCCGATGGTCCGGATTTTGATCAACTCGGGCGTCAACATGGCCAACCTGCCCTCCATGCCACGCGCCATGGCCGAACTGGTGGCCAGCAGCGTGGGCAGCATTTACCCATTTTTTGCACCGTCGGTGGGTGCGCTGGGTGCTTTTATTGCCGGCTCCAACACAGTCTCGAACCTGATGATGGCGCAGTTCCAGTTTGACACGGCCCAACTGATCGGCGTCTCCGGCGCCCTGCTGGTGGCCGTGCAGGCCGTCGGTGCAGCAGCCGGCAACATGATTGCGATCCACAACGTGGTGGCAGCGTCGGCCACGGTGGGCTTGCTCGGCCGCGAAGGCGCCATTCTGCGCATGACCATCATCCCGACGATCTACTACCTTTTCATGGCGGGCATCCTGGCCATGATCGCCATCTATGGCCTGGGCATTACCGACCCGATGATGCTGGCCGCCAAGCTTTAAACCGTTCCATTTTCCAGGAGTTCCTTCATGTGTAAACGTATTTTTGTCGCTGTCGACGGCAGCGCCACAGCGCAAGCAGCGCTGGTCGAGGCCATCCAGTTTGCCCGGTTACCCGACACCAGCCTGTGTATTGGCACCGTGCTTGACGCCAGCCCGTTGGGTCAGAACAGCATGGGCATGGGCGCCTTGATTGATGTCGACCAAGTCAAGGCCAACATGCGCCAAGCCGCCGAAACCCTGCTTGACCAAGCCGTGGCTAAGGCAGAAGGCGCGGGGCTGTTGCCCTACCGCATCCTCATCGAGTCGGATAAAAAACGCATCGCGGAGTCAATCGCGGATGCTGCCAAACAGTGGGATGCCGACCTGATCGTGATTGGCACGCATGGCCGGCGCGGCTTTGAGCGCCTGGTGATGGGCAGCGTGGCCGAAAACCTGGTGCACATTGCCACCACGTCCCTGTTTCTGGTACGCAATAAACCAACTGCCAAGGCGTAAAGCGCTTCAAAAGTCAGGCTCGGCGCAGGCAGCAAGCCTGCTATCCTGTGGCGGTTAAAAAGTTTTTTCAGCGCGCATGAACTACACCTTTGCCTCTGCCACGATTTTGCTGATCCTGATCACCGACCCGATCGGCAACATTCCGATTTTTGCCAATGCACTGAAGCACGTGGCCCCCGAGCGGCGCGCCCGGGTGATCCTGCGCGAGATTCTGATTGCGTTTGCCTTGCTGCTGACCTTCATGTTTGTTGGCGAGAGCTTCTTGCGTGTGATGAACCTGAGCGAGTTGTCACTGCAAATAGGTGGTGGCGTGATCCTGTTCCTGATTGCGCTGCGCATGATCTTTCCGCCACCCAAGGTGGAGTCGGATGAACCGCTGGGCGAACCCTTGATCGTGCCCCTGGCCATCCCCGCCATTGCCGGGCCGTCGGCCCTGGCCACGGTACTGTTGCTGGTGTCGCAGGCACCGGAAAAACGGCTTGAATGGATTGCCGCACTGTGCGTCACCATGACGGTGAGTGCCGTGGTGCTTGTGCTGGCCGAGCGCATTCAGCGGGTGGCTGGTGACCGCTTTGTGGTGGCGCTGGAACGCCTGATGGGGCTGGTGCTGGTGGCTGTGTCGATCGAGATGATGCTGCGCGGCATCAAGACCTTCGTCAAACAGGTGGCGGGCGCGTGATGGGTTGGGAGCTTTCGCCCTAAGCGGCAGGCAGTGCCGTTTGCGGCCCCACCTGCACATCCTGGTCAATGGCGCCAAACACACTTTGGCCATCGGGCCCCATCATGTCAATCGTCACGTTGTCACCCTGCGCCAGCCACGGCGTTTTTGCACTGCCACTCTGCGCCATTTCCAGCCCCCGCCGGGTGGCGATGCTGCTGCAGCCCGCGCTGACCGCCAGTTGCCGCACCTCGCCTGAGCTCACAATGCTGCCCGCTCGCAGACGACGCGCCAGACACAACTGGGCCATCAATTCGCCGAAATGCGTGCGCATGTCATGCCCGGCGTTGCAGGCGCCAAATTTGCGACCATTCACGCTGCATTGCAGCGTCAGGCTCAAGCGGCCTTGCGCCCAGGCACTTTCACCTGCCCACACCAATTCATCGGGCGTCACGGCCACCGGGCTTAAGGCGGTATGGGGCGCTGCCATCAGTGCCAGCGCCGGCTGGTCTTGCCAGGCACGGTAATGGGTGTGACTGGCCAGCGCCAGCAGACGCACCGCGTCCAGCGCCTGCTCGGGCGTTGCGCCCTGGGCCACGTCGCCGGTCATGACCGCCACGCTGGCGGCAAAGTCAGGGTACTGGGCGGCATGGGCACAGGTCAGGGGCGCGCGGGCACCCAACAGCGCGTCGGCAAACCCCAGGTGCAACGCGGTCGATGACGCATTTGGCAGGCTGGCGGTAGCCGCCTGCGTCTCAGCAGGGCTCGGGTAAGCATCACCCACGGCCAGCAGGTAGGCGCGCGGCAATGGGGCCATGCATTGGCGCGCGTCAAACGCAAACGCGTGCCGGGCCTTGCCATGGTTCAGAGTGTCGTACAGGTCTTGCAGCTGGGGCGAGATGAAGCTCCAGTCATCCAGCACTTGCTGCAGGTGCTCAGCAATGCCGGTTGCATAATGCGCGCTCGCCAGGTCGGTTGACACCACCACCAGCTGGCCGTCGCGCGAGCCGTCATTCAAAGTCGCAAGTTTCATTCAGTTTGTCCCACGTAGCCGCCAAAATCCGCCCGAGTTTAGTTGACATGGCACACGCCAAAACCCCGCTTAAAGCCTGGCTGACGCTGAGTCTGGCGGTGCTGCTGCTGCACCTGGCACTGCTGCAGACCATGCCATTGAGCCTGGGTCACACAGCAGCCGATAGGTCAGCGCTGAGTTTCACCACCCGAACGCTGACAACCGAGCCCGTGGCACACAAGGTGGCCATGCCCACGCCTGTGACCACGCCTGTGACCACGATAAAACCCAAGCCCAAACCCGTTGCCAAGGCTGCGGCCCGGCCACTGCCCCCAGCCCCCGTTGATGCGGCCCCGGCGATGTCAACCGACGGCAGTGCACCCTCTGCCTCAGCAGACGGCCCGGCAGTCTCAGAGCCAGCGCTACCTGAGCCTGCGTCGGCGCCAGCTCCACCCACCGAGCCTGCACCAGAACCAGAGTCAGCACCTGCGCCACCGCCGCCCCGGGACAAAGCACCAAGCTTCAGCAACAACGGCTTGCCGGGCTCTGTCAAACTGGTCTACAAGGTAGAGGCCAACAAGTTTCCCTACAGCCTGAATGGCGAGCTGGTGTGGGCACACGCGCAGGGCCACTATCTGGCGTCCTTGAGTTTTGGCGCCTTCGGCCAGACCCGCACCCAAACCAGCCGCGGCCTGATTGGCGCAGACGGCCTGGAACCGGAACGCTTTGCGGACAAATACCGCAGTGAAGTGGCGGCACATTTCAACCGCGAACAGGGCAAGGTGACGTTCAGTGCCAACACGCCGCAGGCTGCGCTGCTCAGCGGTGCACAAGACCGCCTGAGCGTGCTGATCCAGCTGGCCTCCCTGGTGGCGAGCGCGCCCGAGCGCTTCACAGCAGGCACCACACTGACCCTTCAGACCGTGGGCCCGCGCGACGCCGACCTGTGGTTGTTCACTGTGGGAAACCTGGAAGCCCTGACCTTGCCCGGTGGCATCGTGCAAGGCCTGAAAATCACCCGCAACCCGCGCCAGGCCTATGACCAGCAGATGGACATCTGGCTGGCCCCCACCTTGGGCTACTTGCCAGCACGCATTCGCATCACGGACGCCAATGGTGACTTCATTGACCAAAAATGGGCGTCCTCTGAGGCCGCCAGCATGCCGTGACCCCGCACCGGCTTGAAATTGCGCCATCTGCGGCCATCTGCAAGGCGAATCTCTTTCATGGATAATTTACCAATGCACACGCTCTACGACTCTGACACTTATTCTGTGACCCACATGCTGGCCAACGCAGTGGCCGCTGATGTGCCACCAGACACGCTCAAGGATGGGGAGCAGTTGCTGGTCGTACCGGCATTGGCGCGCCACGGCTTTGAGATTGTGGACAAGCGCTCCAACAAAGAGGTTTACCTAGACGGCTCATGGGCTGAGTTGTTTCAGCAGCAAATTTCTGCCTGGCAACAAAAAACCCCCACACAAGAAGAGGTAGAAGACACGCTGGAGCAGTACGCCGAGTTGGCGCAAAATCCGGTGGTCGTGCATTAATTTATAAGAAATAGGGCTGTAGCCCTTATAAATAAAGCGCAAGCAGCTATTTATTAAATAGCAATCTTATGCCCTTTGTGACTCCGAGCCACCTGCAACCCTGTCGCCCCCATGAATCCTGTTTACATCCTGACCCTCTCGTGTCCTGACCGTTTGGGCCTGGTGCACGCCGTTTCCGGCTTCTTACTGGAACGCACCGGCAACATTGAAGAAGCAGCGCAGTACAACGACGCTGGCACGGGCCTGTTCTTCATGCGGGTGCAATTTGCCTGTGCCGCACATAGCTTTGACGAGCTCAAGGTGCAACTGGCAGAGTTTGCGGCACCTTTCCAGATGCTGTGGCAACTCCACGCCCAGGCGCAGCCCATGCGCACCGTGATCCTGGTCAGCAAAGAAGGCCATTGCCTGAATGACCTGCTGTTCCGCTGGAAAAGCGGCCTGTTGCCCGTGGACATTCGCGCCATCGTCAGCAACCACCGCGAGTTTTACCAGCTGGCGGCCAGCTACAACGTGCCATTTCACCACCTGCCGGTAACCGCCGCCACCAAGGCGCAGGTGGAAGCCAAACAGCTTGACATCATTCAGGACGAGGCCGCTGAGCTGGTGGTGCTGGCGCGCTACATGCAAATTTTGAGCAACGACCTGTGCCGCAGCCTGTCAGGCCGCGCCATCAACATCCACCACTCGTTTTTGCCCAGCTTCAAGGGCGCCAAACCCTATTACCAGGCGCATGACCGCGGCGTGAAGCTGATTGGCGCCACCGCCCACTACGTGACGGCGGACCTGGATGAAGGCCCGATCATCGAGCAAGATGTGGCGCGCGTGGACCACAGCAAAACCGTCGAAGACCTGACGGCATTAGGCCGCGACACAGAGAGCCAGGTGCTGGCCCGCGCCGTGAAGTGGCACAGCGAACACCGCGTGTTGATCAATGGCCACAAGACCGTGATTTTCAAATAACGACCAGGGCTTGATCCTCGCCAAGCTCAAGCGCACTGGGCGCATGAAAGCCGGCCAACTTGTCACGAAAAGCGGCGGGCATCAGGACCACCTTGTGGGATTTGTAGTCAAAAAAGACGATGCCCGTCTTGCCACGGGCCACCTCGCGCTGGGTGGACCGCTCGTTCATCGACCAAACCATGTCAAAGCCCTTGCGGCCCAGGTCGGTTGCCGCCATGCGCACCACCATCACCTCCCCATGAAACGCCTCGGAGCGGTACTGCAACGCTGCGTCTGACACCAAAATACCCACGCCCTCGACATCGAGTTCGGTGTAGCCAAGCGATTTGAAAAATCTGACCCGTGCTTCGGACACCAAAGTGAGCAGCAGTGCGTTGTCCAGATGGCCACCGTAGTTCAAGTGACTTTGGTACAGCGTGATGTCTGTGGAAAACGCGAAATGGGAGGGAAGCCGGATTTGAATGCGAGCCATGGGAGGCAAAACCTTGAAGGAGAGCAAGATCGGTATTTGACCACTGAGGCCTGCCGTGTTGCTGACAAGCTGCGTTGCCCTCATGGCGCCAGCAGCAGCGTTTATCGTGCTGTTGGCAACTCGCGGCCAAGCTGGGGGAGCGTCAAACCCGATGAGCCACAACGCCAAGTTGTGCAGCATATCGATACAACTGTTTACATCCCAAAAAACTGCGCTTACAATTTCTCACATGTTTTTCCTGACCGAATCAGGAAAACTCAGAGGGCAAACCTGTTGAAAGACAGGGACGCAAAACCTCCGGCCTAAAACGCATGTGCGTCACGGTAGCGGGGTTGCCAATGTTTTGGCAGGCTGTTCATGGCTTGCGCGTCTGAATCAGACGACAACATTGTCTAGCGTGACCCTCGCCCAACTTGGAGCGACGAGTTCATGCATCACACATTACCCAATTCAACACTTCCCCGCGCTGGCGGCATATTGACCGCTTTGTGCGCTGCGGCGTTGCTGAGCGCCTGCGGTGGTGGTGACACCGCCGACAGCGGCGAGGCAACCTTTCAGACCGTTGCCGCACCCTTGGCCAGTGGCACCACCACCTTGCAAATTGACATGCCGGCCCTGCCAGAAGAAGTTGGCGCACTCATCATGCAGCCCGCTTTTCACATGGCCCCCGCGCTGCTTGACACGCCAGACGATGCAGACCGCTCAGGCAACAACCTGTCTTCACACCGCCGACCGCATCGGCATGCGCTGACATTGGATTCCGAGGGCATCTCCACGCGTCAACTGACGCCACAATTGCTGGACTCGACACAGCGCGAGCACCGGCACGGTCGGCGCATGCGTGAACTTTCGCCGCTGGACGAGGTCGTCACCCCCATGGCAACAGGCAGCGCGGTTTCAACCTACTCGCCAGCACAAATTCGCGCCGCCTACAGCTTGCCTGCGCTGCCCGCCACAGGCACCGCCTTGACTGCTGCGCAAGCGGCACAGTTCGGCGCTGGACAGACTATTTACATCGTCAATGCCAAGCACAACCCGAATGTGGCGGCAGAGCTGGCGGCCTTCAATCAAAAGTTTGGCTTGCCAACCTGTACCACCCAGGCCATCGCCACCACCGCCGCCTTGCCCTTGCCTGCGGCATCGGTCAGCGGTTGCAAATTGTCGATTGTTTACAACACAGCCGCTGGTGGCATGACCAGCACTGCGCCCGCCTACGATTCAGGTTGGGCCACTGAAATTTCGCTGGACGTGCAATGGGCCCACGCCACTGCACCGCTGGCGCGCATCATCCTGATTGAAGCCGCAGACGCTTCCATCAACAGCCTTCTGGGTGGCATCAAACTGGCCAATGCCATGGGCCCGGGCGCGGTTTCCATGAGTTTTGGCACGCTGGAAGGCAGCTGGACAGCCTCCGTTGATGCCGCTTTCAATGGCAGCAACATGACCTATCTGGCGGCCACGGGCGACTCCGGTGCCGCTGTGTCCTGGCCAGCAGTATCGACCAAGGTGGTGGCCGTGGGCGGCACCAGCCTGACCTACTCTGGCACGGGCACCCGCTCAGAAACCGTCTGGTCGGGCACCGGCGGTGGCACCAGCTTGTACACCCTCAAGCCGTCCTACCAGTCCAACGTCGTCCCCGGCATGGGCACCTACAGTGGCCGCGCAGTAGCCGACGTGGCCTTTAATGCAGACCCGGCAACTGGCCAATATGTCGCCACCATGGCACCCGGCAGCGCGACCGTGAACTGGATCAGCGCCGGTGGCACCAGCCTGGCCACACCACAGTGGGCAGGTTTGATCGCCATCGCCAACGCCGCACGTGCTTTGTCTGCCAAAGTGGCCCTGGCCTCCCCCCATGCTGTGTTGTACAGCCAGATTGCGGCCGTCCCCGGCACCTACGCCAGCGCGTTTTCCGACATCACCAAGGGTCTGAATGGCGCCTGCGCCATTTGTGTATCAACCATCGGGTACGACACACCTTCGGGGCTGGGGACGCCCAATGTGAGCAACCTGGTGAGCACGCTCTCGGGCGTGGTCGCTGCGCCGAGCGCGCCGGTTGTTTCGTCTGCCAGCATCAGCGGCAAGGTGGGCACGGCCTTGACGTTTACAGCGTCGGCAACGGCCCCCAACGCCGTGACTTACACGCTGACCGGCGCACCCTCGGGCATGAGCATCAGCACCGCAGGCATTGTGAGTTGGGCCGTCCCTGTTGCTGGCGCCTATAACGTCACGGTAACTGCCAAGGACAGCAAGACCGGCCTGAGCGGCAAGGGCGTCTATGCGGTAACCATCACGGCATCACCACCGCCAGTGGTGGGCTCAGCCACGGTCAGTGGCAAGGCTGGTACGGCCCTGTCGTTCACGGCCACCGCAACATCGACCAATGCCGTGACCTACACATTGACTGGCGCGCCATCGGGCATGACCATCCGCACCACAGGTGTGGTGACCTGGGCGAAGCCTGTGACCGGCACGTATGCAGTGACAGTGACCGCCAAGGACAGCAAGACCGGCCTGAGCGGTAAGGGCGTCTATACCGTGGTGATTGCAGCCCAGTTGCCGCCAACCGTGGCCGCGACCACTGTGAACGGCAAGCCTGCGGTTGCCTTGTCATTCAAGGTGTCGGTGTCAGCACCCAACCCGGTGGCCTACACATTGAGCGGGGCACCCAGCGGCATGAGCATCGCCAGCACGGGCGTCGTCAGTTGGGCCAAACCGGTACTGGGCAGCTACAGCGTGACCGTTATCGCAAAAGACAGCAAGACGGGTTTAAGCGGACAGGGTGTTTACACCGTCAAGATCGCCACCGCTGGCCCGGTGATCACGGCACCTGCTGCGACGGGTGTGGTTGGCAAGGCATTGAGTGGTTCGATCAGCATTTCGGACCCAACGGCCACGTCGCTGTCGATCTCCATCACCGGCGCACCGCTGGGCATGGGCTTTTCAGTCAGCGGCCTGACCATCAAGTATGTTTGGGCCAGCCCGGTGGTAGGTAGCTACAACCTGAAGGTGTCGGTGGTGAATTCGGCCGGTTTGACGGCTCAAGCCACGGTGCCGATCACCATCACATCGAAATAAGACAGCGGATTTCCATCTTCAACTCATTTTGCATTGATACCCATCATGTAGACGATGGGCATCAAGCGCACCGCTAAACGCGCTGCGCCATCACCTCACCTAACCGGACCGCGCCGCCCGGCTGCCAGGTTGGGTTGAACTGCAAAGGGCCTTTGGGGAACAGCATGACCACGGTGGAGCCAAGCAAAAACCGCCCCATCTCGTCACCTTGCTTCAATGCAACACGCCCGTCTTCATAGTGCCATTCGCTCAATTTACCTGAACGTGTGGCATTAACAACGCCGTGCCAAGTGGTGGCCATGCTGCCGACAATGGTGGCACCCACCAACACCAGCACAAACGGCCCGCTGACCCCTTCAAACACACACACCACGCGCTCATTGCGGGCAAACAAGCCGGGCACACCGCGTGCGGTGGTGGGATTGACTGAAAACAAATCACCCGGCACGTAGATCATGCGGGTCAGGCGGCCAGCACATGGCATGTGGATGCGGTGATAGTCGCGTGGACTCAAATACAAATTGGCAAAGTGCCCGTTGTCAAACTGCGCAGCCAAAGCGGCATCGCCTCCGAGCAGCGCCGTGCTACTGAACGCCTGACCTTTTGCTTGAAAGATCTGTTGGCCTTCGATGCGACCAAACTGGCTGATGGCGCCATCCACCGGGCAAATCAGGTCGGCAGCGGCCAGCGGCCGGACGCCAACTTTCAGCGCGCGGGTAAAAAAATCATTGAACGAGGCGTAGCTGGCCATGTCCGGGTTGGCGGCCTCGGCCATGTTGACCTGGTAGCGATTGACAAACCAGTGGATCAGCCGCGTGGTGAGCGCACCAGCCTGGGCACTGGCAACGCGACCAGCCAGCAGGGTGAGGGCCTGTTTGGGCAAGAGGTACTGCAGCAGCACGGCAAAACGGTCGGACATGAATGGCTACCTGGGTAAAAAAGAAAGGGGGGCCTGAATCAGAAAAAAAGACGGCATGGCCGAGCCATGGCGAGGGATTTTACCCAGTGAGATATCCCGCTCAAGTGCCACAATGTTTGCTATGTCCATCGCCCGCATCCCACCCATTCAATGCCTGCTGACGTTTGAGGCGCTGGCGCGTCTGCGCAGCGTCACCCAAACCTCTGAAGAACTGTGCGTGACGCCCAGCGCGGTGAGCCACCGCGTCAAACAGTTGGAGCAAATCATTGGCACCAAGCTGTTTGGCCGGGCTGATTTTTCACTCACCATCGAAGGCGTGGAATACCTGGCCCATGTGCGTGACGGGCTGGCCATGCTGCAAAAATTTCCGGGCGCGGCGGCCATGCCAGGCAAGCGCAAATTGCGCCTGGCCGTGACGCCGACCTTTGCCCGCTCGATCCTGATCCCGCGCCTGCGCCAGTTCACCGAAGCCTACCCCGAGATCGACCTGACCCTGCAAATCTCCATCCCGCTGCTGGACGTGGTGGCCGAAGACGCTGACCTGATGATTCGTTTTGGTACCGGTCGCTATGCCGACGTGGAACATGTCTGCCTGCTGAAAGATGAGGTCACGCCGCTGGCCTCACCCGCGTTTGTGCGGGAGCACGGGCCGTTTGAGCTGGCACAAGACCTGGACGGTGAAGCCTTGTTACGCAGCCCGCTGGAGCCGTGGCGCACCTGGTTTGCCGCCCGCAACCTGGACTGGCCTGAGCCAGTGGACGGCTCGCAGTTCAATGACGTGGGCCTGATGTGCGACGGCGCAGCGGCCGGCATGGGCATTGGCTTGATCCGCCTGAAGCTGGCGCTGCCCTGGCTGGAAAACGGCTCGCTGGTGCGATTGGGTACCAGCGATGTGTTTGCCACCAATGTGCCCAGCCCGCATGCGCACTACCTCTGCTGGCGCACCGGCATGATGGAGCGCTGGGAGTGCGTGGCGTTTGCCGACTGGCTGAAACAGGGCATGGTGTGAAATTTATGAAAAATCAGCCTGTAGCCCTTATTTAATATGCGCAAGCAGCTATTAATTAAATAGCATTATTTATTTCAGGAAGGGCTATAAAAATGCTCAACTGCGATGCCGGCCGCAGGCATTAAAGTCCTGTCTCAGCCCATACCCGTCAGCCTGACCGGCCAGCACAAGGAGCCAGATGAACGCCACCGTTACCCCACAAGAATTTTCAAGCTTGCAACGCACTGAGCGCCAAGCCCAAGTGGTGCAAGGACTGTCTGCGGCCCTGCCCGCATACGCCTTGCTTTGGCACACCGAGGACACCACGCCCTACGAGTGCGATGGCCTGACCGCCTACCGCCAGCGCCCGCTGGTGGTGGCCCTGCCAGAGGACGAAGCCCAAGTGCAAGCAGTCCTCAAAACCTGCCACGCGCTGGGCGTGCCGGTGGTGGCGCGTGGGGCCGGCACAGGTTTGTCGGGCGGTGCCATGCCGCACCAAATGGGCGTGACCTTGTCACTGGCTCGCTTCAACCGCATCCTGAAAGTCGACCCAATGGCACACACGGCGCTGGTGCAATGCGGCGTGCGCAACTTGGCCATCAGCGAGGCGGTTGCGCCTTTGGGCTTGTACTACGCACCCGACCCCAGCAGCCAGATTGCCTGCACCATTGGCGGCAATGTGGCAGAAAACTCAGGCGGCGTGCACTGCCTGAAATACGGCCTGACGCTGCACAACATCGTCAAAATCAAGGGCTACACCATGGATGGTGAGCCCGTTGTTTTTGGCTCCGACGCGCTCGATGCCCCCGGCTACGACTTGATGAGTGTGGTGATTGGCAGTGAGGGCATGCTGGCGGTGGTGACCGAGGTCACCGTCAAACTGATTCCAAAACCCTTGCTGGCGCGCTGCATCATGGCGAGCTTTGACGACATTCGCAAAGCGGGTGAAGCGGTAGCTGCGGTGATTGCCGCAGGCATTATTCCGGCCGGCCTGGAGATGATGGACAAACCCATGACCGCTGCGGTGGAAGACTATGTGCATGCTGGCTACGACTTGACCGCCGAGGCCATTTTGCTGTGTGAGAGCGACGGCACACCGGAAGAGGTTGAAGAAGAGATTGGCCGCATGAGCGCCGTGTTACTTGCGGCCGGTGCCACGAAAATTGCAGTAAGCCAGTCTGAACAAGAACGCATGACGTTCTGGAGCGGGCGCAAAAATGCGTTCCCAGCCAGCGGACGCATCAGCCCTGACTACATGTGCATGGACAGCACGATTCCGCGCAAACGGGTCGCCGACATCCTGCTGGCCATTCAAGAGATGGAAAAGAAGTACCAGCTGCGCTGCGCCAATGTGTTCCACGCAGGCGACGGCAACCTGCACCCGCTGATCTTGTTTGATGCGAATGACCCCGACCAACTGCACCGCTGCGAGCTGTTTGGTGCCGACATTCTGGAGACCAGCGTGGCGATGGGCGGCACGGTCACGGGTGAACACGGCGTGGGCATCGAGAAGCTCAACAGCATGTGTGTTCAGTTCAGCGCGGCGGAAAACGAGCAAATGTTTGGCGTCAAACGCGCCTTTGACCCGGCGGGCCTGCTCAACCCTGGCAAGGTTATTCCCACTTTGCACCGCTGCGCCGAGTACGGCAAGATGCTGGTGCGTGGCGGCAAGATCAAGCACCCTGATTTGCCTCGGTTTTAACAGCAAAGCATGCGAGGATTACAAGGGCTGGCATGGCTTTTGGCTATGCAATCGCTGGGCGAACTGCTGTCACGCGGCTTGTCGCTGCCGATTCCGGGGCCGGTGATCGGCATGCTGCTGTTGCTGGGTGCCTTGCAACTGCCCTTGGTGCGCAACCCGGTGGCTGCGTGCGCCAATTTTTTGCTGTCACACCTGTCTTTGCTGTTTGTGCCGGTTGGGGTGGGTGTGATGACGCATTTGGGACTGCTAAGCCAATACGGTGTGCGCATGATGGCCGTGGTCGTGCTGTCAACCTGGATCGGCTTGGCCGTGACCGTGCTGGTGCTGCGCGCCTTCAAGGGGCCGCGCGATGCCTAAATTTGTCGAGCTATGGGTTTACCTGTCCGCGACGCCGCTGTTCGGCCTGACCGCCACGCTGGTGGTTTATGTGCTGGCGCAAGCGCTGTATGCCCGCCTGAATCAAGCGTCATGGGCCAACCCGGTGCTGTGGTCCGTGGTAACGCTGGCCAGCCTGCTGACCGCAACGGGGGTGGACTACCCCACCTATTTCTCGGGCGCACAGTTCATCCACTTTTTGCTCGGCCCCGCCGTGGTTGCCTTAGCCTGGCCGCTGTGGGAGCGTCGCGCAGCCTTGCGCCTGCACTGGCGGGCCTTGTTGGCCGCCGCTGTGGTCGGTGGCGGGGCGGCCAGCGGGTCAGCGCTGCTGTTAGGCTGGCTGGCAGGTTTGCCACATGACGTGGTGCTGTCGCTGGCACCCAAGTCGGTCACGGCGCCAGTCGCCATGGGCATTGCCGACAAGATCGGTGGCATTCCGGCTCTGGCCGCCGTGTTTGCCGTGGTGACCGGCATGGTGGGCGCGCTCAGCGGCAAAGCTTTGTTTGCCTGGCTGAAAATCCCGATCGATGCGGGAGGCTGGATGGCCCGTGGTTATGCGCTAGGCACCGCCGCCCACGGCATCGGTGCTGCGCGTGCGCTGCAGGTCAATGCGGATGCAGGTGCGTATGCCGGGTTGGCGCTGGGCGTACAAGCGGTGCTGGCATCCTTGCTGATTCCCTTGCTGTTCAGGCTGTTTTGAGCCTAACGCTCAGCGCACAATAATGTCGGCCCTGCGGTTTTGGGGTTCATCCACTTCATCGTCGGTGGGCACCAGCGGGGAGCGTTCCCCGCGCCCCACGGCATCAACCAAGGCAGGCGCGAAGCCTTGCACCACAAAAAGCTCACGAATAACCTGGGCACGTTTCAATGACAACGCGTCGTTGGCTGGCACCGAGCCCACTCGGTCGGTATGCGCAACCACAACGATTTCGCCGCCTTTTCGGGCTCTGGCTTGGCGCAGGATGGTCGGCAGCAGGGCCTGCGAGGGCGCTGTCAGCTGAGAGCCGCCCGGCTCAAAATAAAGCACAAACAATTCCTCAGGCGGTGGTTTTTGCGCCAACAAGCTGCCATAGCGCTCCTGCACCACCTGAGGCTCGGTTGTGCCAAGCACCAAGTCGCCAGCGGGGCTGACGCTGGCGGTTTGGTAGGGCGCAGACAAGACCTGCGACGCCGTGGCTGTTTTCACCTCGACAGCCGACGGCTTGCCGCCGTCTTGTGGCAGCAAAATCACACGCGAGGCGGGTGCACAGGCACTGAGCAGCCCAGCAACGGACAGGCAGGCCACACGCTTGAGCCATCGGTTCATGGCACCTCCACAATGAAATCGGTACCGCGCACGCCAACCACCGAGGTTGGCGTGGTGACTTTAACCTGCTCAGGATGCAGCTTGCCCAGCCAACCGGTGACCACGCGAATGGTGCCTTGCAGCAGGTTAAGCATCAAACCGCCGTCCTGGGTTGTGGTGTCAAACTGCACTTTGGCCAACTCCAGGGTCGAATTGGGCCCGACGCTGATGACACTGCCATCCTTGAGCATGAACGTGGCACTGGCATCGCGCCCAGTGACGATGCGGTCAGCTTGGCTCAGCCCGCCGCCTTCTTGTGCTGCACGCGCCGTGGCCCCCTGGCTCAGGCGCACCTCGCCCGTCACCGTTTTCAAGGTGCCGGTGCGTTGTTCCTGGGCATGAGCAACCGCAGTGGCCAACACCAGCGCACAGGTTGCCACTATTTTGAAGTTCATCACCATGGGTATCCAAACGTTTCAATCATTTTCTCAAACCGCTTGCGCGGCATCACGCCTTCTTGGCGATGCGTGTGCTCGGCTCGTCTTCCATCATGACTTGTTCGGCCCAGAGTGCCAACTTGGCCGTATCGGCACGCAGCAACTCCTGCTTGACAGCCAGAATTTGCGCCGGATGCATGGAAAAGCTGCGCAAACCCATGCCCAGCAGCAGCCGGGTCATGGCGACGTCGCCCGCCATTTCACCGCAGACCGTGACCGGCTTGCCCTGCGCATGAGACGCGGCAATGGTGTTGGCCACCAATCGCAGCACCGCAGGGTGCATGGGGTCATAAAGATGGGCCACAGACTCGTCGGCCCGGTCAATGGCCAGGGTGTATTGAATCAGGTCGTTGGTGCCAATAGACAAGAAGTCAAAGTATTTCAAAAACACCTTGAGCGTCAGCGCTGCCGCCGGAATTTCAATCATGGCGCCGATCTTCACCGCGCCATAGGCCACCCCACGGTTGTCCAGTTGCACCCGTGCATGGTCTATCAACGCCATGGTCTGGCGGATTTCACTGGCGTGTACCAGCATCGGAATCAACAAATGCACCTGCCCATGGGCTGCAGCGCGCAGGATGGCACGCAACTGGGTGAGAAACATGGCAGGGTCAGCCAGGCTCCAGCGAATGGCGCGCAAGCCTAAGGCCGGGTTTAAGTGGGCATCATCACGCAAGGTGTCGTCAAGCGGCTTGTCTGCCCCGACATCCACCGTGCGAATCGTCACGGGCAAACCCTGCATGCCCTCCACCGCACGTCGATAGGCCTGGTACTGTTCATCTTCATTTGGCAACTTGCCATGGCGACCCATGAACAAAAACTCGCTGCGAAACAGGCCAACACCAACGGCACCAGCGTTTAACGCACTGGCAGCATCGTCAGGCATTTCGATGTTGGCCAGCAATTCGATTTTTTGGCCATCCATGGTTACCGCTGGGGTGTGCAGCAAGCGCTGCAAGCGTCCACGCTGCAATTCGCCCTGACGTTGCTTGAAACCGTATTCGGCCAAAATGATGGCAGACGGGTCCACCACCACCACGCCCGCATCACCATCAATCACTACCCAGTCATCTTGTCGAATCAAATGGCTGCCCAAGCGTGCCCCAACCACCGCCGGAATATCCAGGCTACGCGCCACAATCGCGGTATGTGACGTTTTACCGCCTACATCGGTGATGAAACCCGCGAACACGCTTTGCTTGAATTGCAGCATGTCGGCCGGCGACAGGTCGTGTGCTACCAATATCAGCGGCACGTCCACGGTATCGTCCAGCAACAAGTCCTGCTGTGAGGTTTTACGGCCATGCCGTCCAAGTGGTTGCATCAGCGGAGACGACACCCCCCGCATGGCACGCAGCACTTTTTCGGTGATTTGCTCCAGGTCCGCTTTGCGCTCACGCAAATACTCGTCTTCCATTTCATCAAACTGGCGCGCTATCACATCAAGCTGAGTGGTCAGCGCCCACTCGGCGTTGTAAAGACGGTCTTTGATCCAATGGTGAACGCCATTGGAGAGCTCTTCATCCTGCAACAGCATCAGATGCACATCGAGCAAGGCGGTGAGCTCGTGCGGCGCTTCTTTGGGTCCCATTTGAGCAATGCTGGTCTGCAAGCGCTGAATTTCGCCAACCACGGCATCGCGGCCATCGCGCACCCGGTTGATTTCAGCGCCCACCTGAGAAGGCTCGATGAAATAGTGCGCCACATCCAACCGGCTCGACGCCACCAACACGGCTCGCCCAATGGCAATGCCCCGGGCGACCGCCAAGCCGTGAATACTGAACGTCATTCACCCTCTCCGAATTTGTCGGCGATGAGGGCCAACAAGGCATCCATAGCGTCCTGTTCGCGTTCACCCTGTGTTTCAACTTCAACCTGCGCGCCCAGTCCAGCGGCCAACATCATCACCCCCATGATGCTCTTGGCATTGACACGCCGCTCGCCACGGGACATCCAGACCTCACATGGATAACTTCCTGCCAATTTGGTCAACTTGGCAGAAGCGCGCGCGTGAAGTCCTAATTTATTGCTGATGGTCGTCGTGGTTTTGATCATTTGGTTTTCGTTGCTGATTTTGCGGCGCAGTAACCGCGACTTGCATGACACCCTGCGTGCCACCTGCCAATGCGCGCGCCACCAAAGCGTCCAAAGACTCATTGCGGTAGGTCACTGAACGCAGCAGCATCGGCAGGTTAACACCTGCCACCAGCCGGGAGTTCACACCGTCGACCAGCTTTTGCGCCACGTTGCAAGGCGTGGCGCCAAACATATCTGTCAAGACCAGGGTCCGCTCAGTTTTGAGAAGGTCCAGCGACAGGCGGGCGGCGGCTAACGACTCTTCGGCAGGCATATTGGGCTGCACATCCAGCACGGCAATGGTCGTTGAAGCGTCTGGAAAAACATGTACCACGCACTGCCTCAAGGCACTAGCCAAGGGTGCGTGGGCGATGATAAAAATGCCGATACTCATATTGTTCCAAGTCCATGGCCGTACGTGCAGAGCGTCGATTATGGCGTTTTACGTTAAGCTGTCTGGCAAAGACAGCAGACAGCTTATCAACCTGCCCCCGCTCTTTTGACTTGTTTCAACTAGGGCTTGAGTGCACCAAAGACTTTTTGCAGGATGGCGCTGCCAGTCCCTACCGGGTCTTGGCGAATTTTTCTCTCCTCTTCGCCAATCATGAAATAAAGACCATCCAAAGTCTTACCAGTCACGTAGTGTTCGATATTGGCCTGATCACCTTTAATCAGACCCAAACCTGCGGCTTTTCCGGCAATTTGGTTGTACTTTTCTGCCAAGTTGACTCTCGCCGTGGTCTTGGTCACCACTGGCAAGAATTGTGCACTCAGGGGTTGTCGCGTATTGTCAGCAAAAAATTGCGTGACAGAAGTGTCACCGCCACTGAGGATATTCTTGGCATCCTGCACGTTCATGGATTTGACGGCACCCACCAGCATGTCACGGGCCATCGGCACCGCCGCTTCTGCTGCGCGGTTCATGGCGGTGATCAACTCGTCCAGACGCGCACCCTGACCAAAGTTTCGCAATAAATTTGCAGCGTCTTGTAAATAGCCAGGCAACGGAATGCGCACCTTGTCGTTGCCCAAAAACCCATTCGGCCGACTGAGGGCTCGTACTGCCTCAATTGCCCCCTTCTCCAGGGCCGCTTTCAACCCCTGGGAAGCCTGCACGCTGGTGATATCACCCAGCGTAAGCGCACTGCACTCCATGTGCAAACCAAGCCAGGGACTTGCTAACAACGCCAGCTGAAGCGAATGAAAACGGCGACGATCCATGGATACTTCCTTCGATAAGCGTGATGCCAGCCATCTTAACGCCGGAGGAAACGATACCGAGTCACCACCCCGACGCGTCACCGCTAAAGAAAGAACGATTTACTTGGCGCGAAAATCATCGTGGCATGACTTGCAGGTGCCGCCAGTGGCATTGACAGCCAGCTTGATATTGTCCATATTTCCTGATTTAGCGGCAGCAGCCAGCTTTGTCATTTCTGCCTCCATCTTCTTAGCGTAGTCGTCAAATTTGGCCTTGTCAGTCCATATTTCTGGCTTCGCTTTGGTATCACCTTTGTCAGTGCCCGGGCCAAAACCTGCCCAGGGAAGTTTCGACACAAACTCTGCAACCGCGGCGCTTTCAGCAGCGACCTTCGCATCAAACGGGGCCTTCCCTGCGGCCATGGCAGCCACGCGACCAAAATTCTGCTGCATGACAAATAATGCGTTTTTGCGGTACTTGACGGCATCTTCAGCTTTGGCGAACTGGGCGGACGCTGGCAACGCCAATGTCAATGCAGTACCGGCAAGAATCAAAGAGAGGAGCTTCTTCATAACTGACCTTTCGTGGTTGGACTTAAACTAATTGGGCGGCTGAGTGTAAAAGCATTCTGAAAATCCCGTTTTTTAAGTTTTTGAGGTGTTCTATGTCCGTGATTGTTCGTGTTTGGGATGCGCCTACCCGCTTGTTCCATTGGTCGCTGGTGGCTTGTGTTGTGGGCTTGGTCGTGTCAGGGCAAATAGGTGGGGGTGCCATGGTTTGGCATTTCCGCTTTGGCTACGGCGTGTTGACCTTGCTGCTATTTCGCACCATTTGGGGCTTTCAAGGCGGTCATTGGTCCCGTTTCACAACATTTGTCTATACACCTCGCCAAGTGTTGCGCTACCTGCAAGGCCTGGACGAGCCGCACCAGCACGTGGGGCACAACCCGTTGGGAGCTATATCGGTATTTGCCATGCTGGTCTTTTTGGCGCTACAGGTGACCTCTGGCTTAATGAGTGATGATGAGATTTCGGCAGCCGGGCCTTTGACGCGTTTGGTGTCTTCACAATGGGTCAACTACGCAACCTACTACCACAAAGAGATCGGCAAGCTGGTCCTGATCCTGCTGGTCATCCTTCATCTTGGCGCCATCGCCTATTACTTGTTAAATAGACGTGAGAACTTGATCCGCCCAATGGTGCTGGGCGACAAGTCACTAACGTTTCCAGCCCAAGAAGCAAGCGACACAATTGCAAACCGAATCAAAGCCGCCGTGATTCTTCTGATCTGTGCCATGTTGGTTGCGGGAACCGTCACTTGGTTAGGCTAAGTGCGTCGGAACGATCAATGCACCCAAGGAACTTGGGCGACAGCGTCATCTTTGACCTTTCCTCGTACCGCGCTACTACTTCAGTCAGCTAGCGGGTGCCCAACAACTAGAAAAATACTGTAACCGGGCTCCGCCTCAACAAATCGGGCATCACGGACGATGCCCAAGGGTCAAGCTTGAGCTTGTGACAGCAAGGTAGCGGCGTCACTCACTTCAAATTTCCCAGGGCCTTCGACATTCAAGGTGGTGACGATACCGTCTTTAACCAGCATTGAATAACGGTTGCTACGCAGGCCCAAGCCTTTCCCTGTCAGGTCCAGGGTCAAGCCTGTGGCTTTGGCAAACACAGCGTCACCATCTGCCAGCATGCGCACTTTGTCGCCTGTCTGTTGATCCCGGGCCCAGGCACCCATGACAAACGCATCGTTAACGCTGACGCACCAAATTTCATCCACCCCAGCTGCCTTAAGGGCAGCATGGTTCGCAATGTAACCTGGAACGTGCTTGGCAGAGCATGTGGGCGTGAAAGCGCCGGGCAGCGCAAACAGGGCAATGGTCTTGCCCGCACTGGCGGCCGTCACGTCCACGGGATTGGGGCCCATGCTGCACCCACCTCCTTCAACTTCGTGATATTCCATCAGGGTTGCGGCCGGTAGCTGATCGCCAACTTTAATCATGTCAAACTCCAAAAATTAAAAACAAAAGAAACAAACAAAAGCGGCTCACATTGTGAGCCGCTTTTCATGATGCTGCCAGAGCAGCCGATTGAAGGTGTTAAACCAAAGAGGCTTTTTGTACCAAGCGGGTTGCTACCCAGTTCTTTGTCTTGGAAATTGGGCGACTCTCGGTGATTTCGATGACATCACCCATCTTGTACTCGCCCTTTTCGTCATGGGCGTGGTACTTGCTGGATTTGCCAACGATCTTGCCGTAGAGCTCGTGTTTGACACGACGCTCAATCAACACCGTTACTGTTTTCGTACGCTTGTCGCTGACCACCTTGCCAACCAAGGTGCGCTTGAGGGATGTTTTAGCTTCCGTCATTTATCGCTCCTTATTTGGCGGTTTGAACAGCGGCTTGCTTTTCGACCAAAATGGTCTTGGCGCGAGCGATGTCACGACGCGCAACGCGCAGTGAAGCTGTATTGTTAAGTTGTTGGGTGGCTTTTTGCATGCGCATGCCAAAGTGTGCCTTTTGCAACTCTTTGACTTCGGCCTGCAAACCAACCACGTCTTTTTGGCGCAATTCAGTCGTTTTCATATCATTTGCTCCTGATTACTGGCCAATCATGCGTGACACAAAGGTCGTCCGCAGCGGGAGTTTGGCAGCTGCCAAACGAAACGCTTCACGAGCCAACTCTTCAGTAACACCCACAATTTCAAATACGATCTTACCGGGCTGAATTTCGGCCACGTAGTACTCAGGGTTACCCTTGCCGTTACCCATACGCACCTCAGCAGGCTTTTGGGAAATTGGCTTATCAGGAAACACCCGAATCCAGATACGACCACCACGTTTGACGTGACGGGAAACAGCACGACGTGCTGCTTCAATCTGACGTGCCGTCAAGCGACCGCGATCAATGCATTTGAGACCAAAATCACCAAACGCAACCGAGCTACCCCGGGTTGCGATACCGGTGTTACGGCCTTTTTGCTCTTTGCGATATTTGCGACGAGCGGGTTGCAACATAGTTATTCTCCTTTACCGTCAGCTGCTGCAGCGGCTGGCGCGGCTACCTTGCGGACGCGCTGAACGGTGGGTTTGTTGGCATCAGCACCAGTGGCTTCAGCGGGTTTGTCGCTGCCATCCGCAGGTGCATTGTTGCCACCCATGGGTCGGCGAACACCACGAGGCGCAGGGCGATCAGATCCTGGACGACCACCACGGTCGTCGCGACGTGGGCCACGCGGACGGCGTTCGTCGTCAGGACGCGGAGTTTCGACAGCAGGCAGATCATTGCGGCCCAAGGTATCACCCTTGTAAACCCAGACCTTGACACCGATGATGCCGTAAGTCGTTTTAGCTTCTGATGTACCGTAGTCGATGTCAGCGCGGAGAGTGTGCAAAGGCACACGGCCTTCCCGATACCACTCAGTACGCGCAATTTCAATGCCATTCAGACGGCCAGCAGACATGATCTTGATGCCTAAAGCACCGAGACGCATGGCGTTTTGCATGGCACGCTTCATGGCCCGACGGAACATGATGCGTTTTTCAAGCTGCTGGGTGATCGAGTCAGCGATAAGTTTGGCATCGATTTCAGGCTTGCGCACTTCTTCAATGTTCACCGCAACAGGAACGCCCAACTGGC
The DNA here is from genome assembly GCF_028688795.1 of Rhodoferax sp. Lineage (GTDB taxonomy): Bacteria > Pseudomonadota > Gammaproteobacteria > Burkholderiales > Burkholderiaceae_C > Rhodoferax. The sequence continues at coordinate 4,041 of NZ_JAQTXM010000015.1, read as the reverse complement.
GACCCAGTTCGCGCTTCAGGTTCTCAATGTCTTCACCTTTTTTACCGATCACAACACCCGGACGAGCCGAGTAAATCGTGATACGGGCATTTTTGGCTGGACGCTCGATAAGCACCCGCGAAACGGAGGCATTTTTGAGCTTGGCTTTCAGGTACTCACGTACCTTAATGTCTTCAGCCAGCATGCCAGCGAAATCACGGTCATTGGCATACCAACGTGATGCCCAGTTGCGACTAATCGACAAGCGAAAGCCGGTTGGATGGATTTTTTGTCCCATATCTTCCTGGCCTCTTTCAGTTACCAACCGTCACGTACACATGGCACGTGGGTTTTCTGATCTGGTTACCACGACCTTTTGCGCGGGCCGTGAAGCGCCTGAGCGAAGCACCTTGTTCGACGAAGATTGAAGTAATCTTTAATTCGTCAATGTCAGCACCATCGTTGTGTTCAGCGTTGGCAATTGCAGACTCCAGAACCTTCTTGATGATCACAGCAGCTTTTTTCTGCGTGAACTGCAAAATGTTCAGGGCTTGATCAACTTTCTTGCCGCGAATCAAATCCGCGACCAATCGGCCTTTATCGACCGACAAACGAACGCCACGAAGGGTTGCACGTGTTTCCATGGTCAACTCCTTATTTCTTTTGGACTTTTTTGTCCGCAGGATGGCCCTTGAAAGTTCGGGTCAGAGCGAACTCACCCAACTTATGGCCAACCATTTGGTCAGTGATGTAAACGGGCACATGCTGCTTGCCGTTGTGCACAGCAATGGTCAGACCGATGAAATCGGGCAAAACCATTGAGCGACGCGACCAGGTTTTGATCGGCTTTTTGTCCTTGGTGGCCACGGCCTTTTCGGTCTTAGCGACAAGGTGTTGGTCAACAAAGGGACCTTTTTTGAGAGAACGAGTCATTTACCTTCCCCTTACTTCTTGCGACGCGACACGATCATGACCTGCGTGCGCTTGTTGTTACGGGTACGGTAACCCTTGGTCAGATTACCCCAAGGATCGACTGGATGACGGCCTTCGCCAGTCTTCCCTTCGCCACCGCCGTGTGGGTGATCCACTGGATTCATGACAACGCCACGAACAGTTGGACGAATACCCATCCAGCGCTTCACACCAGCCTTGCCGAGTCGGCGCAGGCTGTGTTCTTCGTTGGCCACTTGACCCAGAGTCGCACGGCATTCGATATGGATCTTGCGAACCTCACCTGAGCGCATACGAACCTGAGCATAGATGCCTTCACGTGCCAACAGTGTTGCCGAAGCACCTGCGGAGCGCACCATTTGCGCACCTTTGCCGATTTGCAATTCGATGCAATGAACAATTGAACCGACCGGAATATTCCGAATGGGCAATGTATTACCAACACGAATCGGAGCCTCGGCACCACTCATGATGGAAGCACCAACCTCGAGACCGCGAGGAGCAATGATGTAGCGACGCTCGCCGTCCGCGTAACACACCAAAGCGATGTGCGCAGAACGGTTTGGATCGTATTCAATACGCTCGACCTTGGCAGCTATGCCATCCTTGTTGCGAAGAAAATCAACAACGCGGTAGTGATGCTTGTGACCACCACCTTTGTGACGGGTAGTAATGTGACCATTGTTGTTACGGCCGGCGTGCTGGAATTGTGGCTCCAACAACGGCGCGTAAGGCTCACCTTTGTGCAGGTGGTCACGCGAGATCTTCACCATGCCACGACGGCCTGGTGAAGTTGGTTTCATTTTAATGACAGCCATGATTACGCAGCCTCCCCACCAATGTTCAGCTCTTAACCTGTCTTCAGCATCACATAGGCCTTGCGAATGTTATCGCGACGGCCTACAGACTTACCAAAACGTTTGGTCTTGCCTTTGGTGTTGACAACAGACACACCCTTGACTTCAACCTTGAACATCAATTCCACTGCGGCCTTGATTTCATATTTGGTTGCGTCCTGCAACACCTTGAATGTCACTGCATTGCTTTTCTCAGCTGCCATCGTTGCCTTTTCAGACACGATTGGCGCTACAAGCACTTGCATCAGGCGACCTTCATCAAATTTTTTCAGATTAGGACCATGGCTCATGCGAACATCTCCTGGAGTTTGCCCATGGCAGCCTTGGTCACCAAAACCTTGCGGTAGTGGACCAGCGACACGGGGTCGGCATAGCGAGGCTCAACCACCAACACATTCACCAAGTTCCGTGATGCGAGGTACAGGTTTTCATCAACTTCATCGGCAATCACCAAAACCGAGTCGAGGTTCATCGCCTTGAATTTCGCAGCCAAGACTTTTGTCTTGGGCGAATCAACGGTCAACGAATCAACTACGGCGAGACGACCTTCGCGAGCCAATTGAGAGAAGATGGAGGCCATGCCAGCCCGGTACATCTTCTTGTTAATTTTCTGTGCGAAATTCTCATCTGGCATGTTCGGAAAAATCCGACCGCCGCCACGCCACAAAGGCGATGACGTCATACCAGCACGCGCACGACCCGTACCCTTTTGTTTAAAAGGCTTTTTGGTCGAGTGGTGAACTTGTTCACGGTCTTTCTGGGCGCGTGTACCTTGACGGGCATTCGCCTGGAAAGCAACAACCACCTGGTGAACCAGATCTTCGTTGTATGCGCGACCAAAAACCGCTTCAGGCACATCCAGCTTGGAAGCCACTTGCCCTTGATCATTCAGGAGTTCGAGCTGCATCAGTTCGCCCCTTTCGCTTCAACGGGTTTTGTTTTGACAGCCGGACGCACTGTAACGAATCCACCAGCCGAACCAGGGATTGCACCCTTGATCATCAACAGCTGACGGGCTTCATCAATACGAACCACATCAAGATTTTGCGTAGTGACAAGATCGTCACCGAGGTGACCCGTCATACGCTTACCAGGAAACACGCGGCCTGGATCTTGCGCCATACCAATGGAACCAGGCACATTGTGCGAACGGCTATTGCCGTGCGACGCGCGCTGTGACTTCATGTGGTGACGTTTGATGGTGCCCGCAAAACCTTTACCAATCGATGTGCCTTGCACATCGACTTTTTGACCAGTAGCAAATACTGCACTGATTGGCACAACAGCGCCGGCTTGGTACTGCGAAGCTGTTTCCACAGCAACGCGGAATTCGCGAATAATTTCACCAGCCTCAACACCTGCTTTTGCAAGGTGCCCAGCTGCCGGCTTGCTGACGCGAGAAGCTTTTCTCGCACCAAATGTCACTTGTAAAGCGACATAGCCATCGTTCTCTTGGGTTTTGATCTGGGTCACGCGGTTGTTAGACACATCAATCACAGTGACGGGAATTGCATTCCCATCGTCCGTGAACAAGCGCATCATGCCAACCTTGCGCCCCAGCAATCCTAAGTGATTGCTAAGACTCATTGTTTTCTCCGTAACTCTCACCGTCGCAACTGCAATTGGCTACGCCGTTTTTATGTGAGAGACTGTTAATAAAACTCTGCCGACGCACCAGGTGAATCTGCAGAGCCTGCGAGTATAGCGCCAACTTGCTTTAGAAGCAAGTAAGGCACCAACCCAAAGAAGCGGTCAACAGCAATTTCAGCTATCAATCGCAACGTTTTTTACTGCAATTTGATTTCGACATCGACGCCAGCAGGCAAGTCGAGCTTCATCAACGCGTCTACAGTCTTGTCAGTCGGATCCACAATATCCATCAGACGTTGATGGGTGCGAATCTCAAACTGGTCACGACTGGTTTTATTGACGTGTGGTGAACGCAGGATGTCAAAACGCTTCATGCGCGTTGGCAACGGCACGGGGCCCTTGACGATCGCGCCAGTGCGTTTTGCCGTATCCACGATTTCAGCCGCAGACTGATCGATCAACTTGTAGTCAAACGCTTTCAGGCGAATGCGAATTTTTTGTTTCGTTGCCATGGTCACTCCTTACGCAATCACTTTTGCCACGACGCCAGCGCCGACGGTCTTGCCGCCTTCACGAATGGCGAAACGCAGACCTTCTTCCATGGCGATCGGGGCAATCAGCTTCACAGTGATTGACACGTTGTCACCAGGCATGACCATTTCCT
>NZ_JAQTXM010000014.1 GCF_028688795.1 Rhodoferax sp. | reverse complement strand
TGATCAGCTCATCCTTTTGTGCATGGCTGAGTTCGGTGAGGTCGGGCAGGGTTGGCATCAAAACCAATTCTCGCTCACTATTTCATAGCGAACTCAAATTAATCTCCGTTGGGAGCTGAGTAGTTACAAAATATCAGTCGAACTCAACCAACACGTCGCCGGTTTGCACCCGGTCACCCTCGGCCACCTTGATGGCTGAGATCACCCCCGAGAGCGGAGCGGTGATATTGGTTTCCATCTTCATGGCTTCCAGAATCAGGATGGAATCGCCCGCATTGAGGTGGTCCCCGGCGGCGGCAATCACTTTCACCACCATGCCAGAGACTGGGCTGCGACAGGCCTTGCTTTCATCGGCAACGCTGGCCGGTGGCCCTCCCGCCGTGGCGCCCAAGGGGGATTTGGTGGGCGCGCTGGCGGCGCTGCCGACCAGCCGCGCTGAGCCCACCGGGTAAGAGGGCGGCAGGTTGGCGTGGTCGGGTTCGGCCACCTCGACCTCCACGTCGTAGGTTTTGTCGTCCACAGTGATGCGAAGTTTCACGGTATTTCCAATCAATTGAATCGGTGCGAGGCCTGCACGCCCATGCGGCCCACCTGGGCCCAGGCGCTGGAGTGCACCAGGTGCACTTGTCGAATGCGGGCGTGCACGCCCAAAAAGGCCGCTACGGCGGCAGAAATGGCCAGCATGTCTTCTTCGCTGGGCCCCGCTGAGGCCGCCCGGGTGGTTTGGCTCGCCTGGAGTTCAAGCGCGCCAACGCGTTGTTTGAGCGTGGCCAGCTCTGCGCGCAGTTCAGCGATAAGGTTGAGTGTGTTGGTGTCGAGCGCTTGCATGGCGGTTGTCCTAAAGCGGAATGAGGCCGTGTTTTTTGTGCGGCCGCGGTACCCGCTTGATGCTCAAATACTCCAGCGCCTGGGCAATGTGCCGGCGCGTGTCGGCGGGCTCAATCACTGCGTCTACCAAGCGTTGCTCGGCGGCCACATAGGGGTTTGAGAAGGTGTCGCGGTAGTCTTTGATCAACTCAGCGCGGCGCTGCGCCGGGTCGTCGGCAGCATTGATTTCCTTGCGAAACACAATTTCTGCCGCACCCTCGGCCCCCATGACGGCAATCTCGGCCGTGGGCCAGGCAAACACGCGGTCAGCATCGAGGTCTTTAGCGCACATGGCCAGGTAGGCACCGCCGTAGCTCTTGCGCAAAATAACCGTGATTTTGGGCACCGTGGCGCTTGAGTAAGCAAACAGCAGCTTGGCGCCGTGGCGAATGATGCCGCCATATTCCTGCTCAATGCCGGGCATGAAGCCAGGCACATCGACAAACGTGACCAGGGGAATGTTGAACGCGTTGCAGAAGCGGATGAAGCGCGCTGCCTTGCTTGACGCATTGATGTCAAGCGCCCCGGCGAGCACCAGCGGCTGGTTGGCAACGATGCCCACCGCGTTGCCACAGACGCGGGCAAAGCCCACCACGATGTTCATGGCGTGGCCGGCCTGCACTTCAAAGAAATCGCCAAAATCGACCACCGATTCGATCACCGCGCGCACGTCGTAACCCTGTTTGCTTTCTTCGGGCAGGATGGCCTCAAGCGCTGGGTTAGGCTCTACCGAGGGGTCGCCTTCAGTCCGCGGCGGGTCTTCGAGGTTGTTGGCCGGCAAAAAGCTCAGCAGCTTGTGGCACAGGGCGATGGCGTGGTGGTCATCGTCAGCAATGAAGTGGATCACCCCCGAATGCACCATGTGCGCGTCTGGCCCGCCCAGTTCTTCGGCCGTGACGGTTTCCCCCGTGACTTGCTTGATAACCTGTGGACCGGTGATGAACATCTGGGCTTGCCGGGTTTGGATGATGAAGTCGGTGAGCGCCGGGCTGTAGGCCGCACCGCCTGCACAGGGGCCGCAAATCAGGGAAATCTGCGGCACCGCGCCAGACAGCAACACGTTGGCATGAAACACCTTGCCGTAACCGGACAGGGACGCAATGCCTTCTTGCACCCGTGCGCCACCCGAGTCGTTGATGAAAACAAAGGGTGAGCCTGAGCGCAGCGAGGCCTGCATGATGTCAGCCACCTTGATCGAGTGCACTTCGCCGGCCGAGCCGCCCGCCACGGTGAAGTCCTGGCTGGCCAGGTGCACCAGTCGCCCGCCAATCGACGCCGCGCCCGTGACCACACCGTCGGCGGCCAGGGTTTTGCCAGCCATCTCGAACATAGTTGCACGGTGCGTGGCAAACAGCCCGACCTCGGCAAAGCTGCCTGCGTCAACCAGGGCCGCGACCCGTTCCCGCGCTGTCAAGCGACCTGATTGGTGCTGCTTGTCTTGCTTGTCAGCACCACCGCCCAAGTAGGTGTCCGCTTGGCGACGGCGCAGTTCTTCAATTTTTTCTTGCATGGCGCTCATGGTGTGCCCTGTTTATGGGTTGATGGGGGTGACAGAAACGCGGTGCGAACGGCCGTTGAGTTTGACATCGTAGGTCACCGGGCTGCGCACTGAGGTGCTGTCAGTGCCTGCTGCGCTGGGCTTGTCGGTGGCTTGTGGGTCACGCCCCAGATAGATCGGGCCTTGGTCACGCTTGCCAAAAAAACCAGCGGCCACTTGCGGAAACATGGCGTAGGTCAGCACGTCTTCTTGTGAGCCGTTGCAGCCTGGCAATGCTGTGGCGGCCGTTTGCAGGGCGTCCCATTCGGGCTTGAGCAGGTCAGCCGGACGCTGCTCGATGGCGGGCTTGTGGGCCTGCGCCTCTGCCATGGCCATCACCTCGGGGTCGCGTTCGCCCGGGGCTTTGCCGTAGTAGCCCAACATCAGGTCGGCAAATTCGCTGGACATGACTTTGTAGCGTCCCATCAGCACGTTAAAAACCGCCTGCGTGCCCACAATTTGGCTCGATGGCGTGACCAGTGGCGGAAAGCCGGCATCTTCCCGCACCCGTGGCACCTCAATGAACACTTCTTCCAGCCGGTCTTCGGCTTTTTGCTGCTTCAGCTGGCTTTCCATGTTGGAAATCATGCCGCCTGGAATCTGACTGTCAAAAATGTCGGTCTCGACCCCGATGATGTTGGACATGAAGGCCTGGTAGCGCGGCCGTACCGCCGCGAAATGGTTTTTGATGCGGTGCAGGCAGGCCTTGTTCAGCTTGGCCTGGTAGCCGGTGCCGTCGAGCATCTCGACCAGGCTCTCGGTCGGGTTGTGGCCCGGCCCGAGGCTCATTGAGCTGATGGCGGTGTCCACGCAGTCGGCCCCGGCTTCAATCGCCTTCATCAGCGACACCAGCGTGACGCCGGTGGTGGCATGGGTGTGCACATGCACCCGCACGCCGTCGCCGCAGCGTGTCTTGATGCCTTTGACCACGTCATAAGCGGCTTGCGGCTTGAGCAGGGCGGCCATGTCTTTCAGGCAAATCGAGTCGCAGCCCAGCTCTACCAACCGCTCGGCCATCTCGACAAACGTCTCGGTGGTGTGCAGCGGGCTCACGGTGTAGCAAATGGTGCCCTGGGCGTGTTTGCCGTTGCGGCGCACCGCCTGCACTGAGTGGCGAATGTTGCGGATGTCGTTGAGTGCATCAAAAACACGAAAAACGTCCATGCCGTTTTCAGCAGCCTTGTCAACAAAACGGTCCACCACACCGTCTTCGTAATGGCGGTAGCCCAGCAGGTTTTGGCCACGCAACAGCATTTGCAGGCGCGAGTTGGGCAGCATCGTGCGAAAGGTGCGCAGCCGCTCCCACGGGTCTTCGTTGAGGAAGCGGATGCAGGCGTCAAACGTGGCGCCGCCCCAGCATTCGACCGACCAGTAACCGGCCTGATCAATGTCGGCACATGCGGGCAGCATGTCGTCAAGCGCCATGCGTGTGGCCAGCAGGCTTTGGTGCGCGTCGCGCAGTGCCAGTTCGGTGATGTCGATGGTTTTGGTCACAGATAACTCATTTCTTGAACAGATGGGGTTCAGGGCTGTTGGTCAGAGAATGCCCGGCATTGGTTTGTAAACCAAGGGTAAACCCTAGGATCTTAACGGGAAAATTCAACGCCATTGTGAACGCGGTGACTCGGTAAGATTCGCATTGTGATGGACGCCATCACACCTTTCACCACCACACACCAAGCCTTCATGTCACACCCTCGTTCGTGCCCCTCTTGCCATGCGCTCATGGAAAAACATTCGCTCCCCAGCGTGAGTGGCCCTGACGTCTTGCTTGATTTGTGCTTTTCGTGTCACGGCATCTGGTTTGACCCGCAAGAAAATTTGAAGCTGTCGCCTGCCGCTGTGGTGGCACTGTTTCGCCTGCTGCACGCGCACCAAAGCGAGACCCGCCAGACATTGGCGCTCAAGATGGCTTGCCCGCATTGCAACCGCGCGCTGGCGCAGGGCTTTGATGTGGTCAAGAGCGGGCGTTACATCACCTACCGCTGCCCGCAGCGGCACGGGCGCTTTAGCGCGTTTTCCAGCTTCATGATCGAAAAAGGCTTTGTGCGCCAACTCACCCAGCTAGAGGTGGACGACATGGCCAAGCGTGTGGCAGTGATTTACTGCAACAGTTGCGGCGCGCCGGTGGATTTGCGCAAAGACCACGCCTGCCCGCATTGCCGCTCGGCTTTTTCATTGCTGGATCCGAAAGCGGTGGAGCAGGCGCTACAGGGCTACGCCAAAGCGGTCAGCAACACCAATGTGGTCGACGTGCCGCAGTTTGCCGACGCCCTGATCATGGTCGAGCGCGACAGGCTGCAAGCGCAGCGTGACGCCAAAAAGCGCGGTGATATTTCCTTGCCAGGAGACACCTCGCCCCGGGTTGATTTATGGGCACTTGGTTTGGGGCTGGTGTGGCACATGTTGAATTGAGGGGGACGCTGTTTGGCGTTCAAGCCAAGCCCTCAAGTGCCTGTTGGTCAACCTTTGGTATCACTGGGTCAGGCAAAGTGGTCAAACGATTTGTAGTTGGTTGGCAGCTTTTGGCCTTGCGCGTCAACCACGCGCAAACCGGGTTCGGCATCGATCTGCCCAATGCGGCGCACCGACGTTTGGTTGTTGAGCGCAGCGGCTTCGACCGCTGCGCGCTGGGCGGGCGGCGCGGTGAACAATAGCTCGTAATCATCCCCGCCAGCCAGCGCCAGGGCGCGCCATTGGTTGGTTGAGAAATTTATGAAAAACTGGCCTGTAGTCCTTGTATTACTTGCGTAAGTAGCTATTGATTGAATAGCAACATCCGCTTGCACCGTGGCGCCCACGCCAGAGTGTTCCAGAATGTGGCCGAGGTCGCCGAGCAGCCCGTCGCTGACATCGATGGCCGATGTTGCCACTCCGCGCAATGCCAAGCCCAGCGTGACACGTGGGTCAGGGGTCTCCAGTCGAGCCCGGGCCACCTTCAGTACTTCGTCTGGCACAGCCAATTTGCCCAGCAACACATCCAGTGCCAGCCGCGCGTCGCCCACCGTGCCGCTCACATACAGGTCGTCGCCCGGCCTGGCGCCCGAGCGCAGCAGCGCCTGAGATTGACCATTCACCACCGACACCTCGCCAAACACGGTGATGCAGATGTTCAGTGGCCCGGCCGTTGTGTCGCCGCCGATCAGCTCGCAGCCGTGCGCGTCTGCCAGTTCAAACATGCCTTGCGAGAAGGCCGCCAGCCAGGGCTCGTCGACTTCGGGCAGGGCCAACGCCAGCGTGAATGCCAGGGGTTTGGCGCCACATGCGGCCAAATCGCTCAGATTGACGGCCAGCGCCTTGTGGCCGAGCTTGCGCGGGTCGGTGTTGGCAAAAAAATGGCGACCCTGCACCAGCATGTCGCAGGAAATCGCCAGCTGGGTGCCAGGCTTGGGTTGCACCAGCGCGCAGTCGTCGCCAACGCCTAAGGCTGCCTGTGGTGTCAGGCGCTTGAAGTAGCGTGCAATCAGGTCAAACTCACCCATTTTGCGGGCCTTGAGCAGGAGGCAGTACTGGCTCAGCCGCTGGCCAGAAAAAGCTGCCTAGACGCTGGCGTATGCGGTCCTTGATGGCCAGTCGGATGCGTTTGCGGTCGACGCCGCTTACGTTGTGCGCACGCAGTGCCAGCCTGAACGCCAGGTAAAAACTCACGCCCAGGTTCAGCACACCAATGAACACAATACTGGCCACCGCCCACCAAAATGCGCTCATGTGGAAGATGTCCAGGCCCTGGCTGGCCACTGCTGCCGCAATCAGGCCGGTGGAGAGTGTGACGTGGCGCACCTCTAGCCCCAGCCCGAAGAAAGCGGCAAACGCCGGCACCAGCCCGAGCAGGAAACCCAGCGAGATGTTCGACGCCAGGCCGGCAATGTGGCGGCGCATGAAGCCGGCCCAGCGCTCGGCCCGTGCCTGCCCAAGCAGGCTAGAGATGCGCGGGTTGTAGTGGATGGCCGAGTCCAGCCGGTGCAGCACAAACCAGTTTTCCACCCAGCCGGCAATGATGCTCGACGCAAACAGCAGCACGCCGGTGAAGGCGGCAAACAGGGCGGTCGGGCCGCGCAAATCGAGGCTGTGCAACACGTAGGCCGCTTTGCTGGCGTCAATCATGGGGGTGCCAAAGACCAGCCACAGGGCGCCACTGAGCAGCAGCACGCCGGGTACCACCAGCGCCAGGTTGCCCATGATGGCCGCCACTTGTGAGCGCACCAAGTGAGCTACCTCGTCAACAAAGCCGTCGACCGCGCCGGGCGCGCCCAGCTCCTTCAGCTTGGCGGCCATCGCCGGGGCCGTCATGGCGGGCTGCTTGGTGGCCACGGTCCAGTGCAGCAGGTAGATCAGCACAAAGCTTGCGGCGTAGTTCAGGCTGTCAAAAAATCCGCCCCAGAACGCCGACATTCCCAGGGCGGCAAGGGCAAACTTCAGCCAAGTGGTGAGTGAAATCACGGCACCGCCGCCAGCTGCATCTCTCAGCATTTGAAAGTACTGGGCGCGCGTGCGGGTGATGTAGTGTTTGCCGGTCTCGGAGCTGCGCTCGGCCACTTTGGCGGCCAGCATGGATGAATTGGCCGCAATCAGCGCGCGCACACTGCGGCGCTCCTGGCCCACCAGCACCAGTTGTGCCAGCAGCTGTACCGTGTGGCGCTGCGGCTGCTCATGCATCAGGCAGTCCAGCAGGGCGCGAATGCGCAGCACCCGGGTACGCAGCTGGCGCAGCTGAAACACCAGATTGACCGAAATGCCGTTGGCGTCCAGATGGGTGTAGACCGAGGCTGCGGCATGGCGGCAGGCATCGAGTTGGTTCAGGTAATTCTGCAGCGCGGTTTGGCGCGCCGCGGTGTGGGTATTGGGGTTCTGCAAAAAAGCCGCTTGCAGCGCAATCGCGTCGCGGTCGAGCGCGTGAAAGGGGGCTGTTTCGCGCGCCGGAGCGCTCATGCGAAGGCGCAATTCGGGTGAGAAACCGGCCGCGCGGATCTGGCTGGTGCAAAACGTCAGGGCTTCCAGCAGGGTGGCTTGCCAAGGTGACACCCGGTGTTGCCCGGCATCAGGTACCCAGGCGCAGGTACCACCGTTGACCTCATCGCAATTGACTTGTAGCAACTCGGCCAGCCGCGCCACGGCGGCATCGTCCAGCGCGTTGAGCCATTGGGCGTCAAACTTGTCGCACAGCACCAAGCTAAACAGGCTTGAGGCATCAGCCGTTTCAGGCGTGCCAGGCAGCCATTTAAGGCGCAGCCGCTCGGCCAGTTCACTGGCAAACGCGCTGCGCGACGAAAACCCGAAATCGGCCAGCAACGAGGTGGCATCGACCGTGCCCAACAAGACTTGCCACCAGGCCTGCAGCTTGGTGCGGACCTCGGGGCGCTGCTGCAGGGCGTCGAGCAGCAGCGTCACGCGCGCCACGGCACGCGGTACCGAGTCGCCGCTACCGCGTACCCAGGCCAGCAGGTTGATCAGCCAAAGGTGACGGTGCGCCAGGTTGGCATGCGGGTCAAGGGCGTCAAGCAGCTCAGACAGGTCAAGTTTGGCGGCCATGGCGGTCAGTGCAGGGTGCGCGTGCCACCGCTTTCACTCAAGGCATCGAGCACAAACATGGGCACGTCCACGTCAAACTTTTCGCCGTCTTCAGCCACGCAAAAATAGCTGCCATGCATGGTGCCGGTGGGGGTACGCAGGCGTGTGCCACTGGTGTACTCAAACGCTTCGCCCGGTTGCAGCAGCGGCTGGTGGCCAACCACGCCTAGGCCCTTGACCTTTTCGGTGTGGCCTTGCGCGTCGTTCACGTTCCATGTGCGTGAAATCAACTGCGCAGCGATGTTGCCGGTGTTGCGAATGGTGATGGTGTAGGCAAAAAAGTACAGGTTTTTGGCCGGGTCTGACTGGTCAGCCAGGTAGCGCGGTTTCACCTGCACAAGAAGTTGGTATGTGGGCTTTGATGTCATGGGGCAATGCTAACGGCGAAAGTTGTTGGTACCCAGGCACGGGGTAACAGACCCTGCAATTGATGCGCTCATTGCACCTGCCTTGCGGCCCGGGCTTAGGGGGTACCGGGCACCGGCGGCAATTCGAGCGTGACGCCGCCACTGCTCTGCATATTGGCGGCGAGGGTAACGCTGCGTGCTTTGACAGATTGCAACAGCAAGTCATCGGTGACAGGCTCGCCCACCCGGTAGGGCTTGGCGGGCGCGTTGTCGACGGCAATCAAGGCGCTGCCGCTGCGCGAGCCCACGGCAATCACGCCCAGCAGTTGAAACCTTTCGGTGGGTGTTTGAGTTGCTGCCCCGGCTGCGCTTGGGTTGGCCCCCAGCAATTGGGCGATTTTGGTGCTGTCGATGGGGGGCGTGGCGGTGTCTTGCAGCGCAAGTTGTGCGGTGCTGGCGGGGGCCGGCCATTTCAGCACCCAATAACCGATGCTGGCTGCAGCCAAGGCCGCCAACAAAAATGTCACCAGACGTATCAGCCAGGGATTTGGAGAGGAATGAACGCTTAAGCTCTGCATGGCCGCGATTATCATCGCAACACTTCCCGACCCAACCCCCAGAAAGTTCATGAAAAACAAACTTTTCCAAGTCACTCAACGCCTGCAGCGCGGCTTTACCCTGATAGAACTGATGGTGGTGCTGCTGATCATTGGCGTGCTGGCCGCGCTGATCGTGCCCAATGTGCTCGACCGCGCTGACGATGCACGCGTCACGGCAGCCAAGACCGATGTCACCAACCTGATGCAGGCCTTGAAGCTGTACAAGCTGGACAACCAGCGTTACCCCACCGCTGAGCAGGGCTTGCAGGCGCTGCTGGTCAAGCCAACGGTTGCGCCAGTGCCCAACAACTGGAAGACTTACCTTGACCAGCTGCCCAAAGACCCCTGGGGTTCCCCTTATGTGTACCTCAACCCTGGCATCAAGGGCGAAGTGGACGTGATGTCTTACGGCGCCGATGGCCAGCCCGGTGGCGAAGGCAAGAGCGCCGATGTTGGCAGCTGGCAACCTTGATTCATCATGGCAAAGCCCGGCTGAGGTTGCGCGGCTTTACCCTGCTTGAGCTGCTGGTGGTGTTGGCCATTGTGGCGATTGGCTCGGCCGGTGTGGGTTTTGCCATGCGCGATGGCACCCAGAGCCAGCTGGAGCGTGAGGCCTTGCGCCTGTCTGCCTTGCTGGAATCTGCCAGAGCACGCTCCCAGCTCAGCGGCGTGCCGGTGCGCTGGCAGCCCACGGCGCAAGGATTTCGCTTTGACGGCTTTAGCAGCCAGGCAGGCGTTCAGTCTGATTTGCCGCAGACCTGGCTCGATGCTGACATTCGCGCCGAACTGGACCCGGTACCCACCGTGGCTCGCGCCGGTAGGCAGGATTCCTTGTTGTTGGGCCCAGAGCCCATCATTCCCCCGCAAAGCGTCACGCTCACGTCGCGCAGCCAGCCCGACAAGCGCCTGCGCCTGGGCACCGATGGTGTGCGGCCTTTTGCGGTGCAGGTGCAGCCGTGAAGCCCAGCAACCCGGTGACACGTCTCGGCAGCGCGCGTTTGCGCCGGGAGTTGTCCGTGGGTTTTTACGCAAAGCGGCGCGGCTTTACTTTGGTGGAAGTGCTGGTGGCGCTGGGCATTGTGGCCATTGCCTTGGCTGCCGGCTTGCAAGCCACCGGCGCCATCACGCGCCATGCGCAGCGCCAGTCGGACATGTTGCTGGCTCAGTTGTGTGCTGAAAATGCCCTGACCCAAGTGCGCCTGGCGCGCCAGTTGCCGGGCGTGGGCGACAACCAGACCGCTTGTGAACAGGCCGGGCGTACGTTGACGGTGGTACTGGCCGTGCGCCCGACGCCCAATGCGAACTTTCGCCGCGTCGACGCCCAGGTGCTCGATGCTGAGGTGCCCATTTGGCGCGTCAGCACCGTGGTGGGGCGCTACTGATGAAAGCCATGTTGCAGGGCATGGGGTGCGGTGCTTTGCCGGTCAAGCGGCGTCGGCCGCGTTGTGCCCTGGGCTTTACCCTGATCGAGTTGCTGGTGGCCATCAGCCTGATGGCGCTGATGGCGGTGTTGAGCTGGCGCGGGCTTGATGGCATCAGCCGGGCGCAAACGCAATTGCAGCAGCGTGCAGACGATGTGCAAACCCTGCAGGCCACGCTTGGCCAGTGGGGTGCCGACCTGGACGCCATGGCCGAGCAGCCCAACATGCCAAGCCTGGAATGGGACGGCCGCAGCATGCGCATCCTGCGTCGCGGAAGCGCCTCGCCGGGTGAAGGTCTGCGGGTGGTGGCCTGGGCGCAACGCAATGACGGCGGCACTGGCCAGTGGTTGCGCTGGCAGTCGCCCGAGTTGCGTACTCGTGGCGAGCTTGATCTGGCCTGGCAAAAAGCGCAGGTCTGGGCGCAAACCCCCAGCGATGAAGATCGCCAGCGCGAGGTGCGCACGGTGGCGCTGGATGCCTGGCAAATTTTTTATTACCGCGGTAACACCTGGACCAACCCGCTCTCCAGTGCGGCCAGTGCCGATGCCACGGGCACTGCCAGCGGCGAAGCAGCGCCCGGCGCAACAACCACCAGCACCACCCCGGATGGTGTGCGCTTGGTGTTGACCCTCTCGGGCGGGCAGGCCCTCAGCGGCACGCTCACGCGTGATTGGGCGCGCCCGATCCTTGGCGGTGGCAAATGAGGGCGGTAGGTCGCAGCCAGCGCGGTGCTGCCATTTTGATGGCCATGCTCACCGTGGTGCTGGTCGCCACGCTGGCCTCCAGCATGATGTGGCAGCAGTGGCGTGGGGTCGAGCTTGAATCTGCCCAGCGCACCCGCGTGCAATCTGCCTGGATTCTCACGGGGGCGCTGGATTGGGCACGGCTGATCCTGCGTGAAGATGCCCGCGAGGGCGGCTCCGACCACCTGGCCGAACCCTGGGCGGTGCCACTGGCGTCGGCGCGACTGTCCACTTTTTTGGCCGCCGAACGGGGCCAGGCGGTGGTGGCCGATGACACCGATCCTGAACAAGAGGCCTTTTTGGCCGGCCACATAGACGACTTGCAGGCGCGCCTGAACGTGACCAATCTGATTGACAACGGCAAACTGCATGAGCCCAGCGTGGCCATTTGGGGAAATCTATTCAAACAACTGAATTTGCCCCAGGCCGAACTTGACCGCATGACCCAGCAGTTGTTGCTAGCCGGCAGCGCACTGGTCAGTGGCAAAGTCGACCCGCTGGCACCGCTTTGGCCGGCCAGCGTGGTTGACCTGGCTTGGTTAGGCTTGTCTGACCGCACCGTGCAAGCCCTGGCACCTTTTGTCACGCTGCTGCCAGTGCGCACCCCGGTTAACCTCAACACGGCGCCAGTGGAAGTGCTGGCGGCTTGTGTCGATGGCCTGACGCTGGCGCAGGCCCGTCAACTGGCGCAGTCACGCGCGGCCAAACCCATTGGCACTCTGATGGATGCCCTGCTGGTGGTGGCTAACCCAGAGGTGAAATTTGATGCCGCCGAGCACAGTGTGGCGTCGCGCTTTTTCAGTGTCACCGGCCAATTGCGCGTCGGGCAGACCACCTTGCAAGAGCGTTCTGCGCTGCAACGCGACGGTTTGGACGTGAAGGTACTGAGCCGCACGCGCGAAGTGGTGGCTGCCGAGGGGGCACCCCTACAATGAATTGATACTTTGCCCATGACGACCCTGATCATCACCTTACCCCCGGCCGGCGCAGATGCGGCTGCATTGTTTGACTACGTGCTCAGCACCGATGGCCTCACCGTGCACGCGCACGCCAGCGTGCCGTTGGCCTTGTTGCCCGCTGCGCACGACGAAGTGGTGGCGCTGGTGCCTGCGCAGGCACTGTCCTGGCACCAGGTGAAGCTGCCCGCAGGCAGCGTGCCGCGGACCCTCGCCGGTGAGCGTGCCCGCAGTCGGCTGCGTAGCATTCTGGAGGGTGTGCTGGAAGACCAGTTACTCGACGACCCGGCACAATTGCATCTGGCCTTGCAGCCGCAGGCCACAGCGGATGCGCTGGTCTGGGTGGCTGCCTGCGACCGGGCTTGGCTCAAAGCCGCATTGAGTGCCCTGGCCCAAGCCGGGCATGAAGTGGCGCGTATCGTGCCCGAGTTCACACCACATGGTTTGCGGGGTACCGTGGTGGTCACCGGCGATGCCGATCACCCGCGTGTGGCCGGCTTGCAGCGCTTGCCTGCAGTCGCTGGAGCGGCCACCGACAGCCCGGCATTCGGTGGCGTACTGGTTGGACCCCTGGCCGCGCCGGCACTGCTGTGGTTGGGTGAAACGTTGCCCCAAGACGCCGAGCCAACCTGGCCGCAAGTGGTGGCCGAGCCCGCCGTGGCCGCCATCGCCGAAGCCTGGTTCAAGCGCCCGGTCACCTTGTTGCAGCACACCGAGCGTTTGCTGCAAGCAGCGCAGTCGCCGTGGGATCTGGCCCAGTTTGACCTGGCTCACGCCAACCGTGACCGGCGTTGGGCCCGTGTGACCCAGGCGTTTGCCAGTTTTTTGCGTGCGCCGCAGTGGCGCGTGGCGCGTGGCGCGTTGGTGGCTGGCGTGCTGGTGAACCTGGTCGGCCTGAACGCCTGGGCTCTGCGTGAGCAAGCCACGTTGAATGCCAAACGTCAAGTGGTGCGCGCGGTGCTGCTAGAGACCTTTCCCAAAGTGCCTGTGGTGGTCGATGCACCCTTGCAGATGGCGCGTGAAGTGGCCGCCTTGCAGCGCGCCAGTGGTGCTGCCGCTGGCACTGATTTGGAGAGTATGTTGGCATCATTTTCGGCTGTAGCCCCTGCAGAATATGCGGTAGTAGCTATTGAATTTGCATCAAATGAGTTGCGTTTGAAAGGCCCTGAGGTGGGCGACCCAGCCGCCGTCATTGCCAAACTAAAGGCGGCAGGCTTGCGCGCAAGTGAGCAGGGCGACCAATGGCTCCTGGCTGCGGGAGGCCAACCATGAGCGCCTTGACCGACTTGCAGCGTCGCTGGCGAGAGGTTTCGCCGCGTGAGCAGCGGCTGCTTTTGCTGGCCTTGGGCGTGGTGGTACTGGCGCTGCTGTGGTGGGTGGCTGTGGCCCCGGCCTTGAAAGTGCTCAAGACCGCGCCGCAACAGCATTTGGCGCTGGACGCCCAAAACCAGCAGATGCTGCGACTGCAAGCCCAGGCGCTGGCTTTGCGGGCGCAACCGGTGATGCGTGCTGATGACGCGCGCCGGGCGCTCGAAGCGTCATTGAAACCGCTCGGCACCAGTGCACAAATGGTGGTGCAGGTGGAGCGTGTCACGGTCACACTCAAGGGTGTGGCCCCTGACGCGCTGGCGCAGTGGCTGGCTGCGGCCCGACAAAACGCCCACAGCGTGCCGTCTGAGGCGCACCTGACGCGCAATGCCGCCGGCACCTGGGATGGCACGCTGGTGTTGTACCTGCCTGCATCATGATGGACCTGGTGCTGTGACTGTGCCCATGCGCTTGTTTGCCCGGCCTTCACGTGTCAGTGCGTTGCGTCGCTCAGGCGTGGCTGCGCGCACCAGTGCGCAAACGCCTTGGGTCTGGGGCCTGAGTGGTTTGCTGGTGGGGGCGCTGCTGAGCGTGCTGGTGTTTGCGCCAGCGCGCTGGCTCGCCGCAGTGGTGCGCCAGGCCAGTGCTGGTCAGGTGTTGTTACAGGATGCCCGTGGCACGGTCTGGTCAGGCAGTGCGCAGCTCACGCTCACGGGTGGCGTTGGCAGTGTGGCCGCGACCCAATTGCCCTCGCGGCTGGGCTGGCAGCTGCAACCCGGCCTGACCGGGTTGGGCGTGCGCCTGGAAGCCAGTTGTTGCCTGGCACAGTCCTGGGGGTTTTTTCTGGCACCGAGGTGGAACGGCGCGCAGTTGCGGGTGTCCGACAGCCCATCGGTCTGGCCGGCGCAGATGCTTGCTGGCTTGGGCACGCCTTTTAATACGATTGCGCCGCAAGGCCAACTGGGCTTGAGCACCGAGGGGCTTACCCTGACCTGGGCAGCTGGGCGGCTGCAGCTCAGTGGGCAAGCGCAGCTCGACGCGCAAGACATTTCATCGCGCTTGTCCACCCTGCGCCCCATGGGTAGCTACCGCTTTACTTTGACCGGGGGCGCAGCACCTGAACTGTCGCTGGCCACCTTGCAGGGCAGTTTGCAGCTCTCCGGTCGTGGTGAGTGGGTAGGCGGCAAGCTGCGCTTTGTGGGCGAGGCCAGCAGCACGCCAGAGCATCAGGCGGCACTGTCAAATTTATTGAACATCATTGGGCGGCGCGAGGGCGCGCGGTCCATCATCAAGCTTGGGTAAGCACATGCCACAACATATTTTTGTTTCTTCTAAACATACTATTGTTTCAATAGCTGTTTGCGCTTTATTGACGGGGGCTACAGGCCTTTTTTCTATAAATTCTTGGGCGCAGTCGAATGCTGCCGGCAAGGCCAGTGAAGGCGTCACGCTGAATTTTCAGGGGGCTGAAATCGAAGCTGTGGCGCGCACTTTTGCCAGCATCACCGGGCGCAACGTGGTGGTCGACCCGCGTGTCAAGGGCACGCTGACTCTGGTCACCGACAAGCCGGTGAGCCGCGCGGCCGCCCTGGGCCAGTTTGTGTCGGCGCTACGCCTGCAGGGCTACACGCTGGTGGAGTCCGGCGGGCTTTACAAGGTGGTGCCCGAGGCCGAGGCCAAGCTGCAAAGTGCAGGCGTGACGATTCAAGAGGGCGACAGCGGCACGCTGCCTGGAAGCAACCAGATTGCCACGCAAATCTTCAAGCTCAATTTTGAGTCGGCCAATAACCTGGTGCCGGTGCTGCGCCCCTTGATCAGTCCCAACAACACCATCAATGCCAACCCTGGCAACAACTCCCTGGTGATCACTGACTACGGTGACAACCTGCGCCGCCTGTCGCGCATCATTGCGGCGATGGATGTGGCCAATGCCACCGACGTGGAGGTGATTCCGCTGCAACACGCCATTGCCTCTGATTTGGCGCCGCTGGTACTCAGGCTGCTGGGTGCCAGCACCGCCGCTGCCCCGGCCGGTGCAGCCGACACCTCGTTCAAGACCACGCTGGTGGCCGAACCCCGCTCCAACGCACTGATAGCGCGCGCTGCCAATGGGGCGCAACTGGCGCTGGTGCGCTCACTCGTTCAAAAGCTCGACCAGCCGGACGCAGGCAGCAACAACGACGCATTGGGCAACGTGCATGTGGTGTACCTCAAAAACGCCGATGCCACCAAGCTGGCGACCACGTTGCGCGCCGCCTTGAGTGGCAGTGCGGCACCTGCTGCGGCCACGGCAACACCGGGCGGTGCTGCCGGTGCCACGGCGCAAGCCGCCACCACAGGCGGGCAAATTCAGGCCGACGTGGCCACCAATTCGCTCATCATCACCGCGCCCGACCCGCAATACCGCCAGCTTCGCGCGGTCATTGACAAGCTCGACGCCCGGCGTGCCCAGGTGTTTGTGGAGAGCCTGATTGCTGAGGTCAGTGTGGAGAAGGCGGCAGAGTTTGGCATCCAGTGGCAAGGACCGTTGGGCAAGGCCGGTGATGGCGTGATTGGCCTGCTGGGCACCAACTTCAGCACCGGCGGCAAAAACATCATCAGTCTGGCCACGGGGGCGGCCACGGGCGGGGTGGCGCCAGCGCGCGGACTCAATTTTGGTGCCGTGCAGCAAACCAATGGCGTCTATGTGCTTGGCCTGCTGGCGCGTTTTCTGGAAGACTCTGGCTCTGGCAATGTGCTCTCAACGCCCAATTTGCTCACGCTCGACAACGAAGAGGCCAAGATCGTCATTGGCCAAAACGTGCCCTTCGTCACCGGCCAGTTCACCAACACTGGCAGCAGCACTGGCACCGTCAACCCGTTTCAAACCATTGAACGTAAAGACGTTGGTCTGACGCTCAAGGTCAAACCGCAAATCAGCGAAAACGGCACCGTCAAAATGGCCATTTACCAAGAGGTGAGCAATGTGCTGGCCTCCAGCGTGAATGCCCCCAACGGCCCCACCACCAACAAGCGCACGATCGAGTCCAACGTGTTGGTAGAAGATGGCGCTATCGTGGTGCTGGGTGGCTTGCTGCAAGACGAATACGCTGGCAACCAGGAAAAAGTGCCCGGCCTGGGCGACGTGCCACTGTTTGGAAATTTGTTCAAGAACGAAACCCGCAGCCGCAAAAAAACCAACCTGATGGTGTTCCTGCGCCCGGTGGTGGTGCGTGACGCGCGCGCCACCGACAAGCTTTCCATGGACCGCTACGACTTGATGCGAAGCGGCATGCAAGACGCACAGCCCGAGCCCAGCCGCCTGGTGCCGATCAACGAGGCGCCGGTGTTGCCTGCGGCTCAGTTGAAGCCAGGCCCAGCCTTGCCTGCCAATGGCAACATCAAGGGAAACGCGGACACACCGGCTTCGGCTAACAGGCCACTGGGTCAGTAGGGCCATGCGCTACCCCTTGCCTTACGCCTTTGCCCGCACGCACCAGCTGCTGCTTGAAGAAGATGCGGATGCGCGCACGCTCTGGCTGCACCCCGCATCCAACGCCGCCGCCGTGAGCGAGGTGTGCCGCAAATACCCGCAGCTGCAACTGCAAACCCAGGCCGCTGCTGTGTTGGTTCAACGCATCAGCGCGGCTTATGCGCAAGGTGAATCCAGCGCTGCCGCTGTGGTCAATGAGGTCGAAAGCGACGCTGACTTAAGCCGCATGATGCAAGACCTGCCAGCCATTGAAGACCTGCTGGAAACCAGCGATGACGCACCCATCATCCGCATGCTCAACGCGCTCTTGACACAAGCCGCGCGCGATGGCGCCAGCGATATCCACATCGAGCCCTACGAGCGCCATTCGTCCGTGCGCTTTCGGGTTGACGGCAGCTTGCGCGAAGTGGTGCAACCCAACCGCGCGCTGCACGCCGCGCTGATCTCGCGCCTGAAAATCATGGCCGAACTCGACATTGCCGAGCGCCGCCTGCCGCAAGACGGCCGCATCTCTTTGCGCATTGGCACGCGGGCGGTGGATGTGCGCGTGAGCACCATTCCCAGCGCTCACGGTGAACGCGCGGTGCTGCGCTTGCTGGACAAATCCGAAGGCAAATTAAGCCTGGAGGCCTTGGGAATGCAAGGCGAGGTGCTACGCAAATTTGAGCAACTGGTAGCCCAACCGCACGGCATTGTGCTGGTGACCGGCCCCACCGGTTCAGGCAAAACCACCACGCTCTATGCCGCGCTGCAACGCTTGGACGCCACCCGCAACAACATCATGACGGTGGAAGACCCAATCGAATACGAGCTGGCAGGTGTTGGCCAAACCCAGGTTAACCCGAAGATCGATTTGACCTTTGCCAAGGCCCTGCGCGCCATCCTGCGGCAAGACCCAGACATCATCATGATCGGTGAAATCCGCGACTTCGAGACCGCGCAAATTGCCATTCAGGCCAGCTTGACCGGCCACCTGGTGCTGGCCACGCTGCACACCAACGACGCATCGAGTGCCGTCACGCGCCTGACCGACATGGGTGTTGAACCGTTCTTGCTGAGTTCCAGTCTGCTGGGTGTACTGGCCCAGCGCCTGTTACGCAAGCTGTGTGTGCATTGCAAAGCGCCGTCCACCATCGACCCCAATGTCCTCACCGACGGCATGGCGAGTGAAGCGCAGCAATCCATGCCTTCGGTCGAATACCACCCGGTTGGTTGCGACAAATGCGGCCACACCGGTTACAGCGGTCGCAGTGGTGTCTTTGAGCTGCTCGTCACCGACGACGCCATCCGTGCCCAAATCCACAGCCGAGCCTCTGAGGCTGATATCCGCAGCGCCGCCCGAGCTGCCGGCATGGTCTTGATGCGTGAAGACGGCGAGCGGCTGGTGCGCACCGGCGTGACCGCACGCGAAGAACTGCTGCGCGTCACGCGCGACTGATTTCCCTCACCATGCCCGTCTATTCCTTTGAGGCCTTAAGCAGCACCGGCGACACCCGCCAGGGCGTGATTGATGCCGACTCCGCCAAAGCGGCGCGCGCCCAGTTGCGCGCTCAGTCACTGGTGCCACTCAAAGTGGAGCCGGTCAGTGCGCAGTTTGATGCTGCGCACAAAACCCAGGCAGGCTCAGGTGCCGGCCGGCGCAAACGCGTGTTTGGTGCGACAGCGCTGACCATCTGGACGCGCCAACTGGCTGGCCTGGTGTCTTCCGGCCTGCCACTGGAGCGGGCCCTCACCAGCCTGTCAGATGAGGCTGAAAAAGCCCCTGAGCGCGAACTGGTGGCGATGTTGCGCGCTGAAGTGAACGGCGGTGCGCCGTTTGCCAAAGCGCTGTCGCAGCACCCGCGCGAGTTCTCGGACATTTTTGTGGCGGTGATCGGCGCCGGTGAGCAAAGTGGCAATCTGGGCTTGGTGCTGGAACGCCTGGCTGACGACCTGGAAGAGCAGCAGGCGCTCAAATCCAAACTGATTGGCGCTGCGCTTTACCCGGCCATCGTCTCCTTGGTGGCCATCGTCATCGTGCTGTTTCTGGTAACTTACGTGGTGCCGCAAGTGGCCCATGTGTTCGCCAGCAGCAAACGAGCCTTGCCGGTCCTCACGGTCATCATGATCGCTGTGAGCGACTTTTTCAGAAGTTATGGCTGGTTGCTGCTGGTGGCGTTGGTGCTGGGCGCCATGGCTGGGCGCATGGCTTTGAAGAATGAGCGGTTTCATGAAAAATTTGATGCCGCCTGGCTGAACCTGCCCATCATCGGCAAGATGTCACGCAGCTACAACTCGGCCCGTTTTGCCAGCACGCTGGCCATGCTGGCCGCCGCTGGTGTGCCCATTTTGAAAGCCTTGCAAGCTGCCGCGCAAACCCTGTCCAACCGCGCCATGCGCACGGATGCGCTGGATGCGCTGGTGTTGGTGCGTGAAGGGGCGCCGCTGGCCTCGGCGCTGGCGCAAAAAAAGCGTTTTCCTGGCCTGCTGTCCATGTTTGCCCGCCTCGGTGAGCAAACTGGCCAGCTGCCGGTGATGCTGCAGCGCGCCGCCAAGCAGCTCAGCACCGAAGTGCAGCGCCGTGCTATGCAGTTCGCCACCATTTTGGAGCCCTTGTTGATTGTGGCGATGGGCCTGGTGGTGATGCTGATCGTGTTGGCCGTGCTGTTGCCAATTATCCAGCTCAACCAATTGGTGAAGTAGCGTCGGTCAGCCTTGCAGTGCCCATATCTGTGAGGCAAATCTGTATCATGGGTGAAAAGTCAACACCAAAACGTTGTTAGGAATCCCATGTTTGGCCGACTACTGCTCGCATTGCTGGTTCTGTTCACCCAATTTGGCTTGGTCAGCGTCGCCCATGCCGCAACAGCCGACTGTTTTCGCACCTACACCCTGGCGCTTCACGACCACGGTTTGCTCTACTCAGCTGACACCGATGCCGGGATTGACAAGGATGTGGCCGACGAACTCATCCGCCGCAGCGGTTGCAAGGTGACGGTGAGCCTGATGCCGCGCTCGCGCATCTGGCAACTCATCGAGTCCGGCGCACTTGATTTCAGTCTCTCAGGCATCACAAACGCTGAGCGCGACAAGTTTGCCGGTTTTGCCTGGTACTTCAGCAACAAATATTACCTGCTGGTTCGCAACGATACCGATGTGCGCAACCTGACGGCTTTCGAGCAGAACGACGCGCTGCAACTGGGTGTGATCCGCAGCTTCAGGTACAGCGAATCCGCCAATCGGCTGGTCGACACCTTGCAGAAAGCCAACCGTGTCAGCCAGGCCGGGGGGCTTGCGCCGCTGTACCAGACGCTGATGCTGGGACGTATTCAGGGAATGATCATCGAGCCCTTTGACTTTCCGGCGCTGGAGGAAAAGAAGATTCGAGAGCTGACCACCATTTTGGAATTCAACGATGCGCCCGTGCCCCATGGCCTGATCATGTCAAAGAAAGCCCTCTCAACTGCGCAGCAAAAGGCTTGGCGCGCCATCATTGATGACATGCGTGCGGACGGCACCATGCGCCGGATCTTTGAGAAATATTTCAAACCTGATCTGGCAGCTTCTCTTGTGAATTTCTGATTCACGCCTGGACATGAGCACACCCCTCAACAACGCCGCAACACGTGCTCTCCTGATGCTGCTGCCTTGGTTTGTCTTGATGATGACGCTCGGTGTCACCTGGTTTACCTGGGACCACGAGCGTCAGAATGCCAGCCACGCCTTGCGTTCGCAGTTTGACTTTGCCCTGCGTGAAACCGTCAGCCGCGTTGAACAACGTGTTTTGGGCTACGAGCAAATGTTGCGAGGCGTGCAGTCGCTTTTTGCCACAACCCCCCTGAAGAATCGTGCTGCCTTGCACGACTATGTGGAAACCCTGCAGCTTGACGCCAATTTTTCCGGCATCCAGGCCATCGGCGTGGTGGCTTGGGTGTCGAAGCAGGACAAGGCAGCGCATCTGGTCAACATGCGCAGCGCGGGTTTCCCGGACTACGTCATTGACCCTGACGGGCCACGTGAAGTTTATGCCCCGATCGTGCAGCGGGAGCCCTATGTGGGCCGAAATCGAGCGCCGCCGGGCAGCGACGTCTGGCTTGACCCCATGCGGCGGATGGCTCTTGAGAGGGCCCGCGATTCCGGCATGCCTGCCATTTCTGGCAAGGTTCAGCTGAAAGCGGATACCCAGTCCGGGGCGCCGCCCGGTTTCATCATGTATTTGCCGATTTATGCGCAGGGCCAGCCACATGACAGCATCGCCCAGCGGCGTGCCCAGTTGATTGGATGGGTTTATGCGGCCTTTCACATGAATGACTTCATGGCAAGTTTGTATGGGAACCAGCCGCTTGGACTCACCCTTGCCATCTATGACGGAACAGATGGCAAAGACACCTCTTTGCTGTACCGCACAGGTGGCGTCGCAGCCATTGATGAAGCCCAGAGACAGACCGCCGCTGTCAGCGCCAATGAATACATGGTCGTGGCAGGCCACAACTGGACCCTGTCGTTGCGCACACAAGCGTTATTCGAGGACCGCTATGGACGGGGAGCTGAGACAGTGATTGCCGTGGCGGGTGTGTTCTTGAGCCTGCTGCTGGCACTGCTGACCTGGTTGATGATCAATGGCCGCGAACGGGCTTTGGGCCTTGCTGCCGCCATGACGGAAGAGTTGCGGCACATGGCACAGCACGACACGTTGACGGGGCTGCCCAACCGTGCCTTGTTCAATGATCGCCTTGACCAGGAGCTGGCCCGCGCCAAACGCCAAGGTGGGCGCTTTGCCATGGTTTTTCTTGACATCGACCATTTCAAACCCATCAACGACAACTTTGGTCACGACGTGGGTGATCAGGTATTGCGGCAGGTGGCCAAACAGCTGTTGGCTAGCGTGCGGGCTGCAGACACCGTTGCCCGCATTGGTGGCGATGAATTTGTCGTGTTGTTGGCCCACCTCAGCGAATCAGACACCATCCTTGCGTTGGCGAACAAGCTCCACCAAGCCCTGAAGTCGCCCTTCGTGGTGGCTGGGCATCAGCTGGCCATTTCATGCAGTGTTGGGGTGGCCGTCTACCCCGAGGATGGCACCGATGCCAGCGCGTTGACCAAAGGCGCAGACGATGCCATGTACCGCGCAAAAGCGGCTGGGCGCGATGGGGTCCGGCTGTGCCACCCGTTGGGTTGATACCGAAGCTTACCAATCCACCAAACTCAAACCCACACTGAGCACCGTGCGTCGGCGGTTGTAGTCAATCAGCGAGTCGCCGTAACCTGAGAACAGCTGCGTGTGAAGCCGCAGGCCGCTGTTGCTGCCAACAAAACCGCTGCTGCCCAGTTTCTTAAGCCATTCCACGCGCGTTGAACCGTTGGCATTGGCGCGCAAGGAGTGGCGCAGTGTCAGGCTCAGCGCGTTGTCGGGGTTGACGTTCCAGTAGCCCATCACTTCGGCGCGGCCAATCAGGTTGGCAATGTCGGGGTTGTCATCGGTGCCGTCGCCATCAGGCGTGCGGTACCACAGCTTGCCCTGCACATGAAAGGTGTTTCCCTTTTCCATGCCGGCCATCAAAATCGTGCGGTTCCAGCTTCTGGACAGCGGCAGGGGCTGGCCGTTGGACTGGTGGTTAAAGCTGATGCCGCTGTAGCGCAGGCGCCAACCCAGGGGCAGCGCCAGATCGGTCGGGTAGATGTAGATCAGCTCAGGCTCGTGGTCGGTGGTGCGAAACGGGCGTGACAAATCGCCACTGAAGAGTTGCCAGTTGGACTGCTGCGAGTAACCAAACCACAAGGAATCGCGCTGGAGTGGCTGGTCTTGCGTCAGCAGCCCCTGGGCAATTTTGGTGCGCACCGACACACCAATGCGCATTTCGGTGGTTTTGAACGCCTGGGCGCTTGTGGCGTTGTTGGCCGGCGTGGGTGAGGTGGGCTGCTCGTTGACACTGTCCGAACCAATCCAGCTTAAAGCTATGGGGTGGTAGCCCCGAATGCCAAAGGTGCCGCAGTCGCTGCCGGCTTCCAGCTCCCAAAAGCGAGAGAGTTCGGAAAAAATGGGGTTCTTGCAGTTGTGCGCTTCGGGTGCGGTCATGGTGATGACCACGGGTGCCACGGCCGGTGCCTTGGCTGGTGTTGGGGCGGCGAGTGGCCCAACATCGGCGGTCAGGTTGTTGGCCGAGGCTGGCTCAGATGCCAAGCGCATCGACGCACTTTGTTGTGCGGCCCACGCGTCAAAACAGCTCAGACGGGCCGCACTGTCGGCACCCAGACTGCTGCATCGCTGCCAACCCGAGGTCTTGTCATCTGCTGTAGAATTTATAAGATTATGGGCTGTAGCGCCCGTGGATATTGTGCAAGCAGCTATCAAATATAGAGTGATTATTGTCACTTTGGTTGGCGGTGTTGCACTGTGTATGCGCCTGCGCGCCCTGGCATTTGTCAACTTCATAGTCTGTCCTGATGGTTTAATTTTTTCGGCCGGTAGCTTATTTGACCAGCGCCCGCGCCGCTGCACTGTCCTGCGCCTTTTGCGCAAACTCAGCACGCAAGGCTCTGAGCTTTTCGCGCGGATCTTCGCGGGTGGTGGCTTGGTCCAGCCCCATCTCGGCAATGAAGCGGCTGGGCTGGGCCTGAACCATTTCGCGGCCTTTTTTACGCTTGCGCGTCCAGCTCACGGCTAGACTGCGCTGGGCGCGGGTGATGCCCACATACATCAGGCGGCGTTCTTCCTGCAGGTGGGTGGTGAGTGTTTCACTTGCCGCTTCCTGGGCTGCGGCGCGCTGCGCGGCCGACTCCTTGCCGGAGGACGCATCGTCAGGGTTGTCGCGCAGTTTGAATGGCAGCATGCCTTCGGTCACGCCCACCAGCATCACATGCGGCCATTCCAGCCCTTTGGCGGCGTGCAGGGTCGACAGGGTCACCACGTTTTGGTCTTTTTCGCGCTCGCTGATGGTGGACAGCAAGGACACGGTTTGCGCCACTTCCAGCAAAGATTTCACCTCGCCCGCGGCGTTGACGCCAGAGGCGTCTTCCACCTGGCCGCCGCAGCGTCCGCTCATCCAGTCGACAAAATCCAGCACGTTGCCCCAGCGGGCGACGGCTACTTTGTCGCTGTCTTCACCATCAATCAGGTACTGCTCAAAACCAATGGCTTTGAGCCAATCCAGCAAAAATGTTTTGGCCGCCTCAGCGCCCAGCGTGTGGCGCGCGCGAAATTCCAGGTCATTCACCTCGCGGCCAAACTCGTGCAGGCTGCCCAGCGCCTTGCCGGAGATCACGCTGCCCAGACTGCTGGAGAACAGCGCCTCAAACATGCTCAACCGGTATTTGCCAGCAAAGTCACCCAAGTGGCCGAGCGTCTGGTGGCCAATGCCGCGCTTGGGCGTGGTCACAGCACGCAAAAAAGCCGGGTCATCGTTGTTGTTGATCCACAGGCGAAACCAGGCGCACAGGTCCTTGATCTCAGCACGGTCAAAAAAGCTCGTGCCGCCCGATACCTTGTAAGGAATTTGCGCCTTGCGCAGCGCTTTCTCAAATGTTTTGGCCTGGTGGTTGGCGCGGTACAGGATGGCAAAGTCGCGGAGTTCCTGGAACTGCGGCCCAGGCTGGTTCAGGCCGCTGGCGCGCAGGCCCTGGATACGGGCAATGGTGCGCTCGGCCTCGTGTTCTTCGGAGTCGGCATCGACCACGCGCACCGGCTCGCCTTCGCCCAGGTCGCTCCACAGGTTTTTGGGGTAGAGCTTGGGGTTGGGGCCAATCACGTTGTTGGCGGCGCGCAGAATGGCCGACGTGGAGCGGTAGTTTTGCTCCAGCTTGATGACCTTGAGCGTGGGGAACTCAATGGGCAGCTTTTTCAGGTTGTCCAGCGTGGCGCCGCGCCAGCCATAAATCGACTGGTCGTCGTCGCCCACGGCGGTAAAACGCGCGTTTGCCGGGTCTTTGCCACCCACCAAGAGTTTCAGTAAGTCGTACTGGGTGGCGTTGGTGTCCTGGTATTCGTCCACCAGAATATGGCCCACCAGCGCCTGCCATTTGTGCCTGACGTGCTCGTGGTTTTGTAGCAATTTAAGCGGCAGGCTGATCAGGTCGTCAAAGTCCACGCTCTGGTAGGCCGACAGGCGTTCTTCGTAATGCGCCATCACGCGGGCGGTGATGCGCTCACTGTCAGTGCTGGCCTGTGCCTCTGCCGCTGCCGAGTTAAGGCCCTGGTTTTTCCAGGCGCTGATGGCCCACTGCCAGCTGCGCGCGGTAGCGGCATCGACACTGCCGCCAGCGTCTTTCAGGATGCTGGTGACGTCATCGCTGTCCAGAATCGAAAAATTGGGCTTCAGGCCCAGTGCCGCACCATCTTCACGCAGCAGGCGCACGCCCAAGGCATGAAAGGTGCTGATCACTGCGTCTTTTGCGGCGCGGCCAATCAGCCCGCGGGCGCGTTCGCGCATTTCAGACGCGGCCTTGTTGGTGAAGGTGATGGCAAAAATGCGCTTGGCCGGCACGCCAGCCTTGATCAGCGCGCCAATTTTGTGGGTGATGACGCGCGTTTTGCCCGAACCCGCTCCGGCCAGCACCAGGCAAGGGCCGTGCAGGTAGTTCACAGCTTCTTGCTGGGCCAGGTTCAGGCCGGTGTTGGGGGAGGGGGAAGACATCTGGCGCAATTATTCCGAAGGGGCGAATCATACTCACAGGGCTTGCGCCGATGCGTTCTGTGTGGTCGGCAAGCCAACTCTGCCAAAATGCAAGCCGCTTCCTTGCAGCTTCTCAGGCCAAACACGATATGAACGCACTCAACATCACCGACTACGCCCAAACCCTTGGTTTGCAGGCAAAACAGGCCTCAGCCCTTATGGCTAAGGCGCAAGCAGCTACTAAAAATGTAGCTTTGCGCACCCTGGCAAAGTTGCTGCGTGCCAACGTGGACGCGCTGCAGCTTGACAACGCCAAAGACATTGAGCGCGCCATCGCGGCTGGCTTGGCCGCTCCAATGGTGGACCGCCTGAAGCTGACGCCCAAAGTGATCGAAACCTGTGCCCAGGGCTGCGAGCAACTGGCCGCCATGGCCGACATCATTGGCGAGATCACCGCGCTGCGCCAGCAACCCAGCGGCATCCGCGTGGGGCAAATGCGCGTGCCGATTGGCGTGTTTGGCATGATCTTTGAGAGCCGACCCAACGTCACCATCGAGGCTGCGTCCTTGAGCATCAAAAGCGGCAATGCCTGCATTCTGCGCGGTGGCTCAGAAGCGATTGACTCCAACAAGGCGCTGGCCAAACTGGTGCAGCAGGCACTCACCGCATCAGGTTTGCCAGCCAACGCCGTGCAACTGGTCCAAACCACCGACCGTGAGGTGGTGGGCCAGCTCATCACCATGCCGCAGTATGTGGATGTGATCATTCCGCGCGGCGGCAAGGGACTGATTGAGCGCATCAGCCGTGATGCCAAGGTGCCGGTCATCAAGCATCTGGACGGCAATTGCCACACCTATGTGGACGACCCGTGCGACATCGACATGGCTGTCAAGGTGGCCGACAACGCCAAGACCAGCAAATACAGCCCCTGCAACGCGACCGAAAGCCTGTTGGTGGCGCGCGGCGTGGCCGCAGATTTTTTGCCGCTGATTGGGCGAATCTATGCTGACAAAGGTGTCGAGATGCGTTGTGATGCCGAGACACTGGAAATCCTTAAGGAAAATTGGCCTCTAGCCCCCGTAGATAAAGCGCTATTAGCTATTGAAAATGTAGTAATCAAGCCGCCAGTGCTGGTGCTGGCGCAAGAAGCGGACTGGTTTGAGGAATACCTGGCGCCGATCATCAGCATCAAAGTGGTGGCCGGCGTGGATGAAGCCATTGCGCACATCAACCAGTATTCCAGCCACCACACCGATGCCATCCTGACGCGTGACCACATGCATGCGCAACAGTTTTTGCGGGAGGTCGATTCGGCCAGTGTCATGGTCAACACCAGCACCCGATTTGCCGATGGCTTCGAGTACGGCCTGGGGGCCGAAATCGGCATTTCTACCGACAAGTTTCACGCCCGCGGCCCGGTCGGTATTGAGGGCCTGACCTCGCTCAAGTACGTGGTGCTGGGCGAGGGTGAAGTCCGAGCTTGATCCTGTGCCCAGAGCTTGACCGGTTGATGGAACTTATGCCGTAGGCCTTGCTCTGACGGGTTGGCCTGAACGTCAGGCGTCATGTGTTTTACTGTCATGACCTCGCTCTAAAATCAATAACCACACTTTGCAAGGTTTCTCCTATGGTTCCGCACCTGATTACCGCCCTGACTGGCCCCATCAACGAATTGGAGCAGCGTGTGCTGGACTCCATGCCTGCCATTGAGCGCTGGTTTCGCTTGGAATGGATGGAGCACACCCCGCCGTTTTACAGCTCGGTGGATGTGCGCAATGCCGGCTTCAAGCTGTCACCGGTGGACACCAACCTGTTTCCCAGCGGCTGGAACAACCTGACGTCCGAAATGCTGCCGCTGGGCGTGCAGGCGGCCATGGCTGCCATCGAGAAGATTTGTCCGGAGGCGCGTAACCTGCTGGTGATTCCCGAAAACGGCAATCAAAGCAGCTTTTACCTGGCCAACCTGGCCCAGTTGCAACGCATTTTCAACATGGCGGGCCTGAACGTGCGTCTGGGCTCGATTGACCCGGCCGTCAAGAAAAACACCACGTTTGAGTTGCAAAGTGGTGAAAAGATCACCCTTGAGCCCGTCATTCGAGGCAAGCGTCGCCTCGGCCTCAAAGACTTCGACCCCTGTACGATTTTGCTCAACAATGATTTGCGTGCGGGCGTGCCCGGCATTCTGGAAGACCTGCATGAGCAGTACCTGCTACCGCCACTGCACGCGGGCTGGCCAACGCGACGTAAAAGCACACATTTCAAATGTTACGAGGAAGTGGCCAAGCGCCTGGGCAAGCTGCTGGGCGTTGACCCGTGGCTGATTTACCCCTTGTTTGACCGCTGCGAAAACGTCAACCTGAATGAGAGCATCGGACTGGATAGCCTGCAAACCCAGGTTGATGCGGTGCTCACCCGAGTCAAACGCAAGTACAAAGAGTACGGTATCAAGGAAAAACCATTTGTGGTGGTCAAGGCCGATAACGGCACCCACGAGTTGGGCATTGTTACGGTGCGCGACGGCAAGGACATGCAGGCGCTGCAAGAGCGCATCCAGACGCTCTCCAAAGGCCGAAAAACGCCTTGGCTCACGCATGATTTCATGGTGCAAGAGGGCGTGCAGACACAAGAGCGCGTCAACGACGCCGTGGCCGAGCCGGTGATCTACATGATGGACCGTTACGTGGTGGGCGGTTTCTACCGCGTGCATGCCGGGCGTGGTGTGGATGAAAACCTCAACGCACCGGGCGCTGGCTACGTGCCACTGGCCTTTGAGCACAGCACCCAGTTGCCACAACCTGGCGTCAAGCCCGGCGCCAGTGTGCCGAACCGTTTTTACATGTACGGCGTGGTGGGGCGCTTGGCCATGTTGGCGGCCAGTTACGAGTTGGAAGCCACCGACCCGGATGCACAAGATTTCGAGTAGCCGGGCGTTCTGACGCAAAATAGCGTTCCTTCATGACACGGAGCCCGGCCGCATTGGCGCCGGGTGGCTATTTGGCAACCTCTCAATCGTCGCTTCGCGCCCTGACCCTGGGCGCCATTGGTGTGGTCTATGGCGACATCGGCACCAGTGTGCTGTATGCCGTCAAGGAAGTATTCGGTGCCGGCCATGTGCCATTCACGGTAGACAACGTGATGGGCATCTTGTCGATTTTCTTCTGGACCCTCACCGTCATCATTTCCCTGAAATACGTCACCTTGGTGTTGCGCGCTGACAACAATGGTGAAGGTGGCTTGGTGGCCATGCTGGCGCTTGCGTCCCAGTCGGTCAAGGACAAACCCAAGTTGCGCCGGGTGCTGTTGCTGGTGGGTATTTTTGGCACCTGCCTGTTTTATGGCGATGGCGTCATCACACCCGCCATTTCGGTGCTCTCCGCTGTCGAGGGCCTGGAAGTGGTGTCACCGACTTTTAAGAAAGCGGTGATTCCGCTGACGCTGGTGATTTTGTTTGGTTTATTTGCCGTGCAAAAGCGTGGCACCGCCGACATTGGCAAATTTTTTGGCCCGATCACGCTGGTCTGGTTTGTCACGATTGCGGTGCTGGGCGTGTCGCACATCATGCACAACCCCGAGATTTTGTGGGCGCTCAGCCCGCATTACGCCCTGGGTTTCATGTGGGCTGAGCCGCTCACCACCTTTATCATTCTTGGCGCCGTGGTGTTGTGTGTCACTGGTGGTGAGGCGCTTTATGCCGACATGGGGCACTTTGGCAAAAAGCCGATCCGCCTGGCTTGGTTCACGGTTGTCATGCCGTGCCTGACGCTGAACTATTTTGGTCAGGGTGCTTTGTTGCTGAGCAATCCGGCCGCCGTCAAAAATCCGTTTTACATGATGGCGCCGGCCTGGGCCCTGATTCCGCTGGTGGTGCTGGCCACGCTGGCCACGGTGATTGCCTCGCAGGCCCTGATCACAGGCGCGTTCTCGGTGACCAAACAGGTGATTCAGCTGGGCTATTTGCCACGTTTTCAGATCTGGCACACCAGCGTCAAGGAAACCGGGCAAATTTTCATGCCGTTTGTGAACTGGGGCTTGTTTGTACTGATTGTGCTGGCGGTGTTGCTGTTCAAATCATCCAGCAACCTGGCCGCCGCTTATGGCATTGCGGTCACGCTGGACATGTTGATCACCACGGTGCTGACATTTTTTGTCATCCGTTACGCCTGGCACTTCCCACTGGTGCTGTGTCTTGGCGCCACCAGTGTCTTTTTTGTTGTTGACCTGGCTTTTTTCTCTTCAAATTTGCTCAAGTTGTTCGAAGGTGGCTGGTTTCCGTTGCTGATCGCGGCGGGTGTCTTCACCCTGATGCTCACCTGGAAAGATGGCCGGCGCCTGCTCAATAAAAAACTCCAGGCTGATGCCATTGACTTGACTAGCTTCCTGGATGCCGTGTTTGTCAGCCCACCCGTACGCGTGGCGGGTACGGCGGTGTTTTTGACGGCGGCGCCCGGTACCGTGCCCAACGCCATGTTGCACAACCTTAAACACAACAAGGTGCTGCACGAGATCAACCTGTTTGTTACCGTGGTGAACCACGAGGTGCCGTGGATTGGCATGGACAAGCGCCTGAGTATTGAGTCACTCGGACACGATTGCTGGCAGGTGGTGGTGAACTACGGTTTTAAAAACGACCCTGATTTGCCCAAGGCCCTGACCCACATGCGGGGTCGCGGTTGTGAGCTGGATGCCATGACCACCAGCTATTTCCTGTCGCGTGACACCGTGGTGCCGACCATTGGCAGCGGCATGGCACAGTGGCGCGAAAAGCTGTTTGCACAGATGCATTTGAACGCCAGTGGCGCGGCGGATTTCTTGAACTTGCCTAGCAACTCGGTGGTGGAGTTGGGGTCGAAGATTGAGATTTGAGGTTTTTTCTGATTTGCTGCATCGGGGCAAAGTGCCGCGCTGCATTCCTTCCTAAACACAAGACTGGATAAACCCGAATGAAACTGCTCTTCATCGCCGACCCCCTCGAATCTTTCAAAGTCTACAAGGACACGACCTTTGCCATGATGCGCGAGGCACAGCGACGTGGCCACAGCTTGAGCGCCTGCGAGCCCAAAGACATCATGTGGCAAAGTGGCACGCCCGTCACCGCATTTGTGCGCGACATCACGCTCACCGGACAGGTGGTGGATTGGTTTACTTCGGAGCAACAAACGCCCAATGAGCGCGGGCAAGCCTTGAAAGATTTCGACGCGGTGGTGATGCGCAAGGACCCACCGTTTGACAGCGAATATTTCTACACCACGCATTTGCTGGAACAGGCCGAGCGGGAAGGCGCCAAGGTTTTCAACAAGCCGCGCGCCCTGCGTGACCACCCCGAAAAGCTGGCGATTCTGGATTGGCCCCAGTTCATTGGCCCAACGCTGGTGACGCGTGATGCGCAAGACATCAAACGCTTTCACGCCGAGCACAAAGACATCATCCTCAAGCCGCTCGACGGCATGGGTGGCATGGGCATTTTCCGGGTGAAAGAAGACGGGTTGAACTTGGGGGCCATCATCGAAACGCTCAACCTGGACGGCGCACAAACCGTGATGGTGCAAAAGTTTTTACCTGCCATCGAACACGGCGACAAACGCATTTTGGTGATTGGCGGCAAACCGGTGCCGTACTGTCTGGCACGTATTCCGCAAGGTGGTGAAGTGCGCGGTAATTTGGCCGTGGGCGGCAAGGGCGTGGCGCAAGCCTTGAGCCCACGTGACCTGGAAATTGCCGAAGCGATTGGCCCGGTGTTGGCCGAACGTGGCTTGTTGCTGATTGGGCTGGATGTGATTGGCGATAGCCTGACCGAGATCAATGTGACGAGCCCGACCTGCTTTCAGGAAATCACCGATCAAACCGGGTTTGATGTGGCCGCCATGTTTGTGGGGGCGCTGGAGGCCGCGCTCGCCTGACCGTTTTTTGCAGGTCGTTGCGACGGCTTAGGTGGCGCTTATCGGGACGGCGATGGCTGGCGTGTGCTGATGCAGGGTGCCACAGCGTCGCATTTCGTCCACTGACGCACTGCGATGCGCCGAACAACTGCATTGCGACGGCAAGCCATCGACAAACACCATCAGCTGGCCCGGCAACATGGCCACCCAGTCTTCGTCGGTGGTGAGTGGCTCGGTAACAACAATCGCCAGCCGGTCTTCAGGGCTGTTGAGTTCAGCCAGGTTCACAGTGAGGTCTTCATCTTTCAGATGGACCTGACGAAATGGGTGCGCGCGCAGCACGTAATGCAGTTTGGTGGTGGCATGGGCCCACAAGGCCTGACCATTGCTGAGCAAAAAGTTGAAAGTGCCATGTTTGGCAATCTGGGGCACCAGTTCACGCAGGGTTTGGCTCAGTTCTTCAACGGTGGGAACGCCTGCATGAGATTTCGCAAGCTCTTGCATAAGCCAGCAAAAGGCTAATTCGCTGTCGGTGTTGCCCACAGGCTTGAAGCTGCTGTGCAGCTTGGGGGCGTAGTTTTTCAGGTCGCCGTTGTGCGCAAAGACCCAGTTGCGGCCCCACAGCTCGCGCACAAAGGGGTGACAGTTTTCCAGCGACACCCGTCCCACAGTGGCCTTACGCACATGCGCCACCACGTTGTGGCTCTTGATCGGGTAAGTCTTGAGCATCTGGGCAATGGGCGAAGTCGCAGCGCTGGATTTGTCGACAAAATGGCGTACACCTTTACCTGGGGTGGCGCAGTCACTTTCGAAAAAAGCGATGCCCCAGCCGTCTGCATGGTGGTCAGTGCAGCCGCCACGCTGCGAAAATCCGGTAAAACTCAGCGTCAAGCTGGCCGGCAGGTGGCTGTTCATTCCAAGGAGTTGGCACATGTTGAGGGCTGAGCGTGGAGGTGTCGATGCGCAAAAAGGGGCTAATTGCGACAAGCTTAACGCTGCCAGAACCCATTCCTGCGCCAAACTGAATCAAAATGTAAATTTTGCATGGCAAGCGGGTATGCTGGCGTCTTTGCCGTTCATTGAGCGTTGCTGGCAGACCAGTGCTGCGCCCGACAGGGTGGTTTGAGTTGATTTTTGACCTGATGATGGATTCATCAAAACGAGGAAAAGCTGTCTTGAAGAACAGAGTTTGTTATCTGGCACCCGCTCTCGCCGCGTTGTTGGTTCATTTGACCTTTTCAGCGCACGCTTTTACCTTGGGTAATTTGCGTGGCGCAGCTGTGCTTGGGCGTCCACTGGATGTGACCGTACAGGTGCAGGCCGGGCCTGACGAAGTGCTGTCAAGTACCTGCGTGGCGGCCGACGTGTTTTATGCCGATGCACGTCAATCTGCCGTCAAGGTCACGGTGGTGCCAATTACAGGTGCCTCCACCGGCGCTGCAGTGCGTGTGCAGTCAACGGCGGCCATTGACGAGCCGGTGATCACTGTGGAGGTGCGCGCGCACTGCGGTTCAAACACTTTGCGGCGTTATGTGTTGCTGGCAGATTTTCCGGCACTTGCCGCAACCGCTGCCCAAGCGCCTGTGGCCAATGCCCTTGAGGCGCCGCCCGTGTTGGTGTTGCCAGCGACAGCGTCCGCTGCGCCAAGCGTGGTGGTGGCACCGGTCAAGTCAGCGCGTACCAATACGTCGAGGTCGCTTACGGCAACTACCGCGCAGCGCCAAGTCAAGGCCAAGCACCTGAAAACTCCGGCGCTGGCAGTGGCCCAGGAGCAGGCGCAAGCGCAAGCGCAAGCGCACAAAGCAGCGGCACGGGCTGCGTCGAGGCCGGTGCTCAAGCTTGACCCGCTGGACATCTTGTCGGACCGCATGGACGCGCTTGATTCGCTGATGTTGTTTGCGCCCACGGAAGACGCCCTGCGCTACAGCCGCCAGATTTCAGCGCTTGAGGGCGATGTGAAGACTTTGCGTGCCCGGGCGGCCAGCAATGATGCCAAGCTGTCTGACCTGGCGTCCAAATTGCAGCAAGCACAGGCCAGCCAGATGCCGTGGTGGCTGGTCTATGCCCTACTGGCTTTGGTGTTGGCGTGTCTGGCTGCCGTGGCGTGGTTATGGCAACAGCGCAAACACCGTGCCCAACATGAGGCAGAGCCAAGCTGGTGGCACAGTCCGGAAGACGGCCCCGCGACCGAATTGCTGGCGCGTTTGGTGCCCACGGCACCAGTTCCGATGCCTGCGCCTGCTGTACCGCCCCAGCCGGTGACGCGGGTGACGCCGGCCGCTGGTGTGACTCCGGCGCCAGTGAAAGTGGCTGCCGCGCCGTTGTCAGAGGTGGACATTGACCTGGATCATGTGATGCAACTGGTGCCTGTGTCAGAGGCGTTTGGGGACAGCAGAGCAGGGAATTCCTTTGGCGTCAACGGCATTCGCCATATCCAGGTGGAGCCGATTCTGGACATTCGCCAGCAAGCTGACTTTTTTGTGTCTTTGGGGCAGACCGATCGGGCCCTGTTTATTCTGAGAAAACAGATTGCTGAAAGTGTCGAGCCCAATCCGCTGGTATATCTTGACCTGCTCACGCTTTACCACGCGCAGGGCATGAAGACCGAGTTCCGTGACTGCCGGGACACCTTTCATCAGCTCTTCAACGGGGTCATTCCCGATTTTCCGGTCTTCAATGTGGAAGGCAACGACCTTGAGGCTTACCCGGAGGTATTGTCAGCCCTGGTGGCGCGGTGGCCGCGCATTGAAGCCTTGGCTTTTTTAAGCGCATGCATTTTTTATGATGCCAACGCGCAAGCCCGGGGCCTTTTTGACCTGGCGGCGTTCCGCGACCTGCTGCTGCTGCATGCGCTGGCTGAGGCGCTGATGCCCGAGCAGCCTGCCACAGTTGAGGCTAATTTGCTGGAGTTTTCGATTCCCACGGCCCCGCAATCCTCGGTGCAAAATCAGGCCAAGGCGGCGCCGGTGACTGCGCCAATTGAAGGGGCGGTGTCCCGTATGCTGGACCTTGATTTTTCAGACTTGAGTGACTTTCCGGGTTCAACCGGCAATGAGAGATAACGCAGCACGCTGGTGCCCGCTTAAATGATGGCTTTGCTGTCTAAGCAATAAAAACCAGCCTGCTTATTCAGCCCCTCATTTGGCGATGAACTGACGCCATAAACGCACAGCCAGTAGCACCAACGGTGCGGTGTGCAGGCATAAATCAAACATATCCAGCGGTTTGACCAGCGTGCCCTGGCTGAGCATGCGCAGCTTCTCGATCAGGTGTGGTTCAGGCGTGATGGGGGCAATGGCCATCCAGGCAGCCAACGCCATCAATACCAGCAACGGAATGTTGTCAAGCCATCTCACGGCGTGGCTTCGTTCACGCAAGTGGCACACAAGCAGGCAACGCCTCGCGCCGCTTCTGGAATTTTGTTCAGCAACTCGGCGCTGAACTGGGTCTGTGTGCACCAGCAAGGGGGCTGCTTGACGCCCGTGGCGCGCTCGACTTCCATGGCGCATTGGTTGGGCTGGCCGCACAGGGGGCAGATTTGGGCGTTGATGGGTGGAGTTGGTGTCATTGTGATATTTATATATAAAAATAGCCTCTAGCCCTTATGAACAAAGCGCTAGAAGCTATGTATTTAGTAGTAAATTAATTATGCGATGAGCGCCGCTGCCTTCACCTTCAGGCGCCAGCCGTGCAGCAGTGGCTCGGTGTAACCGCTGGGCTGCGCCAGTCCCTTGAACACCAGATCACAAGCTGCTTGGTAGGCCATCGATGTGTCAAAGTGACCTGCCATTGGTTTGTACAGCGGGTCGCCAGCGTTTTGTGCGTCGACCACGGCAGCCATGCGCTCGAAGGTTTCCTTGATCTGCGCTTCAGTAACGACACCATGGTGCAGCCAGTTGGCCATGTGCTGGCTTGAAATGCGCAGTGTGGCGCGGTCTTCCATCAGTGCGATGTTGTGGATGTCAGGCACCTTGGAGCAACCCACGCCCTGGTCGACCCAGCGCACCACATAACCCAGAATGCCTTGGGCGTTGTTGTCGAGTTCTTGCTGTTTCTCGGCATCGGTCCAGCTCGGGTTGGCTGCTACTGGTACTTGCAGCAGGCCGTTCAACAAGGCGTCACGTTCCTTGTCTGCGCTGATTTTTTCCATCTCTTTTTGCACGTCGCTCACCAACACCTGGTGGTAGTGCAGGGCGTGCAAGGTGGCACCGGTGGGGCTGGGTACCCAGGCGGTGTTGGCACCGGCTTTGGGGTGGGCAATTTTTTGCTCCAGCATGGCTTTCATCAAATCGGGCATGGCCCACATGCCTTTGCCAATTTGCGCTTTGCCGCGCAGGCCGCATTTCAGGCCGACCAGCACGTTGTTACGCTCGTAGGCGGCAATCCAGGCGCTGGTTTTCATGTCGCCCTTACGGATCATTGGGCCGGCCTGCATGGCAGTGTGCATCTCATCACCGGTGCGGTCCAGGAAACCGGTGTTGATGAAGGCAACGCGGCTCTCGGCAGCGGCAATGCATGCCTTCAGGTTGACGCTGGTGCGGCGCTCTTCGTCCATGATGCCGAGCTTGACGGTGCTCTCTGCAAGGCCGAGCATGTTCTCGACGCGACCAAACAGTTCACTGGCAAAAGCCACTTCAGCCGGGCCGTGCATTTTGGGCTTGACGATGTAGACCGAGCCCTTGCGCGAGTTGCGGATGGCATCTTTCTTGGTCTTGGCCAGGTCATGCATGGCGATGGTGGTGGTGACCACGGCGTCCAGGATGCCTTCAGGGATTTCACGCACGGTGCCCGATTTGTCGGTGTACAAAATGGCCGGGTTGGTCATCAGGTGGCCGACGTTGCGCA
This sequence comes from Rhodoferax sp., assembly GCF_028688795.1. Taxonomy (GTDB): domain Bacteria; phylum Pseudomonadota; class Gammaproteobacteria; order Burkholderiales; family Burkholderiaceae_C; genus Rhodoferax. The sequence continues at coordinate 86,028 of NZ_JAQTXM010000014.1, read as the reverse complement.
CAAACATCAGGCTACGGCCGTGCAGGCGCACGGTCTTTTTGCCGTCTGGTGCGGTGTAGATGCGGTCAGCGTTCAGGCCACGGGTGAATGTTTTGCTGCCCTTGGCGACTTCTTCGGTCAATGTGCCGTTCAAAATGCCCAACCAGTTGCTGTAGGCCAGCACCTTGTCGTCTGCGTCCACAGCGGCCACCGAGTCTTCCAGGTCGAGGATGGTTGACAAGGCAGCTTCCAGCACCAGATCAGACACGCCAGCGGGGTCGCTGGCGCCAATGAGCGTAGCGCGGTTGATGATCAGGTCAAGGTGCAAGCCATTGTGCTCAAACAGCACGCTTGAGGGGGCTTTGGCTTCGCCCTGGTAGCCGATGAGCTGGTCTGGGTCAGCCAGGCTGGTATTGCTGCCATCGGCCAGTTTGACGGCCAGCTTGCCAGCCTTGACGCTGTAGGCCACAGAATCCACATGTGAGCCTTTGCGCAGCGGGGCGCAGCGGTCGAGTACATGGCGTGCGTAGGCGATCACCTTGGCCCCGCGCTTGGGGTTGTAACCCCCTTTTTTGCCAACTTTTTCGCAGCCCTTGGCTTCGTCGATCACGTCTGTACCATACAGCGCGTCGTACAAAGAGCCCCAGCGTGAGTTGGCGGCGTTCAGGGCGTAGCGGGCGTTCAGAATCGGCACCACCAGCTGCGGGCCGGCTTGTTTGGCCAACTCGGCATCGACATTTTTGGTGCTGATTTTTGCCTTTTTTGGGGGTTCGACCAGGTACCCAATGCCTTCCAAAAAGCTGCGGTAGGCGGGCATGCTGGTGATGGGGCCTGGGTTGGCTTTGTGCCAAGTGTCAAGCTCGGTCTGCAGACGGTCACGCTCGGCCAGCAAGGCTATGTTTTTTGGGGCCAGGTCAGCCACGATGGCGCCAAAGCCTTTCCAGAACTTGGCGGGCGTCACGCCGGTGCCAGGCAGCACCTGGGTGTCAATGAATTGGCTCAGGGTCGAGGCCACTTGCAGGCCGTTCTTGGATATGCGTTCAGTCATGGTGGTGAGGTACAGAGTTAAAAAATCGAGGAATCAGTTGGGGAACAATTCCAGCACGGCGCGCAAATCAGGGGCTGTGCGGGTAGGGTGTGTCATGCTCTGATTTTAGGGACGGATGCTGACAGCCGTGTTTGGGCCAACGTGCAACAGCTTTAACCTGAATACAGGTAATGCGGCAGATCGGGTCTTGTGAGGCCAAGCCATCTACATCGGGATATGGGTATAATTCTCCCAATTCGGGAGGGTTGCTGATGCGCGTAATCGCCAAAAGTTCACTGATCAGGTTTTGGAGTCAGCCTGCGAGATTGGATGCCAAAAGTGCTCTGCAAAGCTGGCATGACGAGGCGCAAAAAGCAAACTGGCAAACACCACAAAATATCAAAGACCAATACGGTAGCGCGAGCATTTGTGCCAATAACCGGGTGGTGTTCAACATTGCCGGCAACAAATACCGCCTCGTGGTTGAGATGCAATACCAAGCAGGAATCGCCTGGGTGAAGTTCATCGGAACCCATGCGCAATACGATCAAATAAACGTGGAGACTGTCAATGACTATTAAGCCTATCCGCAGTGACGATGATTTGCGCGCCGCGTTCAAACAATTGGAAATGGTGTTTCAGGCATCCGTTGGCTCGGAACAAGCGGATGAGCGTGACGTGTTGGTCACGCTGATTGAAGCCTATGAGCAAAAGCATTACCCCATTGGTCCGGCAGACCCGGTTGAGGCCATCAAATTTCGCATGGAGCAGCAAAACCTGACCCCCAAGGACCTGGAGCCTTACATTGGCTCCAGCGGACGAGTTTCTGAAGTGCTGAACCGCAAGCGACGCCTGAGTCTGCAAATGATCAAAAAACTGCATGCCGGTTTGCGTATTCCCTATGAGAGCTTGTTAGCGACAGCCTGAGATGCCAACTGCCATGAATCAAACTGTTTCAACGTTATCCCAACGCTTGCCCCTGACCGGCCTGCGCGTGGTCGAATTTACCCACATGGTTATGGGCCCCACCTGCGGTATGGTGTTGGCTGACATGGGCGCCGAGGTGATCAAGGTGGAGCCCCTTGAGGGCGACCGCACACGTCACCTGCTGGGCGCGGGTGCGGGCTTTTTCCCCATGTTCAACCGCAACAAAAAAAGCATGGCGATTGACCTGCACAAGCCAGAAGGCGCGGCCGTTGCGCGCCAACTGGCCCTGAGTGCCGACGTGGTGCTGGAAAATTTCAAGCCCGACACCATGGCCAAGTACGGCCTGGACTACGCTGCGCTGTCTGCGCAAAACCCCAAGCTGATTTATGTCAGCCATAAAGGTTTTTTGCCTGGCCCCTATGAGCACCGCACCGCGCTCGACGAGGTGGTGCAGATGATGGGTGGCCTGGCCTACATGACCGGCCGCCCCGGCGACCCGCTGCGCGCAGGCACCAGTGTGAACGACATCATGGGCGGCATGTTTGGCGCCATTGGCACCCTGGGCGCGTTGATCCAGCGCGGCATCACCGGCCGTGGGCAAGAGGTGCAAAGTGCCCTGTTTGAGAACAACGTCTTTCTGGTGGGCCAGCACATGCTGCAGTACGCCATGACCGGCCAGCCCGCCGCACCCATGCCCGCGCGCATCTCGCCGTGGGCGGTGTACGACGTGTTCACGGTGAAAGATGGCGAACAAATTTTCATTTCCGCCGTGAGCGATGCGCAGTGGCGCACGTTTTGCAATGTGTTTGATCTGGCTGACCTCAAAGCTGACCCACGCTATGCCAGCAACAACGACCGCGTGCGCGAGCGCCCGACGCTCATGCCCATCCTGCGCGAACGTCTAGGCCGTTACAGCGCATCCGAACTGGGCGCATTGATGGAAGCCAATAAATTGCCCTACGCCCCCATTCGCAAGCCTGAGGAGCTGTTTGATGATGCGCATCTTTTGGCCACCGGCGGCCTGGCTGACATGACGCTGCCCGACGGACCGCACGCCGGTGAAACCACCAAAGCCACGCTGTTTCCGTTCACCATGGACGGCCAGCGCCTGGGTGTGCGCCTGAGCCCGCCGGTTCTGGGCTCGCATACCGATGAATTGCTGGGTGCTTTGGGGTACGACGGGGGTCAAGTGCAGGCCTTGCGCGATGCGGGCGCAGTGGGATGAGCAAACTCAAACAACTTGAAACCTTCTGCGCGGTGGCCACCCGTGGCGGGTTGACCGCCGCGGCCAAGGCCGAAGGCGTGGCGCCCGCCATCATCGGGCGGCGTCTTGACACACTGGAAGAGCGTCTGGGCGTTAAGCTGTTGGTTCGCACCACCCGGCGGGTGTCGTTGACTCACGAGGGCACGGCGTTTCTGGAAGACTGCCAGCGGCTGCTGGCTGACCTGGCCAATGCCGAGGCCAGTGTGTCGGCCGGCGGCATCCAGGCCAGCGGGCACTTGAGCCTGACAGCTCCAGCCGGCTTTGGTCGCCGCCATGTCGCCCCGTTGGTGCCACGCTTTCGCGAGTTGCACCCCGACGTGACGATCTCGCTGAATTTGAGCGACCGGGTGGTCGACCTGGCCGCTGAAGGCTTTGACTGCGCCGTGCGCGTGGGTGAAATGCCCGACTCGTCCCTAGTGAGCGTGCGCTTGGCCGACAACCGACGCCTGTGTGTGGCCACGCCCACTTACCTCCGGCAGCACGGCACACCGCTGCACCCCAATGAACTGGCGCGGTTTGACTGTTTGACCCTCTCCAGCGACGCATCGCAAACCCGTGGCTGGGCGTTTTCCGTGCCGCAGGGTGATGCTGTGGAGGTGGTGCATCTGAAACCCGGCGGACCCTTGAGTTGCTCGGACGGCGAGGTGTTGTTTGACTGGTGTCGGAGTGGTTACGGCATTGCTTGGCGCAGCACCTGGGAGGTGCAGGCAGAAGTCGCCTCCGGCGCACTCGTGCCGGTACTGGAAGAATATGCGGCTCCGCCCAACGGCATTTACGCCGTGTTTGTGCAGCGCAAGCATCTGGCGTTGCGGGTGCGCTTGTGGGTGGATTTCCTCAAGCAGCAATACGGCCAAGCCGCGTTCTGGGGTTCGCATGGTTGAAACCGGGCAAGTCGCGGCAGGCAAAGATGCTGACGTGCGCGGCATCATCGTCTGCGCCGACGACTTTGCCGTCAACGCCAGCGCCTCCATGGGCATTGCCAAATTGGCACAGTTGGGGCGCCTGAGTGCCACCAGCGCCATGGTGTTGTCGCCACGCTGGGCGCAAGATGTGGCCCTGCTGCAGGGATTGCGCGGGCAGATCGATGTCGGTCTGCACCTGGACTGGACCAGCGCGTTTGCCATCGCCGCGGGCCATGGCATGCCATTGGGGCGCGCCATGCGTCGTGCGCTGCTTGGCGGGTTCGATGAGGCGCGGGCGCACGACGTGATTGACCATCAACTCGACCTGTTTGAGGCTCAGTGGCAAGCGCCGCCTGACTTTGTCGATGGTCACCAGCATGTGCAGCAGTTTGCCGGCATTCGCGACGCGCTGGTGGCAGTGCTGCTGCGCCGTTATGGCACGCAAGGCACCAAGCCTTATCTGCGCATCTCCCGTGCGCCGCCGGGCATGGCCGACCTGAAGAGTCGGGTGATTGCCGGCATGGGTGCGAATGCTCTTGAATCAATAGCTGCTTGCGCTTATTTAATAAGTTCTAGAGGCCTATTTGGCATATATAACTTTGAGGGTGGCCCGCAGCGTTACGCCGCATTGATGACGGGCTGGCTGGCGCGCGCACCGGCGGGCGCCATCCTGATGTGTCACCCCGCGCAAGCCGCTGAGCCCGACGATGAGATTGGTGTGGCACGTGTGCAGGAGTTTGCCTACCTGGCCAGCAGCGCGTTTGCCGATGCCTTGCAGCAAGCGCATGTGACGGTGCTGCGGGGACGTGACGCTTTGGTTCAGGCCACCTGAGTTCTGTCAGCGCCGAAACGCCCAGAATCGGCTCAGCACAAAGGTCTGCCCGGCGGCAAACAGCAGCGCCACAAACAGCGCCAGCAGGCTGGGCAATTCAAGGCCACGCAGCAGCATCACAAACACCAACTCGTTGCTGGCAAAACCGGCCAGGGCCGTCACCATAAAGCGCTTGAAGCTGGTGGCTACCGTGGTGCCTGCATCCTTGAAGCTCAGCAAACGGTGGCCGGCAAAGCTGACAAAAAACGCCACGCAGAAGCCCAGTGCATTGGCCAACTCGGGCCACATGTGGGCTTGGGCCAGCGCAAACACCGCCATGTGGGTGGCAGCTGCCCCGCCACCTACCGCCAGAAACCAGAAAGTGGAGGCGCTCACGCCTGGCTGGACGGGTAGGCCTGCGGCAACGGCAACGCGTCAGGCGAGCCGCCCGCTGCTGCGCTCGGTGTCGTTGGCAGCCCCCGGCCCAAGCGCTGACTTACCAAATAATTGGGTCGCTGCTTGACCTCTTCGTAGATGCGTCCCACGTACTCGGCCAAAATGCCGATAGACAGCAGCTGGATGCCGCTGAAAAACATCATGCCGACCACGATGGTGGCGTAGCCTGGCACCTTGATGCCGGTGATGAAATACTCACCCACCACCCAGAAACCATAACCCAGCGCGATCATGGAGAGCATGAAACCCGTCACAGTCAAGGCACGCAGCGGGGCTATCGAGAACGCCAAAATACCGGTGAAGGCCAGCGACAGCGATCCGCGCAGGCCAAAGTTGCTTTTGCCATCGGTGCGGGGCAGCGGCTCGTAATCAATGGCCGTGCTATTGAACCCGACCCAGGCATACAAGCCTTTCATGAAGCGGTTGCGCTCGGTCAGGCGCTTGAGCGCGTCCACCACCTGGCGGTCCATCAGCCGAAAGTCGCCCGCGTTGGCCGGAATCTTCACCCGGTTACCCAGGTTCACCAGTTTGTAAAACCAGGCGGTGAGCTTGATCTGCAGGCCAGACTGGTCGAGCCGCGTTTTGCGAATGGCGTAAACCACATCGGCACCGGCGCGCCATTTGGCCAGCATCTCAGGCACCAGTGATACCGGGTGCTGGCCGTCGCCGTCCATCAGCACCACCACGTCGCCCTGTGCCGCCTCAATGCCGGCGGTGAGTGCTGGCTCTTTGCCAAAATTGCGCGACAGCTTCAGGTACAGCACCTGCGGGTGGCTGGCGCACAGTGTTTGCATGACGGCGGAAGTGTCGTCACGGCTGCCATCGTCCACGATGATCAGTTCCACTTGCGGGCTCAGGCGCTGCAATGCCGTCAAAATCTCGGGCACCAGCGTGCCCAAGCTGCGCGCTTCGTTATAGGCCGGGATCACACAGGAGATTGAGGGGGGCAGGGTTTGACGTGTCAACATGGGCTGCATCATGCCAAAAGAAAACCCTGCGTCGACCGGCTGGCCAAAATTCTCAGGATTTTTTTGCTTGTTTTACCGAATGTTCTCGATGGCAAATTTCTTTTCATGCACTTGGGGCGTGATCAGGGCGTAACCTTGGTTCTGCCAGTGCATCAATTCAGTGATGGCTGATGGCGCTATTTCTACAAAATCGTGCATGTCGGCCGCGGTGTACTGGTAGTCCTGCATGGCCAGGCCGCACACCTTGAACTTGACACCCATGTCGGCGTAATAACGCATTCGTTGTACCAACTCGGTGTAGCGTGCTTCATTTTTCTTAGCCAGTGTCACGATTTCGGTTCCGTGCAGCAAAACGATGATGCGCATGTCTTCGGAAAACATGCTGTAAGGCGCTTCAGTGAGGGGGTTCACCAGACTGCGTACCCAATACAGCGCCGAGCCCAGTTTGGCCGGATCGTCCAGAAACACGTCGACCAGCGCCTTGGGGTTCTGGTAGGGCGTTTGAATAAATTTGGCCTGGGCCATGGCCGGTGCTTGGGCCAGGCCCACCAGCAAGACCACAGCGGTGCAAAGGCTGCAAACTGACGCAAAGGTGATGGGGTGTCGCATGGGGTCTCCTCTTGATTTCGGCCTGGCGGACGGAGCCGGCCGGTCGATTCAGTTTAATGCCCGACTGTGGCGCACAGCCCAGTGAAAACCCGTCCCCTTAAAATCGCCGGATGCTGATTGTTAAAACCGAACTCCTCGAAGCCCTGCGCACTGCGCTGGAAGATTTACAACCCGGTGCGGGTGCAAAAGCCGCCTTTGAGTCGCCCAAAGTGGCCGCGCATGGCGATTTGGCCACCACGGCCGCCATGCAACTGGCCAAACCGCTCAAGCTCAACCCGCGACAACTGGCCGAAAGCCTGTGCACCGCCTTGCGCGCAACAGCCCCGTATCAAACTTGGGTCGAGACCCTGGACATTGCTGGCCCGGGCTTTATCAACATCAAGCTCAAACCTGCCGCCAAGCAGCAGGTGGTGCGCAGTGTGCTGGCGCAAACCAGTGCTTATGGCACGCAAGCCAGCAACGGCAAACGGATGCTGGTGGAATTTGTGTCGGCCAACCCGACCGGCCCACTGCATGTGGGCCATGGCCGCCAGGCCGCTTTGGGTGATGCTATTTGCAACCTGTTTGCCACCCAGGGCTGGGATGTTTACCGCGAGTTTTATTACAACGATGCCGGGGTGCAGATTGCGACACTGGCCACCAGCACACAGCTGCGGGCCCAAGGCTTCAAGCCGGGCGACGCCTGCTGGCCGACCGACCCCGACAACCCGATCAGCAAAAACTTCTACAACGGCGAGTACATCGCTGACATTGCGGCTGATTTTTTGGCCCAAAAAACCGTCAAATCAGACGACCGTGAATTCACCGCCTCGGGTGATGTGAATGACCTCAACAGCATTCGTGAGTTTGCCGTGGCCTATCTGCGTCATGAACAAGACTTGGATTTGTCGGCCTTTGCCGTCAAATTTGACAATTACTATTTAGAGAGCAGCTTGTACACCAGCGGCAAGGTCGATGCGGCCGTCAAACGCTTGCAAGAGGCTGGTAAAACCTATGAGAAGGATGGTGCGCTGTGGCTCAAGTCCACCGACTACGGTGACGACAAAGACCGCGTCATGCGCAAGCAAGACGGCAGCTACACCTACTTCGTGCCCGATGTGGCCTACCACATCACCAAATGGGAGCGCGGTTTCCAAAAAATCATCAACATCCAGGGCACCGACCACCACGGCACCATTGCCCGGGTGCGCGCCGGGCTGCAGGCGGCCAACGTGGGTATTCCGCAGGGTTTTCCTGATTACGTGCTGCACACCATGGTGCGTGTGGTCAAGGGTGGTGAAGAAGTCAAGATCAGCAAACGCGCCGGCAGCTATGTGACGCTGCGCGATTTGATTGAATGGACCAGCAAGGACGCGGTGCGTTTCTTTTTGCTCAGCCGCAAGCCCGACACCGAGTACACCTTTGATGTTGACTTGGCGGTGGCCAAGAACAACGATAACCCGGTGTATTACGTGCAGTACGCACATGCGCGCATTTGCTCGGTGTTGGCGGCCTGGGGAGGTGATGTGGCAAGTTTGGCGCAAGTCGACTTGTCGCCGTTGCAAAGCCCGCAAGCCCTGGCCCTGATGTTGTTGTTGGCCAAATACCCTGACATGTTGAGTGATGCCGCGCAGGGGTTTGCCCCGCACGATGTGACCTTTTACCTGCGCGAACTCGCCGCCTGCTACCACAGCTACTACGATGCCGAGCGCATTTTGGTGGACGACGAAGCGATCAAGTTGGCCCGCCTGGCGTTGGTGTTGGCCACCGCTCAGGTGTTGCACAATGGCCTGGCGGTGTTGGGCGTGAGTGCCCCGCAAAAAATGTAATTCCGAATATCTGGTGTTTGAGGAGCAAGGGAAACATGATGAATGGTCGGACCTTAACGCGGCAACGCGGTGGTACTTTCTTGGGTTTTATTGTGGGCCTGGTGGTCGGTTTGGGGGTGGCCTTGGTGGTGGCGGTGTACATCACTAAAGTCCCCGTGCCTTTTGTCAACAAAATGGGCAACCATACGCCTGAGAAGGATGCCTCTGAGTTGCAAAAAAACAAGGACTGGGACCCCAATACGCCCTTGTACGGCAAGAATCCGGCGAAACCCGTCTTGCCTGCTGAGACCACGGTGCCGTCCGAGTCAGCACCGGTTGCTGGTCCAGCAAGCTCACCCGTCACCCCTTCGGCCAAAGCCGACGCCAAGCCCGAATTCAAACCCGCGGTCACTGGCGACCCTCTGGGTGACTTGGCCAAGTCACGTTTGGCGACCAAAGACGGCGCGGCTGCGGCAGCAGAGCCCTTTACCTATTTTGTTCAGGCAGGTGCATTTCGCACGCGGGAAGACGCCGAAAGCCAGCGTGCAAAGCTGTCGCTGGCTGGTATTGAAGCCAAAGTGTCTGAGCGCGAACAGGCCGGGCGCACCGTGTACCGTGTGCGTACCGGGCCTTTTGACAAGCGCGAAGAGGCCGACAAGTCCAAAGCCCGGCTGGACGCCCTGAGCATTGAAACGGCCTTGGTGCGGGTGCAGCGCTGAACTTATTGAGCTGCTTGGCCTCTGACTGGGTGTCAATCAATTTTTTGGAGATTTGAACAATGCAACGTCGTGATTTTTTTGCAGGCGCAGGGTCTGTTGCCGTGACTGCAGCCATGTTGTCGCCTTCCTGGGTGCAAGCACAAGCCAAGGCGCCACAGCCTGGCGTTGACTTCATCAAGCTTGACAAGCCAGCGCCGGTCGAGGCCGCCGCTGGGAAAATCGAGGTCATTGAGTTTTTTTGGTACAACTGCGGGCATTGCAATGCGTTTGAGCCGGTGCTGGCAAGCTGGGCGAAAGCGCTGCCCAAAGATGTGGCCTTCAAGCGTATGCCCATCGCCTTCAGGAGCGACTCTGTGCCACAGCAAAAACTGTTTTTTGCGCTGGAGGCCATGGGGCTGGTCGACAAGTTTCATGCACGCGTGTTCGCCGCCATTCACGGCGACAGGCAAAACTTGACCAGTGCGGATGCCATCACGGCTTGGGTGGTCAAGCAGGGTGTTGACAAGGCCAAGTTTTTGGAGAATTTCAATTCGTTCTCAACCTCCACCAAGGCGACCCGCGCCACTCAGTTGCAAAACGCTTACCAGTTGGAAGGTGTGCCGGCCATGGGTGTCGCAGGGCTTTATTACACCGACGGCTCGCTGGCCAAGAGCATGGACCGGGCTTTGCAAGTGACTGAGTTTTTGGCGGCGCAAGTCCGAAGCGGTCGCCCGGCCTGAGATAGATTGAAGCGCGTGTAGCGGGTGTTCTCCCGCTACAATTCGGCACATCTGTAATGCAAGATTCGTGCCTTTATGAAAACCCCCTTTCTTCCCTGGCTTTTGCTTGGCGTCCTGACTTTGGCAGCGCCGTGGGTGCTGGCTGAAAAGGCCGACCGTGACAAGCCCATGAATGTCGAGGCCGATGCTCTGCGTTATGACGACCTCAAGCAGCTGAGTGTGTTCACGGGTCGTGTGGTGTTGACCAAGGGCAGCATTTTGATTCGCGGTGGCAAGGTTGAAGTGCGCCAGGACCCGCAAGGCAACCAATTTGGCCTGGTCACTGCCGAGCCCGGCAAGCTCGCGTTTTTCAGGCAAAAGCGCGAAGGGGTGGATGAATACATCGAGGGCGAGGGTGAGCGCATTGAATACGATGGCCAAGCCGATACCGTGAAGTTCATCACCCGGGCGCAATTGCGTCGTTACCAGGGTGCCAAGCTGAATGACGAGTTCAATGCCGGTGTGATTGTTTACAACAACACCACAGAGGTGTTCACCCTGGATGGTGCACCGGGCGCGGGTTCAATGGGCAGTGCGGGGCAACCTGGGGCACCGGCCGGCCGCGTGCGCGCCATGCTGACACCCAAACCGCAACCCAGCGCGTCGGCACCGGTGTCTGGCCAACCGCTGCGCGCCACGCCCGAACTTGGCGGGGCCTCCCGCTGATGGCAACGTCCAACGCAGTGGCCATTGAGCGCGATCAGAGCAAGGCCGTGAGCCCCGATGCCGGGCTGCTTGACAGTCGGCTGGAAGCCCATCATTTGCAAAAGAACTATGGCAGCCGTAAGGTTGTCAAAGATGTGTCCCTGACCGTGCGCAAGGGCGAGGTGGTGGGGTTGCTGGGGCCGAACGGCGCGGGTAAAACCACCTCGTTTTACATGATTGTGGGCTTGGTGCGTGCCACGGCTGGTGACATCACCATCGACGGTCAATCGATAGAGCACATGCCAATTCACCGTCGCTCACGGCTGGGTCTGAGTTACCTGCCGCAAGAAGCGTCGATTTTCCGCAAGCTCACGGTGGAAGAAAACGTGCGCGCTGTGCTTGAGCTGCAGCGCGACGCGCAAGGCAAGCCGCTTGGCAGCGCCGAGATCGAGCACCGCCTGACGGGCTTGTTGCAAGACTTGCGGGTGGAGCATTTGCGTGAGTCTGGCGCGCTGGCCCTCTCGGGCGGCGAGCGCCGGCGGGTCGAAATTGCCCGTGCCCTGGCGACCCAGCCCCGCTTTATTTTGCTTGACGAGCCGTTTGCTGGCATTGACCCGATTGCCGTGATTGAAATCCAGCGCATCATCAATTTTTTGAAAACGCGTGGCATTGGCGTGCTGATCACGGACCACAACGTGCGCGAAACCCTGGGCATTTGCGACCACGCCTACATCATCAGCGATGGCAGTGTGCTGGCCGAAGGTACGCCAGCTGACATCATCAACAACGTCGATGTGCGCCGGGTGTACCTGGGCGAACACTTCCGTATGTAAATATGGCCCCCACGCTTGTCACGCCATGAAACAAGGTCTTTCCCTTCGCACCTCGCAGCATCTGGCGCTCACGCCCCAGTTGCAACAATCCATTCGCTTGCTGCAGCTTTCCACCATGGAGCTCAGCAGCGAGGTGGATCAGATGCTCGACGAGAACCCGTTTTTGGAGCGTACGGCAGATGAGGCCGAGCGCGAGTCGTTTGGCTTGGCGCAGTCCGACACGCCGGTAACGGCGAACGACCGTGAGCTTGAGACTGCTACGTATTCAGGAGCTGATGACGCTTACCAGTCAAGGGCTACAAGCGAAAATAGTTCTGAAGAAAGCTCGGTGACCGCAGATGATGGCCCGAGTTGGGAGGGCGACGGCAGCGTTAGCCTGAGCCCAGATGATGGCGAGTGGGGCGGTGAAGCCCGCGCCAAAGGCAACAACCTCAGTGGCGACGACGAGATGGACGCCACCGAGTTGGCACGCAACCAGGAATCGCTGCAAAGCTTTTTGCACCGCCAGGCCTTGTCGTTGAGGCTGAGTGCAGAAGACAATGCCGCACTGCGGTTTTTGATCGAGTCGCTCAATGACGATGGCTACCTGGAAGACGACCTGGCTGATCTGGCGCGTGGTCTGGCAGGTGATGATCTTGAGCAAATCGACGACCTGGTGCACCACTTCACGGTGGGCTTGCGCCTGCTGCAAAACCTGGAACCCACCGGGGTGGGCGCACGCGGTTTGGCCGAGTGTCTGAGCTTGCAGCTGAAAGCTCTCAAAAACAACCCCGACTTTGAAGCTGACACCGTGCGGGTGGCTTTGCGCATTTGCGCCCAACCCATGGACTTGCTGGCCCGGCGTGACATCAAGCATTTGGTGCCTTTGTGCGGCGCCAGCGACGCGCAAGTGCGCGCGGCCATCACCCTGATTGGCCGGCTGGAGCCCAAGCCGGGGCGGCGTTTTGTAGACGTGGAGCGCAACATCGTGGTACCCGATGTGCTGGTGGTGCCGGTCGGCCAAGCGGGCCAGGCCAAGTTTCAGGTGCGGTTGAACCCTGAGGTCATGCCGCGCCTGCGGGTGCATGACATTTACGCCAACGCTCTCAAAGGTCACAAAGCCGGCGGTAGCGATGCGTCCAACTTTGCGGCGTTGCAGCAGCGCTTGCAAGAGGCGCGCTGGTTCATCAAAAACATCCAGCAGCGGTTCGACACCATCCTGCGCGTCAGCACGGCCATTGTGGAGCGGCAAAAGAGCTTTTTTGTACATGGTGAACTGGCCATGCGCCCACTGGTATTGCGAGAAATTGCCGACGAGTTGGGCCTGCATGAGTCCACCATCAGCCGCGTCACCACGGCCAAATACATGGCGACACCGTTTGGCACCTTCGAGCTGAAGTATTTTTTTGGCTCAGGCCTGGGCACCGAGTCGGGCGGTAACGCGTCCAGCACGGCAGTGCGCGCCTTGATCAAGCAGTTTGTGAGCGCTGAAAGCCCAGCCAAGCCGCTCAGTGACAACCAGATTGCCGAGATGCTCAAAGAACAAGGCATTGAATGCGCCCGCCGCACCGTGGCGAAATACCGCGAAGGTCTGCGCATTGCGCCGGCTTCGCTAAGGAAATCACTTTGAACCAACTCCAACTTTTCTTACCCTGCGCCGCAGGCGTTGAGGACTACCTCGCCCCTGAGATTTTGCGCATCACAGGCCTGCCGCCCGGCTGCGTCACCAAGCAACGCGGCGGCGTGGCGGTGCGCACCTCGTTTGCGCAGGTCATGCTGCTCAACCTCTACAGCCGTCTGGCCCAGCGCGTGCTGGTTCTGCTCAGCTACACCGAATACCGGTCCGAGCAGGACTTGTACCGCGCTGCCAGCGAGGTGCCTTGGGAGCGTTGGTTCACCCCGCGTGAAAGCATCAAGGTCGAAATCACGGCGCAGCATTGCCCGCTGACTTCGTTGAATTTTGCCGCCCTCAAAGTCAAGGACGCGGTGTGTGATCGCTTTCGCGCGGTCGCCAATGGCGTGCGTCCGGATGTCAACACCCAGTGGCCCGATGTGCGCATTTACACCCACCTGACCACCGACAGTTGCTCGATCTACATCGACACCTCGGGCGAGCCATTGTTCAAGCGCGGTTGGCGCGAAGACAAGGGCGATGCGCCCCTGAAGGAAACCCTGGCCGCTGCCATGCTGGCTGCCACCGGCTGGTTTGAAGGTGAAGACGACCTGTTGCCACTGTACGACCCCTGTTGCGGCAGTGGCACCATCGTCATTGAGGCCGCGCAAATGGCTTGCAACATTGCCGCCGGTAGCCGCCGGCGCTTTGCTTTTGAGAAGTATGTGCCGTTTCGCCGGGCCGACTGGGATGCTATTAAGAAGGAAGCTGCTGACGCTGAGGTGGTAAGGCCTGCAGGCCAAAAACCCATCATATTCGCAAGCGACGTGGCGCACCGCATGGTGGACTTTGCACAGCGCAATGCCGAACGCGCGGGCGTGGCCGACGTGATCGAGTTTCGTGGCGGCGACGCCTTGCAGCGCATGCCACCGGTTGACGTGAGTGAGACCGGCGGTGGCGTGATGGTGCTGAACCCGCCTTATGGCGAGCGCATTGACGTGGCCGGCGTGGCCCGTACCGGCCGCTTTGAGCGCGCACCACAGCGCGGCGCACCGGCGGGCGAAGCACGGCTTTTGGCTGCCAGCTACGAAGATGACAGCACTGACGACAGTGCAGCGAGCGCACAGCAGGGTCGTTTTGGCGCCCGCGAATTGCCGCAAACAGACAACGGCGGCGAGTTTTTCAACCAACTGGCCAGCCACTGGAAGAAAAACTATTCCGGCTGGACCGCCTGGATCCTCACGCCCGACCTAAAGCTGCCCGGCAAGATGCGTCTCAAAGAAACCCGCCGCGTGCCGATGTGGAACGGTCCGATCGAATGCCGCCTGTTCCGCTTTGACATGGTGGCCGGAAAAATGGCTGAGAAAGGCGGGTCTGGAAAATCCGGGCCTGAGCCATCGTGAGCGTCATGGCCGTGCGCTCTGACCCCCAAGTCGCAGCCCCGGTTGTCCTTGACACCAACATCGTGCTGGATGCCTTTGTGTTTGGTGACCCGGCCACCGTTCCTTTGAAACAGGCGCTGGCCTCAGACCAGTTGCAGTGGATCGCCACCAAAACCATGCGCGACGAGCTGGAGCGGGTGCTGACCTACCCCAAAATCGTGCTGCGCATGGCGTTCTACCAGGTCAGCGCCGCGCATGTGCTGGCGCAATTTGACGGACAGGCCACCCTGGTAGACACCGCCGCCAAAGCCACCCTGACCTGCAAAGACCCCGATGACCAGAAGTTCATCGACCTCGCCGTCAAGCACCAGGCTTTGCTGCTGAGCAAGGATAACGCTGTTCTTTGTATGAAAAAACGGCTTCTAGCCCAAGAAGTGCGAGCGCAAGTAGCTATTTATTAAGTAGCATTGGAGGTGACTGTAGTTGCTTGTTCACGGTGTGCCTGGCAAGTTTGAAAAACCGTACAGTCGCTCCGGCGGCAAGCGTTTTAGCAAGGCCAAGTCGCTGTGGGTTCCTGTGATGGCAAATTCTGCTTGTGCGGTGTCACGGCGCACGGTGCGGCTGACCGGTCGGCCAGCGGTATCGGTGATCACCGCGACGACAGGCGCCTTGGCATTGCCGGTGCGTTGCACCACAATGCCCAATTCGCCAGATGCCAGTTTCACGAAGTTACCTGGCGGGTAAATGCCGAATTCCTTGATGATGGCAGTTGATATCGGCCCGCCGTTGTCCTCGCGGTACAGCTGGCGCACGGCATCCTGAGGTGACAAGGCAGCACGCAAGGTTCGTGGGCTGATTTTTGCCATGAGCACGTCGCACACACGCAGGGCAATGGCCATGTCGCTGACAGCTGTGCAGTGGCTTGGGTAGCCGGAGCCATCTGCCCGTTCGTGGTGCTGCAGCACGGCGGTGAGCCAGTCGGCATCAGTCACCCCCAGTTTCTCCAACAGGTCAACGGCTTTCTGGGGATGCGCCTGAATGTCGGCCCGTTGCCGGTCTTTCATGGGCACATCTTGCGCTGCCATTTGCCCCTGCAGGTCAGAGATGCTCAGGTTCATGGTCAGCGCCGCTTTCAGCAGGCTCGTCACCTGAGCCGGTGCCCAGCGTAGGTGACGGCTGAGCAACACACACATCACGGCGGTGTGGATGGCGTGTGTGTAGCCGTAGTAGAAGAGCGGCTGGTTCTCCTGGCGCACCGCACGAAAAATGCCGATGTCCATATTGGAGTCAAGCAATTTCAGAATATGCCGAGCAAATTCGTCCAATTGCGACCCAAAGTCGGTTTTATGTTCAAGTTGGCTGAACAGGGTTCTCAGGGCTTCTGCAGTTTTTCCCCAAAGGCCAAAAAGGTTGGGTGGCGCAACCATTTGTTTTATCTGGACGGGAGCTTCGGTTTGCGCTTGTAGCCTGGCTTCTTCCACATCGACAAACGCACCGCGCTGCAACAATTGATCGAGCTGGCTCTCGGTGCTGACCACATGGCCTTTGCTCAGCAACAGGTTGCCTGCTTCATCACGAACATTCCACGTTAAGGGTGTCCCGAGAAGGACTTTGGCACGGGGCAATCGGATGAATTTCATGGTTTGGAATGTACGAAACTTTTTAGCCTTTGAATATAGGTGTGCGCGTACTTTTAATGGTGTCAGGGTGACGTGTGATCAACAAATCTGATGTCAGTCGGGTCAAGGTAAGTGAGGGTTGTTTTAGCATCCGGTTCTGGGTGTTCACCAGAAAGGCTCGCCAGAGCCTTTTGAAAGGGTGGTCTACCAACCCGAGTAACCAAGCGCAAGATACCCCGTGTCCTTGTAATTACCTAGCCGCCTTAAGCTGAGACAATCCGACGGTGTTACAAGTATTTATCATCACCTTTCCCTTCTTTGCCCTGGTGCTGTGCGGCTACTTGGCGGCACGCAGGCGCATGTTGCCGCTGGAAGCCATTCCGGGCTTGAACGGGTTTGTGCTGTTTTTTGCCCTGCCGTGCATGTTGTACCGCTTTGGCTCGTCCACGCCGATTGAGCAGTTGCTGGACGTGGGCGTGTTTGCCACCTGGCTGTTTTGTGCGCTGGTCATTGTGGGGTTCACGGTGGCCGTCAGTCTGAACCAGCGCATTGGCTGGAACGACGCCTCGTTTGGTGCGCTGGTGGCGGCGTTTCCCAATTCTGGTTTCATGGGAGTGCCGCTGCTGGTAGCGCTGCTGGGCGCACAGTCGGCCGGGCCGGTGATTTTGACCATGGTGATTGACATGATCGTCACCACCTCGCTGTGTATTGCGCTCTCAAGGCTGGATGGTGCCGACACACATGGTGCTGCCAAGGCCTTGAAAAACGCCCTGAAAGGTGTGCTGGCCAACCCCATGCCATGGGCGATTTTGCTGGGTGCGCTGGTGTCGGTGCTGGGCTGGGTGCCACCCAAGCCGGTGTCGCAGACGGTGGGTTTGCTGGCCGATGCCGCATCCCCGGTGGCGCTTTTTACCATCGGTGCGGTGTTGGCGCGTTCACAAATGCTCTCCAAATCAGGCCATGCCACAGCGCCACTGCTGCGTGACTATTTGCCAGTGGCGCTGTTCAAGCTTTTTTTGCACCCACTGTTGGTGCTGCTGGTGGGTGGTACGCTGATCAGCCAGGGCGTGCCTTTGTCACGCTTTGCGCTGACGGTGATGGTGCTCACGGCGGCGCTGCCGAGTGCCAGCAACGTGTCGTTGTTGGCCGAACGCTTTGGTGCAGACAACGGGCGCATTGCCCGCATCATTTTGGTGTCGACGGCGGCAGCGTTCATCACGTTTTCACTGGCAGTGTCGCTGCTGGTGTGATTCTGCCGAGTGGTGGCAACCCACCCCGGACCGCGCAGGCTTTGATTTAAGTCAATGCAGGGTTTTCCCGTAGACGTGTAATCAGCTTTGGAAAAATCCTCAGTGATTTCGTCTCAAAATTCCCAATTGAAAGAATGCAATGTCTGCCTGGTTGTCGTATACCGTTTTTGCTGTGGTGCTGGTGCTTGCCAGCACGGCTCTGTTTTTTTTCACCCTGACACGCGGGGCACTGGTCATGCGAGGTGTCATGGGGCGGCTCACGCACGACGCCGCACATGTGTACCCAATCTATTCCAACATGCGGCTGATTCGCCTGGTGGACTGGCAACCCGTCATTTCGGCCATTTTGCTGTTTCAGTACAGTCACCTGGTGTCCATCATCGCCCATGGCTTGCGCCGGGACGATCTGCAGGGCAAACAGGTGTTGATCACTTCGTGTGCCTTTGGCAATGTGATACCAAGGGTGGTGGACGCCGCGGTGGCGTCTGGCGCGCGCCAGGTGCTGATTGCCGACATCATTCAAAATGAACTTGACCATGCCAAGACCAAGCTGGCTGACCACGCGGGGCACATTGTTTACATGCGTGACAACGCCGTGGCCATGCAACAGCCTGATGCCTCAGTGCAAGCCAATGTGATGTTTTTTCTGCTGCATGAGTTGCCGCATCATTTGAAAATTGAGGCCTTAAACGAAGCCATGCGGGTGCTGGCGCCGGGTGGCAAGTTGTACCTGGGTGAGTTTCACCGCCCCAGTCCGTGGCTGTTGCGTGCCTTGAGTTGGACCTATTTCAAGGTGTTTGAACCCTACGGCCTGGCGCTGTGGGACAGCCATGACCCGGTGCTGCAATTGCAAGCCATGCCGGGCGTGACCTGTGAGCGACATACGGCATTCTTTGGCAACTTCCAGGTAATTGTGGCAACCAAGCCCGCCTGACCCCTTTCTTGCCAGGCACCGCGTTCAGATGTTGAGCGGGTCCACATCAATCGCCCAGCGCATCACACCCTTGCAATCGGGCAATTGGCGGGTGCTGTGCAACACGCCTTGCCAAGCCGTCAAAAACCGCTGCAGCGCGGCGCGTGACGGGCTTTCCACCAGCATCTGAGCACGCTCGATGTTGGCAATGCGGGCAATACTCATGGGCACAGCCGGATAGAGCGTCAGGTGGGCCAGCAGGGCTGCGGTGTCGCTTTGCTGAGCGGCTGCCTGGCTGGCCAGGTTTAAAAAACCTTGGGCAATTTCTTGTGTGCGTGCCTCGGCGCGCACCAGCGCCTGAAAGCTGAACGGTGGCATGGCCGCTTGCTGGCGCTCCTTGAGCTGCGAGGCCGCAAAGGCCGGGTAGTCATGTTTTTTTAAAGCCTCAAACAAGGGGTGTGTGGGGTGAAAGGTTTGCAGCCACATCTCACTGCTGCCCGCCACCGCCGAGTCGCGCCCGGCCCGGCCTGCAGCCTGCATCAGCAGGCTGAACAAGCGCTCAGGCGCCCGGAAATCGCTTGAAAACAAGGCGTTGTCCGGGTTGACGGCGGCCACCAGGGTGATGCGGCGAAAGTCGTGTCCCTTGGCGATCATTTGGGTGCCCACCAGCACATCGACCTCGCCCGTGTGCACTTGGGCCAGTTGCGATTCAAGGGCGCCTTTGAGGCGGGTGGTGTCGGCATCAATACGCACAATGCGCACTGGCTGGCCGTCGGGGCGCAGCACCCCTGTCAACAATTCGGCCAAGTGTTCCTCAAGGCGCTCGGTGCCGCGCCCGAGCGGCGCAATGTCAGGGTTGCCGCAGGCTGGGCAGGCGCGTGGCACGCGTTCAGAAAAACCGCAGTGGTGACAACGCAGTGTGCGGTCAATTTTGTGAAAGACGCGGTAGGCGCTGCAATTGGGGCACTCACTTTTCCAGTCGCAGTCGGTGCACTGCAGCACCGGGGCATAGCCGCGCCGGTTCAGGAACACCATGCTTTGTTCACCGCGGGCGATTCGCTCGGCAATCGCCGCCAGCAAGGGAGGCGAAATCACGCACGATTTGGCCTGGTGGTTCATGTCAACCCGGCGCACCAAGGGCAACTGGCCACTGCCAACGCGGCTGGGCATGTCCAGCCGCATATAGCGTCCGCCCTCTGCGGCTGGGCGGCTGTGGTGCCAGCTTTCCAGCGAGGGTGTGGCCGAGCCCAGCATGACTTTGGCGCCCTCCAGGCGGGCGCGGTAAATGGCCAGGTCACGCGCCGAGTAGCGGGCACCTTCGTTGCTTTTGTAGCTGGGGTCATGCTCCTCATCGACGATGATCAGTTTGAGTTGTGGCATGGATGCAAACACCGCCATGCGGGTGCCCAGCACAATGCGTGCGGCCCCGCTGTGCGCCGCCAGCCAACTGTTCAAGCGCTGTGCCGGGGTCATGCCGCTGTGCATCGACACCACGGTGTCTTCGCCATACAGCGCGCAAAAACGTGCCTTGAAGCGCTCTTCAAGCTGCGGCGTCAGGTTGATCTCGGGCACCATCACCAGCGCTTGGGCGTTGGGCGAATTGGCCAGCAACTCAGCCGTGCATTGCATAAACACCTCGGTTTTGCCGCTGCCGGTGGCGCCAAACAGCAGGAACGGCCCAGAATTTTGATGAAATTGACTTATAGCCCCTGTCTGCTCTGCGCTAAGCACTATTGAATAAATAGCACTTTGTGCTGCACTTAGCCCCTGTGCGAGCCCAGCAGAGGTGTCTTGCCGGTGTGCTGGGTTGCTTGGCACATGCGCCGCTTTGGCCAGCTTTTTCAGTTTGCGGGCCAGTTGCACACTGCTCATGTCGCGCAGCTGCGGCGGCAGGGCGGCCAAGGCCACTTCACCGGTAGCACGCTGGTAGTAGCTGGCAGCAAAGCTGATCAGGGCGCGCCAATTGGCGCTCAAAGGGGGTAGGGCGTCCAACGCAGCGGCAATGGGTCGCAATTTGGCCGGATCAAGCGGGCTAGTTGCGCCATCTTGTGGGGCGGTGTCCCAGACCACGCCCAGCAGTTCGCGTTGGCCCAGCGGCACGCGCACCAAGGTGCCTGGGGGCAGGGGGCTGTCGCTTAAATAGGTCAGCGCACCCGCCATTTGGCTGTAGGCCGGGGTATGCACCAGCACCGGTGTCAGGGTGCCCAGGCGCGGTGGCGTTTGCGTCATGTTGTTGAAGTGAACTTGCGGAAATGCCGTTAAGTGCTTGATTTTTAGGGGTTTTGTAAGTCATTCATGTTTTCTGTGGATAACTTTGTTGATAGATCGTCAACAAAGCCTGCGAAGCCTTGGAAATCAAGGCTTCGCTTAGCCTGCACAGAAAAAAGGCAATTTTAAAAACCTATATAAATCAAGCACTTGCTATCGCTATGGGTTTGCTAGCAAGTCCCATGGTCGACCAGAGGGTTATTGCTCTGCATCAACCATTTTGTGCATAAGTACAAAAGTATTTTCTCTTTTTGAACCTGAAAACAGCAAAAAAGTGCTAAGCCGTGGCACGTGCCCTAGCAAGCGCCGCGCATCAGTTTGGAGTGGCTGTGCACCGCCTGCACCAGCGCCGCGACATGTTCTGGCGGGGTGTACTGGCTGATGCCGTGGCCCAAATTGAAGATATGGGTCGGGCCTTCGCCGTCGCCAGTGTGCGGTGTGCCAAAGGCGTTGAGCACTTTCAGCACTTCGGCCTCGATTTGGGCGGGTTGGGCAAACAACACATTGGGGTCCAGGTTGCCCTGCAGGGCCTTGCTACCGCCCACAATGGCGCGGGCCTTGGTCAGATTGACTGTCCAATCCACGCCCAACGCGTTGCAGTCGAGTTGCTCCATCTCATCAAGCCACAGGCCGCCACCCTTGGTGAACACAATGCTGGGAATACGCGCACCGTCCCAGGTTTTATGCAGCTGCGCCAGCACCCGGCGTGTGTAAGCCAGGCTGAATTCCTGGAACGCGCCGTCGGCCAGCACGCCCCCCCAGCTGTCAAACACCATCACGGCTTGCGCACCGGCTTCAATCTGGGTGTTGAGGTAAAGCGCCACCGCATCGGCATTGATCTGCAACATCTTGTGCATCAGGTCAGGGCGGCTGTACATCATGGTCTTGACCAAGCGGTAGTCGTCAGAGCCTGCGCCTTCAACCATGTAGCAGGCCAATGTCCAGGGGCTGCCGCTGAAACCAATCAAGGGCACACGGCCGTTGAGCGCCTTGCGAATGGAGGTGACCGCATTGAACACGTACTGCAGCTTGGCCATGTCGGGCACCTCCAGCTTGGCAACGGCCGCTTCATCGCGCACGGGTGAAGCAAATTTGGGGCCTTCGCCCAGGGCAAATGACAGCCCTAGGCCCATGGCGTCTGGCACGGTCAGGATGTCGCTGAATAAAATGGCGGCATCAATCGGGAAGCGTTCCAGCGGCTGCAAGGTGACTTCGGTGGCGAAGTCGGTGTTGGTGGCCAGACCCATGAAGCTGCCGGCCTTGGCGCGCGTGGCGCGGTATTCAGGCAGAAAGCGCCCGGCTTGGCGCATCATCCAGATCGGCGTGTGGTCCGTGGCTTGGCGCAGGCAGGCGCGCAGGAATGTGTCGTTCTTGAGGGGCGCGTAGGAGGATGTGGAAATGTTCATGGCTTGATTATCGCAAGCCACGAGCCAGAGGCCATGCCACGCTGCATTGCGAGGCCCGTAGCGCTTATGTGAGACGGTTACGGCTTGGATGCAGCAGGCACGGGCGCTGCTACGGCAGCCGACGTAACTGCTTTGGGTGCCGCGGGGATGTGCATGGCGCCGTCCTCAAACGTGCCGTTATCGGCATCGCTGTGGCAGGCAGCACAATTGGTTTTGCTCTTGACCAGCGGGTTGGCCCAGTCGGACGCGGCGATTTCACGGTGCTTTTTGACCCAATAAGGCGTCTCGGTGACGCGCAAAGGCGTGTCTGTGGCGGCAATAGACTGCTCTATCTTATAGGCAGCTTCAACGGCGTGTTTTTCGGCGGCGTTGTCCACCATGAATTTCAAAATGGCATCGCTGGTGGCTTTGTCAAAGCCCAGATCGGTGCCGAAGTGCTTGTCTTGCTCGGTCATCATTTTTTGCCACGAACGTGCGGGCAACAGTGCGGGGTAAAACACGTTGTGACAGCTGCCACACTCGTCGCGCCACTGCGGGTTGTCGGGCAACTGTTTGCCGACAAATTTCACATGGGGCTCCTCAACCGTGCCGCTTTCCAGTCGGGTGTTCCAGGTTTGAGTGTCGATCTGCCTGTCAATCGCGTAGGTGAACCACCAGCCGCCAAAGCCCAGCATGGCCAACAGCATCAACACGGCCACCAACGGGCGCGCATTGGTTTTGGGCGTGCCAGCGTCGGCTTGTTTGAACCCCGTGACCATCGAGCGCGCCAGGTTTTCCTTGTGCAGAAGGCTTTCCACCACCACGCCGGTGATGTGGCCAATGACCACCACAAGCATGGCGATGGCGCCGAGTTCATGCAGCTCTTTCAGTATCCGCGCCTGGGCAAAGCTGAACCACCCCGCAGCCAGCCCTTGTTGTTCGTCACCGCCCAGGGTCAGAACGCCGGTCAGCCCCACCAACACAGACAGGCCCAACAAGATGTAAATCGCCAAGCTGCCTGTGGGGTTGTGCCCGACATGGCGTGGCGCACGGCCTTTTGCCACTTGTTTAAGGTATTCCAGAGCCGCTTTTGGGCCAAACCAGAAACTGGCAAAGCGCGAAAAATGTGAACCCACCAAGCCCCAGACCAATCGAAAGCCCACCAGCCCCAGCATCAAATAACCCACGAACACATGAACCGCGAGCCACGGATCGCTGTCGCTGGTGAGCCACGCCAGAGCAAAGCTGCTGGCCAGCGCCCAGTGAAATAGGCGGGTGGGCAGGTCCCAGATCAGGGTGGGTCGCATGGGGGAACTCTCTGGAAAAGGCCGGTGACTCAAATCAGAAACGCACGTGTTCAATCAGCCTATTTGGGGATGCGAATGCGATCTTCGTTGAAGTCGCCTTGAGCGGCAGCGCTGTGGCAAGCTGAGCAATTGGCGGGACTTTTGATCGATTCGCGCTTCCACACCGCCGGGTTGATCTCGCGGCTGTTGTGCTTGGATTTGAACCATTCGCTCTCGGTGATGCGCAGCGGGGCTGTGTTGGCGGTCCAGCGGTTGGAGCTGTACTTCACCAGGTAGTCGGTGATTTCTTTGGTGTCGGCGGTGGGCAGCGAGGCGTCGGTGCCAAAGTGTTTGTCCAGCCCGGTCATGACTTTTTTCCAAGAGGCGGCAGGTAGCAAGCCAGCTGGGTAGGCCATGTGGCAACCCGAGCATTCGGCCTGCATTTTGGCGTTGCTCGTGGATGGCATCACGGGTTTGCCACGGTCTTCACCGTTGTATTTGGCCTGGACGCCCAAAGAGGCTGCAGCCAGCACGGCCAGCAAAAGAGGTTTGAAAAATGTCATGGTGCGCTCCTTATTTGACCGACAACACATAAGTCATGAAGTCGCCTTTTTCCTGCGTGGTGCAGGCTCGGCCCAAAGCGTCGTTGCAATTGCGCTTGAACCACTTTTCAACCTGGGTCACGTCTGTGAAACGCTTAGGGTTGACGCTGGGGGCCATGGGGTCAATGACCTTGTTGGTCTTGGCGTGTTTGCCGACATTTTTGGGTGAGTCGGTATGGCACGACGCACAGGACAGTTGGTTGGGTCCCACGGTTTTGTACAGTTTTTCGCCTGCGGCGGCGGTGAACGTGCCTTTGATCTCTGCCTTGTAGCCATCCAGGATGGGGTTGGCTGCAGCGGCCAGTGGCAATGCGATGGCCAGGCAGGCCAGCAAGTGGGATGTGGAGCGTTTGGTGTGCATGCTTAACCTTTTTGTTAACGTGGTTGAAGCTTAAGGGGCGAGTCTTAAGGAAGTCTTAGCGGGCGTGGTTGTCGGAGATCGCGCGTAGCCATGCGGCGGTTGTCGGTCGCTGGCATAGGTAAATGTTCCTAGCTCGATGGACTGATCTTCCAATGTCGCAATGAGGTCAAACGGCATAAGCTGGACACCTGTCTGTCATGAAGGTGTCCCATGAATTTTCGATCTGTCTTGCGCCATCTGCGCGTCTATTTGCCAACGCTGTTGGCGCTGCTGAGCGCCTCTGCAATGGCGGCTTCTGATCCTCCCGCCGAGCAAATCAAGCGCGGTGAATACGTTGCCCGGCTGGGCGACTGTGTGGCGTGCCACACCGCAGCAAACGGCAAACCCATGGCAGGAGGTCTGGCACTTAGCAGCCCGTTTGGCGTGATTTACTCGACCAACATCACACCGGACGCCAGCACTGGCATCGGCAAGTACAGCTACGCCCAGTTTGATCAGGCCATGCGCAAGGGCGTGGCTGCCGATGGGCACAATCTTTACCCTGCCATGCCGTTTCCGTCGTATGCCAAGATAACAAGCGACGATATGCAAGCCCTCTTCGCCTACCTGCAGCACGGCGTGCCCCCCGTTCAGCAGGCCAACACGCCCAGCACCATGAAGTGGCCATTCAGCATGCGCTGGGGCTTGAGCCTGTGGAAAGCGGTGTTCCTGGACGATGAGGTGTTCAAGCCAGATTTGGCCAAATCAGCCTTATGGAATCGGGGTTCGTATCTTGCGCAAGGGCTGGGCCACTGCGGCTCCTGTCACACGCCGCGTGGCCTCGCCTTCCAGGAAAAAGCCATGGGTGATGCCGAGTCGTCTGGAAAACTCTATCTTTCGGGTTTTACCTTTGAAGCCTGGCATGCGGTCAACCTGCGTGACCTTTGGACCGTGCCTGAGACGGTGCGTTTTCTGAAAACCGGGCGCAACAGTTTTGGTGCGGCTTCTGGCAGCATGACGGAGGTGATTCAGCACAGCACGCAGTACTTTACCGATGCTGATCTGAATGCGCTGGCTGAGTATCTGAAATCCCTGCCTGCAGGTGATGCAGCCAATGGCCGTAAAGCGCCCGCAGTTGTCACGCAAGCCAGTGCGCAAGAGCTTTACAAAACGCGTGGCGGACTGGGCTATGTGCAGTTTTGTTCGACCTGCCACCGCCGTGACGGCCTGGGAGTGGGCGACATCTTTCCGCCATTGGCCCAAAATACTTCGGTTCAAGCCAAAGACGCCACCTCGGTGATCCACATCATGCTTAGCGGCTGGCAGTCTGCAGTGACACAAACCACGCCACGCGCCTTTGGCATGCCGGGCTACAGCAGCCTGGATGACCGCGAAATTGCCGAGATTGCCACATTCGTGCGCACCAAATGGGGAAACCAGGGTGAGCCGGTCAGCGTCGATCAGGTGCGCAAGATTCGTGATGAACTCAAGCTTAAGCCAGCTGAACCGTCAAAATTTGTCACACCACGATTTGCCGCACTGCTTGAGCGCCCGAATGCCGATCAACTTATTCAGGGCATGCGCCTGATGACACAAACCAAAGCCTTGTTGCCAGAGCATGTGGGCAATGAGTTGAATTGTTCCAGTTGCCACTTGAATGGCGGCACGGTGGCCAAAGGCTCGCCGTTTGTCGGCATCTCTGCTTTCTTTCCGTCGGAAGCGCCCCGGGCGGGTCGGGTGATTGATCTGGAAGACCGCATCAACGGCTGCTTTAAACGCTCCATGAACGGCAAACCGCTGGCCAAAACCTCAGCCGAGATGAAGGCCATGGTGGCTTACACCGACTGGATGCAAGGCAGTGTCAAGATGGGCGACAAGGTGCCCGGACGTGGCACCGAGAAGATTGACAAGACCCTGGTGGCCAACCCGGACAACGGCAAAAGGGTTTACGGCGACCAATGCGCCGTTTGCCATGGTCAGGATGGCCAGGGCATGAAGCAGGCGGACGGCAACGTCGCTTTCCCAGCCTTGTGGGGTGACGCCTCATTCAACATTGGGGCCGGCATGGCCAGAACCTACACCGCTGCGGCCTTCGTCAAGGCCAACATGGTGATGGGGCACGGCCAGAAGTTCCCGTTGGCGCAGGGTAACCTGAGCGATCAGGACGCGGTGGATGTGGCGCACTATTTCTCGCACATGCCGCGCCCGGATTTTGCTGGAAAAGCCAATGACTGGCCCAAAGGTGGCAAACCGGCAGATGCGCGTTATTAAGCCTTAGTCCAGGGCATCCGGGTTGGCCCGCAGCATCAGGCGGGCCAGTTCGGCCGCCGATGAGATGCCAGCCTTTTCCATGATGTGCTGGCGGTGGATGTGCACTGTCTTTTCACTGATGTTCAGGGCGCTGGCAATCAACTTGTTGGGTCGGCCTAGGGCCACCAATTGCGCTACCTCGCGCTCGCGTGGCGACAGGTGGGTCAGGGCCAGTTGCGCCACATCACGGCGCTGTGCCTCATCCAGCGTGTCGGTGCAGTGCCGCATGGCGGCCGCTACCGAATCCAGTACTTTTTGGTCGTTGAACGGTTTTTCGATGAAATCAAAAGCCCCTGATTTCAGGGCCTGAACGGCCATGGACACATCGGCGTGCCCGGTCATGAATAGAACGGGGACGGCAAACCCGCGCGCATGCAGCACCTGCTGCAATTCCAGCCCACTCATGCCGGGCATCCGGATATCGAGCAGCAGGCAGCAAGGACGCGACAGCACGCTGGCTACCGGCAAAAATTCGGCCGCAGAGGAGAACAGTTGTACGGTCCAGCCAACCGACTCCAGCAGAAAACGCAGCGAGCGGCACAGTGCCGGGTCGTCGTCAACGACATAGACGATCGGTTGTTCAGGCAGGTGTAACATGGCAAGGTAGGGAAAAAGAGAAACACATGCCGGGGCCTTGCGGGTTCATCTCAGCCCACAGGCGACCGCCGTGTGCTTCGATGATGGTTTTGCAGATCGGCAAGCCCAGCCCCAAGCCGTCTGGCTTGGTGGTGAAAAAGGGTTCAAACAGGTGACTCAGGTCGTCCGGCGTCAGCCCACAGCCCTGGTCAATGACATGCACCAGTTGCCGATTTTCTACGCTTTCGATGCGCAGAAAAATACCCTGGCGCTCAGTGGGCAGGTCGCGACCGGCATCGATGGCATTTTTGAGCAGGTTGAGCAAGACCTGCTGAATCTGCGGCCCGTCGGCCAAGACGTCGCAGCCCGTGCCGGTCACGTCTTCAATGAGGATGGCGGGCGGGTGCATCAGCATGCCCAGCAGCAAACGACGTGCTTCGGCGGCCAGTTGCGCCACGTCGACCGGCTCGCGGACCGCGGGGCGCTTGCGGGCAAAGTGGCGAATGCGTCGCACGATGCCGCTGGCGCGTTGCGCCTCGTTGTCAATTTCAGTGCAGGCCTCCAACACCGCCTCAGGGCTCAGTCGGCCATCGGCTTGACGACGCAACACGCTGCGCGCGTAATTTCCGATGGTGGTGAGCGGCTGGTTTATCTCATGCGCCAGGTTGCTGGAGAGTTCACCCAGGATGGACAGGCGCGACAGGTGCTCCATTTGTTCCTGATGGCCCCGCATGCGCGCTTCAGCGGCTTCGCGGGCATTCAGTGACTCACGCAGTTGTGCCGTTCGGCGTAGCACCAGCTTGTCAACCCGAAAGGTGTGGATGGCCCAGGCCACCAACACCAGCAAAAAGCCCAGCAGCCAGGGCCAGAAGCGATGGAGCAAGGCTTTTGGTGTGTTTTCCCGAAGGAAGGCGTAGGGTTCCATGCGAAGTGTGCGGTACAACTCATGCACCGGCTGGTAGTCTGCAGGCACTGACCAACTCAGGCCGCCGGGTGTGTCAGGCATCGCCAGGAGTGCCCGGGCGACCCGCTTGGCCAGCTTGTGATCGGTGGTGCGGGTGACGGCAATCGGCCAGTCAGGGTAAAGCGGTGTCGACAAGGCGCACTCAAAACCGTCCTCGTGGCGCGGTGACAGCACCCGGAAGTCTGCCATGCGGAGTGCTCCCTGGTGCGCCAGTTGTTCAGCCAGACAGGTGCGGATCACCCCGGCATCTACGGCACCGCTTTGCACGGCCGCAATGATTTGCGTCATTGGCAAGCCCATAAAGCGTATTTCCTTGAGGTCGGATTCCGGATCGATGCCTTGGCGCAGCAGCTCACGCGCCACCACCAGATAGCCGCCAAAGGCCTGCGGTGCCACAGCGGCCAGGCGTTTGCCACTCAAATCTGACAACGCTTTTAAGTCGCTTCGGTCGGCGCGAACAATGACCACCGAACCAATCGCCTTGGCGGGGGACAGGGCCTGCGGTGAGGTCAGGGTGGCAATCCGGCTCAGTCCGAACTCATACTCCATGGCGACGTAGTAGCCGGGGTTGGTAATGACCATGTCCACGCGCTGCTGCGCAATCGCCGCACGCAGCCCGCCGGCATCAAAATTAGCCAGACGGAACTGGTAGGTAGGCAATGCGCCATTGAGGTAACTGAGCACGGGCGACCAGTCTGCGGTCGACTCGCGTTCGCCCTGGTAAGCAAACACACCAATGACAACTTCTTTGGCAAGCACTGGTGTTTGGCCAAAGCTGCACGCACCCAGCAGGATGAAAACTGCCTTGAAAAGAAAAGAAGAACGCTTGGCCATGATGTGCTTCAGTGCGGTGGGGGCAATGGCATGGCGTATTCAGACAACGCAAGCTCGGCACTGACCTATGCCACCCCTGGCGTCTTACAAACTTTCCAGTGCCTTGTGAACTTCACTGACCGACAAAATCTCGGACAGAACCACGGGTGCCCGGCCAGTTTGGTACAGCACATACACCGGCACGCCGTTGCGTCCCAGTTGTGCCAGCGCAGCGGTGATGGCCGGGTCGCGGCGCGTCCAGTCGGCGCGCAACAGGGTGACTTTTCTGGCGGCAAAGTCGGCCAGTACCTCGGCATTGGCCAAGGTGGTTTTTTTGTTGTACTGGCAAGTCACGCACCAGGCGGCGGTGAAATCCACAAACACCGGCACACCCGTGGCCAGCACTTGGTCCACCTTGCCCGGCGCCCAAGGTTGCCACAGTGCAGTACTGGTAGCGGTGTCTGGATTTTCTGAAAGCTTAGTGACATTTTGGCCTATAGCAACCGTCAATAGTGCGAGAACAGCTATTGAAAAAGTAGCAACAAAGAAGCGACCACGCCCGCGCAAGCCGAACGCCCAGATCATCAGGGCCAGCGCCAGCAGCAAGGCCAGCAGGGCGGTAGCCCCGTCAATGCCGCTTTGCTGGCCCAACACCCACACCAACCAGACCACGGTGGCGAACATCGGGAACGCCATGGCGTGTCGGAAGGTGTCCATCCAGGCCCCGGGACGCGGCAACAGGCGGGCCAGCGCGGGTGACCAACTGGCCGCCAGATACGGCAGCGCCATACCCACACCAATGGCTGCAAAAATGGCCAGCGCCTGCGCGGCGGGCAAGGCCAGCGCCAAACCAAGCGAGGCACCCATGAACGGCGCCGTGCAGGGCGAGGCAATCACCACAGCCAGAATGCCCGACAAAAACGCATCCACCGACGGGTTTTTTGCCTCCAGCAAGGCCACGCTGCTGGGCACAAATTGGCCAAACTCAAACAAACCAGCCAAATTGAGCCCAATCACGGTGAACAACACGGCCAGGGCCGCCACCACGGCGGGTGACTGCAGCTGAAAGCCCCAACCCAGTTGCTCGCCCGCGCCACGCAAGGCAAGCATCAGCGCGCCCAAGGCGACAAATGACAGCACCACACCCGCGCTGTAGGCCAGCCCACCCACGCGCTGGCGGCGCTGGTTGGTGCCATGGCGTGCAAAGCCCACCACCTTGATGGCCAGCACTGGGAACACACAGGGCATCAGGTTTAGGATCATGCCGCCCAAGAGCGCACCGAGCAGGGCCAGCCAGAGCGATGTGGGCAGGTTTGCCGCAGCACCGACAGGCGCGCTGGCGGCAGAGGGGCTGACGTTAGCCGGTGTGGCTGCAGCGCCACCCAGCGGAGCCATGGCCGGCCAGTTGCCACTGACTTTGGTCTGTACGGTGAAGCCCAGGCGCTCTTTACCGGCCACGCCGGCCAGCACCAGCGGCATCACCTCCGGGCTGGCGCTGCGCTGCTTTGAGATCGGCACAGCCGCTGTCCACACCGCGCCCTGCCAGCTTTGTGTCCACTGGGCAGCGGTTTCAATCACCTCGGGGGTTTCAGGGAAAAAATCCAGGATTTTACCTTGCAGGCTGGTGGGCAGGCCGGCCACAGAGACGTACAGGGTGTGGTCTTTGATCTGGATGCTGCCAGCGTCCTTGAGTGGTTTTGGTGAGGCTTTGAAGGCGGCATCAAACTGTGCGCCGTTGATGCCGGTGGAGCTCCGCACGGGAATCCGCAGCACAAATTCACCGTCTTGCGGCACACACTCAAGTTTGCACACCAGCCAGCTGGCTTGCAGCTTGATTTCCAGTTCGGGGCTTAACGCGGAGGGTTTGAAGTCTGGCGTGATGGTGAGTGGCACGGGCAACAACACCGTGCCTTCATAACCATAGTTGGCCAGGTTGCCAATTGGCAATTTTTGTGGCACCGGCCAGGCAATGTCGCCGGCCAGCACGCCGGGCGGCAACTTCCACTCCAGCGTGGTGGGCTGGCCTGAGTCGCCGGAGTTTTTCCAGTAAGTGTGCCAATGTGGCTGGTGAGCGAGTTGTAAACCCACCCAGACAGTTTTGCCAGGGTCAACGCCATCAGGCGCGTGCGCCATCAACTCGGCACGCACCTGTTCGGTGGTGACCAAATAATTTATGGAATTTTGGCCTATAGCCCCCGTAGATATTGCGCAAGCAGCTATAAAAAATAGAGCGTTGAAACGCTGCGCCAAGCGTGTGTTGAATGTCATATTTAGATAAGATGCGTGGCTGATGGCAAAGTTC
Organism: Rhodoferax sp.; assembly: GCF_028688795.1. GTDB lineage: Bacteria > Pseudomonadota > Gammaproteobacteria > Burkholderiales > Burkholderiaceae_C > Rhodoferax. The sequence continues at coordinate 54,742 of NZ_JAQTXM010000014.1, read as the reverse complement.
CGGGGGGATGTTGCCGCGCGCTACGCGTCGGCGTTGTCAGACGAAAACAGTGAGGACTGCTCTGCTGGTTTGGCAAAGACCGCTGGCAGTTTGGACGGGGCCTTGATGCGCAATTGCTTGTTGACATTTTCCTGCCCGAACACCACCTCAATGGCTGACACACTCACGCCAAACAGCGGCGCAAGAAAGCGAACCATGTGGTCGGTGGCCTTGCCGTTCAGGGGTTTTGCAGTGACGCTGACCTTGAGTTGTGTACCTTTTGGTTTGCCTATAGCGTCTTTGCTGGCGCTGGGTTTGCCCAGAATGTTCACCACCAGCACGTCACCGTCCCATGCAAAGAAGCTGTCGCCGGTCAGGTTGCGTGCGCGTTTTTCAGTCATGGCTGGATGATAGCGACCTCTACAATTGCGTCCTTTTGAGTCTCTACGCCATGTCCAATTTGCCTTCCTGTCCCCAATGTTCTCTTGAAAACACTTACCCGGACGGCGATAACTACGTCTGCCCGGATTGCGGCTTTGAATGGCCTCAGGCCGCTGCTGCCTCTGAAGGTGAGGCTGACAGTGGCCCCATCAAAGACGCCAACGGCAATCCGCTGGCCGATGGTGATACCGTGATTTTGATCAAAGACCTGAAGGTCAAGGGCTCGTCCATCGTGCTGAAAAAAGGCACCAAGATCAAAGGCATCCGCTTACCTGAGGGCGCGGGCGACCATGAGGTCGATTGCAAGACAGATCAGGGTGCGTTCATGCTCAAAGCTGAATTCATGAAGAAGGCCTGAGCCCTAATTGCGTGATCTTTGCCCCAGCGCTGGGCATGGGCCGTCTTCACTTCAAGCCCTCTCTTCAAGCTGGCACTTGTGTTTCTCCTGACAGTTTTGTTGGCTTAAAACCGGATGTTCCACGATGACCCCATCTTCACGCTTCTGGGCTGACCTTACCACGATGGACTTCGAGCGCTTACGCGCTTGTGGTGATGCCGCACACACCATTGCGGTGCTGCCGGTCGCCGCTATTGAGCAGCATGGCCCGCATCTGCCGCTGAGTGTCGACACGGTGCTTATGGATGGCATTGTGAAAGCCGCTTTGCCGTTCTTGGTCGCTGATTTGAAGGTGGTTTTTTTGCCCACCCAGGCCGTGGGCCTGAGCCCGGAGCATGCGCGCTTTGCCGGCACCCTGAGCCTGAAAACCGAGACCGTGATCCGTCTCTGGACCGACATTGCCGAGTCCGTGGCGGCCAGCGGCATCCAAAAACTGGTGCTGTTTAATGCGCACGGCGGCAACGTCGGTGTGATGGACCTGGTGGCGCGTGACCTGCGCGCCCGCCTGAACATGCTGGTGTACAGCGTGAGTTGGTTCAACCTGCCGTTGCTGGACGCCCAAGGCGGCGATGTCAACGCGCTGTTCAGCCCACAAGAGCACCGCTTTGGCATTCACGCCGGCGACATCGAGACCTCGATGATGCTGGCGCTTGACCCCGCGCATGTGGACATGGCGAAGGCGCAAGATTTCCACTCTACCTCGCAAGACCGGGCGCAGCAGTTTGCCATTCTGGGCAACGGCAAAAGCGCCAAGCTGGGTTGGCAAATGCAAGACTACAACCCGGCCGGCGCTGTTGGTAACGCGGCCAACGCCACGGCTGACAAAGGCCACGCCATGGTCAATTCGGCAGCGCAGGCACTGGCCCAACTGCTGGCAGAAATTGACCGTTTGCCCGATGACACATTGCGTGCCTGTCCCTAAGCAAGCAGTGAGTGTGTGCTGTAGGGCCGACGTGCACCGACCATGGCCGGTACACGTCGGCGTTGTGGAAGCCACCCAGAACGAATTGATGCTCCCATGATGGCCACCTACGACCTGTTCGCTTTGGGTGCGGCCGCTTGCTGGGCGATGGGTAGTGTCATGTCTGTGATGCCGGCGCGCCATTTGGGCGCTTTTGCCTTCACCCGCTGGCGCATGCTGATGGTGGCATTCATGCTGTGGACGGTGGTGGCATTCAACGGCACATGGGACAGTTTTGACAGCCACGCCTGGGGCGTCATGGCCATCAGCGGGTTGATTGGCATTTTTGTTGGCGACACCGCGTTGTTTGCCGCCATGAACCGGCTAGGGCCTCGTCGTGCCGGGGTGCTGTTTGCCACCCACGCGGCATTCAGCGCCGCTTTGGGCTTCGTCTGGCTGGGTGAACGCATGAATTTGCAGGCTCTGGCTGGCGCCGTGTTGACGCTGGCTGGCGTGATGCTGGCCATTGTGCTGGGCCGCCACAAGGACGAAACCCATGCCTGGGAAGCTGACCGGGGCCACGTGGGCGCGGGTGTGGCGCTGGCGCTGGTGGCGGCGTTGTGCCAGGCGGTGGGCTCGCTTATCGCAAAACCGGTGATGGCCATGCAGGTTGATCCGGTGATGGCTTCTGCGGTGCGTGTCACCGTGGCCACTTGTGCCCATTTTGTGCTGCTGGCGGCAGGCTTGCAGGCGGCGCGCGCCCACACGCCGCCTACCTTGCGGGTGCTGGTGCAAACCGGCTTGAATGGTTTTATTGCCATGGGTGTGGGCATGACACTGGTGTTGCTGGCGCTGGAGAAAGGTGACGTGGGCATGGTTGCCATCCTGTCGTCGGTGTCACCGATTTTGGTGTTGCCCCTGTTGTGGTTTCAGTTCAAACGCCTGCCCGCCCTGGGTGCCTGGGTGGGCGCTACGTTGACCGTGGTGGGAACAGCGCTGATTCTTTGGCGTTGAGTTGGTCGGTCAGGGGGGCGTCAATGACAGCCTGAAGGACGATGCAGTGATGTACATTGCTAGTCGTGAGCAAACTATCCCACACACGCGACAAAATTTATAAAACGGTTGCTCGGCAAATGCACGGAGTCGTGCCCTGCTGGGTTTGCGGTGAGCATGTGTTCCCTGCCGCAGCGACGCTGGAGCACATCAAACCCTTGAGCGAAGGTGGCAACAGCCACTTGGAAAACCTGGCTATCAGTCATGACGTTTGCAATAACCGGCGTCACGCCGCTGGGACGGTCACGGCTTCATCGATTTTGGAAGGCGGTGTACAGCGCCGAAGTGAGTTCAATTCAGCCATTTGAGTTTTTCGATATCGAGCGCAAATCGACGAATGGACAGCAAAGGCTCACTGTCAAAGCTACCGATGACCGCGCCGATTCTTCAAAATTGGCGACCCTTTCATTCAAGGTATAGCAAGTCTGTTGGGGGCGACAATACACTTTCTGAAACCTTTGAATGTGATTGGTCGATATAGGCTTGCGTCACTAATCGCGTCCAATTTTGTATTTCAACAGCCACTGACTGGATTGCCGGCTACAATTGCTGCACTGCAACATTTTTACCAAAGGCCCACCAATGTTTAAGAACACCCCCTTCGAAGCCATCGCCAAGACCATGTCGGAATCGGCTCCAAAATTCAATGCGACTTCAATGCAAGACGCTATCAAGCCAGCTCAGGAGAACCTGAAGGCATGGGCTGACCTGGCTCAAAATCAGGCAAAAGAAGTGCAAGCTGCTATTGCTGAAACCGTGGCGTCCATCAAGGACATCAAGGACCCTCAGGCCGCTTTTGAAATCATGAAGGCTTCCGCCGAAGCTGGCATGGCCATGTTTGCCAAGAACCTGAAAGAAGCAACTTCCTTGAGTGTGGGCCAGTTCCACAGCACGGTTGATGCGGTAGAAAAAGCCCATCCTGCACCAGAAACTTTTGCTCCTGTAGCCAAGAACCTGAAAGCCGCTGCAACGACTGCCGAAAGCACGCTCGACACAGTCATGGAAAAAGGCGCGGCAGCTGTCGCATCCGTAGCACCTGCTTCCAAAGCAAAAAAGGCTCGCTAATTAGCGACCTTCAGGGTGGTAGCCTTCGGCCGGTTGATTGCGGCTGATGGAGAAGGGCGGTAACCATCGCATTTCTGTTCACCCTGGTTTGTATTTTTGAAAAACCCAGCCTTCGTGCTGGGTTTTTGAATTGGTACCTAGGATGTGCAGCCAGTTTGCTAGCAAGCACAGGCGCCTGCTTGACTGCGGCTGATGGCAACTAAACCTCCCGTCCGCTTGCGCCTTGACGCCACTGGATCTTCTGACAGCCGAATTTGAAAATATAAAGTTCTTTTCAATGCCTGCCCAGTCATGGATACCGGGGGGCAAGGTGACTGAAGGCGTGGTCACAAGGCCTGGCCCGTTGAAGCCCTGATGCGTTTGCCCTGAACATTGCCGTCACCGCACAACCTACCTAGCGCCTCCCTTCTTCAACATGCCCACCATGGCTGCATATCCGCGGGCTTTGGCCAGCGCCAGCGGCGTATTGCCCTCGCGGTCGGTCAACCGGGTGCTGGCACCGGCCGCCAGCAGCGCCTGTAACACCGCCTGATGCCTGGTACCACCCTGGCCCAACACAATGGCCTCGATCATGGCTGTCCAATGCAGGTTGTTGACATGGTCAAGTGGGGCACCCGAAGCAATCAACTGCCTCACCAACCCGTCGTGCCCCAAGTGGGCAGCCGCAATCAGCGCGGTGCCGTCATGTCGGCTGGTGATGAGCTTGGCACTGGCGCCCAAGCCCAGCAATACCCGCAAGGTGTCTTCATCATCGGCCACCGCCGCAACTGTCACCGCGTCGTAGCGGTCGTTTTCCAGCAGCTCAAGGTTCGCGCCCGCCAAGGCCAGCGCACGTATGACCTCTGGCTGCCTGGCAAACGTGGCCACATGCACTGGCGTGCGGCCAAACAGGTCTCGCGCAGTGACCCTGGCACCGCTGGCCAGCAGCTTTTTAAGCTGCACCAAATTACCCTTGTGCGCTGTGCCGCATGCAAGCCTGTGTAACGCGCGGCCTCTGCCGCGCTGGGGGCCACTTGGGCTTGGGCTGGGCCTGCAAAGGCTGCCACGGCCAGGAGCGCGGCCATGGGCCTGACGGGAAATGGGTTTTTGCTTGCCATGTCTTGTCTAGGTTGGGTTGAAGCTGGCTTACTTCAGCATGTCTTGCACACTGGCAATGCCTGCCATGGCGCATTTTTCATCCAGATGGCCGCCGGGTGCACCACCCACACCACCTGCGCCAATCACTTCATTGCCCACCTTGCATCCAAACAGGAAAGGACGCTGTATGCCAAAAACTAGCACTAAGCCCACCGGCACAGACTGGGAGCGCGTCAAACGTGAGGCCGCCGCTGATGCCCCCATTGATGACCAGGCCGGGCCGTATGACCCGAACGACCACGCCGCCGTGTCGGCCTACTGGCAAAAGGCAACTATCACCCGTGGCCGTGGCAGGCCGCCCGTGGCAGTCAAGCGCCCGACTTTGAACATGCGTGTAGATGCTGACGTGCTGGACGCATTCAAGGCAACCGGGCCGGGCTGGCAGACCCGTATCAATGCCGTGCTGCGTGACGCCGTGGCGCATGGCGTGGTGAAGTCATAGCAGTCATGAACATGCACAACCCCGCATACCCTGGCAAACTGCTGACCGGCTGGCTTGATGACCTGGGCGTGAGCGTAACTGCCTTCGTTGAGCACATTGGCATCAGTCGCGTGATGTTGTCGCGAGTGCTGCACTGCCATGCCGCCGTAAGTGCTGATATAGATTTCTTTCAGCGCAGTAGTTTCCGTGATCGTTACGAAACCATCCTTACCCGGTAGCGGGCGGGCTGAACTGCTGGCGCTGTGATCTGCCTACATGGTGCATACGCGGTGGAATTGTTAAACCCTGCCTGCGCCCGTGCCTACATGTTGAAACCAAAGAAAAGTCCACTATCATTTTAATAGTAGACTTTGGTGTGCAGTAATGCTTATCTTGGTGGGAACTGAGAGATTCGAACTCTCGACCTACGGATTAAGAGTCCCTATCATGGCCATTTTTTCACCATGCAAAATTAACTCTACAAGCTGCTGGATTTGATGTCAATAGCATAAGTCATTGTTTTTTAACACAAAAATACTTTAAAAATGTACTAACGCTATAGCACTATTTAACAACACTTTGCGTTTATACGGTTCTATTCGGACTCTGTCTGGCAACCGGTCTGGCAACAAGAGAATTGCGGACTACACTGCAGTGATGAAAAATTCACCGAAAGCAGACCAAGTGTTAGAACCCAAAAAAACGATTGGGCAGACTCTTAACGATCTTAAGCAAGGATCGTTTTTTACCATTGACAAGGTGAAGCCTGTAGGGGCGTTGCAGGCAAGGAAACAAGGTGATGGCGCTGTCATGTTGTACTGGCGCTATACAGTTGGTACCCGCGAAAGCAATAAAAGCGAGCGGATAAAAATCGGCATCTACGATTCAACTGCACCTGTTAAAAGTCATACACCGGGAAAAAAAGGCTATAGCGTCCTGGCCGCTATGAAATTTGCTGAAGCTATGGCAATTGAACATGCCGAGCATAGAGAAGAAGGTGGCAGACCAGCGCTGAAGCTGGCCGAGCTCGCTGCTGCAGTTGCAGAGGTCGCAAAAGCGGAGAGCGAAGCAAAGCACACGCTCATAAACCTTTTATACGGTTACTGCGATTTGCTACAAACACGAGAGCAAGTGAGTCATAAGGATGCGAGAGGCATTTTTAGACTGCATGTTGCTGAAGCGTTTCCTGATCTAGCCAAAGCGCAAGCTAACACCATCACCTCTAAGCAAGTGGCAACCATACTTAGAACGCTTACAGAAGCAGGCAAGCCGCGCACAGCCAACAAGCTGCGAGCGTATGCGGGTGCAGCGTACAAAATCGCACTGACAGCGGAGTTTGATCCATCTGTTCCCATCGCATTTCAAGACTTCAATGTAATCGTGAATCCGGTTTTAGCGACAGTGCAAGACAAAAAAGGGAACCAAGCTGATAAAAACCCGCTAACACCAACTGAGATGATTCAATACTGGATGATCATTAAAAATGTGAAGGGCATTAAAGGTTCAATACTTCGCTTTCACCTTTTAACAGGTGGTCAACGTATTGAACAACTTGTAAATCTGCTTTGTCAAGATGTGAATAAAAGCGAAAAATTCGTCAAAATTTATGACTCAAAGGGCAAAAATCACGTCAAACGCGAACATTTTGTACCGCTTTTACCAGAAGCCTTAGCCGAATTGCAAAGCATTGAGTCAAGCGGAACCTATGCATTGACAACGGAAACAGGTAAAACCCATGTAAACGCCCTTACGCTGACAAGATGGGCCAGTGCTGCTGTTGGCACCAGCATTGATGAATTTAAGCTAAAACGTGTCAGAAGTGGGGTGGAAACGCTATTAGCAAACCAGCAAGTGAGCCAAGAAACGCGGGGACGCTTGCAAAGTCACGGCATTACAGGCATTCAGAACGCCCACTACAACGCTTACGACTACACAATTGAAAAACACCAAGCTTTGCAAACATTGCTCGACACGTTAAATGAAAAGATTGAAATCAGAAAATACGATAGCGCTGAAAAATCGAATTTGGCGCAAAACGCAAGGTTGGTTTAACCTGTTTGGTATTCTCCTATGCTGATCCGAAGATTCGAACGCATTCGGTTTTCCATCACAACAATGCTGTCAGTGAATTGCAACAACGGTTGAACTTTTGAGTGTGATCAACGAATTTGATGGCCTATTGGTCACATTCGGTGATGGGCACCATTGGCAACGAATATCATCGGTTTGTCGAACTGCCACAACAGACTTGACCGTCAATATCAGTGACTGCTTCAGAGTCAGATCTACTTCGTCTGTGCAGCGTTACCGGTCGGTCACCGCGAGCCAGGAATTTCTGTCGGGTTCTCTTGAGCGGTCATTGCCGGTGCTCGCCCAGTTTGGGCATTCATCGGTCCCAGGCACGCGGAAGCTGTCGCTCAACTGAGGACGCCATTTTCCTCAGCCGACGGACTCTTGGGCAGCGGTTACTGACGTAGGTCTTCCCCGAAAGCTCGCTCCAGACCCGACATTCACCCCAGTAGTCTGCCTGTCAGCAATAGGCATTGATTTCGTGGATCGTTGCACCCGCCAACGACCAGACCTGGTCTTGGTTGCGAGCCGATTATCCGCCCGGTCTTCAATTGAAAGTTGCCGATTACTGGCCCCATCTGCCAAGATTCAACGCATAGTGACGCTTGTTCATTCTTGACGATTGCGTAACCAACAGCATCAAGAAGAAAGCTGTTTCCCCAGTCACGAATAGCAAGGCAGGTTTGTTAAAAGACTGCATCCAGTGCAGTCAGCGCATCGAATTGGCACAACGATGAAGAATTTACGCACCATTGACTAGACGTTGGTTAATGAAATTCAACTCCCGTCTCGCTCATGCCAAGGTCAGTGGAGTAAAAAGGAGCCAGATGGCGGCGTGATCGGGCACCAGTCACAAGCCTATCCTGTAGTCCAAGATTGGAACGGGAGGGGCAGAGAGGATGTACACAGACGTGGACCTATACGCCAAAGTCAGACGCGCGGTCATGGTCGATGCCATGAGCGAACGCGCTGCAGCAAAGAAGTTTGGCATCAGTCGCAAGACCGCCTCCAAGATGGTCAACCACGCGGTGCCACCAGGTAGCTTCCGTAGCGGGAATTGAAATCTGAACCCCAAGCCTTTTATCTGGACCCAGAGCGCTCGCGACATTTTGCAGAAGATCATCCGGGCAAACGAAAACTTAAGTTCCAATCAGAATGCAACTCTGCACTACGTCATTGTCTTCTGATATCGGTCGCTGGACGGCGTTGTTTCAACGCAAAGTTCAAGCGAAACAGGCATCTTTCTCTTGTCATTAAATCGCGGTATGCTATCTAATTTGTAGCCGAATGAGGTGCGCGGCGATCCCGAGCTTAGGCCGCGAACGACGGATCATCAGAGATGACCGACCGTGCAAACAACAGGAGTGAGGCCGGGATCGAGGTGCCCTCAGACAGCGCTTCGCCCGTCACGCTGTAGCGCTGCAAACTTCAGCCACGACCCAAACGCGATGCCATGCCTGGCGAGAGCCAAAGGCTGCTGTCGGCATCAACGATCAGCGCATCCAGTCCGGGAATGCTCGCCACTCTGGCGCGCCCAACATCGGCGCCCGCCACCATGATGGCGGCACCCAGGCCGTTGATTGCCTCCAACTGGTCGCTGATAAGCGCCACCCCATGCGGTCCTTGGGTCGGGTAACCGGTTCTGGGGTCAAGAATGTGGTGCATCCGCTTGCCCTGGTGCATCACAAAACGCTCGTAATCCCCGGAGGCCGCGACAAATCCCTCGTTCAAGGAGACCGCTCCGAGCAATTTGCCGGGTTGACGCGGGTCGCGTAGACCGATCCGCCAGGCGCGGCCGTTCAACTGGCCCATCACCAACACGTCGCCACCGCCATTGATCATTGCGTTGACCACCCCGAGGCCCTGCAATTGCGTCATGCCAGCTTGGAGAATGGGAAGTTTGGCAATCCCGCCCAAATCCAGGCGCATGCCTCTTTTTGTCAGGTAGGCAGTGCCAGCGCGTTCATCGATCAGCAAGCCCTTTTTTTGATCGACCAGGTTTAATTGCTCTGCGATCTGCCGTGCTGTGGGGATGGACGGATGGCTGGGATCGAAATTCCAATTCCGCAACGAACCGACCGTGGCATCAAAATCGCCGCCACTGGACTGCCCGGCCCGGCGTGCCATCAAAAGTACCTGTAGCAGTTCCGGGGAGACCGGCACGGGCTGCAGGCCCGCAGACAGATTGATGGCATTGAGCACGCTGGTGCTGCGATAGCGGCTCATCATGTTGGCCAGCCGCTCCATCTCTGCAAATGCCATCTCAGCTGCATAGGGAAGCGCGGCGGTATCCAAGCTCTGCAGCGTCAGGTCAACCCGCGTACCCATCAAAGTTCGCGAGGATTGGTAAACATCGACCTTGGCCTGCACTGGCGCCACGACCAAGCCAAAAGCCATCAGCGGCAAAGCCAATACCAGGCGACGTCGGCCGTGTTGGATAAGATTTGACATCTGCGAACGAAAAGTATTTCTCGAAGTGAGATCAGCGTGACTGATCTACCATGTACGCCACCGCAGCCTTGACCTCATCGTCGGTCAGCTTGGGGGAAGCACCACGCGCGGGCATCTGGCCCTTGGCACCCGTAAAGCCTTCAAGCGCGTGCTTTTGCAGCAGTGGCAAGCCCTGGGCAATTCGAGGACCCCAGTCGGCCTTGTCACCCGGCTTTGGCGCACCCGCCGCACCAACCGCATGGCACATGGCGCAGACCTTGCCATAGACCGACTTTCCAACCGTGTTTTCAGCGACTGGAGCGGCGACGGGTGTGGGCTCCGGGGCGGCAGTTGGTGCAAGCGCTGGCGCAGCCGTATCTGCATCTTTTTGACCGCAAGCGGCCAACAGAACCAAGCTCAGTGCCGTAAGAAGTTGGGTGGGTTTATTCATTGAATCACTCCTGGGGTTGAATGGACGACGTCACGAGGACAAAATTTTCTGCAAGTGCGTCACGCCTTTCAGTGCGCTGAAACACATACATTTAAACATACATTCATTTTACATGACTCTTATAATCACATGCTTTGATATGGATCAAAAACATAGATGCATTTAAGATGCATCATTCAAACCATGGAGACTCCGGCAATGGCTGCCTGGTTTCTGACATCAGTGAAACACTTAACCCATCAGGAGAAATCATGAGCGAAGACAAGACGCAGAAAACCATGGCAGCGGCGATCATCGGACGTCGCCGATTCATCAACACCGCCGCACTGGCCAGCTTGGTGGGTGTGGTGGGCTGTAACGAGAAGTCGGCCTCGACGGCGACGCCGGCGGCGCTGTCGGCGTCCGACGCCAAACCCGGAAATGGGTCAGATGGCAATGTCGACTACAGCAAGTACGAGGTGCATCCAGGACAGCTCGACGACTACTACTCCTTCTCATCCGGCGGACATGCAGGCGATGCCCGCATCTACGGCCTGCCATCCGGCCGTTTGTTCAAAATCATTCCGGTCTTCAACATGGACTGCCTGGTAGGCTGGGGCATCACCAACGAATCGAAGAAGATTATCGGCACCAAGGCGGACGGCAGCGTCAAATACCACACGGGTGACACGCACCACATACACCCCTCATACAAGGATGGCACCTACGACGGCAAGTACATGTTTGTGAACGACAAAATTCACGGCCGCTTGGCGCGCATACGCATGGATACGATGGAAACCGACAAAATCGTTGAGCTGCCGCTGGTGCAGGGTTTCCACGGAACCTTCCCGGACAAGCGCGACCCGGTGGATCCCGCCATCAACTACACCACACGCGTTTTCTGCGGTAGCGAATTCAGCATCCCCCTGGACAACAACGGCAAAAACATGGATGCCACGGCGGACTACCGCTCCATCTTCACCTGTGTGGATTCCGAAAGCATGGAAGTGCGCTGGCAGGTGCTGATAGACGGCAACTGTGACCTGGTCGCAAGCTCCTACGACGGCAAACTCGCCTGCACAAACCAGTACAACTCCGAAAACGGCGCGCACTACGAAGACATGATGTCAGCTGAGATGGATTCCTGTCTCTTCTTCAACATTGCGCGCATCGAAGAAGCGGTCAAGGCGGGCAAGTTCAAGAACTACGGCGGCTCCAAGGTGCCGGTGGTCGATGGCACCAAGGCGGCCAACCCCGATCCCAAGACTGCGTTGACTTGCTACGTGCCGGTGTCCAAAAACCCGCACGGTGTGAACGCCAGTCCGGACGGCAAGTACTACGCCTGCTCAGGCAAACTCTCGCCGACGGCCACGTTGATCGAGCACGCACTGGTGCTCAAGTGGTTCGACGGCGAGCTCAAGGATGCCCGTGAAGCCGTGGTGGCAGAGCCAGAAATTGGCCTGGGCCCTTTGCACACCGGCTTTGACGGCCGCGGCAATGCCTACACCACGTTGTTCCTCGACAGCCAGATTGTCAAATGGAATGTCGAAGCCGCCATCAAGTCTTTCAAGGGCGACAAGACGGCCAAGCCCGTGGTGGACCGTCTGGACGTCCAGTATCAGCCAGGTCACGGCTTCACCTCGATGGGTGAAACCAAGGATGCCGATGGCAAATACTTCCTGTCGGACAACAAGTTCTCCAAGGACCGTTTCTTGCCCGTTGGCCCGCTGCACCCCGAGACGGCGCAGCTGATCGACATCAGCGGCGACAAGATGAAGCTGGTGGCCGACCACTCGGTGTATTCCGAGCCGCACGACTCCATCATCATCCCGCGCAACCTCGTTCGCACGCGCCAGGTGTACGACATCAACGAGTTCCCGAACGCCGTCAAGGACGCCAAGGATTGCCGCGTGGAACGCAAGGGCAAGAAGGTCACCGTGTACCTGACTTCCCAGGCCCCCACCTTCGGCCTGCGCGAGTGGACGGTCAAACGCGGCGATGAGGTGACCATCATCCTCACCAACCTCGACAAGGTGGAAGATCTGACCCACGGTTTCGCGATTCCAAAGTACGACATCAACTTCATCGTCAATCCGCAGGAGACCAAGTCGGTCACCTTCATCGCAGACAAGCCGGGCGTGTACTGGTGTTATTGCACCAATTTCTGCCACGCGCTGCACCTTGAAATGCGCTCGCGCATGCTGGTCGAGGCGTAAAAAACCTCGCTCCGGGCAGCGCGGTCACCGGGCTGCGCTGCCCTTTTTTTTGTTTGGATATCTGATGCTTTTGCCGAAATTTCGTCTTTTGCCGATTCTTTGGATCGCGCTCATGGTTGCGCTGACGGCGCTCACTCCAGACGCAAAGGCAGCGGGCACGGGCACCTACGAGGCTGAACTTCCGGCCGGACTGGCGACCGTCTCCGACATGTGCGCGCTGTTGCCGTGCAAGGCGGTGTTCCCGGGTGCCACCCATTTTTCAGAACGCAAGGGACAGCCGCCCTACGTTGAGGCCTACGACAAGGCCAGCGAAGGTCGCCAATTGCTCGGCTATGTGATGCTTTCGACCGACATCACCGACACCCCTGCCTACTCGGGCAAGCCCGTGGTCACACTGATCGGCATGGATAAGACGGGCCACTTCGTTGGTGTCAAGGTGCTCAAACATTCCGAGCCCATCCTACTTCTGGGCATCCCCGAGTCCGCATTGCTGAAATTCAACGACCAGTACCTAGGGAAGTCGATCGCTGACAAGATTGAAATTGGTCAATCACGCCCCGACGAGGACGTGGTGGGACTAGACGCCATCTCCGGCGCAACTGTCACGGTGATTGCGCAAAACCAGGTCATGATGGCTTCGGGCTCGGCTGTCGCGAAGCAGGTCGGCATTCTGGCACCCACAGTGCGTGAGCCAGCGCGCTACAAAGTTTCTGGCGATGCGCTCACCTGGGACGAACTGGTGGGGCGCGGCGCCGTGCAGCATCTTCGCGTCATGCCTGAACAGCTGGGCCAGGAACGCAGCGCCTACCCCTTCATCGAACTGTGGTTTGGCGACCTCAGCCACCCCGACATTGGCAAGAGTGTGCTCGGCGCCGCCGGTTGGGACAACATCAAGCTGCAACTCAAAGAGAACGAACACGCGATCTTCATCATCCGCACCGCCGGACGCGAATCGTTCAAAGGTTCGGGTTTTGTCCGCGGTGGTCTGTACGACCGTGTCCAGGTCAGGCAGGGTGCTGATTCGTTCACCTTCCGCGACCTCGATTATTTGAACCTTTATGGCGTGCAAGCCTCAGGCTCGCCCAAATTCAACGAATCGGCCATCTTCATCATCCGTTCCCAGGCGTTTTCAGATGCCTACCCCTGGAAGCTGAGCCTGCTGGGCAACCGCGTCGACCGCGCCACCGGCGCCCGGAGTTTCACCAGCTTTGACACGTCCTACTGGCTGCCGGGCTCCATGCTCGACGGTGGACGACCCAAGGTGGTTGAGCCCGATGCTCCTTGGGTCCGCATCTGGAAATCACGTGCGCTTGAAATTGGCTTGTTCATCGTGCTGCTGTTGGCGGTTGGCGTGGTCTATGCGTACCGCGAGCGGCTCACGCGCCTTTCAACTCACAAAAATAAGTGGCCGGTCAACGCCTTCAAGTACACCGCCTGGGGCCTCTCCATCGTGTTCGTGGGCTTCGGCGTCATGGCGCAGCCCTCCATCACCCAGGTGCTGACCTGGTTTCATGCGCTTTTGTTCCAGTGGACCTGGTCGCTATTTCTGTCTGACCCGTTCATTTTCCTGTTCTGGATCTTCATCATCGTCACGGTGTTCCTGTTCGGACGCGGTTTGTTCTGCGGCTGGATGTGTCCGTTTGGTTCGCTGTCGGAGGCCATTTTCAAGGTGGCGGGCGTGGTGGGATTCAAACGTTTCCAGGGACAGCTGCCCCAGCGCTGGCACGACCGGATGAAATGGCTGAAGTACATCATCTTCTTTGGCCTCATCGCGGTGTCGATGTTCTCCATGGGCCTGGCTGAAAAACTCTCCGAGGTCGAGCCCTTCAAGACCACCTTCCTGGTCGGCATCTTGAACCGCCCGTGGCCTTATGGCTTGTTCGTGGCTGCGATCCTGGGCTTGTCGATCTTCATCGAGCGACCTTACTGCAAGTACATTTGCCCGCTGGGCGCGTCACTGGCCATGCCCAGTACCTTCCGCTGGTTTGGCCTCAAACGCAAGCAGGATTGCAACAGCTGCAAGGCCTGCGCTGTGGGCTGCGGCGCACAGGCGATCGACGCCGATGGCCGCATCGACCACCGCGAATGCCTGCACTGCCTAGACTGCATGATCTTGTACACCGACACCAAGGGCTGTCCGCCGCTGGCCAAAGAGCGCAAACGCCGCGAAAAAGATGGCCTGGAAATGACGCCCATCGGCAAGAACGGCTATTTCATTCCGATCTACCCCGCCACCAGCTTCACCGAGCAGATCAGCGCAAAGGCTGTGAACGGTCCTGACCCGCGCATGCCCACGCCACCCGTGCTGCCCGCACACAAGAATGGCGCACATGGCCTGCAGTGGTTGTGGCTGGAGGTGCGCGATCACCTGTGGCCCTGGAGCGCCGATGGCTGGCGGTCGCAGCGCGCGCTGCAGATGGCGGGCATCTCGCTGGCCATCGCGGCCACGGTGGCCTGGGTGATGACTGCCATGGGCACCTTGTCTTCTGGTGCCATCATTGGCTGGTGGTTTGGCTGGAGCGTTTACGAGGTGCTGATCCGCCTGTCAGGCAAGCGCTACGTCAAGGATGGCCTGTGGTGGCGTGACCACTACCGCCAAGCGGGTGTGGTGGACATGGTGAGTTATGTCGGCTTCAAGAACCTGATGATTGGCGCCGCGTTTTTCCTGCTGTTCAAGTCGATGGGGTGGCTGGTGCCATGAAGCGATTTGTGTACGACGCGGTCTGCGCCATCGTGCTGGGCCTGACCACCCTGACCGCGCTGCATGCCGCCACAGTGCTGGTGCAGCCGGGGCAGGACCTGCAGACCGCCATTGCCAGCGCTGCTCCCGGCGACGTGATCGAGGTGCAGCGCGGCCACTACCGTGCCAACCTCCTGATTGACAAGCCGCTGACCTTGCGCGGCTTGGACCGGCCCACCATCGACGGCGGTTTGACGGGGGACACCATCCGCGTGACAGCGCCGGATGTCACGATTGAAGGTCTGATCGTGCGCGATTCCGGCAGTAGTCTGCAGAAACAGAACGCCGGCATCTACCTCTATCCCGGTGCGGACCGCGCCGTGGTGCAGAACTGTGACCTGACCTACAACCTTTTCGGCCTGTGGGTCGAGAAGGTGAAGGATGTGCGCATCGAAGGAAATACCATTACCGGCAAGCGCGACTTGGACTCGGCGCGGCGCGGCAACGGCATCCAGCTCTACAACACCAAGGGTGCGCAAATTCTGGGCAACAACATCAGCTTCGTGCGCGACGCGCTCTATGTCGATGTCTCCCACCACGCCACGTTCCGGGGCAACAAGTTGCACCACAGCCGCTACGGTACGCACTACATGACCTCGTACTACAACGTATGGGAAGACAACGACACGTATTACAACCGGGGTGGATTGGCGCTGATGGAGGTACGCGAGCAGACCGTGCGCAACAATCGCGCCTGGGGTAATACCGACCACGGCATCATGCTCCGCTCGGTGCAGGACTCGTTGATAGAGGGCAATGTGGTGGCAGGCAACAAACGAGGCTTTTTCATCTACGACGTAGAGTATGTTGAGCTGAAAAATAACCTTGTGGTGGACAACGTCGTTGGCGTGCACCTGTCGGCCGGCTCGACGCGCAATGTGGTCGAGGGCAACGACTTTATCGCCAATCGCGAGCAGGTGCGCTATGTCGGCGCCCGCGATGAAGTATGGGGCGCCCAAAGCGGTAACCACTGGAACAATTACCTGGGCTGGGATCGCGACGGCGATGGTCTCGGCGATGTGCGCTACGAGGCCAATGACATGGTGGACCGGCTGAACTGGCGCTACCCCAGCATGAAACTGCTGCTGGCCAGCCCGGCGGTACAAGCCCTGCGCCTGGTAGGCCAACAGTTCCCGATACTGCGTGTGCCCAGCGTGGTCGATCCCAAACCGCGTATGCAACCGAACAACAAGCAATGGAGTAAGTGGCGTGACAAACATTCCCATGGCCAGTAGCCCGCCGGATTTGGGTGGACCCGCGATTCAAGCGCGCAGCGTTGCCAAGTACTACGGTGCCCTGCACGCGGTGGACGGTGTGGACCTGACCGTGCAGCGCGGTGAAATCTTTGGCCTGATCGGTCACAACGGCGCGGGCAAAAGCACACTCTTCAAAATGATGCTGGGGCTGATAGAGCCCAGCGCGGGCGACATCCTGATTGATGGCGCATCGGTACGCGGGCGCGACTTTCGCGCCGCACGTCGCCACATTGGTTACCTGCCCGAGAACGTAGTGCTGTATGACAACTTGAGTGGCCTCGAAACGATGCGTTTCTTTGCCAAACTCAAGGGCGCGCCAAGTGCGCAATGTGTGCCTACATTGGCGCGGGTCGGCTTGGCGGATGCTGCAACGCGGCCGTTGCGAGAGTACTCCAAGGGCATGCGCCAGCGTCTGGGGTTTGCCCAAGCGCTGCTGGGCGCGCCCAGCGTGCTGTTTCTGGATGAACCTTCCAACGGCCTGGACCCGCAAGCCATACGCGACTTCTACGCGACATTGCGCGGCCTGCGCGATGAAGGGGTCACCATCCTGATCACCTCACACATCCTGGCCGAGTTGCAGGAGCGGGTGGATCGACTCGCCATCATGTCGGTCGGCAAAATTCAGGCAATGGGCAGCGTACAGGAATTGCGCAACCAGATGCACCTGCCGCTGAGCCTGGCATTGCGTTTGGCACCCGCCGATGTGCTGGCGGCGCAGCAGGCGGTCGCCCATCTTCCGGCGGTGACCAGTACACCGAGCGCAGATGGGCTGCGGATGAGCTGCCCGCGCGAGGCCAAGATGGCCGTGCTGGGCGCGCTCATGGGCCTGGGTGCCAAACTGCTGGATCTGAAAATCCAGGAGCCTTCGTTGGAAGATGTTTTTTTTGGTTTTTCGGATTGAGGTAACGCGATGGAACTGACCCAAATCCTGACACTGGCCGCGAAAGAATTCCGCGACCGCATACGCAATCGCTGGGTATTGGCCGTGGCCCTGGTGTTCACGGTGTTTTCGCTGGTGATCGCCTACTTTGGCGGCGCACAACAAGGCCAGTTGGGCTTGCGCTCAATCGAGTTCACCATCGCCAGTCTGGTCAGTCTGGTGATCTACCTGATTCCGTTGATCGCCTTGTTACTGGGCTTTGATGCAGTCGTCGGCGAACGCGAACGCGGTTCGCTGGACCTGTTGTTATCTCTGCCAATCACGCGGCTCGAGTTGTTGCTTGGCAAGTTCCTGGGGCTGGCGGCGGCGCTGACGCTCTCCACGTTGGCGGGTTTTGGCTTGGTGGCACTCTTGCTGTTTCATCAGTTCAGTTGGCCGGGTTTGTACCATTACATAGGGTTTATGATCAGCTCGGTCCTGTTGGGTCTGGCTTTCCTGAGCCTGGCGGTGCTGATGTCGGTGATCGCACGTGAGCGCACACGCGCTTCGGGGCTGGCGATTGCAATGTGGTTCTTCTTTGTATTGGTGTTTGACTTGCTGCTGCTGGCGGCGCTGGTGAGCACTGGCGGCGCCTATGGTGGTGACGCATTCGCATACATGTTGCTGCTCAACCCAGCGGATGTGTTTCGCATTCTCAATGTGTTTGCGCTCGAAGATGTTCGCACCCTGTATGGCTTGGCCAGCATCGTGCCGCCCGCCCTAGGCAAGCCCTGGCTGATGGGCTCGGTCATGTTGGCCTGGATTGTTGTGCCGCTTGCACTGGCACGCTGGAGATTTAAATCATGAAATTCACCTGTTCCTGCCGTCGCCACACCCCCGTCGATGAAACCTGCGGCGAGCGCCGCCAACTTCTTGGTCTGGCCGTATGGGCTTCATTGGGAGCGCTGGGCGGGTTGGCTGCTTGCAGCGACCGATCCGGCGAACATCAGGCATTGGTGCCGGTAGAAATCGACGCATCGACCACCTGCGAACTGGATGGCATGCTGTTGCTCGACTACCCCGGCCCCAAGGGGCAAATTCACTATGCGGGTGCGCCCGCGCCGGTGTTCTTTTGTGACACGGTGGAGCTGTTCAACACCATGCTGCAGCCTGAACAGGTGCGCAAGGTGATGGCCGTGTATGTGCAAGATATGGGCAAAACTGACTGGGAACAGCCGCGTGGGAATTGGATGGATGCCACGAACAGTTTCTATGTGTTGGGCAGCAAACGCCATGGCTCGATGGGGCCGACGATCGCCAGCTTCGCTGATGAGTCTGAGGCCAAAAAATTTGCCGAACAATGGGGCGGCAAACTGTTGCGTTATGCCGAGGTCAAGCCTGAGATGGTGGACATGAGCGGCGGCGCGCTGCATGACAGCAAGATGTAGTGGTGACCTTGCGTCTGCCGGCACTCAAACCGCTGCACTGGGCGAGCCTCGCTGGCCTGGCGCTGGCGGTCTGCCTGCTGTTCACGCCCTGGCGCACCCTGTCTGCGGATGCCGCCCCGCTGGCGGCGGCAGGCGAGGTATGCATCGTGGCACCCCCAACGCCATATGATCCCAAGTCAGGCCTTGGCCTGCATGAAGCCCGAGTGGTGCCTGCGGATGCTCGCTGCCCGGTGTGCGGCATGTTCCCGGCGCGTTCACCGGACTGGGCTGCGCAAATCATTTTCGATAACGGCGACACGCAGTTCTTTGACTCGCCACTTTCCCTTTTCCTCTACCTGCAAGACATAGGGCGCTACACCCGTGGCCGTCAGGTCAACGAGATTGCGGCCAGTTATGTGAAAGATGTTAGCAGTGGTGGCTGGATCAGTGCACATGAGGCCTTTTATGTCAGCGGCTCGGATGCCATGGGGCCTATGCGTGCTGGCAACTTGCCCGCTTTTTCCAGCGCGGCAGCTGCACTGCGATTTGCCAGTGCACGCGGCGGGGCGATATTGGAGGCCCGACAAATCAGTCCGCATTTGCTGCATGGGTTGAATGGTGAGCGCCGCCACGTGCATGCGTCACCGCCTGGTTGAACCGGGGATTTTGCTCAACCAAGGTCGGCCATCCAGCCGGCGGCGACCGAACCAGCGGCCATAGCGAACGGCACAGCCTATTGGGTCCACCGTTCAGGCGGCAATGGCCAGCAGCGTGAATGCGGTAGTGACGGCGGGTCAAATGGCAGCGATGACGCGCAATACCGCGACGCTTTGCAGTAGCCAGCACAAGTTCCAGGCGATGTTGTCAGCGGCAAAAGGCCGGCCACCGTGGCCACTGCTCACGCGCGTGGTGGTCGCGAACATGGTGGCCCCGAGATAACGAGTAAGGTTACCGTGAAATAACACATCTATCAAAATACGCCGCAGCCCGTTCGACGTGTATACACACCAAAAGGTAAGGGGTGGCGTCCGCTCGGAATACCAGCTTTCAAGGATCGCAGGATCGCGTGGTACAAGCTGCGTTGAAGTTGGTGATCAAGCCAATCTTTGAGCATTAATTCGAGGCCAGAAGCTTTGGCTTTCGCCAGGGTCTGGGTTGCAAGGATGCGCTGCGTGAACTAGACCGGCACTTGAAAGCGGGCCACTGCTGGGCGGTGGATGCGGACTTGCAAAGCTAGTTTGACACGATCCTGCATGACGCTTTGCTTGCGAAAGTGGGCAAGCGCATTGCAGATGATCGTGTGCCGGAGCTGGTTGGGTAGTTTCTCGCAGTATTTTCATTAGCCCTGAATTTTTCCCTAACCATCCCGACCTTCATCAGGTGATCGCCATGTCCAACATGGTTGAACTGGAAAATGGGCAGTTAATGTGAAAGAACGTTCAATCGACTAATTTTTTTTCATTAATTTTGAATGAAGACGATTTTCATGATTCGGGGTGGCCGTCTCGACCATGAAAATTAGTAAAGAATGCGGCAGCGAATCGTCTCAGGCACTGCGCAGAGTTCATCGAGGCCTGCTTGGCTGGCGGCGCTGTCCACGTCGATCACCACATAACCCACCGTCTCGTTGGTGCTGAGGTATTGCGCGGCAATGTTGATACCCGCCTTTGATAGCCGCTCGTTGACCTGCGCCAACACGCCGGGCACATTGCGGTGAATGTGCAGCAAACGGCTGCGCCCGATGTGCGCGGGAAGCGCCACTTCAGGAAAGTTCACGGCTGAGGTGGTGGAGCCGTTGCTGATGTAGCGAATGAGTTTGGCTGCAACCTCGGTGCCAATGTTCACCTGCGCCTCCAGCGTCGAGCCGCCAATGTGCGGCGTCAGGATCACATTGTCAAAACGGCTCAAAGGCGAGACAAAACCCGAGTCGTTGCCTTGCGGTTCAACCGGAAACACATCAATCGCCGCGCCGTGCAAATGGCGGCGCTCCAGCGCTGCAGCCAGCGCGTCGATGTCGACCACACTGCCGCGCGAGGCATTGATCAGGTGGCTGCCGGGTTTCATGGCGGCCAGTTGCGCAGCGCCGATCATGCCCGCCGTCTCGGGGGTTTCTGGCACGTGCAGACTGACCACGTCGGCCGCGCCCAGCAAGGAGTCGACAGTGACCATGGCCTGCGCATTGCCCAGTGGCAGCTTGGCCTCGATGTCGGTAAACAACACGCGCATGCCAAGCTGTTCGGCCAACACACCAATTTGCGTGCCAATGTGGCCGTAACCGATGATGCCGAACGTTTTGCCTCGCACCTCATAGGAATCGGCCGCGCTCTTGACCCAGCCACCGCGGTGCAGGATGGCATTTTTTTCAGGGATGCCGCGCATCAGCATGATGACTTGCGCCAGCACCAACTCAGCCACGCTGCGGGTGTTGGAAAATGGTGCATTGAAGACCGGAATGCCCAACCGTGTGGCTTCTCTCAGATCAACCTGGTTGGTACCGATGCAAAAACAACCAATGGCCACCAGTTGCTGCGCCTGTTGCAATACGTCAGCACTGAGCTGAGTGCGTGAGCGCACGCCGATAAAGTGGGCATCGGCCAGGGCGGCGCGCAGTTCGTCGCCGGCGAGCGCCTTGGCATGCGTCACGACGCGTGTGAAGCCGGCCTGTTGGAGCGCATCAATAGCGGAGGGGTGAATGCCCTCGAAAAGCACGGCTTTAAGTTTACTTTTGGAGACAGACAGGTCAATGGATTTCTGGATCATGGCAAGGTACCGGTAGACAAACAAGGGATGCCAAAAATGGCATTAGAGTGTGGCAAGCTTGGCGTGCTTGTAAAAGTTAAGCGGCAGCTCCCTGTCGGCGGCAGATGCAATGGGTGCCAACAGGTCGGCCAAGGTGTAGCGGTCAAGGTGCTGCATGAAGCTCTGCAACGCGCCGTTGATGATGCCGGGCAAGTGGCAACTGCTGGTCAGCTGGCAGGTGGTGTCGCCACTGAGGCATTCCACAATGCTGAAATCGGGCTCCATGCTGCGCACCACCGCACCCAGCCCGATGCACTGCGGACTGGCCGCCAAGCGCATGCCGCCGCCCTTGCCGCGCACGGTTTTCAGCCAACCCGCCAACGCCAATTGGTGCGTGATCTTGGTCAGGTGCGCCTCTGAGATGCCGTGGGCGCGCGCCACCTCAGAGATGGTGCACAGGCGCTCCGGGTGCCGGCCGACATACATCAACAGGCGCATGGCGTAGTCGCTCATGGTGGTCAGGCGCATAGAGATTTTTCGTTAAAGGTTGAGAGTGGGGTTGAGGTGCCATGCTGCATCAGGCGGCGATGACTTCAAGGTCGGGCTCCAGCGTGCGCAACCGGCTTTCGATGCCTTGCAGAGTGCCCGAGATGGCGCTGGGGCAAGTACCGCAGGCCCCCTGGTAATGCACGATGAGCTGGTTGCCGGTGAGCCCCAGCACATGCAGGTCGCCACCATCACTTTGCAGGTAGGGCCGAATCTGCTGGTCCAAAATTAGCTCGATGTCGTCGAGGCGCTGGCGGTCTTCTGGGCTTAACTCTGCCACGGTGGCGCGCGCGGCAAACACCGCCGCCGCCGACTGCGCACTGGCGGCCGGTGCGGCCCGTACGGGGATGGCAATTTCGCGCGCCAGTTTGTCCCAGTTGGCCTGGCCGTCTTGCGTGACGGTGAGCCAACTGTCAATGTAAAACACATTGCTGACATGCGGGATGGCAAACAGCGCGCTGGCGAGGGCATCACCCTGCGCCTGTTGCGCGTTGTCATACGAATGCGCAATACCCCAGCTCAGAGGTTCGCGCAAAAGGAACTTGCGCGCATTCGGGTTGGGTGTTTCGTCGATGTCAACGATTTTGGGCATGGTGTTGTCCTGTGGGTTTGGGCTCGCGCATCAGGCATCGCCCAAAGGTGCATGCATCGGGTCAGCAGCCGCTTCAGTCGAGGTGCTGGCCTCTGACCGGAAGGCCGCCTGCAAAGTATGCCACGGCAATATGGCGCATTTGACACGCATGGGCAGCGCGCTGATGCCTGAAAACACCGCCAGCCGTCCAATTTGCGGGCTGTCTTCAGCGGCCACACGGCCAGTGGCCATGTCAACAAATTCGTGGATCAGGGTTTCAGCCGCATCGGTGCGTTTGCCCTTGACTGCCGCCGTCATCATGGATGCCGAAGCCTTGCAAATGGCGCACGACTCACCGTGGAAGGCAATGCGCGAAATGGTGTAGTCCTTGATGTCCAGCGCCAGGTGAATGTGGTCGCCGCACAGCGGGTTCACACCTTCGGCATGGTGGCTGGGGTTATCGAGCTCACCATAGTTGCGCGGCTTGCGGTTGTGGTCCAGGATCACCTCCTGGTACAGGGCTTTGGGGTCGGCGCTCATGCAAATACCTTCTGAACAGTTTGAATACCAGCCACCAGCGCATCCACATCGGCGCGCGTGTTGTAAAACGCAAACGAGGCGCGCGAGGTGGCGACCACGCCCAGGCGCGTCATCAACGGCTGGGTGCAATGGTGGCCGGTGCGCACCGCCACCCCTTCCTGGTTCAGTAGCGTGCCGACGTCGTGCGGGTGAATGCCCTGCAGCACAAACGACAGCACCGCCGTCTTGTTTTGCGCCGTACCCAGCAGGCGCACGCCTGACAGCGCAGCCAATTGCTCGGTGGCATAGGTCAGCAGCTCATGCTCGTGCGCGGCAATCGCTGCCATGCCGATGCCACTCAGATAATCCACGGCGGCGGCCAGTCCGATGGCGGCAGCAATCGGCGGCGTGCCGGCCTCGAATTTGTTCGGAATCGGGGCGTAGGTGGTTTTCTCGAAGGTGACTGTGTGAATCATGTCGCCACCGCCCTTGAATGGCGGCATGGCCTCCAGCAGCGCGGCACGGCCGTACAAGATGCCAATGCCGGTTGGCCCGCACAGCTTGTGGCCCGAGAAGGCGTAAAAATCACAGTCCAGCTCTTGCACATCCACCGCCAGGTGCGGTGCGGCTTGGGCGCCATCCACCAGCACCGGCACGCCGTGGGTATGGGCGAAGGCAATCATTTGCTTGACGAGGTTGATGCTGCCCAGCGCATTGGAGACATGGCCAACGCTCACCAGGCGGGTGCGTTCGTTGAACAGTGCCTCATACTGATCCAGTTGCAGTTCGCCCGCGTCGTTCATGGGCACCACACGGATCGTGGCGCCTTTTTCTTTCGCCAGCATTTGCCACGGCACGATGTTGGAGTGGTGCTCCAGCACGGTCAAAATGATTTCATCACCCGGGCGAATGTTCTGGCGGCCCCAGCTCTGGGCCACCAGATTGATGCCCTCTGTGGTGCCGCTGGTGAAGATCACCTCGCGCGCCTCAGCAGCATTGATGAAGCGCTGCAGCGTGACGCGCGCCGCCTCATAAGCGGCCGTGGCTGTTTCAGACAGGTAATGCACCGCGCGGTGAATGTTGGCGTGCTCACTGGTTTGGTAGCGCACCAACCGGTCAATGACGGACTGTGGCATCTGGCTGGAGGCGGCGTTGTCCAGGTACACCAGCGGTTTGCCTGCCACGCTGAGTTGCAGGATGGGAAAGTCGGCGCGAATGCGGTCCACGTCAAATGCCTCAGATGGCGTGCCCGTGCTGGACTCAAAGGTCGTGGTGGTGGCTTCACGTATCGCTTTGACGGCCGACCTGAGGCTTGGGACTGGTAACTGGCTCATGATGGGCTCGTGGTTTGCTCAAGCACGGTCTGCTCAAGCTGCTGGCGCAGGGACGCGACTGGAATGCGGTTGATGATTTCAGCGCCAAAGGCGTAGGTGAGCAGGTTGCGCGCCACGCGTTCTGACAAGCCACGGCTTTGCAGGTAGAACACTTCATCGCTGTCGAGTTGGCCAACGGTGGCGCCATGCGTGCATTTCACGTCGTCGGCAAAAATCTCAAGCTGCGGCTGGGTGTTGACTTGCGCCTTGGCAGAGAGCAGCAGGTTGCGGCTGGACTGGGCTGAGTCGGTGTGTTGCGCTCCGGGGCGCACCATCACCTGGCCGTTGAACATCGCATGTGCGGTGCCGCCCACAATGCATTTGTGCAACTGACGGCTCACGCCATGCGGCTTGGCGTGGTCAATGAAGCTGTGGGTGTCGGCCAGTTGCTCGCCACCGATCAGCGCCAGGCCATCAAGCGTGCATTGCGCACCCTCGGCGGTTTGCAACACGTTCAGGTCAAGCCTTGAGATTTGCCCGCCCAGGGCAACGCTGGTCGAGTGGTAACTGCTGGCCGCACCCAGCGACACAGCACAACTGGCCATGTGAAAGGCTTGGGCACTCTCACGCTGCAGGCGCACATGTTCAAGCTGCGCGTTTGCGCCCACCACCACCTCGGTCACCGTATTGGTGAAATAGGTGCCCTCAATCAAGGCCACGTAGTCTTCAATCACCGTCACCTTGCTGCCCGCACCAACCAGCAGCAACAGGCGCGGATGGCTGGCAACTTCGGGCTGTGTTGAAATAAAGAGCAGATGCACGGGCGCTGCCAGCGGTGTATCAGGCGGCACTACGAGTACGGCTGCTTCTTGCAAAAAAGCCGTGTTGAGCGCGGTAAACAGCGTGTCCTGAAAGTGCGCGTGCTGGCCCAGATGCGCCTGGATGAGAGACTCCTGTGCGCCTAGCATGGCATGGAGCGTGCCAAGCACCAGCACAGCATCCGATTCAAGGCTGGAGAGCTGCGGCGCGTGCACGCCATCCACAAAAACCAGCCGCGTTGTCGCTTCCGGGATGGTCAGGTGGGCCACGTCACTGGACTGCAAGTCGGTGGGCGTGCGCAATGGCTGAAAAGTTTGGTGTGAAAAAGCCGCCAAAGGGGTGAAACGCCAGGCCTCGTCGTGTGTGCTGGGCAGCGTGAGTGCGCCCACGCGTTCCAGCGCCTGGTCGCGCAGTGTTTGCAGCCAGTCTGGTTGCTTGGGGGCTGAACTACCCGACGGCAACGCCAAAGCAGTCAGCAGGCTGTCCAGCACGCTGTGCTCTGTGCCTTGCGCTGTGGCGCTTCTCATGCTGAAACCCCCGCAGCCTCGGCTTCGGCCTCAATCCAGTCGTAGCCGCGCTCTTCCAGCTCCTGCGCCAGCTCCTTGCCACCGGTGCGGATGATGCGCCCGGCGCTCATCACATGCACGTAGTCAGGCACGATGTAGTTCAGCAAGCGCTGGTAGTGCGTGACCAGCACAATGGCGTTGACTTTGCTGGCCAGATGGTTGACACCTTGCGACACCACGCGCAACGCGTCGATGTCCAGGCCAGAGTCGGTTTCATCCAGGATCGCCATGCTGGGTTCGAGCAGCGCCATTTGCAAAATCTCGTTGCGTTTTTTCTCGCCGCCAGAAAAACCTTCATTGACGCTGCGCTGCAAAAACTCGGGGCTCATCTCCAGCAGCTTCATTTTCTCGCGCACCAAGTCGTCAAACTCCAGCGGATCCAGTTCTTCATGGCCGCGCTCGGCCTGCACCGTGTTGTAGGCCAGGCGCAAGAACTGGCTGTTGCCGACACCAGGGATTTCTATCGGGTACTGAAAAGCCAAAAAGACCCCGGCACGGGCGCGCAACTCAGGGGCTAGTTCAAGCAGGTTTTTGCCTTCCAGCAGCACCTCGCCACCCGTCACCTGGTAGGCCGTGTGGCCTGCCAGCACTTTGGCGAAGGTGCTCTTGCCCGAGCCGTTGGGCCCCATGATGGCGTGCACTTCGCCACGCTTGACGGTGAAGTCAAGGCCTTTGAGGATTTCAGTGCCGTTGATGCTGGCACGCAGGCCACGCACCTCCAACAAAGTTGGGCTGTTATCAATAATCATCCTACGCTCCCTTCAAGCTTGAATCCAAGTAACTTGGTGGCTTCAACCGCGAACTCCATCGGCAACTGTTGAAACACATCTTTGCAAAAACCATTGATGATCATCGACACCGCTTCTTCGGCGCCAATGCCGCGCTGGGCAAAATAAAACATCTGGTCTTCGCCAATCTTTGAGGTGGATGCCTCGTGCTCCACCTGGGCGCTGGGGTTGCGCACCTGGATGTACGGAAAAGTATTGGCCCGGCATTTGGCCCCCACCAACATCGAGTCGCACTGTGAGTAGTTGCGCGCATTGGTCGCCCCTGGCATGACCTTGACCAAGCCCCGGTAGCTGTTGCTCGACTGCCCTGCCGAGATGCCCTTGCTGACAATCGTACTGCGGGTGTTCTTGCCAATGTGGATCATCTTGGTGCCAGTGTCGGCCTGCTGGTGATGGTTGGTGACCGCCAC
The DNA here is from genome assembly GCF_028688795.1 of Rhodoferax sp. Lineage (GTDB taxonomy): Bacteria > Pseudomonadota > Gammaproteobacteria > Burkholderiales > Burkholderiaceae_C > Rhodoferax. Next base: position 27,646 of record NZ_JAQTXM010000014.1, on the reverse strand, counting down.
CGAATAAAACTCGCCCACCGAGTTGTCGCCCAACAAAATGCAAGACGGGTACTTCCAGGTGATGGCCGAGCCGGTTTCTACCTGCGTCCAGGAAATGCGCGAATTAACGCCCTTGCACAGGCCACGCTTGGTGACAAAGTTGTAAATGCCGCCAATGCCGTTTTCATCGCCCGCGTACCAGTTTTGCACGGTGGAGTATTTGATGTCGGCGTTGTCCAGCGCCACCAGTTCGACCACGGCTGCGTGCAACTGGTTGGTGTCAAACTGCGGCGCGGTGCAGCCTTCCAGGTAAGACACAGACGCGCCCTCTTCGGCCACGATCAGCGTGCGCTCGAACTGGCCGGTGTCCTGGGTGTTGATGCGAAAGTAGGTGGACAGGTCCATCGGGCACTTGACGCCCTTGGGGATGAAGCAAAACGAGCCGTCGGTGAACACTGCCGAATTGAGCGCGGCGTAATAGTTATCAGCTGCTGGCACCACGCTGCCCATGTATTTTCGGACCAGCTCAGGGTGGGTTTGCACCGCCTCGGAGATCGACCCAAAAATGATACCCACCTCGGCCAGCTTGGCCTTGTAGGTGGTGGTGACAGAGACGCTGTCAAAAATCACATCAACCGCCACACCTGCCAGTGCCGCGCGCTCGTGCATCGGCACACCCAGCTTCTCGAAGGTACGCAGCAACTCGGGGTCTACCTCGTCCATGCTCTTGAGTTTTGCCTTGGGCTTGGGGGCAGCGTAGTAGCTGATGGCCTGGAAATCAATCTTGGGGTACTTGACGTTGGCCCACCCGGGCTCGGTCATGGTCAGCCAGTGGCGAAAGGCCTTCAGACGGAATTCAAGCAGCCAGTCTGGCTCGTTCTTCTTGGCAGAAATCATCCGGATGGTGTCTTCACTCAAGCCCTTGGCCGCCACATCGGAGGCAATGTCGGTGACAAAACCATGCTTGTAGGGCTGGTTGACCAGGTTGTCGAGGACGGCGCTCATGCTGCTACGCCTTTGCCAGCGCCAGCCTTGAGGCTGAAGCTCTCGCCGCAGCCGCAGGTGATGCCCACGTTGGGGTTGACAAACTGGAAGCTCTGTTTGAGCCCCTCGGTGACAAAGTCGAGGCTGGCACCGTCAAGACTGGCGAGATGCTCGATAGCCACCAGCAGCATAGCTCCATGGGCTTCGATGCGTTGCTCGGTGTCGCGCACATCATCGGCCAGCGCGTAGGTGTAGGCATATCCGGAACAACCCACAGGTTTGATACCTACACGGAAACCAATGCCGTTGCCGTGTCTGGCAATTTGACTGCGAATTTGCGCGGCAGCTGCCAGCGTCAAGGTGATTGAGGTCATGAAGTTCTCCTTTAGGTATATTTTAAATACATCTTATAAAAAAGCACCACACACTTAAAAGTCAACAATGTCAACAAGGTAAAACATGATCCGCCAGCGGCCGTAGCTTTACCAATCAGCTTAGCGGTAGGAATCGCTCCTCTGCTTTGGCGCTTCTGGCGAAGACTGGTTTAGAAAATCAATTCATCCTGCAAGGTTTATTGCGCTGGCAAACATGGTTTCAGTACGCGTGAACAGCTTGCCCGCCCAGTTTTGCCACCAGTGCGTCGTCAACATCTGCAAACCCGAGCACTTTTCCACCACGCTGAGAAGTGAACTGCTCAGCCTCTTGCGTGGAGATAAAAGCAGGCAGGTTACCCGCACGCATCGGCCCCTTGGCAGTGGAGCCGGTCACATAGAAAGCGCTGCGCGCCTCAATCCAGAGCCTGCTGATCACATCAGTCACATAGTAGGCCACACGATGTCGCCCGCGTAGCGCCCGGGGCTATAACGGGCCACATTTCCCAGGTACATGAAAAAGCTCAGAGGTGAGTCAAAAAATTAGGCATCACCGTTAGTGAAAATGACCTGCGCTGCCCAGTCGGGTGAGCGCGCCGGGTACTTGCCACACACCGGGCAGCGCACATCGGCAGGCACCGCGCGCGGCTTACATGGGCAGTCCGGACGCACGGTCATACGGCGTGGGCGGTGCGACGATGCAGACATCGGGCTTAAGCACCGGGGCCGCAGAGCCACCCGGAAAAACGCGCCAGGCAGGCGCCTGCAACCACACCAGCACGAGAATCAAGGCCAGAACGGCAAACCCGGTCAAGCTGTGACGCGCACTAACCGGGAAAACGGCGCGCGACATCAGGGACGGTATGGCATGAAAACAGCTGTGTTTTTACATTCGGGTGTCGTGCAGCGCGCCACCGCTCAGGTCCACCATATCGGGCTTGATCTCGCCAAAGCGCAGCAGCTTCCCGCCCTGCTCAGCGGCAAACTTGGTAGCATAGGCCTCTTGTGCAAGGCTGGCAATCGTTGGCCCCATTGAGCCTTGGCGTTTACTGCCCATTACGTAAAAGGCTGTTTTTACATCAATCCAGTGATCCTGCGGGTGATCCCAGTCGGCCTTGCCCATGTCTTGTACGTAAACCGCCTTGACGGCGCGCACCTGTTCGCCTGGCGGACCGTTAGTGAATCAGGACGATTTGCATCAGTAGCAGCCACATGCACAGTCCGACACCAGCAATCACCGTGGCCATTTGGAGCGCATGCAGATCATCGCGCAAGTGAAACAGTGCATACACACCGCGGTAAATCAACCCGACTGAACATAACAGTGCGAGCCCGCCGACAACAACGCCAACGAACAGATTTGGCACGAACAAAACCAGCGAAGAAAGCCAAAGTGGGACTGGCGCAAGTGCCGCCAAGGTGAAGCAGGACTTGTAGTTCGTCGTCACATTATTGATTTTGCAGACCAGGTGGATCAGCCACGCCATCAACGGCACAGTCAGCAACTCGGCAAGAAAGAATACACCGGCCGCCTCGCGCCACTGCGCGGTCGTCAAGCCGGGGACAAAAACATCGCCGTAGCTGCCTCCTGCGTAATAAATCATTGCTGGCGGTAGCAGGGAAAATGGAAGAACCAGCAACGCAAACAGACGGATAACGGAGGGATGAATCCGGATCAGGTCGTCCCAACCCTCTGTAAACGAAAAAATCATCTTGGGCATTTGCAAGACATTCACAACAGGCTCCTTGGCGAGGCCATGGTGTGCGGCCCCAATGCGGTTAAGAAGGATTCTCCAGAAGTATCCAGACGTCTCTGAATACAGTCGATAGATAAAGTATCACAACGTGATGTACTTGCAAACTCCGACACGAATGACCACGACAGCAGTAGAGGTAGCGCATGGTTTGGTGCTTTTCGTCACATACATCACGTTAGGATCAATTGCTTTGCGCAAGCTTAGTCAGTCCAACAAAGCGCTCACCTTCAAGCAGCCATCAGTTGGTGTTTCACCATTTCATTCATGATTTCATCAAAAAAGCTCACGACAGATCCTCTAATCAAACGCGATTTCGAAGTTCTTGCCGATTTCCGTTATCAGATTCGCCGCTTCGAGCGCTTCAGTGAGGAGGTTACGCGCAGCCATGGGGTTACGCCTTTGCAGTATCTGTTGCTGCTCCACATTAAGGGCTATCCGGCGCGCGAATGGGCCACGGTAGGCGAACTGTCCGAGCGACTGCAAGCACAACAGCACGGTGTGGTAGCGCTGATCTCCCGTTGCGAGAAACAGGGATACGTCGAGCGTCGACGCTCCGCTGCAGACCGCCGTCAGATCGAGATTCATCTGCTGGAAAAGGGCGAACTACTGCTGGACAAACTGGCACGCCTGCACCGGCAGGAGCTCCTTTCCCTCAAGCGCAGTTTCATCGTTCCCGATGTCAGAGCATTCCAGCATGACGCTTTCTGATCTGTGCGTTGTCCATCCGACAGCCAGCCAACCGGCTGAGAACAGGCACCTATTAATTCTTGCATCACCGGTCTGCCAGCGCATTAACTGCAAGAATTTTTTGATGCCATCCGCCGACTTGTGTGCCGAGGAAAACTGTGCATAACGCTGCTCAAAAGCCTTTCAGCCAAGAAAACCGTCATCCTTGGTTGAACGATTTCTCCCGAGTTCGATGGGTCGAAAAATGCCCAAACTGGACCGGCATCTGGAGTGACCAGTCTGGAGAACTCGACATAAATTCATGACTCGCCTAGAACGTCGGGTTATGCTGCGTACCGGGTCTAGGATTTACTCCATTCATGACGTTCAATTTTGACAATCTGACTCCGGCAATTGTGAGGGTCTCTTTAAGATACATAGCCGAAGCAGCCATTTGCGCAATGCCCGCCACAAGCTGATCATGCAGCTAAGGAATCTGGGGGTGGAAAATTGCTTTTTCGTTGGTCGTCACCGTGTCGGGAGTCTGAATTTGGTCACTCGTTCGAGTTTTGAAGCAAAAGTCCTGACAGCGTTTACCGCCGCCGTGGTGGTGGTTGTTGTGTTGGCGCTTATCACTTGGAAGTTGGTGGATGATGCTGCGCAGGCCGCGAGTGCGGTAACGCGTACCCATGAAGTCATTGATAGGGTCGCCCGCACGCAGGGAGACACCCTACAAATTGAATTCACGACACAGAGCTTCAGGATTTCGGGTGATCCAGCACGTCTGGCAGAGCGCAATGTGGCAATTGATTCTCGTGAAGTTGCCCTCGCTGCGGTCAAGACCCTGACTGCTGACGATGCCGTTCAACAGGAACGCTGGAAGCGCCTGCGCGAGGTAATCGATGAGCGACTGGTCATCTCAAGACATGTCGAACTGCTGCGCAAGACACAGGGCCAGGAAGCGGCGAGCGCTTTTGTTGCCAGTGCTCCATTGAAGGAGACGCGCGAGCGTTCCTATCGCCTTTTGAGTGAAATGGAAAATTGGGAGCGAGGCTTATTGGCGCGTCGCAGCGCCGAGCAGGTGCGCGCGCAGCAGGTCATGGTTGCCACCGGATCGTTGTTTAGCTTTTTGCTGTTAGTGTTGCTTGCTACCACCTATGAGTTGATCCGGCGCCAGTTTCGCAAGACCGAAGCCAGCCAGCGTGCGCTCAGAATAAGCGAAGAAAGCCTCGCCACAACCCTGCTTTCGATTGGCGACGGCGTTATTGCGACCGATACCGAAGGACGACTGACGCGCATGAACTCGGTGTCGGAGAAGCTGACTGGGTGGCGCTTGGTCGATGCCATAGGTCGACCGATCGAAGAAGTCTTTCGCCTTGTTCATGAGCAGACGCGTGCACCCGCCTTGGTGCCGGTGGCCAAAGTGCTCGAAACCGGTGAGATTCAGGAGCTTTCCAATCACACCGTGCTGATCGCCCGCGACGGCAGCGAGCACCCCATTTCCGATAGTGCCGCGCCAATTCGTGACGCAACCGGACGGCTAAATGGTGTGGTGCTGGTCTTTCGTGATGTGAGCGCGGAACGTGAGGTGCAAAAGGCGATCAGCAATCAGAGCGAACTACTGGAGCAGCGCGTGATTGAGAGGACCGCGCAACTGCGCGCGAGCGAACAGCAGTTGTCGCGTGTGCTCGAAGGCACAGACCAGGGCTATTGGGACTGGAACCTGACGACTAATACGTTTCAGGTCAGCGCGCGATGGGAAACAATGCTGGGTTATGCGCCAGGCGAAATGCGGGTCGACACTGCGCACTGGCCCGAACTGGTGCATCCTGAAGATTTGCCGCTTGCGCTGGCGTCGATTGAGCGTCACCTTAGCGGACATTCCGCTAACCATGAAGTCGAGTTTCGCGCCCGGACCAAGGATGGTGGATGGCGCTGGATCCTGACGCGTGGTCGGGTCGTGACGCGCACCGACAATGGAACCCCTTTAATGATGTCGGGAACCCACACCGATGTGACCCAGCGCCGGCAGCTTGAACAGGCGCAGCGCGAAGCGGTGGCCGTATTCGAAAGTAGCTACGAGGGGATCATGGTGACGAACGCCGAGGGACTGATTACAAAGGTGAACCCTGCGTTCACGCGGATCACCGGCTACGAACTGTCCGACGTCATTGAGCGCTCGCCGCGCATGCTCTCATCGGGCCGTCATGACCCCAGTTTTTACCAGGCACTCTGGGCGTCGCTTAACGAGCATGACTTCTGGCATGGAGAGATATGGAACCGACGCAAGACAGGCGAGCTCTATGCGACACTGCAGTCGATTTCAGCGATTCGCGACGCATATGGGCAAGTCCTGCACTACGTCAGCGTATTCGCTGACATCACGCAGATAAAGGAGCATGAAGCGGAACTTGCGCGGGTTGCCAACTACGATGCCCTGACCGACTTGCCCAATCGCCGTCTGCTGTCTGACCGGTTGACACAAACCATCCTTCGGTCCGAGCGAAGTGGAAAACTGTGTGTGGTCTGCTTCCTCGACCTCGATGGCTTCAAGCATATCAATGACCAGTTCGGGCACACCGTCGGCGACCAGTTGTTGCGAGGTGTTGCGGAGCACCTGAAAACCATCCTGCGCCCTGAAGACACCTTGTCGCGCCTGGGTGGCGACGAGTTCGTGCTGCTACTTTCCGAAGTGAAATCGCTTGACGAATGCACGCTGATTCTCGACCGGGTACTGGAAACTGTGAACCGGCCGATCAATGCAGGCGGGCATGTGTTCAATATTACAGTCAGCATCGGTGTCAGCTTCTACCCGGCCGACCATTCGTATCCCGACACACTGTTGCGCCACGCGGATCAGGCCATGTACCTGGCCAAGCAAGCGGGCAAGAATCGGTATCAGATGTTCGATACGGAGATCGACCGGAAAACACAGCACCACCTCGAGTACTTCGAGGAAATGCAGCGCGCCCTGGATCGCAATGAGTTTGTGCTGCATTACCAGCCGCAGGTCGATCTGGTCAGCGGCGAGGTGATCGGTGCGGAAGCCCTGATCCGTTGGCAGCATCCCGAGCGCGGGCTGCTGCCGCCAAGCGATTTCCTCCCGTACCTGCGCGGTGGAATTCACGAGCAGCTTTTCGGAGAGTGGGTCATCGACACCGCTCTGAACCAGATCGAAGCCTGGCTCAGGGGCGGTCTTGCGATGAAGGTCAGCGTCAATATCAGTGCCAACCACCTGCTGCAGGCAAATTTCTCTGCGCGACTGGAGCGGGCTTTGACCCTGCACGGAGGCGTCAATCCGGCTTATCTCGAACTCGAGGTGCTGGAAACGGCGGCCATCGGTGATATGCAGGCGGCTGTCGAAATACTCCAGCGCTGCAAAAAACTGGGTGTACGATTTTCTCTCGACGACTTTGGCACGGGTTACTCATCATTGACCTACTTGCGTAAGTTGCCCTTGAACACCCTGAAGATTGATCAGAGCTTTGTCCGCGACATGCTGAGCGATCCTAATGATCTCAGCATTGTTCGCAGCGTCATCGAGTTGGCTCTGGCCTTTGATCGTCGGGTGATTGCCGAGGGCGTGGAGTCGCTTAAGCACTGCGTTACGTTGCGAAGTATGGGGTGTCGCTATGCACAAGGCTACGGCATAGCCAAGCCCATGGCAGCTGATGAATATCCATCCTGGTGCATGAGATGGCTTCAATCTGAGGTCTGGAAACAGTTCTAGCGACTTAGGATCACCCCTGCAGCTACGCGGTAATTGAGATCACGGAATTGGCCTGTCCAGGAGCCGGACAGCCAAGAAAAATGGCACCGCCGTTTGGCCGACAGCCGCCAAGGTTTTGGCACTGACGGTGAGCGACTGCTGTCGGCGGAATTAAAGGTCAGCTTTCCCACTTTTCGGCGTTGTCCGTGCGGATCCGGTGAGGGTCAGGTAAGGGCACGTTGAAGCCCGTCATGAATGGCGCCTGACCGCCGACGAACTGGGCAACCGGTAACCTGCCGGTCGTGGCCGTCGGCTATGGGTCTTGAACAGTCGGCCGCCCGTGAAACAGGCCAACCTCCAGACCTGTGACTCTTCAAGACCCAAGGCCGACCGCCGACTTACCCAACTGTTTCCCCCGAACCCGACATTGGCACCGGCTACCCATTTGCGGTGCGGGCGGGCCGATGACTTCGCTTACCCATCTACCGAGCACGGTGATTCTTGAAATTTCTTGTGGTTCCATGCGGCATGTGCTCCAATAGATTCATATTACATGAATCTATTAAAAATGCCTTCAGTGTCAAACCTTGAATCGTCTTTGGCACCATGCACCTCAAAAAACGCTCTCATGAACATCGACAAATTCAAACGTCAACACCTTGACATCCTCGGCTGTATTGCCGCACTCAGACAAGCCAGCCAGGCGGGGGTCAGTGAGAACGCCGAAGAAATCGCCCGACTCATCATCGCCATGAGTGGGGTCATCAAACTGCATCTTGCGGTGGAAGACCAGGTGCTGTACCCGGCTTTACGCAACAGCAACAACGCCGTGCTGGCGCGCATGGGCACGAAATTTCAGGACGACATGGGTGCCATTGCGTCGGCCTACATGGGCTTTGCCGCACGATGGAATCAGGCAGACAACGTGGCCCGAGAACCGGAGGGGTTCCGCAAGGATGCCAATTCGGTTCTCAAGACCGTGTATGCCCGGATGCACAAAGAAGACACGGTGTTCTATCCGGCCATTGAAGCCCTTTGACGCGTTGGCGGATTCTGGACATCCCCCATGGCGATGACTACACGCGGGCCATCGGAAGAGCTTGACATCGCGCTTTTCAGCATGGTGCTCTGCTTTTCCAGGGCGATTGACTTCCTTCACCCGAAGATTTCTGAACACCATCTGCGTGTCGCCTACGTGGCATCCTGCCTGGCCGAAGAGCTTGACCTGAGTCAGAACGAGATTGACGATGCGCTGATTGCCGGTGCCTTGCACGACGTGGCGGCCGTGTCATCCGTCATGCACTTCGACTTGTTCGATGATGCCTTGACCCGCGCTCACACCAGCCACAAGCAGATGCCTGCGAATTTGCATCAGCATGGACAAGAAGGCTACCTGTTGTTGCGCGAATTTTCACCATTCGCCAACGCGGCCGCTGCGATTCGTTTCCACCACGTGAACTGGAACTTTGGCTATGGTGCCGAATTTGAGGGCGAGCCGGTGCCGCTGATCAGCCACATTCTGCGTCTGGCGGATCGCATTTCGGTCATGCCGGAGGACGGCCACCATGTTCTGGCGCAGGTTCAGGGCATTCGCATGGCGATTGCCGCCGAGAGCGGGCGCTGCTTCATGCCGAAGGTGGCCGCCGCGTTTGACGGCATGTCAGAGAAAGAGTCCTTCTGGCTCGATCTGACCAGCCCCCACAAGGAAGAAATCGTCAGATGCCGCTTCGGCAACTCGAAACTCAGCCTTGATCTGGATGGCCTTTACCAACTGGCCAGAGTCTTTGGCAAGATCATTGACTACCGCAGCCCCTTCACTGCGGCCCATTCGAGCGGGGTCGCCGCCACCAGCGAGGAACTGGCCACGCGTCTTGGCATGTCGCCGCACCAAACACGCTTGATCGGGGTGGCAGGCAACCTGCACGACATCGGGAAACTTGCCGTGCCGACCGAGATCCTCGACAAGCCCGGCCCGCTGACACCGGCTGAGATGTTCATCATTCGCCAGCATCCCTACTACACACATCGGATTCTGTCGACGGTGCCCGGCCTGGAAACCGTCAACACCTGGGCCTCGCAACACCATGAACGTCTTGATGGGAAGGGCTACCCGTTCCGCTCACGTGAACTCACCCTCGGTTCACGCATCGTCGCGGTGGCGGATGTGTTTACCGCAATCACCGAAAACCGTCCCTATCGCAGCGGCATGGCGCGCGCGCAGTGTCTGGCGGTGCTCGACAAACTGGTCGCCGATGGGGCCATCGATGGGGATGTGGTGGCGGCGTTGCGCGGTGATTTTGAACAGATTCATCACATTCGACACCAGTCCCAGCAGACGCATGCGGCTTCGCCAGCGTAGGCCAACACGGATTGGTTTGAATATGTCAAGACTTTGCTTAAGGGCGCTTTCATGTAGTCCACTGACGGCATCTGACTGGTGTTGAAACGGACCATCGGGAAGTTGCCGGTCGCGAACGACTGGTATCGCTGCCCAAGAGCCGGATAGCCAGGAGAACTGGCATCCCCGTTTGGCCGACTGCTTCCAAAGTTTTGACACTTGCGGCGAGCGACTGCTTCCGGCGAAATTGAAGGTCAGCTTTCCCACTTTTCGGTGGTTTCCATGCGACTCCGGTGAGCGTCGGGTATGGGTCTGATCCGGAAGTACAAACAGAGGCTCCAGTGCGACGTTTTTGACATCGCCAGCATCACCTTCTGAGAACATTTCTGAGTTGCGACGATTCTCTGCGGGTGCTCATCGACCATCATCGTGGGTGAAAAAAAACCTGGCTTTGAAAGGGACGCCAGAAATTGAAGGCACTGCACCAACTTCGAATGGGCATCCATACCGCTAAAACGCTCAAGTAGGCTATTTGGCTACGCTGCATGCTCGATTGGTGGCATAAAACGACCTCTGCCTAAATTCCAGAATGGGGTTGCCACGAATATTTCACGCCACCAGTGCCGCCATCGATGCAATGTCCGGCGTGCCACCCCCAGGTGCAACTGCAATTCGTTAAACAGAATTTCCGTAACGCCGGACTGCATGCCACTCAGCAAAAAGCAAAATGAACCCAGGAAAGACCCGTCGCCCGAGAAAGCGCACCGGCTCTGGAGTTGTTCGCCGTCTGCATTTGTCGCAACAAAAACTCTGGCGCATTGTCGGGGTCGTCGTCTCCAATTCCACTGACCCACCTCGCGGTTTAAGGCTACTTCGAAGGCTTCCCCTCGAAATCACAAAGGTCTCCCACTAAACTCACGGCATCATGCGATTTCGCTCTTCAAATTTACTCATTGTGAGTACCCGCTAACTTCACGGTGGCAATTTTTTTAGTCGGACACTTGCCAAAAGGTTACATGTTTTCACCACGAATTTAGTTGGCTTTGTGCTTCTGGTTAGCTATCGACTTCTATCACTATGTGAGCATCTCAATGCAACTTTCATTGAAAATTTGCAGCGAAACGGATAAGAAAAATCATCAGGACCTGCACGGATTCGGTCCTTTCTATGCTGATCCACAGATGCACAAGAATTCGCATTTCCATCACAGCAATGGCTTGCCACTGATTGCACAACGGTCGAACTTTTAACTCGAAGTCACTTTGATCAGACTCATCACTGACAAAGCGCTCACTCTAGAAATGTCTACCTGTTTACCAATTTTGATATTGCTTTGAACAACATCTGGCGTGCATCGGTTGCAGAAATTTCAACTTCGCCAGGTCATGCGAGCATCATCAGGCGAGACAATAGCGCAGATAAAAGATTGCCGACCAGTTGTCTAAATCACTGTGGGTTTGACTGCGCAATGACTCCGTCGCAACCGTACCGCATGCAAGATTTACGTTACTGAATTTGCGCCAATAGATCCCTGAGACACTAATTGAAGGCTACAAGAGGACTTGCACAAAACTGTTGACTGAGTGTTGCTCCATCAGATTTCGCACTACGCGGGCACTCAGATCAGAGTCATCATTGACTTAGCCCGGACTAGGCGATACACATACTCAGCGTTAGCAACTTACCTCAACTTTAGTGATCACCGTGCTTGCAAATCATGCTCGCGTTTTGATGCGAAAGCCTGCAGATCGGTTGCCCACTGGCGCGACAAAAGTGTGTATACGTCGAGGTAATCCGCTCAGGCGGTCGAAAAATATGTCCGCTCATCTTCAAAAAATTCCTAGGCGCATCTTCCATTGTCATGATGCTTAAGACTAAATTTATCTGATATACAACTAAAGAATTTGTGGCGTTAACAAACTTTAATGTTTTGTTATTGTGTTAAAATTCACAAAATTTATTGTGTTTTACAACAGTAAATTTCGTTAAATGGTCGTATTTAAAAACAGAATTTTTTGTTTATATAGTTGCTTTTTTATTACCAATTGTTATTTTTTGTTATTTAATACAAGTTTTGTTTGTAGATGGAAACGGTCTAAGCGTTTTTATAGTCTAAAAAATTGTGTTTAAACAACCAATTTTGCTTGTTTGTTAACAAAATTTATATTGTTTTAAAGCAGTGTTTTTTGTTTAGCTGTTGAAATTGATGCTAATGTTATAAAGGTGATGCTTCGTTATCAGACTGCTGTTTTTGTTTTAAAATATTAAAAATGCTGTTATAGCCTTGTGTTTTTTGTTTATTAACGGTTATTTTTTTGTATTGTTAGATACATCTTTTCGTTTAATAACTTCTAGAATGTGCGAAAAAAGTGGGGTAACTAGGTTATGCAGATCAATTGGGAACAACTCGAAGGTGTAAAGCCAAAGTCGCTATCAATTAAAGAGCAAAGTGGTGGCAGAATCAAGCTCGAACCGACTCGCACGGATGAGACGGAACAAGCCTACTTCGACTTCGTAAAAAGCACACTCAAAAACATTGGCAAGTACAACGGTCTGGAAACGACCGAAGGCATCACTTGCGAAGACATCAAACGCTGGGTTGAATCAGTTCGCGTCACCTACCGAGCCAACTCATGGCGGTTTGCAAGAGCAAGTTTTTGCAACCTCCTGCAGCGTGCTCTGACCTTTTACACGCAAGCCCTGGAGAACAACACAGACCTGATTCAGGCTGAAAAATTGCGCGATAACCTGGCCGTCATTGAAGAAGCACTTTTTGAGATAAAAACACTCAAATGGTCTGCAGCTTTATCCAACGTCGGTAAATCGGCTGCACAACGCTCAAATGAATTGTCTGCAAAATCAAGCAGCGCAAAAGTCAAATTTGTTGACGCAGAATTGCTGTATAGGATCGACCAGTACATCAAGCTCACTGGAAGTGAATGGCAAAGACGTGCCTTGAAGTTGTGTTGGGCAACCATGTACACCGGGCTTCGTCCCTGCGAATGGGAACACGCAAGGATTGAAGAAGACGGAAAAAAAATCAATCTCATTGTGGTGAACGCAAAAAATACAAATGGCAAGGCTGGCAGCGATAAGAGAGAACTTTTGGTAAGTGATGCCATCGCCGTGCAAGCAGTGCGCCAACAAATTGAATCGATCGTGCAATGGAAGGCATACGCGAGGACAAGCAAGGCAGGTAGTAACTTTCGCAAGGTGTACGTCACGCTTTGTGCAAATGCATTGCGCATTGCCCAGGTTCAATACTTTGGCGAGAGCAAGGGCATAACGCCCTACAGTTTTCGTCATCAATTTGCAGCCAACTTGAAGTCAGCAGGTTTTTCCAAAGTTGATGTTGCTAAATCCATGGGTCATGCAAGTGTTGCGACACTAAATCAAAATCCCAGAGTAATGGGACACAACACGAAAATTGCAGCGAGACGTGAAGCTGCAAAAACTGCGGTCATGCCAGAAGATTTTGTTAAGAAAACCATGACACCAGTCATCACCGTTGTCTCCGATGCCACAACGAGACCTGCTCAAACCGAGGCGTCAATAAATCGATAAAAAAACCGATGGTCTTTGTCATCTCGCTGTTGTCTAAATGCCACTCTGCGCTTTCAGGTTTCTTGCAAGCTCGTAGGTGAGGAAAGACGTTGCGATCGGTTCAGTCGTCACTCATCTGGGTTCAAGTTCAGACGGTCTCGCAAAAGTGCGACATGTTTACGGGAACCCTTATCGGTCGATTTGAGTTAATCCGGCGCGATTGCGGCAAGCGCGCATCCGACCAAATGTTCTAAACCCATCCCCGCACCGATTGGGTGCTGTCCCTCAGCTCTTTCCATAGCATGCGCCGTGTAGCCTTGGATTGCACAGCTTCCAGGTCAATCCATTCGACCCGGCCGCCCTCAAGTTCCGGTGGCACCACCTTTGTGACCAAAAAGTGTTTTTCTTTGGACAGAGGTGCAATGGCAGTCCATTTCGAGAGAAGCAATTTCTTTGGCTGTATTGAAATCATCTGGGCGTGAGTGGGTTGATTTCCAGTGGGCATCTGGCGACGACGTGTTTCAAGCGGCGTAGCTTTGCACAGCCACAAAGTGGCAGGCGGTGCCCATCGCAACAAAGCCATGCCACACCGCGTGCGAGTAACGGATGCGTGAGTCAAAGACAAAGAAAACCACTCCCATCGTGTACGCCAGTCCACCCGCCACCAACCACATCACGCCAGGCAGGGGCACCCGCTCAAGCAAGGGAACGGCAGCAACAACTACCAGCCAGCCCATGGCCAGGTACAGCCCGGTTGACAGACACGGATGTGTCAGCCTGTCCAATGCCTTCAGCGTGATGCCAACGGCCGCCAGTGACAACACCATCCCAAACAGGCTCCAGACCCAAGCACCGCGCAGCGCGAAACCTCACTCCAGATTAAATATCTCTATTTTTTCGTTTGCATCTAAAAAAGGGTTCTGTTTGAAACAGAACCCTCAAGGTTGAGCCATTGCTTGCTTGTCTGCTAAATGCGCCGGATAAGGACAAGGCTTACTCCCTCAGCCCGTTCACACCATTACATGGGAGGCTCTACAAACAAACGGCGGTTGAAACAGAAAGCCCAGGAGCCTGTCTCGTCTCTTTAAGCTTCTGCTGGTCGTGTGTCAGTGCCTAATTTGTTAAGCAAGTTCACCAGTGGTTGCAATTGACTTAAATACTGCTGCGCAACCTGTCGAATTTCAGAATTCTCATGCTGAACCAGAAAGTCTGAAAAGATATGAAGCTGATTTGCCAATCCCCAGCAATAAGCGATGCGTTGATGAAGCGTGGATTCGGTGTTCAGGATCGCAACAGGGGTTGTGCTGCTTGACCAGTTGTCGCTTTGAAAAGCATCCAGGCGAAGCGGTTCGGAAGGAATGTCGGACATGATCATTTCCCCTTCGTGGTGAAGTGATCACGGGTAGGTTGTCGCCGCTTGATGGCATCAAAGGCTTGGGAGTGGATTACAGGGGAGGGGGCAGGCGAATGCAAATGAAAACCAGCACGCATGCTGGCCAGGGGGATGACGTGGGTCATGGTTTGCTCCTTGTCGAGACTTAAAACCATTCCAGGCGCTTTTCGGGCACAAGGAATGGACGTGAAGGCGTCGAAAACATGGGACAAGCCATGCTGCCGTCCTTACGGATAGGCAACACCTCCACGTCCAAAACGGAAAATTTCGGGCGTAAAGAAACCGCGCTTACGGTGGCGGTATAGACCACTTGTCCATTAACGGTGTTTTCGGCACCAGCCCCGCGAATCGGGGATGAGCGGATTATGGCAGTGGTTGTGGCTGCTGGTCAAAGCGGTTGATAAGTTTGACTCTGCCGCAGCCTTTCGGTACCAGCCACAAAGGTTGACTGGGCGATGGAACAGCCCAGCGCGACCTGCGATCTCTGGCGCGTTAAGTTACGCCTGTTCGATGCTGGAAATACTGGTGCACGCCAAAATTGGTCGCATTCCCAGAACCCATGGCTACGTCGTGGCAGACGTTCCCAAAAATCTACCCGTTGAACGTCATGTTTCAATGTCGCTGCCACCTGCCTGGGATGGTGATGACCCATCAATCACCCGCCGTTTTGGCGATCATTGGCTCAACGCGCGTAGAAGTGTGGTGTTGGTCGTGCCGTCCGTCGCCCCGAAGCTGGAAGGGACGGCGGTTGTCAATCCACAGCATCCGTCTGCAGTAGCGCTTCTTGTTTCTCAGAGTCAAATGGTCATATGGGATCAACGCTTGTTTGATCGCAAGTAGCCCTTGTTTTGGCCTTGCTTTGCGCGTGTGACTGTAGTGCTCATGTCGCTACTGTGAACGTTGTGAATGATCTTCTGATTGAGCGCAATTCTGGCGGCAAAGGTAGCGCCACAGTTGTGGCGTGCAGGCAGCCCGGACATCTGGACAACACAAGTTCCTGGCCAAAAAACTGACCTTATGTTCATTCGATGGTGGCTGATTGAGCCAGAACTCGGGTCAACTCACCTGAGACCTCGTTCATTAGGGCTTGCTGAGCGCTGGGGTCAACGCTGTCCAAATAAGAAATTGCCAGCAAGGTAAGAGGATGAACTCCCAGGACACCAGCCAGTTCATCGACTTTGTTCAGCGTGGGTTGCTTGATGCCACGTTCGAGCGAACTGACATAGGTGCGGCTTGAAACGACGCCGAAGGCTTCCTGACTAACGTTGCACGCCTTTCTACACAGCCTGAGTGCTGCTGAAAAATTGTTTTGAGGTGAAGTGTGTTGGTTCATGTCGCAATTAATGCACTATGAGCCCCATAGAGCTACAATCTATAGGATTCATTTTGAGGATGATCGCGATGTTTTTGACCTGCAACGCATCTGAAATGCATTCGAGAAAGCAAACAAGCGACAACGAAGAGCGCCGTTGCTATCAATGGCTCAATGAATTGGTTCGCGGACCCTGTTGCAAAAGTGTGGACAGCAGAAAGTGATAACGACGATTTGAGTGGCGCTCTTGAAATATGTGAATTCAAATCCGGGAGAACAAATATCAGGTCTCAGGGAGTGAATCAGAATTTCAGCTTTATAAATATAAAAACGGCTTTGGGATTTTGAGTGAGGCATTAATGGTGAGTAGATGTTAATTTGCATTTCAGTGCTGAATTAATTAAGTAATAAATTAGATACATAAACTCAGACTAAATAATATTGAGCCTTGAGCCTTGAGCCTTGAGCCTTGAGCCTTGAGCCTTGAATATTAGCCCGCATCATTAGAGAAAGAAAAATGGATAAACCTCCTGAATATTGGTACTGCGATGTCTGCGGATACATTATTGAAAATGTATCTGATGGATATGTTATCTGGAACACAAATGACGAATTAAAATGTTTTGATTTTAAAATTATTCATCAAATCAAGTGCGATTCAAAATCATATTTATCATCAACCGCCTTAAATCATTTTCTTGGGGTAAATGGGTTGGTGTATCTAACTTCATTTTTGAGTATTGGGCCAATAAAAAAAATAACTTGCCAAGGTTCGTCTAAAGTCATTCTCAACATAGATGAATTCGTCGATTTCATTAGAAGGGTACAAATTCCTTACTATGAAGAAGCTCGAAGAAAATTCGCAAAATTTGGTGTAATTGAAAATTACTCGGACTCATCTGAAGTTTCTCCATATTTTCCTGATATTCTAAAAATAATAACTGAAATGTAAATTAATTAACTGATTTGAGTGTTGAATTGACCTTTGATGCGAGCTTTGTGATCTGGATTGCCACCGCCGATGATGCAATCCGCGTCCCGGCCTCGCTACGCTCATGGTTCATTGAATTTTTTATCCAGTCGCCTTTAGGCCAACAGGCACTTCAAGTTCCTAAATATATTTCTGAGAGTGTTTTTCAAGATTTAAATATTCCTGAAATGAAACCGGTTCCGTCAAATATCTCAAAATTGCTTGCTCATCTGACTGCGCGAGAGCAAATGCAGTTACTCAAGCGAGCCTATGCCAGTGCATATGATGATGATCGAACTTGCATTGAAATAAGGGATATTCCAAATTTTGTCTTCTCCGATGACCATCAGAGCAAATCAGATCAGGATGATGAAAAACCACGCTTAATTCACTAAATATGGAAGCCACATGAAAACACTCAAAGAAATCAAGCAACTTTATCCCTACCAATTTAAAGGTAAAAATTTAGGTTTTAGCATTGCGAATGGATGGTTGCCAGAATTTAGCGAGTTATGCAAAAAAATTGATTCACTCTTGGGTGAAAATAAACGTGGTTTTCACTGGATTCAGTTAAAGGAGAAATTTGGCAGTGCCAGATATTACTGGTCTATCAAAGGAAAACAGGATTCAGTGCGAGTCGATTTAATTTCTACTAAAAAAGTTGTTTCATACGAAACAAGTCCACCAAGTTCCAAAGGTCAACCGCAAGCACTTTTTGATCAGATCTCTGAACTGATTGATGCCGCAGAGGGCAAAACACGTGGCCACTGCATCGTGTGCGGTGCGCCCGGAAAAATTGACCAGCACGAGGGATATGTTCTGATGCTTTGCGACATGCATGCAAAACTGCAAGCCGGAGGTGGTGATCTTGATATCTGGCCGAAGGCGGAAGACGAATGAAGCTTTGTTTGTTTCTCGATTTTGACGGTGTGATGCATCCTCAACCCTATCGGGGGAATGCATTTTGTCAGCTACCGCTCATCGAAGATGTTTTGCGCGAATTCCCATCTGTGCAAATTGTGATCAGTTCGAGTTGGCGTGAGCATTACGATTTAATGAGTTTAAAACGTATGTTTTCTGAAGACATTAGCCTGTGTGTAATTGGTACAACGAAGTTTTACGATCCAGCACTCAATCATCTGTCTAATCCTGTGACTACTGATTTCGAGCGGCAGCGGGAAATTGAACTGTGGATGCGTGAAAACGCAAGCCCTGACGCCGTGTGGATTGCCGTTGATGACTATCCAAAGTGGTTTGAACCAGATTGCCCTAATCTGTTGGTGACATCGGCAGCAAGCGGTTTTGTTGAACACGACAAACAATCTCTGCGCGACATGATCCGAGCGAGGCTGATATGAACCGAAATATGCAAGCCTTCGACACCGAGCATGCTCTGGCGCTGAGTCGCCTTTGGTTTTTGGGGGACGTGCACGGAGAGTTCAAGCACATCGCGAAAGCCTTGCTTGATGCACCTGAGAGTCCGCGATGGCTGATTTTTCTCGGCGATATTGATATTGATCACAAGCCGTTTGCCGAAATTTTGGAGCCTTTGCGTCGAAATTTTTCTGATACCAAAATCGCCTTTATCTACGGAAATCACGATGCCGACACCTACGAGCACTGGCAGATGCTCCACGAATCCGGTGATGCTGTCGCCCTACATGGGCAAGTGATTGACCTGGATGGCGTGAAAGTGGCTGGCTTGGGCGGTAACTTCATGGGTCGTATTTGGAGCCCTCCTGCTCAAGCCAGTTTTCAGAGCAAAGACAAGGCGATGAATCGCGGTCCTTACAAATGGCGGGATGGGCAGCGTCCAAATCCATCGTTGCATGCCGCCATTTATCCGAATGATTTCGAGCATTTGTCCAAGCAACGTGCCGACATTTTGGTGACGCACGAAGCGCCATCCTGCCATCCCTACGGCTTTGAAGCCATTGATGAATTAGCTCGATCAATGCGGGTGGTTCGCAGCTTTCATGGACACCAACATGATGATCGCAGCGAAGAATACGCCCTGGTGCGCGACAAAATGGGATTTGATGCCAAGGCGGTGGGCTATTGCAGCATCAAGAATGGGCTTGGACACCTCATTCATTCGGGACCTAAGGGCTGGTGATGGTGGACACAAAAATTAACGCTAGCCTGATTTTTGTTCCTGGATATGTGCACATGATTGACTCTGTTCTATCTCAGCCGCAGACCTCCTTATCGCACTGGCAATTAATCAAAGTACGCGACAACGGCGGCATGTTCTCTCGGCATTTGATAGGACGTGCTGGTGGCGAGGGTAGGGTGTCAACAAACATTGTTTCGCTGGATGTTGTCCGAATGCGAGCCGCAACCAAGTCTGGACGTGTCTATGCATTAGGGCGACCAGGACGGGATGGTGATGCTGCCTGGATTTTTCAGCAATGGCTCAGGGCAAATCAATCAACACAACACGCTGACCAAACTAGGGCACTGATGCGGATGCGGGACAGGAAAAGGTCTCAACCATGAGCGCAAGCATGTTATGAAAATTCAACTCGCCAGTGACCTGCACCTGGAGCTTATCAATCGAATTGATAGCCAAGATCAGCCAGTTCGCATCATCGGACCAGTGCCCGGCGCTGATGTGCTGGTGCTTGCTGGCGACATTGCAGACGGTACTTATGCTTGCTCGCTGTTTTCGGATTGGCCATCAGAAAAGCGTGCACCCGTTATTTATGTAGCTGGCAATCATGATTTTTATGGTCATCCTATTGACCCAATTTACGACAAGCTCCGTAAAGGTGCTGCGCTCAACAACATCCATTTTCTAGAAAACGATGCCGTTGTGATTGAAGGCGTCAGGTTTTTGGGCGCAACGTTATGGACTGACTATCGCTTACGTTCAAACCGAACACAGTCACAGTTGATGGAATATTGCGGCACACGGCTCAACGACCATTATCGAATTCGAACCGGCAGACATGAATTCACTCCGCAAGATGCATTGGACCGCCATGAAATTGCCCGAGCATGGCTTGAGACGGAATTGGCAAAGCCATTCGATGGCAAGACAGTAGTCGTGTCGCACCATGCGCCACATCCACTGTCAGTTCACCCTCGTTATTTAGGCAATCATCTGAATGCCGCATTTGTAAGCGACCTTTCTGATTTGATGCCAAATGTTGACCTGTGGCTGCACGGACATGTGCACGACAGCTTCGACTATTCTGTTGGGCGCTGCAGAGTCGTGGCAAACCCATCTGGTTACGTGCTCAACAGGAATTTTGCATCGGATTTGAACGATTACGAGTTTGAAAACCTGGCATTTGATCCAAATTTGCTAGTGTCCATTTGATGCAAATCCTTGTCCTCAGCGACCTGCACCTGTCGCACCGAACGTTTCCGGTGGTGACGGATGGCAAACGCATAGACGAGCATGCTGATGTAGTTGTCTTGGCTGGTGACATCGATGATGGATTAAGCGGCTTTCGTTGGGCGCGTGAGGCGTTTCCTGATAAACCTATTGTCATGGTGGCAGGCAATCACGAGTTTTACGACAAGCACTGGTTCAGGCACGTTGACGACATGCGCGACGCTGCCCAGAAATACGACATCGAGTTTCTGGAAGCCGATGGCATTGATCTGGCAGGTGTGCGGTTCCTGGGTTGCAGCCTTTGGACAGATTTTGAACTGTTTGGCGCAGACAAAAAAACCATTGCTATGCGGGTGGCCAAAGCCCAAATGAACGACTTTCATTGCATCAGTTTGTCGCGGTATGCCGAGTTTCATTGGGCACATTCGAAATATTTGACGCCAGAAATGGCGGCGATGCGCCACCAGGGCAGCGTCGAATGGTTAACAAAGAAGCTGGAAAAAGGGGATAGCCCGCAAAAGACGGTCGTGGTCACGCACCATGCGCCGCACCCAAATTCGGTGCCAATACATTTCGCAAAAGACATGCTTTCAGCGGTGTATGCCAGCGATCTGACGCGATTGATGGGCAAAGCTGGACTGTGGATTCACGGGCACATGCACCACAGTGTGGACTACAACGTCAACGGAACCCGGATCGTGTGCAATCCACGTGGCTACATGCATAAAAACGGTGGATTCGAAAACCCGAAGTTCAATCCAGCTTTCAAGGTGGAGGTCTGACCATGTGGCCCCCGCAGAAAGTGCCAAAAGGTGCTGGTGAACTCATCATGTATCTGGATTTTGACGGCGTGCTTCACCATGAAAATTGCCTTTGGCTCCCCAAGCGTGGACCCTACCTCAAGGCACCACCCGGATACAGCCTATTTCAGCATGCTCCGCTGCTTGAAAAATTGCTGGTACCTTATCCTCAAATTTTGATTGTTCTGAGTACCTCTTGGGTGCGAAGTTATGGCTGCACTGGTGCAGCAAAACGCCTACCCCAATCATTGCAGCAGAGGGTGATCGGTGCAACGTTTCATTCACGCATGAACAAGACCGAATTTATTGCTGCACCACGCGGCATGCAGGTCTGGGGTGATGTCGTGCGGCGCAAACCCAAAGACTGGATCGCCCTGGACGATGACTGGCTGCATTGGCCGAAATGGTGTCTGGACAAATATGTCAAAACCCATGAGTTTGCGGGCATCAGCGATCCTGCTGTGATGGTGGAAATTTCAGAAAAACTGGCGGTCATGTGTAGGGCTGATCAGTCATCTTCGCTCGTTGAGGCATCCATCAAAAGCTTGGAAGCCAAACTCAAGACGGTGATTGGATGAACAGAAGCGACCAAAATTCAAAATCAGTGGGCTTCATCGTTGATCGGCCAAGTCCAAGCGTGGAGACAGAGCCTGCAACTGTACTGACCAACTGGCGCATCATGCGGGTTTGGAACCTTGATAGCAACGGAAACGGAAGGGCTAGGCGAACGCTGCACTTGACAGGCAGCACACCTCAAACCAGCGGTCGAGTCACGACAGAACTCGTGAATTGCGACTTGACTCGCATGCAAGCCACAACGAGTTCAGGTCGTATTTATCTGCTGGCTGGCGAACAAGGCGACGGTCTGATGGCAGAAATTGCAATCACGGTTTGGCTGATGAATTCCGATTGCGTTTTGCAGCACAAAGATGTGACGCGGGCCTGTCTTCGATTGAGAAGTCACCAACTGGGGAGGTCGTGACACTCACACTGCTTGGCAGTCTGTTCAGACACCATCACCGATGGCCACCCAAAGTCGACGACCCCCGAGGATTCAGGGTTTGTTGATTGGGTGCCAATTTTGAAAAATTTCTAGTTATAAGCACAAGTGTCGGCACCGGTATACTTGACATCGACAATCACATCTTTGCTAAAGGCAACAAGCTTGGCTGGATTGTCTTTCCACTCATCGTGCTCAATTGGAAAAGCCGGGAAAAATATCACGTTCGCATTCTTAAACTCTGAGTGCATTTTTTCAACGGTTTGTGCAAATAAGATTGATGAAATAGGAATAAATTCGCTGATATTTCCTGACAATGCGGCTGTGAGTAACCCAATTTTGTCATTTGCATCAAACGACTGGTTTTTAATCACTACGCTGGACCATGCTGAAGTAATTTTATCTTTCAAAGAACAGGTAGCTTTGGTCAAGTCATATTCATTCGTTGCGAAACCTTTCTCATCTGTACCATTGATTCGATCCCGATAAGTGTGTTTCAACATGATTTTGACTTCTGTGACATGTTGATCCAAGCTCAACTTATTTGCCTGTTCCCGAAGCCACTTGATGACCTTAAAACGATGATTCCCCGTCAGCCCAACGTACATCGATGAAAGATGGTCTGTGCTATCTTGAAAATTGTTTTCGAAACCGGCCAGTTGACCGGACTTCAAATGTTGATCAAGTGAAGATCCTTTTTGAGTCCACTGAACGCAGGATACGGTTGTGCAAGATGCGGTTGAGCATGATTGGTTTTTAAATGGAGTTTTCATATTAAATTTTCCTTGTAAAATTGAAATAACTAAATAACTTGTTGAAAGAGATGTGTGTCGGAAATCAAATCTGATGATGATCGATTTCCTTGTGTAATTTGACTTTTATATTTTTAGACAATTCGTGAATTTGATTAGGTAAAAGTTTTGAAATATTGGAAATCGTAACCCTTCGGCCACGATTCTTGACAGCTTTATCGCATACATCTTTAATTGATAAATTGAGCGACTCATTGGCAGTATTTTTCCGACCCCAACTTCCAGTTTTTAAAGGGTTTACGTTGAGGGATGCCGTCGTCATATTAAAATTATCAAGCAAGTGTTGTAGCAATGCTTCCTGTGTTAGACCGTTGTGTTCCTTGAGTTTTTTAGCCGCAAACATGATCGCTCTCACCTGACTCATTGGTGTGGCATCTTTTCCCCAGTTGTAACCACTGTTTCTATCCACGCCGAATAGAATTCCTCGAAATCGCGTGGCAACAAATGTTTCTCCACCGAGGCAGTCTTCAAAGAATGTAGATACTGTCAATCTCTCTGGGAGAGGAATGGTGTCTGGAAAGCGTATATATAAGCGCATAAGGAGTTGAATGGTTGGCGACAACACCTCTTCACTACATTCAATCACTCTTTTTAGCGCGGAACTGCTACTTGGTTGACCGAAAATAACTGCAAGTTCAGACGTGGTTAATCCGTATTGTTTTTTGAAGGAGTCCAGATCATCCCCACAATACGGACGAGTTTCATTTCCGGTTAGTCCTATTAAAGCTTGTTTCATACTTTCCTTTGTTTGTTAAGTGACTAAATTCTAATAATGCTTTTCTGGTTTGTATAGGTGTCAAGTATCAAAATACTAGAATATTTATATATGCAAATAAATTTTGCTATCATTTAAGGTGTATATTTATAATTAAATGTTATTAAAATCAATCACTTAGTGGAAAACTGGTGACATATGTAAAAGATATACAAAAAATTTGTATCTAAAGATTATGTTGTGGATCCGAGACGTCTGATGTCATTTTTAAATAAAAAGGCAATCTCTTTCGATGATTTGCAGCGTAGTTATTTTTAACTTTCATAGGATTTAGACGATTTCTTCTCAAAAAAGAAGGATTTTTGTCCTCTGGGATGGTATTCAATAAATACTCAAACATTGAGCCAACGGACAGCACCATTGCTTGCACTGAGCGTGCATGGATTGGTTTTATTTCAGTGGACGTTTTGACAACTGCAATACCCAACTGCAACGCCGATGCTGCGTGGCAGGTATTCGCTGATATTGATTGGACTGTCCATGCACAGTGCGCGTTGAACCCATCAACAACTCAGTAGTTGTGATCCACGCCTTCATCTGCTTGATGCCTTCAATGAGGCTTGAATGACCTGAGGGCGTGAGTTGGGGTCACCAGGGAGACCAGCGTGCCCTTTGAACTTGGTATCGACCAGCGAGATTGAGCACGGTCAACTCTCGTGGTGGTGTTCATGATGGATGTGATCAAGATGCGTGGGCAATGGGGGGAGGTTGCACCAGGGTGTCCAAGTTGAACCGGGCTACGCATCGGCTTGCGTTGATAATTTCCCCCATACAGAAGGAATTGCTATGCCAATTTATGAATATGCCTGTAAAGACTGCGGTCACGAGTTTGAGGCACTTGTTCGTTCAAGCACAGTCCCTGAATGCCCTGGCTGTCATTCCCAAAAACTTGACAAATTGTTGTCTGTCTTTGGAACGACAGCGTCAATGCCTGCCGCTGTGTCAATGCCCGCGAGTCCCTGCGGAGGTTGTCCGAACTCGGGTGGTCCGGGTGGGTGTGCTTTTGCTTGAGGTGGCCACGGTCAGTCTGGAAAAATTGGCAGGCGAGGGCACATGCATCCAATGTGCGCAACAAGTGGCACCATGGCGTTCAAGATTGCTGGAGGGTTCAACAAGTTGCTGCTTGACATCAAAACGGGACGCTGGAGCCTGTATTTTTTTTCCCGCAACAGACCCAAAGCCGACCGCCAAATTTCCAGACAGTGGTCATTCAAATCATTTGACTCGGTGAGAGAAAGGATTCACGACATGGGTGTGGATCCCGGCCCCGACGCTGATTGCCGCAATGCGCACCTTCGACACGCTGGAGAACCGGGGTTATCTCGTGGTGTCGGGCGGGGATTAAACCTTCACCACCGTGGCGGCCGCACGATCGCGCCGCCAGAGCACCGCCTTCCAGACCAGGAGCGCAGCCGGCAAGAGGTGCCAGACCACGTCGAAGATGTCGAGCGGCTAGGTGAGCGTGCCGTTGGCCAGCATGCGTGCCTTTTCCACCAGATGCGGCTCGGGCACGAAGGGCGCGCCAAGCATCAGCACGGTGACGATGATCAGAATCGAAAACGGAAGCTCGCGGATGAATCGCATGGCGGGGTCAATCGTTGGAAGAACGGGGCGGATTGGGTTGGATGCGACAGAAGCCCTGCGGCGGAATGGCCAGCGCGTCGTTAAATTTGCTCGACAGGTTCTGCACGCCGACCCACGCCGTAATGGCGACGATCGCGTCGTCCTTGAAAAAGCGTTTCAGTTCGGCCATCGCGCGGTCGGTGCCGGCGTCGTCGTTCAGCGTCACCGCCTCGGCGTAGGCCAGCGCCGCGCGCTCCTCCTCGCTGAACACCTCGGGGTGTTCAGACCAGCGGTCGATGAAGTCGATCTTCTCGTGTGCGCCGTGCGCGGCCAGGAAGTTGTGGGCGTTGAAGTCCACGCAGAAATCGCAATGGTTGATTTGCGAAATGCGCACGCTCATCAGGGTGCGCAGCAGCCCGCTGGGAGAGGCCAGCCGGTTGAAGCGCCCGATCAGGAGCAGAAAGACAAACATGATCGCCGGCTGCCGCCCCCACGCCCACATCGGCGAGAGGACTTGGCCATACTTGCGCGTCTGATAGGCGAATACCAAGCGTATGTACCAGGGAAAGTCGCGATCGGAAAGTTCAGTGAGTCGATTGGCCATGGCGGATCAGGAGGAGAGAGGCTGGGTGTGGATTGTCGCTGCTATCGGGCTGTAGACATCGCTCCAAACTGGGCAACGGTACCTTCGTCTCCGCTGCCGCTGCACGCACTCACTGTTGAAAATAGAAGCATGCACAGCACGTTTATGAATCGGCGCGCTCAAATCCAAGTGCAACACATCGTAGTCTATTGGATGGACTCAGCGGGCTGCTCAAGCTTGGCCAGCCACTGTCGGTAGACCGCAATGGGCGATTCCCAGCCCAGCGTTTTGCGAGGCCGGTTGTTCATCTCATCAGCGATCGCATCAAGCTGCTCCTGGGTATAGCCTGACAGATCAGTTCCCTTTGGCAAGTACTGGCGCACCAGCCCATTTGTGTTCTCGTTAGTGCCACGTTGCCATGGACTGTGAGGATCGCAGAAATACACCGCCATGCCCGTGGCTTGGGTTAACTCCCGGTGATAGGCCATCTCCTTGCCCCGGTCGTACGTCAAGGTCTTGCGCATGGGCTGGGCAATGCCAATAAGCTTGTCAGTAAATGCTTGCAGCACATGCGCCGCACTGGCTGGATGTGGATGAGGCAGCTTGACCAGCATCAGCAACCTTGTGGTGCGCTCCACCAGTGTGCCAACGGCGCTAGCATTGAGCGCGCCCTTGATCAGATCACCCTCCCAGTGGCCGGGAAACTGCCTGTCTTCAATCTCGGGCGCTCGCACATGAATGCTCAGCAAATCAGCGATCTGGCCGCGCCGATCTTCGCCCTTGGAGCGTGGCCAGCGTTTGGCACGCGCCATGCGCAAGCAGGCAATGAGTTCTTTGCGCAGCTCCCCTCTGGGTTGGGCGTAGATGACGTTGTAGATGGTTTCGTGTGAGGCGCGTTTGGCAGGCTCACTGGGGTGCAGTTTAGCCAGGTGAGAGGCAATTTGCTGGGGTGACCAGTGCTGGCGCAGTAAGGGTGTGATCACATTGAACAGGGCGTTACCTGCTGCCAGCTTAGCCGCGGGCCTGGCATGACTGCGCCTGCGTTCGCGGCGCTGCTGGGCGTAGCGACAACTATAGCCCGAGCCTCCTGCGTTGCGTTCAATCTCACGGCTGATGCTGGACGGTGCGCGGCTGAGCATCCGGGCAATTGCCCGGATGCTCAGACCTGTCTCAACGCCCAGAGAGATGGTTTCCCGCTCCTGGTAGTCAATCTGTCGGTAATGGTTTTGTAGCTTCATGTTTACACCTTACTGGGTTTAGTCTCAGGGGTGTTGCACTTCGCTTTTGAGCGGGCCATCTGCGTATGGGATGGCGGCACTGGTGGCGCGAGATATTCGTGGCAACCCCATTCTGGAATTTAGGCAGAGGCCGTTTTATGCCGCCAATCGAGCATGCCGCGTTGCCAATGAGCTTGCTGGATCGTTTCAGCGGGAGGGATGCCCAATCGCAGTTGGTGCGGTGCCTGCAATTTCTGGCACCACTTTCAAGACCTGGCGTGATCACGCTGAATGATGGTCGTTGAGTGAGCACCCGCAGAGAATGTCGCACCCCAGAAATGGTCACACAAAGTGATGCAGGTGGCACAAAAATGGAGCACTGGAGCCTGTGTTTCTTCTTCCGGTAAAGTTAAGGTTTGTAGGATGCCTGCCCGTGAGCACTGGCGTGGATGAGTTCACGTAAACCTAAGGGCAGGCGTCGTACAAGCCTCGGGGGAGGAAACCGCGGGGAGTGCCGCAGTTGTTGGAGTG
>NZ_JAQTXM010000040.1 GCF_028688795.1 Rhodoferax sp. | reverse complement strand
CGTTGTCAGACATGCGCCAGATGTTTGGCTGGGCGTTGGAACGAGATTACCTGCTGGCTGACCCGACTGCTGTCATCCGTAAGGCCAAGCTCGGAGCCAGCACAGAGCGTGAGCGGGTGCTGACAGAAGCTGAGGTCATTGAGTTTTTTCAGAAACTTCCCTTGTCAGGTCTGGCCGAGACATCCAGAATGGCACTGATGATTCAGCTCAGCACGGCTTCCCGCATCGGCGAAACGCTGCTTGCCCATTGGTCTCACGTTGATTTTGAGCGGCGCAATTGGACCATACCGGCCTCTGTCGCCAAAAATGGGAAACTCCACACCATTTCTCTCAGTGACTTTGCCCTGATGCAATTTAAATTCCTGCACTCAATGACAGGTGTCACCCCGTGGTTGTTCCCTAATACTGAACTGAATGCATCTGTTTGCCCAAAAAGCACGACCAAGCAGGTGGGTGATCGCCAGCGTTATGACAAGCCCATTTTGAAGAACCGTTCACAAGATGCCCACGCACTGGAGTTACCTGGCGGCCGCTGGGTACCGCATGACCTGCGCCGCACGGCGGCGACCATGATGGTGCAACTGGGCGTGTTACCGGATGTCGTCGAAAAGTGTCTCAATCACACTGAGCCAAACAAGCTAAAGCGTATCTATCAGCGTGCCAGCTACGAAGGCCCAATGCGAGAGGCTTGGCTTATGCTGGGGGAACGTTTGAACCTGTTGCATCGTCGCGTCATAGGGCAGGCACCCCGTGGATAAATGTAGTGCGTTGATTTTCACTTGAATGATTACTGAACGGTGATCAGATTGAAGTGCCGCCAGCAGTTCCTTGTATAAATTCGGTAGTGTATATCGGCATTCCGTAATGGGTACTGATGATTACTCGTTACACTTATTTTCATTGGCAAACGAAGCGAACGCTTCGGACGCAAAGCCTCGGACCCTATCCCAGTAACTGTCACCACTGGAAGTGATATCTGGGTTGCACTTGGGTATACATGACCAAGTTCCCTCCAGTCGTTGCGTTGCCGTCTATTGCTAGGCAATCTCTTGAAGAGGCGGGGATATAAAAATGAAAAAGTTTTCTTATAGGCATCTAAAACGACATCACCTGTCGTGGGCGTTGGTTAACCTTGATTGATTCCTTTCAAGACCACCCAACATGTCCTCCGTAAAAACATCTGATCACGACTCCTTTGGTTACCGTCTGATTCAGATTGTGAAAAAGCTGAATCAGGGCGAAAAGCTTGGCCCCAAGGCGCTCGCCGAAGAATTCAACGTCAACCTGCGTGCCATTTAACGCGACCTCAACGAGGGTTTTGCGTTTTTGCAGCTGGAAAAAACCAATGCTCTCTATCACCTGCATCCCGCATTTTTGGGCAAGCTTATCACCTCTAATTTATGAGCACTGAACCTCAACCCACCGAGACCCAATCGCCTTATGAACTGCGTGATGCCCGGATTACGCTAGAAACCGAAGTCGTTCTAGCACCCGAAACGCGCAGAATGTTTGATGAGGCCATTGGAGCAATGCGCCACCACAAAACCATTTACACGGATTGGGGATTTGGTGCGGTGGACACCATGGGGCGCAACATGATTCTGAATCTCTACGGCCCACCAGGAACGGGAAAAACACTCGCTGCCGAGGCACTGGCGGGCACACTGAAGCGCCAATACATCCACATTGGTATTTCTGAGCTTGAAAGCAAATACGTGGGTGACACGGCAAAAAACATTGCCAGCGCGTTTAAAGCAGCGACTGCGGAAAATGCACTGCTCTTTTTTGACGAGGCCGACACTTTGCTGGGTGCACGGCTTTCGTCCGTTACGCAGGGCATCGACAACGAAATAAATGCCATGCGCTCCACACTGCTCATTGAACTGGAACGCTTCAATGGCATTGTGGTTTTTGCCACCAACTTTGCCAAGAACTACGACAGCGCTTTTGTCAGCCGCATCCGTTATCACATCGAGTTCAAACTGCCGGATTTTGAAGGACGCAAGCAACTTTGGAATCGTATGCTGGTGATTGGTGTGCCTCTAGAGGAGGAACGTGCTCTCATCATTGAACGTGCCGCTGCTGCATCGGATGGGTTATCAGGGCGCGAAATTCGTACCGTGTTGCGCACAGCCTTTCCCCGTGCTTTGGTTGAAAACCCAAAGGAACCAAAGGTACTTTGGACACATTTGGAGAGTGCCATTGCGGATGTACGCACCGCAAATCGAAATGTTGGCAAGCACCAGCAGGATCGTACAACTGCCAGCAGTAATGCAAGCGCGGAGGCTGGGAGGCGACTTTTAGGGGTTGGGGATTGAGTGTTGTTGAAATTTATTCAAAGGAAAAATCATGGGTTTTTGGAGTTCAGTTGGCAGTATTTGTAGTTCTGTCGCAAGTTCAGTCGGTAGCGCCGTTAGTTCAGTCGCCAGCGCAGTTGGGCGCGGGGTAAGTGCCGCCTATAACACTGCCAAAGATATGGCAGGTCGAGCCGTGGGGTGGATGGCTGAAAAGGCGGGGAATTTTGTGGATGGCGTCAAAAAAGTGTGGGATACGGTCAAGCCCTATGTCGCGCAAATACGTACGGCATTAAAAGCCGCCGCCGATGCCACAGCTGTGACTTTTCCCTGGCTTAGTGGCGCATTGGTGCTGTTGGACAACGGCCTGGGAGCTTTGACCGCCTTTGAAAACTCGCCCATTGCCCAAAAAGTGCAACAGGCCATTGACTGGTCAATCAAACTGGCGCAGCGCTGGCAGGGTAACAAAAAAGAGGAGCAAAAAGAACACGAATATCTGAATGAAGAGGAATTGGAACAGGCCAAAAAGTATCAGGAAGACTTGCGTTTTGCCGAGCGTGAAGTTGTTTCACCAGAACAACGACACCAACTTGAATTGGCTTCAGTATTTAATGATTTTGAAATTGCCAGTGCTGATTTGGATAAAACGATTAAGAGCGCGCCAGAAGACTTTGAACACTATCTTCGCTTGCGTGCCACGCAAAAACTGCTGGCGATGGCGGAGCAAAAATTCCGTACCGCCAAAACCGTGGATGACATCAGCGCTGACGACATCTTTTTGGTACGCATTGCATCCGATCTGATCAAGGCAAACCCGGAGCTTTCAAATAATGCGGCGCTGCGCTTAGATCGCGTGCTGACTGAAATTCATGGGAAGAAACTTCTACCGTTTGTGTTTGAGGAGCTTATTGCCTCTTGGGCTAAGCGTGCCGAGGTTTTGGATAAGCAATGGGCGCAAGACAACAAAGCTTTATCGAAAGAAACTACCCTTTACAAATATCTCTTGGGTGCGAAGGAGATTCAAAGCGAACTCTCTGCCGAAGAAATGCAGCAACTTGCAGCGCTGGAAGTTGGATTACCCAAACAAAAAGAGGCTCTCACTAGCCTAGCAACTCGTCAGCGTGATATGGAGCGGTATGTAGGTGCAGCGGAAGGGCTTTTGCAAGTGCTGGAGAAAACCCCAGAACAAATCGAGGCCGAAGACAGAGCCTACCTGCTTGAAGAAGGCACACACATTGGCAAGCTGCTGATTGACTGTGCACAAACTGACATGCCCTTTAGTCAGCTAAATAAAGAAGATCAATCTTTGCTAACGGATTACGCCAATATCTTTAAAAATGAATCCAAGACCCGGATGAAGGGTTTATTAGAAGTGACAGCATGAACATCAGCGAATTATTGGGTTTTATAGCCCCGCAGCTAGAGCCGCTGCAATTGAGTTTTTTCATTCTTATCTTAGTCATGTTCTTTGGCACCATTTTCTCCACTCTATTGAATGCCAAAGATGCGGCGTGGGAAAAAAATTGGAATAACGGTACACCTGATGACTACAGTGATGATCTCGATATTGACCATGGCAGCGTTACCGATCTTTGGCACGCCGTAGCAACAAAATCTGAAAAATTGGCAGAAATAATGCCCGGCATGTTGCTAGTGGTGGGTTTGTTAGGTACTTTCTTAGGACTAGGACTGGCACTGAATCATGCATCGAATATTTTGGGGCAATCCAATGCAATCAGTGCTACTGGTACTGCCAACAGTATGCAGGATCTGCTGAGCATGATGCAGGGCTTGGGCACCAAATTCAAAACATCTACTTGGGGCATTGCATTTTTTCTGTTGCTCAAAGTGTGGAGCAGTTGGCTGGGATTTGAGGAAAAACGCCTTACCTGGGTTATTCGTAAAGTAAAAGCAGAACTGGAGCGCCGCAAGGCGCAAGCGCAGGCAACGGAGTTAAATAAGCAGCAGACACTGTTTGCGCAAATCAATCAAGCTGCCGGGCAGATTGTTCAGGGTTTTTCTCTAAACCTTGAAAAACTGTCAGAGAGTCAAAAAGCTCACCATCAACAAACTTTGCAGTTTTTGGGAAAAGGGATACAAACCGTGCGTGGTGACTTGGCAAGCATCAATACAGCCATACAAAGCGATAACGCAATAATGAAGCAGGTGCTTGAACAAAGCATTCAAGGTGTTCGTGCGGATTTAGCGAGCATTAACGCTGCAACACAAGCCAGCAGTGAAGCGATGGCTGGTTTTGTCAATAGTACCCAAACCATCATCAAAGACATGTCAGCGGCAAGTAACAAAATGGCCGATGGTGCTCACGAAGTGGGGGTTGCAGGTAGCAGTTTGGTCAAAGCTGTAGATGAATTCAGCACCCAGTTTAAACAAGTGCTCGGTGATGTACGAACTGACCTTAGTGCAGCTATCAATGACATGAGTGAACAAGCGGCGCGAACGTTGGAACAAGGAACCAAGGAACTCGGCAAGGCAACGCTTGAAATTTCAGCTGCACTGGGTGTGCTCTCACAAGACGTAACCGTAACAATGAACGGTGTAAAAGACTCTATTGGGAAGTCGCTGAAAATTCAGGAAGAGGGCGCTGTATTGTTCCGACGCTCAAGTGACACACTCAACGAGAACGTCACAGCTACGACAGAGTTGGTTCAGAAACTAGGTGAAGATATTCGCAGCGGTTTACAAGCGGTTTCAGACTCTGGTCGACGTATGGTTTCAATTGGAAAATCACTCGAAACCATTGTTCCTCAAATGGGTGATTTATTACCAGCGCTCGAACCGCTCAAAACATTGCATGCTCAGAATCAACCGTTATTGGATGAAGCCAAAACACTGCGGACAGATTTGTCCAAACGGGATGCAAGGCAAGAAATTCAATTTGAGAAGTCATTGAAAATTCAAATAGAGGTTGCTGAAAGGATTCAGCGATCTACTGACATGCTAAATGAGCATGTTAAAGCGACGACAGCGCTAGTTCAAAAACTGGGTGACGACACTCTTCGCCATTTGAAAACAGTTTCAGACACGGATCATCGAATCAAATCTAGTGCAGAAACTCAATCATGAAAGATAAACCCAGCGAATGGATTGCAATATCCGACTTGATGGCGGGTGTGATGGCCGTGGTTATGTTGATGCTGGTGGTATCTGTGCTCCAGAAAAATGCGAGCGAAATTGCATATAAAGAGGAGCTTGCCAAATCAAAAGAGTCAAAAAACGATCCTGTTACCAAGATGATGCAGTCTCTGAATACGATGATCAACACGAAGAGTGCAACAGAGTTCATTTCCCTCGACACACGAACCAATCGAATGACGCTGCGTGACGGAGTTTTTGAGCGCGGGAGTGCTTGCCTCAAACCGGAGGCACGTGCAGCGGTGGAGTCTGTGCAAAAATATTTGGAAGATTTTTTGCGCGAAAACCCAAAAGCACGTATCTTTGTTGAGGGCTATACGGACAATTTGCCCGTTAAAAGTCCAGTGGTTGACTATCAGCGCTTTTGCACGGTGTATGACGACAATTTCACACTCTCGGCCGCGCGTGCACGAGAAGCAAGGCGGTATTTGATTGGCGCTTTGGATGCTGATGCCGCGCGGCGCATCGTCGTGGCAGGTTACGGTGAGTCGAAACCCTTGATTGGCACAGAGCCTTCAAATCCAAAAAATCGTCGAGTGGAAGTGCTTTTTACGATGGAGCAAGAGGCCAAGCCCTAAGCAATGGCGAATAGATAATAGAGCAAAAGATTGACTCCAAATCTGGGCCTGCGATTCAAGGTCAGTTTTCAATCCAGCGGAAGGCATAGAGTCGGCTGATGTTTGTGCAGTGAACACCTGTCTGGTTTATCCAATTGCATAGACACTGCGGCATATGTGTTTGCTCAAAAGGCATCCAATATTGATAATCGCTGCATTTAGTCCTAAAATCAAAATGAACAATTCGCGAGAATGTTAATTTTGATTTTTTCGTTTTCAGTGAAAAATTTGTTAGATTAACCTCATTTAAAGATTGGAAGTGATGATGACTATTTCAATTGATTGTGGACTTTTTATAATGAATTTTGGTGGAGATGATGATTATAATAATGAGTTTTATTATCTCAGAAATTTTCTAAATCGTAAAACTGGTGAAATAATTAGTACGATTATCGATCCCGATGATGTGGAGATGAATATGGGTGAGTTTGCGGCGAAAGAATTATTAATTAACACAAAAATAGTTAATGATAATCCATCCAATTTTTTAGAAATACAAGCTACTTCGCATGCTGATCATCACAAAGTGATGCAGGATTTCTTGGCAAGCAAATGGACAGAAGATATATCTAAACGAGAACATGCGTCAAGTGTATATTACGGACCTAACTCGATTGGAAGATGGCTCAAAAATGTGGCTGACCAGAGTGCAATTGATGCTTATTTTTTGTTTAAAGAAGATGCAATCAAACGATTGTCCGAGGTATTTCTACTTGAAAATGGAGTTTCTGACTTCAAATGGGCTTGATTGTCAAACTGTTGGATTAAAGATTCTATAAAGGGATCGTGGAACAAGCTTTTTCTGGTGTACAGAACTAAATTAGCCTGACCGCCTCTTTACCGTATTCATCAATTGAGCAAGCGCCACTTGGGCGAGGTTGGCAGGTCTCATTGACAGAGGCGCATGACCACACTTCGGGCAGGTGCTAAAAACATCACCCAGACTGAGTGCATCACTGCGAGGTACAGTTGTTTTTGACCAAGCACAAGCCGGGCAGGTGAAGTGGATCGCCGATGGACGGATTGGCATGGTCGTGGACTTTGGTAGTGCGTTGGCTCAATCACGCCGGGTTGGCGCTGGCTGCGTCTGGCAGTGCTGCCCGGCTGACTTTGCAAATCTCCGCGTAAACCAGCAACTCTTGTTCTTTTTCTGCAAACGCTTTTTTCAGTTGTGAGCGCTCGTTGTTCAAATCAGCAGCCAGTTTGCTACCAAGTGAATCACGGGTGGACTCTAACTGTCGGCAGAGTTCATCCACGCCTGATTTGAAGGTAGCCAAAAGCTGATCCAGTAGTCCGTTCACGACCCGTTGCTGGGTGTCGCGCAGGGCTTGTATTTGGTCGGAACTACGCACTTCGCCAGAGAACTGCGCACTGATCGCACTGGAAATATCACCCACCTCCAGGTTCAGTTCTGGCAATGTCAAACGGTTCAGTGTGCCTTCTAAAGTGCCGCGAAATTCGGCAGGGTTAAAGCCTTCGCTGCGGGTATCTAGCTCCTGAATCAAGCCGCGCTTCAAATCTGCACGCAAGCTGGGCAGGCTAACCAAGCGGTTAAATTCCCGTTGTAGGCTTGTCTTTGTCTGGTTGCCAAATTGCACCAACTTTTCAATGGCATCAGCGGCAGCAATGTACTCGTAACTTTCGGTGTAGGTGCTGTAAACCGTCTCTTTGCTACCCCACGTCCACGGCTTGTACCAGGTTGATGTGCTGACCTGCGAGGACTCTCTTCGACTGGTGGTGCCGGAACGGGTTTTCAACTCGGTTGAGCTTTGTGCATCTGCTTCAATCTCTGCTTTCAATTTGGCGAAACTGCTTCGCGCCTTGGCGCTGGTGGTGTCAATCACTTCAGAAAGCCGGGTTGCAATGCCATGGATGCGACCCTCACAGGCTTGCAGGCTTTTTTCAATGGTCTGTACATCACCTTTGCGCAATTGATCAGCGCGGTTTTCCACCGCATGGATCAAGGTCTCCAAACGGGTTTTCAGTTCCGCACAGGTCTCAGGCAGCAAGCTGTCACGCTGCGCCTGCAATAACGCCTTCTTGTCTGCACGAGCCGTGTTGTACGCAGTTTTCAGCTCTTCAAAATTGGCAATGCGCGTCCAATCGGCAGGTGTGAACTGGTAGCCACCCCAGTTTGCTTTTGCCATGTCAGTCAATTGACCGTGCATATGCAACATGCTTTTACCCCAGGTATCTGGTGTCTGAGTAGCAAAAGCATGGGCGTAGGTACTGGCAAAAATCGGTGTCTGCAAACTTCGTAACAAGGCGGCATTCTCACCTCGACCCTGTTGCTCGCTAAAGCCAGCCAACTTGGCCATTTCTGCCGTAGCGCGGCGAGTCAAGCGGGTTTTGAGGTTACGCTCGGTGTCGGCCAGTGAGTCGCGGTCATACCCATCGTCCGACAAAGCGCCATCAAGCTGACCCGCTACCAGTACCATGCGCTTGACCCCGTTGCCAGGCAGTTGCCTGGACAACAAGTCCGTGTCGGACTGATCCAGAAACTGGCTACAGCGCGACAGAAAAAACACCACATCACATTTGGCCATGTAGTCACGGGTTTTTTGCGTGCGGCTGGGCACCGGGTCGTTCATGCCCGGAGTGTCCACCACGTCATAGCCTTTGAGTTCTTCCAGTGGTAACTCGATTTCAGTGGACTTCACCAGCGCGGTCAGGCGACCGTTTTCACCCACGAAATCATTGAGCTTGTCCATCAGGCCGTTGACATCGGACGCAGCAATACGATCACGGCCTTTTGCCAGCACTGCCGCCACATCGATTCTGTTGTCGGCCACCATTTTGAGCAGGTCGCGGGCCACCCTTGCTTCGACATGTTGCCCCGGTTTATCTGCCTCGGCCTTAATCTTGGCCCACTCTTGCGGGGTGTAAAACTCCACTGTCAGCAGAGGAGTGTCACCGTATGAAATTCGCGTCAGGTTAGCAGTTTTTGGCGTGGCAGCTACTGGCAACACTTCACGACCCTCAAACAGAAGGGCATTCAAAAAGCTGCTTTTGCCCGCCTTGACTTGGCCCATGATGCCGATGCTCAGGTGCAGTTCTTCGTTTGAATAACGTGCCAGTTTGGCGGCAAAGCCCTGAGCCAGTTGCCCAATGTCATCAATGGGGTCGGGAAAGCGTGATTGCCAGACAGTCAGCTTTTCACTCAAATGTTTCAGGTTGGATTCCAAAGAAGCGATGGATAAAGACATGGGGCTTTCTTTCGTAAAAATTATGACGTTGATGAACGTAAGCCAGGGCTATTTGGTGGGCATGGGTAAATGGTAGTGCTGCCACCGGACAGGTTGTGTCGCTTTGAAATTATTATGTCGCTCAGACGAATTCAATCGCCCCTGGATACTTGGCCACGGTGCTATCGGCTGTAAGCAGGGTGATGCCTTCGACAGTTGCTTGAGCAATCAAGATTCGATCAAACGGGTCTCGGTGGATCAAGGGCAAGCCTTCTACAAAGACCGCATGTGCGCTGGTGATGGCCAATTCTGAATAATCGTTGTCCAACAAACCGCGCCTGAGCAAACGCGCATTGACCTTGAAATCTGCCCGACCCAAGCCATTTTTGATGGCGATTTCCCACATGCTGGCCGCACTGAAAAGCAATTCATGTTCAGGATTCGTTATCAGGGCAACCGCTTTGATCGAAAGTTTATCTGGTTCATTGGCCGCCCAAATTAAAAGATGGGTGTCAAGCAGGTACTTCAAGCCTCGTCTCCCGCAAACATGCTGGGTATCACATCACCGCCCATGCGATCAAAATCATCAGGAATCTGCATCGTGCCCTTCAAGAACCCAAGTCGTTTCTTGGCCTGGTCTTGAACCGAAGGCAAGGCGCTGACCATCACCAAAGGCTTGCCGGATTTTGCAATAACAAATGGCTCGCCATGTTGTGCCTGCGCAATCAGACGCGAGAGATGGGTTTTGGCTTCATGAATGTTGATGGTTTGCATGGTGATCCATTCGGACTAAGTTTGTGAACCAAGTTTGATTATCAACGCGGTACAGGTTGGATGCGAATATGGAATCTGCCATCGCCGCCGCCTAAGCGACCAAAGCGATGGCAGTTCTCGGCTCTCATCATGACGGCCCGTGGACACCCTACGACACTCCCGCCTGCGCCGTAGCGCGTGCAGTTCGGGTACGCAAGGGCGTGCTGGCTAAACGAAAACCGTAGTTGTTGTTGCGGTTGTCGGGCGAGTTGTTGTTACGGTAGGCGGCGTGCGCGTTCCTGTTGTTGTTGTTCCAGGAACCGCCGCGCAGCACACGAGCAACAGGCGGGCCGTCAGGCTCCCACAGCGGGTCAAACCACCCGCCGTAAAAGATGGCATGGCGCAAGCGCCAGGTGTTGGCATGTTCGGCGTGGGCGACCCAGGCAAACACCCTGCGCAGCACCGTCATGCGATCCAGTGTACCGGCTTGCCACTGGTCACGCAAACCACGCAGCCGGTTGCGAAAACGCCGAATATTGTCTTCAGGCAAACGACGAAAACCACCCGGCATCAGCACTAGACCCAAAAACGTGGCGGGCTCTTGTGTTGATGCAATCCAGGTCTTGTGCGGGTGCAAACTCAGGCGGCGCACCGCCAAAAATTGCGCGATGCGTGCCTGCCACTGCGCCAGCACTGCCGGGTCGTCATGAAACAGGGCGAAGTCATCCACATAACGCACATAGGGTGCGCGAAGCACTTCCTTGACGAAATGGTCAAGTGGGTCAAGATACACGTTGCCAAACAACTGACTGGTCAGGTTGCCAATTGGCAG
Source organism: Rhodoferax sp. (assembly GCF_028688795.1). Classification (GTDB taxonomy): domain Bacteria; phylum Pseudomonadota; class Gammaproteobacteria; order Burkholderiales; family Burkholderiaceae_C; genus Rhodoferax. The sequence goes on along the minus strand of NZ_JAQTXM010000040.1, from coordinate 17,541 downwards.
GCCGCGCGGCCGCTGAGCCATGGTCAGCAAATCATCGCCGGGGTAAACCTGATAAACCGGCTCCTGCGGGTTCGAGCCGTCAATCAAGGTGTCAAGCAACCACAGGGTTTGCGGGCAGGCAATGCGGCGACGCAAGTCTTGCTTCAAGATGGCATGGTCAATCGCCGGAAAGTAACGGTAAATATCGGCCCGCAGCACATGTTTGTAGCGGTTGCGGTATTGCTCAAAGCGTGCAATGGCGCGGTGCGTGCCTTTGCCCACACGGTTGGCGTAGCTGTCAAAGATGAAACCTTGCTCAAAAATGGGGGCAACCACTGCACACAGGGCATGGTGAACCACACGGTCACGAAACGGTGCTGCCGACACTGTGCGCTGCTTGGGTTCGTGAATATTGATTTCGGTGTAGCTGCCACTACGCCAGCACCCCGACAAGAGGGCGCGCTCCAGCGCAAACAGGCGCGGCTCCATATTGATCAAAAAAGCGGCCACACCTGGCTTGCTGCGCTTGCCTTTGGCTGCTTCAAGTGCGGCTTCACGCAGGGCCGTGAAATTGGCAATACGGGCAAACAAATCAGCGTGCCGTTTGGGCATCCGGGCCACCTTTTACCTTGATCCAGCCACCCACCAATCGGCCCACCTCATCCACTGCACGGGCTGCAAATTCATAACGGTGCAAATCCAGCAGCTGCAAGTCCACCGCCAGCCGGAACATGAAACGCAGTTTTTCAAGCCCCATATTGGCTTGCAGCAGCATGGGCGTGGCGTGGCGGCTGTAGGTGGCTTCGATCAGGCGATCCAGCACGTCGAGGGTGCCGGTGTAAATGCGCTCGCCCAGAGTGAATTTGTGGCTGCGCGGAAACTTCTCCAGCACCGGGGTCAGCCAGCGTAAAAACTGGTACCACTTCTCCAGCGCCGGGCCGGTGCTGCGGCTGCGATCAGGTGCGTTTGGCATGGGTCAAAAAAAATTCGTTGGGGGCTTTGCCCCCAAACCCCAAAAGGCGTAACGGGGACAAGGGGCAAGAATTAACAAGTCCTGGCTAAACGAAAACCGTAGACGTCGTAGCGGTCGACGGGCGAGTCGCTGCTACGGAAGGCGGCGCGCGCGCTCCTGAAGCTGTAGTTCCAGGAACCGCCGCGCAGCACACGAGCAACAGGTTTGCTCGATATTTCATCCGTCCAGGCGTTGCCGTTGATGGGTGCGTCTTTGTAGTTGTCATGCCATGGGTCCTGTACCCATTCCCAGACGTTGCCACTCATGTCATACAGGCCAAAGGCATTAGCGGCTTTTTGGCCCACCGGGTGCGGCTTGCCACCACTGTTCGCTGCGAACCAGCTCACTGTGTCGTAATTGTCACCACCGCAATAGGTTTTATGAATCCCCCCGGAGGTGCCAGCGTACTCCCACTCGGCTTCGCTGGGTAGACGGTAGCCACCACCTGAAATTTTGTTGAGCCAGGCAATAAAGTCTTGCGCATCGTGCCAACTGACATAGGTTACTGGGACGTTGTCACCGTATTTATTGGCTTCGTTGAACTCTTTGGTCAACAAGTCTTGTCGCCAGGCGGCAGCAATGAATTTTTTGAACATACCTAAAGTCACCGGAGTTGCACCCATCTGAAAAGCTGACACTGTCACTAGGTGTTTGGGGCTGTTGTCGGAGTCGGTGCCGCCCATCTCGAACTTGCCCGCCGGGATATCAACCATCGGAATAACAATGGTGAACTCCAGCCACTGCGGTGCGGTGACATCACTGATGGCTGAATCCCAGTCGGCAGGTATGGGGTTCAGGCCCATGATGTGGCTGGTCAAGCTGCTTAAGGCGTGCATCTGGGTTTCGTTCAGTGCCAGAAAATCTGCCAGTTCAGACACCAGCTTGAGGCTGTCTTCATCTAGTGGCCCGCGCAGGCGCTCCAACAGCAGCAAATCCAGCATAAACACTTGGCTCAAACGGTGTTCGACAAACAGGCGCTTGGCCTCCAGCAGCGTGGACTCCTCCAGTGTTTGTGCTTGGGCGAACAACTTGGCCTGAATGGCAGGCAGGCCCAGGCTGCCCAGCAACAGGTCAAATACCCGTGCTTGGGCTTCAGTGACGGGTGGACGTGTATGCAACACGCTGGCCAACATCAGGGCATAGGTGCTGCGGGTGTGATCGTCAAGCGCCTGCGCCTGGTGTGGCGGCAGGGGCTGGGCGGCAGGTTTGTTGGCATCCAGCGTGCTCAGGTATTCGTTCAGATTCATGGAGTGGCTTTCAGGAAAGGAGTTGTAAAGCTGGCACCAGGCTTGGGGCATTTCGGCGCTGTAGGCGTGGCAAATGTGTGATGTCGTCAGGGCGGGCCAACAGGCGTAGCGCGGGCAAAAGCCGGGTGTTGAAGCGCTCAAAGCGGTACAGACAGCTCATGTTTCCAGTTTGCGTCAGCACACGCAGGGGTTGGCGCAGGTCAGGTACGGGTTTGCGCTGCTTGGCGCGCAAGGCGGTCAGGTGGCCCAGGAGCGGGCTGACGACATCGCTGAGCAGGTCGATTTCGCTTGGCTCTGGCAGCGGCACACCCACGGTGTCGCCGCTGCGCTTGAGTTCGGTGAAAAAACGCATGCGCAAAGTGGTCAAGTCCTGCTGCTGCACCGTCAATCGTTCCAGTCGCGCTTCCAGATCGGCTTTGAGTTCTTGGGCATCGGTCTGGGCCTCGGGGGTATCGGCAAACACCAGAATGCGGTTCAAGCGGTTGAGCTGCCAGCGGGTATGCCGCTCTTCGGTGTCCAGACCATGGTGGTAACGGGTGAACAATGCCTTGAAGTTGTGAGCAAAGCACAAGGCACGTGGTTGCGTGTTCCAGGTGGCAAGTTGTTCTAGCAGTGCTTGCACGGGCCATTCGGGTTTGTTGCGGGCAGACACCGGCAGCACGTCCACAAAGGCCACGTTGCGTTCGGTCAGTGTTCTTTTGATGGTCGCCACAATGGAGGCCACGTCTTGCGCCGGTTTTTGGTCGGCACGGCTGACGGCAATCAGGCGTGGAATGTCGGGTTGCAGGCTGGCCAGAAACTTCAGGTCGTCCTCGGTGATCACACCTTGACGGGCATCAATCACCCAGACAATGGCTTGCGCGGCGTTGAGTTGGGTGCGGGCAATGTGTTCGTCGGTTCTGGCACCCTGCGTCTGGTCTTCGTGTTTGGTGTAGCCGGGCGTGTCGATGATGGCCAGGTTGTTCCACGGAAAATCAGCGCGCGTCATGATTGCAGTGCGCAGCAGGCGGCTGATGTTGCTGCCGTAGAGCTGCACTTCATCATGCGTGAGGCTCAAAAAGTCGTCGGTGCCAAGATCCATGCGATGACCAAACAGGTTCAGGGCATGCACGGCATCGGCATCACCTTTGAGCACGTAGGTGGGCAGTGAGGTGGTGGGGTCTACTTCGGTCACCAGCAGGCGCTGCCCCAGCAAGGTGTTGATCAGGCTGGACTTGCCCGCGCTGAAACTGCCACCAAAAGCCACCACAAACTTCTGTGCCAGAGCTGGGTAGGCGCAAAACTCGCGAAAGCGCTCCAGTTCTTGTTCCAGCGCAAAGTAGATGTCGGCAAAGTCGTCTGGGCTGTCGCGCCGCGCCAGCTCCCGCAGGTCGTGGGTCAACAGCTTGTCCAGGGCTTGCAGGTGCTCGGCATTTTGCTGGGCCAGCGGGTCGTTGCCCACGTCCGCCTGCGTGCTGCGGCACAGCAGGGGGTAGCGGTCGTTGGAGGATGGGGCTGGTTCGTCGGTGACAGGGTTGTTATTCATGCAGTGTCCAGTTGTTTGAACGGTGTTAAACGCTTACGCAAGGGTCTTGGTTAGATTAAAACTGCAGTGGTTGGGCGAAATTTTTTCGTTGGGGGCTTCACCCCAAACCCCAAAAGGGGTAAGGGGGACAAGGGGCAGGAATTAACAAGTCCTATTGATCCGGCCCTGTGAAGTTTGAACATTTCTGAATTCTCACCAAAGGAAGAGCTCAAACGAAGACTTATGACTTCATCGGGCCGAAGCAATAGCTAAACGAAACCCGTAGTTGCTGAAGCGGCCGTCGGGCGAGTCGTCGTTACGGTAGGCGGCGAGCGCGAACCTGTTGTAGTTGAAGCAACCGCCGCGCAGCACACGAGCAAGTGTTTTACCCATTGAGCTATCAGTCCAGATCTGTCCAGTTGTCGGAGCGCCACTGTAATCGGGGTGCCACAAGTCTTCACACCATTCCCAGACGTTGCCGTGCATGTCATACAGACCGAATCCATTGGCCTTCTTTTTTCCAACAGGGTGCGTTTCGTCACCACTGTTTTCGTCATACCAAGCGTACTGCTGGAATTCGCTTTCATCGTCGCCAAAACACCACTTCCCAGTGCTGCCGGCACGGCAGGCGTATTCCCACTCGGCCTCGCTGGGCAGGCGGTAGGTGTGACCAGTCTGGGCGTTGAGTTTTTGAATGAACAATTGCACGTCGTCCCAACTGACGTTTTCCACCGGGCAGGTGTCACCCCCGCTACTGAAATGACTGGGGTTATTGCCCATGACAGCAACCCATTCGCGCTGGGTGACCGGGTATTTGCCCATGACAAAACTTTGGATGTGGACGGTGTGGATGGGTTGCGAGTTCGACCATTCACGGCTGCCCATCTGGAAGCTGCCATCGGACAACACCACCAGCGCGGGCCTGGGTTATAGAGGCTTTGACCTTGTTGGCCTGATCATCATCGCTTTGGTGGGATTGGTCTAAGGGGGCCAGGGTTCTGGCTAAGCGAAAACCGACCCTGTTAACGCGACCGCCGGACGAACCCTTGTTGCGACAGGCGGCAAGCGCCCCCCCGCTGATGTCGTACGAGGAACCGCCGCGCGCCAAGCGCTTGTCCTGCTGGTCACCGCTGATCCAGGCGGTGCCGTCGCAGGGCGCACCGTTGTAGCTTTCGTGCCAGGTGTCGTGACACCATTCCCACACATTGCCGTGCACGTCGTGTAGGCCAAAGGCATTGGCGTTTAGTTGCCCTACGGGGTGGATTTGGTCGCCACTGTTGTCTTTGTACCAAGCGTATTGCCCAAGCTGTTTCTCATCATCGCCAAAGCACCACTTGCCGGTGCTGCCTGCGCGGCATGCGTATTCCCACTCGGCTTCGCTGGGCAGGCGGTAGGTGTGGCCGGTCTGGGCGTTGAGTTTTTCAATAAACCGCTGCACGTCGTCCCAACTGACGCTTTCCACCGGGCGGGCCTCATCGCCCGTGAACCTGCTGGGGTTGTCACCCATCACGGCCAGCCATTGCCGCTGGGTGACTGGGTATTGACCCATGGCAAAGCTCTTGATTTGCACGGTGTGAATGGGCTGCGAGTTCGACCACGCATTACTGCCCATCTGGAAGTGTCCCCCGGGCAGCACCACCAGTGTGGGCAGGTCAGGGCCGTCTTGCAAAATATCGCCGGGGGTGGGGGCCTTTTGTAGGGGGGGCTGGGTAATAGGTGCTTGGACTATTGGTGCTTGGACTATTGGTGCTTGGACTATTGGTGCTTGGGTCTTGCTTATTCTTGCCTCAACAATTGATTTGACTCCGGCATATCTCTTTCTTGCGAGGCTTGACTCGCGACTAGCCTGGGAGTGCTCTCTATCGAGATCATCTGCAGTTTCGTTATAGCTATCTGCCTGTGATTGAGAAAAGAAAAAATCCCTATATTTCATCTGATATTCCCTGGCTTTTTTACTGGCTGCCCAATATTCTTTCCATGCCCTTTCAGATTCTCTTTCTTTGTCATTAGAGTTATCTCTTGCTGATTCCAATTGATAATCTGAGACTGAAGAAATAATCTTTTCTCGTAAATTCCCATTCAAACTTGGATTTTTAAACAATTCTATTGTCACATCAATATCTGAGCGATCAAACAATTGAAATTGTTGAGCAACACATAATGCCACATTGGTTGCCAGTGATTCGCGAACATCAACGCGGCGATCTTGAACCAATTTGGCTTGAATCACTTCATCTATCACAGGATTGCGGGCGAGTGCTATTCGTACGGCATCATTGCTGTCGGATACGAATTCGGTTTGCAACGATACCAAAAGTGATGTATTTCCAGCAAGACCAACTCTGACTTTGAGTTCGTCTTTTGATATTTTTATTTGCTGGTCGCCAGTTAATGCAGAATTTTTTGCAAGTGCGGCGCGCACTCTTGCATCTTTGTCAATTTCCAGAATAGCAATTATTTCATTCTCTATCGAGATATTTTCGGCCAATGCCATTTTAATATCTAGATCGGAATCTTGAGATAACTTTCTCTTTATGTCAATAACCAATGAAACATTAGTGGCAAGTGATGCTTTAACTTTGGCATTGCCTGTATTGAAAAGATGATTTTGAATACTTTCGGTCAAGCAAGGGTTTTTTGCAATAGCCACTAAAACATCTACTGATCCATTTTTAGTCAGTTCAGTTTGAGCAATTTCAGCTAGACCCTTATTACTTGCCAGTGCAACTACGACCGTTTGCTCTGTATTTTTTGCCAGTTCAAGTTGAACCTCAACTGGCAATTTTTTCCGTTGTGCAATCTTGATACAGACGTCTGTACCACTCAAGGGGATGAATGAGCCCCATCCTTCATGTGAAGTCATGTCACCTTCGATGCATTCATCTTTCTTGTTTAATCCCATGACATAAGTCGCCACTGCGATGGATTGGATTTCTTGATCACTGGCAATTGCAAGGTAGTTTGCCAATTCCGAGAACAGTTGCGTTTGAAATTCATTCAATGGCTTGGAGAGGCGGCACAAGACAAGCGCATCCACCAGACAAGTTGAGACCAATCCGTGTTCAAGAATGATGCGGCGGCATTCCTTCAATTCATCTTGATTGAGTGTTTTTGCCTGTGCAAAGAGTTTTGCGCGGATGTCGCCAAGACCCAGAGTGACTAACAATATCTTGAACAGTTGACTTTGAGCCACTTCAACCGCGCCGTTGGCAATCAGCAGCGCGGCGAGCAGTCGAGCGTAGGTTTCACGGCTGTGGACATCAAGCGTGGATGCAAAGTGTGGGTTCAGTTGAGATTCAATGTCGTTACCGATCAGTGACGTGAGTTTGGTACAGACACTGCCGAGCATCAACGAACGTAAAGTTTCTGGTTCATCTGGGGCGCTCTGGCCTTGTTGTGTGCGCTGTTCGATGAACAGCTCCAACAGGCTAACGCCTTCGTTGTCCAAGAGGTCAATTTCCGCAGGTTCAGGCAAAGCGATGCCAACGGTATCACCCACGGATTTGAGTTGTCCGAAAAACCGTTGTCGCAAATCCAGTAGCTCAATGGCGTGTTCTTTGGCAGTACTCAGGGCTTTTTCAGCGTGTTGCTTGAGTTCTTGGGCATCAGCTTGCACGTCTTCGCTGTCCGCCATGATCAAAATGCGGTTGAGTCGGTTAAGGTGCCTTTGTGCTTGGCGTTGCTCTTGTTCAATGAAGTCGGCATAACGGGTGAACAATGCCTTGAAGTTGTGAGCAAAGCGCAAGGCACGTGGTTGCGTGTTCCAGGTGGCAAGTTGTTCTAGCAGTGCTTGCACGGGCCATTCGGGTTTGTTGCGGGCAGACACCGGCAGCACGTCCACAAAGGCCACGTTGCGTTCGGTCAGTGTTCTTTTGATGGTCGCCACAATGGAGGCCACGTCTTGCGCCGGTTTTTGGTCGGCACGGCTGACGGCAATCAGGCGTGGAATGTCGGGTTGCAGGCTGGCCAGAAACTTCAGGTCGTCCTCGGTGATCACACCTTGACGGGCATCAATCACCCAGACAATGGCTTGCGCGGCGTTGAGTTGGGTGCGGGCAATGTGTTCGTCGGTTCTGGCACCCTGCGTCTGGTCTTCGTGTTTGGTGTAGCCGGGCGTGTCGATGATGGCCAGGTTGTTCCACGGAAAATCAGCGCGCGTCATGATTGCAGTGCGCAGCAGGCGGCTGATGTTGCTGCCGTAGAGCTGCACTTCATCATGCGTGAGGCTCAAAAAGTCGTCGGTGCCAAGATCCATGCGATGACCAAACAGGTTCAGGGCATGCACGGCATCGGCATCACCTTTGAGCACGTAGGTGGGCAGTGAGGTGGTGGGGTCTACTTCGGTCACCAGCAGGCGCTGCCCCAGCAAGGTGTTGATCAGGCTGGACTTGCCCGCGCTGAAACTGCCACCAAAAGCCACCACAAACTTCTGTGCCAGAGCTGGGTAGGCGCAAAACTCGCGAAAGCGCTCCAGTTCTTGTTCCAGCGCAAAGTAGATGTCGGCAAAGTCGTCTGGGCTACCCTGTCGAGCTAACGCCCTCAAATCGTTGTTTAGCAGTTTATTTAGAGCCTGTAAATGGATTTCGTTTTGTTGAGCCTGTGGCGTGTTAACCGCTTCAACTTGTGTACTTCGGCATAACAGTGCATAACGAACGTTGAGTTCGTCGGGGGTGAGGTTGATGTTCATGCAAGCTCCAGTTGTTTAATCAGAGTTTGAAGGAATGCTTGATCTGTTTTGTATTGTGCGCAGGCTAGGGCAAAGGCGGCCTGGCCTTTTTCAAGCTGTCGCTGCAATTCATTTAATGCGGCTTGATGTGAAGCTTGTTGTGCACGTACCTCATCAGCGATCTTTTGTTTGGCTTGTGCAATGTACTGATGCAACTGAGGCTGAAGGGCTGTTTTGACCTGACTGACTGCACTTGGGATGATGTCAGTTAACACTTTTCTGCGAGCGCTTTCTTCTTGACGGGCTGACTCAATTTTTTGCTGACTCTTGTTTTTGAAGAGCTTCTCCATCAATGCCACCACGCCAAGAATGACTGGGCCGATGATGTTTAGGCCAGGTATGAACTTTATGATCACAGGCAAGGCAAGCGCAGCCAGCGGTGTGGCGACCATCGGGCTGTTCTGAGAAGTTTTTTTGTCCTCAGATAACTTGAAATTTCCCGAAACTTCAGGGTTGAAATGACTAGGCAAGCCCTCGGCCACTCGACCCAGGTAGCGCTCGATTTCGGGGTTAAATTCGTCGCGCATCCCTTCGGAAACGACCAGCCGAGCCGTGCTGCCAATGCTGCCTTGCAGGTCTCCACCATTCGTTGCTTGATCGACCAGTGTGTCGAGCTGGCTTTTCAGACGGGACTCAAGCTGCTGCATGATATGGCCGAGCACGGGTTGAACGCGGGCATCAAGCTGGATGGTTTCATCGTTCAGTCGGGTCTCGAAAACTTGCATGTCAGAAGCAAGCTTTTCGCATTCGGCCTTGATCTTCTCACTATCCAAATCATCACTATTAAGTAAAGTGTCCAGATGGTGATGCAGGCTTTGCAGTTGTTGGGCAAAGGGACTGACGACGTTTTGGGTAAACAGTGGCTCGGCTTGGCTTTCTAGTTCAGTCAGTGCTGCAACCAATTCACTCACGTCATGTTTGCGGGCAGAGACCTTGATCAACTTGTAAGGGGGGTGTCCCATGGCAGTGGTGATTTCTTGCTCCACCTGTGCGACCACTGCATCAACCTCGTTTGGTGGTTTTTTGTCAGCCTTACTGATAATGGCAAGAACCGGCATGTTGCGTACTTTCAACTCGTCAAGGGCGCGGTGAATGCTGCTGCGCAAACTGCCCTCGTCTGCACTGACGACCACACCATAAGCCAGGCTGCGGATGGCGTAGTTGTCAATGGCCATGCCGTGCGCTTCAATGCCAGAGTCCCATCCCGGCATGTCTACCAGCCGCAGGTGCGACAGCCCCGCCAATGCGGGGACTGGCAAAACGGCCTCGACCCAACCGCCGTGTTGCAACATAGCCAGCTGGTTTTCGCGCACCACTTCACGATTCAAAGGAATGCGCCGACCATCTGAAAAACAGCCTGTCAGGCACTCGGTGTCGCCGTGCATGATCTCTGCTGGCACCGCAGTTTCTGGATCGATAGCGGTGGAAAAGATGGGCTGACCAATGATCGCATTGATGATTGAAGATTTGCCAGAACTGAAGGCACCCACCAATGGCACTGTGACGACAAATTTTTTCGATTTATCTTCAGCGGTGGTTAGCCAATTGGCCGGTTCGGTTTGCCATTGGTAGCGCGTGAGTAGATTGCGCAGAGCAGGGATGGACTCATGAATGATTTTTTGCTGGCGAAACATGAAGGCTCCTTTGAGTATTGGTTAACTTGAAGATAAATAGTCGGTTACGAGCACAAGCTGAGTCTGAATTTCAGTCCCCTGCCAAATAGGTTCGCATTTCCCGCTCCATCTCGGATTGCATGCCTTCTGGGCTGATGATGCGGATGTGAGGTAACCAGTAACGCACTGTGGGCAGTATCTGGTTAATGTGTGCCACTTTGGACGAGACGATCAGGCCGTTGTCCTCCAGCACCTTTTCGATCACCTGATTGGCTACCAGTTTGCGGCGTTTGAAGTAGCTTGCCACCGGGCTGGCGATTTTCAGCACCACTTCAATTTTTTTATCGTTCAACCAGATGTCATCTTCGGTGGCAAGTGTCTGTTCAACGGCAGGGTCAACACTGAACGTACCATCGGTGGTCACCAGGCGGTCAATCTTGGTGAAAGCAAAGGCTTTGAGTTTGTCGCCATCTTTGCCTGCCAGATACCAGATGCCATCTTTGTTGACCAGCTTGTAAGGCTGTACGTTGGCATAGGATTTTTGCTCTTGAGGCTTTTGGTAGCTGAAGCTGACCATGTGCCTGGCAACAATGGCTTGCTGCAGTTGGGTAAAGTCAAGTGTTTTTCCACCCAGATTTTCGTATTCATGGCCTTTAACAAGCAGTGTGCTCTGGATGCGGGCATCAAATACATCACGCAAAAAGTCGTCTGACAGTGAAGGGAACAGCCCGCGCACACCAGCCAGACTGGCAAAGTGTTCAATATCCCGCAGGCTGAGTTTTCCTAAAAAAGCGGTGTCAAGGTGATAAAGCCCTTCGGTCTTGACCAGTGGCAGGTAGTTAAATCTCTCATTGAGGTCACGCTGGATGGTTCGTGGGTTGACATTGAACTCCAGGGCCAGTTGGTGCGGGTCGAGCTTTTCACCTTGATTGAGCTTGCCAAGAATGTTGCAAAGACGGTAAACCAGCGTGTCATGGTCAGAGGTTTTTTTGATGGGCATGAACGAATCGTAAAGTGGGCATCAGACAGGATGTGTCGTTTTGCCGATCTCACCAATGTTTTTTGAAATCGTTGTGAAATCGGCAATGCCAATGTCGTGGTTGTGGTGAAACATGCCTGATCTTGGCAGGGACTCTGCGGGAAGGCTCGGCGCTCCATAAAAGCCGTGTCAAGGTAAATACGGTCATTTTCCAAGTTTCTTTCCAGGCAGGGTATCCCCCAAATGGGGGATTTTGGGCCTCATTTGCAAACCCAATTCAAGGTTGTACAAGTTGTGATAGTCGAAGCTTGTTCCTGTCCTGGTCTTGGTTCACTCAACTCTCAGGCGATCAAGGTGTACAAGAACGGTAGGGCAAACAGTCACTTCGAGACCAGCAAGAGACAAGCAAACATTTGCATAACTCCGGGATCTAAGTTGGAGCAAAAGCGTCGCAAATCCCCGCAAAAAAGAACATCTAAGTCTGCAGAGTCTGGGTGTTTAAAACGGATGTGAATTTTGGTTTTATATTATTCTTCTATTAAATAATATCTTGGGAAGATGATTATTCATTAGTTATTGGCATTGCAGTAATGTTTGATGATCAAGCGACTCACCACTACTAGATAAGCTCATTAGGGATTTTAAAAAGTTACAGCGACCCATATACATAGTGAAGCAACGTCTCACAAAGTTTTCTATCACTGTATTGCTGTTGATCGAGACATTTTTTATCACTACATCATTCTATGACGGTAAGGATTAATAAGCAGTGGATCAAGCACTGATGCTAATTAATGACTGTCAGTCTTGGGCTGTACTGAGGCATTTCAGTACAACTTTATCTGGAATTTTATGGGGAAAAGAAAATGTACAGCTATCCACAAATCCACGACTTTGGCAATTATCCCTATAACACGACTGCGTACGATGACAGAATGCAAGTTGAGCAGCGCTACAGAGCCAAGCGTAATCTCAACGGATTAATTGAACTTATTGATCGCCTCTTTGATTATCACTCTCGACTTTTTGTCGTGCGGATTGATATTGGCTACATCCAAGAGGTCTGTCAATCCATTTCAATTGAGCATGTTCAACGACATTTCAAACAACTTATCGGAGATAGGCGCTCGTATCCAGACATTTTTAACGGACTGGTTGGGTATGCATGGGGTCTTGAATATGGTGCAAATGGTGGTGGGTATCACTATCACATGCTCTTGCTCTACGATGGATCAATGCGTAGGAACTATTTCATGATTGATCAGTCCACTCGTGAGGTATGGAACAGGATTACGGGAGGTTTCGGGCGCTGTTATTGCAGCAATTTCGACGAAGATAAGTTTGTGAATGAAGGTCACCTGGGTATCGGAATGATCCATCGAGATGATGTGAGGCGGCGAATAAATTTGATCGAAAAGGTAGCGCCATATATCACCAAGAAAAGCAGTGACTTTGGCATCGAATCCGGTGCTGCTGGAGTTGGACTGTTTCGCACCTTTGGCAAGAGTCAAACGCCACCACTCATCAATCCAGATGTACCACGGCCGGGAAGGAAGCCTGTATTGAACCGGTCGCGGTGATCACCTTAATGGTGCCAGTAACTGGGGCGTGACCATCCCAGCTACTGACCATAATCAGCTTGTCACATTGTTTGATTGTGTGAATTACAGAACGCACAGATCTGACACCTGACTGAACTGCTCATCAAGTTGTGGTTTTGTCATTGTTGACATCAGCTGTACCTGCTATTTCTGCTACTAATAGCAACAATAGCAGGGCAAAGATGGGTGGTTAGTAAATTTCGTGCTTTAGAGTTGGTGGTGAGCAGGTTGCAAAAAGTCATTCAATGAGGGAGCGTTGTTGGTTTCGGTTAAGGGTAAGTGGTGACTTTTGTGAAGGAGTGATGGCCCTCAGGTTGCTGGTTGGATGTGACGACATACGAACATGATGGTCGAATTTCTTCAGAATGGCTCTCTCTTGTTGATGTTGAAATGGTTGTGTCTATCGAAACAAAGGTTGGACACAGTTGGTGTAGAAGTTGGAAGCCCGTTGGCGTTGGCTGTCGGTTTGGTTTGAATGTGACGATGCTGGTGGATTGACTCCCCGGTGTTAATGTTGCTTGACTCCCACTTGGAAGATGAAGACCGCAAAATATTTGGTGAACTCCTTTCGTTGACATCATGAACTTTCGCGCCAGAATGATTATTGAGGTATGTATTTTCTCAGCGGTGTTTGATTGATGCAAGTTTCATATTCAAAATCTGTTTATTGGATCAAAATGGACGAGTTTGGACTTCTAATGTCATAGTTAATTACAAGGATAAATGACCAAGAACGCTTAACTTCGTTAACAAAATAAGTAAAACCGCTCCCCAAAAGACTCCATTTCTGGAGCTCATACGTACTATGAAACAATTTCGATGCGTGGTATATTGACAGAATCGAACGGCAGATCAATGACCGATGACGAGAGTCCGAAATAGCCACTCATCATCGGGTTGATAAAAAATAACAAAATGCTTATCAGTTTCTACAAGCAATTTTTATTGAAATTACCATCGATATGGTTGCATCGGGACTTGGAAATAAAACCACTGAGGATTTAATGAAATCATATTGGTTTTTCCGTGCATGAATGCAGATATTTTTCCTGAATAAATTAATTCCAACAATGCTCGATTAAGCCTATTCTTGTTGCGTAAACTATTCGGGCAATGCTGTCTGATGAAATTCTTGCTGTAATTTAGATTAATGCCATTACTTTGAACAAAAATTTGCCACAACCACTCTTGAAGCTGTTGGGCATCTGCTTGTTCAAGAGGTATTTCAGGTTTTGCACCGAAAATATACTTGAATTCATACAAGTACCAAGTGCAGATTTCAATAGCTTGCTGAAAGGTATCTTCCTGAATTTCACCGGTACGCCCTTCGAAGTGATGAAAAAGTGCAGACATCCGAACTGCCGTTTCGGGCATCTTTGAAGCGGCATCTTTGACATCAGAAAAACACCGGCCATGTCCTAATTCGGACTCAATGAAGTTCTGAAAGTCCATAAGGCGACCTCTCGCCTGTACAGATAGTTCCAGTGTTACTGGTGGTCTTTTGACACCGTTGCTGTATCCCTCTTGCAAAATCGCGGTAATCCGGTCGTGAAAGATTGGAAGGTACTTCCATTCCAGTACCTGGTTTATATATACGAATCGGGTGCCTTGCGTTGAGTCAGGCCATGCGATCAGGCATCGCGCAAGAAAGCCTATGTCGCGCGCATCGCGCCCTTGATGTTCCAAAAAATGGCGAAACGTTTTCGGTTGCACCATTAAAAGCATCGAAAATGTCGCGCCAGTAAGGGTGAAGCTCTCGGTCGATTTCCGATCAACGCTCAAGCTGTCACCGTCGCGGAGTTTGTTGAGCAACGGCAAATCTTGACCTGCACGGCCATTCAGAATCATTCCAGCCTCATCAGAAATCAACGCTGCTGAAGGCCATTGTGAATACAGTCCGTAGGCGATTGCTTCTGGGGTTGCATCTGCATAGATCAGCTTCGGAAACTTTTCCAAAACCGGTTTTGCCTGATTGTGTTTTTCCAACGCCAACTTGGCAGCATCGGTTGGCTGCCCCTTTTTTATGGCCTTCTCGAAAGCGGCGACCAGTGTGGCGTGCTCAAGTTGCCAAATCTCAATTGAGGACTCGAACGCCTTCCGAGCGGCTTCACGTTTTTCATGGAAAGAAGCGTCAAAATCAAAAATTGACTGCAAAAGCAGTTGAAATAAAAATGATTTACGTTCGCCCGAATCCGCAATGATTTTGAAAAACAAACTGGCGAGGATTTCGTGGTTCGGTAAAAACTTCACACGAATTTGATCTTGGCTCGCAATGGAGATTGCCGTCATCGCGGTTGAAAAAATAAGTTCGATCGGCGCTTGCGAATGGGTGTAGGCCTCACGTAGCGAATTTTGCAGGGCGTTCGGAACAGCCCAGATCGGGAAGGGTTGCCGTTGATATACGTTATGCATTAGAAGCTCCTGTTTGTGATACGGCGACTCGCAGCAATCCGCGAGGTGAGCCAAGCTGAAATTTCACTTTCGACCCAGCCAACGGCACGCGCAGAAAGGCGAATGGGTTTTGGAAAAGTAGGGTCATGACTGGGGCTTTCTGGGTCGAGCATGCTGTAAATAAACGATCGACTGAGGCCAATGCGCAACTGAACGGGGCCAATCCGAAGAATCACCGGGCCGCCATAGGTGGCGCACTGCTCCGATTGCGCGCAGTCGAAAGGGTCGGCCAAAACCTTGGCCCCGAACGCCATATTCCTCTCCGTGACGATCGCTTCGATTGTTGTCTGGCCGCCCAGCGACTGGTTGGGTGGCGTCACAGCCGGGTTGCGCCGCAGCATGTAACTTGCTTTTTTTAAAGTAACTTTCATGAAAACCTCAAAATTAATTTGTTTCGATCGCACGTAAAAACGCGCGACACCACTGCTGGTCAAAGACCAAGCTACGTCAGGTCAAAGCGCTGACCAAAAGGCCAAAAATGCTTAAACCAAGCCGGAGGACGCACGGCGTATGCGGATCGATGAACCGCAAGGGTGACTAAAATTTGTTGGGCATCAGTTACGAACCACGAAAAGTGATACGCCAAATCTGAGCTTCAGAGAGATCGACTTTTTTAAGAAAAAATCGATGCGCGGGGCGCGCAGGTGAGGATGAGTAATCAACTGGGAAAAGCTAAAAACGACTGGCGCTTTAGCTGACGCTGAGCAAAAAATGAGCCGCGTACTTGCTGATCTATGAGGGAATCTTACAATAAACTTTCATAAATTTCCGTGAAATTGCATGGAAACCCAGAAATCTTTGGCGTCCTACCATGTTTGTCGTTTTGATGAAACACTGGCGTTACCCAGGCACTTAATCTTCGCCTCTGACAGTAATTATTGACAAGAGAATGCCGCCTACATTAAAGGTGTGCTGTTTTGGAAAATCACTGTGCCCAGGA
The DNA here is from genome assembly GCF_028688795.1 of Rhodoferax sp. Classification (GTDB taxonomy): domain Bacteria; phylum Pseudomonadota; class Gammaproteobacteria; order Burkholderiales; family Burkholderiaceae_C; genus Rhodoferax. The sequence goes on along the minus strand of NZ_JAQTXM010000040.1, from coordinate 1,489 downwards.
ATCTCGTTTCTGCCCAAAGACCCATTTGCCCACTCCACTGCCTAAACGCCCAGAGGTGTAGCTGCGTCTGCCTCCATCGTTGACAGGCATCCCTACCAAGACAGGAAAAATCTGGGCGCCGGTCACCATTCCTTTGCTGCTGAAAAGGAGTTCGCTTGTCAGTTCAATGTGAGCCGAACACCCATTTCATCCCAACATCACGACTATTCAAAAAGGGCGCTACTTCTGTAACAAGTGGCCAATACGCCTTAACGCGCAGGAGCGTGTCCCCAATTGCATCGAGCGTTTCAACTTGGACACCAGCCAAGTTTCAACAGCATTTGAAACAGTTACGGTTACATATATACCCATTGATTCCATGAATGACCCCAAGGAATCTCTGCATTGGCAGCAGGTCAGAAAAGTTCATTGCTGCCCATTGACTAAGCACCCCCAAGTTCAGCGAAGTGTCGCTTTGACGTGCCATTGAGTTGATCACCCTTGAGTGAATCAGCCCAGTCACGCCCTTTGATTTCTTGTTTCCCCCCCCATGCCAGCCTAACCGGTTGGCTTTCTCAAAGCCGTCGCATCGTCCACCAGGGCGAGCGACGGCTTTTCTTGTTTTCAACCCTCAACCTTTACAACCAAGGAGTCTTCATCATGACGATTTATTGCCCTCAATGTTCATCAACCCGCATCCAAACCAAAAACCTTGGACGCAAAACCGGTAGTGCCATTGGCGCATTAGCAGGTGCGGCCAGAGGTGCCAGTCTCGGTTCAGCCGGGGGGCCAGTCGGTGCCCTGGTCGGTGGTGTCGCCGGAGCCATCATGGCTGGCCTGTTCAGCGGTGCTGCTGTGGGTTCCAGCCTGGGAGCTGTGGTTGACAACAGCCTGCTCAACAACTACCAATGTCGTGACTGTGGTTACAACTTCAGCCGGTAGTCCCGACAACGTTTCGTATTCATTCCCTATTGCTTGTGATGCCGTTGGCTAAATCCAGTCAGCGGCTTGATCACCTGCATATCCCTCAAATACAGAAAGAAATCCCCATGGCACACCTTGTTCAACAAATGGCCTACGTCGGCCAAACCCCCTGGCATCAACTCGGCAATCAACTGCCTGCCAAACAACCCATTGAAGTCTGGGCTCAAAAAGCCGGAATGGACTGGGAAATCAGAGAGACCCCGGTTCGTTACATGACCGAGCAGGCGGGAGCTCTGGGCTCCATCATGAGCTTTGATGATCAAAAGGTGCTGTACCGCAGTGACACCAAAGCCCCCTTATCGGTAGTCTCGGGGCGCTATCAAGTGGTGCAGCCCAAATCCGTCCTGGAGTTTTACCGCGATCTATCCGAAGTCTCCGGCTTCGAGCTGGAAACCGCAGGCGTACTCAAAGACGGCAAGAAATTCTGGGCATTGGCTAAAACCGGCAAAGAAGCAACCCTTAAAGGCAATGATGTCGTCAAAGGCTACATCCTGCTGGCCACCAGTTGTGATGGCACATTGGCCAC
>NZ_JAQTXM010000076.1 GCF_028688795.1 Rhodoferax sp. | reverse complement strand
AGCCCCAGGTTGACCAGCACTTGACCGGTGGCAGCCATGGGCAGGTTCGCAAAGACCGAACGCATCAGGGCGTCCCAATCAACAATGGTGTCGGTGTAATCGCGTTGGGTACCGTAGGGCGGCGATGTAAAACACAGCGCAGCCTTTTCAGATTGCATCAGGGCGGCGACCACCGCTGAGTCACCGGCATCGCCACAGATCAGACGGTGCGCACCAAGCAGCCAGACATCACCGGTTCGGGATACTGGGTTGACCGGTGCGTCTGGTACCTCGTCACCAGCGTCTGGTGCATCGTCGGAATCATCATCGCCAGTCTGATCGTCACCGGTCTCACCATCGATGTGCTCGGACATCATGGCTTCAATCTCAGCGTCCTCAAAGCCGGTGAGTGCCAGGTCGTAACCGGACTCACACAGCTCAGTGAGTTCAAGGGCCAGCATCTCTTCGTCCCACCCGGCATCGAGTGACAGGCGGTTGTCGGCGATCACGTAGGCGCGCTTCTGGGTGGGTGACAGATGCCCCAGTTCGATGACCGGAACTTCCGTCAGGCCCAACTTGCGGGCAGCCGCCAGACGACCGTGACCGGCGATCACGCCGCTGACACCGTCGACCAGCACCGGATTTGTCCAGCCAAACTCGGCGATGCTGGCGGCGATCTTGGCCACCTGCTCCTCGCTGTGGGTGCGAGGGTTGCGGGCAAACGGGATCAGCGCGTCAACCTTGCGGTACTCAACGTTGAGTGGATTCACGGGTTTGATGCTTCCAAAAAAATACGGCCCGCACAGGTCTGTGAAACCTATGACGGGCCGCGAGGTGCGCCATCTCAAGCGCTGGAGTTGAACGAAAGAACCCGCCGTCAGAAAACTCCGAGGGCGGGTTCAGGAATAATCAGGAAACGAAAACTTGGATGTCAGGTCGGCAAAGGGTGTGAATTGAATTCCCCCCCTTGTGTGCCAGGGTGCAAACCTGCTGCTGGTGCAAACCGCTGCAAACTCTGGTTTGCAGTCTGTCGGTGGGCGGGTCTTGCGCTGTTGCCCCCCGCATAGGATTTTCCGAAAGAAGGACCCCTTTTACCTGGGGCTCAGTGGCTATTTTCCAACTGATCGTCAGCGGTTTTCTCCATCCATAGCCGTAAATATACCTAAAAACAGGCTGGATGTTCAGCCCTGTTTTGCAGGCCAAAAGGACAAAGTGGCAAAACTCTGGACAAGTGCTGGACGCATTGCTCTCCCTGCCCATTTGTCTTGGAAGATATCTCGTCCACTTGTCCTGCCCACCTTACTTTTTGCGGCTGTCATTGAGCTTTTGCGCCACCAGTTGAATGGACTTTTGCCAGTTTTGCCAAGCCGTGGTGCGGCAAACGCCAAAGCGCGTACAGATGTCACGCCAGCCGTACCGCTTGGCACGCATCCAGACCAGATGGCGCTGCTCAACCTCAAGCCACTGCACCCAGAGCATGACCTCAAGCATCTGTTCCACGTCCTTCGGTGATGGAGGGAAGCGACAGACCACACGTTCGTCGGTTGCCAGCATCTCCCACTGGCAGCGCACGATGGTGGGCCACGCGTTGAAGTAGCCCTGCACATTGGCCGAGGGCAGTCGCCTGGCAGTGACCGCAGCGTCCTCGAAGCGGTTGGCCACGTCCTCGGGTGTCCATGGTGTGTTGCGCTCAGCCATGACGATCTCCTTGACCATACAAACGCTCGCCGATGCGTCGCACCAGTTCACGCTCGAGGTAGTCCAGCCGCTTGTCCTCAGCGTTGACCACCAGGATGTTCTGGTCACGCCAGCCGCGTTGCTTGACGCTGTCCAGGTCTGTCACAGTTGGCTGCAAGCGACCAAGGGGGCATTGGTAGTGGTGGGTGGGAACCTTCACGTCACACCTCCTGCGTGTCGAGTGCCCAGTGCAGGATGGCCAGGGCATCGGCTTCGTTGTCGTCAGTGACGGGGTGACCAAGGGCACGCATGGCAGCAATGACTTCTGCCTTGCCTGCGTTGCCTTTGCCGGTGGCGTGCTTCTTGATCGTGCCCACTGGCACGCCCTGGTACGGGATGCGGTGGTGCTCGCACCAAGTGGTGAGGGTCGCCATCAAGCCGCCGTAGACGTGGGCGGCATCGACTCCAACGTGGCGGCGCACCTCCTCGAAGTAGACGGCGTTGATCTCGCCCGTGATGTTCTTGAGTTCTGCAAGCCAGTGTTTGAAGCGAAGGTAACGCATGCCACCGCCTTCGAATCGCTGGGACTTGAAGCTGACAAAACCGTGAGCGGTTTGGCCGTTCTGAGGTCGCAGTGCCCAGCCAGTGGTTGTGCCCAAGTCCAGGGTAAGAATGGTGCTGCTCATTTCGCACCTCCGATCTTGAGCGAGATGCCACGATAGGCGCGAGCGTTGCCCGAACTCACCACGCAACGCTGCAATCCAAGGTGGCCTAATGCCAGTGACAGGCAGCGCGCAGACGAGGCAAAGCAATCGTTGGCAGCGCTCCAGGTCAGCCAATCTGCGTGCAGTTCAGAGAACCGGGTTGTTGCGCGGTCGTCCAGATCGCAGTTGGCTGTGAGCCACTGCTGCATATCGCGAGCAGTTCGCGTGTCTGTCACAAGTGCATTTTCAAGATTTTTCATATCGATTCCTGTTGTTGAGCAAGGCACGCAGCTGTGCTGTGCCTGCATTTCAAAGTTGCAATTCAGGTCGGTTTTTCCATTCCGACGTAGTCGACACATCTCAGGGTTAACTTCCATGACCTGCGCGTCACGCCTCGCGTGAGGAACTAACCGTTGGCTGCGCCGACTACGTCGGATTGATGCCATACCGACACAACCGACGCGGGTATCGAATGCGTAAAACATCGCCACAAGAGGCAGTTTCAGAGCGTTCTTTTGCTGCGTCATAGGTGTCAGTTATCCGCGTAAGGTGTGTAATTTGGGCGTGACTGCTGCGCCAAGCCCACCCCCTGGTATCCGCGAACACCGGCTGAGTTGCGCCACTTTTCCAATCCGCGTGTGAGCAACAGGTCAGAGAACCGGCGCTGGGAGCCAACAAACTCACCTGCTGCCTCTGCCCACTGCTTCCAATCGGCAAACAACTCCGTGGTGAGTGATCTGGCACTGTTGACCCGCACACAACGCTCTTCCAGCCAGCGCCCCAAGGCATCCTCTGCCTCGAAATACTCCTTGGTCGCACTGACGACACTCTCGGGCGCAATGAGCCCTTCGCGCTGCCAGGCCAGACAACCCTGCACGCCCCACTCAAAGATGGCGTTGCGCTCAATCAGCAGCTTGGCTTGGAGTTGCTTGTCACGTTTTTCTGGCGGCACAGTGATCGTGAACGGGATCAGGTGCAAACGCCTGCGCATGGCCTCATCGATGTTGCGAATGGCGGGTTTGTGATTGCCCGCGATGACCAACTTGAACTGCGGCAGGTAGGTGAAGAAGTCCTGGCGCATGAAACGCGCCGACACCCGGTCGCCACCGGTGATCTCCTTGATCTTGGACTCGTTCCAGCGCCGCCCCTGTTCAGTCTCGGTCGCACCCACAAAGCGCGCCCCACGCAGGCCTGCCAGATCGGTGGGATGCCGGTCACCGCGCGATTCCATGAACGTATCCATGGGCGCATTGGCCGCGTAATCGCCCATCAGGGTGAAGATGGTGTTGACGAACACCGACTTGCCATTGGCACCTGTGCCGTACAGGAAAAACAGCGCGTGCTCTTGGGTGGAGCCTGTCATGCAGTAGCCGAACACCTTCTGGAGGTAGTGGATTTGTGCCGCGTCTCCTCCGGTCACATCAGCCAGAAACGCCATCCAGTTGGGACAGGTGCTGCCCGGCTGAATCGTGGCCGTGCAGATTTTGGTCATGCGGTCACCACGATCATGGGCGCGCATCCTGCCGGTACGCAGGTCAACCACACCACCGGGTGTGTTGATTGACCATTCGTCGGCATCCCACTCGTCCGTGGTGCCCGCGTGCCTGCGATCAGCCCGAGCCAGACGTTCGACACCGCTGATGGTGCCCGAAGCTGCCAGTTTGGCCGCAAGTTTTGGGTTGTCAGACTTGAGCGATGCGAAACGACAGACGTGGCGCACCAGATCGGATGCGGCCAGAGTGTCCTCGCTGCGCCAGCGCTGACCATCCCACATCAGCCATTTGCCCCACGCCGCAACGTATCGCCAGTCATTTTTGTAGCGGCTCGTGAAACTCACTGCCAGCGCATCTTCGGTACCCCAAACCGTATGCTCCTCATCACTGTTCGCACTAGGCGCTGTTTGGGCAGCTTTTGCCGCTCCAATGTCAGGCAGATGAATGGTCATGTAAGGGCTGTTGGCCACGATGTCGTGAACATCTACGCCCTCGGCCAGCGCGTCAGCGCAGTCCCAACCATCGGGTTTGCCTTCTGGCGGGTACAGGATGACGCAACTGGTGGCCTTGGCTGCAAGAATGGCCTGTGCTGCGTTTTCTGCATACGTCCAGCCGGGCTTGTCCTTGTCTGGCCAGATGATCACCACCTTGCCCGCAAGCGGTGACCAGTCGGTTTTATCGACCGGCGCATTGGCTCCGTGCATGGCGGTGGTGGCGCAAATGCCTGCGTCGATCAGGGCTTTGGCACACTTTTCACCTTCGACCACCACCACCCGATCTGACTTGAGCATGCCGGGCTGGTTGTAGAGTGGCCGTGGATCGGGTGGCGCTGCCTTCTTGCGTTTGACATCCCATGGCCGGAATTCCTTTTTCTGCCCGGGTGGGTCGTAGCGGTACACGATGGCGATCAGCCTGCCCTCAGTGTCCTGGTACTCCCACTTGGCCGTTGCTGGACCCAGTTCATCAAGGGCGGGCTCAGCCTTGCGTTTGCGAGTTGCTTGCGGCGGCACTTTGCCGACCAGTTGCGCCGCAAAACTCAGCACCTTGGCAAAGTCAGAATGGACATTGAGTGCCATATGTCCGGAAATCAGGTCAAAGATGTCTCCACCCTGACCAGTCGCACGATCTGTCCACAACCCAGCTTTGTCGCCGGTGACCACAATCTCCAGACTGTCGCCCGGGCTGCCAAGGATGTCGCCCACCAGGAACTTGCCGCGTTTGACCTTGCCAGCGGGGAACATGTCCATCAGCACCGACTCAAGCCGCAGCAGCAAGCTGGCGCGAATCTCTTCGCGGTTGCCATCGCTGGAAGGTGTCTGTGCCGGTGTTACATCGTTAAAGTCCATCATGGCTGACACCCTCCGACTCTTGGGGCTCGGCGTCGGAATCGACTGTGGCACTGCTGTTGGCAGCCCAAGTGCTCAGTTCATTCATGCGAAAGCGAACCAAGCCGCCCAGCAGGTAATGTGGAATGCGGTGTTTGGCTCGCATCTTGGGGTCACCAAACCAGTACAGGGGCAGTCTCAGTGCGCACGCAGCCTGCTTGGCATCGATCATGGGTTCGGCATCCATTTGGAATTCTTGTTTTTGTGTGTTCATTGGGTTGTCCTCCAGCAGCGGTCTTGCCAAGCGCAAAACTTGCATTCAAAGTGGGTGGCATCAAGGTAGGCGCGAGGCAGTAGTTCACCTGCCTCGGTGGCGGCAATCACCTTCACGCCCCGGTCGGACATGCGCTGGGCCAGCGCCGCATCGAACGGAACCAACTCGGCGTAGATGTCCATCGTGTCGGCGTTGACCGCTGTGAAGATGGCCGGGTTTTCGTGCAACTCCAGGTAGGCCTGGTAAATCGCCACTTGGGCGGCGTAGACCGGCTTGGAGACCGCGAGCTTGTTTTTCTCGAGATCGCGCCAGGATTTGGAACCCAAGCACTTGTTTTCCCAAAGCGCTGGGTACTTGAATCCGTCTGGCCCACCGACAACGACACCATCAATGTGTCCCTGCAAGCGACCGTCAGCCGTTGAAAACCCAAACTGCTCGCCGTTCGGTTTGTGCGTGCGCAGATCGAACCCGGCCGCCCGCAGCCAGGCGACCATGCTGTCTTCGTTGACGTGGCCACGCTCAAAAATGCGCAGAATCCGCCCCTGCGTCTCCCGCCCCGGGTCCACCGGCGCTTGGGCATACTCGTATTGCAGCGCGCGTTCGCACGACACGCCCAGACGGGATGCGCCCAAATACAGGCGGGATTTCTCCTTGGAGCGGGTCTTTTGCAGACCCAGATCGATCAAGGTGCTGATCTGGCCACTGACGCTTGCTGATGAGTTGAAGTCCATCATTTGGCATCCTCCCAGGGGAGGTCGTTTTCCATGTCGGCAAACGGATTGGCCATCGGATCCGGAACTTCAGGCAGACCACGCACTGGTGGGTACTTGGACTTCTCGTGGTGCTCCACCATGGCCTGCGTAAAGCAGGTCACGATGGCGTCGATCACCGCCAAGGCTTCAGATTCAGAGTAATCACCCAGTGG
>NZ_JAQTXM010000075.1 GCF_028688795.1 Rhodoferax sp. | reverse complement strand
AAATAATGTCGGTCGCTAATACGGCGAATCTCCGCTTTGACGGTATCAAGCTTCAGAGCATTGGCCAGGGCCAGACAAAAACCTTCATTGAAGACGCTACCATCCACGCCGGCAATTGCCGGCTTAAGGATATGCGAACTCGGAGAGTTGAATAGCGGCAACCCGATACGATCACCTTCAGCAACCACAGGAAGCTTGTCCTGTGCGCCCGCCAGAGATAACCGCAAGCCTTCTTCACCGGCGAGCATTGGACGTTTTGGCATTTCATCGAGAAGGCGCAATAGCTCTACTTCATCGAGCCAACGAACGAGATCGTTTTTATCCTGGGCTTGTGGCATTTGCCCGGGCTCCAACAAAGTCACAGCACCGGCACATTCGCCTCCAATGCCATCAAGGAGAGCAAAGTCGTTCTGTCTCGAAACATGTAGAGTCTGGGCGATTAACTTACGCTTGTCTCCTTCAGGCAAAAGCCCTGCAAAAAATGGACGGGTGGCACGATCACCAAACGCCTTTGCCTGAAGTGGCAGTGATTGCGATAGTGGAATTGCATTACGCGTATTCAGCCAGTCACTCTCATAGGAAAAGTTCAAGCGGCCATCAATCTGACTCAATGTCCCTATGTGTGTTCTGAACAGCCAGACACTCAGTTGATGAGTCATAATCTAATCCTCCTGACCTTTTACTAGGCCCTCAACACACAGACTCCCGCCCAGTGCATGAAGCACGCGAAGAACGTTTTCCAGGCGGAGTGTTGGTTTGCCGGCTTCCAGTTCGACAATGAAACGTACACCGACACCTGAAGCCAGAGCCAGTTGCGGCTGCGTTAAGTCAAGGCGTTTACGTGCGGTTCGAACTGCCAGGCCAAGTGAAATTGGAGTGTCTGTTTTTGTAATCATAAATATTTCCCTTTCGGGAATTATTACTCCAATAATGACATAAAGCAAGAGATATTTCCTGATCGGGAAACAACAGGTGAGATGGCTTAGGCACAATGATATATTTACTGTACGGGAAATTTTCTCATTGGATGCATGCAGCGAAAATTAAAAGAGGCGACCTGTTATCGAGGTCGCCTCTTTCCGAAGGGTATGGGTATACCACTTCGAAGATCAAATTTTGCGTCGCATCTACTCTTCGCCAAGAATCAGACGAACATAGTTGCTCGCTTTGGTTTCTGCAACACGCCGTGAATACTCAACTCCAAAGTTGAGGCAGGGTGCTCCGTGGAGCATCGGCTCTACTCTCCATCGGTACAGATAACCAGATCTTTCAACTTCTTCGATTGTTACATATGGCCAGGACATTTCATCGTAAGTAGTCATCATCGCATTGATCTCCCAGCTGCAGTAAAGATGTCGATTACTTCGACACAGCTTGTACGGTTGAAGAAGGCTTTTTCAAACTCGTCCCACGACAAAGTGAACTCCCTACCATTGATACGAACTTTTACTGACATGATATTCTCCTCTCAAACTTAGATTTGGAAAACCCAAAGGGCTCCCTTCAATCACCGCGCTGATTCGGTGACTCAAAGGAGCCCTTTGGGCTGTTGAGAGGAGAAAATGGGGTGAGAGAAAATATCTGCTCACCCCACGTCTCTATTTAATTACCTCCGGTTTTTCAACCGATGGCGGTTCACAATCCTGACAAACGACTTCATCGTTTGTTACGAGGCGACCTACTTTACCAACCATATTAACAAGCCCCATAGGAGCGGCAATAAAGCCGGAGACTCTCGTCTGTTCCTCAAAATTCACCCAGCTGCTGTGAGAACAGCCTGCTATGGTGATGCCAGTAGTTGCAATCCAGAGTATCATGACAATTCGTATCATCTTGTTTCTCCTTTATTGGGCACACCCGTCCCGCAGGGGTGTGGTTATAACCATCCCCCTACGGTAGGGATTGCTCGCAAAGGAGCGCTTTAATCTATTGGAGCGCCAAGACTGCATCGCGAAAGCTAACTTTCTCTACTTCCATCACTGCGCTGATTGGATCCCACGACCGATTGCAGACGAAGCAGTGGACATGGTTGTCGTACAGCGACATGGAAGGATTGCTGTCCTTATGGAACGGGCAACAGGTGGGTTTTCTCCCTGAAGAAAAAGCAACAATACGTGTAATAGGATGTTGACGTGCGTGCTCAATCATCTCATCAGTTATCGCATTGCTACTCCCAGGTTTCATTTTCCCGTTGAAATACCTCAGCAGAAGCGTCGATTCTCGCCTAAGAGGATGCAGCTCAACCGCTAATTCATTGATTCGAGCGGTGATTAATGCTCTTTCAAGCGGATCCTCGTTATGTTCCAGCTCTTTGGTAGCAAGCCCGATCTCGGACATTTTTTCTCTGATGAGCGGTTGCAGGAATGCCAGACGCCGCATGATTGCGTAGCGTTCAGATACGCCATTTTCCTTTGCCGCTTTTATGGTTGTTTGCAGTGTCATCCGAGTCCTCCGTCGAGCAACCAGGCTCCATTACCTTCAATCAGTTCATCCAACGTCATCGGACGATCTGATATGAAGTTGTCCATGAAGTACTTCACTTCGGGAAGTTCTGAATGTTCGAGAAGATCCTGTAGCCTGGCTAATGCTGGTGCAAACTCAGGGTTACCAAAGGCCAGTTCTTCACGGCATTTCTGTAGTGCTGAAATCCTGTCTGCCGCCTTGATGAGATCCTTGTAGGCAAGAGGAATTGTGAACACAGCTCGATACGCCGGCTGCAATTTATCAGGAAGAGACCCAACCATCTTGTTAATAGCAAGGCCTTCCAATTGACTGACAATGGATTTAACGACCCCACCACCGAAAAACTTGATTGGTGTAGGTATATCCCCGGTAAAAACCTCCGCCGTATCGTGATACAAGGCATATACGGCAGCAGCATTGGGATCCAATGTGCCGCTAAAATAGATAGTGCGAATAGTTGCCAACGCATGAGCTAAAACAGCTACATCAAAACTGTGCTGCTTCAAATCTTCCTGTCGGACATTTCGCATTAAGGACCAGCGAATGATTTGACCCATGCGGGCTATGAATTCGAAAAACTTGTAAATTTTCATATCTTATTTCTCCAGGCACGCTCCCCCATCCGGGAGTGTGGAGCTTTTCCCGGCGGTATTGTGCACATTACTGTGATGGTAGGATTGGTTGAGTTATTCGATATTACACAGATTACCGTAGACCTTGATTCCAGTACGGGCGGCCAAAGCCATGGCGAATTCGATCGCGTGGGACTTTGTGTTGAAATCGCATAGACACTCAACACCCTCATTTTGACGATGGGTGTACACGGAAAAGAATTCAGCATCTTCTCCGTTTTCGACTTCGACTATGCCGTCAGCGTCAGTACACCCTGCCACCTCTATTGCATAAATGCCTTCGAGGCTGGTTTCAAACAACAGAGATTCCAGGTTGTGTTCAACCCAGTCAGTATATCCCAGCACCGTGTCACAATTAGTCACAGCATTGCGCCAGTCTTCCAGAAGGAAGAATGTGTGGTGGCCATGTCGGTGGTAATCCCACGTAGATCCGTAAATAATATTCGTAGCTGCCAACATCCCTTTTGCCTTGTGTAACGGGATGTTACCGTGGTCAGTGACGACAGTTTCCTCATATACGATGTGGTAGCAATGATTGCGAACGATCAGTTCACCACCCATTTCACCGTCTTCACCTTGCCAATATAACTCGCAGATTGTGCCGGGAAGTATCTGCTCCATGATGACGGCGATTGCAGCATCTTCTGCGTTACGCCATTTCCCATATGAGTCGCTGGGTTCAAAATGTATCTCATTCTCAATGATTTGCATTTCGTCTCCCAGATCCGGTGATACATCTCGTATGGCTTTCAGGCACGTTTCGTTGTTTTCAGCCGTAAATGAGCTGATTGATAAACTGTATTCGTATCCCATCGCGGTCTCCTTTTTGATAAGTTGATGATCCTCTTCTTAGCCGCACAATCTTGTATCTCTGAAGCATTCGCCGATAAAATGGGCATAGTCATCTCTCTGATAAAAGATGCGGGCCGAGGATTGTGGTATCATGCTGCCGCAGTCGACACATTTGACAGCCCGTACAATGGGACTGTCTGCGATGGTAAGCTCTCGAATGAAAGTCTCATCACAGTTCTGGCAATCGTAAAGCTCCCGGTCTATTCCCAAATGAGAATCAGTCCGGGCAACTTCCAGATTGCATCGGCATATCGGGCAGGCGTTTGACGATGGAGGGTTGATTTCAGCATTCTGTTCATGCTCGAAATTGTTACGTGCGATGCGAAGATTCTCTTCAAAATCAATCTCCATACGCAGGCAGAAATGCATCAGGTCTGCGAGCAGATCCTTGATATCATCTTCATCGCCATCAAAATCCCTACCTTCGAGAGTCAGACAGTAGGCCTGCATGACCGTGTCAATCCGGTCGGCACGCTCCTCGTTGGTAGGCTCACATATCGAATGTTCGTGTATATCCATGTCACCATCCCCTTTCTTTCATCTGATCGAGAATAATTTTCAAATTGATCCCGGATTCGCTAATCGACTCGAAACGTCCAACGGCACGTGCGATGTCACCGTTGCTCTGGGGCACATTGAGGAGATCTTCCTCATCAACAACGCCTTCAACATCGTAGTCGATAATTATCACGTCCATATCCGTGACCAGTTCCGGTGCATTGCTGACAATGCTCTGCACCAGACCGCCTTCGAGGACTACTCCAACAATCAGCTTGGACGGAGATGAATCTTCCGCCCGGGGACCGATGTTGCCAGTTTCCGCTTCGCTGATTCGCTCTTCCAGCCACTGGCTGGTAAAGCTGTACTGAATGTCATCAGCGGAGATGAAAACTGCTCCGCCGCCGAAGCCATCCGGCCGCATCCGCGAACAGGTATCGGCACTTTCCTTGGAGATCCAGTTGAGTTCACCGTTGGAACGGCGAATGATCTCCTGGAATCTGCTGAATAGATCGTCCTCACCGAGTTCGATTTCTTCACCATCGGGTTCCTCGGAATCAAGGTAGCCGTTACAACACCACTCATCCGCATAGAGGTAGAACTTATCCTCGCCGCTGGTTTCAAGGGTGATGCCGAACGCCTCGATAATGCGCCGGTCCTCGTCGTTGATCAGGTGTTTGGGAATAGTTGGTTGGAATACTGATTGATTCATGTAGTCGGCCATAATCTGTCTCCTTGGATTGAAAATGTGAGGAGACAGCCCACAAAGGGAGAGTGTCTCCCCATCTGGGTTGGCTGTTATGTGTAGGTCAGGAAACTCTTCTGATTGTGCCACCTTTATCGGTGTACCAACCTGATGGAACCTTGAAACCACAACTGATTACGAACATTATCTCCGGGTTATGATAGTTGCGAACCAGGTAGTATCCGCGACCTTTGCTGTCGAAGGCCTCATAGGCGGCCATGCCGTTTGGGTCGCTTACGGGACGCCATGCGAGAGAACTCAGATCTTTACCTCTCATGGCGCTTCTCCTTGCTCTGACACAGCTGAACAGTTTTCCCGTTCATCGTGAGTGTCAGACTCGTCGAGCACTGCAAGCCGTACCGTGTCGGTTTCCCACCGGACATCGGTGTGTTTGTAGTAACCCGACCAGAAGAAATCGTCATCGGTAACGTTGAGAGTGTTACACTCCATCCGTCCATCGAATTCCTTCAGTGCAACCTTGCCGTTATCAGGCTCTGCGTCCCAATCAGCCACCATGAAATCACAGTCGTTGTCGAACTCCGCAACCTTATAGACCTTCAGATCACGAACTGCTGCCGATAGTGTCTTGATACGCTCGATGGTTGCAGCGTCAAGGTAGATGATGGCGTAGTCGGCGTTGTCGGAGAAAAATTCACTGTTGTCGTGTACGGGAATTATGAGTCGTTTTAGTAGCGCGGTATCTGTCATGGACTGCCTCCTTGTAATGTACGTGGACAGACCAACCCTAACGGGGGTGTCTGTCCCCGCATGGGTTGATGTTGAGGTTTTGTCAGGCGTATTTTCGCCCGTAGGCGGGATTACGCACATAGACGCCAAACAGGGTGAACTCCAGGGCTCCGGCATCCATTAATGCCTGGTACATACCGAATGGCATATCCCGTGTGACTTCTCTGCCGTTTTCACAATGGATGACTGCAAAGGATGATGGAACTGGAGCAGGCTCCGGTCTGGAGATTGGTAGATGGATGATGTTGTTTCTGATCGGTTGTTCTGCCTTGTTGTCCCCTTTGACTCTTGCATTCTCGTGTTGGGTCATCTTTTTCAACAGGGACGATGGGTCCGTGTAGTTGAAGTTCCCCTCCTTGAGCGCCTTGGTCATCAGGGATGAAAACGACTGGCTGCTGCTGCATTCAGCCGGGTCGATGTCCGGTGTTTCCCCTTCCGCCAGCTTGGCGACCATC
>NZ_JAQTXM010000074.1 GCF_028688795.1 Rhodoferax sp. | reverse complement strand
CTACTCAGGTGGCAAAAAGCTGATGGACATCCGCAAGGCCAACTACGTCACGCTCGGCGGCGACAACGCCGGGGAACATTTGCTGATGTAGTGCCAATTGCAGCGATCCTCCGCTGCGACAGAAAGTGGCGAATTTTGTCGCTATAATTTGCGGCTTCAATCGACGGCAACACCGTCACGACCGGGAATTTAGCTCAGTTGGTAGAGCAGCGGACTCTTAATCCGTAGGTCGAGAGTTCGAGCCTCTCAGTTCCCACCATATACAGCAAGGGTTTGCCACTATCAATACAGTAGCAAACCCTTTCCATTTTTTGCTCTTACAGACTTTTTACAGACAGCGGTACACGATTCTGTACCGTGAGGCCATCTCCAGGAATGCCATCGTTCAGGGTTTCGTAACTGTCACGAAAATTGTGGGGTGGCAATCGTTTTTGCACATGCAAATAATCCTGCAAAACCTTATAAGTGCTTGAATTGATTGAAAAAAATCGCCGTTTGAGAAAAATTGGGTTTTAGATGGAAATAGCAACGGAATATCAAAATTTGGGCTAGTTTTTGCGCAGGCATCGTAAAAAAACGGATAGGGGTAATCGGCTTTCGGCGGATCACCCCTTTTTTGATGGGTTGGAGCGTTAATTGAGGGCTTGGAAAGCCCGGCGCGGCATGTCAATTAACGAATCAAGGCTTATCGGCAACTGGCCCAAAGTTGATCCAGGATCACGCTTTCTTCTTTCCCATAATGTAGCGATACGTAGCCTCTAACTCTTTGGTATCCAAATCAGCAAGGCTGGATTTATCGAAGTTCTTGATGATGTAGGCTACATAAGCAAATTCGTCGCCAAGTTCGTTCTTGCAGCGGGCCTTGATTGCGCCAATGCGCTTATTGCGGTGTCCCGGCACCTTCTTGGCGGCGCTTGACATGCTGTTTAGCCTGGATATCTGGCTGCGAAACCACTTACAACCTGCCTCAAACTGCTCTGGCTTGAGTTCAGCATATCCGCTTACCTTCATGGCGCGGTTAAACCTACCCCATGCGGCTTGGTAAGTCAGTACGTTTTTTTTGATTGCATTGTGTGCCGTCATCCACTCGTCCCTGAGACGTGTAAGTTCGGCTTTCTGCTGTGCATCAATCACCCCATCAGCCGTTTTTACGACTACCTTCGGACGTGCTGGCTTGTGGTGGTGGGTAATGTTTTGCGTGATATCCCTCCCTGCAACAGCATTCCCATTGCCGTTCACATATATGGTGCCCTGTTTTGGGTCTGGGATGGCTGGGATCGATGTCTTTGGCGCTGGTGGATTACGTTTCCTGACTGGCTTTGCCGGCGAATCTGTTGGTGCAGAATCTTTAATCAAATCAACGATTTTTTGTTTTTTATTGGCGTTGTAGTCTGACACTGGTTGTCTCCCTGAGTGAAATGCCGCGTTTCAGGCGGCGAGTTTGATGAATTTGATGACGTTGTCCTTTTGATCCATGTCCAGCAGCAGATCATAGACGGCGGCGAGCAGCGCGGCGCGTTTGGGTGGTGGCATGGCGGCGTAGCGGGGGCCAAGGCCCTCGTCAACCGCTTCTATGGCCAGGGTGAGACGTTCAATATCCTCCATGGCGATGGACGCGGGTGCGGCCTGGGGAATCATGGGGATGCCGGCGCTGGCGCCGCGCATCTTGGGGCCACGGCCTGCGGCCAGCCACTCGATGTTGACGTTTCCGGCGTCGGCCATGGCGACGAGGTTTTCTGAGTTCGGCAACGTGCCTGAAAAATACTTCCGAAGAGTCGCTTCACCGATACCACAACGGCGCCCAAAAGCAGTAACTGACTCTTGTCCAAGCATGTCGCGCAAGCGCGTAGCTAGTTCCGAGTCTTTTTTCCGACTCGGAACTTTATCAACGTGTTGAGACATGAGTTCCGAGTCAGAGATAACTGATTGATTTCTCATGGCATCCATCCTTTCCAAGGGTACTGACCCCTGTTTTTGACTCGGAACCAACTCGGAACAAAAAAAATATAAAAAAGTTCGCAAAACGAACTATTGTTCGCATACACTAATCCGTAACGAAAGTTTTAACGCAATGGAGCCATTATGACAAGTGCAGCAGGAAAAACCGCCCCTTTGGGCACACCGCTGGAGGTGCGTGCCCGGATCATGACTTTGGGATGGCCCAGTATGGCGGCGTGGGCCAATGCTCATGGCTATCAACCAGCCACGGCACGTTTGGCCATGCGTACCTGGGGCCTGCGCACCGACCGTGTGCCGCATGGGGGCCTGGCGCGTGCGGTGGTGCGTGATTTGCGCGCCACCATGGAGCAAGGAATTACCCCAAGTGATCTAAGACCTACTGTTTAAGGAAATTGCGATGACAACCCATGAACGGATCAGGGCTTGGCGCGAGTCTTTGGGCTTGACCCAAAAGAGGTTTTCCGTGTTATCTGGAATCCCTGAAGCGTCTCTAAGACGGTATGAATTACGTGATGCTCGGCTGGGTGATCGTGCCAGGGATCGACTGGCATCGACAGGAGTCAACATCATTTGGATTCTTACAGGGAAAGGACCGATGTCGCAAACTGAAAACATGCCTAAGCGCAAACTAGATAAACAACCTGTAGCGCCGCTAGAGAAAGAGACGATAGTTAAAAATTCAATAGCAAATGAGCGAATAAAAACTGTCCAGGATGCCACCTTCGAGGGTTGGCTGGTGGAGGCACAGCGGGATGCGTTGACCAACATGAACACCACAACGGGTGAAGCCTTTGGCAAGCACTGTGATGACTTCATGAAGCTCACCAACGCATACCAAGTGTTCAACCATTTTTTGAGACTGAGCCGGGGTTGATCATGGTGCGCTTGACACAAGACCCACCGCCGACACCGCCGCGACCACTGTCTACCGAAGAGCGTCGCAAGCAGGCAGCCATGAATGCCAGCGTGAAAACCTTCAGGCTGTGGGCGCTGGAGCAGCAAAACCAGGCGCTGCATGACGCGGAAGACCTCACAGGCGAAGAAAAAGAGCGCTGCATGCAGAAGGTGCAGCTGCTTTTTGAAGCCTGGAAAGCGACGGTGGTGTTTGAGCGTGAATTTGGAGCTGATCGTGGCAATTAAAGAATGGTTTACGGCGAAGGAATTGGCGGGTATGCCTGGGATGCCAGGGACTGAGCGCGGCGTCCTGAAATCGCTGAAAAAAAATTTAGCCGTATCGCGAACTAAAGTACGCGGATTCGGCTTTGAGTACGCAATTAAAAGCCTCCCCCAAGAAACCCAAGCCCACATAGCCGCCCAAGTCACCGCCCAGGTGCTGGCCTGCCTGCCCGCCGAAGTCGCCGCCTCTGGCCTGCTGCCCGCCACCGTACCCGGCCAAGCGTTAACAGACACCGCCCGCGCCACCGCCACCGCCCCCGCCGTCCAGGGCCAAAAAGGCGAGCCGCTTGACCCCTGGCTGCAAACCAACCAGCAGCGTGCCGTGGGCATGGCCCGACAGACCGTGCTGCGCTACGTGCAGCGCATCGAAGACGAAGCCGGATGCACCACTCGCCGGGCGATGCTTACCTTTCTGACCACCGCCGCCGCTGGCCGCCTGGATGGCGACGTGTCTGCCGCCGTGCTGGAACTCAGCCGCGACAGCCGTGGCAGAAAGGCCAGCACCGCCCACCCCAACGCCCAAGGCCTGCCCACTTTGCGCACCCTGCAAGGCTGGCTCAAGCGTGCCAAAGAGTCCAAAGAAGAGCAAACCGGCGACAACCTGGCCCCGCGCCTGCCCCAGGCTGTCATGGCGCTGGAACCCTGGATGGTGCTGGCCGTGGAACTCAAACGACGGCCGCAAAAGCCCACCACCGCCTCGGTGCTGGCTGACATGAAAAAAGCCTGGCCCGACTTCAGCCGCGAATGGGTGCAAAAAAACCGCAAAGCCCGTGCCGGTGCCCTGGCCACGCCCGAGCAACTCAAAGCCCTGGCCGAGCGCCTGAGCTTCCCCAGTGCCGACCAGCTCTACCGCTTTTTCCGGGAGAAATTCAGCCAGCTCGACCTGCTTGACGGCCAGCACAAAGGCAGCGCCCTGCGCGCCCACAAGTTCTACCAGCACCGCACCAACGCCGGGCTGGAGCCCTTTGTTGAAGTGCATGCCGATGGCTGGAACACCCACTTTCTGGCACCGCACCCCGTCACGGGCGAATACGTCAGCTATGAAGTCTGGCACTTCCACGACGTGGCCACGCGCTACACCACGCCGTTATCAATTGGCATGAGCGAAAGCGCCGACGTGATCCTCAAAGGCCTTGAAGAATGCATCCGCGTGGGTGGCATCCCCGCCGTGTGGCAAACCGACAGCACCGGCAGCGTCAAAAACGCCAAAGTGCAGTTTGACCCTGTGGCCAGCATCAGCGCCCGCGCTGGCATGACCGTGGTGCACCCCGCCACCGTGGGCAACAGCCAGGCCAACGGCATTGCCGAGAACTACAACACCCGGCTTGACCGCGAAAGCCGGGCACTGGCCACCTACATGCACCCCGAGCGCATGGACAGCCTGGCCTTCAAACAGGTCAAAAAATTCACCAGCCACATGGTCAAGGCGCAAGCCAAGGGCGACCTTGAGGCCCATAAACTCGCCCGCGATGCTGCCCTGCGCGTGGGCAAGGGCATCCTGTTTGAGACCAAAGACCAGATGGTCAAGTGGCTGGATGACGTGCGCGTCAAAAGCAACAACACGCCCCATAGCGCCCTGCCAAAAATCACCTGCCCCACCACCGGCAAAAAACGGCACCAGACCCCGCAGGAGGCCCTGGACGGCGCCATCAAAAACGGCTGGCAACCCGTGGCCGTGGACGAATGCACGCTCACCGAGCTGTTCATGCCACACGAACGCCGAACCGTCACCCGCGAAACCGTGCACGCCTTTGGTGGCCAGCGCTACTACCACGAGTCCTTAAGCGCCTACAGCAGCGTGCCCGGCAAGCCCAAGACTGAAGTCATGGTGGCCATTGACCCCATGGACGGCGAATACGTGTGGGTCAAAGACCTGCAAGGCCGCCTGATCTGCAAAGCCAAGTTTGTGAGCGCCACCGGCTACCGCAGCCAAAGCCTCTACGAATTCGCGCTGGCCAAGCGCATGAGCGCCCAAATCAAACGCAAAGAAAACCAGATTGAAGACATCCAGGCCCGCATGGACCCAGATCGCGCACCGCTTGAGGTCAAAGCTATTGAAGTGGCCAGCGCCCAGGTGTTTGACATTGGCCAGTGTGCCGCCCAAGCCGCCATGGACAAAGCGTTAATCACCCTGGCCCAACAGCGCAAAGAAGCCAGCCAATTAACGCCATCCAGCGAACCGGCCACCGAATCAGCCGACTTCGCCACCCGCTTTTTCAGCGGCGAAACACCCCAAGAAGCCGAAGAAAAAGCCCGCCAGAAACAAGAAGCAATGGATGCCGCCGACCTGCTGGCGCGCATGGATGCAGAGATGCAGGCAATGCAGCAGGAAGAAGAGGAACAACGCCAAGCGGCGATGTGAGTGAGAAGGCGGTTGCCAAGTGCCTCGCACGCACCTGGCAACCATGTTCAGCAAGTGTGAAACCAAAACCAAACGAGGTGAATTGTATGAAACGTGAATTTGTCAAAACCAGCAACGCTGTCCTGTTCGAGGCCAAGATCCGGGAGGCCCAGCAGCGCGGGGCCCGTGAAAGCGGACTGGTGGCCCTGACTGGCCGACCCGGTGAGGGCAAAACCCGCACCCTGCAAGCCTGGGCTGCAGAGGTGGGGGCCGTCATGGTCACCGCCCAGGTTGACTGGACACCGCGCAAGATGATTGTCGAGATTGCCGAAAAGCTGGGCATCGAGATCACCCGTGGCTTTGAGCGCCGCATGGAAGAGATGATCGTCAAGGGAAACATCAGCATCATCGTCGATGAAGCCGGTTTCACCCTGCAAAACAAAGCCGCCTGTTTGGAAAAGCTGCGCGGCATCACCGACAAAAGCAGCACCCTGCTGGTGCTGGTGTTCATGACCCACGACATCAGCCGCCTGTTTGCTGCCAACCTCAAGCAGCTCAAAGACCGCATCAACAACGAATGCAACTTCAAGAAGTCCACCCTTGAAGACGTGGCCCTGGTGTGCGCCCAGCTGTCTGAAGTGCCCATTGCCCCTGACCTGGTCAAACACATCCACGACAAGACCGATGCCTGCATGCGCCTGGTGATCAACGCCATCACCCGCATCGAGATTGCCGCCCGCGTGCGGCCCGAGGCCACTCGCAACAACCCCATGACATTGGCCGACCTCAAAGGCGTGGAGTTGTTCCACGTGCTGGGCCAGGCTGCACGCAAAGGTAACTGAGCCCATGAAGCAGACGACACCACACCGCCCCCAAACCGCCAGCATGATCTTCAAGCGCGGAAAAGGCCGCGCCGTTGGCGAACTCGCCACCGGCCTGCGTGCCAAAGCCTGGCGCGCCATGCGCCTGCTCACCGCCAACCACCCCAA
>NZ_JAQTXM010000013.1 GCF_028688795.1 Rhodoferax sp. | reverse complement strand
TGCGGTGTGGTGTTGTAAAGCCGGGCCACCGTCTGGTTACACAACAAAAAATCGCCTTTGTCGTCCTTGAGCACGATGCAATCGGGTATTTCGCCGAACACCTCACGGTACAAGGCGAGTTCGCGAGCGTCGTTGACAGGCAGGGTTTCAGGCGAAGGAAATTCGTTTATGGGCGACATGGTGTGACTTTCCTATCCAAAAAGACGACGCAATACTTTCGTCTTGCTGATGATGGGTGGGTCTGCGTCCTGGTGCACCGTCAGATAGACGACCATTCGTCGTTGTCTGAAGACACGACGGTGGGCATGGGCAAGGTGCGTGGTCGCCACCAGCGCTGCATTCTGTTGGGTCACCTGGTCCATCTGCATGACTGCTTCACCGACCTGGCTGACACCCAGGCTTTGATCTGCGCTGACCGTGCTGATGCCCGAGCCGTCGGGCAGGTTCAGATCGAGACTGACCAGAGTCGGCGAGTCAAACTGGACACCGTCGAGCGCCTCGTACAAGGTAACTGCCTCGCGGATGGTCACACGGCCATCCACGTTGCCGAACACCCTGTGCAGGCTGCTGCAAATCAGGTCGGAGTCTTCAACGATCAGTAACTTCAATGGCATGAGCCATCCTGCCAGCCACGGTCCAATTGCAACATCGGGCGATGCTGATTTGACTGTCAGCCCCTGCTGACACAGAGTAGGGCATGCCTTACCCCGCCAGGTACCGCTTGGAAGCCATGGGACTAAAGCCCCACATCGGCATTCTGGTAGGCAGATTCGCAAGTCAAATTTTGGCAATCCGCCCGTTGAAGCCCAAAGCGCCTGCTCAATCAGACAAACCCAGCAGGTTGATTCAGGCGGTCATTGCAGCAATAAAAACCATGCGGGCTTGCGGGGCGTAGAACTTGAGGGCCAGGTGTTTTGCCGCTATGCACATCAAGCAAAATGTCGGTCATGAGATATTCACTTTGCACAACAACCGTCGCCCTGGCTTTTGGGGCCTGTTCATTCCCCTTGGCAGCCTCAGCCAACGCACTGTTGCACTGCGACGTGAGCTATGCGGGTAGCACCCATGTCGTGGAAACCCAGGCGGTCGCCGACCCGTATCCCGTGCCCTCCGTCGACATTGGCGGACGCTTCTGGTTCAAGGCCGTGATGGTGGGCCGCGCCACGCAGGTGGATTACGTCAAGCTCTACGCCTACCTCGACACTCGCCAACAACCCCTTCTGATTCAGGAAGCCGTTTATTTGCCCCCTTTTCAGTCCACACCTGCGCCCTACCTGCTGACCGGCACACAGTACCTTTATGCCGGGCCAGTCGAGCGCGAGTTGATGTACAGCTGTACCCTGCAGGGGGTTCAACCATGAGGGCGGCGCTGCGCTGCAGCATGGCCGCCCTTTTGTGGCTGGCGGCTGGCTCCATGGTGGCGGCTGAGCCCACCCAGCCGGTGACCCTGGTGTTTGCGGGCGACATCGTGCTCGACGACACGGCAGGCGACATGATTGCCCGTGGTATTGACCCTTTTGCTGATTTTGCAAAGGTCTTCAAAGACGCCGACATTCGCCTTGGCAATCTGGAGTGTGTGGTAGCCACCACCGGTTCTGCGGGCGACAAAAACTTTACCTTCCGCGCTCATCCGCGCGTGCTGCCGGTGCTCAAACGCCATTTTGATGCGCTGGCTCTGGCCAACAACCATTCAGGCGACTTTGGGCGTGAGGCCTTCGCCGAGATGCTGGGACTTTTTTCGCAGGCCCAGTTGGGCCATTTTGGCGGTGGCCACAACCTGTCTGGCGCGCACACGCCACAACTCTTTGCGCGCCATGGGCTGCGCATTGCGGTGCTGGGCTACAACGAATTCATGCCGCGCAGTTTCGAGGCCGACTTCAACGCCCCTGGCGTGGCCTGGAGCGAAGACGAACAAGTGGTGGCCGACATCAGACGAGCCCGCACGTTTTACCGTGCTGACCTGGTGATTCCCGTGATGCACTGGGGTTGGGAAAACGAGCTAACCGCCAACCCCCGCCAGCGCCACCTGGCACGCTTGATGATCGACGCCGGGGCCGACGCGGTGATTGGCGGCCACCCGCACGTCACGCAAGACATTGAGCTGTACCAGGGCAAACCCGTCATCTACAGCGTGGGCAACTTTGTCATGAAAGAAACCGACAACCCGCGCCAGCGCCAAGCCTGGGTGCTGCGCCTGCAGCTGACCCCCCAAGGGGTGACCAGCTTCAACACCGTGGCCACGGCCATCAGCATGGACGGCATTCCCAGGCGCGACACGGACACAGCCAGCCCGTGCTGGCACCGTGGACAGAGCACGGTAGGCGTGTGCAAACCAGCGCCGTGACCCACGTTCGCCCTCAAATAATTATGATTTTGATAGCTACTTGCGCTTATATAACAAGGGCTAGAGGCCAATTTCAACCATCAAGAACCGATTCAGATCGCAACCCCGCATGGATCACCACACGCTGCCATTTCTCGCTCTCAGCCATCAGCAGGTCGTGCAATTCACCCGGCGATGAGGTTTGCACCCTCGCGCCATCGGCCTCCATGCGCGCCACGGTGTCCGCGTCCGTTAACACCGTGTTGAGGGCCATGTTGAGTTGGCGCACGATTGACGCTGGCGTTTTGGCCGGGGCAAAAAGCGCGTACCACTGCGTCATCTCAACCCCTGGCACACCCGCTTCCAGCAGGGTGGGCAGCTCGGGAAACGCACTGAGGCGGGCAGAGCCGGCAATCGCCAACGCCCTGACTTTGCCACTGCGCAGATAGGGTTGCGCGGTGTACAAGCTGGGGAACATCACCTGCACCAGTCCATTGGCAAGGTCTGCGATGGCAGGCGCACCCCCGGCGTAGTCCACGCGCTGCATCTGGGTGCCGGTTTGCAGTTTGAACAGTTCAGCCGCGACATGGGGCACGGTGCCCTCGCCTGCCGACGCATAACTCAGGCGTGCGGGTGACTGCCGCAGCAGGCGCACCAGCTCTTCCACCGATTGCACTGCCAGGTCGGCGGGCACCACCAGCAAGGTGGGTGAATGGCCCATCAGCCCAATGGGGGCAAAGTCAGCCACCGGGTCGTAGCGCAGTTTTTGCAGCGCGGGATTGATGCCGTGGGTGGCAATGTAGCCAAACAGCAGGGTGTGGCCATCCGCCTGCGCGGCAGCCACGTATTCGCTGGCGATGCTGCCATTGGCGCCAGCCCGGTTGTCCACCACCACCGACTGGCCTAGCAGGGGCCCGAGCTTGCGCATCAAGGTGCGGGCCATGGTGTCATTGCCACCACCTGCGCTGGTCGGCACGATGATGTGGACCTCTTTTTGCGGGAACTGGCGGCGGCCCTGCGAAGTAGCAGCCTCAGGCGCTTCGCGGGAAGCGGGGGGAAACACGTAACCCGGCAAGTGCAACACGCCTTGCATGATTTTGCGCACGGTGCGCACCAGGGCCGCGCTTTGCAGCGCAGCTTGCTGTCCCTCGCCCTGCAGCTCAACCTCGACGTCGATTTGACCCGCCGGGTGCAACACCACCAAGGCATGGCGCCCCGGCATCATGTGGGCACCACTGGCCACTGTGCCGGGTAAGGCAAACGCGGTGGCCACGCCGATGGCACCGGTCACCGCGTGCGACGCATGGCATCTGCGCGGTGTGAAATAACGCGAGGTGATGCTGTTGGGTGCATCGCCAGCGCTCACCAGCACCGGCTTGGGCACCACGCTGTTGGACACATCACCCAAACCCATGCGCACACCCGCTTGCAGGCGAAGGGATTCCAAGCGCGTAAACAGTGCCGTGTTGGCGTCAAGTTCGGCGGGCCGTTCGCGCCCGCTCAAGCCCAGGTCGCTGGCGCGCAGAATCATCAGGGGCATCGCCGCATCGATGCAGGTCACGGCCAGTCCATCCATCACATCAATGCGTTGCCCGGTGGGAAACAGCTGTCCCGTGACGGAACCCCAGGCGTCCAGAAAATTCAACAACACAGGCGCGGCGGTGCCAGCCACACCGTCAATACGTGCATCTCCCTCATAAGTGACCTTGCCACCGGGTGTACACACGGTCACGTCAATGCGCGATGCGGTGTTGACGTTGAAGACACGGGCAGTGGTGCTGCCATCTTGCGCCGGGATCAAGCCTTGGTCGATGGCGAATGGCACCACACCCGACAACATGTTGCCGCAGTTAGGCCGGGTATCTACCGACTGGTGGCCGACACCGACCTGGGCAAACAGGTAGTCCAGGTCGCAATCCGACTGGGTGGATTTGGAAACGATGGCCACCTTGCTGTTGAGTGTGCTGCCGCCGCCCAGACCATCGAGTTGTAGCGGGTCGGAGGCCCCAATGGCACCAATCAGCGCCTGGTTGCGCGCCTCATCACCTTCGGGCAACCAGTCACGCAGAAAGAACGGGCCACGTGAGGTGCCCGCGCGCATCAGCACGCAAGGAATGGACAGCGTCATGTCAGTCGTCTCCCAGCGCCAGGGTACCGGGCTGGCGTTTTTCGACGGCGTAGCGCAGCAGGGACGCCGTGCGGAAAATGCCATGGGCAAACTTGCCATAGGGCAAGGTGGCAAACAAGGCCATCACCACGCCCAGGTGCAACGCCAGCAGCAGCGCCAAAGCAGGTGTGCCACGCGCCAGCCAGAGCAACAAGCCGGTGGCGCTAGTCAAAAACAGCAGCGCAATAAAACCGTAGTCCATTGGTTTCTGGGCGGCATCACCGTGCAGGGGATGGCGGCGCAACTTCAGCCTGAGCAGACCTGCCGTGCCCAGCAGCAGACTGACACCGCCCACAACCCCCAGCACCTTGGGCAAGCTCGGCAGGTCATACGGCGCATGCCAGCCAAAGGCATAGTGGTAAACCGTGGCCAGGCTGGTGGCGGCAAAACACAGCATGAAGCCATAAAAGGTCAGGTGGTGTGCCCGGCTGCGTGACAGGGTGTAGGCATCGTCTTCGTTGTGGCAACCCTCACCGTGACCGCCGTCCAAGTACTTGAGCTTGAGCACATCATGTGTGGCTTGTAGGGCATCGCCACCCGCAATCGGCTGGCCGGTGGTCGCGGGTGAGACATCGCGAAGGAAGCGCGTCACACCAATGCCCAGGGCCAGCACCGCCCACAAAAAGACCGGCGCAAACATCGACACCAGCAGGTTGTGCGGGAACAAGTTGTAGAAGTTGCCCGACAGCTGCCCACCCCACAGGTTGCCGTTCAGAGCCAGAGCCAACACCAGAAACAGCGCCAGCCCAGCCGCCAGCGCGAGTGACAGCGTTAAAGCGTTGCGTTGGTAAAGCTTGCCCAACGCAGCAGGCCAGGCGTAGGCCACATAAGTCTCACCGCGGACCTTCGCCATCGCTTGTGGCACGTTCACCGCAAATTCATGCGGCGGCGCGTACTGGCAGGCGTGCAGGCAGGCGCCACAGTTGTGGCACAGGTTGGCGAGGTAATGAATGTCGGCGGCGCCGAATTCCAGCCGCCGCGTCATGGCCGGGAACACGGCACAAAAACCCTCGCAGTAACGGCAGGCGTTGCAAATCTGCATTTGCCGCGCCACCTCGGTCACCGCCGGGGACGCTGTACCGTGGCCTGCGGCGAGTTGCCGGGCATCCTGGATCAGGGTCTCAAGCACGCGCATGATTTGCTCCTGATTGAATAGCTGCTTGCGCAGATTGGATACCGGCTATACGGCCAAAAGCCGTACCAATCGACATGCCGACACCGGCTGTGTAACCCTTGCCCAGCACATTGCCAGCCATCATTTCGCCGGCCACAAACAGGTTGTCGCTGGGCACATCATTGAATCGCACGGCTGAAGTTTCATCGGTCTTGAGACCCAGGTAGGTAAAAGTCACACCCGGTCGCAGCGCGTAGGCGTAAAACGGCGCGGTGTCGATGGGCCTGGCCCAGTGGGTCTTGGCGGGCAAGATGCCTTGGGTGTGGCAGTTGTCCAGCGCCGTGTGGTCAAACGTGCCAGCTTGGCAGGCGTTGTTGTAGTCGTTGAGCGTTTGCATGAAGGTGTTGCTGTCCAGACCAAGTTGGTTCGCCAGCTCTTGCAGTGTGTTGGCCTTGACCCCGGGAAACACCGGTGGCATGAAGCGGCCAATGGCTTTGGCATCAATGATCGAATAAGCGGTTTGCCCCGGTTGCTGCGCCACCAGCCGCCCCCAGATGGCGTAGCGCTTGGGCCAAAAGTCTTCTCCCTCGTCGTAAAAACGCTCGGCATCCCGGTTCACCACCACACCCAGTGAGACGCAGTCGATGCGGGTGCAAATGCCGCCGTCATACAGCGGCGCACGCGCGTCAATGGCCACCATGTGGGCTTGCGTGGGGTCGCCAATCGCATCGGCCCCGTGGTCGTTCAGCAGGTGGCGCAGCAGCACCCCCTGGTTGAATTGGGTGCCGCGAATCAAAAAGTTGTCGGACGGGGTTTCGCCCCGCTCATTGGTGCCCCAGGCTTCGCGCAGCCAGGCGCGGTTGGACTCGAAGCCGCCGGCCGCCAGCACACAGGCGCGGGCCGTGATGCGCTCGGAATGCACGCGCCCATCCGGGCCAGTGGCCTCCACATGGGCGGCGACAAAGTGGCCGTTCTTGATTTCGAGCCGGTTGACCGGTGATTGATAGCGCACCTGCACCCCCAGCTTCTCCGCGCTGCGGAAGTAAGCGTTGACCAGCGCTTTGCCACCGCCCATGAAGAAGGCGTTGGTGCGGGCGGTATGTAAGGCGCCCGAGAGTGAGGGCTGAAAGTGCACGCCGTGGCTGCGCATCCACGGGCGGCAGGTGCTGGAGTCGCGGATCACGCGCCGGGCCAGCTGCTCGTTGGTCAGGCCACCGGTGACTTTGAGCAGGTCTTGCCAGAACTCTTCTTCAGAATAGGCATCCACCAGCACGTCTTGCGGCGCGTCGTGCATGCAACGCAGGTTGCGGGTGTGGGCCGAGTTGCCGCCGCGCCATTCTTTGGGCGCAGACTCCAGCAGCAGCACACTGGCACCCGCCTCGCGGGCCATCAGCGCAGCACACAGGGCAGCGTTGCCGCCACCAATCACCAGCACATCCACGGTGGTTTGTTTGTCAGGGTTAGGCATGGCGGACATGGTGGGTCAGGCTCCCCGGCGCGCGGCCAGTACCCGGTCGACCATCACACCGGCCTGGCCGAGGTGGTTGATTGGGTCACACATGGCCTCCAATTGGGCGCGGGTCACATGTTTGTTGATCTCGGGGTGCGCGTCCAGAATGTCGATCAGCGGCCGGTTCTCTTTCAAGGCCTGACGGCACAGGTCGTACACCAGATCGTGGGCGTATTCGCGGCCGATGTAGGGACCAAGACCCATCATCACGGCTTCTGACATCACCAGTCCGTTGGTGATGTCCATGTTGGCGCGCATGCGCGCGGCATCCACCTCCAGGCCTTGCAGCACAAACTTGGTTTGCTTCAATGCGCCCGACATCAGGCAGAAAATTTCTGGCAGCGACACCCATTCAATTTCCCACGGGCCGGTGGAACGCTCATGGTCAGCCACCATGGCATCCATCAGGGCGGCAGCGTGTTGGCGCGCCACCGACACGTTAGCGTGGATGTACAGGCAGGAGATCGGGTTGCGTTTTTGCGGCATGGTGGAAGACGAGCCGCGCCCTGGGGCATAGGGCTCAAACACCTCACCCACTTCGGTCTGCATCAGCAGCTTCACGTCCATGGCGATCTTGCCGAGGGACCCACCGACCAAGCCCAGGAAGGCGCCCACTTCGGCAATGGTGTCGCGCACCGTGTGCCAGGAAATCAGCGGTTGCGCCAGCCCCAGCTCTTTCATCAAGCCAGCCTGGGTTTCCATGGCGCCTTTTTCCAGCGACGACAGCGTGCCGGAGGCGCCGCCAAACTCACCCATCAACACACGCGGCTTGAGCTGGCTCAAGCGCTCGCGGTGGCGTTCAATGCCCGCCAGAATGCTGGCCATCTTGTAGCCAAAGGTGATGGGTGTGGCCTGCTGCAGGTTGCTGCGGCCAATGACGGGGGTGTCGCGGTAGGTCTTGGCCAAGGTGGCCAGAGCGTCAGAAATGTCGGTCAGGTCTTGCTCGACCAGCGCCAGGCCTTCGCGCATTTGCAAAACAGCCGCGGTGTCGGTAATGTCTTGCGTGGTGGCACCCCAGTGGCAATACTCGCCCAGGCCGTCGCGGCAGTTGGCGTTGATCTGGTTCACCACCGCGATGATGGGGTAACCAATCTGCTCGGTTTTGGCCTTGAGCTTGTCCCAGTCGATCATGGACAGTTCGCAGTGTTTCACGATCTCGTCGGCGGCCTCTTTGGGGATGATGCCCAGTTCGCCCTGCACTTTGGCCAGGGCGCGTTCGATATCGAGGTATTTGGCGGTGCGGTTTTCGTCTGACCAGACATCACGCATACGTGCGTCGCTGAACATGTCGCCAAAAATCCGTGAGTCAATGATGGTGGAGGCCATGAGGTTTCCCTGTCTGTAAAAGTTAAAGAGATTGAAATGGGCCTGCCGAGGCCAGAATACGTTCGGCGCGTAGCAGCACCGGTTTGTCGACCATCTTGCCGTCGACCTGGATGACACCCGCCCCGTTGGATTGCTGCCATTGGGTGAGCACACGCTGCGCCCAGGCGAGAGTTGGTGCGTCGGGCGTGAAGGCCTCGCGCACCACCGCGACTTGCATCGGATGAATACACATCTTGGCGCCATAACCCAAAGCCCGGGCATGGGCCAGATCACTCTGCACCTGACCCGCATCCAGCTCGGGCGTGACCCCGGCCACGGGGGGTGGCAGGTTGGCGGCGCGTGAGGCCATGGCGATGGCAAGCGCTGCCGCATCCAGCGCAAAGCCGGGGCCGGGCAGGTCCAGATCAAGCAGGTAGTCCAAGGAACCAAAAGCCAGCCGCGAAACGTTGGATGCTTCGGCAATTGCCGATGCAGCCAACACGCCGCGCACCGTTTCAATCAGGGGCAACACATGGGAGCCGGGTGGCATTTGGGCCAGGACACTTGCCACTTGTTCAGTTGTTTCACATTTTGATAGCATGCTGTGCTTTATGCATGTGGTCTGCAGCCATAAAACATCATCAAGATGACAAGGACTGGTCACATCGTTGATACGAACCAGCAAGCGGTCCACATCGTTGCTCGCCAAGCTTGCTACCCAACTGGCGATGGACTCGCGTGCATGGGCTTTGTCGGCGGTTGCAACAGCATCTTCCAGATCCAGAATCACCCGGTCCGCACCACTGGCCAAGGCCTTGGCAAAACGCTCGGGCCGGTTGCCTGGCACAAACAGGTAAGTGAGGGCTTGGGTGGCGTTCATGGTGCTCACACCGCCCCTTCGGCGCGCAAGGTGGCCAGTTGTTCGGCGCCGTAGCCCAGCTCGGTCAGGATGGTGTCGGTATGCTGACCCAGCGCGGGCACAGCATCCATGCGCGGCGCCCCTTTGGTCCATGAACCTGGCGGCAACAGGGCCGGCACACTGCCCACCGAGGTATCCACCGAGGTCCAACGGCCGCGTGCCTGAAGCTGCGGGTGCGCCCAGACTTCGGCCATGGTGTTGACCTGGGCATTGGCAATTTGCGCGGCTTCCAGACGCTGCACCACCTGTGCTGCGCTCAGGCTGGCGAAGGCCTGCACGATCAGCGCGTACAGCGCGGCGCGTTGGGCCACCCGCTTGGGGTTACTGGCAAAACGCTCGTCTGTGGCCAGCTCAGGCTGCTGCATCACCTGCTCACAAAAGGCCTTCCACTCGCGCTCGTTCTGCAGCCCCAGCATCACGGTTTTGCCGTCACCGGCGGGGAACGGGCCGTAGGGGTAAATGGTGGCGTGGCTGGCGCCGGTGCGTTTGGGTGGTGGGGCGCCATCCAGGCTGTAGTACAGCGGGTAACCCATCCACTCGGTGAGGGCTTCGAGCATCGAAATATCGATGTGCTGGCCTTCGCCGGTTTGCTGGCGGTGCATCAGCGCTGCCAGGATGTTGGTATAGGCGTACATGCCCGCAGCGATGTCGGCAATTGACGGCCCGGCCTTGGACGGTGTGTCTTCGGTACCGGTGACAGACACAAAACCGGCCTCGCTCTGGATCAAAAGGTCGTAAGCTTTTTTGTCGCGGTACGGGCCGTTGTCGCCATAACCCGAAATGTCGCAAACGATGATTTCGGGTTTGACCGCGCTCAGGGCTTCATACGACAGGCCCAGGCGAGCAGCAGCCCCGGGGGCCAGGTTTTGCACCACCACGTCGGCATCTTCTTCGATGATGCGTTTGAGGATTTTTTGCGCTTCGGGGTGTTTGACATCGAGCGTCAGGCTTTCCTTGCTGCGGTTGGTCCAGACAAAGTGCGAGGCAATGCCACGCACCCGGTTGTCGTAGCCACGGGCAAAGTCGCCGACGCCAGGGCGCTCGATCTTGATGACACGTGCACCCATATCGGCCAGCTGGCGGGTGGCAAACGGTGCCGCAATGGCATGCTCCAGGGTCACCACGGTGATGCCTTTGAGAGGTTGCATGTTGACTCCTTAGGCGATGACCGCCGTGGCATCCATGGTCAGCCAACCTTCATGGTCTTTGGCCCACAGATGGATGGTTTTGCCGTCAGCCGATGGCTCGCCGCAGACAAAGAAAGGGTTGATGTCAAACACCGGGCGCACGGCGCGGAACTCGTAGCTCAGCACCTGTGCCTCGGGCATCTGGTGGCGCAACAAGTCCAGCAACAGCGTGGCCACCATCGGGCCGTGCACGATCAGGCCGGGATAGCCCTCGACCTCGGTCACGTATTTGCGGTCGTAGTGGATGCGGTGGCCGTTGAAGGTCAGAGCCGAGTAGCGAAACAGCAGCACGTCGTCGGGCACCCACTTCTTCTCCCAAGTGGCCGTGGCCGGTGCGGCTTTCGGTGGCGGGGCCACATCGTCTGGCTTGGCGGCTTCGCGGTAAACGATGTCATGAAACTCGGTGAGCGCGATCTCGGACTCACCTTCGCGGCGAATTTCGTGGCGCACCTTGACAAACACCAGCTTGCCGGTACGGCCGGATTTCTCGGACACATCCGCAATGGTCGAGGTGCGTTCCAGCGCGTCGCCAATGCGCAACGGCTGGTGAAAGCTGAACTGGCTGCCCGCCCACATGCGCCGGGGAAGTGGCACCGGGGGCAGGAAACCACCGCGCTTGGCATGGCCGTCGGCACCAATCTCGGATTGGCGATACAGCGGCAAGAAGTACAACCAGTGCCACAGCGGGGGCAGCGGCGTGCCGACTTGCGGACGAGTGGCTTCGCGGTCAAAGGTGGCCGACAGCGCGGCGTAGGGGGTGGGAGTGGCCGTGTCGCACACACGTTCGTTGCGGCCAATCCAGTCAGTGAGGTTCATGGGGTTGTTTCCTGATAAAAAAGTGAGCTGCTAGCGCTTATTACATAAGCGCTAGAGCACGATTTGTTACATCATTCCCAGTGTTTTTGGCAACCACAGGGTCAGTGGCGACCAGTAGGTGACCAGTACCAGGAAGGCCAGCATGGTCAGCAGCCAGGGCCAGACGGCCACCGTGAGTTCGGTGATGCCCATCTTGGTGATGCCCGACGCCACGTACAGGTTCAACCCCACCGGGGGGTGGCACATGCCGATTTCCATGTTCACCACCATGATGATGCCGAAGTGGATCGGGTCGATGCCCAACTTGATGGCAATCGGAAACAGGATGGGGGCCAGGATCAGGATGATGGAGGACGGTTCCATGAAGTTGCCCGCAGCCAGTAACAACAAGTTGGCAATCAACAGGAACCCGATCGGCCCCAGCCCCTGAGACAACATCCAGCCAGCCATTTCTTCGGGCACATGCTGGTAGGACATCAAAAACGAGAACAGTGCCGCATTGGTGATGATGTAGAGCAACATGGCGCTCATGTTGGCCGACGAGATCAGCACCTTGGTGACGTCTTTGAGCTGCATGTCCTTGTAGACAAAAATCGCAATCACAAACGCGTAGACCGCCGCCACTGCTGCTGCTTCGGTGGGCGTAAAGACCCCTGAATAGATGCCCCCCATCACGACAAACACCAGCAGCACACCCCAAATGGCTTCGCGCAGCGCCGTCCAGCGTTCAGCCCAACTGGCCTTTTTCTGACGTGGGTAGTTGTTTTTACGCGCCACATACCAGGTGGTGGCACCGAGCAAGAAGGCCAGCACCATGCCGGGAATCACCCCAGCCATGAACAGCGCGCCAATCGACGAGTTGGTGGCCACCGCGTAAATGATCATCGCAATCGACGGCGGAATCAAAATGCCCAAGCCACCGGCTGTGGTCACCACACCGGCGCCAAACTTCATCGGATACCCGGCCTTGACCATGGCTGGAAGCAAGATCGAGCCAATCGCCACCACGGTGGCAGGCGATGAGCCCGAAATGGCGGCAAACAAGGCACAAGCCACCACCCCCGACAGCCCCAGGCCACCGTAAAAATGGCCGACCATGGAGGTCGCAAAGTTGATCATGCGCCGGGCCACACCCCCGTGCGTTAAAAAGTTGCCAGCCAGAATAAAGAACGGAATCGCCATGATCTCGAACTTCTCGATGCCGGTGAACAACTTCAATGCCACCGACTCAATCGGCACCTCGGTGAACAGGTAAAGGAATGACAGAACCGTCAACCCCAGCGAGATGGAGATCGGCATGCCGGTCAGCATGAGCGCGACCAGCAAAAACAAAATGACAGCGGTGCTCATGGTTATTTGCTCCCTTTGGCGTTGCCTGGGTGTGAGGTGTGTGCTTCATGCGGGTGGAATTCGTCGGTGATCTCGACATCGTCCAAACCCTCCACATGGCTGTGGTCGTGGTGCGGCAATTCACCAGTGCGGGCAAACGTGTACGCAACCTGCAGGAATCGAAAACACATCAAGGCGGTACCCAGCGGAATGGCCGAGTACACGATCCAGGTTTGCCACTCCAGATCGGGGGTGGTGGGGCCGGGAAACAGCTCGGGTGAGGCTTGGCCCAGCGCATGCATGAAGGCGTAGTGCGCACCGTTTTCCCAGATAAAACGCACCCCAAGCACCGCAACGATGCAAGTAAAAAGTGCGCCGGACAGCAACCCAAACAGCACAAAGCGGCTGCGCGCGCTGTCACCGAGCCGATTGATCAGTACATCCACGCCCACGTGAATGCCGGTGCGCACGCCATAAGCCGCGCCAAACTTGGCCATCCAGACAAACATGATGATGCACAGTTCTTGCGCCCAAGTCATGTCGATTTGCAAGGCCAGGTCCTGCACGACCGGAATATTCCAGGACGCCAGAAAACGATGAACCACTGCGGCAAAAATCACCAGTGTGGCGCCAGAAATGAGGAATGCAATCAGCCATTCTTCGAGTCGGTCAAGAAATTTCATGAGGTATCTCCATGCGCCATTCAGGCGTGGTCATGCCTGGCTGTCCTACAAGAGGACTGCTCAGGCAATGAGGGTGTGAATCAGCGCTTAGTTCGCGGACGCTGCACGAACCGAGTCGATGAAGGCCTTGCCGCCTACTCGGTCAGCCATTTCGGTCTGTACCGGCAACATGGCTTTGACCCAGGCTTCCTGCTCTGCTGCGGTGGGCACATACACGGTGGATTTGCCCGATGCCTTGATGGCAGCCAGCGAGCTGGCCTCGTCTTTTTCGGCAACGCTGTCATTGAACGCTGTCGCATCTTTGATGGCTACTTCAAGGGTGGTGCGGATGTTGGCTGGCAAGCCATCCCAGAACTTCTTGTTGGCAACCACCACGTAGTTGCTGATGGTGTGGTAGCTCAAGGTCACGTGTTTTTGAACCTCGTACTGCTTTTGCGTGTACAAGTTGGACAAAGGACCCTCGGTGCCATCCACCACGCCGGTTTGCAGTGCCTGATACACCTCAGAAAATGCCAGACTCTGTGGCTGTGCGCCAGCAGACTTCATGATGGCGGCATTAACCTTGGATGAGTTGATGCGCATCTTCAGCCCCTTCATGTCGGCGGGGACGTGGATCGGCTTGTTGGCGCTCATCACGCGAAAACCGTTGTCCCAGTAGGCCAGTCCGGTCACGCCACGAGACTCCAGCTTTTTCAATAAACCTGAGCCGCCCGGGCCGCGTGCAAAGCGATGCACAGCGTCAATGTCCTTGAAGATGTAGGGCAGGTCAAACACCTCGAATTCCTTGACCCCCAGTGGGCCAAATTTGCCAGGCACGGGCGCCAGCATTTGCACCGTGCCCATTTGGAGGGCTTCGAGCTCTTCCTTGTCCTTGAACAAAGAGCTGTTGGCAAAGACCTCTACCTTGACTTGCCCGTTGGTGCGCTCTTCGACAATCTTCTTGAAATACTCGGCCGCCTGCCCTTTGGGTGTGTCAATGGCTGCGACGTGAGAAAACTTGATCACGATGGGCGTTTGCGCGAACACAGTCGCTGGCAAACAAAAAGCGGTCATGGCGACCAGGCCTGTCAGCGTGGTGATCGCCCGGTTTGCGACGCGGCGGTTGATGTTGAAAGTCATGTTTGTCTCCTGAATTTTTGGGGGATAAAATTATTCGTTGAAATGATGCATTGCGACTGTCAAAAATTGTGAACCACACCCAGCGACGCGCCAGTGGCGCTTTGTGGCAGTGCCGCAGCCACAAAACCGGTTTTCCAATTGGTGCGATCCAGCTCAGCGTAGAGCTTGGTGCGCTTTGAAAGTTTGTACTCAAGGAAAGCCACAGTGCGGTTGTAGCCATCGTCCGCTTTTGCCGTGCGCGCGCGGTTGACGCGGTAGTGGGCAAGGATCAGGTCCATGCTGGCAGTCAATGGCATGGTGCCGCCCAGGCCCAATGTTGTGTAACTGGTTTTGCTGGTGCTCGACACTTCGGCTTCGTTGCTGCCGTAAGTCAAGGACAGTTTGTTGTTGCCCAACTTTCCGCTGATACCGCCGACATACGCCTTGAGCTGCAGACCTGTGGTGCTTTCGAATTCGGCATAACCCAGGGTTGCCGCAACCTTGTCGGTCTGGTAAGTAAAACCCAGACCTGAAGAAGACAGGGCAGACGAGTTGCCTGACTGCTCACCAAAAGCACGCATGGCGCGCACGGTCAGGTCGCTGAACTTGCCTGCATATTTGACTGAGTTATCTTGGCGATAAGAGCCCTTTGTATCACCCGCAGAGCCATATTCAATGCCAAGCCCGTGGGAACTCAAGGCGGCAATGCCCACATTGGGATTGAAACCAGCAAAGCGCACACCCAGGGGGTCAACGGGGCTCAGGGCGTCCGCCAGTACGGTGGTCTGGCGGCCCATCGTGACCGTTCCCCAACTGGCCTTCAGACCCATGTAGGAGGCACGATCAAAAAACTTGGTGGCATTGGTCTGCGCGCCGGTGTCGATGTTGATGCCTGATTCCAGATTGAAGATGGCCGCCATGCCGCCGCCAAGGTCTTCACTGCCCCGAAAGCCAAAGCGACTGGTGTTGTTGACACCGCTGCTGACCGCAGTGGCCGAACCTACTGCAGCGGCATTGCTGGCGCTGAGGCCATCCACATAACGCACGCTCGCATCCGCAATGCCGTAAATAGTGACCGTGCTCTGCGCGTTGGCGGCGCATGCGCTGGCCAGCAACGCCAGCGAGGCGCAGAGTTTTGTGACGTGTTGGTGGTGATTCATGAATTTTGTCTTCCAGATAGTTTTAATTGATGGCCATTGGGCGTTCTGCCGCTTGAAAGTCAAGAAAGGCAAAACGCGGGGTGAATGATCGCTGTCTTGGGTTCTTATGTGAATTGCATATTTATGAATGATTGATCCACAATACGCATCAATAAACCTGAATAACGAGACGACAGTGAACTTTGACCTGAATGACTTGTTGGCCTTCAAGGCCGTGGCTGAACTGGGTAGCTTCCGCAAGGCGGCCGAATCCGTCCATATCTCGCAACCTGCGTTCAGCCGACGCATTGAGAAATTGGAGGAAGCGCTGGGGGTGCGCCTACTGGATCGCACCACCCGCCGCGTCAATCTGACAACGGTGGGGCGTGACTTCGATCGCCAACTTAGACAAATACTTGATGCGCTCGACACCACCCTGCTCGGAATCCGAGGGGTGGCCGCCACCAGAATGGGCGAGGTCACAGTGGCCTGTGTGCCCTCGGCGGTGAACTACTTTCTGACGGGTGTGATTGCGCTTTACCACCAGCGCTTCCCCAAAATCCGCGTCAAGATCATGGATGACAGTGCCAATGAAGTCCTGATTGCCGTGGCACGCGGTGAGGCTGACTTCGGTTTGAACTTTGTTGGCTCGCATGAAAACGATGTCGACTTTGAGCCGCTGCTGGAAGAGCACTTTGTGGCGGCTTGCCGGCGCGACCACCCCTTGGCAAAAAAGTCGCAAGTCACCTGGGCAGAACTGGCGCAATACGACTTCATCTCAGCCAACAAGTCTTCAGGCAACCGACTATTGCTGGATCAGGCGATGGCCGGCGTCAAAGACAAACCCCAGACCATGTACGAAACCCGGCATGGCACAACAATGATCGGCCTTGTTGAAGCCGGGCTGGGTGTGGCCGTTGTACCCGCCATGGCCATGCCAGCTGCAGATCACCCTTTGCTGGTGAGTGTGCCGCTGGTCGACCCAGTGGTTAAACGCAAGATGGGCCTGATCAAACGGCGCTCGTCAGTGCTCACACCCGCAGCACAACAGCTTTACAACTTGTGTGCAGAAATGCAGACCGCCATCCCTTTGTGAAGTATTGGGGACTAATGGCAATGTCTGCCAACGCGTATGTCGACACGCTGGCTGGCGGATCAAATCGCCACCATTTGCCGCACCCCATCGGCTTCCATGTGGGCGCCCTGCCCCTGCGCTTTGACGGCACCGCGCTCCATTACCACGTAGTTGTCGGCCAGTTCCTGGGCAAAGTCGTAATACTGCTCCACCAGCACAATCGCCATGGTGCCCCGATCGGCCAACATGCGAATGACACGGCCAATGTCCTTGATGATGCTGGGCTGAATGCCCTCGGTGGGCTCGTCCAGCATCAATAGCTTGGGGCCAGCGGCCAGCGCGCGGGCAATGGCCAATTGCTGTTGCTGGCCGCCTGACAGGTCACCGCCACGGCGTTGCAGCATCTGTTTTAAGACCGGAAACAACTCAAACAGCTCTGGCGGTATTGGCGTGCTGGCAGGTTTGTAGGCCAGCCCCATGCGCAAATTTTCTTCCACCGTGAGGCGGCCAAATATTTCACGTCCTTGCGGCACAAAGCCAATGCCGGCGCGCGCACGTTCGTAGGGCGTGGCGTTTTGAATCGGCTTGCCGTCAAACTCGATGCTTCCGGTCTTGATAGGCACCAGCCCCATCAAGCTTTTAAGCAGTGTGGTTTTACCTACGCCGTTGCGGCCAAGAATGACAGTGACCTTGCCCAGTTCGGCAGTCAGGTTGACATCACGCAAAATGTGCGAGCCGCCGTAATATTGATTGATGTTTTTGACGTTCAGCATGTGTTTGTCGCCTCAGCGGCCCAAATAAACCTCAATCACCCGCTCATTCGCCTGCACCTGCGCCAGCGTGCCTTGCGCCAACACTGAGCCATCACACAGCACGGTCACGATGTCTGAGATGGTGTTGATGAAGCTCATGTCGTGCTCCACCACCATCAACGAGTGTTTGCCCTTGAGTGTTAAAAAAAGCTCGGCCGTGCGCTCAGTTTCTTCATCGGTCATGCCCGCCACGGGTTCGTCCAGCAGCAGCAGTTTGGGGTCTTGCATGAGCAGCATACCGATCTCAAGCCACTGTTTTTGGCCGTGGCTCAAGTTGCCAGCCAAACGCGACAGGCTGTCGCTTAAGTTGATGGTGTGCAACACCTCAAGCAAACGGTCGCTCTGTGCAGAGTCCAGCCTGAACAGCATGGAGGCCGTCACGGCTTTGTTGGTCTTCAGGGCCAGTTCCAGGTTTTCAAACACCGTGAGCTGCTCAAACACCGTGGGTTTTTGAAACTTGCGGCCAATGCCCATCTGGGCGATTTCAGATTCCTTGTAGCGCAGCAAATCGATCGTGCTGCCAAAAAACACATGCCCCTCATCCGGACGGGTCTTGCCGGTGATGATGTCCATCATGGTGGTTTTGCCCGCACCGTTGGGGCCGATGATGCAGCGCAGTTCCCCCGGCGCAATGTCCAGGCTGAGTTTATTGATGGCCTTGAAGCCGTCAAAACTCACGCTCACGTCTTCCAGGTACAAGATGCGGCCATGCGTCACGTCCACTTCACCAGGAATGGCCAGGCGCGCAAAACCCGCAGCGCGGCCACCCGATTCAGTGTTGCCACTTTGGGCTGGGTGTGCCGCGCGGTACTGCTCTGCATGCCGCGCGTTTTGTTCCATCAGTTCCGGGGTCATGGCTTGGCTCCTGAGTCCGTGGATTGCCGAGCTGCTGGCGCTCCCCGCCATGACCATATTCGTTTGGCCAGCCCCACGACGCCATCCGGCAAAAACAGCGTGACCCCGATGAACAAGGCCCCCAAGAAGTACAGCCAAAACTCTGGGTAGGCCACCGTTAGCCAGCTCTTGGCGCCACTCACAATGAAGGCGCCCAATATCGGCCCAATCAGCGTGGCACGCCCGCCCACGGCCGCCCAGATGGCAATCTCAATCGAGTTGGCCGGGCTCATTTCACTCGGATTGATGATACCCACCTGCGGCACATACAGTGCGCCGGCCACGCCGCACATCATGGCTGAAATGGTCCAGATGGTGAGCTTGTAGCCCAATGGGTTGTAGCCGCTGAACATGACCCGCGTCTCGGCATCGCGCACCGCTTGCAACACCCGGCCAAATTTGCTGTTGATGAGCCAGCGTGCCATCAAAAAGAAGCCCAGCAGCGTGATGCCAGTCAACACAAACAGCGTCATGCGCATGCCTGGAGTGGCAATCGGGATCTCCAGAATGCGCTTGAAATCGGTAAAGCCATTGTTGCCGCCAAAGCCAGTCTCGTTTCTGAAAAACAGCAGCATCGCGGCAAAGGTCATGGCCTGGGTGATGATGGAGAAGTACACGCCCTTGATGCGCGAGCGAAAGGCAAAGTAGCCAAACACAAACGCTACCAGCCCCGGCACAGCCAAGATCAGAAACAGCGTGGCCACAAAGCTGTCGGAAAACGTCCAATGCCAGGGCAGCGTTTTCCAGTCCAGAAACACCATGAAGTCAGGCAAATTGCTTTTGTAATTGCCATCCTCGCCAATCTGACGCATCAAATACATGCCCATCACATATCCACCCAGCGCAAAAAACAACCCGTGACCCAGGCTCAAGATTCCGCTGAAACCCCAGATCAGGTCCATGGCCAACGCACAAATGGCATAACACATGATGCGACCCACCAAGCCCACACCGTAATCACTCAGGTGAAACACGCTGCCAGCAGACACCCATAAATTAAGCAGCGGCGCCACCGCGCACACCACAATCAGCGCCACCAGAAAGGCGGCCCAGCCCGTGCGGCTTAGCAACGGTGCGGTAACAGGTAAGAGAACAGGTTTCATAGTGGCACTCATGATCAAGCTTCCGCCGAGCGGCCTTTCATGGCAAAGATGCCTTGCGGGCGCTTTTGAATAAAGATGATGATGAACACCAGCACCGCTATTTTGGCCAGCACGGCACCCGCCCAGCCCTCCAGGAACTTGTTCAGCAGCCCCAAGCCCAACGCCGCGTAAACCGTGCCCGCCAGCTGCCCAACGCCGCCGAGCACCACCACCATGAAGGCATCGACGATGTAGCCTTGCCCCAGGTCTGGCCCCACATTGCCCACCTGGCTCAAGGCGCAACCAGCCAACCCTGCAATGCCCGATCCCAAGGCGAAGGCGTAGGTGTCAATGCGTGCGGTGTTCACCCCCATGCATGACGCAATCGGCCGGTTTTGAGTGACGCCGCGCACAAACAGGCCTAGCCGCGTTTTACCAATCAGCCAAGCCACCGCAGCCAGCACAAATATCGCAAAACCAATGATCACCAGCCGGTTAAACGGCAGTGACAAATTGCCCAGCACCTGCACGCCACCACTCATCCACGACGGGTTTTCCACCCCCACGTTTTGCGCACCAAACAGGCTGCGCACCCCTTGCATCAACATCAGGCTGATACCCCAGGTGGCAAGCAATGTTTCCAGGGGGCGGCCATACAGAAAACGAATCACGCTGCGCTCCAGCGCAGCTCCCATCAACGCCGAGGCCATGAACGCCACTGGGACAGCGGCCAGCAAATACCAGTCAAAGGCACCGGGCAGGTATTTTTGAAACAGCCCCTGCACCACATAGGTGGCGTAGGCACCAATCATCATCAGCTCACCATGGGCCATGTTGATCACGCCCATTAGCCCGTAGGTGATGGCCAAGCCCAGCGCCACCAACAGCAAAATGCTTCCCAGACTGATGCCACTAAAAACCGCGCCCAGCTTGTCACCCCAGGCCAACGCAGCTTCCACCTGCCGCAGCGCCGTGCCAAGAGCGGCCT
Organism: Rhodoferax sp.; assembly: GCF_028688795.1. Taxonomy (GTDB): domain Bacteria; phylum Pseudomonadota; class Gammaproteobacteria; order Burkholderiales; family Burkholderiaceae_C; genus Rhodoferax. Next base: position 108,971 of record NZ_JAQTXM010000013.1, on the reverse strand, counting down.
TCACGTCGGACTCAGTCTCAAGCTCAAGTCGCGCCAGCAGCATGGTTTTGGTGTTGGCCTGGCCGCTGGTGGCCAGCAGTTTGGCGGCTTCCATGCGCCGGGCTTTATCTGTGCTATTCAACAGAGCCGCGGCACGCACCATGCCCAGCTCGTCTTTGATGCCAGGGTTTTGTTCGGTGGCCAGGGCTTTTTCAATCAGCGGCAGTTTGGACTCATCCGCGTCACTTTGCAGCTGCTTCACGGCGGCGGCGCGGATCTTGTCGTCTTTGGAAAACAATTTGAGCGCTGCCAGTGCCGAATCCAGCTCGCCACGCATGCGGTTGTTGTTGATGACATCCTCGGCATCTGCGGGCAACGGTGCCTCTATGCCGGTGACCGCGTCGACCACCTTGTCGCCCTGGATCACCAGTATCTTGTCGCCAGCGACCTTCACCGCATCGTCCGACAGCGCCTGCAGAAAGGCAGTGGTCTTGTCATCGGCGATGAGCATGGCTTTGCCCAACGCTTCAACGCGGCTGTCGGCTTCACCAACGGTAATGCCCTTGACCTGGTCAGCCGTCAAGGCATGAACCTGGGCGGTGAGCAGCAACGCGGCGATGGCTAAGTAATGTCGCATGGGTTCTTTGCTTGGTTTCTATTGGTCAAAGACCTTGAGGCAGACCTGCGGGGGACCGACGGTGCGGGTAAGCAAAAAATGGGTACCCTGACCTTGGCGCACTCAGCTGTTGGCTAAATCAGGACGGCGTGGTTCTTAGCGCAGCGGCATCAAGGAGGAGGCCGAAGGCCGGGGGACAGCCGCGGAGCTGAGTACCACGCCGTCCTGAGTTCACACGCACCTCAAGCCCGACCTGGCACCCCACCGCTACTTACTTCTTCGCAGGCTCGTCGGGCTTGCCGGCATTGCCTTCGATGTACGGGCTCCATGGCTTGGCTTTCACTGGGCCTGGTGTCTTCCAAACCACGTTGAACTGGCCGTCAGCCTTGATCTCGCCGATGAACACGCTCTTGTGCAGGTGGTGGTTCTTCTCATCCATCTTGCTCACGATGCCACTGGGTGCCTTAAAGGTCTGACCAGCCATGGCGGCGATGACCTTGTCAACGTCAGTCGACTTGGCCTTTTCGACAGCCTGTTTCCACATGTTGATGCCGATGTAGGTGGCTTCCATCGGGTCGTTGGTCAAAGGTTTGTCAGATCCGGGCAGCTTCTTGGCCTTGGCATAGTCGGACCACTTCTTGATGAACTCGGTGTTGGTCGGGTTCTTGATGGACTGAAAGTAGTTCCAGGCGGCCAGGTGGCCCACCAGCGGCTTGGTATCTACACCGCGCAACTCTTCCTCGCCCACGCTGAACGCCACCACAGGCACATCTTTGGCCTTCAGACCGGCGTTGCCGAGTTCTTTGTAGAACGGCACGTTGGAGTCGCCATTGATGGTCGACACCACGGCGGTCTTGCCACCGGCTGAAAATTTCTTGATGTCAGCCACGATGGTTTGGTAATCGCTGTGGCCAAACGGTGTGTACTTTTCGTCAATGTCCTTGTCAGCCACGCCCTTGGATTTGAGGTAAGCGCGCAAAATCTTGTTGGTGGTGCGTGGGTACACGTAGTCGGTGCCCAGCAAGACCCAACGCTTGGCGGCGCCACCGTCTTTGCTCATCAAATAGTCCACCGCAGGAATGGCTTGCTGGTTAGGCGCGGCACCGGTGTAAAACACATTTTTGGACAACTCTTCACCTTCGTACTGCACCGGGTAAAACAGCAGGCCGTTCATTTCTTCAACCACCGGCAACACGGATTTGCGGCTCACTGATGTCCAGCAGCCAAAAATCACGGCGACCTTGTCCTGACCGAGCAGCTGTTTGGTTTTTTCAGCAAACAACGGCCAGTTGGAAGCCGGGTCAACCACCACGGGTTCGAGCTTCTTGCCGAGCACGCCGCCCTTGGCGTTGATCTCGTCAATAGCCATCAGCACGGTGTCTTTCAACACAGTTTCAGAGATGGCCATGGTGCCAGACAAGCTGTGCAAAATACCGACCTTGATGGTGTCGGCGGCATAAGCGGGCAGCACAGACAGGGTGGTGAGGGCGACCGCAGCGGTGAGTGCCTTGAGGGTAAAACGACGTGAATTCAAAGTTGACATGTGTGCTACTCCAAAGTTGATGAAACCGTTGTCGCCGAGTGTTGCCTGCAGTTGAAAACAGGCGCTTTCTTGAGCGATGGGGTGACTTTAAGGACTCATGGGGGATTGGGAAATACGCCAGGTGGCGTACAGGGGATGTCCGCCAGTCTTGATGGCAGGCACAAAGCCAGATTACGATGCGCCATGCATGAACTCAAGCAACTCAGATCCCTTGGCCTGGTCTTGCCCAGCCCCGCTTACATTTTTGTTAACTGAATAGGTGTGAACATGTTCAAAAGGCGTGGCTTTTTTCAGGTGTGTTTGCCATTTGCATTGGTGCTTAGCGGCTGCGGCACTGCGCCACGGCCCCAGCGCGCTCAGGTTTTCAGCAATTCCCCGCAAGTTCCCTCGCGCCTCTCGCCGGAGCTTGCCAATGATGTGACACTGTATGCCGTCGGCCTTGTTGGCACCCCGTACCGCTATGGTGGCAATACGCCTGACGCCGGCTTTGACTGCAGCGGACTGATTGGCCATGTCTACCAGTCAAGGGCTGGGGTTGCGCCGCCGCGAACCGTTGCCAGAATGCAGCTTTGGGGGCAGCCCGTGTCCAGTGACAACATCCGCTCTGGCGATCTGGTTCTTTTTGCCCAGAGCAGCGTGGCCACGCACGCTGGCATTTATGTCGGTGAGGGGCGCTTTGTCCACGCACCATCAACCGGTGGCGAAGTCAGGCTTGACCGCCTGAATTCAAAATACTGGGCAACCCAACAAGTGGCGTTTCGCCGTCCGTAGCCGAACCCCATGACCCAACCTACTTATTTGCCCGCTGACGCCCTCAACGAGGTTAGCCAGCGCACCATGGCCCACTACAACAACAACGCCGAAGACTTCTTTGCTGGCACACGCGACCACGATGTGCGCCAGAACATGGACGCCTTGCTCCGGCACATTCAGTCAGCAGCGCCCTTCACCATTCTGGACTTTGGCTGCGGCCCGGGGCGAGACCTGAAGGTTTTCAGCGCGTTGGGGCACCGGGCTGTGGGACTGGAAGGTGCCGCGCGTTTTGCCGACATGGCGCGCGCCTACAGCGGCTGCGAGGTGTGGCAGCAGGACTTTCTGGCGCTTGACTTGCCCGCCGACCACTTTGATGGCGTGTTTGCCAATGCGTCCCTGTTTCACGTACCGAGCCAGGCCTTGCCACAGGTATTGGCACAGTTGTATGCCACGCTAAAGCCGCAAGGCGTGTTGTTCAGCTCTAACCCCCGTGGCCAAAACGACGAGGGGTTCAACGGTGAACGCTATGGCGCCTACCATGACCTCGCCCATTGGCGCCGCTACATGACGGCGGCAGGCTTTACCGAGTTGATGCATTACTACCGTCCACCCGGTTTACCAATTGAGCAGCAGCCCTGGCTGGCCAGCGTGTGGCGCAAAGCGTAAATTAGTCGGCCAACTCAATGACCTGCGACAACGGCAGGCCGTCCAGCACGTCATGGTGCGCCACGACCCAGCTGTGCGTTGGGTCACTTGCCACACCTGCCAATAGGCGCAATACAAAAGCAATGGACGCTTTGTCCAGCGCAGAAAAAGGCGCGTCTAGCAAGGTAACGACCGCACCTGCTGCAAACGCGGCCAGCAGCCAGACCTTGCGTTTGGAACCAGTAGACAGCATGTAAAGCGGCTTTTCGAGGTGCTCTACCAGCGACAGCCCGCACACCAGCTGGGTCAAGCGCGCAGAATCTGCTGGCAAAAAACCGGGGTAGCGTTGGCGCTGTAACGCAAGGTATTGCAGCGCTGTGATCTGGTCATGCTCAGTGGTTCGGGGGTCGGCCCAGAACACCTGTTGCAAATAAACCAGACGCTCGCCAGCCAATTGGACACCGTTGATTTGCAGCGTTCCCGCCTGCGCCTCCAGCTCACCGGCCAGCAAGCGCAGCAAGGTGGTTTTCCCACTGCCGTCGCCCCCCACCACCAGGCAAACCCCACACGGAACACTGGCTGTCAACCCAGTGAAAAGCGGGCGCTGCGGATACTCAAAACAGAGGCCGTCGATCTGAAGAACGGCAGGAAGCCTTGCGGTGGAAATTTCTAGAACGGGCATTGGTGTTGCAAACGAGAGGGCTAACCCGGGGATGTGATGGTACTCACGTCAACGAGTCGTGCAAGGCCAACTCAAGGATTTTTTTCTCGGCCAATTTGAGTTCGGTGATGTCACGTGCAGCAGCAAACACACCCTGCAGGCGGCGGTCACGGTCATAAAAAGTGGTGGCGTTGTACGACACCACGGTTTCTTTGCCGTCGCGGTCGCGGGCGGTGAGCTCGTAGTTGGTGACTTTCCTCTTGGTCAGCGCCAGCATGATGGCGTCTTCAGCCCGACCCGGGTCGGTGAAGGAATTCTTGAAGGGCGCACCAATCAACTCATCACGCGTACAACCGGTCAGCAACTCCATTTGTTTGTTGACGTCGGTAATGATGCCGGCCGGGTCAGTGGTCATCAGCGCATCGATGTTGGCCTCAAACAATGAACGGGTGTAAAACTGGTGGTCACGCAGACGCTGGCCCAGCACCCTTTGCTCAGCCTCAATCTGCTTGCGCGCCGTGTTGTCGGTGCCAATCAGCAGATAGCCAATGATGACATCCTGGTCATCATGCAGCGCTGTCACCGACACCACCGCCGGAAAACGGCTGCCGTCCTTGCGGATGTAGGTCAACTCGTAAATGTCTTCAATGCCGCGCGACGCCTTAAACACCAGGGCTTCAAAACCCGGTGCAATGGGCGTTTCAAGCTCAATGCTCAGTGCCTTGGCACGCGCCACCAGCTCATGCGGATCAGAAATGTCAACTGGGGTGATTTTGTTAAGCACATCCGCTGGCGCGTAGCCCAGCATGGCTTCGGCACCCACATTAAAAATCTGGATCACACCTTTTGCATCGGTGGCAATGCTGGAGAAGTTGGCGCTGCTGAGGATGGCTTTTTGCAGGGCGCGGGTGATGAGCAAGGATTCTTGTCGTTGCCACTCAGCGGTGTCTTCCAGCACGGACTGGATTGATTCTGAAATTGTGGAGACTTTTGGGCTTGTCATCACGGTCATTCTTTGGTGCGTCTTGGTTTTGTTCTGATAGGTCAGGGCATGCCCACAGTGACAAGGCAAGCGATAACTGTTTATATGTCAACCACCAGTGCGGCGTATGTGTGCTGAGCCACATAAGCAAACACTTATCTCATGACGGAGACCCTAGCGTGGTGCTGAAGCAGCAACGGCCGCTGAGGCCACAGCCAAGGCCAGCGTTGGCCTGCGCTGGGTTTTGCGCAAAGCCGCCTGAATTTTTTCAGGATCATGGGCACGCAGGCCTTGCACCAGCTCCCGCGAGGTCTGGGCCTGCTGCTGCGCATACAGTTGCAGTGCCCCAAGCGCTGCCGCAGACGGCGCATTGCTGTCAGGGGTGGCTGCCATCAGTTGTTCAAAACTGCGCTCATAACCCGAGGTGACAGTGCTGTCAATGCGCCCAGCCAGTTGGTCAAACGTCAGTCTTTGCCGGGGCGCTCGCGCAAGAATCTCGTCCCTCTGAAAACGAATGCGCTGGTCAGCCTGCGCAAATTCTTTGATAGCGTCCTGCGCTTTGGTTTCTTCGCTCATCAGGTAGCGGGGTGGTGGGATGTGCGCGGTCAGCCAGCCTGCGCCAAGCAGCAACACACAGCCCGCCAGCCCCGGGCCAAGCCAGCCAAGCGGCCGGCCAACGGTCCAGGGCCTGGCCATTGCATGGGCCAGCAACGCACCTGCCACCAAGCCCCCACCGTGCGCCGCGTTGTCAATGCCCGGAATCACCCAGCCCAGGCCCAGCATCAACACGATGAACACACTGGCCCAGCCAAACAACCACCTGAACTCTGCCCGATCAACGCGCCGGCGTTCGCTCCATAAAAGCACCAGCAAGGCCCCATAAAGACCAAAAATCGCACCAGATGCCCCCCCTGACACCGCCTTGTTGCCTTGCACTACCAGTGACAGCAAATTGCCAAGAAGGCCACTGCCCACATAGAGTGCAACAAAACGCCAGGGGCCAGCCAACCGCTCCACCAGTCGCCCAACATCGCGCAGCGCCCACATATTCATGCCCAGATGCAACAGGCCAAAGTGAACAAAAAGCGCAGTGAACAGGCGCCACCACTGGCCGTCTTGGGTTGCCGGGCCAAAATTCGCCCCCCAGGCCAAAGGCACAACGGTCGAGGTGTGCCATAACCCTGCCCCCTGGCTCAGCATGGCCAAGAACACCAGCAGATTGACCAGCAAAATGGCGTGCGTTAGCGGCGTGCGCGCCATGCTGCTGTGCAGCTGCTCAGTCAGGCTCTCGCGAGGAACATAGGAGGCACTCTTCATGCCCCGATTAAACACCGGGCGTGTTGGACTCAATTCGCCCTCAGGCCAGCATGCCCTTGGCGGTGATGAAGGCCATCACCTCATCTAACCCGCTCAAGGTCTTCAGGTTGGTCATGACAAAGGGCTTGAGCCCCTTGGGCGTGGTGCGCATGCGGGTGGTGTCTGCGGCCATCACGTCAAGATTCGCGCCCACGTAGGGCGCCAGGTCGGTCTTGTTAATGACAAACAAATCACTTTTGGTGATGCCCGGGCCACCTTTGCGAGGGATTTTTTCACCGGCGGCCACGTCAATCACGTAAATGGTGAGGTCCGAGAGCTCAGGGCTGAAGGTGGCGGCCAGGTTGTCCCCACCGCTCTCGATGAACACGATGTCGGCGTTGGGGTGTTCGGCCAGCATGCGGTCAATGGCTTCGAGGTTGATGGAGCAGTCTTCGCGAATGGCGGTGTGCGGGCAGCCGCCGGTTTCTACACCCATGATGCGGTCAGCCGGCAACGCGCCGCTCACGGTGAGCAGGCGCTGATCTTCCTTGGTGTAAATGTCGTTGGTGATGGCCACCAGGTCGTATTTGTCGCGCATGGCTTTGCACAGCATCTCCAGCAGCGTGGTTTTACCGGAGCCCACCGGCCCGCCAATGCCAACGCGCAAGGGAGGCAGGTTTTTGGTGCGGTTTCTAATGTGATGCAAAGGTGTGTTCATGGCTTATGTTTGCTATTTAATAGTGAGCTTCTAACGCTTTATTTATATGGGCTAAGACCTGAAAAGCCTTGAATACTGCACCTCATGCTGGGCGCTCAGTATGGCCAGCATGGGTGAGAAGGCTTGACGCGCATCGTCTGGCAAGGCCAGTGCGTGGTCTACCGCCGCCGGAATCTCGGCAGCCAGCTTTGAAAGGATGCGCTGCCCCGCGCTTTGCCCCAGTGGTACTGATTTGATGGCGGCTTGCACCATGTTCTCTGCCCAGCCAAAGGCGTAGGCCAGCAGGCAGTCTCGCATCGGCGCCGCAGTGCTGGCCGCAGCCAGCGCAAACGCCATTGGGTAGGTGGGTTGCAGGTCAGCCAGCAGCTTAATCTGGTCGGCGGTAGCCGTGGTGTGGTTACGCAGCCACTCCAGCAGGCTGCGGCCCATTTGCTCAGACTGGGCGCGCAGTTCGCTGCTTTCCCGGGTGTGATGTACCCAGGCGTTGAGTGCCTCGATGCGTTGCCCGTCACCGGATTGCCAGGCGGGGATGGCCTGCGCCAACACGGCCAGATCACTGCGTGCCAGGCTCAATTCAAGCTGGTCCAGCAGCCAATCAGATGCTTCATTTTCTGTAGCTACCAGCGCAGCATCAACGGCGGCTTCAAGGCATTCAGAGTATGAAAATCCGCCAATGGGCAAGGCTGGCGAGGCCAGCCACATGAGTTGGATCAGGCTGCTGTCTTGCATCTTGCCGCGGCTTCAGTGGTCATGGCCGCAATCCGGGCCGTGCACGTGTGGCTTAGGCCCTTCAGCGTTGTTTGGCGTAGGCGTGTGGACGTGATCGTGGCTGTGGTCATGGTCATGGTGGTGACCACCAAAGTGCCCACCGGTGGCGTAGGCACCGTTTTCTGGCTCAAACGGCTCGGTTACTTCGGTCACGATCAGGTGCATGGCCCGCAGCATGTCGGCCAGCACATGGTCGTGCTCAATCTTCAGGTGATCAGGCTTGAGCTCAATCGGCACATGCCGGTTGCCCAGATGGTAAGCGGCGCGAATCAGGTCAAACGCCGTGCCGTGGTTGAGGTCGTGCGTGATTTTCAACACGGTTTGCGGCGCCGCCCACACTTTGATCAGCGAGCCATCGTGCGCCACCAACACGTCCCCCCCGCGCGCCACCGTGCCGCGTGGCAGAAAGATGCCCAGTTGGCGTCCGGTGGAGTCGGTGGCTTCAAAGCGGCTTTTCTGGCGAACGTCCCAGTCCAGTTCGATGGTGCTGGCGCGTTTGAGCAAGGCTGCGGCCAGGCCAGCGCCTTGGGGGATGAGTTTGGAGATGTGGAGCATTGAGCGATTCCGTGATTGGCGGATTGGGATTTTCCAGCGTTGTATAGTGCCCGACAAGCGTCAAGAAAGCTGGTGGACGCATACGAACGACAGTCACATTTAGGGGACAACAATGTTTAAAACAGAATTGGTAGAAGTTGGCGATTCTTTAGGATTGGTTCTGCCTGATGCGTTGCTTTCGCGTTGGAATTTGACGGTGGACGATACGATTTTCATGACGGAAACAGCTAGCGGCTTCATGTTGTCCCCTCATCCAGCTGAAACAGATACTCCAGCAATCCCGTATATCAAAACAAAAAATACCGCTGCGTCATCGGCAAACTCACCGCAGGCTCGCAGCTGAGCAACTGGCCATCGGCGCGAACGCTGTAGGTTTGGGCATCAATCTCCATCTGCGGCAAATAGTGGTTGTGCACCATGTGCTCTTTGCGGATGCCGCGAATATTCCGCACCGCGCTCACGTTTTTGGTCAGCCCAAACCGTTCCTTGATGCCCGCGTTCTGACCGGCTTGTGACACAAACGTGATCGAGCCTTTGGCCAGCGCACCGCCAAAGGCGCCAAACATCGGCCGGTAATGCACCGGCTGGGGTGTAGGAATGCTGGCATTCGGGTCACCCATGGCAGCCATAGCGATGAAGCCACCTTTCAGAATCAGGGCCGGCTTGACGCCAAAAAAGGCCGGCTTCCACACCACCAGATCCGCCCATTTGCCCACTTCGATGCTGCCCACCTCATGACTGATGCCGTGGGCAATGGCCGGGTTGATGGTGTATTTGGCAATAAAGCGCTTGGCGCGGAAGTTGTCGTTGCGCTGGTCATGTTCAACCAGCGCGCCCGGACCCCGGTTTTCCCCCAGTACCAGTGGCGGTGCCAGCCAGCCGCGTTGCGCCTTCATCTTGTGCGCCGTCTGCCAGGTGCGGATGATGACCTCACCGACCCGCCCCATGGCCTGGCTGTCGCTGCTCATCATGCTGATGGCACCCAGATCGTGCAACACGTCTTCGGCGGCAATAGTCTCCTTGCGGATGCGGCTCTCGGCAAAGGCCAAATCCTCGGCAATGCCAGCGTCCAGGTGGTGACAAACCATCAGCATGTCCACATGCTCGTCGAGTGTGTTGACGGTGTAGGGCATGGTCGGGTTGGTGCTGGACGGTAAAAAGTTGGCCTCGCCCACCACCCGCAAAATATCGGGCGCATGGCCACCGCCTGCGCCTTCGGTGTGAAACGCGCACAGGCTCCGGCCTTTTGTGGCGGCGATGGTGTTTTCCACAAAGCCGGACTCGTTCAAGGTGTCAGAGTGGATCGCCACCTGCACATCAGCTTCGTCGGCCACGTCCAGGCAATTGCTGATGGCGGCTGGCGTGGTGCCCCAGTCTTCGTGCAGCTTCAAACCAATGACCCCGGCGTTCACCTGCTCGTGCAGCGCGTCGGGCAGGCTGGCATTGCCTTTGCCCAAAAAACCCAGGTTCATGGGGAAGGCATCTGCCGCCTGCAGCATGCGCTCAATGTTCCATGCACCTGGTGTGCAGGTGGTGGCAAAGGTGCCGGTGGCAGGGCCGGTGCCGCCGCCCAGCATGGTGGTCACACCTGATGCCAGGGCTTCTTCAATCTGCTGTGGGCAAATGAAGTGGATGTGGCTGTCGATGCCGCCTGCGGTGACGATGTTGCCTTCGCAGCTGATGACCTCGGTGCCGGGGCCAATGACGATGTCCACGCCGGGTTGGGTGTCGGGGTTGCCGGCCTTGCCAATGGCCACAATGCGCCCGCCTTTCAAGCCAATGTCGGCCTTGACGATGCCCCAGTGGTCGATGATCAGCGCGTTGGTCATTACGCAGTCCACCGCGCCACCGCCTTGCGGCCCAGCGCCTGACCCGTCGCGGGTGCGCTGGCTTTGCGCCATGCCGTCGCGGATGGTTTTGCCGCCGCCAAATTTCACCTCTTCACCGTAGCCGCCCGCGCGCAGGGTCAGGTCGGCTTCGACCTCGATGACCAAGTTGGTGTCAGCCAGGCGAACCCGGTCGCCCACGGTGGGGCCAAATATTTCCGCGTAAGCGCGTCTTCCAATCGTGGCCATTGCAATACCTTCAAAAAAGAGAGCTGCCAACGCTTATTTCATAAGGGCTAGAGGCATAAAACACCATAAATTCAGAGTGATCCCATCACCAGGCCACGAAAGCCGTACACCACGCGGCTGCCAGCGAAGTCCACCAGCTCTACCGTGCGCTGCTGCCCTGGCTCAAAGCGCACCGCCGAGCCGGAGGGAATGTTCAGCCGCATGCCGTGCGCTGCCACTCGGTCAAAGCCCAGCGCGCCGTTGGTCTCGGCAAAGTGGTAGTGCGAGCCGACCTGAATCGGTCGCTCTGACGCGTTCACCACCACCAGTGTGTGTGTGCGCCGCCCGGGGTTGAGCACGTGTTCGGGGCCATCAGTGAATAGTTCGCCGGGAATCATGGGGCGCCTCAAACCAGTTGCAGCAGCAAGACACTGCCAAACCCGGCCACCCCAACCCCAGCGGCGCGGGACACCCAAATGTTGGCACTGCGCAAGGCCCAGCCCATGCCAAGTCCAGCCGAGTGCAAGAACACGGTGGCCGTCAACATGCCCGCCAGTGTTTGAAATGCACTGGCGCTGCCAGCCAACCCAAGCCCGTGCGCCAGTCCGTGAAAGAGGGCAAAGCAACCCACCAGCAAAGCTGCCGCCACGCCCGGCAGACGCAGACGGGACACCACCAGCAGGCCCAGCACCAACAAGGACGCCGCAATCATGGGCTCAACCGCTGGCAGCTCAACGCCCTGCAAGCCCAGCATGGCCCCAACCAACAACATGTTGGCAAAGCCCAGCGGACCCCAGAGCAGTTCAGCGCCGGCGCGGCGTGCGGTGAGCGCACCCCACACACCCACAGCCACCATGGCCGCCAAGTGATCGAGCCCAAACACGGGGTGAGCAAACCCGGTGAAAAAACTCGGATGTGCTTGGCCATCGAAACCTGTATGGGCCGTAGCCCATGTTGATAAGGTGCAAGCAGCTATGAAAAATGTAGCTTTTAGCAAGCTCTTGAAGGGTGAGGTTTTCATGATGGGTGAGTTCCTTGAACTAAAAATGTGACGAAACTTGAAGAATAGCGCCACAGTGGCGGCTACACAATCGGCTGGTGCACCGTGACCAGTTTGGTGCCGTCAGGGAACGTGGCCTCTACCTGAATGTCGGGGATCATCTCGGCAATGCCGTCCATCACATCAGCGCGGGTCAGCAGGGTGCGCCCGAAACTCATCAGCTCGGCCACAGTTTGGCCGTCGCGGGCACCTTCCATGACAGCAGCGCTGATCAGGGCCAAGGCCTCGGGGTAATTCAGCTTCAAGCCACGGGCCTTGCGGCGCTCGGCCAGCAGGCCAGCGGTGAAGATGAGCAGCTTGTCTTTTTCTCTTGGGGTAAGTTCCATGTAGCTGCATCAGCAAATCCCGTGCCTGATACCCAACGTGCGCTGCGGATTGAACCGCATGGGTTCAGCCGTGGCATGAATACTGCACTTCCAAGATGTGAACACCGAGCCCCACCCCACGCCCACAACGGCAGCTGAACCCCATGCGCCGCAGCGCATCACGCTGGTGCGCCGGGATTACAACGCCTGGGTGGCAGCAGAAACAATGGAGGACTATGCCCTGCGTTTTGCCCCACAGGGTTTCAGAAAGTGGTCTGAATGGCGTGTAGCCCAGACAGCGCTTGGGGGTGCTGCTGCGTTTTTGATATTGGAGGCAATCGGTGCCACGCTGCTGGTGCGGTATGGCTTTGCCAATGCGTTCTGGGCGATTCTCGCCACCGGGTTGATCATTTTTCTGGCGGGCCTGCCCATCAGCATTTACGCTGCCAAATATGGGGTGGACATGGATTTGCTCACCCGCGGTGCGGGTTTTGGCTACATTGGCTCGACGCTGACCTCGCTGATTTACGCCTCATTCACCTTCATCTTTTTTGCCCTGGAAGCCGCAGTGATGGCCTACGCACTGGAACTCGCGCTGGGCATTCCCCCCATCTGGGGCTACCTGCTGTGCGCGTTGGCCGTCATTCCGCTGGTGACCCATGGGGTGTCGACCATCAGCCGACTGCAAGTGTGGACACAGCCGCTGTGGCTGTTGATGTGGCTGCTGCCGTTTGGCTTTGTGCTTTGGAAAGAACCCACCGCGTTTGCCGGCGTAATGCACTATGTTGGGGACAAAGGGGCATCAAACGCCTTTAGCCTGCCCTTGTTTGGTGCAGCCCTCACCGTGGGGGTGGCCTTGATGACTCAAATGGGCGAGCAAGCTGATTATTTGCGCTTCATGCCAGCTCTTACCCGCGCAAACCGCAGGCGCTGGTGGGCCAGCGTACTGGTGGGCGGCCCCGGTTGGGTGCTGGTGGGTGTGCTCAAAATGCTCGGCGGCGTGCTGTTGGCTTATCTGGCCATCAGCCACGCGGTGCCGACAGACCGGGCGCTTGACCCCAACCAGATGTACCTGGCTGCATATGAATACGTGTTTATGGACTACCGCTGGGCGGTGGCGGCCACCGCGCTGTTCGTGGTGGTGTCGCAACTCAAGATCAACGTCACCAACGCGTACGCCGGGTCGCTGGCTTGGAGCAACTTTTTCTCGCGGCTGACGCACAGCCACCCCGGGCGCGTGGTGTGGGTGGTGTTCAACACGTTAATTGCTTTCATGCTGATGGAAATGAACGTGTTTCAGGCGCTGGGTGATGTGTTGGGGCTGTATTCCAACATTGCCATTGCCTGGATGATGACCGTGGTGGCTGACCTGGTCATCAACAAGCCGCTGGGCCTGAGCCCCAAAGGCATTGAGTTCAAGCGGGCACACCTGTATGACATCAACCCGGTCGGAGTGGGTTCCATGGCGCTTGCATCGGCCCTGTCAGTAGCAGCCCACCTTGGCTTTTTCGGGCCCATGGCGCAGGCGTTTTCAGCACTGATTGCCATGGGCACGGCGCTCATCGCCACCCCACTGATCGCCTGGGCTACTGGCGGCAAATACTACCTTGCACGGCCACAAACGCCAGCCCAAGACCCTGACAGGTACCAGCGCTACAGCGTCAGCCGCTGCGTCATTTGCGAGCGCGACTACGAAGCGCCTGACATGGCGCACTGCCCCGCTTACCAAGGCGCCATTTGCTCGCTGTGCTGCACGCTCGATGCCCGCTGCGGCGACCTGTGCAAACCACACGCCAGCTTGGGAGCGCAATGGTCTGGCGCGCTACGCTGGTTGTTGCCGCAGCGCAGTTGGCCCCATCTGGACAAGGGCTTGGGCTACTTTTTGCTGCTGATGCTGGTGATTGCACCACTGCTGGCAGCCGTGTTTGGCTTGCTTTACCACCAGGAAAAGCGGGCCCTGGTCCAGTCAATTTTCGACCCCCAGATGCTGCGGGCCTCAGTTGAAACGCTGCGCTCGGGCTTTGTCAAAGCCTACGCAGCGCTGATATTGATTGCCGGCCTGGTGGCCTGGTGGGGCGTGTTGGCGCACCAGAGCCGACGCGTGGCACAGGACGAATCCAACCGGCAAACCAAGCTGCTGCTGCGTGAAATTGAACTGCACCGCCAAACCGACGAAGCCCTGCAACAGGCCAAACAGGTGGCAGAACAGGCGCGCCAGGCGGCGGACCAGGCCAACCAGGCCAAGAGCCGCTACATCAGCGCCATCAGCCATGAGCTGCGCACCCCACTCAACAGCATTCTGGGCTACGCGCAGCTGATGGGCGAGGATGACAGCATCCCGGCGCACCGAAAACAGGCGGTGGCGGTGATCAAGCGCGGCGGCGAACATTTGCTGTCACTGATTGAGGGCACGCTGGACATCGCGCACATTGAGAGCGGCAAACTCACTCTCAACGTCAAACCCATGCCCTTTGCCGAGCTGGTCGGAGACATTGCCAGCCTGTTTGAACTAGAGGCGCTGGCCAAAGGGCTGTCTTTTCAGTGCGATATGGCCAATGTATTGCCACCCGTGGTGCGGGCCGATGAAAAGCGGGTACGTCAAATCTTGATCAATCTGCTGGGCAATGCCATCAAATTCACCACAAAAGGCCAGGTGCTCATGCGCGTGCGCTACGCCCGAGAAATGGCGGTAATCGACATCGAAGACACCGGCCCTGGCCTGACCGCGCAAGAGCTTGACTTCATTTTTGAGCCTTTTGCCCGCACCCAAAGTGCAGCGGGGTCAGCCCCCGGTGCCGGCATGGGCCTGACCATTGCCAAAATGTTGACCGATTTGATGGGAGGCGAGATGACCGTCACCAGCACGCCTGGCATCGGTTCGGTGTTCAAGGTCAAGTTGTTTTTACCTGAGGTGCGCATGCCCCTGGGCAGCACCGTGTACTCGCCCGCCTCAAAGCACCAAAACCGGTTTTTTGTGCGCCGGCCACGCGTAGGCTACAGCGGGCCGCGCCGGCGCATTCTGGTGGTTGACAACGAAGCCGCGGACCGCGAACTGCTGAGCCAGGTGCTGCAGCCCATTGGTTTTGAGGTGCGCACCGCCGCCAGCGGCCATGACTGCCTTGACCTGCTGGCCGCAGGCTTGCAGCCAGACGTGATTCTGATGGACCTGGCCATGCCCGGCATCGACGGCTGGGAGACCATTCGCCGCATCCGCGAATTGAACCAACTCAACCCTGACTGGCACCCCAACATCGCCATCGTGTCGGCCAATGCCTTTGACCGTGGCCTGGACAACGCCGTGGGCGTTCCCAGTGAAGACTTCATTTTGAAACCAGTGCGCCACACCGACCTGCTGGACTGGCTTGAACAGCGCCTGCACCTCAGCTGGCTTGACACCAGCCCAACCACCCTGCCGCCCACGCCCTCACCCGCAATGAGCCACCCACAAGCCGAACACCTGCAGGCCTTGCTTGAGATGGTCAACCTAGGCTACTACCGCGGCATCCTGAACCAGCTTGATGACTTGCAGATCGCACAACCAATGCACGCGCCCTTTCTCGCCCACATGCGCGAACTGGCCCGCCAGTTTCAGTTTGAGACCATGCGCGACGAGCTGACACAGGCCGCCATCACCGACTAACGGGCACACAATGACACCTTTTTGCACCTGCCATGCCCCATCTTGACAAAACCCTGGACCGTGCCAACAGCGACCTGGTGCTGATCGTGGACGATGTACCCGACAACCTGTCCATGCTGCACGACGCACTGGATGAGTCCGGCTACACCGTGCTGGTGGCCTTAAGTGGCGCAGCGGCCCTGCAACGGGTTGCGCAAGCCCTGCCCGACATCGTGTTGCTGGATGCCATGATGCCTGGCATGGACGGTTTTGAGGTGGCGCGCCAGCTCAAGGCCTCACCACAAACGGCGCACATTCCCATCATCTTCATGACCGGCCTGACCGAGACCGAGCATCTGGTGGCCGCACTGGACGCTGGCGGCGTGGACTATGTCACCAAACCCATCAAACCCAAGGAAGTGCTGGCGCGCATGGCCGTGCACCTGCAAAGCGCGCGGGAGCGGCGCCAGGCACGCAGCGCGCTGGATGCCTTCGGTTACGCCAGCATCACGGTACGGGTGAGTGATGGCCGCCTGATGTGGCAAACCCCGCTGGCGCGCGACCTGCTGCAGCGCTACTACGGTACCGACGCCCCCACCACGCCGATCCCGGTGCTGCAATGGCTCAGGCGTCATGTGGCACTCGGCCTGATCGGCATTGAGCCGCCCCGCCTGAGCGTTGAGCAAGACGCCCGGCGGCTGAGCTTTCGCCTGCACCAGCAAATTGGCGACAGCGAGGGCGGTGGCGACTGGCTCATCATCATGCAAGAGGTGTCAGATGAAAGCGTGATTGACGCCATTGCCCTGAGCTTCAAGCTCACCCCGAAAGAAGCCGAGGTGCTGTACTGGGTGGTCAAGGGCAAGATCAACCGCGACATTGGCGACATTCTGGGCAGCAGCCCAATGACGGTCAAAAAACATCTGGAGCGCATTTTTGCCAAGCTCGGGGTGGAAACCCGCACCGCCGCAGCCGGCATGGTGATGCGGCGCCTGCGGCAATTGCAGTTGCAACTTGAGGCCTAACTTAAACTGAAAAAAGCATCGACAATAACCCTTTTAAGCATGGGGTAATCAACACCCCAGAATAGTCAAGGAGTTGTATTGTTATGGACGTGACGCTGACGCTCGGTTTGCTGATTGGCTTCTTGCTGGCGTTGCTGGCACGACAGGCAATGGTGAACACCCAGCGCGCACGCGCCCTGCAAGACAATTTGAACACCCAGATCAATGCGCTGTCGCGCGATGTCAAAGACCGCAAACTCGCCGAGCAAAAAGTTGAGCGAATCTCCAGGCTCTATGCGGCTTTAAGTCAATGCAACCAGGCCATTGTGCGGTGCAACAACACGGCCGAGTTGTTTCCCATCCTGTGCCGGGACGCGGTGAACTTCGGCGGCATGAAGATGGCCTGGATTGGGGTGGTGGACAAGGCCGATGGCTGCGTCAAACCGGTGGCATCCTTTGGCGCGGGCGTTGATTACCTGGAAGGGCTGGAGTTGTCGGTAGACCCCACCCTGGCGCAGGGACAGGGCCCAACAGGCATTGCCATTCGGCAAAACCAGCCCTGTTGGTGCCAGGATTTTCAGAACGACCCGGCAACCCAACCATGGCATGCGCGTGGTGCTGAATTTGGCTGGGGCGCATCGGCCGCCATCCCGCTCAATCGCAAAGGTGAAACCATTGGCCTGTTTTCGGTTTATGCCAGCACAAAAAACGCGTTTGATGACGCTGCGCAGCAACTGCTACTGGAAATGGCGATGGACATCAGTTTTGCCCTCGACCGTTTTGTCGATGAGGCCCAACGCGTCCAGACGCTAGACGCCCTGCGCGACAGCGAGGAGCGCTACCGCAAAGCCTTTCAAACCAGCCCGGATGCCGTCAACATCACACGCAAAACCGATGGCCTTTACCTCGATGTCAACCATGGCTTTGAGCGCATTACTGGCTGGACCCATGCCGAGGTGGTGGGCAAAACGGCGATAGAACTCAACATTTGGCGCAGCCCGGCTGATCGCCAACGACTGGTTGATAGCCTGCGCCGCGATGGCCGCTGCCAAAACCTTGAGGCAGATTTTGTGCGCAAAGACGGCAGCATCTGCCATGGCTTGATGTCTGCCGAAGTGGTGCGTTTCAAGGACGTAGATTGCATTTTGACCATCACCCGCGACATGACGGAAAAACGCCGTGCCGACGCGCAGATTGAGCAGCTGGCCCTGTTTGACCAGCTCACCGGGCTGCCCAACCGCACCCAGTTGCAAAGCCGCTTCAAGTCAGCCTTGAACCTGGCCCAGCGCAATGGCGAGGCCATGACCCTGATGTTTCTGGACATTGACCACTTCAAAAACATCAACGACACGCTGGGCCACAGTGTGGGAGACCAATTGCTGTTGGCGGTGGCGGGTCGCCTCAAAAGCACTCTGCGTGAAGAAGACACCTTGTCGCGCATGGGGGGCGATGAGTTCATCTTGCTGCTACCCGGCACCGACCAGGAAGGGGCGCGGCAAGTGGCTGTCAAGCTGATCGCTGCGGCGGCACGGCCCACGCAAATTGAAGCCTACGAGCTGGTGACAACGATCTCAATTGGCATCGCCATGTACCCGGACGATGGTGAAGACTTTGAGACCCTGTCCAAAAATGCGGACACGGCCATGTACCGTGTCAAGCGCGCTGCCCGCAACGATTTCCGTTTTTTTACCCAGGAAATGCAGGCCAATTCGGCCCGCAGCCTGCAATTGGTCAATGCCTTGCACCATGCACTGGCGCGCAATGAACTGCACCTGCACTACCAGCCGCAAGTGGCCATGAAAGATGGCCGGGTGATGGGCGCCGAGGCCCTGTTGCGTTGGCACCAGCCTGAATTGGGTCCCATTTCGCCAGCAGAGTTCATACCGCTGGCTGAAGAAAGTGGGCAAATTCTGGCCATTGGTGAGTGGGTGCTGCGCACGGCGGTCTCGCAGTTGCGCAGTTGGATCAAGGGCGGGCTGCCGCCCATGGTCATGGCGGTCAACCTGTCGGCGGTGCAGTTTCGTCACCCCAACTTGCCCGAGCTGGTTGCCCGCATTCTGGACGAAGCCGAGTTGTCCCACGAATACCTGGAGCTGGAGCTGACCGAGGCCACCGCCATGGAAAACCCGCTGCACGCCATTGCGGTCATGAACCGACTGCATGAACGTGGCATACGCATGTCGATTGATGACTTTGGTACCGGCTATTCCAGCCTGAGCTACCTGAAAAAATTCAAGGTTTACAAGCTCAAGATCGATCAATCATTTGTGCACGACCTCAACGAAGACGCAGATGACAAGGCCATCGTCACCGCCATCATCAACCTGGCCAGTAGCCTGGGGCTGAAAACCATCGCTGAAGGGGTGGAAACCGCGGACCAGTTGGCCTACCTGCACCTGCAGGGATGTGACGAGGTGCAGGGCTATTACTTTAGCCGCCCTCTGCCGGCCGATGAATTTGACCGGTTTGTACGCCAGCAAAGCACCCAGCCATAGGCGACTGGCTGACTCACAGACGCGTCCTGGCCGTTTAACCAACCCAGCACGCTGTGTGCGCCAGCGAACGGACGCAGCCTTTACATCCACGTATCGTGCAGTCATGCGGGTCCAATATTGTGTTGGGCCGCTACCCTATTTATCAAGGAGTACCCCCATGCTGCACTATGCCGTTGTATTTTTCGTCATCGCCTTGATTGCCGCACTGTTCGGCTTTGGTGGCATTGCTGCCGGTGCGGTAGGCATTGCCAAGATTCTGTTCTTTATCTTTTTGATCTTGGCCGTTGCCAGTTTTTTGTTCGGACTGATCAAAAAGGGTTAAGGCAGCGTCACCACGCTGGTCGATACCCGTCGGATCTCTCTTTTTTATCCAACCACTTCAAGGACTCAACATGTTTAACAACACACTCGCTGACAAATCCAACAACCTGATCGACCAGACCTCGCATGCTGCAGACCAAGCTCTCAAAGCCACCCAGCACCTGGCCAACAACGCGCTGGAAAGCGTGCTGGACACCTCGCACCAATTGCGTCTGAAGGCTGGTCATGCGTCTGACAGCACCATCAGCTACATCAAGCATGAGCCAGTGAAGTCGATCCTGATCGCTGCTGCCACCGGTGCGGCGCTGATGGCACTGGTTGGTCTGCTGAGCTCCAGCCGGGGCCGCCGCTGAACCGCTAGCTCCGTAACATGCTAAGCCAGTCAATCAACTAAAGGCTTGGCGTGAACATCACCCCAACCTCACCCAACCCAAACCCAAATCCAAACCGGGCACTTTTACCCCTGCTGGTGGCTGCTTCGGCAGCGCTGGTCGTCATTTTGTTGCCGTTTTATGCGGCCATCATGTGGGGCGTGATTCTGGCGTTGCTGTTTACGCCGCTGTACCGCTGGTTGCTGGTGCGGATGGGCCGCCGGCCCACGCTGGCCGCGCTGTGCACCATGGCGGTTGTGATCCTGATTGTGGTTTTGCCCGCCACGCTGGTCATGGTTGCCCTGGCGCAGGAAACCTCCAGCATTTACCTGCGCCTGCAGTCTGGCGAGGTCAACCCGGCGAAGTATTTCCGTCACATTTTTGACCAACTGCCCGACTGGGTCACAGCCGTGCTGGACCGCCTGGGACTGGTCAGCTTCAACACCCTGCAACGCCGCATCACCACGGCCATGGCTCAGGGTTCTGAGTTTGCCGCCACCCAGGTGTTCAATATTGGGCAAAACACATTCCAGTTTGTGGTCAGCCTGTTCATTGCGCTGTACTTGGCCTTTTTCCTGATCCGCGATGGCAACACCGTGTTGCGGGCGATTGGGCAGGTGATTGCGCTGGCGCCCCCCCACAAACAACAGCTTTGGGAAAAGTTTGCCACGGTGGTGCGTGCCACGGTCAAAGGCAACTTGTTGGTAGCCGCCATTCAAGGTGCCTTGGGCGGGCTGGCCTTCTGGTTTCTTGGCATTGGCGGCGCCTTGCTTTGGGCCGTGGTGATGGCAGCCCTGTCACTCTTGCCGGCCATTGGCGCGGCCTTGGTGTGGCTGCCGGTAGCCTTTTACCTGCTGTCCACTGGTGCCATTTGGCAGGGTTTAGCGCTCATGGCCTACGGCGTGTTGGTCATTGGCTTGGTGGACAACCTGCTGCGGCCTATTCTGGTGGGCAAAGACACCCGCATGCCCGACTATGTGGTGATGATCACCACGCTGGGCGGCATGGCGGTGTTTGGCGTCAATGGTTTTGTGCTGGGCCCACTGATTGCCGCCATGTTCATTGCGGTCTGGCATATCTTTGGCAGCACACGATGACATGGCTTGCGCAAACGCAACACATCACTGGCACCTTGCTTTCAAACTGACCACACCATGAAATACAAAGACTACTACGAGATTCTGGGCGTGCCGCGCAACGCCAGCCTGGATGACATCAAGAAGGCTTACCGCAAACTGGCCCGCACGCACCACCCGGACATGTCCAAGGCGCCGGACGCCGAGGTTCGATTCAAGGAAATTGGCGAGGCCTACGCCACACTGAAAGATGAAACCAAGCGCGCTGCATACGACGAGTTGGGGCACCCAAAAGCCGGCGCTGACTTCAGGCCACCACCGCAATGGCAAGAAGACTTTGCAACCGGCGGCATGTCGTTTGAAGACCTGGACCTGGCAGACTTGCTAGCCGCCATGGGACGTGGACAAAGAGGACAGCCGCACAAACCCATGCCGAGCAAGGGCCAGGACTTTGAGACTTCGGTGAGCATCTCACTCGAAATGGCCCAACATGGCACCTCGGTCAACCTGAGCGTGGCAGACGGCACCGGTGAGCACACGCTGCAAGTCACCATTCCGCCAGGCGCCTGCCAGGACCAAAAGCTGCGCTTGCGCGGCAAAGGCGGCAAGGGCCACAACGGCGGGCCCGACGGCGACATTTACCTGCACATCAATCTGGCGCCACACAAGGTGTTCCGGCCCGACCACCATGACCTGTACTTTGACCTGGCGCTGGCGCCATGGGAGGCTGCCCTGGGGGCTGAAGTTGAAGTACCCACGCTGGACCAACCCGTGCTGCTGACCGTGCCACCAGGCACACGCTCAGGGCGCAAACTGCGCCTGCGTGGCCGGGGCCTGGCAGCCGGCCACAGCGACCTGTACGCCATGGTTCGCATTGACGTGCCCACCACACTGACACCTCGTGAGCGCGAGCTATTCCAGGAATTGGCCAAGGTTTCAAGTTTCAACCCTCGCGCGGTCTAGCCCAAAGGAGCACCCATGTCACAAAACCCGACGGAATTCTTCAGCCTGGATGCCAGCACCACCGTGACCCTGTATGAACTGGCTGAGTGTTGCGGCCTGAGCGCGGCAGAGCTCGATGAACTGGTGGACTACAACGCACTGGTACCGTTAACCAGCGCGCCCGAGCGGGCCTTCAGTGCCCAGTGGGTCGTGCCACTGCGCAAGGCCGCCAAGATGCGGGTTGACTTTGACCTGGATGTGTTCACCGTCGCCATTTTGCTGGGCCAGCTGATTCAGATTGAACTGCTGGAGCGCCAGGTGCAATCGCTGCAGGCGCTGGTACCCGCGAACGTACGGCAAGCTTGACATGTTGCGGCTCACCACTGCAAGCCTTCAGCAACAGCCATGACCACCCGCGTGCAGGAAGCCACTGATGACCCTTTAGCCAAGGCCCCGGATTCCTGGCACCAGCGCGAGGTGCACGAGCTCACCACTGAGCAAGCCGTCAATCCAGACCATGGCCTGCAGGCGGCCGAGGCTGAACGTAGACTCCGCCACCATGGGCCCAACGAGTTACCCACTGCGGCACGCCGCCAGCCACTGGCCTTGTTCGCCGCACAGTTCACCGACTTCATGGTGCTGGTGCTGCTGGCAGCAGCGGTGGTGTCCGGCCTGATTGGCGACCTGATCGACACCATGGCCATTCTGGTGATCGTGCTGCTCAACGCTGTCATTGGTTTTGTGCAAAGCTGGCGCGCCGACCAGGCCATGGCGGCACTCAAACAATTGGCAGCGTCCCAGGCCACCGTGCTGCGCAACAGTCAGGCCCAGCAAGTGCCAGCGCGCAGTCTGGTGCCAGGTGACATTGTGTTGCTGGAGGCAGGCAACAAAATTCCTGCAGACCTGCGGCTGATCCGCACCGCACAACTGCAGGTAGACGAATCGGCGCTCACCGGCGAATCGGTCACGGTGGCCAAACACACAGCCGCTTTGCCTGACACCGCCGACAGCGCTTTGGGCGATCGCCTCAACATGGCATTCAAGGGCACCACCGCCACCCATGGCCGGGCGCGCGGCCTGGTGGTGGCCACTGGCCCAGCCACAGAACTTGGCAAGGTCGCCAAATTGCTGGATCAGGACGACCGCAGCACCCCGCTACAGCGGCGTCTCGCCGCCTTTGGCAAACGGCTGGCATTGGTGGTGATTGGCATTTGTGTGGTGATCTTTGTCGCAGGCATTTGGCGCGGCGAACAAGCACTGCTGATGGCCCTGACCGCCATCAGCCTGGCGGTGGCCGCTATCCCCGAGGCTTTGCCAGCCGTGGTGTCGGTGCTGCTGGCCTTGGGCGCAAAACGCATGGTGGCGGTGCACGCGCTGGTCAAACGGTTGCCATCGGTCGAAACCCTGGGTTCGGTCACCACCATTTGCTCTGACAAAACTGGCACCCTGACGCAAAACAAAATGCATGCCGAATTAGCGTGGGTCAGCGGCAAGCCCTGGCTACCCGGTGAAGGGCCACCCGGGCCGGTGCTACTGGAAGCCCTGCGCGCTGCGGCCCTGTGCAACGACGCGCACCCAAATAGCAGCAACCCGGCGCCCGACTGGCAGGGCGACCCAACTGAGACAGCTTTGGTCATGGCTGCACAGTCCGGCGGCGTCGACAAGGCAACGCTTGAAGCTGCCTGGCCACGTTTGAAAGAATTGCCATTTGATTCTGAACGCATGCGCATGACCACCCTGCACCGCGGCGGTGTGGGCTTTGTCGGCTACACCAAAGGCGCACCTGAATCGGTGTTGGCATGTTGTAACGCCCAATGGTCACCGGCGGGCCCACAGACGCTTGACTCAAACGCGGTGATCACCCAAGCCAATACCCTGGCCGCGCAGGGCTTGCGCGTGTTGGCTTTGGCGCGGCGTGACCATGCCCACTTGCCAGATCTAAAGGCAGCTGATGGCATCGAACAGCAGCTGCAGTTTCTGGGACTGATCGCACTGATTGACCCACCGCGCCTTGAGGCTGCCGCGGCGGTGCGCGACTGCATCAGCGCCGGCATCTCGCCGGTGATGATCACCGGTGACCACCCCGCCACAGCACGCGCCATTGCGCAGCGCCTGGGCATCGTGGCCAACGCCCAGGCCGAGGTGCTGACTGGGCAAGACCTGGGCACACTCGACGATGCGGCGCTGCGCTCAAAAGTGGCGCAGGTGCGCGTCTATGCCAGGGTCGACCCGGCACAAAAAATCCGCATTGTGGAAGCCCTTCAGGCCCAGGGCCAGATCGTTGCCATGACCGGTGATGGCGTGAACGATGCCCCCGCCTTGCAGCGCGCCGACATTGGTGTGGCCATGGGCAAGGGCGGCACAGACGTGGCGCGTGAGGCCGCCAGCATGGTGCTGCTGGACGACAACTTTGCAACCATCGTGGCGGCCGTGCGCGAGGGCCGGCGCATTTACGACAACATCCGAAAGTTTGTGCGCTACGCCATGACCGGCAACTCCGGCGAAATCTGGACGCTTTTTTTGGCGCCCATGCTGTTGTTGCCAATTCCGCTGCTGCCCATTCATATTCTGTGGGTCAATCTGGTGACTGATGGCCTGCCCGGCTTGGCGCTGGCGGCTGAACCGGCCGAACGCGGCGTCATGCAACGCCCACCCCGTGCGCAAGCCGAGAGCCTGTTTGCCAACGGCATGTGGCAGCACATTCTGGGTATTGGCCTGCTGATAGCCGGCCTGTGCCTGGGTGTGCAGGCCTGGGCCCTGTCCACTGGTCATGCGCACTGGCAAACCATGGTATTCACCGTGCTGACCCTGTCACAAATGGCGCACGTGATGGCGATTCGCTCCGAGCGGGACAGTCTGTGGCAGCTCGGTCTGGGCAGCAACAAGCCTTTGTTGGGTGCCGTGCTGCTGACTTTTTTGCTGCAAATGGCAACCATTTATGTGCCGGTATTGAACCCAATCTTCAAGACCGAGCCCCTGAGCCTGACTGAACTTGCCATCTGCCTGGCGGCGTCGGCCGTGGTGGGCATTGTGGTTGAGATCGAAAAAGCCTGGCGCCGGCGGAGCAACCCAACCCTGGCCCCGACACCCGACACGCTATAAACCATGACCGCCTTTTTTTATATATAAAACAAGGCTGCAGCCCTTATTAAACATGCGCAAGAAGCTATATTTTATGTAGCAAAAAACCGCTTACCCGACATCCTCAAAGCGCACGGCTCGCGCCGCTTCGAGCACTTGCGGTGCCGACACCGCCAAAATATCTGCCGCAGCGCAATCACCCAGCCAGGGGTTGGGCTGGGCAAACCAGCTGGCAAGCTGCCAATCGTCGTAAACCCCGACCAGCTCAGCCAAGACAGCGGGTAGGCCCGCACGTAAGCTCAAGCCCACCGGATTGAACTGAAACAGCGGTAGCCAACGCCTGCCCTGCCACTCGATACAAATCACCTCACGCTTGGTGATCCAGCCTTCCAGTGGACACACTTCGCGGCCACCATACAACTGGAATCGCCCGGCAACCTCTTGCGCCCTGGCCAACCCGCCACTGCGCCGAAAGGCATTGAGCAGCGCAACAAACTGGTTGTTTTTGTCAACGTCTTGCGCCAGTTGGGTGGCTGCATTTTGAGTCTCTGGTGTCGCACGGCCGAAGCGGCCCGTTGGTGCCAGAGCCGCTCGCAACAGGTTGGGGCTTTGCATCGTCTTTCCTTGGGTTTTCACAATGGGCTGACGATAAGTGCTGCACCGCAACACGGTCTGTGCGTTGGCGAACCGAATTCAAAACAAGCGTTGCCGCGCTACATGCCTGCGCAACGCGTCTTGCTGTCGTTATGTGTTGGTTGGCGTACAGACCCAGCACCGGCACATGCCCATACTTGGCTTGGCGATTCACCTTTGCCGTGTTGGCATTGACATCGCCAGTACACATCAACCCTGAACCAGCACAGCCGCAGCGCTGCGTTGGTGGAGAACCTACTATGCACAACCCAATGACTTCTCACCACGCATGGTGCACGGCGTCACACACCGACGCCACCAATTCGACTAGCGCTGACCTGCGGGTGCTGCGTGCGCACCTGGGCGACTGCCCACAAATGCATCGGCATCTAATGACCATCAATCGTGTGGCGCAGTCCATTAACGGCTTTGTTGTCACACGCTTCGTCACCACCCTGGTGGTTGTGGCTGTGCTTTTTGGTGTTGGGTATTGGGTGCTTTAGCGCGTATGGCAAGCCCTACCCTGAGCGAGCTGGTACCTGAAGCGTCGCCCATTTTTTTACAAATTCTTGATGCTGCGCGCGGTGCCGTTGAGCCCCCCATACGTTCAGAAATCTTTGGCCCGCAGCGCTTTGCGCAGCATGGCCGCAGCTTGGGGCAAACGCATCGCGCGGTCCAGTCCGCCACGGGTTCCGGCAGTTTTTTTCCTCGCATCAAAAACAACCTCACCGCGCTGCGCGAGGCGCACCATTACATCAGCGTCCAGGCCAGCACGGGGTATGACATCAGCCCGGCGGCCGAATGGTTGCTGGACAACTTTCACCTGATTGAGGCCCAGCTCACTGAGGTCACGGCTGACCTGCCGCGCAGCTATTACTCGGCCTTGCCCAAACTGCTTGACGAACCGCTGGTCGGGCTGCCCCGCATCTATGGCGTGGCCTGGGCCTTCGTGGCGCACACCGACGGTGCCTTTGACGAAGCCATGCTGGTGGAATTTTTAAGCGCCTACCAGGAAACGCGCGAACTCAATCTAAGCGAGATGTGGGCGCTGCCCACCACTTTGCGGGTGGTGCTGGTCGAAAACCTGCGTCGGCTGGCCGAGCGCGTGTCGACCAACAAGGCCGCGCGCGAAGCCGCCAACCTGTGTTTTGACAAGATTGACAGTTACACACCCGACACGCTCAACGAACTGCTGGACCTGCTCAATGCGCGCGGCGTTGGTCGGGTCTTTTTAGTGCAACTGGCGCAACGACTGAACGACCTGCGCCCGACTGAACCAACGCCTGAGCAAGACAAATTTCAGGAATGGCTGCGCAATGCCCTGCCCGACCTGGCGACCCTGCAGCTACAGCAGGGGGCCGACCAGGCCGCCGACAACCTCAGCATGAGCAACGCCATTACCTCGCTGCGGGCCATTGGCGACGCCGACTGGCCAAACATCATTGCCCGCACCAGCGTGCTGATGCAACTGCTGTTGGCTTCAGCCGTCTTTGAAGCCGAAGACAACACCACACGCGACCAGACCCTGCATGCCATCGAGCGCCTGGCCAAACGCAGCCATCGGTCTGAAATCGCGGTCGCACGCAGCCTGCTTGGGCTGGTGAATGCGCCGACAAACACCGATCCAACCCACGGCGTGGCTGCTCACTGGTTGCGTGGTTCTGGCCAGCCAGCTTTGTGGCAGGCCCTCGGCTTGCACGCACCCGCCACGCTGCGCTGGCAATTGCGTGCCAGCCGTTTGGTTTTGCCTGGCTACCTGGGCATTCTGTTTGCCACTTTGGGTTTTGTGTTGTGGCTCTTGCTGCGCCACAGTTCGGCAGACTCAGGCGGCATGACATTACTGGTCATGCTGCTGGCGCTGTTTCCCGCCTCTGAGGCGGTGGTGGCCATGGTTCACCGCCTGATCAGCGAATCGGTTCGACCCCAACACCTGCCACGGCTGGCATTGGCGCAAGGCATACCGCCCGAACACCGGGTGATGGTGGTGATACCAGGCATGCTGACCAGTGCGGCATCCACCCTGGAACTGGTGAACCGCCTGCAACTGCATTACCTGGCCAACCCGGAGCCAAACGCCCAGTTTGCGCTGCTGACCGATTGGGCCGATGCCGACTCAGCGCAGCTTGCGTCAGACGAAGCCAACTTGGCCAACGCCACGCAAGGTGTGCAAAACCTGAACTTGCAGTACCCCAGAAACGCCGATGAGACGAGCCAGGCACCGCGCTTCATTGTGTTGCACCGGGCCCGGCTTTTCAGTGAATCGGAGCAGCGCTGGATTGGCTGGGAACGCAAACGGGGCAAGCTGGAACTGTTGGTCACCGCCCTGGCGCAGCACACACACGGCGTATTTCTGGATTTGGGCGATACGTCCCGCATGGCGCCCGGCACGCCTTACATCGTGACCCTGGACAGCGACACCCAGCTGCCCCCCGGTCGGCTACGCGAGCTGGTGGGCATCGCCGCACACCCGCTCAACCAGCCGCAGCTGGACGCCACCGGCCAAAAAATTGTGCGCGGCTATGGCATCTTGCAACCCCGGGTGGCCATGCCGCTGCCAGCCGTGCGGGAATTCACGCTTTACCACTGGTTATTTGCCGGCCAATCCGGCATTGACCCCTACAGTGCCGCCAGTTCCGAGATTTACCAGGATGTGTTCTCCGAGGGCACCTTCACCGGCAAAGGGCTGCTCAATGTGCGTGCCCTGCATGCCGTGCTGGCCAACCGCCTGCCTCAAGGCCAGGTTTTGAGCCATGACTTGCTCGAAGGCGCCATCGCGCGCTGCGCGGCAGTAAGCGACCTTGCCGTGCTTGAAGATGCACCTTTTCATTCTGATGTGGCGGCCTCAAGGGTGCACCGTTGGACCCGTGGCGACTGGCAATTGCTGCCATTTTTGCTACAGTCCAAGCGCTACAAGCTGAGCGCCATCAACCTCTGGAAAATGGCCGACAACCTGCGCCGCTCCCTGGTGGCACCCATGTCTTTGGCCTTGTTGCTGGCCTCGCTGCTGGGCCTGGCCATGTCACCCTGGGTGGCCTTGGCGCTGGTGCTGGCAGCTTTTTCCGGCGGGCCGGTGATGGGCGCCGTGGCGGGATTTTCGCCGAGCCAGGACAGTGTCGCCAAGGGCCATTTTTACCGCGCGGCTGCGATTGATCTGGCTCGCGCGCTGTGTGGCGGCCTGTGGCTGTTGGCGCAGCTGTTGCAGCATGCGCTGCTGTCGCTTGACGCCATTGCGCATGCGCTTTACCGCATGGGCATCAGCCACCGCCATCTGTTGCAGTGGACCACCGCCGCCGCCGCCCAAGCAAGTGCCAAGACTGATTTTCGGGGCATCTTGCGCCAACACCGCACAGAGCCGCTGGCGGCCCTGGCCCTGCTGGGCGCCTTGCTGTGGGCGGGCACACCAACCCCCATCTTGGCTGGCGCGCTGTGCCTGTTGTGGGCGGCCTCACCCGTGTGGACTTGGTGGGTGAGCAAAACCTATGCTGTTGACGACGACGTGCAGCTGCCGCAGGCCGAGCGGGATTACTTGGCAGGGGTTGCGCGCGACACCTGGCGGTTTTTTGAACGCTGCGTGGGACCGCAAGACCGCCACCTGCCGCCCGACAACCTGCAGTCCACGCCCTACGACATGGTGGCCCACCGCACCTCGCCAACCAACATCGGCCTGTATTTGCTGAGCGTGGCCTGCGCCCGCCAGTTTGGCTGGATTGGCACCCAAGACCTGCTGACCCGCCTGGACGCCACACTCGGTTCGCTGCTCACGCTGCAACGCCACCGCGGCCACTTCATGAACTGGTACGACACACAAAGCGGCGAGCCGCTGCTGCCGTGTTACGTTTCGACCGTAGACAGCGGCAACCTCAGCGGTCACCTGCTGGCGGTGGCCCAAGCGTGCCGGGAGCTGGCGCCCTCACCTTATGACCCAGCGCTTGCTCAAGTGGCCATAAATATATGCAAAATTAGGCTACAGCCCTTTATTAATAAGCGTGAGTCACTATCAACAACAGAGCGCTCTGAACTCAAATGGCTGCTGGCTGACCTGCGCAGCACCCAGGCGTCGGCCAACTTGGACGCTCTCGCACAGGCTGTAACAACACCCAATGCGCCCACGGCAAGCCAACGCCTGCACCAGCTCGCAACCGCGCTTGAGCAATTGGCCTGGCAAGCCGACTTCAGCTTTTTGTACAGCCGCAGACGCCACCTGTTTCACATTGGCTACCGCGTGGCCGAGCACCAGCTCGATGCCGGCTTTTATGACTTGCTGGCCTCAGAGTCCCGGCTCACCAGTCTGTTGGCCATTGCCAAAGGTGACGCGCCGGTGCGGCACTGGAGCGCTTTGGGGCGGCAATTTTTTGCCGTGGGCGCCAGCGCCGGGCTGCGCTCCTGGAGCGGCTCCATGTTTGAGTACCTCATGCCGGGCGTGGTGCTCCAAGAGCCTTATGGCAGCGTGCTGCATGAAGCCAGCCAGGCGGCATTGCGTGAACAAATGGCCTATGCCAAAGCGCAAAACGTGCCCTGGGGCATTTCCGAATCAGCCTATGCCGCCAGTGATGTCACCCTGGCCTACCAATACGCACCGCATGGCGTGCCCAGGCTGGCCTTGCGCCTGACGCCACCTGATGAACTGGTGATTGCACCCTATGCCACCGCGCTGGCGGCACAAATCGCACCGCACTGCGCGTATGCAAACTTCAGGCTGTTGCAAGAAATCGGGGCGCGCGGTCGCTATGGCTTCATTGAAGCGCTTGACTACTCAGCACCCGGGCGCACCAGCAACGAGCCATTCACACCGGTGGACACCGTCATGGCGCATCACCAGGGCATGAGCATCGTGGCGCTGGCCAATGTGCTCCTGCAAGGCGCTGCGCTGCGCTGGGGCATGGCCAATGCGCATGTGCAGGCGGTGTCTTCGCTGCTGCATG
Source organism: Rhodoferax sp. (assembly GCF_028688795.1). Classification (GTDB taxonomy): domain Bacteria; phylum Pseudomonadota; class Gammaproteobacteria; order Burkholderiales; family Burkholderiaceae_C; genus Rhodoferax. The sequence continues at coordinate 78,575 of NZ_JAQTXM010000013.1, read as the reverse complement.
AACGGGTGCCGCGTGAAATACCGGTGCTGCGGGCCTTACCCATTGCCCTTCAGCCCAAACCCCAACGGCGACGCGCACCCGGGCTATTTCGCGAAGTACTTCCGGGCAGCAACGCTATTGAACCCTCGCACATCCTGTCCAACGGGCGCTACAGCGTGTTGCTGCGCGCCAATGGGGCTGGTTTAAGTCGCTGGGATCAGACTGGCATCACGCGCTGGCGGGATGATGCGCTGCGCGATGCACTGGGCAGCTTTTTCTTTGTCCAGTGGCACGGGCAAAGCCAGCCCTACTCGGTCACCCAGCACCCAACGCCCGACCCGGCAGCGTTTTACCAAACTGTGTTTCATGCCGACCGGGTGAGTTTTGACGCCCAATGGTCAGAGCTGCAGGCGCACACCACGGTGTGGGTCAGCCCTGAGGATGACATTGAGTTCAGGCAGGTGGAGCTGAGCAACCTGAGCCAACAAACGCTGGAAATTGAACTGACATCGGCCTTTGAGGTGACGCTGTCCGACACCCGTGCCGACGAAGCCCACCCAGCCTTCACCAACCTGTTTGTCACGGCGCAGTGGCTGGCGTCCCAGCAGGCGCTGCAGTTTGAGCGCAAGCCCCGCCTGCCCACCGAGCAAGGTATGAAAGTCGCTCACTTTTTAACCGACATCAGTGGCGCCGTTAGCCAGGTGCGCCTGGCCACGGATCGCCAGCGCTGGCAAGGGCGAAACCAGGGCAGCAGCCAGTTGCTGGCAGGTCTGGACCCTGTGCCAGAGGCCCTTGATGGTCAACCGGTGGTGCTCAACACCGGTCTTGACCCGGTCTGTGCCCTGGCCGTCACCCTTCGCATTGCACCGGGTGCCAAAGCCCGCATCACCTTTGCCACAACAGCCTCACTCAACACGCAAACCTTGCACGCCGTGATCGACAAATACCGCCTGACCAGCCATGTGCAACGGGCGTCGCTGATGTCCGCCACCATGACCAGCATCCGGCTACGCGCCCTGCGCATCTCGCCTGAGAATTTTGCTGCCATGCAAACCCTCAGCACCGCCCTTGCCTTGAGCCTGACACGAGTGCAAGCCCGGGCCGTGCGCCCTGAGAGCGCCGCCACCGAGGTGTGTGACCGCCGCTTGCTGTGGCGCTTTGGCATCTCGGGCGACCGACCGATCATCCTGGTGTTGACCGGTGCCACCCAGGGCTTGGGCTTGCTGCGCGCCATGTCGCAGGCGCTAAACCTGTGGGCCTGGAGTCGACAGGCCTGTGACCTAGTGGTAGTGAATTCAGAGCCTGCCTCTTACCTGATGCCACTGCAACGGGAAATCGGCGCGCTGCGCGAGCGCCATGTGGCCGACTGCAACGCCAACGGTGGCCAGGCCACCACCGGTTTCCATTTAATCCCTGCCACTGAGCTGTCGCATGACGAGTTAAGCACCCTGCACAGCCTGTCCCGCGTGCTACTGCACGCTGATGGCCGCCCCCTGGCCTTTCATGTGCAGGAACTCAACCGCCGGCACGAACTGGTCCAACTGCTGCGGCTTGACACATCCACCAGCGCACTGGACATGACCACCAGCCACACGGCGGGCGCGCCATCGCAGGGCAAGTTTACTAACGCCACGGGCGAATTTGCCTTTGAAGTCAGCGCCACCCAGCGTCCGCTGCGCCCCTGGATCAACGTGCTGTCCAACGCCAACTTTGGCGCGCAGATTTCAGAAGCCGGCGGCGGCTACACCTGGGCCGTCAACAGCCGGCTGAACCAGCTCACGGCCTGGTCAAATGACCCTGTGGGTGACCCACCGTCAGAGTGGTTCTTGTTGCAAAACACCAAAACCAGCGAGGTCTGGCCCCTGTCGCCGTCGGCAGGCGTTCCCCTGAGCCTCACGTTTCAGGTGCTGCATGGCCAGGGGGTGAGCACCATCAGCCACCGCCACGGCGATTTGCAGGTGAGCGTGGCGTGGTGCGTAGACGCCCAAACCAGCGTCAAACAAATTGAAGTCACGCTACTCAACCGTGGACACAAAACCCAGCATTTGCGCCTGATCGGTATGGTGGAGTGGCTGATGGGCGCCAACCGCAGTGACCGCGGCACGGTGCGCACAGCATCGTTTCACCAGCGCTTGCCAGCCAATGCACAGAAATTGACCGCCATGCTGAGCACGCAGCGTGACGCCAGTGCTGGTTTTGGCGGTGGCACCGCCTTCTTTGGCATGGCCGGAGACGCCGACGATGCCGAGGACTGGACCTGTGACCGCCGTGAGTTCTTTGATGCCCGTGGCCGCCTGGTCATCCCCGACCACTTTGGCCAGCGCAGCGGCGACGGGCTTGACCCCTGCGCCGCGCTGACCACACGCATCAAGCTGGAGGGTGGCAGCAAAGTCACCCGCACGTTTTTATTGGGTTACGCCCAGACGTCCGACGCAGCGCGCCAATTGGCCACCCTGGCCACCCAGACCCCAGCAGCGCAACGTCGGCAAAAGGTACAAGACAACTGGCAACACTTGCTAGGCGCCACCACCGTGAGCACGCCCGACCCCTTGTTTGACGTGATGGTGAACCGTTGGCTGCTGTACCAAGCCGTGTCATGCCGCTTGTGGGCCAAGGCCGGCTTCTACCAAGCCGGAGGCGCCACCGGGTTTCGCGACCAGTTGCAGGACGCCATGGCACTGGCCTGGGCTGCGCCTGACGTGCTGCGCGCACAAATCATCTTGAATGCCTCACGCCAATTTATACAAGGCGATGTGCAGCATTGGTGGCACGAGCCACTGGGGGTGGGCGTGCGCACCCATTTCTCTGACGACCTGCTTTGGTTGGCCCATGCGTGCGTGTATTACCTGCAGACCACGGGCGATGCTGCGCTGCTCGATGAACAGGTGCCATTTCTTGAGGGCATGGCCATACCTGCAGGGGCAGAAGACGCTTACTTTGCCCCCACCACCAGCGCAGACCATGCCTCGGTGTTTGAGCACGCGGCCCGGGCCATTGACCGCAGCCTGGCCGTGGGTGTGCATGGCTTGCCCTTGATGGGCAGCGGCGACTGGAACGACGGTATGAACCGCGTCGGCATAGAAGGCCGTGGCGAGTCAGTTTGGCTGGGCTGGTTTTTGTGCCAGTTGGTCGAAAACTTTGCCCCGCTGGCACGCCAGCGCGGCGACGCTCAACGCGCCGCCCGATGGGAAGCCGCCGCCGTGGGCTGGCGCAACGCATTGAACAACACCGCCTGGGATGGTGAATGGTTCAAGCGGGCGTATTTTGACGATGGCCAGGCACTTGGTTCCAAAGACAACCCCGAAGCAAAAATTGACCTGATTGCGCAAGCCTGGTCGGTGTTGTCAGGCGCTGCCCCTTTGAACCAGCAAAGCAAGGCAATGGCCGCTGTTGAGCAGTATCTGGTGGATACCGAATCTGGCCTGATCAAGCTGCTAGACCCGCCGCTGGCCCATGCCGTGCCGAGCGCTGGTTACATCCAGGCCTACCCGCCCGGCGTGCGTGAAAACGGTGGCCAGTATTCACATGCCGGCGTTTGGGCGCTGATGGCGCAGGCCAAACTCGCAACAACAACAACAACGCTGGACGCGAGCCAAGCTGACCTTGCTTACCGCTACTTCACCTACCTGAGCCCAGCGCACCGTGCCGCTCACCCAACCCATGGCCTAGCTTATGGGCTGGAGCCCTACGTGATGGCCGGCGACGTCTACACCCAGCCGCCCTATGTGGGGCGCGGTGGCTGGAGCTGGTACACCGGTGCGGCCGCCTGGCTGCACCGCGCGGGCATCGAGTCCATATTTGGGTTGCGCCAGCGGGCCAAAACCTTGACGTTCACCCCTTGCCTGCCGTCGCGCTGGCCACAAGCTGAAATCACCCTGGTTCGCGGGCAGCAAGAGATGCGCTTCATTTTGGTACGCGCCAGCGCGTCTGCCGCGCTGCAAGCCACGGAACAGTGGGGCGCACAGTTACTCAACCCGGGCCAAGAGCTTGATTGGCAAAATCTACCAGCTAAAACGTGCTTTGTGATTCCCCTGCCACACCCAACAGAACTTTCTGAGCTCTAAGTGCGCTAGCGCACGGAAGAAGCTGCGCGCAACTTTTACAGTTCGCTCATCGACTGGGAAAAGCTCAGCGAATCGCCCATCGGTGGTGGGGCTTTCACCATCCATATCCTTTGGAGTTTCTTATGCAAATTAAAACCACACTCGTCGCCGCCATGATGGCCGCAGCCCTCCTCACCACTGCCGGTTGCGCGGTGAGCCGTGGCCAGGAAACTGTCGGCGCTTATGTCGACGATGCAGGCATCACCACCTTGGTCAAAGCCCGCATGGCTGAAAGCAAGCTGGTTAGCGCGTCTTCCATCAGCGTTGAAACCCTGAACGGCACCGTGATGCTGTCTGGCTTTGCCAAGAGCACCACTGAAAAGAGCGAGGCTGAAAACATTGCCCGCGGTGTCAAAAACGTGAAATCTGTCAAGAACGAGATTGCCGTTCGTCCTTGAGCCTGATTCAGGCTCAACGCGGTCAGTGATCAACGTAAGGTAAAGGAAATTTTATGAACTGGGATCGAATTCAAGGCAACTGGAAACAAGTCACCGGCCAAGCCAAAGAGCAATGGGGCAAGCTGACCGATGACGACTTTGATGTTGTCGCTGGCCGCCGCGACCAGCTCGCCGGCAAAATCCAAGAACGTTATGGCGTGGCGAAGGAAGAAGCCGAAAAGCAAATTGCCGAATGGGAACGCAAAGCCACGGATGCGTGGTTTCCCAAGGAATAGCAACACACACAACAGCAGCTCACGCTGCGCCTGGCCCTGGCTTTAAAGGTTGTCGCCCCGGATTCGCCTATCGGATCACGGGGCTTCTTCACGTGCGCCTAACGTGAAGAGGTGCCATCAATGACGACCATGACCCTTTTTGTCATCATGGCGGTTACCGTTGTCATGCTTGGGTTTCTTTGGCTTTTGCGGCTTTTGTGCCTTGACGGGTGGCACCGGCGCGCCGTGTTCCCAGCGCCCTGCCTGACGGTAAAAGGTACCGTTGCGCTGTTCCCAGCGGTCAGGCTGCCAGACGTAGCCCGGGCGCTGCAGCATGGAACGCCCGCGCACCCACACATGACGGTCGTTGTTCCAGGCCCAATAACCTGGGGCCCACACATAGCCTGGCCGCAGGTGTGGCGCTTCCTCAAACAAAGGCGCAGGCGGCGCCAGCACAATATTGATGCTGACCTGTGCAAAGGCCGTGCTGCCGGCGGCCAATGCCAGCGCAAGCGCCAAATTCCGAACAATACGCGTTGGTTTCATAAATATCCCCAAAGTAGGTTAAAACGCCATGTTCAAGGTTTGGCGCTTCGGTGTCAGTGCGTTGGCGTACTGAAGCCAACGCGCCGATGCCTTAGCCTGCACGATGCATGCGCCTGCACCAAACACCATCAACTCTATTTTTTTGAAGACATCAACCATGATTTTACGAACGCTCAAATGGGCGGCCAGCGTGTTGCTGGCATTGGTCATCCTGGCTGTTTTATTCATTGCCATGGCTGGCTGGAACTGGCTGCGCGCGCCGCTTGAAAAAAAAGTGCTGGCGCAAACCGGGCGCGTCCTGCAAATCAAGGGCGACCTGCACGTGGCGCTGGGCTGGCCCTGGCCACGCATTGAGGCCAACGGCGTCACGTTTGCCAACCCCTCCTGGGCAGCACAGCCCCAAATGCTGAACGCCGACCTGGTGGCGTTTTCTGTCCATTTGCCACAACTGTTGCTGCAAAACCTGGTGATGACAGACCTGCACTTGGTGCGCCCACTGGTGTCCCTGGAACTTGGCCCAGATGGCCGCAAGACCTGGCTGCTTGACCTGAACCAGCAAGACGAAGGCGCCAGCATCCTGATTGACCGCCTGACACTTGACCAAGGCGTCATTGCTTACGACGACGCCAAGGGCAAAACCAGCATTCAGGCCGAGCTTTCCACGCCCGCAGCGCCAACGGAGAGCAACGGCGCGGCCGGGGTGAACTTCAGCGTCAAAGGCAAATTCAAAGGCTTACCGCTGGTGGCCAAAGGCACCGGGGACACGGTGCTGGCCCTGCGCGATGAGGGCACGCCCTATGGCCTGAAAGTGGATGCCACCGTGGGCCAAACCCGCATTCAGGCCGAGGGTCACATCACCAGTCTGGTCAAATTCAGCGCAATCGACATGCAACTGACCCTCAGTGGCGACAACCTGAACCAGCTGCTCCCCCTGACCGGCATCGCCCTGCCCGCCACGCGCGACTATGTGGCCCAAGGGCATCTGGTGCGCAAGGGCAACATGCTGCGCTACAGCGACTTCTCCGCCCGCGTGGGCACCAGCGATCTGGCCGGCTGGTGGCAGGTCAAGACCGGTGGCAAACGACCCTTGTTGACCGGTGATCTGGTCTCTACCAAGCTCACCCTGGAAGACCTGGGCCCGGTCATTGGCGCGCGCCCTGGCAGTGTCAACGCGGCCAAGCAAGCCGTGGCGCTCACAGGCGCAGCCGGGGCCATCACACCGAAATCCAAGCGCGTGATTCCAGACTTGCCCTTCAAATTCGAAAACTGGGACACGGTGGATGCCGACGTGAATTTCAGCGCCAAGTCGCTGCGCCAGGCCAGCTACATGCCACTGGAGGCACTCACCACCCACCTGATGCTCAAAGATTCGGTGATGACGCTTGACCCATTGAAATTTGACGTGGCGGGTGGCCAACTCAATGCCGCCATCACGCTCGATGGGCGCCATGACCCGATTCAAGCCAAGGCCCAGGTGCAAATCAAGCGGCTCTCGCTGGCCAAGCTGTTGCCGGACGAGCAAAAAGGCCAAGCCAGTGTCAGCCAGATTGGCGGCAACATGACCCTGGCTGGCAACGGCAATTCTGTCGGCAGCATGCTGGCCCATGCCAATGGCAGCGTCGCCTTGTTGGTCTCTGGTGGGGAAATCAGCCAGCTGATGATGGAAAAAGCCGGCCTGCACCTTTGGGAAATCCTCCGGCTCACTGTCGCCGGCGACAAGCAGGTCAAACTGCGCTGCGCCGTGGCCAATTTTGATGTCAAGGCCGGCAACATGGCGGTCGACACACTGCTGCTCGACACCCAAGTGACCACGCTGCTGGGCAGTGGCAGCATCGACCTGGCGCAAGAAAAGCTGGATATAACCTTGACCCAAAAAACCAAAAACACCAGCCCGCTGGCCTTGCGCAGCCCGATTTACATCAGCGGCAATTTTGCCAAACCGATCGTTCAGGTGGATCAGGGCCGCATGGCAGCACGCGCATTGGGTGCCATCGCCCTGGGTGTGGTCAACCCGCTACTGGCGCTGCTGCCCCTGATAGATGCCGGCCCCGGCCAGGACAGTGATTGTGCGCAATGGTTGCAAGGCAAAAAATGAAACTCAATGCACTTGGTTTAGCGGCTTTATCCCTGTTTTTTGCACTGGGGCTGGCCGGCTGCGCAACCCTGCCCGATGCCGATGCCTTGATTGCGAGGCACAGCGCGCAAGCGGCCCGGTTTGAGAATGCGAGCGGCCCAGTGTCCATGAAAAAAAGCGCTGCCATCGTGACCGCGCTCAAACGCAAATCGGGCGACATTGACATTCTGGACAAACAACTGGCGCTGGAGCAAGCCATCAGTGACAGCCCGCTCACACTCGGCAACCACGTGACCTTGTTGCAAGACGGTGCCGCCACCTACGCTGCCATGTTTGCTGCCATTGCCCAGGCCAAAGACCACATCAACCTGGAGTCGTACATCATTGAAGACGATGCCACCGGACACAAATTTGCCACTGAACTGCTGGCGGCCCAGGCACGCGGTGTGCAGGTCAATCTGATTTACGACAGCGTGGGCGGCTTCAACACCCCCAAGGCATTTTTTGAGCAACTGACTCAAGCGGGCATTGCGGTGCTTGAGTTCAACCCCATCAACCCACTGCAAGCCAAAGGCGCCTGGCTGATCAACAACCGGGACCATCGCAAACTGCTGATCGTGGACGGGCGCGTTGTGTTCCTGGGTGGCATCAACATCAGCAACGTCTATTCATCAGGCTCAGTCATCAAGCGACCCGGCAAAAAAGACACCAACACCGTGGCCTGGCGTGACACCGACCTGCAAATTACAGGCCCGGTGGTGGCTGAGTTCCAGAAAATGTTCCTGGAAACCTGGCGCAAGCAGCATGGCCCGGCGCTGGCTGACAAAACCTACTTCCCCACGCTCAAGCCCCAAGGCAAAGACATCGTGCGTGCCATTGCCAGCACGCCGGACGACCCCTACAGCCAGATTTACCTGACGCTGATCTCAGCCATTGGCAACGCCGAAAAACACGTGCGCCTGACCAATGCTTACTTTGTGCCCGACCCGCAATTGCTCACCGCGTTGAACAATGCGGCGGCACGAGGTGTCGAGGTCAAGCTGATATTGCCCAGCCACTCAGACTCTGAGCTGGTGTTTCATGCCGGGCGCGCCCATTACCAAGAACTGCTCCAGGGCGGCGTGCAAATTTATGAGCGCCAAGGCGAGTTGTTGCACTCAAAGACTGCCATCGTCGACGGGGTCTGGTCAACCGTGGGCTCCACCAACCTCGATTGGCGAAGTTTTCTGGACAACGACGAGGTCAACGCGGTGGTTCTGGGGCCTGACTTTGCCGCACAAATGCAGGCCATGTTTGAAAAAGACCTGGCCGCCTCCATTCACATCACGCCAGAGGCCTGGGCCAAACGCTCCCTTGAGTTCAAGCTCAAGGAGTGGCTGGCACAGTGGTGGCGGCGCCTGCTTTAGCCGCCACAAATACCGCCAACTGGTCCACCACGGTTTGCACCGCACGGTTGGCAGCCAGCACGCCGCCATAGGCATCCTCTGAGATGGCGGGCACCACCGCTTCAAACTCTTGCCAGGCGAGCACCCGACGGGTGCGCTCCTCCAGCAGCGTGGCGCGCAAGGTAAAACGCACCTGGCTCGGACGGGTTTGAAACTCGTGTTGCAAGCGAACAATGTCGGTGTCAAGTCGCACCTCACCCGCGGCAGCCCCGGGCAGCAACACCACCGCCCGAAAAGCCCCGGTTTTCTCAATGGCAGCCACCAACAGCGGCCCCACCATGCGCGCGGGTGGGTCAACCCATTGGCTTTGTGCAAAGTAGTCCAGTTTGTGCGGCTCGCGCAGGTAAATGATGCGTGAACTGTCAAAGCCTGCAGCCGCATGTGGAGGATTGATCAGCAAGGTCACCGTCGCAGCCGTCCCAACCGTTGCCGGCGTAGCAACTGCGGTACCGGGCTGGGCTGGCGTTGCCCCTTGCGTGCGGTCAAGCGCATAAAAAGCGGTGGCTGGAGTTGCCGTAGGGCCCAGCACGCTACATGCACTCAGCGCCAACGCTGCCACGCCCATGGCGATGATGCCAAGCAATGACGCACCGGCAGCCTTGCCGCCATGGCGGGCCAAGCGCGGTATTCCATGCAGCCACGGGCCGCCATGTCGCAGCCCGCCTTGCGACGACGAATTTGTCCGCAAACCATTCATGGTGAAACTCCTTTTTCTCCCGGGCCCGCAGGCACAGATTGACGACCAAAAATCAAGCCACGTGGGTCACGTTCGGTCTGGTCGCTGAGGCGCCGCAAGGAGGTGGTCAGCGCACTCAGCTCACCCATCAGGCGCTCCAGTTCGGGCAAGGTGTCGGCGCTGAAGCGTTTCACGTCAGCCCCCATGGCATCCACGGTACGCCCGGTGCTGACACTGGTGCGCGCCACTTCCACGCCCATTTTTTCTATGGCGTCGGCACTGCGCCCAATGCGCGCCAGCACCGGCTCCAGTTGCGCCGTGACTTTGGCGGTGCGCTCGAAGGTGTTGGCGGCCTGGGTCAAACCGCGGTCAATGTCGTCTTTGCGCGCCGCCACGGTGCGTGCCACCAGCGCCATGTCGGCCAGCGCGCCCTTGAACGCTGCCTGGTTTTCTGCACTCAGCAAGGCGTTGATGCCGTCCGAGGTACTGTCAAGCTTGCCCAGCACGCTGGTCAGCACGTTTTCCAACCGCGCCGACAGCGATGGCTTGGTCAAAATCTGCGGGTAGCGGCTGCCGGCCTTCGCTTGCAACGGCGGCGAGCCTGCCGTGCCACCACTAAGTTCCACATAGGCAATACCGGTCAAACCCTGTGTTTTCAGCACCGCCACGGTGTCCTCCCGGACGGGCGTGCCATGCTCAATGGCAAACAACAGCTTCACCCGCTGCGGGTTGGCGCTGTCAAGCTCAATGTCTTGCACCTTGCCTACGTTCACCCCGTTGTATTTCACCGGTGCGTTCAGGTTCAGGCCAGCCACGGACTCGTCCAACACGGCCAGGTACACGTCGTATTGTTTCTGCCAGTTGCCGCCCGAGGCCAGCCACAGCACGCCGGCGATCAGCGCGGCGCCAAGCAGCAGCACAAAGGCACCCACTGCGGTGTAGTTCACTTTGGTTTCGATGATGACTCCTTGGGTTGCACAGGATGCTGCGCAGCGGTTTGCGCCGCACGGCCACGCGCGCCTTCAAAAAATGGCCTGATCAGCGGGTTATCCATTTGAGAGAGTTCAGCCATGGCGCCCACCGCCTGCAGCGTGCCGTCACCCAGCACGGCAACGCGGTCGGTCACTTGCCAGAGCAAATCCAGGTCGTGCGAAATCATCACAATGGTCAGACCACCCTGGTCGCGCAGGCGCAGCACCAGTTCATCCGCGCCGCCGGCGCTTTGCGGGTCCAGCCCGGCGGTGGGTTCATCCAGAAACAGCAGCTCAGGGTCAAGCGCCAGCGCTCTGGCCAACGAAGCGCGTTTCATCATGCCGCCACTGAGCTGCGCCGGGTACTGCGCGCCCACCTCGGGCTTCAGTCCGGTCAGCGCCAGCTTGGCAGCCGCGATGACATCAATTTCGGCATCGCTCAATTTGGTGTGTTCGCGCAGCGGCAAGCCAATGTTTTCCAGCACCGTGAGTGAGCCAAACAAGCCGCCGTGCTGAAACATCACGCCCCAGCGCAGACGCAAGCCCAAGGCGGCTTCACGCGACAGGCCTTTCAAGTCAACCCCCAGCACCTTGATGTGGCCCGAACTGGGCTGTTGCAGCAAAATCATCTCGCGCAGCAAGGTCGATTTACCCGAACCACTGCCACCAATGATGGCAAACACCTCCGCACGGCGCACCTGCAGGTTGATGTTGCGGTGCACCACGTGGTCACCAAAGCGGGTTGACAGATCGCTGATGTCAATCACCAGGTCGGTGGCGGTTGCGCTGGAAGACACGGTCGGTGGCGGGCTTGCCATGTCAGAGGTCCAGCACGCTGAAGGCCACCGAGAACAAGGCATCGGCCACGATCACCAGAAAAATCGACTGCACCACGCTGCGTGTGGTCTGCCGCCCCACGCTGTCGGCCCCGCCACGCGTGCGAAAGCCCTGAAAGCAGCCCACCATGGCAATGATGGCGGCAAATACCGGTGCCTTGCCAATGCCCACCAAATACGAAGTGATGCTGACCGCCTTGGCAAAGCGGTCGGTAAATTCACCAAAGCCCACCCCCAGCTGCGTCTTAGCCATAACCATGCCGCCCAACACGCCCAGCACATCGGCAAACACAGTGAGCAAAGGCAGCGCAATCACCAGCGCAAAAACCTTGGGCAACACCAGCAGCTCGTGCGGCTCAATGCCAATGGTGCGCATGGCGTCAATTTCTTCGGTGACCGACATGGTGCCAATTTGCGCCGCGTAGGCCGAGCCCGACCGCCCGGCCACGATGATGGCGGTGATCAGGGGCGCAAATTCGCGCAGCATCGACAACCCCACCAAGTCGGCGACAAAAATATTGGCGCCATACTGACGGAGTTGGTCGGCCCCCTGGTAAGCCACCACCACGCCCAATAGAAATGACAACAGACCCACGATGGGCAGTGCATCAAAGCCAGCGGTGCGCAGGTTGAACAGCACCACGCGCCAGCGAATGCGCCCTGGGTGAGCCAGCCAGCCGGCAAATACCTGTGCCGTCTCGCCAATGAACGCCAGCATGGCGCCCGCCTGCTCATACACGCTGGCAGCGCTGTGGCCCACGTGCGCCAGTGCTGCCGGGAAAGGTTTGGGTGCGAGCGGAGTCAGGTTTGTTTTCATGAAGGGCCAGAGACTAGGACAAGCCACGCGGTTGGTCTGTGCGCAAGGCCACACAGGCCCGCTACAAATTGCGTCACCAGTGTTCGCCAACGCACAGAGAAAACCCGTGCAGGCGCCCACAGTACAGCGTGTACCGATTGACCTTTTCACCCGGAGAACCCAACTCATGACAACTACTTTTGGCAAACACAACCTGACCCTGGCGCTGGCAGGTGTGATGAGCTTCTACTTGGTGGGCTGCAACCAGACAGAGACCCCTATCACCCCGCCAGGCAGCGCCGCCACGGTGGGCACGGCCATTGACGACAGCCTGCTCACCACCCGTGTCAAGGCGGCACTGATGGACAACATTGACATCAAAAGCCTGGACATCAAGGTGGAAACCCGAAAAGGTGAGGTGATGTTGAGCGGCTTTGTTGACAACCAAGCCCAAATTGACCATGCTGTGACAGTGGCGCGCGCAGTGCCTGGGGTGCAGGCCATTGACAACAAGGTTAGCCTCAAGGGCTCGCCCACCACCATTGGCACCAAGGTTGACGACACGTTAACAACCACCCGGGTCAAAACCGTGCTGATGGCCGATGAAGGCGTCAAAAGCGCTGACATTGCCGTGATCACTCGCAACGGCGAAGTCCAGTTGAGCGGCTTTGTCAATAACCAGGAGCAAATTGACCGTGCCCTGGAACTCAGCCGTGGCGTCGAAGGCGTCACCAAGGTCAGCAACGAGATGAGCATCAAAAAGTAAAGGAACCACACCATGAAAACCATCAACCAATTAAAACTCGCCGTCGGCGTCTCTGCCGTTTTGGCGCTCAGTGCCTGCGGCAACATGAACACCGCCACACCAGCAGCCACCACCTACCCCCAAAGCACCAACGTGTACACCCAGTATGGCGTGGTGCAGTCGATTGAGTTGGTGCAACAAAACGTAGCGCCCACCACTGGCGTTGGCGCGGGCACCATTGCAGGCGCCTTGGTCGGCGGCATTCTGGGGCATCAAGTAGGCGGTGGTAGCGGCAACACTGCCGCCACCGTGTTGGGTGCCGCAGGCGGCGCGTATGTGGGCAACCAAATGGAAAAGAACCAGGGCACCCAGCAAGTGAACGCCTACAAGCTCAACATTCGCCTGAACAACGGCACCTATCAGGCCATCACCCAGAGCAGCGCAGATGACATTCGCGTGGGTGACCGGGTGCAAATTGACAACGGCGTGGCACGGCGCTATTGACCTGTTGCTGCGAGCGCAACGCTCGCAGTGACGCTGCCGTGCCGCAGTTAGTTCACGTCGCTCAGCAGTCGGTCCAGCTCTTTTTTGACCACGCCATAACACTCGCAAGCGGCGGTCTGCAGGCCGGCACGGTCCAGCACACCAATATGGCCGCGGCGGTAGCGGATGTAGCCCATACTTTGCAGGTGGCCGGCGGCATCGGTCACGCTTTCGCGGCGCACGCCCAGCATGCTGGCTACCAGTTCCTGGGTCATGACCAGTTCACGGTCAGGCAGGCGGTCAAGTGTCAGCAACAGCCAGCGGCACAGTTGCTGCTCTACTGAATGGTGGCGGTTGCAAGTGGCGGTTTGGGCCATTTGCGTCATCAGCGCCTGGGTGTAGCGCAACAACAAACGCTGCAACGCGCCGCCTTTGTCAAATTCCTCTTTCAAAACATGGCGGTCCAGCCGGTAGGCCTGGCCTGCAGTTTGAACCACGGCCGAGCTTGACGTGGTGTCGCCGCCCATGAACAGGGCAATGCCCACCACACCTTCATTCCCCACACCAGCGGTCTCAGCAGAGGCACCTGTTTCGGTCACATAGTGCAAGGACACGATGGAGGTGGTGGGAAAGAAAGCGTGGCGCATTTGTGTGCCGGGGTCATACAGCATCTGTCCAAGCGCCAGTTGCACCAGTTCCAATTGCGGGGCCAGGCGCTCAAAATCCGCAGCAGTCAAGGCTGCCAGCAGGTGGTTTTGTTTGGGGCTCGGGTTTGTGGTTTGCGGTAAAGCCATGTGTATTCGCCTGATCTAATGGTTATTTTGGACGTGATGCCGACAGGAAAACATGCGATTTATCATATGTATGTCTGCACTGAACGCCTTGCTATTGACCGCTAATGCGTTGCAGTGAGCTCCACCCCAATGCCACGGTAGCCCACAAAGCGGCTGTTGCTGTTGAACATGGGCTCACCGCTGACCTGAAAGGTCTGCTGGCTGCCGTCCGGGCCCACGCGGTGAAACACGTAGTCCAGAAAGGGCTCGCGGTTGGCAATGGTGGCGCGCAATTTGGCGCGCTCGGCCTCGTCCCAGCCGCTTGCCAGCGTCGGGCCTGCGTCGCTGCGCAACTTCTCCACCTGCACGCCCAGCATCTCCAGCACCGGTCCTGAGACTTTGGTGAAATTGCCGTCCTCGTCCTGCTCCCAGTACCAGTCTGAAGCCAGCTCGGTCAGGCTGCGGTAACGCGCCTCGCTCTCGCGCAGCTCAGCGGTGCGCTCGGCCACGGTGGCCTCCAGCACCTTGTTGTAGTCGGCAAGTTTTTTGTAAAGCAGTCGCACTTCAAGCATGTTGTGCAGACGGGTTTTCACCTCCACCAGGTCAAACGGCTTGCTGATGAAGTCTTTGGCACCCGCAGCCAGAGCGCGCAGTTTGTGGCCGGGCTGGGCGGTCAGCACAATCACTGGCAGGTAGTCGTCGACGATGCTGGTCTTAAGCCCTTCCATCACCTGAAAACCGTCCATGACCGGCATTTGCAGGTCAAGCAAGATCACATCGAACGGGGTTTTGCGGTGTAGCGCGCAGACCTCTTCGGGTTTCATGGTGGCAGTGACATCGGTGTAGCCGGCATCACCCAGCAACTGCTCCAACAGTTGCACATTGGCCGGCTGGTCGTCCACGATCAGAATGCGGGCTTTGAGAATATCGACGGTCATGGGCATGGTTGTTTCCTTGTCATTGCTTCTTGAATTTTCATATGCTATTTAAAATATAGCTATCTGCGCTTATTTAATAAGGGGTTCAGCCCATATTCATGTAAATATTCAGGCACGGGCTGTGTATTCAATCCAACACAGCTTACGCCATGTTGAGCATGGTGCCCGACCCGAGGCCAGCCATCCGTGCGATGGCACACATAGCCAACAAATGACGTTGAACTGTTGAACAGCCCGCAGCTCACGCCGGCGCGTCAAACGCGACCCGGTTGCGCCCCTTGTCCTTGGCTTGGTACATGGCGGATAGCTATAACAACAAAGGTCATGCCTCGCGCCAAGCCGCATCGGGCTGCCAGCCAGCGGCCCAGGCGGGCAAATCGGCAGCCGGCATGGGCTTTGCAATGCCAAATCCCTGCGCCAGTTCACACCCCAACTGCAGCAACAGCCTGCCATGCGCCACAGTTTCAACCCCCTCGGCAATCACGGCGCAATGAAAGGCGCCGGCCAAACCGACAATGCCTTGCAAAATGGCCTGGTCATCCGGGTCGTGCAGCATGTCGCGCACAAAACCCTGGTCAATCTTGAGCAAGGCAACCCGCAGGCGCTTCAGGTAGATCAATGACGAATAACCCGTGCCAAAGTCATCCAGTGCAAACGTCACACCAAGCTGGCGGCAGGCTTCAATCAGGCCAGACACATACACCACGTCTTGCAGCGCACTGGTTTCCAGTATTTCTAACTCAAGGTGCGCCGGGTTCACCAAGGGGTGGCGCGCCAGCAGGGCTTTCAGGCGCGCCAAGAAATCTGGCTGCTGCAACTGCAGGGCACCCACGTTAACGCTCACTGGCAGCGCCACCCCTTGGGCCTGCCAGAGTTCCATTTGCGTCAAGGCGGCATCCATCACCCACTCACCCACCTCAATGGCCAGCGGATGGTTTTCAATCACCGGCAAAAACGCCGCCGGCGCCAGCAACCCCTGTGCGGGGTGTTGCCAGCGAATCAGCGCTTCAACCCCCATCACCTGCCCGGTGCGCATGTTTACCTTGGGCTGGTAATAGAGCACAAACTCGTGGTTCCCCAGCGCCTGGTGAATGTGGCTCAGGTCTTCATGCCAGCTGCGCAAGCTAATGTCTTGTGCGGTATCAAACACCTGATAGCGGTCTTTGCCCGACAACTTGGCCTGGTACATGGCCTGGTCGGCCTGGCGCAGCAATTGATCGGCTTCAATCTCTTGCGCCTGCGGGTAAAAGCTGACGCCCAGGCTGGCCGACACCTGCAGCGTGTACTCAGGCAGGTGTAAAGGCAGCGCAACTGAGTCCAGCAAACGCTCCAGCAAAGGCAAGCAGGCCTCGGTGTTTTCCAGGTCAAGCAGCACGGCGGCAAACTCATCACCACCGACCCGGGCCAGCGTGTCGCCCTCACGCATGGCCGCTTGCATGTGTTTGGCCACGGCAATCAGCATTTGGTCACCGGCCGCATGGCCATAGTGATCGTTGATGGACTTGAAGCCGTCCAGGTCGATGTAGACCACGGCCAGCAGCTTCCCGCTGCGCCGCGTCAGTGCCATGGCCTGCTGCAGGCGGTCGGCTTTCAGCACGCGGTTAGGCAGGCCGGTGAGCACATCGTAATAAGCCATGTGTTCAAGCTGTGCCTGGTGCGACTTGCTTTGCGAAATGTCAGAAAACATCGCCACATAACGCTGCACCACACCCTGTGTGTCACGCACCGCGCTAACGGACAACAACTCGGCGTAAACCTCGCCGTTTTTACGCCGGTTCCAGAGCTCGCCAGACCAATGGCCGGTTTCGGTCAGCTCAGCCCACAGCGCAAGGTAAACCGCCGGGGCTTGCCGGCCAGAGCTAAGCAGGCGCGGATTACGCCCCAACACCTCGGCGCGGCTGTAGCCCGTGATGCGGGTGAAGGCGTCATTCACCTCCACAATATTGCCCCGCAGGTCAGTCACGATGATGCCCTCGCCGGTCTGGCTGAACACACTGGCGGCAAGCTGCAGTTTTTCCTCAGCCTGTTTGCGCTCGGTGATGTCGCCCAGCACCAAGCGCAACGCGGTGCTGCCATCGTCAGCAGGCACGGCCAAGGCGGCCAGGCTGACCCAGACAAACGAGCCGTCGATGCGTTTGATGCGCAGCTCACACGAAACCGTTTGACCGGATTCAAGCAAACGTTGCCGAAACAGGTAAAAAACATCATGGTCTTCTGCAACGATGAATTGACTGAGAGGGCGCGCCACCAGCCTGTCACGCGTGACTCCCATCAAGCGCGCCGTGGTCAGGTTGACCTGGCCAATCAGCCCCTGCGCATCCAGCGTGCAATAGCCAACCGGTGCCAGGTCGTAAAAATCAAAATAATGGGCCCGCTCGGTGTCTAGGGTCGTCTGTGCCCGGCGCAGCTCCTCGTTTTGCATCTCCAGCTCAATCTGGTGCACTTGCAGCTCGTGCAGCAAGTGCCGCATGGCAAGCGGCATCTGCGCAAGTTGCGCTGCCGTGGGCGACTCTGGCAGGCCAGCAAAGCGAGACTCAGCGCGCTG
This sequence comes from Rhodoferax sp., assembly GCF_028688795.1. GTDB lineage: Bacteria > Pseudomonadota > Gammaproteobacteria > Burkholderiales > Burkholderiaceae_C > Rhodoferax. The sequence continues at coordinate 61,013 of NZ_JAQTXM010000013.1, read as the reverse complement.
GCGCAACGCCAGCCGCACTTCAACCGAAGGTTGGGGTGCGGCGTGGGCTGGCAGTTTGTCCATGTAACCAATCGTATCAGGGCACAAGCAGGCATCGCAAGCAACAAGCTTGCGCCATGTCAACACATGGCTCACCCATTGGATAAAACTGGCAGGCCGCACCCTCAGGAGCCGCATCATGTCCCTTGCCAGCTTAAGCCCCTCTGACCTGACCCTGACCCTTGCCCCCGAGTCGCTCGGCTTCAAGGACACATCCGAGCTGCTGAATCAGCCGTTGCCCTGGATCGGCCAGGCGCGGGCACAAGCCGCGGCGCAATTTGGCCTGACCATGGACCAGCCCGACTACAACCTGTTTGTGCTGGGCGAGGTAGGCAGCGGCCGCTCGTCGCTCTTGCAACAGCTGATGCAGCAGGTGGCCGCTACCAAAGCGGTGCCACCGGACCTGTGTTATTTGCACAACTTTGACGCCCCAGACAAACCCCGCGCCCTGCGCATGCCGCCCGGCCAAGGCAAGCAACTTCGTCAGTTCATGGTGCAACTGTGCAAAACGCTGCAAAAAGAAATACCGCAGCGCCTGGACGGCCCCGACTTCAAAGCCGAAAGCGCACACCTTGAAAAAGCCTACAAACTTGAAGAATCCAAGGCCTATACCGAGCTTGATGCCTTTGCCGAGGCACGTAACTTTGCGCTTTACCGGGAAGACGGCCACATGGTGTTCACCCTTTTGGGGGCCAAAGGCAAGGCATTGACCGAGAGCGAGGCCCGCTCGCTACCCAAAGACCGTCGCGCCCAGGTGGACCTGGCCGAGCAGGAGTTGCGCAGCGAAATTGCCCGCTACCTAGACAAAATCCGGCCGCTTGAGCGCATCAAGAACGAGGGTGTGATCGCCCTGCGCCGCCAGATCATCAAACCGCTGCTGGAGCGGGAGCTGCAAGAAATCAGGCTCGGGCTGAAAAAACAGATCAAAGACTCGGTCAAGCTGGGCAACTACCTCGACCAGGTGATGCAGCATGTGCTGGACAACCTGGACACCTTTCGGGCCACTGAGGTCGATGAAGAACTGCGCCTGGAAGAACTGACCACCGTGCTGTCGCGCCTGCGGGTTAACGTGGTGGTGGACAACGAGGCGCTAACGGGTGCGCCGGTCATTATTGAGAACAACCCCTCGTACCACAGCCTGTTTGGCAGCATCGAGTATCAGACCGAGGAGGATGTGCTGCTGACCGACTTCTCGCGCATTCGCGCCGGCAGCCTGCTGAAAGCGCATGGCGGTTTTCTCATGCTGCATGTGCGCGACTTGCTGACCGACGAGCTGGTGTGGGAAAAGCTGCGGCGCTTTTCGCGCACCGGGCGCTTGCAGATTGAAGAACCGATGCAAATGTTTGCCCCCATGCCCACCGTGTCGCTAGCTCCGGAGGCGCTTGACCTGAACGTCAAGATTGTGCTGATTGGCGCCACCGAAGAGTATTACTTGTTGCAAGAAGCCGACCCCGAATTTGCTCGGCGTTTTCGCGTCAAGGTGGATTTTGCCGAAAGCTTTGTCGCCAGCACAGACACCTACGGGGCATCCGCCGTGTTTGTGGCCCAGACCTGCCAGCGGCTGGGTTTGCCGCATTTCTCGGCCGAAGCCGTGGCGCATTTGCTTGAAGATGCGCACCGCGAGGTCGATGACCAAACCCGTCAAAGCGGCGTCTTTTCTCACATGGAAGCGCTGGTCATGGAAGCCGGTGCCGTTTGCCAGGGCCGCGAAGGCACGCTGGTGAAAGGTGACGATGTGAGCGCCGCGCTGCAAGCCCGCCGCCTGCGCCACAACTACCCCGACCAGCGCATGCAGGAGACCATCACCGATGGTGAGCGCTTGATCAGCCTGCATGGCGAAAAAATCGGTCAGATCAATGGTCTGACGCAGATTGACCTGGGTGACTACCGTTTTGGCTTTCCGGTGCGGGTCACGGCGCGCACGTCTGCGGGTGAAGACGGCCTGGTGAACATCGAGCGCGAGGTGGAATTGTCTGGGCCCATCCACGACAAAGGTGTGCTGATTTTGAACAGCTACCTGTCTGCTTTATTTGCCGCCCAGGCCCCACTGGCGCTCAACGCCACGCTGGTGTTTGAGCAGGAATACCACGGCATTGAGGGCGACTCGGCCTCTTGCGCCGAGCTGTATGCGCTGCTTTCGTGTCTGTCGGGGCTGCCTTTAAGGCAAGGCATTGCCGTCACCGGAGCCGTCAACCAGCATGGCGAGGTGCTGCCGGTGGGTGGCATCAACGAAAAAATCGAGGGGTTTTTCAGGATTTGCGCCACCGCCGGGCTCACCGGCCAGCAGGGCGTGCTGATTCCGCAGCGCAACCGTCGCCACCTGATGTTGAACTGCGAGGTAACACAAGCCGTGACGCAAGGCCGCTTCCATGTGTATACCGCTGAACACGTGAGCGAAGGTATTGAATTGCTGACCGGCGCCGCAAGCGGCCTGCCCGGCACGGCCAACGGTTACGCCCCAGACACCGTGCTGGGCCGTGCCCAGAAAACCCTGCAAGCCTACCGGCAAGCCTGCCAACTGGCCGACTCACCCAGAGTGGGGCGCAAGCGCGGACGCTGAACCTACATCGGCAGCGGCATGGGCAACGGAGCAGGCGGAGGCACTGGGCGCGGCACCTGTGATGGCAGCGGTGCGGGCGATGGCGGCATTGGCATCGGCGGCATCCGTTCTGGTGAGGGTGACGGCATGTCAGTGTTCATGTTGGTGTGTGTCATGCGCCCATTTTTTGTGCTTCCAAGGCAGCTGTCTGTGCGTTGGCGCACAACAAAAGCACAGCGACGCTGGTTAATCTGGGGGAACTGACACTGTGCTCATCAGGGCCATTGGCCAACTGCCAGAATGGCTTCACCCCCTTCTAGGAGATCACCATGCCCCACGCTTTTGCATTCACCATCAAACCATTCACCACCGCGTCTGGCAAGGTCGGGCAGTGTTATTCGTTGCCGGCGCTGGCTACGCAACTCCCCAACGTGACCCGCCTGCCGGTGTCGATGCGCATCGTGCTGGAAGCCGTGTTGCGCCACTGCGATGGCCGCAAGGTGACTGCCGAGCATGTGGCCCAGGTGGCCAATTGGCAGTCCAACGCGCCCCGCACCGACGAGATCCCGTTTGTGGTTTCACGCGTGGTGCTGCAAGACTTCACCGGTGTGCCGCTGTTGGCAGACCTGGCAGCCATGCGCAGCACGGCGCAGCGCCTGGGGCTGGACCCGCAGCGCATTGAGCCGCTGGTACCGGTAGATTTGGTGGTGGACCACTCGATCATGGTTGACCACTATGGCAAAAAAGACTCACTCGACCTGAACATGAAACTTGAATTCCAGCGCAACCGCGAGCGCTACGAGTTCATGAAATGGGGCATGCAGGCCTTTGACACCTTTGGCGTGGTGCCACCCGGCTTTGGCATCGTGCACCAGGTGAATCTGGAATACCTGGCGCGCGGCGTGCACCAAGGTAAAGGTGATATTTACTACCCCGACACACTGGTTGGCACCGACAGCCACACCACCATGATCAACGGCATAGGGGTGGTCGGCTGGGGTGTGGGCGGCATTGAGGCCGAGGCCGCCATGCTGGGCCAGCCGGTGTATTTGTTGACGCCTGACGTGGTGGGCATGGAACTCACCGGTAGCCTGCGCGAGGGTGTCACCGCCACCGACTTGGTGCTGACCGTGACCGAAACCCTGCGCCAGCACAAGGTGGTGGGCAAGTTTGTCGAGTTTTTTGGCGAGGGCACACGCACCCTGGCCCTGCCCGACCGCGCCACCATCGCCAACATGGCCCCCGAATATGGCGCCACCATGGGCTTCTTCCCGGTGGACGAGAAAACAATTGCTTACTTCAGGGGTACCGGCCGCACCCCGGACGAGATCGACACCTTTGAGGCCTACTTCAAGGCACAAGGCCTGTTTGGTGTGCCCCTCAGTGGCGACATTGACTACTCGCAAGTGGTCAAACTGAACCTGGCGGATGTGACCCCCAGCCTGGCTGGCCCCAAACGGCCGCAAGACCGCATTGAGCTGGGCCGGGTGGCAGCGCAATTTGCCGAGCTGTTCAGCAAACCGAATGCGCTGAATGGCTTTAACCAGCCGGCGGACAAACTGCTAACGCGTTTTCCCGTTGGCCAGGCCGTGGCAACAAACGACGCACCGCTGGCACCCCCGGTGCCGCCAGATGCCCCACGCGATGTCGCAGAGATGGTGCAAAACCGGCCCACGCTGGAGGCCAGCAAGACGGCCGCAGATGCACCTGGCCAAACCCAAGTGCCCATGCATACCGCCCGCCATGTCACCGTAGGCAATGGCGACGTACTCATCGCCGCCATCACCAGTTGCACCAACACGTCCAACCCCAGCGTGTTGCTGGCGGCCGGCTTGTTGGCCAAAAAGGCTGTCGAAGCTGGCCTCACGGTGCAGCCGCACATCAAGACCTCTTTGGCGCCGGGCTCGCGCATCGTCACCGAGTACCTCCTTGAGGCCGGTTTGCTGCCTTATTTGGAGCAGCTTGGCTTTGCGCTGGCAGGCTATGGCTGCACCACCTGCATTGGCAATGCGGGCGACCTGACACCCGAGCTCAATGCGCTCATCACTGGCCAAGACCTGGTATGTGCGGCGGTGCTGTCGGGCAACCGCAATTTCGAGGCGCGCATTCACCCCAACCTGAAAGCTAATTTTTTGGCCAGCCCGCCGCTGGTGGTGGCCTATGCGATTGCCGGCACGGTGCTGCGCGACCTGAGCACCCAGCCAGTAGGCCAAGGCACCGGCGGCAAAGATGTTTACCTGGCCGACATCTGGCCCAGCAGCGACGAGATTCAGGCGCTGATGGCCTTTGCCATGAACGGCAACGCCTACCGCGAGAACTACGCCCGAATTGCCACCGAGCCTGGCCTGCTGTGGCAAGCCATCACTGGCGTAACGGGCACCAGCTACACCTGGCCCAAGAGCACCTACATTGCAGAGCCGCCTTTCTTTGCCACCTTCACTATGGAACCTATAGCTGATCGCGCAAGCAAAACGGGGGCTAGAGGCCTAAAAGGCACTGAATCTGTGCAGGGTGCCCGCATCATGGCGTTGTTTGGTGATTCCATCACCACCGACCATATTTCGCCAGCAGGCAACATTGCGGCAACTTCACCCGCTGGCCAATGGCTGCTGGCGCACGGTGTGCAACAAGCCGACTTCAACTCTTACGGCGCACGCCGTGGCAACCATGAGGTGATGGTGCGCGGCACGTTTGCCAATGTGCGCATCAAGAACTTGATGATCCCGGCGCAGCCAGATGGCACGCGCACTGAAGGTGGCCTGACGCTGTACCAGGCACCCGTTGGCACACAAGGCGACGGTGCCACGGGTGAAATTCTGTCCATTTTTGACGCCGCTAGCCGCTACATGGCAGCCGGTATGCCCACCGTGGTGTTTGCGGGTGAGGAATACGGCACCGGGTCGAGTCGTGACTGGGCCGCCAAAGGCACACAGCTGCTGGGCATCAAGGCGGTGGTGGCGAAGAGTTTTGAGCGCATCCACCGCAGTAACCTGGTCGGCATGGGCGTGCTGCCGTTGCAGTTCAAGGCCGATGCCAGTTGGCAAAGCCTGGGCTTAACCGGCAGTGAAGTGATTGACATCCTGCCCGACGCAGACCTGCGCCCGCAGAGTGACGCGCAGTTGGTCATCACCCGCGCCGATGGCAGCCGCACGACGGTCACAGTGCTGCTGCGCATTGACACCCCGATTGAGGTGGACTACTACCGGGCCGGCGGCATATTGCCGTTTGTGTTGCGGCAACTGCTGCGGCCTGCAGCCGCTCAGGTAGGCGCCGTTTCTTTGTAGTCAGCCACACAAGCCACTCAGTTCAACGGCCGAAAAACAAACGCGCGCAAGCCCTGAGTGGCATCGGCTGGCACGCTGGCTTGGCGTTGCTTGGGCAGGTCGCTGCCGCGGCGCTCTACAAACCCTTGGGCCAGCCCCAACGTCTGGTCATAACGTTGGCGCCTGAGTGGGTCAGACAACACAAAATAGGCATGGTTGATAGCCGCCTGCCGCGCGCTGGCGCTGGCATTGCCTGAATTCTTGTCGGGGTGGTTGGCTTGGGTCAGGCTCCGGTAGGCGGCCCTGACGACCAGGTCACTGGCAGCGGGGCTAACTTCCAACAGGTCGTACAAATTGGGCTCGGGTTTCATGGTGCTGCCATCATTTCATGTTGGCGCGCTGGGTGATTGCGAGTTATCAAACAAATCATGACTGATTCACTTCGTGGGCATTGTTCGAAAGTCAACGTAGTTTCCGCAGAAACAACACATCCTCATTTATGGGAGAGGATCATGAGTCAATATCAAATTGCAGTTCTTGTCAGCAGCCTTCGCCACGAGTCATTCAACCGAAGACTGGCGGGTGCCATGGCAAAACTCGCGCCACTAGACTTCTCGTTCAAGCAGGTAAAAATCGATGGCCTGCCGCTGTACAACCAAGACGACGACGCCCACCAAGTCGATTCAGTTATCCGTCTGAAAACGGAAATCAAGGTGGCTCATGGCTTGTTGTTTGTCACGCCTGAATACAACCGATCCATTCACGGTGTGCTCAAAAATACCATCGACCATGCGTCGCGCCCCGACGGTCAAAGCGCATGGTCTGGTAAACCTGCGGGCGCGTTCGGTGTCTCAGTGGGTCCTGATCTATCTTGTGGTCGGATTTAACAGCACCATGAAACCCAAATTACCAAAGAAGCGGCGTCTGTGCCTCGAAGTTGCCAAAATGCTCAGTCCGGCTGAACCACCCTCAAGCCGTGAAGATTGCCATTTGGTGAACACGCCAAGCTCAGCAGCCGCTCCAGATTTCCCAGAAGGCCGTGAAGACCCTGAGCAGTCTGCAGAATTGGAGCGGCAGCAAGACGCCTAATCCATCGATGTCCGGGTGGCTGGACTCGCCGCCTGTTTGCGCCACTTGTTGAAACATTCCAAGTCGCAGAAATACCCGGCAACCATTACGCTGTCTTTGCTTCACCCTGTGCAATACGCACAATTTCCTTGGCAATGTCTTCGGGTGTAAGCACAAAGTCAATGCAGCCTGTGTCAATGGCACTCTCAGGCATGTCGGGCTGACTGGCGGTATCAAGCTTTTGCGCGATGGTGATGCCACCCACTTCCTGAATGCCGCACAGCGCCGCCGCACCGTCACCGTCGTAACCCGACACAATCACGGCAATCAGTTTGCCGTCCCAATAGGCTGTGAGCGACTTCAAGAAGACCGTGATCACATCGGGCCAGCCGCGCGGCTTGGAGATCGGCTTCAAATGAAACACGCCATCATCCACGTGCAGATCACGGTTGGCCGGGATGATGAACACGTGGTTGGGTTCAATCACCAGGTTGTCTGTGATCAGCTCGACAGGCATGCCTGTGAAACGCGGCAATACCTCATGCAGCTGCGTGGGCATCAAGGTGATGTGGTTGACGATCACTATTGCCACACCCGTGTTGGTGGGCAAGCATTTCAGCAGCCGGATATAGGCGTCAAGCCCGCCGGCCGAGCCACCCACGCAAACAATCGGAAAGTTTTTCATCACAAGTTTGTGTTTCATGGGGCACCCTTTGCTGTAAAAGAATTGTCCGAGAGACTACGTGACAGGTCGCAGCGGGTCTGTTCGGCACATCACACAGCCGTAGGTTAGCCAGCGCACAGACCATTTGTCTGAGCTTGCGTAACGTCAGGCCATGTCGCACATCACACGGTCATTTGGCCCGTGTTTGAGAAAGAGACACCCGTCTCTAAGTCTCTGTGGTTGGCATTCACAAAAAGGATATCTATGAACATCTCTCGCAATTTCAAAGCTTCGCTCATTGTTGCTGCCCTGCTATCATTCTCGGTAGCCCAGGCTTCAACCCTCACCAAAGCCGAATACAAGGCTGAAAAGACCCGCATCAGCGCCGAGTACAAGGTTGACAAAAAGGCCTGCGACGCCTTCAAGGACAACGCCAAGGATGTCTGCGTGCAAGAAGCCAAGGCCAAGGAATCCGTCGCCCGTGCCGAGCTGGAATTCAGCTACACCGGCAAAGCCGCTGACCAGACCAAGGTGCTTGAAGCCAAAGCCAAATCAGCATACGCTGTGGCCAAGGAGAAGTGTGACGACCAGGCTGGTAACGCCAAAGATGTTTGCGTGAAAGAAGCCAAGGCCGTTGAAGTCAAGGGTCTGGCAGATGCCAAGCTGGGCAAGCAGATCGGTGAAGCCAAAAAAGAAGCCACCGCCGACAAAAGCGATGCCAACTACAAGGTGGCCATTGAGAAGTGCGATGCCCTGGCTGGTGCCGCCAAAGACAGCTGTGTAGCAGCTGCCAAGACCCAGTTCGGCAAGAACTAAAACCCGCAACGCCTAAATAGGAGCGCCACCATGCCCAAGATCATCACCGCTGACCAGACCGAGCTTTATGTCAAGGATTGGGGTACGGGGCAACCCGTGATCCTGATCCATGGTTGGCCCTTGTCATCAGACAGTTGGGATGATCAGGCGATGGCGCTTGCCAACGCGGGCTACCGGGCCATTGCCTACGACAGACGAGGCTTTGGCCGCTCCACCCAGCCCTGGAGTGGTTACGACTACGACACCCTGTCTGACGACTTGGCTGCTGTCATTGAGCAAACTGGCGCCAAAGACGCGGTCATCGTTGGCTTCTCGATGGGTGGCGGTGAAGTGGCCCGCTACATGTCGCGCCACGGTGGCAAGTCGGTGGCCAAGGCAGTGCTGGTGTCTGCCAGCCTGCCCTTCCGGCTGAAAACTGATGACAACCCGCTGGGTGCAGAACAAGCCGCGTTCGACAAGACGGCGCAGGCCATCCGTGATGACCGCCCCAAGTTTTTGGCGAGCTTTTTTGAGAAATTTTTTGCAGTCACCGCTGATGCACGGCCGGTGAGCACGCAGGTGCTGGAATGGGCCCGCAGCGTGGGCATGCAAGCCAGCTTGCAAGCCACCTTGGGCTGCGCCAAGTCGTTCACCACGACAGATTTCCGCCCCGAGCTAGCTGCCTTCAAGGTACCCACGCTCATCGTTCACGGTACCAATGACCAAGTGGTGCCCATCGATGCCTCAAGCCGGCTCACGGCCAAAGGCATTGCACACGCCACCCTGCTTGAATATGAGGGCGCTCCGCACGGCTTGTTTGCCACGCACAAGGCGCGCCTGACCACCGATTTGCTTGATTTCCTGAAGGTCTAAGCCACCTGCCGGAGACCCAACAAGGATTCAAGTCACTTTCAAGGAGACTTGCCATGCCCAGTATGCGCACTGAAACCGACAGTTTTGGCCCCATCGAGGTCCCAGAAGCTGCTTTGTGGGGCGCGCAAACTGAGCGCAGCCTGCATTTTTTTGACATTGGCGAGCAGCGCATGCCACTGCCGGTGATTCATGCGCTGGCGTGGGTTAAGTGGGCGGCCGCCCTGGTCAATGGCGAGCTGAACTTGCTTGATGCCAGCAAGGCGCAGGCCATTGCCAACGCGGCGCAGCGCGTGGCAGCTGGCGAATTTGATGCCGAATTCCCGCTGTCGGTCTGGCAAACCGGATCTGGCACGCAAAGCAACATGAACGTTAATGAGGTGATCGCCAGGCTGGCCGGACCACATGTGCACCCCAATGACGATGTAAACCTGGGACAGTCGTCCAACGATGTGTTTCCCAGCGCCATGCACATCGCCGTAGCGTTGCAGGCCAAATCAGGCTTGTTGCCCGCGCTGCAAACGCTGCGCCTTGTATTGGTTGCCAAATCAAAGGCATTTGCCGACGTCATCAAAATCGGCCGCACCCATTTGCAAGACGCCACACCCATCACGCTGGGCCAGGAACTGGGTGGCTACGAGGCGCAACTTACGCTGTGTGAGAGCAGCATTAAGCACGCCCTGCTGGCCGTGCACCGCCTGGCCATTGGCGGCACCGCAGTGGGCACCGGCCTGAACACACACCCAGAGTTCGGCGCCCGGGTGGCGGCCAAACTGGCAAAGCAACTTGGCCTGCCACTGGCGCAGGCTGACAACCTGTTTGCAGCCCTGGCCGGCCATGAGGCACTGGTGGCATTTCATGGCAGCCTGAGAATGCTGGCCGTTGCCTTGACCAAAATCGGCAATGACATTCGCCTGTTGGGCAGTGGGCCGCGCGCTGGACTGGGCGAGCTGCAGTTACCGCAAAACGAGCCCGGCAGCTCCATCATGCCCGGCAAGGTCAACCCCACCCAAATTGAGGCCCTGACCATGGTCTGCGCGCAGGTCATGGGGCATGACGCCGCCATTGGCTTTGCCGCCAGCCAGGGACACTTTGAGCTCAATGTGTACAAGCCGCTGATCATCCTTGACACGCTTGACAGCCTGCGTCTGCTGGGCGATGCCATGCAGAGTTTTACCCGGCACTGCGTGGTGGGCATCACAGTGAACGCCGCGCGCATCGATGAGTTGCTGCACAGCTCGCTGATGCTGGTCACCGCGCTGGCGCCGCACATTGGCTATGACCGTGCTGCGCAAATTGCCAAACACGCGCATGCCCAAAGGGTCACGCTGCGCGAGGCGGCGCTGACACTGGGAACCGTCAGCGCTGAGCAGTTTGACGCCTGGATTGACACAGGCCAGATGCTTGGTCCACACGCGGCCTGATTTCATTAAGCTGGTGGGCAGAAACGATTGGTTTGCTTGGTGTGCCGCCGCACAGAACTCTTGAGCGCATCTCCTTAAGCTACGGCCATGGCAATAAAAAGATCGCCCAAGCGGCATCAAATGATCAGCAAGGGTTATGCCTTTGCGGTGCCATATTTTTTACTCTTCAAGGATTACAAATGAAATACGCCCTACCCATATTCGCTGTCGCTGCTGCCCTGAGTCTGGCTGCCTGTGACCGTCCCGCCGTCATTACCGTGCCCGCCGCACCCGTCGCCGCACCCGTCGCCGCACCCGTCGCCGTGCCCGGCCCTGCCGGCCCGACTGGCGCCACCGGTGCCACTGGCAGCTCAGGCGGCACGGGTGCCACTGGCGATACAGGTGCGACTGGCAATACCGGTAACACGGGTTACACAGGTGCCACAGGTGCCACAGGCGCCACCGGCAAAACTGGCGACGGCACCACCATCATCGTGATGCCACCCGCTTCAGCGCCAGCCAATTAAATTTACTTAACCCTCACTCAAGGAGCATCTCATGAGCATAGGCACCATCCTGTTGATCGTTCTGATCCTGATGTTGATCGGGGCCATTCCCGCTTGGCCACACAGCAAAGGCTGGGGCTATGGCCCCACCGGCGGCTTAGGTCTGGTGGTGATCATCATCGTCATCTTGCTGCTGATGGGACGGATCTGACACTGCGCCAATTCATGGGCAGCAAGCAGGTGCGTTGCGCAGGCAATGCACTGATGGCTGCCGTGGTGTTGGCCATGTCGGCTTGTGGCGACATGGCTACTTTGCCTCTTACCGCAGGCACAGGGCCATCGCCCACGCTTCCCGCCCCCCAACACGCGCTGATTCCGACCGTGCACATAGCGCCGGCCAAGGGCTGGCCCAATGGTGTCACGCCGCAGGCAGCGCCCGGCATGGGTGTCGACGCTTTCGCCCGTGATCTGGATCACCCACGCTGGCTTTACGTGTTGCCTAACGGCGACGTGCTGGTGGCCGAGACCAACGCACCCGCCAAACCCGACGATGCCAAGGGCCTCATCGGTTGGGCCATGAAACTGGTCATGAAGCGCGCAGGCGCAGGCGTGCCCAGCGCCAACCGCATCACGCTGCTGCGCGACACCAACGGTGATGGCGTGGCAGACCTGCGGTCGGTGCTGCTGGACGGACTGCACTCGCCTTTTGGCATGGCCTTGGTTGGCCATGATCTTTACGTGGCGAACACTGACGCCGTGTTGCGATTTCCCTACAAAGATGGAGACACCCGCATCACGGCCGACGGCACGCACGTGTTGAGCTTGCCCGCGGGCCCGATCAACCACCACTGGACCAAAAACATCATCGCCAGCCAAGATGGCAAAAAATTATTTGTCACCGTGGGCTCCAACAGCAATGTCGCTGAACGCGGTATGGCGGTGGAAGCCGGGCGCGCCGCCATCTGGCAAGTTGACCTGCAAAATGGCGGGCATCGAATTTTCGCCACCGGCCTGCGCAACCCCAATGGCATGGCCTGGGAGCCGCACAGCGGGGCCCTGTGGACGGTAGTGAATGAACGAGACGAGCTTGGCAACGACTTGGTGCCTGACTACCTGACCTCCGTGCAAGACGGCGCCTTTTATGGCTGGCCCTACAGCTATTTCGGCCAGCATGTTGACACGCGTGTAACCCCGCCACAACCCGCACTTGTTGCCCGTGCCATTGCGCCCGACTACGCGCTTGGTTCACACACAGCACCGCTTGGCTTGGCCTTTTCTGCCGGGACCACCCTGTCCGCTGCCTTTGCCAACGGCATGTTCATTGGCCAGCATGGCTCCTGGAACCGCCGTCCGCACAGTGGCTACAAGGTGATTTTTGTGCCTTTCAAAGACGGCCGACCTGCTGGCTTGCCGGTTGACGTGCTGAGCGGTTTTCTCAGCGAAGACGGCGATGCTTATGGCAGACCGGTGGGCGTGGCGCTCAACAACCAAGGTGCGTTGCTGGTGGCGGATGATGTGGGTAACGTTATTTGGCGAGTCAGCGCGCAGCCCGCTCCGACACCAACGCATTGAGATCGGGCACGCGCTGCCTTCCAAGAATTTCCACAAATTATGACCAGACGAGTTCGAAGCACCGTTTTTAGCCGCGCCATCCAGCGCTCACTCAAGGCGTTGACGCGCAGTGCCATTCGGGCCGGCACAAAGGCCGTGGCGCAGGCCTTGCGGCCAAGCAAACCTGCAGCACAAAAATCGCTCGCACGAAAAACTGTTGCGCGTAAGCCAGCAGCCAGCAAAACCACCCCGGCCCGGGCCAAAGCGACCAAGACAGTGCAGTTGCGGGCCGGCTTCACAGCGGGCATGGCCGGGGTGCAACGCTACCGGCTTTTCGTGCCGCCGGGTGCGCGGCGCAGGGCGCGCCTGCCTTTGCTGGTGATGCTGCATGGCTGCACCCAAAGCGCCGATGCTTTTGCCTCCAGCACACGCATGAACCAGATTGCCGCCAAAGAAGGCTTTGTGGTGCTGTACCCCGAACAAAACCACCTGGCCAACTTGCAAGGCTGCTGGAACTGGCACCAGACGCGCTCAGGCCAGGCCCAGGCAGAAGCCGAGACGATTCTTGCCACCATCCACCAGGTGTGCCAATTGCAGGCGATTGACCCGGCGCGTATTGCCTTGGCAGGCTTGTCGGCCGGTGCCAGCATGGCGGCGCTGTTGGCGGTTCGGCACCCAAAAAGTTTTGGGGCCATTGCCATGCACTCAGGTGTTGCACCGGGCATTGCCCACGCCACGGCCAGCGCACTCACCGCCATGCGAGGGGGTGGCGTGGCCACACCTCTGTCGCCCCTGGCAGCGGGCACCCATTTGCCGGCATTGCTGGTCATTCAGGGCAGTGCCGACCACCTGGTGGCCCCAAGCAATGGCGCCACCGCCGCTCACCTGTGGGCTGCCCGTGAGGGCGCAGCTCCAGCCAAACCACGCACCGTTCAGCGCGGTGCCCGGTTGCCCGCAACACTCACCGACTACAAGGTAAAAGGCAGACTGGTGGCAACCCTGTGTGTCGTGCAAGGGCTGGGGCACGCCTGGAGTGGCGGTGCGGCCAGCCAGAACTTCAGTGATCCGAAGGGGCCGGACGCGTCCCGCATGATTTGGGCTTTTGCGCTCAAGCAGTTTGCCAAGTTGGCCGCATAGGCCAGGTTCTGTGTGCCGGCGCACTGAAGTATTGCGCCTGATTTCATACGATGGCCACTGAACCGCAACGCAACCTGCGTTGACGCCTACCCCAGGAGATTACCCATGCCAAGTTTCGGATCACCCTTTTCAGGGCTTGCCAAAGACAAAAAAATCAGCCACGAAGAACTCGTCAGAGCCATTCGTTTCATGGTGGCCGCAGAGTTTGAGGCTACCCAGATGTACATGCAGCTGGCAGAGTCGACCGACCACCCGCTGGCCATCAAGGTACTGACAGAAATAGCCAACGAAGAACGCGTGCACGCCGGTGAGTTCCTGCGGCTGTTGCATGAGCTTTCACCCGATGAAGCCAAGCTGTATGCCGAAGGTGCGAAAGAAGTTGAAGAAAAAATCAACGAAAAAACCTAAACCAGGTTCAGCTCAAACCAGAACTCACTGCCCTCGCCCACCACGCTGTTTGCCCCCATTTCACCGCCCATGGATTCCACCAGCCGCTGGCTCACCACCAGACCAATGCCGGTGCCTTTGGTGTTGCCAGCCTCTTGGCCGAGCCGGTTGAAGGGCTGAAACAACTGGGCCAGTTTGGCTGCTGGCAAACCCTGGCCGGTATCGCGCACGCTGATGCGCAGGCGCTCAGGCGTGCGTGCACTGCAGCTCACATTCACGCTGCCGCCTTCTTTGTTGTACTTGATGGCGTTGGACAGCAGGTTGATGATCACTTGCTTGAGTCGAATCGCGTCAGCGTGCACGATGTAGGCGGCCTCAAGTGGCAAAAATTCAATGTGCACCGCGCGAACTGCCATCAACGGCTCAATCAGTGCCTGACAGTCCACCAGCACGTCGGCCAGCGACACGTCTTCCATGGTCAACGCGGCGTGGCCGGACTCGATTGCAGCCAGGTCAAGAATGTCGTTGACCAGCGCCAGCAAGTACCAGCCTCCTTTGAGAATTTGTGCCAGGCTGGCCTGTTGGCTGTTGGTGAGCGCAGACACTTCCAACAGCTGTGCAAATCCCAAAATGGCGTTCAGCGGTGAGCGCAGTTCATGGCTCATGCTCGATAAAAATTCCGATTTGGCCAGGTTGGCCCGCTCAGCCTGCAGGCGTGCGCTCTCCAGCTCGCGGTTGCTCTCTACCAGAATCATGTTCAACCGCCTGCGCTCAGTGATGTCGCTCAGCACCACGCGCAACACCGGCCCATCGGTGTCGCCCGTTGCAGCGCTCATGTCCAGCTTGACCCACACCGCCACGCCATCGCTGTGCATTAGCTGCAGTTCGCAGCTTTGCGACTGCCCGGTTTCCAGCAATTGCTTGCTGCACAGGTAGTAGCTGTCTTGATGCGCCTTGACAATGAAATGGCTCAGCGGCCGCCTGACCAACGCGCTGCGGGCCACGCCCAGCAAATTGGCAGCACTCAGGTTGGCCTCCAGAATTACCCCATGGGTGGCCACCGTGAGGTAGCCCACCGGGGCCATGTCATACAAATCGAAATAACGCGCGCGCGACACCTCAAGATCCGTTTGCGCCCGGCGCAGCTCTTCGTTTTGCAATTGCAATTCGATCTGATGCACCTGCAGGTCGTGCATCAGCTTTACAGTGTCGGCAGTTTCATGACTCATGAAAAATATATTTGCTACAAATAACGTAGCTATTTACGCTTGATTAACATGGCCTACAGGCCTAAATCACTTACTTTTCGACATCACTGGCCCGCTCTGTGGTGGCAATGGCGTAGACGCGGCCAGCCTCATCAAGCAGCGCGGTGGCGGTCAGTTCTATGTCCAGCACGCGGCCGTCTTTGGTCAGCCGTTGCGTCTTGAACGGGGTCACTGTTTTGGCCTCGCTGAGCTGGCGCACCTGTGCCAGGGCCTTGTCCTGCCGCGCTTGCGGAATGCGCAAACGGACATTCATTTTCAGGGCCTCAGCCTCAGTCCAGCCATAAAGCCGCTCGGCACCAGGGTTCCAGGCAATGGTCTGACCGTCCAGCGCCTGCACCGTGATGGCATCACTCGCATCACGCACCACCACCGCCAGGCGCAGCAGCGCATTGGCTTTTTGCAAGGCCTCACGTGTCTGCTTAACGTCGGTGATCTCAACAAAAGTGATCACCGCGCCCTCAATCACGTTGTCCAGCGTGCGGTAGGGCAAGATGCGCAGCACATAGCTCTTGCCGTCGGCAGTTTGCACTTCGGCCTCTTTGGGGGCCAGGTTTCTCAGCACCTCTTGAATGTCATTCAGCAGCGTGCTGTAGCCCACCAGGTTATTCACAATGTGGCCCACCGGGCGGCCCACGTCGCTCAAAATCAGGTTGATGATGCTGCTGACCGCTGGCGTAAAGCGCATGATGCGCAGGCTGTGGTCGACAAAAATGGTGGCAATGCCGGTGCCTGCCAGCAGGTTGTTCATGTCGTTGTTGGCGCGTGACAGGTCTGCCACCTTGGTTTGCAGCTCGGTGTTGACGGTGCTCAACTCCTCGTTGATCGACTGCATTTCTTCCTTGGAAGTTTCCAGCTCCTCGTTGGTGCTTTGCAATTCTTCGTTGACCGACTGCATTTCCTCGTTGCTGGATTTGAGCTCTTCGTTGGTGGTTTCCAGCTCTTCGTTGGCCGCACGCAAATACTCTTCTTTGGCCTGCAGCTCTTCGTTGAGCTCGGCAATTTGGGCACGGGCGGCCGGGCTGACGGGCGCGGCAGGCACGGGTGCGGTCAGGGCAATGGGCGCAGCCCCTTTGGGCTCGGGTGCGTTTTCCAGCATGACCAGAAACAGCGGCGAATCGAGCGCGCCGGTTGGGCCACCCAGCACCGGGCAGACGCTCAGATTCACCAGCGTGAAGTGCCCATTGGTCTTGACGCGCACGCCCTGAACATGCACCGTGCCATGGCTGGAAGCGGCTTTGTGCAGGGCCACCGTCAGGTCGCGGCGCAAGCCTTCGCGAGCCATTTTCATGATGTTGTAAATGCCGGCCAAGCCAGGCGCGGGCTCCAGGTACATGCCGGTGCGCCCGTGCAGGTAAAGAATGTCGCCATTGCCATTGACCAGCGCCGCCACCGCCGCCACATGTTGCAGCAGGGTTTGCTCGGTGAGTTCACGCAGCGACAGCTTGGGCGGCACGGCGGCTTTGCCAGCGGCAAGCGTCAGGTCTCTCTCTACCATGGGGGGCAAAAAGCGGCCCAGCGCGGCGCGCTGCGCGCCCTGAAAATCTTCCTTGCGCTGGTAAATCTTGGCCTTGCGGTCCAGCACGGCAAACAGGTCGCCCTGCTCACCTGCCGTCTCAGAGGTGCCCAAAAACAGCACGCCACTGGGTTGCAAAGCGTAGTGAAACAGCGAGATCAGCTTCTTTTGCAGCTCAGGCCCCAGGTAAATCATCAGGTTACGGCAGCTGATGAGGTCGAGCTTGGAAAACGGCGGGTCTTTGATGATGTCGTGCTCGGAGAACACCAGCAGGTCGCGAATGCCTTTGTGCACCCGGTAGGCGCTGCCGTCTGGCTCAAGCGTAAAAAACCGTGCCAGCCGTTCAGGGGTGACGTCGTCGGCAATGCTGGCCGGGTAGACACCGTTGCGCGCTGTGGCAATGGCGCGGCTGTCAATGTCGGTGGCAAACACCTGCACCTTGTAGCTGGCCCGCAGCGTTGCCAGTCGCTCTTGCAAAAGGATGGCCATCGAATACGCCTCTTCGCCGGTGGAGCAGCCAGTGCACCACACGCGCACAGCAGCGCCCACGGGCTTGCCTTCAAACAGCGTGGGAATGACCTTTTCTTCAAGCGCGGCAAAGGCCTCGGGGTCGCGGAAAAAATTGGTCACGCCAATCAACAGATCATTGAACAGCGCCTGCACTTCATCCGGGGCTTGCTGCAAATATTTGACATAGGCGTCAATGCCGTCAATCTGGTGCACCGCCATGCGCCGCTCAATGCGGCGGTAAATGGTGCTGGGCTTGTACTGTGAAAAATCGTGCCCTGTGTGGGTACGCAACAAGACAAATATCTTCCTCAGGGCGCTTTCGCTGAGCGGTTCGGTGAGGCTGATGTGATGCGGCAAGCGGCCAAAGGCGTGCGTTGTGTAGGCGATGAGCTGGCCTGCCATTTCGGCCGGTGGCAGCTCAAAATCCACCATGCCGGTGGCCAGCGCGCTGCGCGGCATGCCGTCAAATTCGCTTGATGCGGGGGTTTGCACCATGACCATGCCGCCCTCGCCCTTGATGGCGCGCACACCGAGCGTGCCGTCGCTGCCGGTGCCTGAGAGCACGATGCCAATCGCGCGCTCATGCTGGTCAAGCGCCAGCGAGCGGAACAAAAAGTCAATCGGCAGGCGGTGGCCGCGCGGTGCAGCGGGCTCCAGCAACTGCAGCGTGCCATTCAAAAACGCCATGTCGCGGTTGGGGGGAATGATGTAGGCACAGTTGGGGCGCACCACCACGCCATCCACCACCTCAAGTACCTGCATGCGGGTGCGCCGCGCAATCAGTTCAGTGAGCAGGCTTTTATGGTCGGGGTCAAGGTGTTGCACCAGCACAAAGGCCATGCCGGGGTCTGCGTCAGCCGGCATGCCTGCGAAAAACGCTTCGATGGCTGCAAGTCCACCGGCCGAGGCACCGATGCCCACAATGGGAAAGCTGCTTGCAGGGACCGCTGCCGGTACTTTATCCGGGGCGGTCGTCTTCTTTTTGGTCACCATAAATACTCCCTAATTGATAGCTGCTTACGCTTTATATTAAAGGGCTAGAGCCCGATTTAGCATAAATTTTTTAACAAGGCCTGTGGCCCGTCAAAACCCGGCTGCAGGTTACACCCGCATCAACGGCGTTGGCCAGCATGGTACGCACAAAATTGGGGCGCATTTTGAGCTACGCCGGGCTGACATGCGTTGGCAGCTGCGCGGCAGGGTCAAAAAAGCGCACGGTATGCCCACCGCCGCTTTTGGCCTGGTACATGGCCAGGTCGGCTTTTTTGAGCAAGTCACCAATGGCATCTTGTTCACCCAGAAAGACCACCACACCAATGCTCAGCGAGGCGTTATAGGCCTGGGCGTCCAGTTGGTAGGGCTGGCCCAGCGCAGTGAGCATCTTGTGGGCAATCACCTCGGCTTGTGTTGCCGCCACGCCGGGCTGCAGGCTCAAGCCGTCCAGCAGCACGACAAACTCGTCGCCGCCAAAACGCGCCACGCTGTCGCCCTCACGGGCACAGGCCAGCAGCCTCGCGCTCACCTGCTGCAGCAAGGCGTCGCCCATGTCATGGCCCAGGGTGTCATTGAGCTGCTTGAAATGATCAATGTCCAGAAACATCAGGGCGCAATGGTGCTGGGAGCGCACTGAGGCCAGTCTGGCTTGTTGCAGCCGGTCCATCAGCAAGCGACGATTGGGCAGGTTGGTCAGCGGGTCATGCAGCGCAATCGATTTCAAGGTGCTCACTGCTTGTTCAAGTTGCTTGTAAAGCAGGCGCACTTCCAGCATGTTGTGAATACGGGTCTTGACCTCAACCACATCAAAGGGTTTGGCAATGAAGTCTTTGGCACCAGACGCCAGCGCCCGCAGTTTGTGGCCGGGCTGCGCGGTAATCACCAAAACGGGTGTGTAGCCCCCTGTCTCCATCTGTTGCAGTTCATGCATCACCGCAAAGCCGTCCATGCCGGGCATCTGCAGGTCAAGCAAAATCAGGTCGTAGGCGTGGGTGCTGTGCATGTCACAAACCGAAAACGGGTCACGCGTGGCGCTCAGGTTGTGGTAGCCGGCCTCATTCAGCAGCTGCGACAGCAACGCCACATTGGCTTGGTTGTCATCAACAATCAGGATGTGTGCTGCAAGAATGTCGCGGGGACTGATCATCAAAAACCGGGGTCAAAACGTGGTGGCTTCAGCGCGTGCAGTGGCCAGCGCCAACCCTTCGTCAAGGGCCGCCATGAATTCATTGACCCGGATTGGCTTGGTGAGGTAGCGGAAGAAGCCAGCCGCCATGCCTTTTTCAATGTCACGCGGCATGGCGTTGGCGCTCAGGGCCAGCACCGGAATATGCCGGGTGGCCGCATCGCCCAGCAAGATGGCCAGGGCCTCCATACCGCTGATGCCGGGCAGGTTGATGTCCATCAAAATCAAATCTGGCTGGTGCGCACGGGCCATGGCAATGCCGCGCATGGCGTCCACGGCGCCCAGCAACCGCAACTCGGGGCGGCGCGCCACCAATTGCTCCACCAGCGCCATGTTGGCCTGGTTGTCTTCCACATACAGCACGGTGCGTATGCCAATATCAGAAGGCATAAGAGGAGCAGCAGCCGTGTCGATCGACTGCATATCCATGTGCAGTTGCGGTGCCAGCGCCGAGCTCAATTCAAACCAGAACACGCTCCCCACACCCACGGTACTGGTCAGGCCAATTTGCCCACCCATCAGCTCCACCAGGCGGCGGCTCACCACCAGGCCAATGCCGGTGCCTTCTTCTGAGCCGGCCTCTTGGCCCAGACGGTTGAAGGGCTGAAACAGCAAGGCAATCTTTTGCTCGGACAGCCCCAAGCCGGTGTCGCGCACGCTGATGCGCAAGCGCCCGCTGGAATGCACCCGATAGCTCACTTCGGCAATGCCGCCGGGGCGGTTGTATTTGATAGCGTTTGACAGCAAATTCACCACCACCTGCTTGAGCCGGGTGCGGTCAGCGATGACGAAGGTGGCTTTGTCCACGTCCGCAAAGGTGAGGCGAATGCCTTTTTGCTGGGCTTGCGGGGCAATCATGGCCTGGCAGTCTTGCATCAGGTCGTGCAGCGAGGTGGGTTCCAGCGACATCGACAGGCGACCCGATTCAATCAGGGCCAGATCAAGAATCTCGTTGATGAGTTCCAGCAAATACCAGCCCGCCTTGAGGATCTGGCCAACGCTGGCGGTTTGTGTGGGCGTGGGCGCGGGCACGCCCATTTCCAGCAGCTGCGCGAAGCCCAAAATGGCGTTGAGCGGGGAGCGCAGCTCGTGGCTCATGTTGGACAAGAAGTCTGATTTGGCCAAGTTGGCCTTGTCGGCCACGTTTCTGGCAATCTCCAGTTCGGCATTTTTGTTGCGCAGCAGCTGGTCTAGCCGGGTGCGCTCAACTTCTGCGGCCTGACGCGCGGTGTTGTCGGTGCCAATCAACAGGTAGCCAATGATGGCGTTGGTGTCGTCGCGCAAGGCGGTGACAGAAACCAGCGCGGGCACGCGGCTACCGTCTTTGCGAATGTAGGTCAGCTCGTAAATGTCTTCTATGCCGCGTGAGGCCTTGAACACCAGAGCCTCAAAGCCAGGCGTGATGGGCCGACCCAACTCAACGCTCAGGGCCTTGGCGCGGGCCACAATTTCATGCGGGTCTGAAATGTCAGCAGGGGTGCGCTGGTTCATGACCTCAGCGGCAGTAAAACCCAGCATGCGTTCGGCGCCGACATTGAAAATCTGGATCACACCCCTGGCGTCAGTGGCAATGCTGGAAAAATTGGCGCTGTCAAAAATGGCTTTTTGCAAGGCACCCGCCTTGAGCAAGGCCTCTTCAGCCTGCTTGCGAGCGCTGATGTCACGCAAGATGCCGGTGAAGTAGCGCTGCCCGCGCAGCGTCATTTCACTGGCAGAAATTTCCAGCGGAAACACGCTTCCGTTCTTGCGCAGGCCCATCACCTCTCGGCCAAGCCCCAAGGCACGGTCGGCATCGCTGGCTTCGTAATATTCCAGCGACACATGGCGCTGGTCTTGCTCCAGCTCGGGTATCAGCACGCTCAAGGGTTTGCCGGCCAGCTCGGCAGCGCTGTAACCAAACAGCAACTCAATGGCCGGGTTGGTTGTCTCGATGGTGCCGCCATCGGCATGCACTGTCACCAGCCCATCGGCCACCGTGTTCAGAATGGTTTGCACCAGCGCTGCGCTGTCGCGCAGGGTTTGCTGCACAGCGTATTCGTCGGACACATTGCGAAACACCAGCACCGCGCCCACCACCAAGCCAGCAGCATCCCGAATTGGGGCGCAACTGTCGGAGATATCAAATTCACGCGCATCGCGGGCAATCAGCACAGTGTGGTTGGCCAGCCCCTGCACGGTGCCGTGTTCCAAAGCGTCCGCCACCGGTATTTTGGCCAGCATGCGGGTGTCTTTGTTGACGATGTGAAACACCACGTCGACCGGTTGCCCGAGCGCTTGCGCCTGCGTCCAGCCAGTGAGCGCTTCGGCCACCGGGTTGAGCAGGGTCACGCAAGCCGCGGCGTCGGTGGCAATGACCGCGTCACCAATCGAATTGAGCGTCACAGCAAGTTTTTGCTGGCTTTCTTCAAGCTGCTTGTTGGCCTGCGCCAGCCTTTGGTTGGTTTCCTCTTGCACCTCAAGCAAGTGCTGGGTTTCCAGGTGCACCAGATTCTTCGCCCGTTGTTGGGATTTTTGAAAAAACAGATAAGCAAACACCAAGGCAAAAAGCACTGCCAATGCAGCAACAACCGACATCACAATCAACAAACGGTGCATGCTGGCATCAAACGCCGAGTCGTTAAGCGACTGGACATCGGTCTGCGCTTGAATGAAATTGTCCATTTCGGCGCGAATTGAATCCATCTGCTTCTTGCCTGTGCCGCCGTCGATGAGTTGGCGCGCAGCCGCCAAATTTCCACTGCGACGCAGCTCAATGACCGTGGCCAGCTCGACCATTTTGGCGTCGATCAAGGGCTTCAAAGTGGTCATAGAACCCGAGTTGCCGCTAAGCTCCTGCAAGTCGAAAAATTGTGCGTTGATGGTGTCACGCACTGCCAAATACGGCTGCAAATAGGCTTCATTACCGGTCAAGGCGTAACCACGCTGCCCAGTTTCAGCGTCTTTCAAGGAAAACAACAGGCTATTGGCCACGCTGATGACTTGGCGCGTGTGCTGGCGCTGGTTGGAAGCCACCGATATCTGCTGGTAAGACCAGAACATGAACGCAATGCCAGCGGCCAGCAGCAGCAAGGCGCCAGCCAACCAGGACAGTGTCTTAGGGATGATTTTCAAGGGGGTCGTCTCGTGGGTCGGGCTAGATCAAAGTGCGAAGGGGTGAAGAGCTCGCACGACCCGAGGCGCAGAACGCGCCCGAACCCGTTATACACGCATCTGGCGCGCTGCCCTTCATGCTGAGCCCGTTGTCGGTATGGATTGCCATGTCACAAGGTTAAGAGGCGGCACAAACTGTGTCCGTGCGTTGGCCCACATAGCACCCCAAAAACCAACCGAGCCTGTTTGCGGCTTGTGTGTGCAGGCGCACAGACGCCAAAGCGCCACGGGCTAAAAATAACGGCTCTTCCACACCAAAATGCTCTGCATGGTGCGGCCTGATTTTTAACTGTCCTGGAGAATTCTCATGAACTTTACTCAACGCTTTTCTGTTTTGCCCGCCGTTCTTTTGGTAGCCGCTTTGGGCCTCGGCGGTTGCGCAGGCATGACTCATCAAGAACAAGGCACAGCCACTGGTGCTGTCATCGGCGGTGTCGCTGGCAATGTGATTGGTGGCGGCCTGCTCGGCACAGCTGCTGGCGCGGCAGTGGGCGGCGTGATTGGTCACGAAGTCACCAAGTAAGCCATGAGCGGCGCTGGCTGGCGGATTGGCCTGCTGGCGGCCGCGTCAATTTTTGCCAGCTTTGGCGCTGGAGCAATCTCGGCGGCTGAATCTGCCACGGCGCTGCAAGCCCAGTACACACGCCTGAGCGCACCCTTGCAAAAAAATCCCTTTGGTCGACCTTTGGTGCTGTATTCGGTAGAAACTGCCGAAGGCCTGCAAGGCGACATTTACGCCGTGGTGGCGTACCCATTTGCCACTGTCAGCGCCGGGCTTAAGAGCCCCAGCAACTGGTGCCAGGTGATGATCTTGCATATCAACACCAAATACTGCCAAGCCATTGCGCAACCCACAGGCACCATGCTTCGGGTCTACATTGGCAAAAAAACACCCCAAACACTGGTTGACGCTGCGCGCGTAGACTTTATTTACCAAGAAACCGCTGCGACGCCAAATTATTTTGCAACCACCCTCAACGCCAAAACCGGGCCGCTGGGCACGCGTGACTACCTGATCCAGATGGAGGTGGTTGAACTCTCCAAAACCAAGTCGTTTCTGCATTTAACCTACGCCTACGGTGTGGGCTTTGCCGGGCGCGTGGCCATGCAGGCCTATCTGGCCACCATTGGCGCGGGTAAGGTGGGTTTTACTTTGGTTGACCCAAACGACAGCGGTGAGCTGGACTTGGTCACTGGCGTGCGCGGTGTGGTGGAACGTAACACCATGCGTTATTACTTGGCCATCGACAGTTTTTTGGCGTCGCAATCTGAGCCGCCTTCAGCGCAACTTGAAAATCGCTTGCAAGCCTGGTTCACGGCGGTGGAGCGTTACCCGCGCCAGCTGCACGAGCTAGACCGCCCAGCCTACCTTGAGATGAAACGCGCCGAGGTGATTCGGCAACAATCTACGCCTTGAGCCCCCAATTTCCTTGCCCTTTTGACCATGCCATTTGACCTGCCGCTGTACTGGGCGCTGCTAAAAAAAGTCTTTGCCAATTGGGTAGACGACGATGTGCCCAGCATGGGTGCAGCGTTGGCCTACTACACCTTGTTTTCACTCGCCCCCTTGCTGTTGATTGTGATCGCGGTGGCCGGACTGGTGTTTGGCCAAGAAGCTGCGCGCGGCGAAATCGAGTCACAACTGCGCGCCCTGATGGGCGATGCAGGCGCCGGCGCCGTGCAAGCCCTGCTGGCCAGCGTTGGCAAACCAGCCGAGGGCAAGGCGGCCACCGTGCTGGGTGTGGTGCTGCTGCTGGTGGGTGCCACCACCGTGTTTGGCGAGTTGCAAAGCGCCTTGGACCGCATCTGGCGCGTGCCCACCAAAGTGCCGTTGAGCGGCTGGCTCAACCTGCTGCGCGCTCGCTTACTGTCCTTTGGCATGATTTTGGTAATTGGTTTTTTGCTGATGGTGTCGCTGGTGCTGAGCGCTGCGCTTGCCACCATGGAACGCCTGTGGAGCCCGCTGTTTGGTGGCTGGATGGCCATTGCCAGCGTCAGCAACGCCTTGGCCGGCTTTGCACTGGTCACCGCCATGTTTGCCCTGATCTACAAAGTAATGCCGCGCGCCCATGTGCAGTGGCGTGATGTGTGGACCGGCGCCATCTTCACCGCCCTGCTGTTCAGCCTGGGTAAAGCCCTGATTGGTGCGTACATTGGCGGCAGCGGCATCGTGTCGGGCTTTGGCGCCGCCGGCTCCTTGGTAGTGGTGCTGCTGTGGGTGTATTACTCAGCCCAAATCTTCCTGATGGGCGCCGAATTCACCTGGGTTTACGCCAACTTGTTTGGGTCAAGAAGAGCGCAGGCGCAAGCAGAACCGTTGAATAACATGACCGCTTAGAAAAGGGCCCCGGCAACTTGCCGTGGGCCCTTTGAACTGGCCTGACTCCGGCAAGAAAATCAGCGCGCCATCACCTTACCATTGTCATCCGACAACACAATCTCCACCCGACGGTTCAACTGCCGGTTGCCAGCGGAATCATTGGCGGCCACCGGATAGGCCTCGCCATAACCGCGCACAGCAACACGTTCACGCGCAATGCCAAACCCTTGCATGGCGTTTTGCACCGCGCCGGCACGCCGCTCAGACAGCGCCTGGTTGTAGTCTGCCGCACCCGTGCTGTCGGCAAACCCCTCCACCAATACAGTCAGTTTGGGATTTTGTTGCAACACATTGGCCAGCTTTTGCGCCGTGTTCATGCCCGCAGGTGTCAGGCTTGAAAGATCGGTGCCAAACAACACGTCACCCAGCGTGATCACCAGGCCACGTGCAGTTTTTTTGGCGGCCAAATCGTTCAACTGGGCTTCAAGCTGGGCCGAACGGGCCTGCGCTTCTTGCGTTTGACGCTGTGAATTGGCGGCATCAACCTGGGCCATCTGGGCTTGGCGCTGGGCTTGGGCGGCGTTGCTTTGGGCAATCAGCGCCTCTTGCTTGGCGCGGTCGGCACTGAGGGTGGCGGCATTGGCTTCATTGGTGCGCTGGTCCAGCCGCAACTGGTCACGCTGCTTGCCAGCATTGGCCACCTCAGCCTCGGCCACTTTGCGCTTGGTGACTTCTTGCGTTAATGCAATCTTTTGCTTGGCAATGTAAGCCAGTTGGTCGACTTTTGTGGCGCTGGCGCGGTCGTTGGCCTCCACATTGGCCAAAGCCATGGCTTCGCTGGCCTGCTTCATTTCAAGCGGGGCATAGGTTTGGGTGTTGGGGTTGTTTTGTGCCACACGGTAGTCACTGCGCGCTTGCTCAAGCAGGCCAGTAGTGGTGGGCACTGAGCTGCAAGCGCCAATGAGCGTGGCGACGGCCACCAAAACAGGAGCTAAATAGAATTTTCTCATGGGAAATACCTTGGGTTAAGTTTGGGAAGCGCAGAACCTTGCCTGGACGCTACTTGTGCGCTACTGGCAATTACTTGTTGTTGCGCTCAAGCTCAGCGCGCAGCACGCGAATGTCGTCCTGCAGGGCGTCGGCAGCGGTCTGGGCTTTGGCCGAATTGGCCTTGCTTCTGGCGAGCGTGGCATCAGCCTGAGCCTGGGCTGCCAGATTGATGGCCAGCTTGTAGTCTTTGGCTGCCATGGCCTTGTTGGCCAGCACCATCTTGTCGCGTGCCGCCATCATTTCCACCGGGGCAAACTCTGCCCCACCGGCACCGGCCGCGTTTTCAACGGCCGCCTTACTTACCGCCACATCGGCTGTGGCGGGGGTTTTCAGGCTGGTGCAGCCTGCGGTGATGGCCAAGACTACACCGATCAGGGTGGTAGTCAGGGTTCTTGAATTTATCGTCATCATTTGCTCCAATCACTGTTCATTGAGTGCGGGATCGCTCTCAATGTGTCAGTTATAGGTGGCAAATACGGCGGGGTCTGTGCGCTGGCAGACCAAGCCCGGACGGCATGGGCAACACAACCCCTGTGGCGAACTAACCCTCGCTTGGTAGCGGCTGCAGGGTGGGTTCCTTGTTTGGCCCGGGTGCGTGTTTGCGCGCCAGAAGGGTGTACATGGTGGGCACTACAAACACGGTAAGCAGGGTTCCCAAGCTCATGCCGCCCACAATCACCCAACCAATTTGCTGGCGACTCTCGGCCCCGGCACCAGTGGCGATGGCCAGCGGAATAGCCCCCAGCACCATGGCGCCGGTGGTCATCATGATCGGGCGCAGACGTTGCGCGGCCGACTGCTGGATAGCTGCCAGTGTGTCCATGCCCTGCTCACGCAACTGGTTGGCAAATTCCACAATCAAAATGCCGTGTTTGGTGATCAGGCCCACCAGCGTGATGAGGCCAATCTGGCTGAACACGTTGAGCGTGCCACCCGACCATTTGAGCGCCAGCAGCGCACCGGCCATCGACAGCGGCACACTGAACAGAATCACAAATGGGTCGACAAAACTCTCAAATTGCGCGGCCAGCACCAAAAAGATGAACAACAGCGCCAGTGCAAACACCAGAGTGAGGGAGTCGGACGACTTTTTGAACTCGCGGCTGATGCCGTTCAAATCAGTGGCGTAACCGGGTTTAAGCACTTTTTTGGCGGTGGCGTCCATGTACTGCAAGGCCTCGCCCACTGAATAGGTGGCCGACAAATTGGAGGTGATGGTGGCGGAGCGACGCTGGCCAAAGTGAATCAGCTCGCGCGGTACCACCACCTCGCGAATTTTCACCAAGGCTGACAGCGGAATCAGCTCTGCACCTTTGCCACGCACGAAGATTTTTTCAATGTCATCCGGCGTGTCTCGGCCCGAGGCGTTGGTTTGCACGATCACGTCGTATTGTTCGCCGTCGCGCTTGTAACGCGTGACCTTGCGCCCGCCCAGCATGGTCTCGATGGCACGCGCAATCAAATCGACACTGACGCCCATGTCGGCGGCACGCTCGCGATCCACTTCAAGTTTGATCTCGGGCTTGTTCAGGCGCAAATCGGTGTCGACCTGCACAAAACCGGGGTTTTTGGCCAGTTCGTCCTGAAACGCCCGCACGGTTTGTGCCAGATTTTGGTAACTCTCTGAGGTGATGATGACAAACTCGATCGGACGACTGCTGAAGCCCTGCCCCAGCGACGGCGGGGTGATGGGGATGGCGGTGACGCCCGACAGGCTGGAGACGCGCGGTGTCATCGCGCGGGCCATTTCCAGCGTGGTGCGTTGGCGCTCTTCCCAGGGTTTGGCCCGAAAGAAGATGTTGCCCTGAGACACCGTGGGGTTGCCAATGGTGGCAAACACGCGATCGAACTCGGGGTAATCTTCAGCGATGCGCTCGATGCTTTTGGCATAACGGTCGGTGTAAGCCAGGGTCGCACCGTCGGGTGCGTTGATGCGGGCCAGCACCACACCCCGGTCTTCCATGGGCGAGAGTTCACGATTGAGATCACCCAGGGTCCACCAGGTGACCAGACCACTGGCCAGCATCACCAGCAGCACCAGATAACGCCGGCTCAAAGACCAGGCCAGCATTTTTCCGTAGGTTCGGGTGGCCCATTGCAGCAGGTTTTCCATGTGCGAGTCAAACCAGCTAGGCTTGGGGTTGTGCCTCAGCAAAAGAGATGACAACATGGGCGACAGGGTGAGCGCCACCAGCCCTGAAATCACCACGGCCCCGGCCAGTGCCAGCGCAAACTCGGTGAACAGGCGCCCGGTACGCCCAGGAGAAAAAGCCAACGGCGCATACACCGCCACCAGCGTCATGGTCATGGCCACAATGGCAAAACCGACCTCACGTGCGCCTTTGATGGCGGCTTGAAATGGCGGCAGGCCCTCTTCAATGTGGCGGTAGATGTTCTCCAGCATCACGATGGCATCGTCCACCACCAGGCCAATCGCCAGCACCAGCGCCAACAGGGTGAGGGTATTGATGCTGAAGCCAACCAAGGCCATCATGGCAAAAGTGCCAATCAACGCCACAGGAATGGTGATCAACGGAATCAGCGAGGCGCGCAGTGTGCGCAAAAAGACAAAAATCACCAAGGCCACCAGCACGGCGGCCTCCAGAATGGTTCTAAACACCGCCTTGATGGACTGGTCAATGAACACCGAGTTGTCGTTGGCTACCTCAATGCTCACGCCGGGCGGCAGGTCACGACGCAACTTGACCAACAACTCGCGCACGCCTGCTGATAAGTCCAGCGGATTGGCGGTGCTCTGCTTGACCACGCCGACCCCCACGGCATCGCGCCCGTTCAGACGTACAAACGAGCGTTCATCCACCGGCGCTTCCTGCACCCGGGCGACGTCACCAATGCGGATGGGCTGGCCATTGATGGAGCGAATCACGACCTGGGCGAATTCTTGCGGGCGCTGCAAGTCAGTGGCAGCGGTCACATTGAACTCGCGCTGTGCGCTTTCAATGCGGCCAGCGGGCACTTCGAGGTTGGCACGGCGCAGGGCGTCTTCCAGGTCTTGCACAGTGAGCTTGTAAGCAGCAAGCTTGTCGGGGTCAACCCAGATGCGCATGGAAAACTTGCGCTCGCCATAGATATTGACTTCAGCCGCGCCGGGTGCGGTTTGCAGCACCGGCTTGACCAGGGTATTGGCCATCTCGGAGAGTTGCAGGGCGTTGTGGGTGTCTGAACTAAGCGCCAAAAAAATCACGGGGAACGACTCGGCCTCGACCTTGGCAATGACCGGCTCGTCAATGCCTTGCGGCAAACGCTGGCGCACCCGAGTGACCTTGTCGCGCACGTCAGCGGCGGCTGCATCGGCATCGCGGCTCAGGGCAAACTTGACCGAGATTTGGCTGCGCTCCTGGCGGCTGGTGGAGGTGATCACGTCCACACCCTCAATGCCTGAGAGCGAGTCTTCCAGCACCTTGCTCACCTGGGCTTCCATGACTTCACTGGACGCACCGGCAAAGGTGGTGGTGACCGACACCACCGGTTCGTCAATCTTGGGGTATTCGCGCACCGTCAGACTGTTGAACGACACCGCGCCAATCAGCACAATCAGCAAGGACAGCACGGTGGCAAAGACCGGGCGACGGATGGATGTTTCAGCCAGTTGCATGGTGAGCTTCCTGGCAGGTCAGCGGCTGGCAGCCAAGGCGGGAGCAACTGGCGCAGCGGTTTTGCCCGCAGGCTTGCCTAGTTCCACAATGCGAAGAGGCGAGCCGTCTTTTTGCAGACGCTGCTGGCCGGCCACCACCACGGTGTCGCCCAAGGCCACACCGTCGACAATTTCAACCTTGCCCGAGCGACGCACGCCCAGCTTGACTTCTTGCCGCAGAGACACAAATTTGACATCGGCAGGCAGCGTGGCACCGGCAACAGGTGCCACCACTTTGATCACAAATTGTTTTCCGCCTTGCGGCACGATAGCTTCTTCAGGTACTACCAAGGCCGCGTCATTGACCGAGAACAAGGTCGCGACACGGGCAAACATACCAGAGCGCAGCACCTGGCCAGCCTTTTTGTCATCCGCTTTGTTACCCGACTTTGACGATTTATCGACAACTTGGTTGCCCGGCTTGTCAGCAGGTTTACCAGCACCAGAAATCACAGCACGCACGGCCACCGAGCGGCCGTTGGCATCCATCAGGGGCTCTACAGCCTCGACCACCGCGTTAAAGCTGCGCCCGGGCAGCGCATCCAGTGCAATCTCGACACTTTGACCGGGCTTGACCTTGCCACCAAAACGCTCTGGCAGGCGGTAGTCGACCAGCATCTGGCGTGTGTCTTCGAGCGCCACCAGATCAGCGCCGTCTTTGACGTAATCGCCGACGTTGACCAAACGAATGCCAACGGTGCCGTCAAACGGCGCGCGCACCGCCATGCGGGACAGCCGTGCCTGCGACAAAGCCAGTTGGGCCTGTGCGACCTTCAGGTTTGCAGCACTGGTGTCGAGGGTTTGCTGCGCCATGAAATTCTGCGCAACAAGTTCCTGAGTGCGTTTGAAGCTGGCCTGGGCAATGGCCAGTTGCGCTTGCATTTGCTGCAATTCAGCTTGCTGCAACAGGTCGTCAAACTGCACCAATATCTGGCCCTTGCGAACCGGGCCACCGTCCTTGAAATTAAGCGCAGTGATGCGCCCCACTAGCTCGGGGCGCAGCATCACACTTTGGCGGGCACGCAAACTTCCCACAGCCTGGGCATCGTCGCGCAGGGTCGACGTTTCCACTTTGGTAACTTCCACGCCCGCCACACGCGGGGCAGCACCAACCGCCTTGCCTGCGCCGCCATTTGCCGAAGAACTGTCGCCGTTGGCAGTGATTTGCGTGGGGCCCTGGGGGCGTGACTGTAGCCACCAAGCGGCACCTCCTGAGATGGCGATGCCGAGAACAGCCACTGCTGCAAATGTAAATTTGGAAGCCATAAAAGATTTTTCCGGTCAAAACCGCGGAAAGTTGCAACGGGTTAATGTAGCGAGACTCGGTACACCCAGCAGACCTGAAGGTCAGATCTTTACCAAGTCTTCACCTTCAGGTCGGGGTCATGGATTTCAGCGTTGGCTCAGGGCTATCGCCACACCTTTGTTGGCCAATTCGTCGGCACGCTCGTTGCCGGGGTCGCCGTTGTGCCCGCGCACCCAGCGCCATTCAATCTGGTGTGTGCCACTGTTCACCAGCGCATCAAGGCGCTGCCACAAGTCGACATTTTTTACCGGGGCCTTTGCAGCGGTCTTCCAGCCGCGCGCTTTCCAGCCCGGCAGCCACTCGGTCATGCCCTTGAGCACATATTGGCTATCGACATGCAGCGTCACCTTACATGGGCGCTTCAGGGCGGCCAGGGCTTCAATCACCGCCATCATCTCCATGCGGTTGTTGGTGGTGCCCATCTCGCCGCCACACAGCTCTTTTTGCGCATCGGAAGATTTGAGCAGCGCCCCCCAGCCGCCTGGGCCAGGGTTGCCCTTGCAAGCGCCATCGGTGTAAATATCAATTGGATTCAAGTCACTGACCTCTTTTAAATTTTATATGCTTTTTATGCCTCTAGCCCTTGTAGAACCAGCGCTATTAGCTACCGAAACAGGAGTACCAGCCAACCGCGGTGCGGGCTTCCAGGCGGGATTGAGCAAAGTCATGCCGCGCACCCGCTTGACCGCCACCAAACAGTAAACCGCGCCGAGTATCGGCCACCAACGGGCGCCGGCACGGTCCATCCAGGCAAAGCGCGCCAGCCACTGGGGGTTGGCCAAGGCGGGGCGGTAGCAGCCGAACTCCCCCGACTCAATGTCCAGGTCCAGCAGGCGCAGCCAGTCGCGCAGACGCAGGTAGCCAATAAATTCGCCAGTCTCCGGCAAAAACATCCGGTTGCAGCCGAAGCGGCGATACAGGTGCGCGCGATGCTGACGAAAGCCCCACAAGCTCATCGGGTTCAGGCCACAAATCACCACCCGGCCCTCGGGCACCAGCACACGCGCCACCTCACGCAGCGCGGCATGGGGGTCCGCGGTGAGTTCCAACGCGTGCGGTAACACCACGAGGTCCAGGCTGTTGGCGGGAAACGGCAGGGCCGAAAAATCGGTCACAAAGGCCGCTTTTTCGTGAGGGCTTTCAGTGGCCAACCAGCGGTGCGGCATGCGGTTGGCGGCCAGCGCGTCCAGCTCTGGCATACCCAGTTGCAGGGCATGAAAACCAAAGACGTCGGCGACGGCCGAAGCCATGTGTTCGCGCTCCCAATCCAGCAGGTAAGCGCCGGGCGGGGTAGCCAACCAGTCATGCAAACTTATAATTTGGTCGCCCATGAAGTTAATTCCAATACCCGCTTTCGTTGATAACTACATCTGGATGCTGCACGACGGTCGTCGGGCGCTGGTGGTCGACCCTGGTGATTCCGAGCCCGTTTTAGCCGCCTTGCAGGATGGCGGTCTGACACTGGAGACGATTCTAGTCACGCACCACCACAACGACCACACGGGTGGAGTCGATGCCCTGCGCCAGGCCACGGGTGCAAAGGTTTACGGCCCAGCACTGGAGCACATGCCCGAACCCTTGACACGCTTGAATGATGGCGATGTCATTGAGGTGCTAGGACTGCACTTTGAGGTGTTGCTGGTTCCAGGCCACACCGCAGGACATATCGCATTCTTTGGCCAAGTCCCTTCTCAGGACCCGGTGCTCTTTTGCGGTGACACACTGTTTAGCGCAGGTTGCGGGCGTTTATTTGAAGGCTCACCAGCGCAAATGCTGACCTCACTGACCCGGTTGGCAGCCTTGCCTGACGCCACCCGTGTGTGCTGCGCCCACGAGTACACCTTAAGTAGCTTGCGCTTTGCCTTGGCTGTTGAGCCCGACAATGCAGACTTGCAGGCCTACCAGGCCAAGGCACAAGTCCTGCGAAACCAGCACCAGCCCACCCTGCCCTCAAGCATTGCGCTTGAGAAGTGTGTGAACCCTTTTTTACGCACCCATTTACCAAGCGTGGCCCATGCGGTGCAACGGCAGGCTGCCAACGCAACGGACGCCGTCAGTGTGTTTGCAGCCCTGCGAACCTGGAAAGATCAATTTTGAAACAGCTTCTTCGATATTTGGCACTGGGAGCCAGCGTGTGGTTGGCAGGTTGTGCCAGCACGGTCAACTTGGCGTCGAACGCGCCCAATGACGCCACCCCTGTGGGTCAACCGCTTTTTGGCGGCAATCGGACTGATAGCGCCTCGGCACTCTACCCGGCAGGTGGCTTGAAGCCCTTGGCAACAGCGCAGTTGGGGTCGAAAAATGTGCATTCCCTGCTGCCCCCTGCTGATGTATGGGAGCGCATCCGGCGTGGTTTTGCCATGCCCGAACTGGACACCGACCTGGTGCGTGAGCGCGAGCTCTGGTACAGCAGTCGCCCCGACTATGTGGCCCGCATGACCGAGCGCGGCAATAAATACCTTTTTTACATTGTGGAAGAGCTGGAGCGACGCAACATGCCCAGCGAACTGGCGTTGCTGCCTTTCATTGAAAGCGCGTTTAACCCGCAGGCTGTCTCCAGCGCCAAGGCTGCTGGCATGTGGCAGTTCATGCCCGCTACTGGCAAAGACTTTGCCCTGAAACAAAACATGTTTCGCGATGACCGCCGGGACGTGATCGAGTCCACCCGTGCTGCGCTTGACTACATGCAAAAGCTCTACGGCATGTTTGGTGACTGGCACCTGGCACTGGCCGCCTACAACTGGGGTGAAGGCAGCGTGCAGCGTGCCATCAACAAAGCCCAAAAGGCAGGCACTGGCACTGGCTATGCCGATCTGGCCATGCCGATGGAAACACGCATGTATGTGCCCAAGCTGCAGGCTGTGAAAAATATTGTGGCCAATCCGGGTTCATTCAGGGTCAACCTGCCAGAACTCGGCAACCATCCATATTTTCAGTCCGTGGACATCCGCCGTGACATCGATGTGGCACTGGCAGCCAAATTGGCTGAAGTGCCGCTGGATGACTTCAAGGCGCTCAACCCGTCTGCCAACAAACCAGTGTTTCTGGCCTCGGGCACACCCCAAATCTTGCTGCCATGGGACAACGCCGAGCGTTTTCAGGCCAACATGGAAGCCTACACCGGGGGACGCCTGGCCAACTGGACCGCCTGGGTTGCGCCAAACACCCTCAAGGTGGCCGATGCCGCGCATCGGGTCGGCATGACAGAGGATGAATTGCGCAGCATCAACCAGATTCCACCGCGCATGCTGATCAAGGCGGGCTCAACCCTGCTGGTGCGCCGCTCTGCCGGGTTGGATACGGATGTGTCAGAGCGTGTGGCCGACAACGGGCAACTGTCTTTGGCCCCTGACGTGGTGCTGCGGCAAACCATGGTCAAGGCTGGTAAAAAAGACACGGTGGCAACCCTGGCTAAACGTTTTGCTGTCAGCCCCCAGTCGCTCGCAGAGTGGAACAAAGTCAATGCCACGGCGTCGTTCAAAGTCGGCCAGAAAGTGGTGCTGTACCTGCCGATCAGAGTCAAAATTGCGTCGGCAAAAAGAGTCACCGGAAAATCAAAGGGCGTGTCAAGGGCCGTGTCCAAGCGCAAGATCGCCCCAACCAAAAAGCCAACCAGGTTGGCACGAAAATAACAAACTCAGCTTGCGGGGTGGCAGGTCAGCGGTAACCGGCGAACAAAATCGCCACATTCACGGCCAGCGCCAGCCCCCAGACCAGGCTGCGCACGCTGGCCAGGTCCGCCACGTAAAGCATGATGTACACCATGCGCAACACCACATAGACAAAGGCCAGCAGGTCCAGCCGGGTCTGGTAGGCGCCCAATTGGTGGGCAATGATGACGGCCCCAATGAAGAACGGCAGGGCCTCAAAGCTGTTGGCCTGCGCTGCATTGGCGCGCGCCCGCCAATCGGTCTGGCGGGCCAACCAGGCACGTGGGTTGGCGTTGTCAAAACCACCCGCACGCGGCGATTTGCGGAACATGCCCCACTTGGCAATACCGGCACAAACGATCGGCAGCAGCGCCGCCACCAGCACACACCAGTAAGCCAGGGTAAAGCGGGCAGCCGTCATGACGGGTCTCCTGAGGTTTTGAGCATATCTTTAGCGCCGGTCTACCAGCGCATGGGCAATGGTGCCCAAGTCAACGTATTCAAGTTCGCTGCCCACTGGCACACCACGCGCCAACCGGGTCAGGTGCAGGCCGCGGGCTTTGAGGCCCTGGCTGATGACGTGTGCCGTGGCCTCCCCCTCGGCCGTGAAATTGGTGGCCAGAATCACCTCGGTCACGGTGCCATCAAGCGCCCGGTCAAACAGCTTTTTCAGGCCAATGTCGTTTGGGCCAATGCCGTCAAGCGGGCTGAGCTTGCCCATCAACACAAAGTACAAGCCTTTGTAGGCGCCAGTGCGTTCCACCGCCGACTGGTCGGCTGGGGTTTCGACCACGCACAACTTGCTGGCATCGCGTCGCTCATCCAGGCAAGTGGCGCACACCTGCGCCTCGGTGAAGGTATGGCAACGCTCGCAGTGGGTGATGTTTTGGTTTGCGTGCGCCAACGCCATCGACAAGGCCTGCGCCCCCGAGCGATCATGCTGCAGCAAGTGAAACGCCATGCGCTGCGCTGACTTCACCCCAACGCCTGGCAGGCGCCGCAGCGCCTGAACCAGGTTTTCAAGCGCGTTGGTGTCGGACATTGCCTAGAAAGGAAACTTCATGCCGCCCGGTAAACCTGGCATGCCAGCGGTGATCTTGCCCATCTTCTCGGCCGAGGTTTCTTCAGCCTTGCGCACGGCTGCATTGAAAGCCGCGGCAACCAAGTCTTCCAGCATGTCTTTGTCGTCGGCCAGCAGGCTGGGGTCGATGGTGATGCGCTTGACATCGTGCTTGCAGGTCATGAGTACCTTGACCAGACCAGCGC
Source organism: Rhodoferax sp. (assembly GCF_028688795.1). Taxonomy (GTDB): domain Bacteria; phylum Pseudomonadota; class Gammaproteobacteria; order Burkholderiales; family Burkholderiaceae_C; genus Rhodoferax. Next base: position 24,924 of record NZ_JAQTXM010000013.1, on the reverse strand, counting down.
CTGACTCACCCGTGACCTCGATGTTGCCCAGATCATCCTGGGCTTTTTTCATGTTGTCTTGCATGGCCTGCGCCTGCTTCATGAGGCCGGCGAGTTGTCCTTTGTTGAACATGGGTATTCCTTGTGTGAGTTTTTAATTGAAAGGCTGGCGAACTGAATCGGTTTCAGTCCGGTAGTTGAATCGATCAGGTCGGCGACTTCAGGGTCACGGGCTTGATGCTTCCGGGCACGATTTTCGCCCCAAAATCACGCATCAAGCTTTGCACTAGGGGATCATCGAAAACGATTTTTTCTGCCGCTAACTGCGCTTGGGCCGCCGCCACCGCATTGCGCCGGGCCGGGCTGTCAGACACGCGCCCCACTTCGGCGACCAGTTTGACGGGGTAACCAGCAGCAGCCAGCGCCGCTGCCAGCCGATCACGACTGCCAGGCTGGTTGAGCGACTCGCGCTCCACACGCAGCAGCCATTGGTCTGTGTCACGCGCCACCAATTGCGCCTGCAGCGCAAGTTCGCGCACCATGGCGGTGATGGCCTCGGCCGCAACCAACGCCTGCACTGTGGCATACCAGAAATCGCCATCGGGACTGGTTTGCACGGCGGGGCTGGCACGCTCAGGTGGAATGTCGCGCTTGGATTCACGCGCCTCATGCACCTGAACTGCTTCAATATTTGTAGCTGCTTGCGCTTTATCTAAAAGGGCTAGAGGCTGATTTGTATCAAAATTTTGACTCTGATCACCAACTGACGTACCCGGCATCTCATGAACCCGCAAGCGCTGGCCTTCTGGCAACACAGGGCCAGACGGAGTTTCTGGCGAGGCGGTGTTCGCGGTGTCTGGCTTGGCACTAACCACGTCAACCGCGGCGGACAGTGGCACTACTTTTGCTATTGATTGAGTAGTGCTTTGCGTTTTTTTTACAAGGTCTACAGCCTGATTTTCTTGAAATTTCTGCAGAGGCGCGTCCAAGGGCTCAGACACCAACATGGGCGCAGCCACCGCGTGCACTGGCGCCTCAGGCAGCGGGCGCGGGCTAACTTTCAGAGTTTTTTTTTCCTGCACGGTAGCGTTGCCGGCTTCTGGTTTGAACGCCAGCAGGCGCAACAACACCATGGTCAGCGCCGCATACTCATCCGGCGCCAGGCCCAATTCACCGCGCCCATGCAGACAAATGCTGTAGAGCAATTGTGTTTCGTCAGCGGGCATCAGGGCGGCCAGCTGGGCGATGTCGGCGGCTTCCGGGTCACTGTCATCGCCAGCCGCATCAGGCACGGCCTGCAACACGGCCATGCGCTGCAATACGCCGCTCATTTCTTCCAGCGTGGAGGCCGCGCTCAAACCGTGGGTGCGCAAAGCCTCCGAAGTTTCGACCACTGTTTTGCCGTCACCCTGAGCCAAAGCCTGGAGTAGCCGGAACACGTAGGAGCGATCCACGCTGCCCAGCATCTGGCGCACACTTAGCTCTTGCAGCACGCCAGAACCGAAGGCAATGGCCTGGTCGGCCAGACTCAAGGCGTCACGCATCGAGCCGCGCGCCGCTCGCGCCAGCAGGCGCAGCGAGGGCACATCAGCGGTCACTTGCTCGGTGAGCAACACTTTTTGCAAATGTTCCCGAATGGTCTCCGGGGCCATCGGACGCAGATTAAATTGCAAACAGCGTGAAAGTACCGTAACGGGCACTTTTTGCGGATCCGTGGTGGCCAGCACAAATTTCAGATATTCAGGCGGTTCTTCTAGCGTTTTCAGCATGGCATTGAAGGCCGTGTTGGTCAGCATGTGCACTTCGTCAATCATGAAAACCTTGAAGCGCCCTTGCACTGGTTTGTAAACGGCCTGTTCCAGTAAAGCCTGAACTTCATCTACGCCACGGTTGGAAGCAGCATCGAGCTCGGTGTAATCAACAAACCGGCCGCTATCAATGTCAGTGCACGCCTGGCATACCCCACAAGGGGTAGCCGTGATACCACCCTGCCCGTCCAGGCCCTGGCAGTTGAGCGACTTAGCCAAAATACGCGACACCGTGGTCTTGCCAACACCACGCGTACCGGTGAACAAATAGGCGTGATGCAAGCGCTGGGTGGTAAGCGCATTAGTCAGGGCTTGAACCACATGGTCTTGCCCCACCATCTCGGTGAAATTGCGGGGACGGTATTTACGGGCAAGCACAAGGTAGGACATGCGCGGATTCTAAAGGGCCGGCCAAACCGTTAAACTGATTTTGCCGAGGGTGCTGCCAACGTGCCTTGCCGGTTAAACCATTTCATTCAACAACTTTGCAGGAGCTAAACCATGGCAGGTAAATTTGAAATCACCCAATCAAAAAACGGCAAGTACATGTTCAACCTGAAGGCTGGCAACGGGCAGATCATTCTGACCAGTCAGATGTACGAAACCCAAACCAATGCCACACAGGGGATTGAATCGTGCAGGAAAAATGGTGTTGTGGACGAGCGATTCGAACGCGCAGAGTCCACTTCGGGCCAACCGTATTTCAACCTGAAAGCCACAAACGGCCAAGTCATCGGTCGCAGTGAAATGTATTCGTCGGTTGCCGCTCGTGATAACGGCATCTCCTCCGTCAAAACCAATGTCTCTGATGCAGAGGTCAAGGATCTAACAGGGGCTTAAGGCTTTACAATCTGCGTTGACGGGCCTTCCCGCATGGTGAAGCGGCCAACCGGGTCAGGTGGGGAACCAAGCAGCCCTAACTGTAGAGCCAGTGCCGGGGTCAAGGCTCGTCACCTTATTCAAAAAGCTCAATGAAATCAATGGGTTAGGCCAATTTAGGTCCTCCCTCATGGATTTTGTAGCACCTGGCTGTGGCACCTAACCTTAGGAGGTGCGGTTCCATGGCTCATTTGACTGGCGTTTTTCAACGCGGTAGCGCGTTCTATCTGCGCATCGTTCTGCCCAAAGGGCACCCCTTAACGGCGCTTTATCGCAACGGGCGTTTTGTAAAGTCCCTCGGCACGTGTAGCCACCGCGAGGCTCTCCAACGCGGTTTGGCAAAGCGCGCAGAAGTGCTTTGCGGTTTCACGCCCGTGGTTCAACTACCAGAGTTGGCACTTGTGGCGCACACCCCTGCCCCACCAGCTGCCGTCGTTGCTACTTTGCGTCCAGCGAAAGTCGTCGTCGAACCGACATCACGGCTCACTCTGAGAAAGGTCTACGAAAAATGGAAAATCAGCAAAGTGCCGTCCGCAGACTCGGAAAACGCCTGTTTGCGTGCTGTTGTGCTGTTCGAAGAGTGCCTGGGCGGAAAAATCGACCTCCACACGCTTACTCGGGCTCAAGGGGACACCTTTCGGGGCTGGTTGCTGACTAAAGGCGCTACCAGTAAAACGTCCCGCGACAGGTTCACCTGGGTCAAATCCCTACTGAAATACGCCACCAGAGACTTGGAGGCGCTTTCCAAGAGCCCTTGGGAAGGCCTGGATATTGCTCACCGCACGACAGCCAGGCGCAGGCCCTGGAGTCCCGACGAACTGACCACACTGTTTAGCCAACCTCTATTCACCAGCTACGCTTTGCCCAAGGACTTCAAAGCAGGCAAAGATGCGGCTTATTGGATTCCCATTATTGGCCTGTATTCAGGAGCTCGTGTCGGTGAACTGGCGCAATTGCGAACCGAAGATGTCATCACCTCGGGACCGATTCCGCTTTTCTCCATCACTGACGAAGGGGAAAGCCAAAGGGTCAAGTCTGATTCAGGCATACGTGTCATCCCAATTCACCCAGAACTTATTCGCCTTGGATTCTTGGAATATGTGGAACAGGTCCGAAAAACCGGAGCAATTGCTCTTTGGCCTGCCATGAAAATGAGAGATGGCCGACCTGGAGGCTACTTCTCGGCGTGGTTTGGCACTTTTAGAAAATCAGCTGGGCTGACCGAAAAGTATCCAGATTTCCATTGTTTGCGCCACTCTGTGCGAACTGGAATGTCGCGCGCAGGCATTGACCACAAAGTACAGGATGAATTGACTGGACACAAACCGCAAGGCAGTGTTGGTACGCGCGTGTATCAACAAGTCAGCGAAGATGAACTGGTTAAAGCAGTGGTAGCGTTGAAATATCCAGACTTAAAACTCGCCAGAGTCTTCAAATCAGATAGTGATTAACCAAAAATCCATTCGGGCTTTCGCAAAAATACTCGAGCACGAGGCGCACACGCGTGTGATGGCCTCCTCTGATGCATCAGGCGCTGACCCTGAACTGGCTCAAGAATTCTTAGAACTCTCTCTCGACGCGATGCCTTTCCTTGGCATCTCGCCTATGGCTATCCTTGACTGTCGCTCAAACTGAAGTGTTCAACTGCACGCGCCCATGCTTCGGGCGGCCTCCAAGAAGAACACCACGCAGCGACTTGGTCAGCTGGCATAGGCCTTGCAATGCCATAGCCCTGCGCGTGGTCACATCCCAATTCGATGAGGCGCGTTCCATGCGAATCCGTCTCCACCCCTTCTGCGATGACGTCTTTGTGGAACGCGCTCGCCAAACCGATAACACCTTTGACAATAGACAAATCATCCCGGTCCTCCAGCATGTTGCGCACGAAGCTTTGGTCGATTTTTAAGGTCTCCACCGGAAGGTGCCGAAGGTAGGTGAGTGATGAGTACCCGGTGCCGAAGTCATCGAGAGCAAAACGTACGCCCAGTCGGTGGCAGTCCTCCATGATGCTGGCGGTCGAATTGATGTCATTCAGCGCACTCGTTTCCAGCACCTCCAGTTCAAGATGCTCGGGTGAGACTGCGGGGTAATTTGAAAGCAATGCCGACAAGTGCCCTGCAAAGTGAGTTGACTGCAGTTGCCGTGCGCCAATGTTGACACTGACCGCTATTGTCAGCCCCTCAACCTTCCAGTCGGTCATTTGTTTGAGCGCGGCCCCCACGACCCAAGAACCAATGGTTTCATTCAAGGCATGCTGTTCAACGGCCGGTAAAAATGCGCTCGGCGGGAGTAACCCTTTGTCTGGGTGCTGCCACCGAATAAGGGCTTCAACGCCGATGATGGCGCCCGTCCGCATATTGACTTTGGGCTGGTAAAAAAGGACAAACTCCTGCCTGGCCAGGCCTTGTGCAATCAACTCTTGCTGAAAAGTTCGGCTTCTGACCTCGGCGTCCTGGGCTGAATCAAATAGATGGAAACGGTTTTTCCCACTTTGCTTGGCTTGGTACATAGCCTGGTCTGCGTGGCGCATCAGTTGCTCAGCTTCGGCATTGTCCTGGGGGTACAGCGTGACACCCACACTCGCGGTAACCCGCAACTCCAGGCCTTGAATAAGCACAGGACATGCACAGGCCTCCAACAGGCGATTGACCGTTTGCAGGCAATCCTGAATGTCTTCGACATCGGTCAAGACGGCAACAAACTCATCCCCGCCCATGCGAGCCAACGTATCAACATCTCTTAGCGCAGCCTTCATCTGGCTCGACAAGGCAATCAGTAGCTCATCACCTACTTTATGACCATGCCTATCGTTGATGGATTTGAAGCCGTCAAGGTCAAGAAAGAGTACGGCCAAGCCCCGATTGTGGCGATGACACATCGTCATGGCTTGCTGCAGTCTGTCCGATAGCAGAAGCCGGTTTGGCAGGTCGGTCAGCACGTCATAGTGGGCTCCGTGTTCCAACGTTTCCTGCTGGAGCTTCATTGCCGTCACATCGGAAAACAAGGCCACATAATTTTGAACCTTGCCACGGCTATCGCGGACCGTACTGATAGTCAGCCAGGCAGAGTAGGAGTCGCCGTTGAGGCGTCGATTCCACAATTCGCCTCGCCATTCACCATGGCGAATTAAGCCCAGGTGAATGGCTTTGAAAACCTCTGGACCTTGCTGGCTGGAGCGGAACACCTGAGGATTTTTCCCAATAGCGTTCTCGCGGTTGTAACCCGTGATACGAGTGAAGGCCTCATTGACCTCCAGGATAGCGCCCCTGCGGTCTGTAATAAAAATGCCTTCGCTCGCATTCGTAAAGACACTGGCCGTGAGCTGCAATTGCCGCGAGGCCTCTTTCTGTGCCGTGATATCCCGTGCAATCTTGGAGGCCCCAATCAGTCTGCCTTTTGCATCTCGAATTGGCGAGATGGTAGCTGATACGTGGATGATTCGACCATCCTTGCGAACTCGCAGGGAATCGAAATGCTGAACGGTCTGACCGTCCTGGATTCTTTCAAGGATGAGGGCCTCTTCATTCTGACGGTCAGGTGGCAATAGTCTCAAAATCGACTGCCCTACCATCTCCAAAGCGGAATAGCCAAACATGCGTTCAGCGCCGGGATTCCACCGGTTGATGATGCCGCCCAGTGATTCTCCGATGACTGCTTCGTCGGTCGACTGAACAATAGCCTGCGATATTCTGGAGGTGTTCAATGCGCTGAGCAAGGTCCGAATCATCAAAAAACTGATGAGGGAAATCAGTGCCGCTACAGCCATCAGGATGGCTGTATGGAGTTTCCAGGGGGCAAGTATTGCGTTTTTGCTGGCGCTGACGTACACCACCAAAGGATAGTTCTCCACCCGGGAGAATGACACGATGCGTGGAAGTTGGTCAAAAAGACTGACCTCGGATTCGTAACTTCCCTTAGCCATTGTGCCCATGTATTTTGCCCATGCCTGTCCTGTAGCAATGCTTCTCCCGATGGCATTTGCACTCTGCGGACTGCGCAGAAGCACAATTCCATCACTGCGCACGATGCCAATCGTGCCCGAGGGCTTGATTCGCTCCTTTTCAAAGGGCCCCGCAATGCGGTCGACTTCCATGGCGATAGTCAGCATCGAGAACCGACTGCGAGGGCTGTTCACAGGCATCGAAATGGGGACAGTTACTTTTTTTGAGAGGCGACCTATGACCGGTTCACCAACAAAAAAACCGCGGTTCTTGTTGTCAAACTGAGCTCGGAAGTAGTCACGGTCAGAGACATTGGGGCGCGCAACTTGTCCTTTGCTCGGAACGAAAAGCAGTTCGCCGCTTACGGTTACCAAGCGCAGGTCCATCACGCCATAGGAGGTCTTGCGGAGCTCATCAATCAGCGCGACGAACTCCGGGTCATTGCCGGCGTCCTTCTCTGGATGGGCCTCAATCCAGTGACGGGCAACAATCAGCGTGGATTCCGCTTGGTTGAAGAGTCCTTTGGTCTGTGCTTGAACGGCCTCGGCTAGCTGCTCCATAACCAATGCATTGGAAGCCAAGGTGGTCGAATGTTCCCACCAGGACCACCCGCCAACAAATCCCCAAACACATAGCAAAAGAGGGCCCATCAAGGCCAGAAAACCGGATTGGTTACCGAATTTCAGTCGGTCAAGGAGTGCCCGGTTCAATCGCGTCATATACGGCCCGAATAATGAATGCGTTAGAAAACCAGCGCATTCTTATTGCGAATTGTCAATATAACGGACTCTACACCAACCGGCTGCGGGAAAGAAGTAGAAACTGTGGTGGATTTATGGCCTAAAAGTAGCTATCGTTCTGTTGCTTCAGATTTTCGGGTGCTTGTCCGAGCGGTCTATTCATCCGCGTTCAATCAGAACAGCCTGTTGGCGCTGTGTTTGCTCCCGTTGAATCCTGGGGGTGAGTGGCGACTTCCAAATGTCCGCTTCTGGTCGTTGGCGGGTGCAGCGACTGCGACCGTCGAAATCGACGCCATATTGCTGACAGTCAGGCAACTGGAGTGACGGACTGGTCAGGAGCGAGCATTTCGGGGAAACCTATGTCAGGAACCGCTGCCTTACAGGCTCACATTTTGCTCCATTCCTGATACCCAATTTCCCTGCCAGCCAACGGAAAACCGCGCTCAACCGCCATTTTTGAGCGCTTTCAGACCGCCGCTAACAGGTAGATGCCTAATGCCGAACCTAAAAAATAAGCTACCCGTCCGCATCGAGGCAACTGCCGAGAGCCAAGTCTCGACCAAGGTAAGCCTCAAACCGGGGTGTAAACGCCGGTGCCTTCTGGCCAAGGTGTAAGTACCTCATACCCTGAAGGCGTCACAGCAACCATGTGTTCCCACTGGGCAGACAAGGACCTGTCCTTTGTCACGACGGTCCACCCGTCGGGCAACTCCTTGGTTTCACGTTTGCCTGCGTTGAGCATTGGCTCGATGGTGAAAACCATGCCAGGTTCCAGCTTGAGCCCTTCCCCGCGCTGCCCATAGTGAAGCACTTGGGGTTCATCGTGGTAGACAGTGCCAATGCCGTGCCCGCAGTATTCACGCACCACGCTGAATTGCTCCCGCTGTGCGACTGTTAGGATGGCATGGCCAATATCGCCCAGAGTTGCACCAGGCTTGACCTGCCGAATTCCGGCCAGCAATGCTTCGTACGTCGTCTCCACCAAGCGCCGCGCCAACACGCTGGGGACGCCGACAAAATACATGCGACTTGTGTCCCCGAACCAACCATCCTTGATGACGGCAACATCAATGTTGATGATGTCGCCCTTCTTCAGAATTTTGTCGGGAGCGGGTATGCCGTGACAAACCACCTGGTTGACGGAGGTGAGGATGGTCTTGGGATACCCGTGATACCCCAAGTTGGCTGGAATGGCACCCTGGACATCCACGATGTGCCTATGGCAGATTTGGTCAAGCGCCTCTGTACTCACCCCCGGCACGACGAATGCCTCAACCATGCTGAGTACGTCCGCGGCAAGTCTGCCGGCCTGCCGCACCAACTTCATTTCCTCGGCGGACTTGATTGGAACACCGTGAGTCATCAGTGTTTTTCTGCGGAGGACGCGCTGGATACGCCAAGTTGGCCTGATGCGACTCCGACGATGTCCAGCCCCCCCGCGAGTTCAGCCCGTATCAACAGTTGGCAGATTTCCCGGTAGTCCAACTGCGGGTGCATTTCAGTCAGCATGCCGACTCGCATCCAGTGCTCCGCCTGTGCGTTGATAGACCTGCTCATGGCGTTACTCGCCACTCGCAGGTTCTCATGCATCTGGTCCGAAATTTTTACAATACCCATCATTGACCTTTATACGAAACATATACGAATTGTATGCGTTTCGCATAAAGGACGGGAAACGATGCCAATGACAGCTAACGGTCGGTCAATTTGAACTTCTGTAGGACCGCTCCCGCTGCGTTGCCGGTATGCGTTTTTCTCCATTGCTGACATTCGCCTCGTCACCCAGAGTCCAGCGATGGTGGCTGACTCTTCAAGGCTGTTATGCACAGTTCCCAGTTATGGGCAATTGCCGTTTGAAGTGAGTTGCCTGTCATTGGCAAATTCATACCAATGCAAGGTTTCTTTCTCTACATAATTTCATCGGTCAGCATTTGACTAAGCCTCGGAACGGCGAGCCAATGATGAGCGTGGTTTTACGTGTTCTGAGCACTATTTGATACTCGCCTCCATTGGGCGGGGGTGACTTTGACACAAATGCGTGGCATGTACGCACTACAGCGGAAACGCACGACTAGAAAATTTTGAGGTGTAAGAATCAGCAGAATTATGGTGAGTTGCAACTTCCAGACATCCGAAGAAAGTCAACATCCATGCGGCTTCCACGCGAAATGCCAAATCAAACTGTTCATAACTGGGAACTGTGCATAAGGGTCTTTATGCAGAGATGTACATAGAGGCTGGTTGCCGCCATACAACTTTTCAATCTGTTTGCTCCATACCCGACCTTGACGCCGGCAAGGCGTATTCACTTCCCTCGTTGAGTGATTCACAATCTTCAATGAAGTCTTGATAATTGAATGTACGCTTTAACAGGCGTGGAGTCGACCGGCCCTGCTACCATACTCTGTCACTTAGCTTTCGCTGGAGGACTCTTTAAGAGCAGCAGTAGATGCGACATTTTGAACCGACTGCGCAAAATAGCGCGACAAATGTGAGGCTTTCGACCGCCGCTGCCACGAAAATCATATTGATTTATGCGGCGTTTTCGAGTCTATGGATTCTCGTTTCCGACAGTATTGTCGGCTCGCTGTTTAGTGACCCTACAACCATCAGCCGAATCAGCGTCGTCAAGGGTTGGCTATTTATAGCGGTAACAGCGCTACTGCTTCATGGCTTGATTCGGCGAATGCAGATTCATGCACAGAAGAACTTCGAAGGTAAGCTGGCGGCTCAAGCGGAGCGCGCAGAGAGCGAGCGACTTATCCGTGCGCTCTACCAAGCAATCCCAGACCTTGTCTGGTTCAAGGATACCAAAGGCGTTTACTTGTCGTGCAATTCTCGGTTTGAACAATTTTTTGGTGCTTCTGAGAAGGTAATTGTTGGGAAGTCAGATTACGACTTCGTCGACAAAGACCTGGCTGACACCTTCCGAACGAACGATAAAGTCGCGATGGAAAAGGGTTCTCCCAATCGAAACGAAGAATGGGTCACTTTTGCTTCTGACGGTCATCGTGAATTTCTGGAAACAACCAAGACGCCTGTTCTCAATTCAAAGGGCCAAATCATTGGTGTTCTCGGAATTGGCCGTGACATCTCTAAACGAAAAAGTAATGAGCTGGCTCTGATTGAGAGCGAAGCGCGTTGGAAATTTGCCATTGAAGGGGCTGGCGATGGTCTGTGGGATTGGAACATCCAGACCGGCAAGACCTTTTACTCCCCGCGCTATAAGACCATGTTGGGCTTTGCGAACGAAGAAATTGGCGATACAGCGGACGAATGGAGCAAACGTATCCATCCCGATGACGCGCCAGGCGTATTTGCGGAATTGCAACCCTATATGGATGGGAAACTTGGCAGCGTCACGGTTGAGTACCGAATGTTGCGCAAGGATGGCAGCTGGATTTGGACTATGGGACGCGGCATGGTGGTGGAACGCGATGCCGAGGGCAAGCCACTGCGCATGATTGGCACCAACAGTGATATCACTCAGCGTAAGCAGGCGGAGGCGATGGTGAGTCAGCTCGCCTACCACGACTCACTAACTCAGCTACCGAACCGTCGCCTGCTGGTTGACCGCATGAGCCAGGCCATGTCTGCCAGCAAACGCACTGGCAACTACGGCGCACTGATGATGCTGGACTTGGACATTTTCAAACCGCTCAATGATGCATATGGCCACTTTGCGGGTGACTTGCTGTTGAACGAAGCCGCCATACGCTTAATCGAGTGTGTGCGGGAGACGGACACGGTGGCACGCGTTGGCGGTGATGAGTTTGTGGTGATGCTCAGCAAGCTGGATGCTGACAAGGTCGTGTCCGCAAGGCTAGCCGGCGATGTGGCCGAAAAAATCCGAGCCAGCCTAGCAAAACCCTACCGATTGAACCTAAACGAAGAGGGTCAAGAGGGTCAAGAGGGTGCGACGGTGGAGCACAGTTGTTCGGCGAGCATCGGGGTCGCGCTGTTCTTGGGTGGAGACGCCAACCAGGCCGAGGTCATGAAATGGGCTGACTCAGCAATGTACCGAGCCAAGGATGCTGGCCGTAACAGGGTTCATTTCTATGATTAGGCGCTGAAGGGACAGCGATAGATTAGCGCCGTATGTCCAGGTGTCCCCCGGATTGGGTTGCCAGAAAGCTGCCGGTCACCAGTAACCGATTTCGCTGCGTTGCCGGTATGCGTTTTTCTCAATTGCTGACATTCGCCTCGTCACCTGGCGTCCAGCGACGGGTAACGTCCATGGATAGTCCAGACATCATGCGATGGATACTCGGCGGGTCATTCATTGTCATGGCCATCTGGACGTTGATACCCGACAAGATTAAAGAGGAGGAGACGCAAGTCGCCAAGCACCTTGGCGTATTCGGCGCCACGCTGGTGACATTTTTCCTGACTGAGATGGGCGACAAGACGCAAATTGCAACTGTGGCTTTGGCGACCCACTACGCGACCCCTTTGATGGTCATTGCGGGAACGACCCTGGGCATGCTCATCGCAGACGTTCCGGCCGTATTCATAGGCAACAGGTTCGCGGCAAAAATCCCAATGAAACTTGTTCACTCTATTGCTGCTGGAATCTTTGCGGTCATGGGCCTGCTCACGTTGTTCCAAGCAGATAAGTTTTTCAAATAGCGTTTCAAGCAGAAAATTCAAGCATGAACAAAAGTGTCCTTTACGCGTTGGGTGCGGCTGCGCTATTTGGTGCGAGCACCCCGTTTGCGAAGCTCCTGACCGGTGACATGCCGCCCGTGCTGTTGGCTGGCCTTCTCTACCTGGGCAGTGGCATCGGATTGACACTGGCACGTCTGGTTCGTGATGGCGGGTTCGAGCCCTCAGGGCTTCAAAGAAATGAATGGCCGTGGCTTCTGGGTGCCATTTTCTTTGGTGGCGTAATTGGGCCTGTGGCCCTGATGTTTGGGTTGACACACACCAGCGGCGCCACCGCTTCGCTCTTGTTGAATCTGGAAGCGGTGCTGACGGCGGTCATCGCCTGGGTGGTGTTCAAAGAGAACGCTGACAGACGCATCGTATTGGGCATGCTTGCCATCGTGGCAGGTGGTGTCGCCTTGGGTTGGCAGACTGATTCTGCGGGTCAATCCAGCGCCATTGGGCCCATGCTGGTCGGCATTGCCTGCTTGTGCTGGGCCATAGATAACAACCTCACACGCAGGGTGTCTGCGTCGGATGCACTTTTTATTGCCGGTATCAAAGGGTTGATTGCCGGGTCAGTGAACACCACGCTTGCTATCAGCATGGGTGCTGCATTGCCCAACTTTGCATCATTGTCAGCGACGATGGCTGTGGGCCTGTTGGGCTACGGCATCAGCCTTGTGCTGTTTGTACTTGCATTGCGTGGTCTGGGTACGGCCCGAACGGGAGCTTACTTTTCAACTGCACCGTTCATTGGGGCAGCAGTAGCCCTGTTTGTCTTCTCAGAAACGACGTCTCTGGCGTTCTGGATTGCTGCGGCGCTGATGTGCTTGGGCGTATGGCTGCACCTCACCGAACGCCATGCGCACGAGCATCTGCATGAATTATTGGAACACGTGCACGAACACGAACATGATGAGCACCATCAACACGTACATGGGTTTGATGGGGGTGCCGGCATCAAACACAGCCATCGGCACACACACTTCCCCGTCAAGCACAGTCATCCTCATTTCCCGGATATCCATCACAGGCACGTTCATTGAGTTTCGGTAATACCATCGGTGTCTAGTCGGCATCCAATGCAAGGAGACAAGCAATGCAGAACCCCAAGGAACACTGGGAAAAGGTGTATCAGACCAAGCAACCGGATGCCGTCAGCTGGTTCCAGGAGCATGCAACGCGGTCACTTGAACTTATCCGTTCGGTTGGTACTTCACTGAACGCAAACGTGATTGATGTCGGAGGCGGTGCGTCGACCCTGGTTGATGACCTACTCCGGAATGGCTTCGAAAACGTATCGGTTTTGGACTTATCGGCCAGTGCATTGGAGGTGGCTCGCAAGCGACTGGGGACCGAAGGAAGCGGCGTCACATGGATTGCAGGGGACATTTGTACAGTGAACCTGCCAGACCACGCGTATGACATTTGGCATGACCGCGCCGTTTTCCACTTCCTGACTGACCCAGCTGACCGGGCTTCGTATGTGCAGCAGGTCATGAAGTCAGTAAAACCTGGCGGACATGTGATTGTTGCGACTTTCGCTCCCGATGGCCCAGAGCAATGCAGTGGGCTGCCCGTCGCCCGTTATGCCCCTGGCGAGCTTCACCAAGAGTTTGGGCCTTCGTTTGAGCTACTTGAACACATGAGTGAAGAACACAAAACCCCTTGGGGTTCAGTTCAGCATTTTGTTTACTGTCACTGCTTAAAACCTCAATGAAAGGCCGCTTCGGGCGGCCCCATTTCATTGCATAAAGAGCCGCTTCCAGCCTAGTCGAGTCCGCCGCCAATGCAATCGGGAGCTGGAATTGGAATGCCTTCAATAGAGCGCAACGGAATTCGCGTATGCAGCGGTTCCGGTCATACAGAAGTCCAAATTGCCAGCCCGGAACCAGTCATCCGCAGGCCAGGTGTCGCCGGCTAAGTCGCTAGGGCTCTAGCCAACCCGAGTCCATTCGACCGGAGATTTCCAGGCCGCAGACCAGTCGGGAATCTCACTCCCCGGCATCGGGCGTGCAATGGCATAGCCTTGTGCCAATTCGCACCCCAATTCGATGAGCTTCTTGCCAGTGGCCACACTTTCAACACCTTCAGCAATCACATGCTTGTGAAACGCTGACGCAAGACCAATGACGCCCTGGACAATGGCTAGGTCGTCGGGGTCATCCAGCATGTCTCTGACGAAGCTCTGGTCAATTTTGAGCGTCTCGACGGGCAACCTCCTGAGGTAAGTCAGCGATGAGTATCCCGTTCCAAAGTCATCAATGGCAAATAGCACGCCCAACCGGTGGCAATCCTGCATGATTTTTGTCACCGAGCCGATGTCTTCCAGAGCACTGGTTTCCAGAATCTCCAGTTCCAGGCATTTGGCATCAATTTCTGGATAGTTAGCCAGTGCCTTCGACAGCTGAGCCGCAAAATTTTGCTGCTGAAACTGCCTCGCCGATATGTTGACGCTAACCGGCAGCGACAGCCCGCGCAGCTTCCACTCAGCCATCTGCTTCAACGCCATGTCGATGACCCACGCCCCTACAGTTTCACTTAAGAGATGCTTTTCAATGGCTGGCAAAAATACACCAGGTGAGAGCAAGTCTCTTTCAGGATGCTCCCATCGAATCAACGCCTCCACCCCGACCACGGCACCTGTGCGCATGTTGACCTTGGGTTGGTAGTGCAAAACAAACTCTTGCCGCATGAGCGCCAGACCAATCCGCACTTGCTGCAGACTTCGGGTCTTGACTTCCGCATCCAATGCCGAATCAAACAGGTAAATCCTATTCTTGCCGTTTTGCTTTGCCTCAAACATGGCTTGGTCAGCATGGCGCATCAGTTGGTCGGCTTCAGCATCGTCTTGTGGATAAATCGTCACTCCGATGCTCGCCGTGACTTTTAACTCTCGCCCCTGAATATGCACCGGTTCAGCGCAGGCACAGAGCACCCGTTCGACCAGTTGAATGCAGTCTTGTGTGCTGTCAATATTGGCCAAAACAGCAACAAACTCATCTCCGCCAATACGTGCCAACGTATCCACGTCCCGCAGAACCAGATTCATGCGATTCGAGACAGATACTAAAAGCGCATCACCCACGTCATGGCCGTAATGGTCATTGATGTATTTGAAGCCATCCAGGTCAAGGTACAGCACGGCCAGGCTTTGATTTTGACGCTGGCACATCGCCATAGCTTGGCGCAGCCGGTCTGACAAAAGCAACCGGTTGGGTAAATCGGTCAATGGGTCGAATTGGGCACTGTGCTCCAGCTTTTCCTGCTGCAGCTTGAGCGGCGTGATGTCGGAGAACAAGGCCACGTAATTTTGCACATCGCCGTAGCTATCACGCACCGAACTAATAGTCAAGATGACGGAATACGATGGACCGTCTTTGCGACGGCTCCAGATTTCCCCTCGCCATTCCCCCCGTTGCCTCATAGCCGTCTTGATGAGCCTGAAGACTTCGGGGCCCTGACTGGAGGAGCGAAACATCCATGCGTCCTGGCCGATGACTTCAGCCTTGGCATAGCCCGTGATTCTGGAGAAGGCGTCGTTGATGTCGACGATGAGGCCTTTTCGGTCGGCAATCAGAATGCCTTCAGTGGTGCTGGTGAACACACTGGAGGTTAGTTTTAACTGCCTCTCGGTATTTTTTTGCGCCGTGATATCTCGTGCGATTTTTGATGCACCAATAATCTTGCCACTTTTGTCTCGGATTGGCGAAGTCGTGACAGATACATCAACGCGTCGCCCGTCTTTATGGATGCGCGTGGTTTCAAAATGGTCAACGGTTTCGCCGGCCTGAATTCGTTCAAGAATGAAACTTTCTTCATCGTATTTTTCGGGCGGAAGCAGAATCAACAGAGACTTGCCCAGCATTTCTTCGCTGGAATAGCCAAAGATGGCTTTTGCTGCAGGGTTCCAGCTGGTGACCACACCCTGCAGCGTCTTGCTGATGATGGCATCGTCGGACGACTGGACAATGGCTCGGTAGTATTCCGCCGCTATCTCATCCGACATTGGACTGCCAGTTGGAGGCTTGTGCAAATCTCCCAGGAAGACCTGAGATTCCAGATTTCGCACCTTTTCGCGCATCGCGGTCACTACCGTCACATCGTGTGATAGGGCGATAACTGAGGCGACTCGACCGTCTGCACCAAACTCTGGCGCACATCGGTTAGTGAAATGGCGCAAGCCGGTCGGACTAGGATAGGCAAAGTGAGACTCGCTCGAAAGACCTGAACTGAAAACGTCACTCAACTGGCCATTCCACTGTTTGACAAGCTCGCTTGGCATGCCCAGGTCTTGATTGGTCTTGCCAATAAAGTCACTGACTGGTCGCCCAGTAGCGGACTCGACGGCCTTGTTCACATAAGTGTGTCGAAACTGGGGGTCAAAGCGGGCAACGATGTCCTTGAGGAATTCAGCCAACAGCGGGGGCTCGACAGAATCCTGGATAACCGGTTTTCCGCCGTTCTTTGAGCTGAATTGTTCATTCATTGCGCCTGTACCCTTTAATGAAATTAAGGTTCGGAACATCCGAACGACATGTTCGGCAGGCTACAGCCGATTTAGTTATACATCGCACGGTATGGAATGTAGCTTGGGTCGGAACAATTACCGCTACGCACAAAGGGTCATGACTCCAAAATCTGGCAAGTGCAATGGGAATCACCGCCGGTACGACAGTACCGGCCAGCGTCTTCACCTATGCTCGCGAAGGCATCACCGTCACCGATGCCCAAGGCACCATCCTTGCGGTCAACGCGGCCTTTACCCGCATCACTGGTTATAGCCGGGCCGAGGCGCTGGGCAAAAACCCAAATTTCCTGAAATCAGGGCGACAAGACGCAGCCTTCTACGGCAATATGTGGAATGGACTGCGCAACGCCGGCTTCTGGACTGGTGAAATATGCAACCGCCGTAAAGACGGAGAGGTGTATGCGGCACTACTGACCATCAGCGCGGTACCCGATGCTCAGGGAAAGGTACTTCGTTATGTTGCACTGTTTTCGGACATTTCCGACTTGAAAGCGCACGAGCGGCAGCTTGAACATCTGGCCCATTTTGATGCATTGACAAACCTGCCCAACCGTCTGCTCAAGGCCGACCGGCTGCAACAGGCTATGGCGCAGGCGCGGCGCACCGGACAAGGGCTTGCCGTCGTCTACATTGACCTGGACGGGTTCAAGGCCATCAACGACCAATATGGCCATGATGCCGGCGACCTAATGCTCGTTGCGTTGGCGAAACACATGCAGGCGGTACTGCGCGAGGGAGACACACTGGCGCGCCTGGGGGGTGACGAGTTTGCCGCGGTACTGGTCAACCTTGGCAACATCTATTCCTGTAAGCCACTGCTGGACCGGCTGATTACAGCCGCCGCAGAGCCCATGTCCTTCAAGGGCCATAGGCTGCAGGTGTCGGCCAGTTTGGGCGTGACCTTTTACCCGCAAGCGCAAGAGATGGAAGCTGACCAATTGCTGCGACAGGCCGACCAAGCCATGTACCAGGCGAAACTGGCGGGTAAAAACCGCTACATGATATTTGACACCAAGCAAGACAACACTGTTCGGGATTGGCATGAAGAGCTGCATCATATGGAACAAGCCCTGCGAAACAACGAATTCGTGCTGCATTACCAACCGAAGGTCAACCTGCGTACAGGCCAACTGGTCGGGGCCGAGGCCCTGATTCGCTGGCAACACCCCAAAAAGGGACTGCTGGCACCTGCGGCGTTCCTGCCCATTGTTGAAGAGCATGCTCTGGCGGTAGAGTTGGGAGAGTGGGTTATAGATTCCGCCCTGCATCAAATCGAGACTTGGCAGGCGCAGGGCTTGCATGTCCCGGTCAGCGTCAATGTCGGGGCGCGTCAACTGCAACAAACTGACTTTGTGGCACGCCTACGCGCCCTGTTTGCACGCCATCCAGACGTCAATCCAACTGATTTTTCACTAGAAATCCTGGAAACCAGCGCACTGCAAGACATCGCCTACGTATCACAGGTGATTGAAGAATGCCGCCAGATGGGTGTGGTGTTTTCGTTAGACGATTTTGGTACCGGCTACTCTTCGCTTATATATCTCAGACGCCTGCGAGTGGCCTCGCTCAAGATTGACCAAGGTTTTGTGCGCGACATGCTCGACGACCCGGATGACCTTGCGATTTTGAAAGGCATCATTGGCCTGGCACTGGCATTCAGACATGACGTGATTGCCGAGGGGGTCGAGACCAAGGCGCACGCAATGCAACTGTTACAACTGGGGTGTGAAGTGGCCCAAGGATACGGTATCGCACGCCCGATGCCACCCTCTGAAATACCAGGTTGGACCACAGCTTGGCAGTCCGAACCCATTTGGCAAGAGCCGTAAGAACATGAATGCTAACGTTGGGAATTGAGCGACCGGGTCCGAAACGTTTTATTGGGCAACATCACCAGTTGTCGATGTCTGACGTTCAGATTATCGCCTGCCGCCCACACAATACCTTGATGAAACGCGAGCAAAGGGCGAGAATCACGTCGGCATGGGCGGAGTCAGGGGTCACGCATGGGCTCATCGTTCTTGATGCCAGTCGGTGTTTCCGCAGTTTTATTTAACCGGCCCAAGACGCGCAAACGGTAGTTTCTGAGCTATAACAAAACTCTGTCTCGCGATTCGCCCATCTTGCACGCCATGTCGGTGCATGAAAACGGCAGGTGGCTGACCGGTATAGGCTGTTATGCACAGTTCCCAGTTATGGGCAATTGCCGTTTGAAGTGAGTTGCCTGTCATTGGCAAATTCATACCAATGCAAGGTTTCTTTCTCTACATAATTTCATCGGTCAGCATTTGACTAAGCCTCGGAACGGCGAGCCAATGATGAGCGTGGTTTTACGTGTTCTGAGCACTATTTGATACTCGCCTCCATTGGGCGGGGGTGACTTTGACACAAATGCGTGGCATGTACGCACTACAGCGGAAACGCACGACTAGAAAATTTTGAGGTGTAAGAATCAGCAGAATTATGGTGAGTTGCAACTTCCAGACATCCGAAGAAAGTCAACATCCATGCGGCTTCCACGCGAAATGCCAAATCAAACTGTTCATAACTGGGAACTGTGCATAAGGGTCTTTATGCAGAGATGTACATAGAGGCTGATTGCTGACCTTCGACTTTTCAATCTTGATGCTCCAGACCAGCCGTTCGGTTGAACCTGAAAGATGCAGCAACGTGGCGAAGATTTCACCGCCTGGAGCACCCAGACTAGACCCACTGATGCCATCGAGTCTTCCGAAATGCCTGCCGGGTAGCTGTCATTGAGTGCCACAGCGACAGGCAGATTCACACAACATGATGAGATGGTTGCGCCGTGTTGGCATCTTTATGGGGATTGATGGCACTGACAACACGGATAAATCTGTTCGCAGACGAACAGACAGCGCACAGATTGGGTCTTAAAGTTTTGTAAATGGCTCGAAACAAAGGAACGTTGATGACATGGCTTTTATGGCTCGGACTGGTTCTGTGCTCGCTGGCAGTGGCTGCTGCCGGCCTGTATGTCTATGGGACGAAAAGTTGGACCGTCATGACGCAGGCGTTGACCAGCCGGCTCGAAACTTCCCGAATCGACGAAAAGACTCAGCCGCCATCCAAGGAGCGCTACAGCTTAAGCGAACTTGAAGGTTTGCCAGCACCTGTGCAACGCTACTTTCGCGCGGTTCTCAAAGACGGGCAGCCCATCATTGCCGCTGCCAAGCTTGAAGTTTCCGGAATGTTTAACATGTCCGCGACTGGTGAGCAATGGAAGTCGTTCAACTCGCAGCAATTGGTTGTCACGCGCCGGCCGGGCTTTCTTTGGGATGCCCAAATATCGATGATGCCAGGCTTGCCGGTGCGAGTTGTGGACAGCTACATCGCGGGCCAGGGCCTGCTGCACGCGGCCATTCTGGGTTTATTCACCATGGCCAATGTCAGTGGTGCAGGCGAGATTGCACGCGGCGAATTCATGCGTTTCTTTGCCGAGGCAGCATGGTACCCAACCGCGCTGTTGCCAAGTCAGGGCGTGCGATGGCAGGCAGTTGATGACTATTCTGCGAATGCAACCATCGTCGACGGCCCGCTCACTTTGACACTGTTATTCAGGTTCAATGACGATGACCTGATGGCGTCGTTTCGTGCCGAGGCGCGTGGTGGCATGGTGGACAAGGTCGTGGTCATGGCGCCTTGGGAAGGCAGCTGGTCAAACTACAAGACGCAGGACGGCATGACCGTGCCGTTCACTGGTGAGGTGGCGTGGATTCGGCCAGACGGCCGAAGGCCGTACTTCATTGGTAACGTCACTTCGCTTAACTTTGAATTCTCGCCATGACACATCTCACTCTCTTACTGCGTCGGGCAGACTTGTCAGATAGCCTTTTTCGGTTGATGCAGCCGCTGCGCGTCCGAATGTCAGTTGCACTCATCGCTGTTGCTCTGGGGCTGATTTCGCCGGTTGTTCGCTCAGCGTCAATTTGTCGCTGGGTGGATACGAATGGACGAACGCAAATGTCAGATGTCGTTCCAGATGAGTTCAAACAGTCCGCGACCTGTAGCGATTCACGAAAGTACGAGCTGTCACCTCAACAACAGCGCGAAGCTGAACGGCGGGTGGCCGAGCAGCAAAGTAGGATGCACCAAAAAAATGTCCAGCCACCTAAGCAGGCGGCTTCTAGCGCGCCGGGTAGCACAAGGCAGCAGCCTCTACCTATTGCGAAGCGGCCAATTGAGGTCATCACCGACACCACGAACTGCCAGGAGCGGTGGCGCATCTACGATGAGAGCGTCGCCTGTTTCGGCCCCTACAGAACGGCGAAAGGGGCCACTAAGCCGGAAGGTTTCGACAAGTGCAACGACATCCCCAGTCCTGAAATCAAGTGTGGTCCACGACGGAACTGAGACGAATTAGGCGTGACCGGGCGTCAAGCCAAAGTCTGTGAACGTCGGTTGACCGGACTCAAAATTCATGAAACTGACTGGCCCGGAAGCTGGCATTGGTGGCCGTCAGGAAACGCTGCATACCCCAAATAAGATAACCCTGCATAAACGTTAGCAAGGGAACTTATGAAGTCATTTGCTCCTGGCCCACACCCACCTTCAAAACCTGAAGCTTAATCCCTTGGATTAAGCCCCGGCAGAAACTCAATCCCCGTTCGCCGAACCAACTCTCCATAACTGATGGGCCTGCTGCCACGTGAAGCATCATCATTTAGATGCCAGTGTGCCCAAGCTCGGTTGAGGTCTTCGTCATAAACCAGCTTGAACAGGTAAGTCGGTACCTTCACATCCCCGCTGCCAATGCCAGCGCTCTGGGCAATGTTGGGGGTGAACACGGGACCGGTGATGACGTACACGTCCCCTGTTGCGCGAACAGCATATTTGCGTGTCGCTTGCTCAACTGAGTTGTCCGCATGCAATCGCATGCAGCTTGCATCGAGGTCACACCCATCTACAAGCGCACGAGTATTTAAATATTTCTACAAAAATCTCAAATATCACGCATTTGCTAGCTATACAAAGAATCTTAACTACCTAAACAGCAAACTCGAGCCAGCAAATAACGACACCTCCACCTCCTGCTTGATAAGCAATGGTTACACAACGGAGGAAAATATTCATGAATATCAACGAGTTAGGCAACTATCGTTATTCAATAACGACAGTGCTAAACGACAAGGAAACATACAAGATACCCATATTTGCAGGCCTTAGTACGCACCCCGTAACAATGGCAACCACTTACCAAAACCTTATAACAACTCATTTCAAGTCACTTGAAAAAAACAGTAATACAACTTCATTCGAGCAAGTAAAGCGCAATCATATGACCGCACTTCGGAGCTTTATTGCTTACGCTGGGGAGTCGGAGACATCGCCGATTGGCCTAGAAATGACCGATGAATTTGCGGAGACGATGAAGGCTCATTTATCAGCATCTAAGCTCAGTAGACGTTCGCAGACTGACCGCAGAAGCCTGCTGAATAGTTGGCGTGAATCATATCTCTCAATGAATTCTGAGCCAATACGAAAAAGTAGTAGAGAGCGCAGAAGAGCCGTTGATGTGCCTCTAATCCAGAATCCGTTTGAAAAAGTTCTGATGGATTCTTTGAAGAGTTCTAGTCTCACACCAAAAGCTGCTGCGAAGTTAGCTGGAATAAGCATTTCTGCGCTAGGTCGCTGGAGTCGGGGTGCACTCCCAAATGTAAGAACTTCAGAGTCCTTAAGCAAACTTGATACAGTTTTAAATCTAGAAATTGGAACAATGCTAGACAGCTTTCATCAAGCCTCCGGCAAATCATCAAGTGCTCCAGTTAATGAATATCGGCAGCGCCTAAAAGTGAATACACTGCAGCATTATTGCCTAAAAATAAATGAAATTCGACCGGAACTACTGAATGAGTGGAAAGCGCATCTTAGGTATAAGACCGCTCCTAATACTGAAAATCTAAAAAGAGAAAATAGGGGCAAGTGGACACTAAATGAGGCTCGACACTCGACAACAAAACCCTCAGTTATAACGTCCGTAGGAAATAGTGTTTCACCAACAGCTAGCGTTTTATGGAATCGCACTTCTAGCTTTCTAGGGTATCTTCGTCTTGCTGTTGATTCCGGCGGTTTCGGACTTGATGATGAAACTGCGCAGACCCTTGCATGGTATGCGGTTCCTGAAGCGATAGAAGGCTTTTTCCAATTTATCACAGACCGCTCCGACGGACTAAAACATGGCGGTCAAGAAGGATTCTGCGCCTCAGTAATTGCGCTACTACATCCTGGTCATGGATACCTAGGTCAGTGCCCCAATTTTGCCAACAAATTACCAGCGCATATTACGAGCGGTAGAACCTGGGAGGAGCTATGCAAAAACTCTCGTGCGTCAGCGAAATCGCTAAAGAGTGATTGCGTCGACAAATCGAGAGACCCCGAGGAGCCAATTCGAGTCCTTCTTGCATTAGAACAACCACTGGCACCTATTTTTGATGCTATGCGAAAAATACGGAAAATTGGCGATGCATCTCTTACAAATAGCACTGAAGAGGCTGTAGCGAGAAGAAATGAGCTTTTGCTTGGGGTGCTTGTATCGAATCCACTTCGAAGTAAAAACATAATTACTTTGACGTATAAAACTGATAACACGGGTGATGTTTATCGCACTGAAACCGGGCAATGGCGAATCAAGATAGCTTCAAGTCGAATGAAGAATAAAAAACGATTAAAAAAGAAAATTTATAAAGCTCCATTGCCTTCTTGGTTGTCTCCGCTGATTGATGACTACGTTACCAAATTTCGCCCGATTCTCGAAGCGGGGAAGAAGAATGACAGTTTTTTTCTATCAAACCGTGGTAGTCGTTTTAACTCTATGAACAAACAAGTCTTCAGGTTAACTAGCACCCAAATACCAGGCTGTTCCGGTTTTGGTCCTCAAGCGCTCAGGCACCTTGTAGCGACAGATTGGCTAATGAAAAATCCGAATGACTTTGCGACAGTGTCCGAGTTGCTGAACGATTCGATTGAGGTCATCATGAATAATTATATTCATCTGAGAAAAGACATAGCATTTACTAGATATGAGAATTATGTCAAAGACATTCTGCCAGGTGGTTTTTACTAAATTAAAAATATCACACAATAACAAACCACTTGAAGAATGAATGCTATTAATTATTCTCAAATAATTAACTTATCAACGTTCCGTCGAAACATAGGCAACGCTGAGTCACATCGAAACTAATGTTGCCCGCAAACATAGCCGGTTCGCGTTCAATTATTCAGCCGCATCATTGACATCAAAGTAATAAATCAATTTTTTAAAGAAAATTAATAATGTCGACTAATACAAAACAAAAAATTGTTCAAAAATCAGTAGAGCGCATCGGTTACGTCTACTTAATTCGGCACAAACGAATTAATATTTTTAAAATTGGCAAGTCTATTAATATTATTAATAGAGTCAATTTTATGGGAATTTCAGAGTTTGACATCGATAGTTGCATTGCACTAGAACTAAGCTCAGAGAGCATGGCTAGAAAATTTGAATCTGATTTCAAACGTGACATGAAACCATTTAACATTCCACTACATGATGCTTTTCATATGCTTAAAACTAATAGCGGTCGTAGTGAGTGGTATCGCGGAGAGGCTTGGGACAGTATTGAAGAACGTATTAATCTATTTTCTTCCATATACGAATTTCGCCGCGTGACTCTGAACTTTCCAAAATTCATCTATACGCCACGCGCAAAATCTCTTTATGAGTCAGAATGCATCTGGATGAAGCGTTGGTACAAAAGAAACAAGGACTTGAAGAGGGTCAGTCATTTTCACAACTTGCTTCGGACAGTTCTTGAGCAGAGTTATATTGAAAATATTTGGTGCATCAATCAAGAGCAGTTTAATATAAGTTTGTCTACAAACGATAACCTTGCTGATGAATCATGGTGGCAAGAAGTGATTACAAGTTTGCATGAGCTAAGCTACTCTGAGCTCACTGAAAAATATTTCATATGTCAAGCTTTGACTTGTTTTGAGAGCACAATTATCATAACGTTTAATAGCTGCCTTGATGATAGGTCTGCTTTTGATGTGAAAAATCCTTATGACTTGATTCAAGAAAAGCTGTTTGCAGAAGCGCTTACAGAATTCAGGTTGACATCTCGAACGATTTTGAATTAGTCAACAAATTGCAGGGATTGCGGCAAGAAGTCAAAGTCTTGCCGCGCGGCAAGACTTAATTTTGGATGCTGAAATTTCTCTTGGCCTGTGATTTGGGGTCATTCCGAACAAATTTAGACCACTCAGGCGTAAGTGCTCCATGAACCCCAGACTTGTTGTTGGCGGCTGAAATAGACAAGCTCAATCCATCACAAACCAGATGGAGAGATGAGCATGAAGAACGCGCGGCACTATTGGTCAAACCACGTAGCGGC
>NZ_JAQTXM010000073.1 GCF_028688795.1 Rhodoferax sp. | reverse complement strand
GCCACGGTGCTCCTGCACCATGCGTACCGCGCGTTCGCGCACTTCGGGGGAAAAACGATTTGATTTCTTACTCATGGCTCCATCTTCTCAAAGTTTGGAGCCTCCTCAATTCCCGGAGCGATTCACAGGAGTCTATGTTGACCGAATAGCAGACGATGTACTCATGCTCGACTGCAATGCGGGTCGGATTATTGTCAGTGACGTTATTCCAGACCATGACACCTACTCGGTTGCCAAGGCCGAATACCTGTTCCATCAAAACACCCAAATGAAACATCTCGTTGTCGTCGATGGATACAAAAATCACCCCGTCCTCGGTCAATAGTTCCTTTGCCAGTTCCAGCCGCCGGTACATGAACTCCAACCACTTGGAGTGGCGGTAGCTGTCTTCCTTGTCAATGAAGCTGTCGTTGTAAATGAAGTCGCGCTTGCCGGTGTTGTAGGGCGGGTCGATGTAGATGCACTTCACCCGGCCAGCGTGCGTCATGCGCAGGGTGCGCAGGGCGTCGAAGTTGTCACCCTCAATGATCAAGTTACTTTGCGGGCCGTCGCCGCAAGACAGAGCAGCATCCCAGTCCAACGCCACAAAGTCGTTGTTCACAGATAGGTCGTGGTCAATCTCGTCGCGCTCCCACACCAGTCCAAAATTTGGCCGCCTGTCACGCTCGCGCAGCAAGTGCAATAGTTGCTCTTTGGAATAGTCGTCGTAGTTGTCAGCCATCAGGGCGCGATCAGTAGTGTCAAGACTATGGCAGTTTAGCCCAGGGTGGCCGGTGCGCACCACGGCCCAGCTTTTCAGACTTTCCTGCAGGTACCAGAGTGCAGGCAACAAAACCTACAAAACCCCATGCTGAGGTAACCCAGGGGGTTTTGTAGGTTTCATAGCCCCCACTGGGGGCAATGCTGATTTATCAGCCGCGCCAGCTGTTTCCCACTGCAATGTCTTTCAGCACTGCCGGATTGATTGCATAGCGCTCGCTGGGCCTGCCACCTGATGCACCCATTGGCGCTGTAACGGGGCGCAGGTAGTCATAGTCCACCAGCAACTCAGCGGCCTTGCGCACATCAGCCGGCGAACTCAAACCGGCCCAATGTTTGACCGCCACTTGCCGGGGCGTGAAATGATCAGTGATCACGCCATCTATGCCAGCCAATTTTCCTGCCTTGATCTTGGATAGCAGGGTTGCCGCACCCTTGGTCTCTGGCATGACCGCCGCCGCATACAGGCGGTTCGCATGGCTGCGTAAGTAGTCACCCATGGCCAGTGCCCGGATCAGTTCGGCTTCATGAATCACGCCACCGCTGTCCGGTGTGTCGATCAAGGCAAAGATTAGCGCCAGCGCCGGGATCAGCTTGCGGTATTTGGCCAGGTGCGAGATCATGGCCGGATGCAGCTCATTTCCGCGAATCTCGCCCTCAAAGGGAACCAGCCATGCGACAAACAAGGCTTGCGCCGCCTCGTTAAAGCGCCAGACAACTGGCTCGGTATCGTTTGCAGGCTGTAGTTCGGCGAGACGCGCAAACACGTCTAGGGCGCTTTGCTTGGCTGGAGTGTCAGGAGGCTGGTCAACGTGGATGAAATCGCTTGCGATATCCGGCCATACTGCCAAACCAAAGCGCTGCAACAAACCATCGTCTGCACTGCCACCTGCCATCGCACCGCGAACATATTCTTGAATGCGGCCCGGTTGAATGCCTCCGATCATCGCCAGACATACACGCGGAACGTGCACGGTGCCGCGCATAACGCGGTCAAAGGTGTAACCCTGATTGCCGTCATAACTTTGCAACATGAATGCCCGGGAACCTTCCTGCCCCGGCTTGTCCAGGCCAGTGAGCAGTCCATAAAGCTCATCCCGATAGGACAAGGTGCCCCAGGGGTTTTGCTGCATTAGCTCACCTAGCTTTTCTACCGTGGCATCGTTCACGATATAGCGCCGAGCCAAAGGGCCTGCCGGTGTGTCCACAGGCACCAGCAAAGCACGCGCCGCCACCGGATCTTTGGCAGCCAAACGCTTGGCTGCGGTTTCGTTCGCCTGACCTTGCATTTCAGTCACTTTGCAGTCGAGTTCCCATACAGCGTTTTCTAGCTGCCACGCGTCAGACGCGTGCTCCTGTAGCTTGTCCAGTGGCTTTAATGTTTCACTCAAGGCCGGAGACTTCTTCACGCCGGGCCTGCCCACAATCACGCCCCACAAGTTGGGCACTACCTGCCAAGTGTCCTGTGCTTTGGGTTGCACCACGGCACGCGCACCAATGAGGCTGGACAAGGCCACTAACGCTGTCACTGCCGGGAAGTCTGCCGGGCATTGCATCCGATGGGCAATGTCCATCACCCAGGGCCGCAATGCTACCGGTAAGAAATTTTCGTCAAAGGGCATCACAGGGGGCAACGGATCAGGCAGTGGCGTTGGCGCTGACCATGGTGCTGAATCAGTCCATCCATGCATCTGCGCCAGTGAATACACGCTGGGCAGTCCCAATGGCCTGGTCGCTGAATAGTGGGGATCGCTTTGATCGAAAACAGTTAGCGCCGCGCCGCCTGTTAAGGCATCCCATTCGCTACACAAAGCTCGGCCCACGTCTTCATCAATGCCGCCGGACACATGGCGCAAAGCCATACCTATGACTTGCGCCGCAGAATGGTTTGCCAGACTTGCAGACGCCGGGATTGCAGCAATGGCATCCCGCAGGCGATGCAGGTCGTCACTCGATGTAGCGTTGGCTGGCGCGCCGGTTTGAGCAACAAATTGCCCGTTTGGCGTGGCAATACTTGAGTTAGCAGCCATTGAGTGCACACCGCCTGGTTGCGGACCATCCAGCAACTCCCGCACCGCTCGCCAACCATATGACGCGCAGGAATCGTGCTGGCACTTGAAACCCAGTTCACCCGACGGCTTGCGAAACACTGCTGCTTCACCGTTGACGTGCTCGGGGTTGAATGGGCACACTGCCAGTTTGAACCGCTCACTACCGTTATGCAGGTCAGCGGTGTAAACCATGCCGTGCCGTTCAAAAAAGTCTTCCAGGTTAAAACTGCCCACTATGGATGTAGGCGAAGCCGTAGCGAGCCTTGTGCCGGGTGCCGCTGCCCGTGCTGGGGGTTGCACCATGGCAAGCTGCGCCACAGTCACCTCGACACGCACAGGGGTGTCCATGAGGTGTGACAGCCGCCATGGTGCCGCTGCGGTGTGGTCGCCCTTGTTGGCAACGGTGCCATACAGCTTGCATATCCGCGCAGCGTTAAAAACGGTCCTATCGACCTTGGTGTGGTCATCGTCAAAGCGCTCACCCAACGCCAGTAACACTGCCTTCACCAGCGCTGTCGAAGCCGCGTCGTTAGGCAAGTCAATAGCGTAAAGCAGGTGGTAACCGTTGCCCGACAAGGCCACGACGGACTTAGGCCAGCCGATGTCCATCAGGTAGCTGTGAATCTCACGGGCCTTGTTCGCCGCCGCCGCAAGCTGGGAGGCGGTTGCACTTGTGCCTGATGGGCGCACTGGGTCCAGATCAATCAGCAGCCAGCGCCGCCGTGTCACGTCCTTGTCGCTGGTGGTGGGGCTGGCGTTGGTTTGAACGCGATTCGAATATCGACTCAGCAGTTGGGGATCAACTGGGTTCAATGTGATGTAAACCGCAGCGCCGCCTTCACTCAGGCACTTCGCGTATTCTGCGAGGTCGTCCCAGTGGTCGGCATCAAAGTAGCCCGAGTCGGTACGCTTGCGGCCCCTGGTGGTCAATGCACGAAGCTCGACCACATCAGCCGGATCGAATAGCACCTTCAGCGCGGCCAGAATAGCGGCCTTGCTGGGCGAGAGAACTGAGGGCAGCGCAATGGCTTTACTTGGGGTGCCGTCAGTGGGAAAATACACACTGTTGGTGTCAGTGTGTGGGCCGTTGGAGTTAGTCTCTCCAGCGGCCTTTTGCGTGGTGTTGGTGGTCATGGTGTGTGCTCCTTACGCCATGGCCTGAGCCGTCATCCAAGCCCTCACCTGCCCGGCCTGCCAGGCGGTAACCCGCGCGCTCAATTTGGTGGGTTTGGGGAACTTGCCCAGCTTCACCATGCGCCACAGTGTGGGTGCAGAAAATGGTAGGGGGGCTATGGCGCTGTCCGGATTTTTAGGGCTGCGCACCAGTTGCGACTCGCGTAGCCAGGCTGAATCTGGTAGTCGATCAAACACTGCCTGATCGGGTGCTGTGGTGGCCGCTGCCACTAAAGCCGTGGGCTTGCTTTTGAAGTTAAAACCGTGTGACATTTTTCAAACCTTTATAAACCCCACTGCAACAATTTGCAGGGATTGAAAGGATTGAAAATGTTTCGTTGTGTGTTGTGACTGAATTCGGTTTGCTGATTACCGAATTCAGTTTTGATCTATGACTGGGGCGGCTTTGCGGGCAATACGGTGGTCGCCGCAATCTTCAAATACTTGAGTACCGTGCCATCATCAATCTTGATACCAAGTGCGGCTAGATCGTTTACGATGTCTTTGGTTGCAGTATTTTTTTTTGCTACCGGGTCATAGCGGTAACCCATGATTGCCATGCCAATCACCAGTTTCAACAGGGTGTCATCCTTGATGGACAACAAGATTTCCTCGGCCTGTACTGCAGACTTATCTCCGCTAGCCGCTTCAACCCGAGCAATTTCTTCAGACATGAAAACGCTCTGCTCTAAAACTTGCGCCATGCCAATGGGCGAAGTTAGCACAAAGCAAGTATCACCTTCATCGTGGCCAGTGGCGCTTTCCGAAAAAAAGCAAAACTGGCAATCCGCAACACCTATGCGACGCGGCCAGATTAAATAATGGAAACCAGTGCGGCCTTGTGTTGCCGGACAATCGTCTTCTGAAATGCTTTCAATCTGCAGCGAGCCATCCGCATTGTGATCAGGTGTAAATAGACAAAGTCCGTATTTGCCGTTGATGTGAATGCTGGGGATCAATTCACCGTCAATCACCGCTTGCACCAAGTCATCAAAGCCGCAGCCCCAATTCGCTACCAGTTCGGCAAAGGTGTAGTGCTTTTTTGCTTTGAATTTCATGAATGCCATTCGCCCCCTAAATATGGTGCCAGCTCAGCCCGCCGAGGACACGTGTTTTGGCAATCTAACTAAAGCTGGTAAAAACAGCTATTGTGTTCCGGTACGCAACGGAATCACGTCTGTGCCAATGCGTAGCTTATCCAGGTAGTCAGCCCACCGCTGCATCATTGCCCGGCGTGCTGGCAGATGTGCCGTGCGGTTGTAAGCCCTGCCGTTAGGATCTTTGACGGCATGGGCCAGTTGGTGCTCGATCAGGTCGACACGTTCGTCCAGCACTTCATCCATGATGGTTCGGGCCATGGCCCGGAACCCGTGTGCCGTGTGTGCTTCTCTGGGGATGCCCATGGCATGCAATGCGCTGTTGATGGTGTTCTCGCTCATGGGCCTGTCCTCGCTACGTCCCATGCTGGGGAAGACGTAGCGCCGCGCCCCGGTTATTGGCTTCATGCTTTGGATAATCTCCAGCGCTTGAGTCGATAGCGGAACAAGGTGGTCGACCTTCATCTTCATCTTAATGCCAGGTATGCGCCACTCAGCCGAGTCAAGGTCGATTTCAGCCCATTCCATGCTGCGCAGCTCGCCGGGCCTGACAAAGAGCATGGCAGATAGCTTTAACCCTGCGATCACCTGCGGGTGTCCGCTGTAACTATAAATGGCACGCATCAATGCGCCAGCCTCTTTGGGGCCTGTAATGGCCGCGAAGTGCTTTGGTGTGGCCGTGGTTAAGGCACCCTTCAAATCTTGCGTCACATCGCGCTCTGCGCTGCCCGTGGCCACAGCGTAGCGAAACACCCGTCCGCATATCTGTTTGAGCCGCTGCACCGCGTCCAATGCGCCCCTTGCTTCCATGTGCCGTAATGCGCCCAGCACGTCACGCGGCCCGATGGTGGACATAGGCATTTGCCCGATGTAGGGGAACATGTCCTTTTGCAGCCAGGTGGTCGTCTTCGCCTGGGTGCTTGTGCCGCGAACCGCTCTGGTCTTGTCCAGCCAATCCAGCGCCACCTTCTCGAATGTAGTGGCAAGTACAGCCGCCTGAGCCTCCTTAGCTGCCTGTTTGACTGCGCCAGGGTCAATGCCGTGGGCAAGCTGTTTGCGTGCAGCCTCGCGCCGTTGACGGGCATCAACAAGTGATATAGACGGGTAAACACCCAGCGCCAGCGTCTTTTGCTTCCCGTCGAATCGGTAATTCAAACGCCAGTATTTACCGCCAGCGTTCACCAACAGGTACATGTTGCCGCCGTCCGCGTGTTTGTCGCCAGCAGCTGAACCCGTGTGTTTTACATTCTTAACGAAGGTGTCGGTCAGGGCCATGATTTGCCTTTTGCTGGTATGTCGTTTGATGGCATGTCGAGATACCAGCAAAAATGCCATAAATTTGATGGTATGTCATGATAGTCCGTGACATCACTTGAGGCAACAAAAAACCCGCTATGCTAGGAAGCATGCGGGTTATAAGGTGTTTTGAGACGGTGTGAAACCGTTGATTGGTGCCCGAGGCCGGACTCGAACCGGCAACCCCTGACGGGGGACAGATTTTAAGTCTGCTGTGTAAACCATTCCACCACTCGGGCACAGCGCTATTGTCAAACAAAAAAGCCTCGTCAATAAA
>NZ_JAQTXM010000012.1 GCF_028688795.1 Rhodoferax sp. | reverse complement strand
TTATGGATGACAAGGTAGAGCTTGAATCAATAATTACACTCAACAGACGTGAATTTACTGATATGCACGATAAGATACGGGGCCACCTGATTGGGTGGGACCGCCTGCGTACCAATCGCCTGCCGCATCAATGACAGCACAATCACAATCCGTGTGAACCCAGTCATCATGAGCAAAATGGCCGGTAAAAACGACAATGCCGTGAAAAACAACAGGGTTTGTACCGGCACCGAAAAACTCATGCCATTGCCGCCAGTGCCCATCAACAACGGCAGTTGTGCGCCAGCGCCACTTTGGGCCAAACCCAACGACGGTAGAGACAGCAAAAGCAACAGGCTTGTAAGCAGTTTGACCTGCCTTAGTCCGCCAGAGCGACACATGTTTGATTTCATTGGCAACAGATTCAGGACAGTGTGGTGGGCAAACGGCCCGCTGTGGCATCAGCCGCTACCGCGGCACCCACGGGCGCCGCAGCGGTATGCAGGCAAGTAATATTCTGAGCCGTGACGCCCAGCGTCAACCAGACACGGGCACCTTCCGGCCCCACTTCAACCGTCACCACGCGTTGATGAGGGCCGACACCGACAGCCGACACAATGCGCGTGGCAGACGCTGTGCCCATCAGACCGCCACCGGCGCGGCGCTGCACCCATTTAAGCGCCACCGGCACCAAAGCCAGCAACACCACAAAAAGAACAACCGAAACCCACGCTTGCCACATCTTGCGCTTACCCCTTGCTCACGCGCCGCAAGCGCTCAGAAGGCGTCACCACATCGGTCAGTCGAATACCAAATTTGTCATTGACCACCACCACTTCTCCCTGGGCAATCAGGTAGCCATTCACCAAAACATCCATCGGCTCACCGGCCAAGGCATCCAGCTCTACCACAGAACCCTGCCCCAACTGCAAAATGTGCTTGATGGGAACTTTGGTGCGCCCTAGTTCCACCGACAACAGCACCGGAATGTCAAGCACCCGGTTGATGTCGTTGATCTGCGCGTCATTCCCGCCGGAATAAGCCCGGTTGGTATCGCCGGACAACACGCCGCCAGGCGCCGGCTCAGCAGGACCTTCATCGGCAGTTTTTTGCTCAAGTAGCGCTTCAGCCCAGTCGGCCATGCCGTCGTCTTCTGGGGGTTTTTCATCAGTTGCCATATCAGTTACCTTTCCAATTGAGGTCATTACTCCTCAAGCTTCTTTCAATTTTCAACGCGTATTTGGCGTTGTGCGTACCGTACTGGCATTCAAAAATAGGCACTCCATCCACCTTGGCCTGAATGCGCGGCTGACGATCCAGCTCAATGAAGTCACCCACCTTCATCGCCAGAAGCTGCTCCACCGTGGCATCCGCATGCGCCAACTCTGCCACCAAGACCACCGGGGCCGCCTGAATCTCTTGGGTGAGCACATTCACCCAGCGGCGATCCACCTCAATGGAGTCGCCTTGCGTGGACGAGTACAGCACATCACGAATTGGCTCCAGTGTGGCGTACGGCATGCAGATGTGAATCGCACCAGTGATTTCACCAATTTCCAACTGAAAAGAAGTCGACACCACAATCTCACTGGGCGTGGCAATGTTGGCAAACTGTGGCTGCATTTCAGAGCGCTGATAGTCCAGCACCAATGGGTAGATGCCAGTCCAGGCCTTCTTGTATTCATCAGTGATCACATCCACCATGCGGTTAATCACCCGCTGCTCGGTGGCAGAAAAATCCCGGCCTTCAATGCGCGTCTGAAACTTACCAATACCGCCATACAGGGACTCAATCACACCAAACACGAGTGCCGGCTCACACACCACCAGCCCACTGCCGCGCAAGGGGCGAATGGCCACAATGTTGAAGTTGGTCGGCACCGCCAATTCACGCAAAAAAGCGCTGTAGCGTTGCACTGTCACCGGGCCCACGGAAATCTCCGGGCTTCTGCGGATAAAGTTGAACAAGCCCACGCGCAAGTTTCTGGCAAAGCGCTCATTGACAATTTCCATGGTGGGCATGCGCCCACGCACAATGCGCTCCTGGCTAGAGATGTTGTAGGCCCGAACCTCTCCGGTCTCGGCCACATCTTCAGCCATCTTCTGGCTCTCACCCGTGACACCCTCCAGCAGTGCATCAACTTCTTCCTGTGATAAGAACGATTCACTCATGGCTCATACACCGCTGCATCACTGCACGATCAGGCTGGAAAACAGCACGCCCACCACCGGGTACTGCACGGGAGCCTTCTTTTTAGCTTTTTTCTTGGGGGTTGTGGCCTCATCAACAACTTCCTCCTCACTGCTGCCACCAAACGGCACCGACGTTTCGCGCAAAATGTCTTCAATCAATTTTTGCTTACCCTCAGCCGAGAGCAACTCTTCAGAGGTTTTTAGCGACAGCAACATCAACACACTGCTGCGAATCGTTGGCATATAGGCTTTGACAGAATCAGACGCGTGCGCATCAATCACCTGAAGCGTGATCCCCACCTGCGCCACCCGTTCGCCCCCAGGGTCGGCCAGATTCACCACCATGTTGTCCATGGGCAGGTATACCGGCGGGGACTTGTCGGCACCGTGCGCAGCTGCAGGCGCGTGCGCTGCGGGCTCACCGCCCTCTTCCTCAGCCAAGGCAGCCGCCGCAGCCTTTTGTTTGCTGATGTACAAAAACGCACCGCCACCGCCTAAAACCAGCAGCAAGACTGCGGCAATGATGATGATCAACTTCTTTTTGCTCTTGGGTGGCGGCTTGGCGGCATCCGCCTCTTCGGGTTTGGTAGCCACGATCTTTCCTTCACAAGGTTAATTCAAAGCCATTATTCAGCACATGCCCCGTTTTAACCACGCAATAAAGGGGTAAAAAACAAGGCATCCGTCAGGCTAGAGAGTCTACCGTCAGACGAACAAGTCCAGCGAACGCCCGACGGCCGGGTTAGCGGCACGCGAGGAGGCCGCACCGATGGCCTCGGTCTTGACCAAAGTCGCTTGCTGGCCACCAGAGCGTTGGCGGCGCTCACCGCCTGCATCGCCGCCCTTGCCAGAGGTGCCCACAGACACACCTGCGAGTTGCAGGCCCTGACTTGAAAGCATGTCCTTGAGCTGGGCAGCCGCATTTTCAAGCACTTGACGCACGCCTGCCTGATCAGTACGGAAATCAATCTGTGCCTGGTCGCCGTTGAGCAGAATGCTGACTTCAACCGGCTCATCACCAAAGCCATCAAGCGTCAATTCGGCCGTTTGGACACCTTGGCTGGCCCAGTAACTCACCGTTTCTGCCACCGCCGTGTCTGGCACGGTAGCCGATGTGGCGGGCACCTCAAAAACAGCATCAGCGCGATGCGTGCCAGCCATCGCCTGACCAAACGCACTCTCAAAGCCGGACGAGCCAGACTGCCCCATACCCGATCTGGTGCCAAACCGCCCTTGCGGCCGCACAAAATCGCTCAAGCCCCCCGCCATGAGTGTTGCGGAGGCGTCGGCAGCAGGCACCACAGACTGGGGCACAGCAGACGCTCTCACTTCTTTCAAATCTTGCGCCATCGCGTGCTGCGTTTGTGCCTGAACCGCGCTTTTGTGCGCCAGGAGTGCACTAACGGGTGATGCATGCGTTACATCCAACGCGGCCTGCGCCGACGAAGAACTCACGCCAGACGCATCGGTTGCTGCACTCGCCAGGGACGACTTCTGCAGCGACCCGGTGTCGGCCGTTTTTGCCTGGTGGACAGCTTTTCCAGGCAAACCGACTGATTCGGTGGTAACCAAAGGTGACTCTTCAACCTCAGTGGCAGGCAAGCCAACCGAAACGATCTCTGACGGGAGCACAGCAATACCCGCTGGCGGCTGCGCCACTGCAGACTGCTCCAAAGGGCCCGCCATCGCAGTTGCGAGAACTGGTGCTGGCACTGTTGATGTTGATGTTGATGTTGATGTTGATGTTGATGTTGATGTTGATGTTGATGTTGGTGTTGGTGTAGCGAATGGCTGCAAAAATAAACCGACGCCTGCTGCCGCATCAGCGCCCAGGCCATCTTTTTCAGCCATCGGCGCATCGGGCAACGATGCATCTCCAGCTAGGCCAGTTGCACCGTCTTCGGAGGCAGACAACAAATTCATCAACGCAGAAAATCCGCTGCTGCCCTCACCGGCAGCAGCCCCCGCTTTGCCAGCCTTTTTACCGTGCGAATCGGCACTCGCCGCCGCCTTGACGCCCTTGGGCGCGCTGCTTACTTCAATGCTCATGGCTGTTCTCCAATTTCAAGCGGACTTGCCGCAGGGTTTGCATGGACGCAAACTCATCCATTTCTTTTTGCTCCTGGCGTTGCTGCAGCTTGGCCAGATCAACCTGGCGCTTGCCCAGCACAAGCTTCAGGCTGGCAATGCGAAATTCCGCTTGCAACAACACTTGCTCAGCCGCTTGCACTTTGGCCACCGATGTGGCGAGCGCATTTTGTTGAAGATCAACCGCCTGCTGCAGCCGCGCCATGAACTGGTAGTGGTGGTGCAATAACTCAGGTGTGGTGCTTTTTTGCGCACCAGTTGTCCAGCGCTGCTCGGTCTCGGTGGCGTACTGCTGCAACTGGTCCATTTGACTTTGGGCAAACGCGTGGTTGCGCCGATGCGTTTGCACCACCGCCAAGGCTTGGTCCCGCTTGGTGATGGCCAGATCGACGGCGAGTAGAAGGCTTCTGAACTTGGGCATGGTGACGCTGATTCAAGTGAATTTATTTGGCCAAAGCTGGCATGCCGAGCGCCCCAGCCATGTCCGTCACGCTGTCAGTCAACGTGGAGGATTCAAACATGTCTTGTTGCAAAAACTGTTGCATGGGGTCATGCAGCGCAATGGCTTGGTCCAGCCCCCGGTCAGAGCCACTCACATAGGCGCCAATTTGCACCAGATCATGGCCTTTTTCGTAGCGTGAATACACCGCCTTGAACTGCCTGGCCAGATCAAAGTGTGCTTTTGGCACCACGTTTTGCATCACCCGCGAGGCTGATTGCTCAATGTCAATGGCCGGGAAATGACCCGCCTCGGCCAACGACCTTGAGAGCACGATGTGCCCGTCCAAAATAGCCCGAGCGGCATCGGCAATCGGGTCTTGTTGGTCATCGCCCTCTGACAACACGGTGTAAAACGCGGTGATCGAACCCACGCCGTGCAGCCCGTTGCCGCTGCGCTCCACCAACTGTGGCAGCTTGGCAAAACATGAAGGCGGGTAGCCCTTGGTAGCGGGCGGCTCGCCAATGGCCAGGGCAATTTCACGCTGTGCCATGGCGTAGCGGGTGAGTGAGTCCATCAACAGCAACACGTGTTTGCCTTTGTCCCTAAAGCTCTCAGCCACCGCGGTGGCGTAGGCCGCGCCTTGCATGCGCAGCAGTGGCGGCGCGTCAGCCGGGGCAGCGACAACAACAGCTCGCTCCCGGCCCTCTTCACCCAAAATGTCTTCAATGAATTCCTTGACCTCTCGGCCCCGTTCACCAATCAGGCCGACCACAATCACATCCGCCTTGGTGTAGCGCGCCATCATGCCAAGCAGCACACTTTTGCCCACGCCCGAGCCAGCAAACAGCCCCAGCCGCTGACCGCGGCCGACCGTCAGCAGCGCATTGATGGCGCGAATGCCCGTGTCCAGCGCCTCACGCACCGGCGCGCGGTCCATGGCATTGATCGGTTTGCGGTCCATCGGCACCGCCGCCACATCCAGAATGGGCCCTTTGTAGTCCATGGGTGCGCCGTGGGCATCTACCACGCGGCCCAGCAAGCCGTCGCCCAAGGGCAGGCGCAACACCCCTTGGCCAAACTCACGCTGTGCTTGGCGGCGTTCGCCTAGGCGGGGAATGGCAATGTAGGCAGGCGCGGGCTCCACGCTGGCCCCGCTGGAAAGGCCGTGCACGTCACCCGCCGGCATCAAAAAAGCCCGGTCATTAGAAAAGCCCACCACCTCGGCCAACACCGGTGCCTGGGCTTTCATGCGCACCCAGCACTGCGAGCCCACCGGCACCCGAATTCCTGCGGCTTCAAGTACCAAACCAGTCAAGCGTGTGAGCGTGCCACGCACTTCCAGCGTAGTGCCCGTGTGCACGCGGCGAGTGGCATCGGTCAAAAATGTTTGCCACTTGAGGGCAGCATCAGCTTGGCTCACTGGTGCCCTCCCAGCTTGATTCCAGCCCCAGTGTGGCCACCGCGCGTTGCCATCTTTTTTGCAGCGTGGCATCGACCACCATACCGGCTGACTCCACCACGCAGCCGCCCGGCTGCAGTGCCGGGTCTGCGCGCAGGGTCAGCGCCATCCCAGTAAATTCAGAAGGCATCAAGCCCCCAAGCACCTCCAGGTCGGCGGGGTTCATGCGAACTACGGCGCTGCGATGCTCAGCACCCAGCATGTCCAGAGCCTCAGCAATCACAGGCAGCAACACATTGGGGTTGACTGACAACTCTTGGCGCATCACCTGGCGCGCCAATTCACATGACAGCTCCAACACGCCTTGCGCCATGGTTTGTTGGGCCGCTGCCAACTGACTTTGGGTGGTGGCAAACAACGCGCCGAAATGCTGTGCGGCGGCTTGCGCCTGATTGTCCAAAAAATCCGCCATTTTTTGCTGCAGCTCGGCTTCGGCTTGCGCCCTGCCCTGAATCAGGCCAGCAGCGTAGCCAGCCTGTCGGCTGTCCTGGCATGCGGTCGCCAGATCGACCTGGTCTTGCTCAGAGGCACGTGCCTTGGCTTGCGCTTCAAGCAACTGAGCGGTGGTGTCTATGGCGCCAAAGTTCCAGAGCTCGGCGGCTTGAATTTCTTCACCTGGGATAAAACGGGCGTAGTTTCGCATGGCTACACCATCGCGTCATCAGAGCCACCGCCAATGACGATGGTGCCTTCGTCGGCCAGGCGACGCACAATTTTCAGAATCTCTTTCTGCTGCGCTTCCACTTCCGACAAGCGCATGGGCCCGCGTGACTCCAGGTCTTCGCGCAGTGTCTCGGCAGCCCGTGTTGACATGTTGGCCAAAATTTTGTCTTTAAGTTCGGGCTGCGCACCTTTGAGCGCCACGATCAGCACGTCTGAAGACACTTCCTTGAGCACGGTCTGGATCGACTTGTCATCGAGTTTGAGCACATCATCAAAGACAAACATCTTGTCCATGATCTTTTGCGCCAGATCCGGGTCGTGGTTGCGAATCGACTCGATCACCGTACCCTCAATGGCGGTGCCCATCAGGTTGATCATCTCAGCCGCTGTTTTGACCCCACCCAGGGATGATTTACGCATCTTGTCACCGCCTGCCAGCACCTTAAACAACACCTCGTTCAGGTCTTTCAATGCCGAAGGTTGAATACCCTCCATGGTGGCCACGCGCAACATCACCTCATTGCGCTGGCGTTCGGTGAAAAACTTCAAGATATCGGCTGCCTGGTCAAAGTCCAAGTGCACCAAAATGGCCGCCACAATTTGCGGGTGCTCGTTGCGCAGCAACTCGGCCACGCTGGAAGGCTCCATCCACTTCAGGCTCTCAATGCCTGACACGTCACCACCCTGCAAAATGCGGTCAATCAGCAAGGCCGCCTTGTCATCGCCCAACGCACGTTTAAGCACCGAGCGCACATAGTCGCCCGAATTCGACACCAACAAGCTTTGCGCTGCGGCCACACCGGTGAACCGGTCGACCACCTCGTTGACGCGCTCACGGGTAATGGCCTTGGTTTTGGCAATGGCCTCACCGAGCTTTTGCACCTCTTTAGGTGACAAATGCTTGAACACTTCAGAGGCCTCGGCTTCACCCAGAGACATCATCAGAATGGCAGCATCTTCCAGTCCGTCAGTTTGCGACATGTTTTCTTGTCCTCATCAATGCCTGGCCAGACCCTGGTGACACCGCTTTAAGCGGGTGCCTCACCATTGATCCAGGTTTTGACAATGTTAGCCACTGCAGCGGGGTTGTCGCGCGTTAATTTGCGCGCTTCTTCCAGGGCCAAATCCGACGCACTAAGCTCTAGCGCTTGGGTACTACCAGCAGAAGGCCCGGCAAGCAGCGGCCGCTCTGGCTCTTCAGCCTCCAGCGCATCCAACTGCCCGGTGCGCTCGGTATGCGAAACCGCCAGCGGATTGGCCATCACCTTCAGGGCCGGGCGCACCGCACCCATCAACACCAGGGCGCCAAACAACAGCGTGCCTACGGGCCAAGCCAGGCTGCGCGCCAGGTCCAGCAGCTCAGGTTGCTGCCAGATGGGTATTGGTTCTGCATTGACCTTTTCTTTGGTGAACGGGGCGGTGATCACATTGATGGAGTCGCCCCGGTCTTTGCTAAATCCAATGGTTTCGCGCACCAGTGCCGTCATCTTCTCTAACTGCGCATCGCTCATGGCCGCGGTGGTGACCTTGCCCTTGGCATCGGTGGTGGTTTGGTGGTTAAAGATCACGGCGGCACTGATGCGCTTGACCATGCCGGTGCTGCCGCGCACCACACGCACCGTCTTGTCCACCTCGTAATTGATAACAGACTCGCGCCGCCCACCAGCACCCACAGCTGTGGCGCCAGCCGCAGCAAGCTTTTGCGCATCCCCATTGATCGGCGCGCCGCCAGGGCCAGGTGGCTGGTTGGTGGTGGCACCTGGCACACCGGTAGGCGGGGTGGCGCCTGCAGCACCGGCACCGCTTTCAAGCAACTGCTGACTGCGGATAGCGCTGTCGGCAGGCGTTTGATTGGGCTTGAACAGCTCTGAAGTGGACTCGGTTTGCGAGAAATCCAGCTCGGCCGTCACTTGGGCCCGCACGTTTTGCCGGCCCACCACAGGCTCCAAAATATCCAAAATGCGGCTGCTGTAAAGCTGCTCAATCTGTTGCACATATTGCAGCTGTTGCGCGTCAGCACCCATACCACCACCGGCGTCAGGCGGGGTCGACAGCAGTTTGCCGCTGTCATCCAGCACGCTCACGGCCTTGGGGTCCATCTCAGGCACACTGGAAGACACCAGGTGAACAATGCCGGCCAATTGGGCGCGATCCAACGTGTGGCCGCCGTTCAGGCTCACCAGTACCGAGGCGGATGGCTTTTGCTGGTCCCTGAAAAATCCGTTTTGGTTGGGCAGTGCCAAATGCACCCTGGCGCTTTGCACCGAAGACAAGGCCTGAATCGAGCGCGTCAGCTCGCCTTCCAGCCCGCGCTGAAACGTCAGGCGCTCCTGAAACTGCGTCATGCCAAAGCGGTTGGCGGTGTCCATCAGCTCAAAGCCATTGACCGTGCCTTTTGGCAACCCCTGGGAGGCCAACTTCAGGCGGGTGTCATACACCTTGTCGGCAGGCACCAAAATGGCGCCGCCCCCGGCTGCATATTGGTAAGGCACATTCATGGTGGTGAGTTGCGCCACGATGGCGCCACCGTCTTTGTCTGGCAAATTGGCGTACAGCACACGCCATTCGGCTTGGCGCCCCATCACCAGGCCAATGATGCCAATGGCCACAAACAGCACAATGCCCACGCCCAAACGCATTTTTTGGGCCTGGTCCAGGCCTGCCAGGCGCTGGATAAATGTGGGGTTAACAGGAATAGCTAGGGCGGCGGTCATATGTATCTTCCAAGGTGAGTGGGGGCGTGATGCACCTTTGTTGCGGCTGATTATTTGCCCCACCTGCCAAAACATTAGGTTAATAAGAGCGGCATTTACCCCTTACTTCAAATTAAAGCTTTGGCGGTGGCGTTGCTAGCATCCATGTCAACCCACATCTTTGAAGGGCGCACACACCATGAACCTCAAACTCACCCCAAACATCATGCCGGTTGCGGTACACCCCAACCTGACGGCAGGGCTGTCCAAAGCGCCGGTGGGCGGTGCTGAGTCTGGTGGATTTGCAGGGGCATTGAAAGGTGCGCTGAGCTCGGTCAGCGCGGCGCAAAACGACGCCACCCGCCTGCAGCGTGAAGTGCAGCTGGAAAACCCCAAGGTGAGCCTAGAAGAAACCATGGTGGCGATCCAGAAAGCACAAATCAGCTTCCAGGCCACGCTGCATGTGCGTAACCGCATGGTGCAGGCCTATACCGACATCATGAACATGCAGGTGTAGGTTTTTGGTGGATCACAATTGGTCGGCGATAATTTATAAGAAATTGGCTTCTAGCCCTTATTTATATTGCGTAAGCCGCTATATATTAGATAGTTCTTCAACCTCAAATCCCACCACACTCCGGCTGGCCTTGCTGAACTCCACACCAATCAAGTGGATCGGTTGTCCGCTCGCCAGGTAAGGTTTGGCATAACCCTTGTCCTTGATCTGCTGCAAAGCCCTGCCCTCTGGTGCCAACTCGACCACCTTGAACTCGAACACATACACGTTTTGGTTAAAGCGCACCACCATGTCCAAGCGCCCAGCGTTGCTGCTCTGCTCGGTGCTGATGTCCAGGCCAAGGGAGGCAAAGTAGCTGTAGAACACGCTGGCGTAATAACCCTCGTACTGGGCAATCGGGTTTTTGCTGTACCACTCAAACGGAATGCTCTCAAAAAAAGCGGTAAAAAGTGCCTGCATGCCGGCAAAGTCGTTGGCCTGGAGCAGGCGGTAGAGCTTGCCAATGTATGGCCCGGGCAGCATGGGGTTGCCGCTCAGGGCCTGCAACAAACT
This sequence comes from Rhodoferax sp., assembly GCF_028688795.1. Lineage (GTDB taxonomy): Bacteria > Pseudomonadota > Gammaproteobacteria > Burkholderiales > Burkholderiaceae_C > Rhodoferax. The sequence continues at coordinate 119,445 of NZ_JAQTXM010000012.1, read as the reverse complement.
GTCGTTCAGGCTGGCCTGTACCTCGTAGTTGGGGTATTTGAGCGTAAATTCCTGTCGCCCCGGAATGCGCCAGACGCTGTCAATGGTGAGGTAGCCGGCCTGAAACAGCAGCGCCTCGGGCGAAATATGCCCTACGTCAAAGCTCGACAACAAGGCTTCTGCAGCAACAGTACGACCCAGATCAGGGGTAAAAATCTGGGCCTTGGTCAGGATGTCTATCAAAAACGTGGGCGTCCCGGTCTCAAACCAATAAGGTTTGAATTCCCGCTTTTGAAACAGCAGCAGCAAGTCAAACGGGTTGTAAACACTGTCGCCGGTCCAGTTGTAGCCGTTGTACCAGCGCCTGATCTCGGCGCGGTCAAGCCCAGGCAACTCTGGTGCAAACTCAGTATCTACATCGGCATCGGTGTAGCCACAAATGGCGCTGTAACGGGCATCTACCGAAATGTCGTTCAAGTTGTTCAGCCCAGAAAACAAGCTCACCTTGCTGAATTTGGACACACCGGTGAGCATGGCGAATTGAATGTGGGCATCTGACCCTTTGAGCACTGAGTAAAGGTTGCGCAGCGCATCGCGAATTTCTCGTGCCTCGTCCGGGCGGGCGATGCTGTCCAGAATCGGTTTGTCGTATTCATCAATCAACACCACCACACGTTGGCCGGTGGCGGCATGCACCTCAGAGATCAGCTCTGAAAATAGGCCAGCAATGCTTTGGTTCACGCAACTCACGCCCAGGCGCTTTTGCTCATGCGCCAATATTTCGCGCACCCGCTGATCCAACCCGACGACACCCCCGCGCACGCCTTCGGTGAAGCTGATGCGGATCACCGGGTGCTTGCGCTGCCAGTCCCACTTGTCGTGGCAGTACAGGCCTTGAAACAAAGGCTCCGAGCCGGCATACAGCTCGGCAATGGTGTCAATCAGCAAGCTTTTGCCAAAGCGTCTGGGCCGGCTTAAAAAGTAATACCTTCCCTCTTGCACCAACTGCAAAATTAACCGCGTTTTGTCGACGTAGTAATAGCCTTCTTCTCGAATGATGGCAAAGGTCTGGATACCAATGGGTAACTTTTTGCGGGTCATAGGGCGCTCTCAAAGGGGTTGAGGCCATTGTAGGCAGGGCAAAACCTGTCTGTTCAATGAAAAAGGGTGACAACAGCCAAGCCATTGCCACCCTCTTTCATCACCCAAATTTTTAAGTAAATTTGATCTTAAGCCCTTATAAATTAAGCGCAAGTAACTATTAAATATATAGCAATTAGTGTAAGAACTGATGCGGGCTTTCAAGGTTTTGCTCGCAGTGCATGAGCCAGGGCTCGGCCAGATAACGAATCTGTGCGTCGTTGTTGAGAATGCGCTGCATGATGCGGGTTTTCTCGGCACGCTGCTCGGGGTGCAGTTGCTCCTGGGCGGCACGTGCACGCAGTTGCTCGATGAGTACTGCGCATGCGCCTTCAAAGCGCACCACCTGCTCCCAGTCTTCGGACCTAGCGGCGTCAAGCATTTTGGCGCTGCTGTCTTCGATCGCTTTGTAGTAATTGATTAAAAGTTGTGACATTTTTTGCTCCTCAAGCTTGAAACGAGGTCACGGCAATATCAGCCTTGATTTGGGTCCATCCATCCGCTATGGGCTCTATTAATCCACTGACTTCATCGAGCAACTCAACTCGGTTGTGCAAATTAGCCTCTGTCAGCTTGAGAATGCAAATGTCATAAACCGTTCGAAGATTCAGGGCCAATTCACCCCCACGGTCTGCGTCCAGACCTGCCTTAAGACCTTCTTCCAAAATTCTTACTGATCTTCCAATGGCCTGACCTTTGACAACAATATCGCCCTTGAGCATGGCGCCTTTGGCCTTAACTAAAGAATGCTTCAAAGCCTCAAAAAGCAAATGAACCAACTGATGCGGATCGGCACTGAACACAGCCGTCTCTGCCGCAACTTGTTGGTAAGCATTTCCGCTTGCGGGTCTAAATGGATTTGCTGATCGCATACTGACTGAGGTAAACATTTTGATTCATTCCTGAAGTACCTGATGATATATATATCGGCACTTCAATCGAGAAATGAACCCATCAGGCGGTCGATTTATTCCATTGCGAGATTTGTGAGTTCATATAGGAGCTCAAGCTGTTCCACTGTGCCATTTGCGTGTCGAGTGCAGAATATTGCCGCAGCAGCTGTGCTTCGACCCGTGTCGCACGCTCATTGACCCGGTCCTGGTCAGAGGTGTTGCGGGTAATGGCGCCCTGTATGGCCGACGACTTGTTGCTCACCGCCCCGTCAAAGGTGATCATGCCACGGGCAAAATCACGCACCTTCAAGCCAAATCCATTGGTCGTTGCATCACTGTTGTTGGTGGTAAAGAGCTTTTGCAAATTCGTCATATCCAGCTTGGCTGCATCCAATTTGGTGGCGTTTATCTTCAAGGAACCATTGGTTTGTCGCTCAAGGCCAACTTGAGACAAGTTACTGAAGGTGGAGCCGGTGCTACTAGAACCCAGCATGGAACGTAAAACACCTTGTAGCCCCAGCGTGGTGGAATCACCCTGCAGTGGCCCACCGGTTTTGGTAGCCGCGTTGTATTTGGTGGCATCTGAAATGGTTTGGCTCAAAGCGTTGTATGCATCCACAAAACTCTGGATATTTTTTTGTACTGCATCGGTATCTTGTGTCACCGCAATATCAACGGCTGTCGCTGCGGTTTGCAGCAGTTGCAGCGAAACACCAGGCATCACATTGCTCATGTTGTTACTGGCTGAAGTCAGCGCCACACCATTCACCTTCAAGTTGGCATCCAAACCAGATTGCCCCATGAACATGCCACTTGCAGAAGGCGTCGTCAATGTCGAATTGGTAAAACCATAGGCGTTAAGCGCTGCATTGCCACCTGTTGGCGTGACACTGAAACCTGCCGCCAAACCGGTGCTGGTTGAACGCATGACCAAGCGGTCATTGGTGCCATCATTCAACACCGAGGCAGTCACCCCCGCGTTGGCGGCATTGATTGCAGCTGCAATGGTAGCAACAGTGTCTGTGGCTGACACGGTGACAGGAGTTGCCGCACTAGCTCCATCTGCTGCAAAGCTGGCACCCGTCCACGTACCTAATTGAATTGATAACGACCCCGTGGCACCCACGGCTGAGCCGGCCGTCACGCCCACAGAAGTGACCGCCTGCGCCTGAGCCAATTGCTGCACCGTGACTGACATGGAAGATGCCACTGCAGAGGAACCCGCCGTGACCGCCACCGCGGTCGAGTTAGACGAGGTCGCCTGTTGTGCCGACCACCCACTTGCTGTGGCCAACACCCCCGCAGCATCACCCAAGGCGGATACCTGGGATTTGATGGTGCCGTAGACGCTCAATTGGGTCTGGTATTTAGAGGCCGTGGTTTGCAGAGCTTTCAGGGGCTGGCGCTCGATGGCCACAAGTTGCGACACGATGCTTTTCACATCAAGTCCACTACCCACACCAGTCGACGAAATAGTCATGATTTGCTCCAATCTTTGCCAATATGCCCGCGCACTAAAAGTGAAACGGCGACCCAGACATTGTGTCTGAAGCCGCCTTGTGCCAAACCACTTATCACCAGCCTAAACCGGTGATAGTTGCGCGTTTACCGCAGCAACGCCAACACACTTTGCGGTTGCTGGTTGGCCTGTGCCACCATGGCCGTGCCGGCTTGTTGCAACACTTGCGCACGTGACAGGCTCGCAGTTTCTTGGGCATAGTCTGCATCCATGATGCGGCCACGTGCTGCGGCAGAATTCTCAGAGGAAACACGTAAGTTGGCAATCACGGAGTCGAATCGGTTTTGTGTTGCGCCCCAGGTTGAACGTGCTGTAGAAACGGTGGTGATGTCTGCATCCAATGCCGAAATTTGAGCAAAAGCCGTGCTCGTCGCGGTACCCAAGGTAGTTGCAGTGCCTACGAAAGAAGTACCAGCAACTGTAATTTGGTCATTGGCAGCAGTACTATTCGCCCCCACCTGGAAGGTAAAGGACGCTGCTGTGTTAGTCACAGACAGATTGTTAAATGTAGTCGCAGCAGCAACACGCGTGTTTTCCGAAGCCAACAATTTGTATTCAGCATCCAAGGAAGAAACGTCTGCACTTCCATTTGTACCGTTGGATGCTTGCACCGCCAATTCACGCATGCGCTGCAAATTATTTGCAATCTGCCCCAAAGCGCCTTCAGCCGTTTGTGCCAGACCAATGGCATCGTTGGCGTTGCGCACTGCCACATTCATACCACGTGTCTGAGCGTTCATGCGCTCTGCAATGGCCAAGCCAGCGGCGTCATCTTTGGCGCTGTTGACGCGCAACCCCGATGAGAGCCGAGCCATGGACACTGACAATGAATTGGTGGTGCTTGCCAAATTACGTTGGGCATTGATCGAATTGACGTTGGTGTTGATGGAAGACATGAGAAGCTCCTTAAAAGTAAACAAATCCGGCAAATCTGCCGATCTCAATGCCAACCTATCGGATGGCAATCATGACCGGAACTACCGAGGTAGCTAGCCGGACGACGAGCCTTTTTGGAACCCGTTAAAGTAGTTTTCGGCTGCCTGCGCCAAAAACTTGAGACTTTTAAGAAAAAAAACAAACCCTATCAATTGGATTGAAGTGAAGAAAAGACAGATTTCACTGCCGCTTATCAAGCTTAAGCGCTTGGTTTGAATTTTGCACAATTTGTCTACCGGCAAACCTCACCTCAATTCCCATGCCTTTAAGGAGATTCTCATGGCTTCCACGATCAACAGCAACGTCAATTCGCTCAATGCCCAGCGCAGTTTGGCAGGTACCAGCAACTCATTGGCGGTGTCCATGGCTCGGCTCTCATCGGGGTTGCGCGTCAACAGCGCCAAAGATGACGCCGCTGGCTTGGCCATTGCAGAGCGCATGAATGCACAGACACGTGGTATGAATGTGGCCATACGTAATGCAAATGACGGCATTTCTCTGGCGCAAACGGCTGAAGGCGCACTCGGTGCCATCTCAGACAACTTGCAACGCATGCGTGAATTGGCAGTACAAGCCTCTAACGGCACCAACACGTCCACCGACATTACTTCTTTAAATGAAGAATTCAAGTTGCTAGCCGCTGAAAACGCTCGGGTCGCAGTAGCCACCACTTTCAATGGGCAATCCGTAACCAACACGACTGCATCTTTTGACTTTCAGGTGGGGGCCAACAGCACTGTTAACGACAAGATCACGCTCGCTGGCACGTCGTATGTTGGCACAACAGCTGCTACAGGTTTGGGGACTGCATCAAGCACAGCTTTTTCGCAGATTTCCCTTTTGGATGCGGATATTTCAGCTGTAACCACGGCACGTTCCACCTGGGGTGCGACACAAAATCGATTCGACTCCGTCATTGCCAATTTGCGAGTTTCCTCTGAAAACTCAGCCGCTGCGCGTGGCCGCATCATGGATGCAGATTACGCCATGGAAACAGCAAACTTGTCCCGTGCTCAAGTGCTGCAACAAGCGGGCACCGCCATGGTGGCGCAAGCCAATTCGTTGCCCCAATCCGTGTTGCAGTTGCTGAAATAGTTAATATTGGCTTTATGAAAAGAACCAAGCGCCAGACAAGTCATCAAAAAAAAACAAGCCCAGTTGAATTTGAAACTCTTGCCAGGCTGTTTGGCGAAAGGAGATTTACAGAGGCAGAAACACTGGCGTTGTCACTCACGCAGCGTTTCCCACAAAATGGTTTGAATTGGAAAGTACTGGGTGCTATCTATCAAAGTCAAGGCAAGTACGCTGAATCGGTAGCCAGCAGTCAACGGGCTCTTGAGCTCTTGCCCAATGATGCTGCCACGCTCAACAATCTCGGCACCGCCCTGATCGGAACAGGCCAATTAGACGATGCGCTGAAATGCATTCAACAAGCTCTGGCTGTTGCAACCGACTACGCCAAAGCGCTGAACAATTTGGGCATTGTGTACCGACTGCAAGGGCAACTGGCAGAATCTGAAAAGTATTGCCGACGTGCCGTGCAGCATGCCCCTACCTATGCCCAAGCTCACATGGCATTAGGGAATGCCTTGGAACTCCAAAACAAACTGCCCGAAGCGTTGAACAGTTACCGGGTGGCACTAGAGCTGAATCCTGAAGAAATCAAGCTGCACAGCGATGTGCTGAATTTGCTCAGTCTTGATGACCAGGTAAGCGCCAGCGTACTGCAGCAAGCGCACATGTCATTTGGCGAGCGCTTTGAGACCAACTTTTTGCCACACCTGTCTACATTTAAAAATGACAAAGATGTCAACAGGCCGTTGCATGTTGGTTTTGTAACCAACGACCTGTACAACCATGCGCTGGCCAATTATTTGGAGCCCTTGTTTAAAGGCTTGGCTGGCCGCCCGGCTTTGGTGCTGCATGCGTATTACATTCGTGCCGAAAAAGATGTCGTTACCCAACGTGCACAGGCACTCTTTATGCATTGGCATGATGTGGCAACGCTAAGTGACGACAAGTTGGCAGAACAAATTCGCCAAGATGGTATTGACATATTACTTGATTTGAGTGGCCACACCCTGCCCAACCGACTGCTGGTCTTTGCGCGCAGGGTGGCCCCGGTGCAGATCAGTTGGCTGGGGTATTTGGGCAGCACCGGCTTGAAGTCTATGGATTACTACGTGACCGACGCGCACTGGTTGCCGCCTGGTCAATTTGACGCTCAATTTACTGAAAAATTGCTTTACCAGCCCTGCGCCGCGGCCTTTGAGCCTGATGCTTTAGCGCCGCCTGTGAATGCGCTACCTGCACTGTCAAACGGTCACATCACGTTTGGCAGTTTCAACCGGCTCAACAAAATTAACCCCACTGTGGTTCGGACTTGGGCAGAAATACTAAAACGTGTGCCCACATCAAAAATGGTCTTTGGTGGCATTGCAGGGGCTTTTCAAAAAGACCTGTTGGCTCAATTTACGCAGCTTGGTGTTGATGAATTCAGACTGAGCTTTTTAAAGCGCGCAGTAACGCACGAGTATTTGGCCTACCACCATCATGTCGATTTGTGCTTGGACACGTTCCCCTTTGGTGGCGGTGCCACCACTGCCCATGCAGCCTGGATGGGTGTGCCCACCCTGTGCTGGACTGGCGAGAAGCCAGCCAGCCGCTTTGGCGCAGCCGAAATGGCGCACCTAAGGCTTGCAGAATTCATTGCGCCCAACGCTCACGACTTTATTGAACTGGCTTGTGACTGGGCTACTCGCATTGATGACTTGGCAGCAGTTAGGGCAGGTTTGCGTGAACAATTTCGCAGGTCTGCCTTATGCAATTTCAATGGCTTTGCCGATCATTTTGAAACCAGTTTGCGTATGGTGTGGCAGCGTTGGTGTGCGGGTATAGATGCGGACACTGCAAGTATTGGAAATGACATGACAAACACATCTGCGGCTACTGCGCCAAGTGGTGAGCCATCGGCACTGGAACAGCAAGAGCTCAACAACCTATTCAACCAAAACCGGTTTGAGGCAGCTGAGTCGCTGGCCCACACCTTGATTGTTCAATGCCCTGAGCACGGCTTGGCACGCAAAATGTTGGGCGCGGTGTTGCGCCCAATGGGTCGCTACAAAGAGGCATTGCTGGCACACAGGTCTGCAGTGCAATACCGCCCCAACGACTACGAAGCACATTTCAATTTGGCCTGTGAAATGCAGCAACAGGGCTTGCTGGACGAAGCCGTGCAAAGCTATCTTACGGCGCTTGGCCTGCAACCCAACAACCCCACAGCTTACAACAATTTAGCCAATATTTTTAAAACGATGGGCTTGAATGCGCAAGCTGAGATGTATTGCCGCCAAGCGTTGGAATTACAACCTGACATGGCAATGGCTCACAATAATTTGGGCAATGCGTTGCATGCACAGGGCAAATTTTTAGAGGCTGTGCAAAGTTACCAACAAGCGTTGGTCTTAAAACCTGACTGGGCTGAAGCCCTGAACAACCTGGCTATTGTTTTGAAAGACCTGGGTGAATCTGAGCCTGCACAAGCGGCGTACCGGGCGGCCTTGCGCATCAAACCAGACTGGGCCGCTGCGCACAGCAATTTGCTTTTTTGCTTGAGCCTGGACGTCAACACCACACCGCAAGCACTGCACGAGCAACACTTGGCATTTGGCTCGCATTTTGAGTCACTACCAGCATGCAATAGAGCAACATTCACAAACAGCAAAGATCCACATCGCCAGCTGAAAGTGGGCTTTGTTTCTGGGGACTTTTATGACCATGCGCTGGCCAACTTTTTTGAGCCCATGTTCAGTGCGCTCAGTGCACTGCCAAGCCTTGAGCTACACGCCTACTACACCCATGTTTATGACGACGCGGTAACGAAGCGTTTGCAACCCAGTTTCAAGGCTTGGAATTTTGTGGCCGGCTACACCGATGCTGACCTGGCTACAAAAATTACCACTGACGGCATTGATATTTTGTTTGACTTGTCTGGGCACTCTGCCCATAACCGTTTGTTAACGTTTGTCCGTAAACCCGCGCCCGTGCAAGTGAGTTATTTGGGGTATTTGGGCACCACCGGCTTGCAGGCCATGGACTACTACCTGTGTGACAAGGCATGGCTTCCACCTGAATTGACCTGGCAATTGGCTGAGAAAGCGGCCTATTTGCCATCAGCCATTGTTTTTCAGCCCAGCGAATTGTCCCCTGTTGTGAATGAGTTGCCAGCGTTGAAAAACGGCTATGTCACCTTTGGTAGCTTTAACCGCCCCAACAAAGTCAATGCGTCGATGATGATGCTCTGGAGCATGTTGCTGCGCAATGTGCCAACGTCGCGCCTGATGTTTGGTGGGATGCCCCAAGACAGCCAGAGCCTGCTGCGCCAGAGCTTTGCCAACGAAGGCATCGCCATGGAGCGCTTGACGTTTTTTGAACGCTGCAACTTGCCAAGCTATCTGGCACTGCATCACCAGGTTGATTTTTGTCTAGACACCTACCCGCATGGCGGTGGGGCCACCACAGCCCATGCGGCCTGGATGGGCGTGCCTTCGCTATGCCTTGCTGGCGAAACACCAGCGAGCCGCTTGGGTGCGATGGAAATGCACCACTTGGGTTTGGACGGTTTTGTTGCCACCAGCATTGACGACTACCTTGAAAAAGCGCAGCACTGGGCAAGCCATGTGACTGATCTGGCAGCCGTTCGCGCTGGAATGCGTGAACGTTTTAGGAACTCAAACCTTATGCAGAATGCGCAGAATGCTACACATTTTGAATTACTGGTGCGCAGCATGTGGCATCGCTGGTGCGACGATCTGCCGCCTGATGCCATCGATGTCGACACTACAGTGTTCATCACGCCCTCAACACAACCCGCATCTACCCCCACCCCTGCGCCGCCAATACTGCTGACCACATTGGTAGATTTTTTTGAAGCTAAAGACTACCCGGCAGCCCATGCGTTGGCGAAGCGGCTGACTCTGCAATACCCCGGCGAAGCCGTGGCCTGGCGAGTTTTAGGCTACGTTTTGCAAGCGCAAGAAAATTACGCTGCGTCAATTACCCCACTCAAGCAAGCGCTATTCATTGCCGCTGACGACCCGGTAGCTCAACACAACCTGGGCATGGCGCTGGTGGCCCTGAATCAGGCTGACCAGGCCCTACCCCACCTGCAAGAAGCTGTGCGACTTGACCCGGGTTACGTCAAAGCGCTGGTCAACTTGGCCATGGTGCAGCAATTCAAGGGGGACGTGGATGCCGCGCAGGCCAATTGCGAAGCTGCCCTTCGTTTGGACGAACAAGACGCGTCGGCTTACATCCAACTGGGCAAGGTATTTGAAGAAAAGGGCCAAATCTCTGAGGCGCAAGCGTGCTATTACCGTGCCGACATGGCGCACGAGCCGCGGCGCGAGGTGGCGCACAGCAACGTCTTGTACCTGCTGAACCACGACGTGCTGGTAGAGCCCCAGCATTTGTTTGAAGAACACCTGGCATTTGGCCAACGCTTTCAGACCCCGCTGCTTGCGCAACAACACCCCCACTCCAACAACAAAGACCCTGACCGTGTTCTACACATTGGGTTTGTGTCTGGCGACCTGAACCACCACGCACTGGCCAACTTTTTGGAGCCCCTGTTTGAGCAACTCGCCAAGAAAAGCAGGCTAACCCTTCATGCTTTTTATACAAAAGGCAATGATGACGAATACACCCAGCGCATGCGCCAACAGTTTCACACATGGCATAGCGTGGTCGACCTTGATGACGCCCAACTGGCGGAGCTGGTACGTGCTGAAAAAATTGACATTTTGATAGACCTGGCAGGCCACACCGCCAAAAACCGGCTGCTGGCATTTGCCCGCAAACCTGCGCCCATTCAGGCCAGTTGGCTGGGTTACCTGGGCACGACAGGTCTGAAAGCCATGGACTACTACATCAGCGATGCCTATTGGATTCCCCCGGGTGATCTGGACTGGCAGTTTGCAGAAAAAATGGCTTATTTGCCGTCGGTGGTCACTTTCAAGCCACATGCTTCGTCACCACCAGTCAACGCCCTGCCCGCATTGAAACATGGGGCCATCACCTTTGGCAGCTTTAACCGCGCCAACAAAATCAATGCTTCTGTGATTGCGCTTTGGAGCATGTTGTTGCGCAGCATTCCGTCATCTTGCTTGTTTCTTTGCGCTATAGAAAATGAAGACAAAGACGATCTTATTAAAAGCTTCGCAGCGGAAAGTATCACCTCAGACCGACTTGGGTTTTGTCCCCGTGTGGCCACTGCAGATTACTTGGCGCTGCACCATCAGGTTGACATTTGCCTAGACACGTTTCCGCACGCTGGCGGTGCCACCACAGCCAACGCAGCCTGGATGGGCGTGCCCACATTGGGAATGGCCGGACAAACACCGGCCAGCCGATTCAGTGCCGCACTGATGCATCAACTGGGGTTGGACGATTTTGTGGCGGGAAGCATTGAAGAGTTTGTGCATATAGGGCGCTATTGGTCAGACCACCTTGACGCATTGGCACAACTGCGCTCTGGGATGCGGCAGCGTTTTGCATCCTCAATGCTGGGGCAGCCCAAAGAATTTGCCAATGCGTTTGAAACCATGCTGCGCACCATGTGGCAGGGGTGGTGCATAGATGCTGCGGTACAGAGTCTCAATATTAATAACAACCATACATTCCCTCGCAACTCTAAGGCCCGTTTTGAGCCCATCTTGTCAGAGCTGCCGTCTTTGGTGGTGGTGAGCGCAAGCAAACTCTCTGAGTATGCTTTTTGGGCGCAATCTGCGCTGGGTCTATCCATCAAACGGTTAGTACAACAAGGTGAAAATATTTCCGTTGATATCGCCTTTCAAAACGCACGTGGATTGCCTGAAATTTTCAACGCTGCCATTGAGCGGGCACACCCCGAAGACATTCTTGTTTTCATGCATGACGATGTCTGGATTGACGAATACAACTTCTCGCAAACCGTTGCTGCTGGATTAAAGAAATTTGACGTAATTGGAGTGGCTGGTAATAAGCGACGCTTACCAAATCAACCGGCATGGTGCTTTGTCGATCAAAACTTCACATGGGATGACAAGAACAACCTCAGTGGCCACGTTGGCCATGGTGTAAATGCCTTCGGTCAACTGTCAAATTTTGGTGAAGTGCCTTCTGCTTGCGAATTGTTAGATGGGGTGTTTATTGCAGCTCGTAAAAGCACGTTAATAACCAGTAAGGTGCAATTTGATCCACAGTTTGCTTTTCACTTTTACGATGTGGATTTTTGCCGCACGGCTAGAGAATCTGGCTTGACGCTTGGAACTTGGAGTGTTCACCTTACGCATCAAAGTGGTGGTGCGTTTGGCGGTGAAATTTGGAGCAGTAATTTTTTTGAATACAAAAAAAAATGGAATGATTTTCTTACGCTCGTTAATAATAATCTTGACCAAAAAAATGTGTTAAATGTATGCATCGGACACAAAGCTCCGCCGAGTTATTTTAACGATACCTTTGATATATTTATATCGCCAATTGAAATAAAAGAAGTGCCAAATGCTTTAGTGATACCAGATGAAATCTACGGAATAAATGGAAATTCACTCTCTGAATACTCTCAACTAATTTGGCTATCAAAGAATATAGACTATTTTTGCAAAAATCTAAAATATATAAGGGTATTTCACTACCGAAGATTCACCGCATCAAACATCAGAAATTCTAGAAAGTCCACCAATGCACCTTGGATTAATCTGGTAAAAAGTAGTGATGTTAGTTTATACAAAGAAGATTTTTTAAATTTAGTTAGTAATGAATTATACAATACCCCAGTTTATTTTAAAGATGGAATGCTGGAGCAATATGCATCCAATCATTTCCTTGAAGATATTTTAAATTTTACAAAATATCTCGTTTCAAATGAAATTATTTCAAAAAATGATGCCTGCAAATTTTTAAATATTAAAAATTTTATTCCCTCCTGTAGTATCGGTGTTTTTAAAAAGATAGAATTTACAAATTTAATGGGGCTTTTAGAACAGGCTGCCTTATTTCGTTACTCAGACAGTTACATTGACCGTTCAGGATATCAGCGACGAACAATTGGATTTTTACTAGAGAGGTTTCATAGCTTTTTAATTTTAATTATGAAAGAGAGAAACATTTTAACTGGCAATTTTTCTAACCATATGATGATTTCTGATACCAATTCTGAGATTGTGACTCCATCCAATTAATTATCATTACATATAACTCATGAAAAACCCTCTTGTATCAATATTAATTCCGGTTTTTAATAGGGAAAATTTAATAGAGAAAACAATTAATTCAGCATTAAATCAAACAGTTTCAGATATTGAAATTATCGTCATTGATAATGCCAGCACGGATGCCACACCCCTAATCGTCAAAAATTTGCAAAAAAAAGATAAAAGAATAAAGTTTTTTGAAAATAAAAATAATATTGGGCCTGTTTTAAATTGGTTAAAATGTGCAAACATGGCAAATTCTAAATATGCCAAGATATTATTTAGTGATGATTTAATTCATGAATCATTTTTAGAAAAAACGCTACCTTATATCTTAATTCAGGAGTGTGCCTTTGTCTACACACCAGCATATGTTGGTCATAATGACTGGCAAGGTAGCATTCAATACCAAGCTTTTTTAGGTGATACAAAAATTACAAGAAACAGTTATGTAAGAATTTCGACCTTTTTGGATCATTTCGTTCCTGTTTCGCCAGGTGCAGCCTTGTTTAGAACGTCAGATCTCAAAAATGCTATAAAAGACAAGTTGGATGGAGTAGATGGGTATGATTTTGCTAAAACTGGAGCAGGAGTGGATTGGCTCATTTATGCTTTAATTTCATTAAAATATTCACATATTTCCTATGTGGCTGATCCATTAGTTTATTTCCGAGCACATCCTGGTTCAATTTCTATTGAAAATAAGGATCAACTGATCCCAATGGGCTATGAGATTGCTAAAAAGTGGTTTATTTCTAACTATTTGAATCTGTGAATATGCGCTTACCGGAAAGTCACACCTTAATATGATGCCAGCCATCACGAAATGGGTATTGATCGAAATGAAGCTGGAAACGCTGGAATTGACGAAGGAAGAGCGGATGCAATGCTGCGAACTTAGGCCGCAACCCGCCTGGCGGCGTCATGCGGTCAGTCAGGGCCAGCAGATCGCGAATCTCCTGGTCGGTGTAGATGTGAGGGGCAAGCCGTCGATGGCCGCGGCCCAAGATGAATGGCGGCGGCACCTCAGTGGCGGGCTCGAATTGGCGGTAATAGGTCGCGAACGGTCGGACGACCTCCAGCCTGCGCGCTGCCGTAACGGTGCTCGTTCGTGCGACATACTCGCGCGCCCAATCCAGTTGCAGATCGAGCGTCAGCGTCCCTTGATGGTCTCTGGCGTCGGCGAATCGGGCGAAGCGCATTAGCTCGGTGCCCGGGTGCAGCAGATCAAGGACAAGGGCTACGCCGACAAGTACCGTGCACGCGGTGAGCCGATCCACTTGATTGGGGTGGAGTTCAGCAAGGCCAGCCGCAACATCGTCGATTTCGAGGTGGAAACGCTACGAATTCGATAGCCTCTTGCGCAACATCATCAAAGCCTAGAGGCCTATTTTATCAAATATCATCAGAATGATGACAGTTCAATCCAGGAACTCAGTCACCAAAAACCGCACGACAAATTGGTCTTTGTCGGCGGCAATCAATGCAATAACTTGGTCCATGTCGATGTTCATGTAGTCATGCACGATGCGGTTGCGAAGTCCAATGATGGCGTTCCAGGCAGATAGGTCAACCTGCGCCACCAGGTTACGGGTGGCCAGGGCCTTGAATGCGTCATAGCCCGACACGGGTACGGGCTGGTCACTGGCTTTGAGCAATTGTTTGGCTTTACCAATGGCGTTTTCAATGAGTATTTGGAGGGCATGAAGCACGCCGCCTTGCTCCAGGGGCGTAAGTGCGCGGCCCTGCCCAAGGATAGCTTTGGCTTGCGCCAGCAGGGCGCTTTGTTCAGCGGCAACGCGTGCAGTCTCCGCCTGGTAAAGGTCAAGCCGCATGTTGTTTATCCCAATAAAAGTCTTCCAGTTCACGCCAAGTGCGCTGAAGAAACCGCGCCCACGCCAAAGAGTCTTCGCCCGCCAGCGGCACGCCTTCTTCTGCCACGCTGGCACGCATGGCCAAGTTGGCGCGGCGAAGTTCGATCAGGTCAATCGCAGTGGGCGCAATATTCAAGTGGCGCGCCAGTGTGCGCCGCAGGGTTTCGGTTTTACCTAAGACAGTCAGCCAGTCAAGCTGATGTGACCATTGCAGCGCAATGTCCCAGTCGCTGTCGACGCGGGCGGTGTCGGTGGCACGGCTCCCCACCAGCACTGCAAAATCAAGCTCAGGCTCATCACGCAGGGTTTGCAGCCATGCTGGGCGGCTTTTGCCGGGCGCAATATCTGGTATCAAGGTTTTGCTGGTTACCACGGTCATTGCCTTTTTAAATCGATCCAGTCAACAGGACGCTAACAGTGGATTGATTTTAGGCAGATGCGCGGGCGCCGGGCAAAGCACCGAAAAGGCAGGCCAAACCAGCGCCATGTAGGGCTTTTTCCTACAAGCCCAGCGGTTTACCCGACACCCGCATTAGCCATTGACCGATTCAAGTTTTCAATTGGCCCGTTCAGAATCGGCTCCATGGTGGTGAAGCAGGCAATTAGGCCCCAAACACCATCCAATTGATTGAAGCCTTTTTCCAGGAGCCCACCATGAACGACGAGCAACTCTCCAACGACATCCGTGATGCCAACCTCACTTACCTGATGCTGGCGCAAAACGTGATTCGCAAGGACAAGGCTGAAGCGTTGTTCCGCCTGGGCATCTCTGAAGAATCTGCCGACATGATTGCCATGTTGTCGCCAGCGCAGATTTTGAAGATTGCCACCAGCCCGATGTTGCTGTGCCGCTTTCGGGTGGACGATGACATGGTGTGGGGCTTGCTCACCAACCACACGCCAGCCAAGGTCGACAACGATGCCACCACCAAGCTGCACGCCAGTATTTTGATGGCCGGGCGTTTTGCCGAAGCCCTGTAATTTCGTCACCCGACATCACCCCAAGTTTCCCGGAGCACACACCATGGCCACCGCATCTACCAAAAGCGTTCTGAATGATTCCAAGCAGGTTGAGCGCGCTGTGGCGTTGATTCAGCTCGGCGCCCGCTTGCAGGTGCTTGAGAGTGAAACCAGTTTGTCTTATGAGCGTTTGCTGCGCCTCTATAAAGAAGTGGCTGGCAAATCACCGTCCAAGGGTCAGTTGCCGTTTTCCACCGACTGGTTTTTGACCTGGCAGCCCAATATTCATGCGTCTTTGTTTTTGAACACGTATGAGTACCTGAACAAGGTCAGCGCGCTTGATGACATTGACGCCATCATGAAGGCCTACAAACTTTACACCGAGCAGATTGCCACCTGCGGTGTCGAGCCCCTGCTGAGCATCACACGCGCTTGGCGACTGGTGAAGTTTGTCGACAACCACATGCTGGCCATGACCAAGTGCTGCAAGTGTGGCGGGCATTTTGTGAGTGAGGCTTACGAGAACAGCCGCCACTTTGAGTGCGGCCTGTGCACCCCACCGGCACGCGCTGGCAAAGGTGCCAATGCCGGCGGCATTTTGCTGCATTAACAACTATAAAATATATAGCTGCTTACCCTTTATTTATAAGGGCTAGAGTTCTATTTAGTAAAAATCTTCAAGGTCGCTATTTTGGGGACGATATGATAGAGACAGGTTCACGCGGGGTGAACCGCTCAATTTTTAGAAGCCAGCGCTTCTTCTGACACCTCAGGTCTATGTTCGTCATTGTTGGTTGGTTGATTGTTATGGTGTGCGTCTTTGGCGTGTACATCTTCCACGGTGGCAACATCATGGTGGTGCTGAAGGCATTGCCGTTCGAGTTGATCACCATTGGCGGGGCCACCATGGGTGCGTTTGTGGCCAACAACCAGATGAAGGTCATCAAGGCCAGCATCAAGGGTTTGGGCATGTGCTTCAAGGGCAGCAAGTACACCAAAGCCCGCTACATGGACTTGTTGGCGCTGTTGTTTGACATCTTGCAAAAAGCCCGCAAAGAAGGCCTGATGGCCATTGAGAAAGATGTGGAAGAGCCGCATTCGTCTGAAATCTTCAAAAAACACGGCGACGTGGGCCATGACCACCATGTGGTCGAATTCATCACCGACTACCTGCGCATGATGGTCTCTGGCAACCTGAATGCGCATGAGATCGAGTCGCTCATGGACAGCGAAATCGACACCCATCATGCTGAAGAATACGCCGCTGTGGCCGCCTTGCAGCGCATTGCTGGCGGCTTGCCAGCGTTTGGCATTGTGGCGGCCGTGCTGGGCGTGGTGAACACCATGGGTTCGGTGGGTCAGCCACCGGCCGTGCTCGGCGGCATGATTGCCTCGGCACTGGTGGGGACGTTTTTGGGTATTTTGCTGGCCTATGCTTTTGCCGAGCCTCTGGCTGGCTTGCTGGAGCAAAAGGTTGAAGAAGCCGGCAAAGAATTTCAGTGCATCAAAACCACGTTGCTGGCCAGCATGCAAGGCTACAACCCTGCCACTGCCATTGAATTTGGCCGCAAAGTGCTTTACTCCACCGATCGACCCACGTTTGGTGAGTTGGAAGCCTTCGTGAAGAAAAAATAACACAAGCGGCACTGCACCATGGCCACCGAAGCCAAAAAACTACAACCCATCATCATCAAGCGGGTCAAAAAAGGCGGCCACGCCGCGCATGGTGGCGCCTGGAAGATTGCCTACGCCGACTTTGTGACCGCCATGATGGCGTTCTTTTTGCTCATGTGGCTGTTGGGCAGCACATCTGAGGGTGACAAAAAGGGTTTGTCGGATTATTTTCAATCACCCTTAAAAGTCGCCATGCAAGGCGGCAGCGGCGCGGGCGCCAGCGCCAGCATTATCAGCGGCGGTGGTACCGATTTAACGCAAAGCGCCGGCCAGTCAAAGCGCACAGACAGCACAGACTCCAAAAGCAAAAAACAAGCTGGCGACCAGGCCAAAGCAGCACGCGCCAGGCAAGATGCGCAAAAGCTGGCTGAGCTCAGTGCCAAAATCAGCGCCATCATTTCCAGCACGCCGAAACTGGCAGAGTTCAGCAAGCAAATCAAGCTGACCATGACACCCGATGGCCTGCAAATTCAAATTGTGGACGACCAGAAGAGGCCCATGTTTGACAGTGGTGGTACCACCGTCAAGCCCTATATGCGCGATATTTTGCAAGAGATTGGCGCGGCCCTGGTCGACATTGACAACAAAATCAGCATGGATGGTCACACCGACCAAACGCCCTACGGCGCAGGGGCACGTGGCTACAGCAACTGGGAATTATCCGCTGACCGGGCCAACGCCTCACGCCGTGAACTGATTGCGGGAGGCATGCCTGACGACAAAATTGCGCGTGTGATGGGGCTGGCGTCCAGCGTATTGCTTGATGAGGACAATCCGCGCAGCCCAGCAAACCGTAGAATCAGCATCACTGTGATGACCCGCGAGGCAGAAGAGCGTTTGCTGGGCCCACGCCGCGAAGAAGTCATCACCGAACCCAACACCGCACCGGCTGACTTAAAGCCGGCGGCTTCACAGTAAGATCATTGTCTTCAAGATCAGGTACATAAGTATGACCGTCGTTAATTGTGCTTCTAAGAGGTTCTTCCATGGCAAATGAGCTCAAGTTTTTAGTCGTGGACGATTTCTCGACCATGCGCCGCATCGTGCGCAATCTTCTTAAAGAAAGCGGCTTTACCGAGGCCGACGAGGCTGAGGACGGCGTGGTTGCCCTGCACAAGCTGCGCAACGGTAATTTTGATTTCGTGGTGAGCGACATCAACATGCCCAACAAAAATGGCTTTGAGTTGCTCAAGGAAATGAAAGCCGACGAAAAGCTCAAGCACATTCCGGTGCTGATGGTGACCGCCGAAGCACGCAAGGAAGACATTGTGCTGGCGGCCCAAAGCGGCGCTGCGGGCTACATCGTCAAGCCGTTTACCAAAGCCACCCTGGAAGACAAGGTGAACTTGATCCTGACCAAACTGGGGCTCAAATGAACGCCGCCGCCGCCAGCCCAAGCCCTGCCACAGACGTGCCGCAAGACGTGCACCAACGCCTGGGCGCGCTAACACGCCAGCTGCACGACTCCCTGAATGGTTTAGGCCTGACTGAACAAGTTAAGAGCTGGGCCGGTGAAATTCCTGATGCCAAGAGCCGCCTGACCTACATTGCACGACTCACCGGTGAGGCAGCAGAGAAGGTTTTGAACAACGTGGATCAGGCGAAAGCTCACCACGACCACATTGCCGCAGAGACGCGCCGCATTGGTGCCTTGATTGTCAAAGACCCGGTGGCTGCTGTGGCCAAGGGCCATGTGATGAATTTCATTACAGACGTGGAAGAAGCCACCAAGCAAATCGACAAGAACCTGACCGATATCATGATGGCGCAAGACTTTCATGACCTGACCGGGCAGGTGATCTCAAAAGTGGTCAATCTGGCTGCCAGTATTGAGAGTCAGTTGCTTCAATTGTTGATTCTGACCGCGCCCGCAGATGCGCCGGTCAAAGCGCCTGTTGTTGAGTCTGTCAAGGAAATCACTGAGCCTATTTTGCAAGGGCCAGTGGTCAACCCTGAAGGCAACCCCGATGTCGTCAAAGGCCAGTCTGAGGTGGACGACCTGCTCGCCAGCCTGGGCTTCTGAGGCAACGCCAAACAAGCGGGTGAAACACCTGCTTATTGCCCTTTAGTTTCAGGGCCGCGTTATGACAATGGGGAGAACAACACCATCTCCCCACCATGGATTCAAGTAGCCAAGACCGCAACCTACCAGCCTCCGAGAGGAAGCTGCAAAAAGCCCGTGATGACGGTCAGGTAGCGCGTTCGCGTGAGTTGTCGCATTTGGCGGTGCTGGGCGGTGGCGCCGTTTGCCTGATTGCTCTGGCCCCGATGATGTTTGACCATCTCAAAAATGCATTTAGTCTGCAAATGCTGTTTGATGCACAAACCATGAAAGACCCCACGATCATGATGCACCGCTTGGGTGCCATGGTGGCCGTGGGTCTGGCGGCCTCTGCCGTGTTTGGGCTCATCATCAGCCTGATTGCTGTGGGCAGCACATTGGCCGTGGGTGGCTGGGTCACCAGCCTGAAGCCCATCACGCCGGATTTCAGCCGTGTCAACCCCTTGAGCGGTTTTGGCCGGATGTTCACCAAAGACAAGGCCACCGAAGTGCTCAAGATGAGCTTTATTGCCTTCACCTTGCTGGCAGTCGGGTTCACTTACTTGTCTTCCGGCCTGGACACCCTGGGTTCCCTGGTGTTACAGCCTTCCGCCAAATCGATTGGCTACCTCTCAGACTGGTTGACCCGAGGCATGGGTTTGATGCTGCTGGTGGTGCTGTTGGTGGCGATGGTGGACATACCTTTGCAAAAGTTTCTGCATGGGTCACGCATGAAGATGTCACAACAGGAAATGAAGCAGGAACACAAGGAATCTGACGGCAACCCGCAAATGAAGGGCCGCCAACGCCAGCGCCAGCGCGACATTGCCCAGGGTGGCAGCATCAGCGCGGTACCCAAAGCCGACTTTGTGCTGATGAACCCAACCCACTTTGCCGTGGCCATTCAGTATGACGACAGCAGCATGGCTGCCCCCCGAGTGATCTCCAAGGGTGCCGACCTGTTGGCATTCAAGATTCGCGACATCGCCAAAGCGCACAACATTCCCGTGTTGGAGTCACCCATGCTGGCGCGGGCCTTGTATGCCAACGCAGAAATTGACCAGGATATTCCGACCAGCCTGTACACAGCGGTGGCGCAGGTGCTGGCCTATATTTACCGGCTGAAAGCCGCCATGCGTGGTGATGGCCCGATGCCGGGTGAGCCACCCCTGCCCTTTGTGCCGCCTGAGCTTGACCCCTTATCCAAAGTGGTTGCCACCACTGACACGCCATGAACTCGTCTTTAAGCGCCTTCAAGAACTGGTTTGGCAGCAACTCTGCCATGATGAAAGGTGCTGCCGCCCCAATGCTGGTGGTGGCCATTTTGTCGATGATGGTGCTGCCGATGCCGCCATGGCTGCTCGACACGTTTTTCACGTTCAACATCGCCGTGGCGCTGATGGTGATGATGGTGGCGGCCTACATGCTCAAGCCACTGGACTTCGCAGCGTTCCCTGCCGTGCTGCTGCTCACCACCTTGATGCGCCTGTCTTTGAACGTGGCGTCCACCCGGGTTGTGCTGCTTGAAGGCCACACCGGCCCGGGCGCTGCGGGTGCGGTGATCGAGGCCTTTGGCCACTTTTTGATTGGCGGTAATTTTGCCGTGGGCTTGATCGTGTTCGCGATTTTGGTGGTGATTAACTTCGTGGTGATCACCAAAGGTGCCGAGCGCATTGCCGAGGTGTCGGCCCGTTTTGCCCTGGATGCCATGCCGGGTAAACAAATGGCCGTGGATGCCGATCTGAATGCTGGCCTGATCGATGAAAAAGAAGCCAAACGACGCCGCTCTGAAGTGTCGGAAGAAGCAGACTTTTTTGGCTCGATGGACGGTGCATCCAAGTTTGTGCGCGGCGACGCTGTGGCCGGCATCTTGATTTTGCTGATCAACATCTTTGGCGGCTTCATCGTCGGCATGGTGCAGCACGGCCTGACCGCCTCACAAGCTGCCGACGCGTACATTTTGCTGGCCGTGGGTGACGCGCTGGTGGCGCAAATTCCAGGCCTGTTGATCTCAGTGGCTGCCGCCATGGTGGTGTCACGGGTGGGCAAAGACAGCGACCTGAGCAGCCAGATCGTCACGCAGATGTTCATCTCGCCCAAGGTGCTGGGCATCACTGCCACCATCATGGGCATCATGGGGGTCATTCCCGGTATGCCACACACAGTGTTTCTTGGCATTGCCATGCTGCTGGGTTACATGGCCTGGGTGCTGGCGCACCAGCCGCCACCCGCTGATACCACCGACGTCGCACCCGCTGCCCCCGCCTCTGACGGCGAAGCCAGCTGGGACGATCTGCAACCCGTAGACCAACTGGGCCTGGAGCTGGGCTACCGCCTGATCACCCTGGTGGACAAAAACCGCCAGGGCGATTTGCTCACCCGCATCAAAGGGGTGCGCCGCAAGTTCGCGCAAGAGGTCGGCTTCTTGCCGCCACCCGTGCATGTGCGCGACAACCTCGAACTCAAACCCAGCGGCTACCGCATCACCTTGCGTGGCGTGATTGTGGGCGAAGGCGAGGCTTTTCCGGGCATGTTCCTGGCCATCAACCCGGGTGGCATCAGCACCCCCCTGATTGGCACCCCTACCACCGACCCTGCGTTTGGCTTGCCAGCGCACTGGATCGATGCCAGCCAAAAAGAAGCCGCACAAATGGCCGGATTTACCGTGGTTGATTCAGAGACTGTGATGGCCACGCATTTGTCACACTTGATGCAAGTGCAGGCAGCCAAGTTGCTAAGCCGCACAGAAACCCAACAACTGGTAGAACACGTGAGCAAGCTGGCCCCCAAACTGATCGAAGAAGTGGTTCCAAAAATGGTCTCCATCGCCGTCTTTCAGAAAATATTGCAACTGCTGCTGGAAGAGTCCGTGCACATTCGCGACATCCGCACCATCATCGAATCCATTGCCGAGCACGCCACCACCGTCACCGACCCGGCTGAGCTGGCCAAACGTGTGCGCATTGCCCTGTCACCGGCCATCGTGCAGCAAATTTATGGATCCACGCATGAACTGAACGTGATTGCCATCGACCCGCCTCTGGAGCGCCTGCTGGTGCAAGCGCTGGGCAACACATCGGGCCAAGGCCAGGCGCTTGACCCAGGTGTGGCCGACATCCTGACGCAAAAAGCAGCAGAGATGGCTCTCAAACAAGAAGAAATTGGCATTCCGGCCTGCCTGTTGGTGCCGGATCAGATTCGCAGCTCGGTCGCACGCCTGGTGCGACGCGTTGCCCCACGGCTGCAGGTGCTCGCGCACAGCGAAATTCCTGAGTCGCACACCATTCGCATTGGCCCCATTCTCAAAGGTGCAGCATCATGAACATCCAACGCTTTACCGCCCCCACCGCCCGCGAAGCCCTTGCCAAAGCCCGCATGACCTTTGGCGACGGCACCCTGATCTTGTCGAATCGCCCTACGGACTCCGGCATTGAAGTGGTGGCCACCGGCGAAGACACGCTGGCAGCACTGGACCGAAATGAACTGGCACGCCAAGGCAAACGCCAGCCTTCGGCGCAGCCACAAGCCCAATCGTTCACCCAGCCGCGGGTTGACCCCGATAGCCAAGTGGTAGACGACACCACCCAGCTGGCCATGAGCACCCTGTCGTTCCAGGACTACGTGCGTGAACGCATGTTGCGCCGCCGTCATGAAGCGCTCAGTGGCCAGCCAAGCCTGGAAGAGCGAGCCGAGCAGCCCCGCATCGCCCCCATCAACGTGCGCCCTGCCCCGATCCAGATCACTTCGTTTCAGGCACCCAAAGTAACCACGCCACAACCGGCATTTCGACCCGCACCACAAGCTGCTACTCGCCCAACACCCCGGCCAGCAGTTAGCCAGGCCGCGGCGCCTGCACCCGCCATGTCGCAAGGCATTGTGGATGAGCTGCAAGCCATGAAGACACTGATTGAAGACCGCTTCAATACCCTGACATGGCTCGGCCAGGCGCGTCAAAACCCGATTCACTCCAACTTGATGCTCAAGCTGATCCGCTCGGGCTACTCGCCTGCGCTGTCCAGAACCATTCTGGAGCGTATGCCTGAAGACATCTCCGCACCCGATGCGATCCGCTGGGTCATGGATGTGCTGACGCGCAACCTGCGCACCGACGCCAGCGCCAGCGCCATCCATGAAGAAGGCGGCACTTTCGCGCTGGTGGGCGCCACCGGCGTCGGCAAGACCACCACAGCCGCCAAGCTGGCTGGCCTGTGCGCTCGCACCCACGGTGCCAACAGCGTGGGGTTGATCACACTTGACACCTACCGCGTGGGCGCCCATGAACAGTTGCGCGCCTATGGCCGCATGCTGGGCGTGGTGGCTCATCTGGCCCATGACCGCGCTGCACTGCAAGATTTATTGGGCTTGCTGGGCAACAAAAAGATGGTGCTCATTGACACCACCGGCATTGCCCCGAGCGACCCGCGCAAGCGCGACATGCTTGATGTGCTTGACTTGCCTGGTGTCAACCGCCTGCTGGTGCTCAACGCTGGCGGCCATGGCGACACGCTCGACGACGTGGTGGCCTCTTTCAAAACAGGCGGCGTGCAACAGGCCATTCTTTCCAAAATTGACGAAGCCGCAAAAATTGGCCCGGCGCTGGATGCTGTGATACGCCACCAGTTGCTGATGCGCGGTGTCACCATGGGCCAAAAAGTGCCTGAAGACTGGGAGCGTGCAGACGCCACAAAACTGGTCGCCATGTCGATGCGCTCGCCCACCAAGTCGGCATTTGACCCCAAGGCCACCGATCTGGGCTTCTTCTTTGCCGACAGCTCACCCATGCACACCGGGCAGTTCCATGCTTGAACCCTGCGTCAACCAGGCGGCGGGCTTGCAAAGCCTGGCACCGCAACTGGCCCCAAAACTCATTGCCGTCACCAGTCACGGCCAGCAACAGGGCGAACTGCCGCTGTTGTGGAGCCTGTGCACCACGTGGGTCGACATGGGTCTGCCGGTCATGGTGCTGGACGGCCATTCGCTGGAATCTGATCAAAACCCCGGGCTCTTCCAGATGCTGGCGGACCCCATGGGGGATTTTCACGATGAGCATGAGTCAGTGGCATGGTCTGTACTGCCCGCGGCTCTGGGCTTTGCCGAACTTGCCCAGGCAGGATTCAATTCCCACACGGTGGGCAATTCATTTCAAAACTACGGCGTGGTACTGCTGTATGCCGACGCGGCCACACTGACTGGCCTGGTTCAGGGCAGTGGACTGGCGCCACTTTTGGTGGTTGCCCCGCTCAAGGCCTCGTCTTTAAGTGCCTATCAAGCACTTAAACAGCTGCTGCTGGGTGCGCGTTTGAACCCAACTGTTGCTAACATTGCACTGGTTCCAAATGCACGTTCTGCCATGACCAGCCCCGCTCAAAATCTGCAAGACTGCGCCAAGAATTTTCTGGGCCTTGACATCAGGCCCCTTACGGTGTCGGCCACGGCCAATGCGGGTGATTCTCGCGATGAAATCAACCGCCTGGCGTTGCAACTACTGGAAAGCGCCGTGTTTCTGGAACGTCACCCCCTACAGAGGACGCATTGATGTATACCGCCAAGGGTCAACTCGATCGCAATGCCCTGATTCGCCAATACCAGCCGCTGGTGCGCAAGCTGGCACATCACATGATGGCCAAACTGCCCGCCAACGTGCAGGTAGACGACTTGATCCAGGTCGGCTTGATTGGCCTGTCCGAAGCGCTGACGCGCTTTGAAGCCACCCAAGGTGTGCAGTTTGAAACCTTTGCCACCCAACGCATTCGCGGCGCCATGCTTGACGAGCTGCGTGAAAACGATTGGGCGTCACGCGGTGTGCGCAAGAGCCAGAAAGACATTGAGGTGTCGATGCGCCGCCTGGAACACCGGCTGGGACGCAGCCCGCTGGAGAGCGAGATCGCCGCCGATCTGGGCATGAGCCTGTCCGACTACCAAAGCTTGCTGGGCAAGGTCAAAGGCACCCAACTGGTCTACCTTGAGGACATGAACCACAACGCGGACGACGAAGATAGTTTTCTGGACCGGCACATGGGCGACTCCGAAGCCGACCCGCTCAATATGCTGAGCGACCACCGCATGCGTCAGGCGCTGGTGGACGCCATCAAAAACCTGCCAGAGCGCGAACAGTACATCATGAGCATGTATTACGAAGAAGACATGAACCTCAAAGAGATTGCTGCCGTGCTGGACGTGACCGAGTCACGCATCTGCCAGCTTCACAGCCAGTCCATTGCCCGGCTGCGCGCCAAGATGCGCAGCCACTGACATCTGCCCACAAAAAAGCCCCGAATCGGGGCTTTTTTGATGCTGATCAGGCTGACAGCGCCCTGAATTCGCCGCTTTGCCGCCCCGCACTGCCGTAGGGCTGACGACCATAGCCGCCGGCACTTGGCGAGTAGGTGTTGTTTTGGCTGGCAGGCACCAAGGCCGCCAAACTGCGGTCTACCTGCACACGCTGACGCAGCAAGCCCTCGCGAATGGACCCAAGTGCGGCGTGGATTTTTTTAACCCGCAACATAGCCGCTGGGTTATGCCGCAGGCTGGCGGCGGTTTGCTGCAAGACCCTTGAAAACATCACCGCCATGGACTGCAGCTCAGCCGATGTGGCCACCAGTTCATTGGCATCATTGCGAATCAGGGCCGCAGACAACAAAGCCAGCTGAGCTTCGAATTTACTCAACTGGCTATCAAGAGATTGGGGGTTCATGGTTTTTCCTCAAAAACCAGAGAAAAGCGACTTAACCGCGACTGCGAGTCAGCATTTCCTGGGCATTGGCTAACAATTTGTCGGCAATCGCTTCTGCGTTGACCTTGTACGTGCCTTGCGCGATGGACGCACGCACTGCATTCACCTTGACCGTGTCGATGTCTGCTGTTTCGCTTGTGCTGCCCGCTTCGAGCGAGCGCGCCATGGGCGACACCGTGACAGCCACACCGGCGGCCTGGGTGCTCTTGGCCGCCGTGGTTTTCGCAGGCGTGCCCGCCACCGGACCATTTTTGGCGGCTAAGTTGGCGGCGTTGCTGCTGACAGCAACAGGTTTGTCTGAAGGTTGGCTGATTTTCATGGTGTTCTCCAAAACTACTGTTTATGTAGCCTCGTAGGATCACTTTCGGCAAAAACAGGCCAGACTTTAATCCTATTTTAAAAACACCTATCAATTTCACAGCACCATCCCCACCGTGCGGCTGTCAAGTACCTCGCCAGTCATGATGCGCCCGTTGTCCATGCGAACCCTGGCGCTATGCCCCACCACCCCGGCTGAAACGGCCTGCCCGCTGGTGGCGATCTCAAACCCCACGCCACGCGCCAGCACCCGCACCTGCGCGCCGGCCTGAAACACCTGCGCGGCGCGCACCATATCCTGGCGCAAGGCCTGGCCGGTGGACAGCATCCGAACGGCCGTTTGGCCCACCCAGTCTGACACGTTGGCCACGATCGGGCTGTTGAACTCGGCCCAATCCACCTCGACGGCCATCGCATCGTCTTCAGACAAAACGGCACCCTGTTGCACCAGGCCCTTGACAACCCAGGCCGGGCCGAAGGCTTTCACGGTGATGGGTAAAAACACATTCCATTTGCTGCTGCCCTGGGTACAACGCAAACCCAGGCGGCTTTTACCCCACAGGCGCACATTTGGCGGAATATAAGGCTCAACCCGATCACACGGGGCCAAGCGCAGCCGCCGGTCCAACTCACCCACCGAAACCTCCATGCGCAGCGGCAGACTGCTGGCACTGCCAGCCAGAGCATCGTCCAACCAGCGCTGTGCGTTTGAGTAAATAGCAGCGGTGTCCGCCGCCTCAGCTACCGGCTGGGCTTGTGCCTGCGCACCCACGCCAAGCAGCCCCGCGAGCGTGCCCGCCACCAACCAGACTGGCGGGAACAGGCGACGCGCAAAACACATCAAGGGGTGACACATGGCAAATCCTTCCATAACGGTCCTCACTGTAGGCCAGTCTCGTTCCGCATAAAAAATGAAGTACGCCCGGTTTCTCCCTCTATTTGCAGTTTAGAAAATCTTCAGCGTTTTCATAATCAATCTCCAAGCCAGTGCCACATTCACCTGCAGGCACTCACCACTTTAGAAAGCAGAGGCGTTATATGTTTGCTCAATTCACCAGCGGTTTGGATATTCATGCCAAAGCGTTGGTGCTGCGCGCAGAGCGCCAGCGCATCATTGCCAGCAACATTGCCAACGCTGACACGCCGGGTTATGTGGCGCGTGACATCAACTTCAAAGAAGCACTCACACAAATGACCGGTGCGGGTGGCAGCGAATTGTCAAAGGTCAGCCTACAAACCAGCGCCAGCAGCAGCCCAAGCACCACCAACGCCAGGCACATGGCGCTGTCAGGCCTGAGCCAAAGCCAGCTCAGCGGCTCTGAGCTGGGCTACACCGTGCAAAGCCAGCCCAGCGCCGATGGCAACAGCGTTGACCTGGACCGTGAACGCGCCAGCTTTGTCGACAACTCGGTGCACTACGAGTCCACCCTGCGCTTCATCAACGGTCAGTCCAAGACCATTTTGAGCGCCATCCAGGGCCAATAAGCCCTGGCCATCTGGAGAACTGACATGTCGATGCTTTCAATTTTCAATGTCTCTGGCAGCGCCATCAGCGCCCAGTCGCAGCGGCTCAATGTGGTGGCCAGCAATCTGGCCAACGCCGATGCTGTGGCCGGCCCTGACGGAAAGGCTTACAAAGCCCGGCAAGTGGAATTTCAAACCGTGCCCATGGGCACCGAGGCTACCGCCGGGGTCAAGGTGAACGCCATCACTGAGAGCGATGCGCCCTTCAAACGCATCCACAACCCGAACCACCCGTCGGCAGATGCGGACGGCTACGTGAACTATTCCAACGTGAACCCGGTGGAAGAAATGGTCAACATGATTTCAGCTTCACGCTCGTACCAGAACAACATCGAGGTGATGAACACCGCCAAAACCCTGCTGCTTAAAACGCTGCAAATGGGTCAATAAACCAGGAAACCGCCATGATCACCGCCATCGCAAACACCCCAAGCACCGCCGCAACGGCAAGCACAGCGACCACCAGTGCGAGTACCACGGATGCCGCACAAGACCGGTTTTTGAAACTACTGGTGGCGCAGCTCAATAACCAGGACCCGATGAACCCGATGGACAACGCGCAAATGACCAGCCAGATGGCGCAGATCAACACCGTCACCGGCATTCAGCAGGTGAACGACACGCTCAAGAGCATGGCCGAGCAGTTCACCGCCATGCAGGCGCTGCAAGGCACCAACATGGTGGGTCACAACGTGCTAATGGAAGGCAACACGCTGACACCCATTGACGGCGTAGCAGTAGGTGCCGTTGACTTGGGTGGTCGGGCCGAAAGCGTCAAGATTGATGTGCTGTCACCTGGCGGCCAAATCGTTGACACCATCAACGCCGGCGCACTGGATGCTGGCCGCCATTACTTCAACTGGGACGCCAGCGGCTACACGGGCGGCGGCACCCCCACCTTCAAGATCACTGCCACCCTGGGTGGCAAAGACATTGCCGCGACAGCGCTCAGCAGCGACAAGGTGGTGTCAGTCGGCACAGACAACGGCGCCATGACCATGCAACTCCAAGGCCGCGGCACCACCGCCTACAGCAGCGTCAAAGCCATTCTTTAATTCACTTACCGTTTTAAGAGGAAACCATCATGTCGTTCCAAACCGGACTCTCAGGCCTCAACGCATCCAGCCGCAATCTGGATGTGATCGGCAACAACATTGCTAACGCCAACACCACCGGTATGAAGACCTCACGCGCTGAATTCAGCGGCATGGTTTCCTCCGCGCTTGGCTCGGCAACCTCTGGCGGGTCAGGCATTGGCGTCGAAATTGCCACCACTGCACAAATCTTCACTCAGGGCAACATCTCAACCACAGGGAATAACCTTGACGTTGCCATCAACGGCAGCGGATTTTTCCAACTCACCCAAGCTGATGGTTCACCGGCTTACACCCGTGATGGCTCATTCAAACTGGACAGTAGTGGTTACATCAAAACCAATGCCAACGCCAACCTGATGGGATTCCCCACAGACAAAGCAGGCAACTCCACAAGTGCTTCCATTCAAAAACTTCAATTGCCAACGAGCGCCCCGATTCCCGCGAGTGCAACGACCACCATCAACGCTGAATTCAACCTTGATGCCCGTGCACTAGGCCCTTTAGCAACAAGTGATTTGAATTTGGCCCCAGTTCCCAGATCAACCTATGGAACATCACTCAACGTCTATGACGCCCAAGGGGTTGCATCGTCAGTCAATTTTTATTTCGTCAAAACAAACGCCGCGAACACATGGGATGTTTACGACTCGCTGGACACTACGGCCACAAAAGTCAAATCCATCGTCTTTAACGACACGGGAACACCAGACGCTACTCTCACGGGCACTATCGCTGCTGGGCCCAATGCGGGAAAACTGGGCTTCACGCTTGCCTCGCCCACCACATTTGTTTCGGCCAACCCAAACGTTACACCCGACGCCGCAGGCATTCGTTATCTGGAGGGCCCTCTTGATATTGTTCTGGAAGGCGTCACCCAATTTGGCACTCCCTTCTCAGTGAGCAGCCTGTCCCAGGACGGCTACACCGCCGGTGAACTCACGGGCCTGAACATCGGTGATGACGGCATCATTACAGCGCGCTACTCCAACGGGCAAACCCAAGCAGCCGGACAAATTGCCTTGGCAGACTTTCGAAACATTCAAGGCTTGAGTCCGCTCGGTGGCAATGCCTGGGCCGCAACTCAGGCGTCCGGGATTCCGGTGCAAGGCGCACCCGGCCTTGGCAAGCTTGGGAACTTGCGCTCAGGTGCGCTGGAAGAGTCGAACGTAGACCTCACTGCCGAGCTGGTCAACATGATGACCGCGCAGCGCGCCTACCAGGCCAACGCGCAAACCATCAAAACGCAAGACCAGATCATGTCGACCTTGGTCAACCTGCGCTAACGCCCTGCGCTTGATGCCCGCTTGACAAGGAGACACCATGGACCGCCTGATCTACACCGCCATGACTGGCGCAAACGCGTCTGCCAACCGGCAAGCCGTGCTGGCCAACAACCTGGCCAATGTCTCCACCAACGGGTTTCGAGCCGAGTTGTCCACCTACCGCGCCGTGCCGGTGCGCGGTGACGGCAGCACCACACGGGTGATGGCGATTGAGGCCACGCCGGGTTTTTCTGACATTCCCGGCTCACCGCAACGCACCGGGCGCGCCATGGACGCCATGACCACCGGCAACTCATGGTTTGGCGTGCAGGCGCTCGACGGCACCGAGGCCTACACGCGCAATGGCTCATTTGAAGTAGCCAATGATGGCACCCTTAAAACCAACAACGGCCTGACCGTGCTGAGCGACGGTGGCGCGCCCATCACCGTGCCCACCGGCGCCGAAGTGACCTTGGGCAGCGACGGCACGATTTCCGCCAAAGTGGGCAACCAGCCGCCCACCGGCCTTGGCCGGCTCAAGCTGGCCACGCCCACGGCGGAAGACCCGCTCAAACGTGGTGCCGATGGCCTGTTTCGCACCACCTCGGGCGACCCCATGCCCGGTGACAACGTGGCCAGGCTGCAACTGGGTGTGATCGAGGGCTCCAACGTCAACGCCATCGAGACCATGGTGCAAATGATTCAGGCGGCGCGCCAATTCGACACACAAACCAAGCTGATGACCACCGCAGAAGCCGACGACCGCTCAGCTGCCCAGCTCCTCAGCATGCAAGGCTGATTTTTTTAGGACACCATCATGATCAACTCTCTGTGGATTTCAAAGACCGGCATGGAAGCCCAGCAAATGCAGCTGGACGTGATTTCCAACAACTTGGCCAACGTATCGACCAACGGCTTCAAACGCGCCACCGCCGTATTTGAAGACCTGATGTACCAAAACCTGCGTCAAGTGGGTGCCAATAGCACCGAGCAATCCACCTTGCCCACCGGCCTGCAAGTGGGCCTGGGTGTGCGCACCGTGGCCACCAGCCGTTCATTCGCCCAAGGCAGCCTGCAGCAAACCAGCAACAAGCTTGACGTGGCGATTCAGGGCGACGGCTTCTTTCAGGTCACCATGCCCGACGGCACCACCAGCTACAGCCGCGACGGTTCGTTCCAGGTGAACTCGGCCGGCGCACTGGTCACCGCCACCGGCCTGCCCATTGCCAACGGTGTCACCGTGCCAGCCAACGCCACCGCGGTCACCATTGCCGGTGATGGCACAGTGAGTGCCACCATTCCTGGCTCAGCCGCGCCACAAGGCATTGGCAGCATTGCGCTGGCCCGCTTCATCAACCCGGCTGGTTTGACGCCCTTGGGTGGCAACCTTTATGCCGAGAGCGCCGCCTCTGGCCAACCCCAGGCCGGCACACCCGGCTCTGACGGCATGGGCGCTCTAATGCAGGGCTTTGTGGAAACCTCCAACGTGAACGTGGTGCAAGAACTCGTGACCATGATCCAGACCCAGCGGGCCTATGAGATGAATTCCAAGGCCATTCAGACCTCTGACCAGATGCTGCAAAAGCTCGCTCAGCTTTAACAAGTGAGGCATGGTATGCAATTATTTATACAAAATAAGCCTCTAGACCTTATTAAATATGCACGAGCAGCTATTTATTCAATAGCATCCGCCGCTTGTGTGGCGTGCAGTTCCCTGCCGCAAACCGTCAGTGTGGATTTCCCGGAAACCACACAAGCCCGACCAGTGGCGATCGCACCGGTCGTCAACACTCCCGCATCAGGCAGTCTGTTCCAGAAAGCCTCATACCGCCCGGCGTTTGAAGACCCGCGCGCCCGCGCCGTGGGTGACAACATCACGATCCAGATCATTGAAAAAGTCACGGCCAGCCAGGTGTCCAAATCCACTGCCAACCGCAGCAGCACGGGCTCGACCAGCGTCAGCGCGTTTCCGCTGGTGTCGCCTCAAGACCTGATCAACCTCAAGGCGGGCGTCAGCACCAACTCGGCGCAAGACTTTGCCGGCAAGGGAGGCACCGAGAGCGCCAACACGTTCTACGGCACCATCACTGCCACCGTGGTCGAGGTGTTGCCCAACGGCCACCTGATGGTGGCGGGCGACAAACAGATTGGCGTGAACCAGAATGTGGACGTGATGCGCTTCAGCGGCACCATTGACCCACGCCTGATCCAGCCCGGCAATTTGATCAATTCCACCCAGGTGGCGAACGCCCGCATGGAGTCCAAGGGGCGCGGTGCGCAAGCTGAAGCGCAAACAGTTGGCTGGTTAACACGGTTCTTTTTCAGCTTTCTACCGTTCTAAAGTTACGCAAAATTGTGTCGAGGGGTAAAACCAAATGCACAATTTTTTCATCACACCAAAACCCAGCCGAGCAGTGCCCGCCACCGCCTTGCTGCTGGTTTCCATGCTGGCGCTGCTGGCCGCGCTGTTCAGCGCACCCGCACAAGCGGCCCGCATCAAGGAGGTGGCGGCTGTGGAAGGCGTGCGCAGCAATCAGCTCACCGGCTTTGGCTTGGTGGTAGGGCTGGACGGCACGGGTGACCAAACCACTCAAATGCCCTACACCTCGCAGGGCATCGCCAACTATTTGCAACAGCTAGGCATCACACTGCCAGCGGCCTCGGCCTCTTCCTTGCAAATGAAAAACGTGGCCGCCGTGCTGGTCACCGCCCAGTTGCCGGCCTTTGCCCGGCCGGGCCAAGCCATTGACGTGAATGTGTCGTCGGTGGGCAATTCCAAATCGCTCAAGGGCGGCATGCTGATTTCAACGCCGCTCAAAGGGGCCGACGGCGAGATTTATGCCGTGGCCCAGGGCAACCTGATCATCGCGGGTGCAGGCGCTGCCGCTGCCGGCAGCAAAGTGCAAGTGAACCACCTGAGCGCTGGGCGCATTCCCAACGGAGCGCAAGTGGAGCGCATCGTGCCAACGCCTTTGCAAGAAGGCAACACGTTGACGCTGGGCCTGGAGGCCTCTGATTTTCAAACCGCCCGCAAGGTGGCACAGGCCATCAACACCAAATTTGGCGCCGGATCGGCCCAGGCGCTGGATGGCCGCACCATCCGGGTCAACGCCCCCATGGAGCCCGACGCCCGGGTAACCTTCATGGCTGAGCTCGAAGAGTTGCCACTGCAAGACTCTGTGGCTGCGGCCAAAGTGGTCATCAACGCCCGCACTGGCTCTATCGTGCTCAACCAGGCTGTCACTTTAGGCCCCTGCGCCATTGCGCACGGCAACCTGTCGATCAGCATCAACACCACGCCCAGCGTGAGCCAGCCCAACGCACTGTCCGGTGGCACAACCCAGGTGACAGAAAAGTCAGACATCCAGATCAAGGCCGAGCCCGGCATGCTGATCCAACTGCCGGCTGCGCCACAACTCGCTGATGTGGTGCGCGCCCTGAACTCTTTGGGTGCCACACCGCAAGACCTGCTGGCCATTTTGCAAGCCATCAAGGCCGCGGGGGCCTTGAACGCTGAGCTGGAGGTGATCTGATGAGCATCGGTCAAACCACCATGTCCAATTCGCTGGCGGCAGATGCCAGCTCGTTGAACAGCCTGAAACTGCAGGCTGGACAAAGCAGCCCGGCTGCAATCAAGGAAACCGCCAAGCAGTTTGAATCGCTGTTCATGCGCGAACTCATCAAGAGCATGCGCGAGGCCACCATGAAGTCCGGCTTGAATGACAGCGCGGGCGAAAACCTGGGCACCGACCTGCTGGACCAGCAATATGCCGTGCAAATGTCTGGCCGGCCTGGTGGTTTATCAGACCTGATTGCGGCGCAGTTGTCGCGCCAGATGGGCGTAAACCCGGCAGACACAGCCGCTGGTGCAGCCGGTGCGGCAGGCGCCAAAGGAGCAGTTCAAGACGCCGCCCCCGCCATCAGCAGCTTGCAGCGCAGCGCCAGCTTGGCCGCCTATGGCAAAAATGCAGCCAGCCCCACGGCAAGCCAAAGCAGCTTTGTGGACCGCCACACACAAGCCGCCATCCGCATCGAAAAAGAAACCGGCATTCCGGCCAGCTACATGGTCGGCCAGGCTGGCCATGAAACCGGCTGGGGCCGCAGTGAGATCAAGCAGCGCGGCGGCGCCCCGTCTTACAACCTGTTTGGCATCAAGGCCGGCGCGGGCTGGAAGGGCAAGGTGGCTGAGGTCACCACCACCGAATACGTCAATGGCGTGGCGCAAAAGCAGGTGGCCAAGTTCCGCGCTTACAACTCTTACGACGAATCGTTCCGCGACTACGCACGGCTCATCACCCAGTCACCGCGCTACGAAAAAGCCAGCCAGCAAACCAGTTCAGCCTATGCCTACGCCAGTGGCCTGCAAAAAGCCGGCTACGCCACAGACCCCAACTATGCGGCCAAGCTGAGCCGCGCCATTGAGACGACCCAACGCCTGCAAGCACGCACGCAAGTTGTGGCGCAAAGCATATGAGCGGCATTCTGAACGTGGGCACGCGTGCCCTGCAAGCCAACCAGATCGCGCTACAAACGGCGGGCAACAACATTGCCAACGTCAACACGCCAGGTTACTCGCGCCAGAGCGCCGTCATGCAAACGGTGCCAGGCCAATTCTCGGGCGCCGGCTATATTGGTAAGGGTGTTGAGGTTTCGACCATTGAGCGCGCCTACAGCGAATTCTTAACCCGCCAATCGGCACTTGCCGGGGCCACCAGCTCAGGCGACACGGCACGCGCTGACAAACTCACACAACTTGAAACCTTGTTTCAGGGCGGCACCAGCGGCTTGGGCGCTGCGGTGAGCGACATGCTCAACGCGTTCTCAGACGTGGCGAGTGCCCCCACCGACCTGACCGCTCGAACCGTGGCGCTGACCCGCATCAGTGAAACTGCGCTGCGCATGAGCAACACGTCAACCAGCATGGACGACTTGCAACAAAGCCTGACGTTGGAGCTAAAAAACAAGGTCACTTCCATCAACAGCCTGGCCAGTGGCATTGCCTCGGTGAACGAAAAAATTTCCCGCGCGGTGGGCAACGGCCAGCCACCCAATGACCTGCTTGACCAGCGCGACCAGCTGGTGCGCGAACTCAATCAGTACATTCAAACCACGTCGATCCCCGCCGCAGACGGCAGCGTGGGCATTTTCATTGGCGGCAGCCAGGCGCTGGTACTGGGCAACACCGCCGCCAAGCTTGAACTGGGTGCCGATGATTTTGGCGTGCAAAACAGCAAGTTGTCCCTGACGCGCAACGGCCAAACCGTTCCGTTGAATGAAGCCACCCTGGGCGGCGGCGAGGTGCCCGGGCTGCTGCGTTTTCAAAACACTGACATGGCCGAGGCGCGCAACCTGCTGGGGCGCTATGCTGTGGCGATCACGACCAGCATGAACGCCCAGCACGCGCTCGGACTGGATTTGAATGGCAATGTGGGGGGAAATTTATTTACCCCAATGGATTTCAGCAACAGTGTGTTGGAGCCAGAAGCGCCAGCCACTTTAAATACTGGCGTTTCCGCCAGCAATTTCATCCTGGCGCCCACGCCACCCAGCGGATTTGCCTCATTTGAAGCAACGGAATACGACATTAGCTTTACCAACAACACCCAAGGAACGATCACCCGCCGCTCTGATGGTGTGCAGAAGACGTTTGATTTTGGTGTCGGCACCTTCATCACTTTTGACGGCTTGACGCTCACCTCAGTGGTTGATGCTACGGCTGCGGTACCGATATCTCAGGTGCCGGTGGCGGCAAGTGGCGACCGTCTTTTGCTCAAGCCCTTTAGCACCTCCGTCAGTGGCATCAGCGCCGAGTTTTCTTCCCCGCGTGCACTGGCCATGGCTAGCCCGGTTGCCGGGAAGATGGGAACAGCAAATACAGGTAGCCTGCAGTTAACGAGCCTGGAGGCAAAGACCAACGCAGTGACCCCGCCTCAACCAACACCTGTCGTGATTGCATTTAGTGACCCGAACACATACACAATCAACGGCGTTGGTTTTAACACATACCAATCAGGTCAATCCATCGAAACTGCCAATTGGAAACTCGTTCTGCAAGGATCACCAAAAAATGGAGATACCTTCACTGTGGTCGGTATCAAGGATGCAACCAACAATAACGGCATCGACTTCAAACTGAACTCCGGAAACGCAGCCACCATGATGGATTTGCGGGATACCAAAATGTTTGACGGCGCTTCCTTGACCGACGGTTACGCCGGACTGATTGCACAAATCGGCATCCGCTCGCAAAGTGCTAGCTACACCGCAGGCGTGTCGAGCGCCATTGCCGCCACGCTGGAAAAGGACCGCACCGCCGTCTCAGGTGTCAATCTGGACGAGGAAGCCGCCAAATTGCTGCAATACCAGCAGGCTTACCAGGCCTCGGCCAAGGTGATTCAAATTGCACAAGGTATTTTCGACACCTTGATTCAGACCATGGGTCGCTAACATCAAGCGCAGGAGCTCTCGCCATGTCCACACTGTCCAACGCACGACTCGGGTCTGCCAACACCTACGACAACGCCGTGCGCAACATCACGTCGCGCCAATCGGCGCTGTCAGCCCTGCAAGAAAACCTGACCTCCGGCAAACGTGTGGTGCGCGCCAGCGACGACCCCACAAGCGCAGCCATTGCCGAGCGGGCGCTGACCCGCATCAGCCGCATTGCCACCGACCAGCGTGCACTGGCATCCCAAGTTGACGCCATCACCCAGGCCGAGAGTGTGCTGGGTGACGTGACCGATGCGCTGCAGCGTTTTCGGGAACTCACCGTCAGCGCGGGCAGCGGTGTTCACAGCAGTGCTGAGCGAAAGACCATTGCCTTGGAAATGCAGGGGCTGCGAGATCAGATTTATTCGCTGGCCAACCGCGAAGACTCCAATGGCCTGCCACTGTTCAGTGCCTTGGGCAGCGCGCTGAAGCCTTTTGTGGGACCACAGGCCACGGCACCAGACTATGCTTTCAATGGCCTGCCTGGCCAGTCGGCCGGTACCGCAGTCTCTATTCCGTTCGCGCTGGATGGTGACAGCGCGTTCATGCTCACCTCCACGCAGGACGCGTCGTACAACGTCAGCCTCGGTGGTGGCAATGCAAATCTACAAGCGAGTGCCATCAATGTGACAGATGCAACATTGATCAACGGCTCGTCCTACAGCATTAGCGCCATCAGCATCTTGCCAGTACCCGCAACGAATCCACCGACCAGCACGGCAACTTATACTCTCATGGAAAACCCTGCGGGCACAAGCACACCGACAATCGGACCTCCGTTTCCCAGTTCTAGCACGACCATTCCACTAACTGCACCTGGCATAAGTCTTACCCTCACCGGCCTACCCACGCTGGGCGACACCATCAACATCGTGCCCAACGCCAGCTTGTTCAGCGTGCTGGACAATGCAATCAAAGACATCGGCGGAGCCACCAGCAATACCACTGCGTCCCAAGCCGTCAGTCAAGCCCTGCACAACATCGATATCGGCATGCAGCGCGTCTCTGCGGTGCGCGGCCAGGCTGGTGAGCTGCTCAACCGGGCCGACCGCATCTCGGGCAACCAGGAAAAGCGCAGCATCCAGATGGAAGCCGACCGTTCCCGCGCTGAAGACCTTGACATGGTCAAAGGCATTTCAGACTTCCAAAATCAACAAACCGGCTATCAGGTCGCCATGCAGACATACGCCCAGATTCAAAAGCTCTCGCTGTTCGACTTCATCCGCTAAGACGACAAGACCATGGCCGCCGGCGTCTTACACGATGTGAGCTTGGGCTACCAGCTGCTCTGGAACGCGCAACGCCAACTGGCCGGGGTGGAGCTCACGCTAGCCGCCCGGCCTGGCTGCACCTTGAATGCCGGGCACTTGCTCACCACACTGAGCGAGCTTTGGGGGCCGCAAGCACCCACTTTTTACCTGCGCTCACCCTCACCCCAGCTTTTGGTCAACTTGCTGGACCTCACGCCTCCTGCGCTGACCCAAATCGAAGTTCAGGCCGACCTGCTGAACGACCCGGCTATTGCCCAGCGGGTGCAACGCGCCCAGCAGCGCGGGCTACAGCTGGTGTGGCGCGGCGAGTCTGAGCAGCCCCTCATGCCCGCGTTTGCCGCGAGTTTTGGCCACGGCGTCGTCAACCTGAGCACTGACGACGCGCTGATGGCCCTGCGGGTGTCGCGCCAATTGCACGCGTCAAGCAAGCAGCCCGGCTTGCACGCCGCCAGCCCGGTACGCGCCGGGCAAATTTATGACGGCGTCGCCAGCCGGGCGCTGGCCGAGCATTGTCTGGACGAGCAAGCTGCCGCTGCCCTGCTGGGTTGGCCGGTTGACGACGTGTTGTACAGCCACCGCCAGGCACGCGTTCAGCCGAGCCAGCTAACCATTCGCCGCCTGATCAAAGCCATTGAGGTCGAGGCCTCCATGGACGACCTTGAGCGCTTGCTGGGTGACGAGCCGCTGTTGGCCTACCATTTTTTGCGCTACACCAACTCCGCTGGGCTGGGCTTGCGCCATGAGATTGATGCCTTGCGCCAGGGCCTGTTGGTGCTGGGGTTGTCACGCACCAGAACCTGGCTGCTGGAGCAGCTGGCACACGCCACCCAGGACCTGAATTTGCAACCGGTGCGCCAGTCGATGGTGCTGCGCGCCAGCCTGATGGCCGAGCTACTGGACGCGGGCGAAAGCGAGGCCTTGAAGCGAGAGCTGTACCTGTGTGGTTTGCTGTCGCAAATTGACGTGCTGCTGGGCGAGCCCATGACCAGCGCGCTGCGCGCCATACACCTGCCCAGCAGGGTCAAAGAGGCCCTGTTGTCGCAAAGCGGCCCGTATTGGCCCTACCTGGATCTGGCCATGGGCGTTGAAGCCCCGTTTTTGGAGACCACTCGTGAACGCTGCAGCCACCACGGTTTTGACCCGGAAGATGTCAACCTGGCCCTGCTGCGCACCTTGGCAGCCCTCAAGTAATTCACAGACTTGCCGATACAACGGATAAGTCCAGCGTGATTCGCATGTCACTGTCGCGTTTTTTCCTGTCAACTCAGGCTGGGCATGCCACCCCAGGAGTAAGCCATGGACATCACACCAGTCGCCACAACCCGCACCGCAGGGCTGCAAAGCTATGCGCCCGCCGCCGCCACCCGGCCCATGGCGCAAAATCTGCCAGCACCAACAGCCCAAGTCGCAAAAGCGGCTAAACAATCGGCCAAAGAACCAGATGCGGCCACGCTTCAGCAAGCAGTAGACGCCTCCAACAAAGTGCTGGCTAACAAAACCTCCAACGAATTGCACTTTGCCATCGAAAAAGGCACGGGCCTGTCGGTGGTGACTCTGGTTAACCAAAAATCGGGCGAAACCATCCTGCAATTTCCATCAGAAGCCATGCTGCAAATTGCCAAAGGCATTGACCAGGTCACTGGCGCCATCATTCAGCGCAAAGCCTGAGCCAGCTGCGCCAGCTTGTCAAAGGCCCGCATGGCTTGGGCAATGGCCTTGTCCACTGGCTGACGAGCTGCCATCGACTCTGTGACCAGACGGGCGCTGCTGCACATCCGCAGCGCACTGACCGGCTCACCACCCTGCAGCCCACACAGCACAGGCTGCCCAAGTTGAAACCGCGTACCCGGTGCCCCAAACGCGCCCTGTGGGTCACGCAGTTGCCGATGTACATGTGCTGTTTCCTCCTGACTTAACGCTTGCCTGCCACCACCCGCCTTGGGTTTGAAGACCTGGAACGGGAAAATGGTTTGAACACTGTCCCAGGGCTGTAAGCCATTGGCATGGCTACGCGCCAGCGGCAGGACAGGCAAGACCTCAAAACTGTCGTCCTGAGCAATTCGGCTTGTCACCGCTTGCTGCCATGCCTGCAAAAAATCATGCACCACGTGATCTGGTATGGCCCTGAAACGACGCAACTCGGTTAGGGCGGCCTCCCAGCGCAACAACACGCCCAAGTTAACCGACTCGGCCAACGCTTTTGCAGGCAACCAGCCAGGCGGCCAGTCTGACCTGGCCGAGTAGTCGGCCAATACTTTCAGCGACACCATCCGGTTGCTCTGCGCCACGGCCGGTGGCAACAACAGGGCACCGCAAAATGCCGGCCCACCGATAAATTTGGAACCGGTGATGGCCACCATGAAATCCTGCGACAGGTAGCCCAACAGCGCCTCTGACGACAAGCGGAACTGGCACGCATCTACCAACACGGTGAGCTGATCACCGAAGCGTTGCCGCAGCGCTGTTGCACAAGCCAGTGACGGTGCCAGCAAGCCGGTTTTGGAGACATCCGTCATAACCAGCATGCAGCGTCCATCGGCGAGCATCAGGCGATTCACATGCGCGGCAAATTCTGCATCGACCTCAGCCACGCTGCGCAAGCTGCCATCGGTTTGGCGCAACTTCACGCCCAACGGTGGCTGCAATGGCGTATCGGACAAAGGCACGCCACACGTGACAGGGCGCCCCTGAGAGGTTCGCGTAGCAAAGTGCAGCGCGGCCAACGCGGCCGGTACGCCGCTGCCCGTCTCGGCAGGCTCCACCATGACCGCCTGCAAAGGCGTGCGCTGGCCCAGCGTCGCCAGTTGGGCTGCAAACAGGTGAATATCAGTGCCAGATGCAGCAAACACCACATCAATGCCAGGCAAGCGACTGGCGCCGCTGAGCGCGCTTAATTCACACCTCTGACGCTCTACTTCAGCGTGGTAGTCGCCCTGCCGGTTATACAAACGCTTGT
Organism: Rhodoferax sp.; assembly: GCF_028688795.1. Lineage (GTDB taxonomy): Bacteria > Pseudomonadota > Gammaproteobacteria > Burkholderiales > Burkholderiaceae_C > Rhodoferax. Next base: position 78,548 of record NZ_JAQTXM010000012.1, on the reverse strand, counting down.
ACAGCGCCACGGCCGCCTGAAATCCGGTTGACGAAATCACCGAGCCAGTGGATGAGCCAAACTGCACCAGCGCAGGGTCTGGCCGTGGCCCGCAAGCATAGATGTTGACACCCGCCGCATTGAGTTCGATGCGGGTATCGCCACCCTGCGTCAACACTTGCGCCGTAGCAGACTCAATATCCTGGTTCGACATCCAGCGGCTTTTCACCCGGCTGTGATGCCCTGGTGGGCAATGCGCAACTGTGGCGGCGTACATGGTGGTCCGGCTCTTGGTGTTTTTGGCCATTCACCGCGGCAACTGACCGGCGGCGGCACGCTGCAACATGGCTCGAAACGCATCAAACACTTTTTGCATGGCGGGCACTTTGTACGGAAACATGTCCGGCGGGTCCATCGAATGCACCACCGCACCGGCGTCCACCTCAAACACGAACAAGTCGCCGTTAGATGTTTCAGCGCAATCCATCACCAAGTAGTCCAGCCCGAAACGCTCATACACACTTTGCAGGCCCGTTCGCTGGCGCAGGGCAAAGCCAGTGTCAAAGTCGCGCATGAAGGCTTCTTCTTCAGCGCGCTTTACCGCGCTGTCGACCATGCCGGCGTTCAGATAGTGAATCATCCAGTGTGATGACACACCCATGTGACCGGCAAACGGCACACCGTCAATCAGCACCACGCGGTATTTGCGAAAGAGTCCGTCTGGTCCGCTGTAATCCACAAACGAGGCGATGAAAAAATCAGTTTCCTGACTGGCTGCCAAATAGCACGACAGTGCCTGCACGGTATCCACTTTTTCAAGTCCATGCCCGGCGTGCGAGTCAAGCGGGCGGATGATGAGCGGAAAGGCGCCGCCCGCCAACACATCCGACAACGCACTGATACCTGAACAAAATTCTTCCAGCGCCTGACGGCTGGCCTGCGCGGTGGGTGGCACGTAGACACCGGGCGCATCCTTCAGAAGTGCATAGGCGTTCTCGCGAGAGGTGCGCAAAATACCTTTAGGTCGCACCAGCACCGGCTTGGGCCAGGTGTCTACCTCCGTGGCCAACTGTCCCAGCAAAGCATGCGTCTGGCTTGCGTCGGATATGGCAATGAAAGCCACATCGTGCTCGGGCAGACAAGCTGGCATCGGTTCTCCTGGCAGCAGGTAAAGCATGGTCAGGGAGATGTCGGCGTTTTCAAACAAAAACGGCAAGGGGGCGTTAGCCATCAGGTCACCCGGGCCCATGATGGCCAGCAGGCGCAGCGCGGGACTTTGTAGGGCGGGCAACTCATAAACCCGCTGGGTCTGCAAGGCAACCGACAAGGTGGCCAGCCCCACATCGCGCAGGCCATGCAGCTGAAGCGCGGTAGACAAGTCCATCAAGGCGTTGGCATCGGAAGCGTCTCTTTCAGCCCTTGCCTTGAGGGTTTCTGCCAACGGCATCAGGCTTTGGCCCTCAAAAGCCATGCGCATGAGTTTGGCAAGGCCCATCAAGGGGGGGTGCGATGAGTTCATGGGCGCTTTCGGTAGGTTTTTGATGAGAGGTTTAGTCGCAGAGGTCAGGGCATGACCAAAGGCCAATGTGGTATCCAGCAGCGCGTCCACATCCGCCGCCACCGTGCGGTGATTGACCAGCGCGGCACGGATCACGGTGTGCCCGTTGACCGTGCTTGAGGAAGGCACCGCAATGCCGGATTCGTGCAGCAACACAACGATCTCATCGTTGATTTCATTGGCATTGTCGCTATGAAACCTGTAACAAACAATGTTCAAATCGACCGGCGCCATCAACTCCAGTGCCGGCGTGGCTTCAATGCGCTGCTTCATGTATTGAGCCAACGCGCAGCTGTGCGAGATCACTGCGCCCAGTTTTTCCGTGCCATGACAGACAAAGGTAAACCAGGTCTTGAGGGCCCGAAAACTGCGCGACAAGTCCGGCCCAAAGTCACACGGCCACGGCGATCCTGCGGCAAGGCCGCGTGAATGTCGTGCCAGATACGCCGCTGGCGAGGCAAACGCATCGAGCTGATCAGCGCCGTTGCGTACCAGGAAATAACCCGCGTCATATGGCACCTGGCCCCACTTGTGAAAGTCCAGCGCAATCGAATCTGCCAATTCAATCCCTTTGAGCTTGGGCGCCACGTCAGGCGACATCATGCCCAAAGCACCCAGCGCACCGTCCACGTGAAACCACAGGTCTTGCTGCCTGGCAACTAAGGCGATTTGGTCCAGAGGGTCAATGGCGCCAATGTTCACCGTGCCCGCAGTGCCAGCAACGAAAAACGGATGCAGGCCTGCGGCCCGATCAGCAACAATCATTTTCGACAAGGCGCTGACATCCATCTGGCCCAACTCGTTAACCGGCACCAGGCGCAGCGCTTGGGTTCCCAAGCCGCACATGTCCATGGCCTTGGTGATGCAGCCATGGGCGCTGTTGGCCGCATAAGCGATGAGTTGCGGTTGCTCAGCCACACCAGAAGTTCGCGAGGACACGCCTAGCGCCTTGGTCCGCGCCACCAGCACACCCATCAAATTGGCGGTGGAAGAGCCGGTGACGAACAGCCCGGCAGCTGTTTCAGGAAACCCAAACAGGTCGCGCATCCACAAGCCAATTTGCCGCTCCACCTCCAGCGGCATCTGGTCACGCCCGCCCAGATTGGCATTCAGGCCTGCGGCCAGCATCTCAGCCAACATGCCTACTGGCGTACCACCGCCATGCACCCAGCCCATGAATGCGGGGTGGGTGTTTCCCACAGCATAGGGCAACACTTGCGTCATGAACCTTACATGGGCGTGCTCCAGGCTGACCGGCTGCGTCGGCAATGGTTCACAAAAAGCCTGACGCACTTCGATCGGGATCGGCTGCCAGACGGGCCGCTCACGAATGTGCTGGATGTAATCAAACATGTCGTCCAGCATGCGATGGCCTTGCTGGCGCAGAACTTGCCAGTCTTGCGGGTCAAGGCTGATATCGGGGGTGTCGGTCGGCAAATACATATCGCTACTATGAGTGGCGCTTAGCGCGTGGGCAGTTATTGTCTTGAGCATAGTGCACTCAGCCAATCGGGTTAAGGCAAATAGCACCGGGATGGCACTGCTATTGCAAGCTAAGCGCACCTCCAAACATTGCTGCTCGCACTTGCGCAAACACCTGCCAGAACGCCGCATCTTGCGTGGTGCAAAAGTTGATGCGCATCAGCGTGCTGGGCGCGTGGTTGGCGTGAAACAACGCGCCCGGGGCCAGCAAATAACCCTTGTCAAGCATGCGCTGCGCCAAGGCATCGGTGTCCACGCCGGTGTCAACCCAGCCAAACAGCCCCGCTGGTGGCGCGGCAAAGGTGCAACCGTGCTCAAGCGCCAGTTTGACGCTGCGCGAGCGCGCCTGGTCCAACCGGGCGCGCAGTTGCAAGGCATGGCGGCGTAATTGCCCCTGGTCAATGCACCAAGCCAGGGCTTTCTCAAACAACGCGGGCGTGGTCAGGGTGCCGAGCAGCTTGGTGTCTAACAAGCGTTCAAACCAGGCTGTGGGCGCGGCCAGAAAACCGACGCGCCAGCCTGGGGCCAGAATTTTGGCAAAACCGCTCACGTAGATGCTTCGCTGCAGGCCGTCCAGCGCACACAGCCGGGTGACGTGGTCGGGCGCCAGGTGGCTGTAGGTATCGTCCTCCACCACGTAAAAGTCATGGCTGTTGGCCAGTTGCAGCAGGCGGTGGGCGTGGCCTGCGCTCAGGCAGTAGCCGGTGGGGTTGTGGAACACGCTGACACTCACAAACAATTTGGGTGCGTGCAACTCGCAATAACGCGCCATCACCGCCAGATCAGGCCCGTCCGGGCCGCGCGGCACCGGCAAAATACGCATGCCCAGGGCGTCGAGCCGGGCAAACTCCACCGCCCAGCCGGGTTCTTCGACCATCACAAAATCACCCGCACGCAACACGGTGCGGCTGATGATGTCCAGCGCGTGTGTTGCCCCCACGGTGGTGATGATCTGCTGTGGTGTCGCCGCAATACCTAACGCGCTCAAGCGGCTGGCCAGCGCCTGACGCAGAGACCCATCGCCGGCGGGCTCGCCGTAGCTGAGTGACGCGGCATTCAACTCGGCCCCGCTGCAAAAGCGCCGTACTGCCGCCGACATGAAGTTGCTCTGCAGCCAATCTGGCGGAAATGCACCCATGCCGGGCTGCGGCTGGCCACTGCTGCTGTGAAACATACCGCGGATCAGCGCCGTCGCATCGACCGGCACATGCGGCAGGCTAGGGGCCGCTGCAGCACGCTCCGGCAGTTCGATCGATACTATCGAATCAATAGCTGCTTGCGCTTTCCCTATAAGGTCTACAGCTTGGTTTCTTATATAAAACCCACGGTTACGCTGGGCTTCTACCAGCCCCAGCGCCAGCAAGCGGTCATAGGCTGCAACCACGGTGCTGGGGCTCACACCCTGCTGCTGCGCACACTGCCGCACCGAAGGCAGGCGCGTGCCCGGGGCCAGCAAGCGGCTGCGTATGCGCTCGGCAAAACGCCCGGCAAGTTGCTCGGCCAGAGACTGTGAGGCGGCTTTAACCAACATAACGGCTCCTTGTCACGGTATCAAGGGGAAGGGATGGACATGCCATTGCGGGCACTCCGGCATGGCATAAGTGATGCGACATGACCAATCTGTGTTGTATTGACGCCCAACACAGTTCTCATAATTGTTTACAAAAGTGTACTGTAAGTGTGTTGATTTTCAGGCTAAAGTGCATGACATGAACTCCCACACGTCCACTCAATGAGTACCGCAGAACTCACCGCCTTGTTGCTACTATGCACGGCTGTCAGCTTCACGCCCGGGCCCAACACCACACTGTCCACCGCGCTGGCGGCCAACTTTGGCCTGAAACACGCGCTGCGTTTTGTGGTGGCCGTACCAGTCGGCTGGGGCTTGCTGCTAAGTCTGTGCGCCAGTGGTGTGGGGGCGCTGGTGGTGAGCCTGCCGCCGCTGCGCATGGCAGTGACCGCCAGCGGTGTGGCTTACCTGCTGTGGCTGGCGTACAAGCTCTGGCACGCCCACCAGTTGACGCAGGCCAGAAACAGCCAGCTCAATGTGACTTTCTGGCAAGGTGTGATGCTGCAGTTTTTGAACATCAAGGCCTGGATGCTGGCCCTCACCGTGGTGGCTGGCTGGCTGGCCGGGCGCAGCGACATCTGGCAGCGCTTTGCCGTGGTGCTGCCGCTGCTGCTGGCTTTTGCCCTGGCCAGCAACCTGAGTTACGCACTGATGGGCACACTGATGCGGCAATGGCTGGCAGACCCACAGCATGGCGGGCGACGCTTGCGCTGGTTCAACCGCAGCATGGCAGCGGTACTCGTGGCCACAGCGGCCTGGATGGCCACCATTTGATTCAAAATATTATATAAAATCAACCTACAGCCCATATAAATAAAGCGCAAGCAGCTATGAATAACAAAGCAAAAACACTGAAGACCCTGGGCCTGATTGGCGGCATGAGCTGGGAGTCCACCGTGCCGTATTACCGCGAAATCAACCAGACGGTGAAGGCGCAGCTGGGCGGCCTGCACTCGGCCAAGCTCATTTTGTTCAGCGTCGATTTTGCCGAGATTGAACACCTGCAGGCCACCGGCCAGTGGGATGCCGCAGGTGCACTGCTGGCCGATGTGGCGCAAAAACTCGAAGCGGCTGGGGCCGACGCGCTGGTGCTGTGCACCAACACCATGCACAAGGTGGCCGGGACCATCAGCGCCGCAGTCAACATTCCCCTGCTGCACATTGCCGACCCCACGGCACAAGCCATCAAACAGGCCGGGCACTCAGTGGTGGGTCTGCTGGGGACACGTTTCACCATGGAACAAGATTTTTACCGCGCCCGCCTGGAAAAAGACCACGGCTTGACGGTGCTGACTCCGCCCCAAGCCGACCGTGACCTGGTGCACCAGATCATTTACGAGGAGCTGTGCCTGGGCGAGGTACGCGACACATCACGCCAAGCCTACCTTCGCGTCATCGCCAACCTGCAAGCCCAGGGCGCACAAGCCATCATTCTGGGCTGCACCGAAATTGCCCTGCTGGTGCAGCCGCACGATTGCGAATTACCCCTGTTTGACACCACTGCCTTACACGCGCGCAGCGCCGCGCTTTGGGCCCTCGCCGATACTATGACCGCAAACACCCATATTTCATGAACACATCTACACCCTCCCCCTGGCACTTGGCGCGCCGCGCCGCGCGCATGAACCCGTCTGTGATCCGCGAAATTCTCAAGGTCACAGAAAAGCCCGGCATCATCAGTTTTGCCGGTGGACTGCCCTCTAGCAAGACGTTTCCGGTCGCCGAATTTGAAGCCGCCTGCGCCAAGGTCTTAAAAGACGACCCCGCTGGTGCGCTGCAATATGCCGCCTCTGAGGGCTACGGCCCGCTGCGCGAGCAAGTGGCTGCCATGCTGCCCTGGCACGTGGACCCCAGCCAAGTCTTGATCACCACCGGCAGCCAGCAGGGGCTGGATTTGGTGGCCAAGGTGCTGATTGATGCGGACAGCAAAATCCTGGTCGAATCCCCCACCTACCTGGGCGCGGTGATGGCCTTCATCCCGATGGAACCCAACGTGGTCAGCGTGGCCAGTGACGACCATGGTGTGGTCATTGACGATCTTGCGGACAAGGCGCGCGACGCCCGGTTTCTGTACGTGTTGCCCAACTTCCAGAACCCAACCGGCCGCACCATGTCCGAGCACCGCCGCGCCGCCCTTAGCAGTCTGGCGACCGAGCGCGGCCTGCCGTTGATTGAAGACAACCCCTACGGTGACTTGTGGTTTGACGCCCCGCCACCCGCCCCCTTGACCGCGCGCAACCCGGAAGGCTGCATTTATTTGGGCTCGTTCTCCAAGGTGCTGGCACCCGGTCTGCGCCTGGGCTTTTTGGTGGCCCCAAAATCGGTCTACCCCAAACTGCTGCAAGCCAAGCAGGCGGCCGACCTGCACAGCCCAGGCTTCAACCAGCGGATGATTGCCGAGGTGATGAAAGACGACTTTCTGGACCGCCACGTGCCGACCATTCGCGCCCTCTACAAATCGCAGCGCGATGCCATGCTGGACGCCTTGGCACGTGAAATGCCGGTGGGCGACCCGGAGTCAACGCTGATCTGGAATTCACCAGCTGGCGGCATGTTTTTGTGGGCACGCTTGCCCAAGGGCATGAGCGCGGTCGATTTATTGCCCTTTGCCGTGGAACAAGGCGTGGCCTTTGTGCCTGGCGCGCCGTTTTATGCCGACCATGGTGATGCGCGCACCCTGCGCCTGTCGTTTGTGACCCCCAGCGTGGAAGAAATCCACCGTGGTGTGGCGGCGCTGGCCGTGGCCATGAAAACCTATGCAGCCAGCCTGAAGGCTTGAACTCAGGATTGCGGCCTGCGCCGGGATGACAAGCCATCTTTTGCACCACCACGCAACCGACGCCAACACCACATGAAACTTCGCGCCTTCAAACAAGTTGATGTCTTCACCGACACGCCTTACCTGGGCAACCCGCTGGCCGTGGTGCTGGATGGCTCAGGCCTGTCAACCGAAGACATGCAGCACTTTGCCTGCTGGACCAACCTGTCTGAAACCACGTTTTTGCTGCCACCCACGCCCGAAGCAGCCGCAGCGGGTGCCGACTACCAGGTGCGCATCTTCACGACCGCCTATGAGATGCCGTTTGCTGGCCACCCCACGCTGGGCAGTTGCCACGCCTGGCTGGAAGCCGGTGGCCAGCCCAAGCACCCCGAGTTCATCGTGCAGCAATGCCCGGTGGGGCTGGTGCGCATTCGCCACAGCGCGAAGCCCATCGCCTTTGCTGCGCCGGCCCTCACACGGCGCCAGCCCACACCCGACACCTTGGCAGACTTGACCGCCGCCTTGGGGCTAAGCCCCGCGCAACTGCTGGCCGCGCAACACCTTAACAATGGCCCAAGCCACTTTGGCATGCTGATCAACAGCGGCGAAGCGTTGCAACTGCTGGCGCCTGACCCCACCGCGCTGCGCGCCGCCATGCTGGCAGCTGACATCAGCGGCATTGGCCTGGCGGTGATTGATGCACCTGAAAGCAACAGTGGCCTCATCAAACGCTCCAACCGCGAAGCACGCGCATTTGCTGGTCACTCAGGTGCATCGGCTGAAGCTGCGCAGCTCAGCGTGCGGTTCTTTTTCAACACCGGTGTGACGGTGCTCGAAGACCCGGTCACCGGCAGCTTCAATGCCAGTCTGGCGCAGTGGCTGATGGCGGAGGGCCTGGCACCCACCCGCTACACCGCCACACAAGGCACTTGCTTGGGGCGCATGGGCCAAGTTCACCTCTCGCGGGATGCAGGTGGCCAGGTTTGGGTCGGCGGCGACTCGGTGACCTGTATCGATGGCACAGTGCGCTTGTGACTGTTGCAACACCAGGTCGCAAGCGCGACAGTTTCACGCAACATAGTTGACTTACATTCGCGCGCCATGGCAACCCTTTATCTTGTAAGACACGGTCAGGCGTCTTTTGGCGCTGACGATTACGACCAATTAAGCGCGCTTGGCCAGCGCCAAAGCGTGCAGCTGGGTCGCTACTTCGCCAGCAAAGGCGCACGCTTTGACGCCGTGCTAACCGGCACGTTGCGTCGCCACACCCAAACCCTCTCAGGCATCGGTGAAGGCATGGGCTCAGCCCTCAGTGCCATGCGTTGGCCGGGTTTGAATGAGTACGACAGTGACGCCATCGTTGCTACCGTGCACCCGGCGCCACTGGAGCGCACCCCTTCACCCGACAACTACCGCCACCACTTTCGGTTGCTGCGCACGGGCCTCACGCAATGGATGCTGGGCCAGGCGCACCCCAAAGGCATGCCAGATTGGCCCACCTTCAGACAACAAGTGGTTGAGGTGCTTGACCATGTGCGCCAAAGCCAGTTTGAGCGCGTGCTGCTGGTCTCCAGCGGTGGGCCGATTGCCTGCGCTGTGAGCCACGTGCTGCAGGCACCGCCCGAGGCGACGGTAGAACTCAACATGCGCCTGCGCAACAGTTCGGTCACCGAATTCACCTTCACGCCCAAACGCTACGCTCTGCAAACCTACAACACGCTGAACCATTTGGATGCACCCGAGTTTTCCGATTGGGTGACACACGCGTGAATGCCACACCAGTGTGGCGCCCTGCCGCCGTGCCAGGATGACCTTGCAAACCCAGTGCTGCCATGCACTGAAGTTTCCTGATGACAATGCCGACTTCAGGCCCGACTACGGCGATTTTCTGTATTTTTCTTTCACCATCGCCGTAGCTTCGCAAACTGCCGACGTGAGCGTTACGACCCAACCCATGCGCCGTTTGGTGCTGCTGCAGTCCATCTTGTCATTTGGGTTCAATACCGCCATTCTGGCGTTCACCATCAACATTGCGGCCAGCATGTTTTGAGTGCGCCAAGGCGCGCACAAGTGCTCACCGAAGCGCTTTGAAGTCAACTCTGACGCGTAGCCCACCCAATGCATCGGACCGCTCAACGGCCAAGCTGGCTTGGTGCAAATCGGTGATGGTTTTGACAATGGCCAAGCCCAGGCCGCTACCCCCAGCCTCGGACCCGGCAACGCGGTAGAACCGATCCAGCACCCGCTGGCGGTCTTCTGCGGCAATGCCCGGGCCGCTGTCTTCAACCGTTAATCGAATTTGATCGTCGTAGCTGTGTACGCCCAGGTTGACTGTGCCGCCTTCCGGCGTGTACTTGATGGCGTTGTCAAGCAGGTTACGCAGCAAAATGCGCAGCGCCTCTTCATGACCCATCACTTCGCCATACGCCGCTTGCACCAGACCCAGATCAATCTGGCGCAGGGCCGCTGCCGGGGCCGCATCGGCCAAAGCAAGCCGTGCCAGAGCCGTCAAGTCGATGCAGGCAGGCCTGATGCCGACGGCCGAGTTGGACTGTTGCCGCGCCAGGATCAGTAGTTGCGCCACCAGCCGGGTGGCCCGGTCAATGCCTGCATTCAGGCGGTTGACGGCAACATCACGCGCGCCATCGTCGGTGGCGCGGCGCAAGCCCTGCACCTGCAGCTTGAGCGCAGCCAGAGGTGAGCGCAGCTCATGGGCAGCGTCGGCCACAAAGTGCTTTTGCGCATCAAAGGCTTGGCTGAGGCGCAGGAACAGCAAGTTGAGTTCGTGCACCAGCGGGTGAATTTCATCAGGTAAATCGCGCTCATTCAAGGCGCTCAGGTCATCGGCCTGGCGCGCGGCCACTTGCTCACGCACCCTGGCCACCGGGGCCAACGACGCACTGACCACCCACCACACCACCAGCATCAACAAGGGCACCATCACCAGCATCGGGCTGACGATGCGCAAGGCCAGCGCCCCCGCCATGTCGCGGCGTGCTGCCAGATCTTGCGCAACCTGAATCACCTGGGTGCCTGATGCCACTGAAAACAAGCGGTAGCTGGTGCCGCGGGCCTGAACGGTCGTGAAGCCAGGCACCAAGCTTCTCGGCAAATCAGCGCGCGCGGCTGACTGGTAGACGCGCAGACCATCCGCGGTCCAGACCTGGATCACAAAATCGAAATTTTTTTCGTCGCCAGGCACCAAGCCTTTGCCCAGTTTGCTGTCAACGGGCAAACCTGCGCGCAACGACAGCGCCATCTGCTCGATCTGGTAGTCAAAAATAACGTCTGCCTCGGCCAGTGCCGTGCGGTAGGCAATCAGGGCTTGCGCACCTGCGGTGAAAAGAATGGCCACCAGCAGCAGCCCAAGCAGACGGGCGCGCAGCGAGTGCGACAGGGCCAGGCTCAAGCTGCACCTTTGGGAATCATGTAGCCCACACCGCGCACGTTTTGAATCAGGCCCGGCCCCAGCTTCTTGCGCAGCCCGTGGATGTACACCTCGATCGCGTTACTTGAGAGGTCATCCTTCCAGCTGTACAGTTTTTCCTCAAGCTGTCTGCGCGACAACACCAGGCCCGGGCGGGCCAGCAGCAGCTCCAGAATCGACCATTCACGTGCCGACAACACCACCGGCTGTCCGTCCAGCGTGACCTCGCGGGTGACAGGGTCAATGCTGATGCCCAAGTGCTCATAAACCGGCTCTGCGCGACCTGCCGCACGGCGAATCAGCGCCCGAATGCGGGCCAGCAGTTCGTCAAGTTCGTAGGGTTTGACGATGTAGTCGTCGGCCCCCATGTCGAGTCCTTCAACGCGTTGCGCCACGGCATCCCGCGCGGTGGCAATCAGCACGGGCGTGCGGTCTTTGCGGGCACGCAATTGGCACAGCACCGTGAGCCCATCGCGACGCGGCAGGCCTAGGTCAAGCAGCACCAGGCTGTAGTTTTGAGAGTTAAGTGCCGTGTCGGCCATTTCGCCGTCTTTTACCCAATCCACCGCATAGCCTTCGGCCCGCAGCAAATCCAGCACGGATTCACCAATCATCAAATCGTCTTCTACCAGCAGCAGGCGCATGCAATCACTCTTTCAGTTCAAGCCATTTTGTCACCCTGGGCGATCAGGGCCTTGCGGGCCTCATGGGCCAGCCCTGCTCAGACCCGATGTGTGTTTTCTGGCGACAGCCCGGTGGGCTCCCTGATGACCGTGTGCGTCATCCCCAGCGCCTTTATTTTTTCATTCACTGCCTTGAGAAAAGCCGCGTTGCACCAGCATAGGTGCCCGCCAAGGCAGCCGCGGCGCGGTTATCTGACGACATCAAGGCCAGCTGAAGCACCTGCTGGCGCGGCAAGGTGGTGCCAACTGGCACATGTGATTTACTGTGTTTGAGCAAGTCCACATCGGCGGCATCAATGGCGATTCGTTCGTTCATGTCCGGCTTGCTGTCAAGCACAACCATGGCCGTCATGAGCTTGCTCAGCGATGCAATGGGTACCGATTCGCCAGCACCTTTCTCAAAAAAAACCGCACCGGTGTCATTGCTGACCACAATGGCGTGCTGGGACTTGAGCTGCAGGGCGTAGCTGCTTGTGGCATCAAGAAGAAGGATGACAACAGCAAGCGGTTTCAGCAAGGGGAGGATCATGGCAGGGCACTTCTGGATTTAACGTTTTATCAGTTGTCCCAGTCGCTTGAGCCACCCACATCGCCACTGTCCCACGAACTGGTGTCGCTGATGCCAAAGTCTGCGCCACCCATGTCAGGGTTCTGGTCAAGCGCCTGAAAGTTCTGGTTGGCGGGGTTGGTGGCAGCGGCCGCTTCAGGCGTATGACTGCCCATGAGGTTTCGGCCAATGGCTTGTGCAGCCATGACACCGGCGCCAACTGCCAAACCGGTGGCCACACCACCCATGATTCGGCCGCCCAGACCGTTGCCAGTGGCTTGGCCAGCGGGCGCTTGCATGGCAGAGGCGTTGCTGCCCAGGCCAAAAGTCTGTGGGCTACTCATGCCGCCCTGCGCTGGATAGCCAGCTGGTGCATAGGGCGTGGCGCTCACAGCAGAGCCAAACGTCTGCGGGCCATTCAGTCCGTTCGGGTTAGCAAAGCCGGACTGCTGGGCAAAAGGTTCAGGCTGTTTCTTGCGAAACAAAACATAACCCAGACCGATCACGCCGACAGCCAACAACAGTGGCAACAGCCAGGAAGATGGCGACGCGGCCGCAACGGCTGGAAAAGCGCCATCGCCTGGACTGAGCGCAGCCACATGCGTGGAAGAGCCACTGACCATCACCTGGCCACTTTTTCCAGCCAGTTGCGCACGCAAGCTTTGCACCGATGCCGCTTTGGCAAAGGGCAGACCGGGGGCCAATTTCTCGGCCGTCGCCAAGGCGTCACGCGCCTTCGCCAAATTGGCCTGCCGTGCGTAAAGCTCGCTTTGAACAAAGAAAGCTTTGGCGCTGTTGGGGTGCGAAACCAGCACTTGTTGAATCATCAGCTGAGCCTGGTCCAACTTGCCCGATTGGGCGGTGGCATACACCTGGTTTAGTGTGGGCTCTGTCTGCGCCATGGCCAGCCCAAGGCTGAAAAAGGACGCAACCAAAAGCCACTTGAGGGTTTTGGTGGTAATTAACTGAAAGAACTGCATGGCGGTGGCCTCTTAAAAAACTGAACGGCAAACAGATGGGATGATTTTGCCGATTGGCACAAACTTACATAGGCCCCGGTTCAACGTCGTTCGCCCGGCGGGTTCTGGCGCGCTGCACCAACAACGTAACGAGCAGCCCGGCGGCGGCCGATGTGGCCATCATGGGCGTCATGGTGAGCATCTGAGCCAGCCCATCAACCGCCTGGACACTCACTTGTTGAACATAGTCCACCAGGGTGATCACGTCACTGGCTTGCACGTTTTGCGCATCTTCAAGCCGAACATGCAAATCCGGCCAGCCACCGCGAAACCGGATTTTTGCAAAGACACCGTCGGCCACGGCCACTAGCGCCAGCACGCCCAAAGGACGCAACAACTGCTCAAGCATGTGACCTCGGTCGGCTGCGGGTGCCGCCTCATAAACTTGCCCGACAAGTTGGGGCACGGTCAACGCGGCTGCACCCACGCGTTGGTCTTCTTGGGTCATCACAACAACAGCTGGGGTGGCATTCATATCGCGTTCTCCTCGTTTGGGTTGGAACTGAACCCGGTCGTTGCGGTGATTCGGAGGACATCGCAGCGACCAGACATGCTGAACATGTAATTGCCATTTTGCAGACCGAGACTTAGACGAGACTTAAGGGCTCCAACGCTTCCAGCACACTGTATTCATGTGCCCAAGTGGCGGACAATGGGTCTCATGAACATGATCCAGACAAAAGACACCAAGTTTTATCTGCGTTTCGGCACGCCTGAAGACGCTGGCTTGGTTTTGAGCTTCATGAAAAAGCTTGGGCAATACCAGAAGATGTCCGACAAAATCATCGCCACCACCGAAGGCATCAGAAAACTACTGGCCGAGGAAAAAGGAGAGGCGATTTTTGGCCTTTATAAAGGCCAGACGGTAGGAATGGTTTATTTCTGCCAAACCTCCTCTGCCTTTATCGGGCAGACAGGGCTTTACATTGACGGCTTCTTCATCGACGAGGCCGTGCGATCCAAGGGCTTGGGGAAGATCATGATGTCGTTCATGTCAAAACTGGCACTTGATCGTGGCTGCCATCGGCTGGAATGGGGCTGCCTGGACTGGAACGAACCAACCCTGCAGTTTTACAAGAGCATGGGCGCCTATGACGTTGGCAACATGACCATTCACCGCTTTGCACCTGAGCAATTGCGGTCTAACGCAGCGCTGTTTTAAGACTGCCGGGCTGACCAAACTACAACCCCAACAAAAAAGGCACCCGAAGGTGCCTTTTTTGTTGCCGCGAAGCGAAAGACGATTAAGCCTTTTTGCCAACCGAAGCAGCAGCGGTCAGGGCTTGCTCTGTCACCGCAGAGATGTTGCTCTCAGCCATGGCCAAAGCTTGCTTGGCAGAGCTTTGTGCAGAGTCAATGGCGTTTTGGCTGGAAGCCAAGGCGCTTTTGAGCACGGCAACAGCAGACTCAGTGCCAGCGGGTGCGTTCTTGGCCACGTTTTCAACCACTTGGTTGAAGGTCTTTTGGGCTTCAGCAGTCTTGCCTTCTAGCGCCTTGGTGAATTCAGCACCAGCTTCAACAGCGATGCCATACACGTGGCGGCTGTAAGACACGGTCTTTTCAGCCAAAGGAGACACAGCAGCCGTTTGCAAAGCCAAAGCGGCTTGCAAGTCTTTGGCGGCCAACAAGCTTTGAGCGTAGCTGAATGATTCAGTCATCAAAGCCTTGGCAGCGGCCAAGTTGAGCTCAACCATCTTTTCCAGGCCAGTAAAAGACTTGGTAGCCAGGCCTTGAACGGTGTCGAGGTTGGTTTTGTTGGTGGCGGTGATTTGGTCAGCAGTAATAAACATGGTGAGTTCCTTAAGAGATGAAATGCGGGACATTGCAGCTGCCTCAAACAATAATGTTGCAGTGCAGCATGGTCTGAATTATAGGGAAAACCCGTGACCCTGCAAGTTTTTTGTTGCATTGCAACAAAAAATAGCTGGGGAGGCCTGTCTAATTTGAATTCTGACCCGCCAACTCAACGCCACAGAACCGGGCGAGCTTGACCCGGAACGTTGCCACCGATCGGCAACAAATGGTTCAGGCGCAAAAAAACCCGCAGGTTGAAAAGCCTGCGGGTTTTTTAATGAAAGGCTATCGATCAGCGGTCGTTCTTGGAGAAACGTTTTTGCGCGTCACGAGGGACAAACACCTTGCCGCCGCCGGCTGGCTTGGCGAAAGCTGGCTTACCAAAGGCTGGTTTGCGGGCAGCAAAGTCACCACGGGGGGCAGAGTCACCACGGGGGGCGAAATCGCCGCGCGGTGCTGCAGCACCGCCGCCGCCATTGCGGTCACCGGCAAAGCGGTCGTTGAAACCGCCCTTGCGCTCGTAGCTGAAGCCTTCGCGTGGTGCACTTTCACGGGGAGCAAAAGAGCGATCTTCACGACCGGCAAAACCACCACCGCTATTATTTTGATAGCTTCCTGCACCTACTACACGGGGGCCAGCGGAATTTCTATCACCAAAATTGCCACGCGGTGCGTCGAAATTGCCACGCGGTGCATCAAAACCACCTGGGCGGCCACCGCCACCAAATTTGCGGTCACGCGATTGGAAATCACCACCGCCACGGTTGTCACGGCCACCAAAGCTTGGGCGCGATTCAGGAATGCGCTGCTTGGGTTCCAGACCAGGCACCACCTCAGCCTTGATGGGCTGGCGGTTAAACGCTTCAATGTCAAAAATCCGGCGGCGGTCACGCAACTCAGCAAATGTCACGGCCAGGCCATCACGCCCGGCGCGACCAGTACGGCCAATGCGATGGGTGTAGTCCTCTGCCTTCATGGGCAAACCATAGTTGAACACGTGGGTCACGGTAGGCACGTCAATACCGCGGGCGGCCACATCGGTTGCCACTAAAATTTGCACTTGACCTTGACGCAGCGCCATCAGACGGCGATTGCGCAAGCCTTGGCTCAAAGCGCCATGCAACGCCACGGCATCAAAGCCTTCTTGCTGCAAGTCATTGGCCAAGCCGTCGCATTCAATTTGCGTACTGGCAAACACAATGGCTTGGTTGATGGTGGTGTCGCGCAACCAGTGGTCCAGCAACTTGCGTTTGTGCTGCGCGTTGTCGGCCCAGAACAGCACTTGCTTGATGTTGGCGTGTTTTTCTTGCGGGCTGTCGATGGTGATGCGCTGTGGCTCACGCATCACGCGGGAAGCCAGTTGTTGAATGCGCGGCGCAAAGGTGGCGCTGAACATCATGGTTTGCTTGCGGTCAATGGTGAGCTGGTTGATTTCAGCCAGGTCATCAGAGAAGCCCAGATCGAGCATGCGGTCGGCCTCGTCCACCACCAAAAACTGCACTTGGTCAAGTTTGATTTGCATCGAGCGTTGCAGGTCAAGCAAACGGCCTGGGGTAGCCACCACCAGATTGGCGTTTTGCAACTTGGCAATTTGCAACTGGTAAGGCATGCCACCCACAATGTTGGCCACGCGCAGACCACGGCAATGCTGCACCAAGTCAATCGCGTCATGGGCCACTTGCTGGGCCAGTTCGCGGGTTGGGCAAACGATCAGGGCGCCTGGTGTTGGGGCAGAGAAATGACGTGGGTTGGTCGGGTCTTTGCGCTTGGCGCGTTTTGGGGGTGCTTCACCCTTTGCGGCGGCCTCAGCCACAGCGTTTTCGTATTCGACGCGGGCATCGATCTCAACTTGCTCTTGCTGTTTGAGCAAGGTGTGCAACACGGGCAACAGGAAGGCCGCTGTTTTGCCGCTACCTGTTTGGCTCGACACCATCAGGTCAACAAATTTGGCAGCCTTGCCCTCGGTGGCCACGCCTTGCATGGCCAAAGGAATGGTTTTGAGTTGCACCGTGGTAGGCTGGGTAAAGCCCAGGTCTTTCACGGCCTGAATCAACTCTGGGGCCAAGCCCAGTGTGACAAAACCGTTGGGGATGTCTTCAGCAACTGGGGCCGCAGCCTCGGTCGCGTCAATCGCATCAATGCCGTCGTGTGGCAACAGATTAATGTCGGTAGAAAAGTTTTCGGCAGACGAGATTTCGCCAGCCGCTAAAGTAGCGTCAGTCATGGAATTTCCTCAATACGCGAAGCCCCGCAAGTTGTGCGGTGGATCCGTGTGATGGTTAAAAAACATCAACCATCAAACGGAACCGGCCCTGACTCACCGCTGTGAGTTCTTATTGAAGCTGGGGGCCCTTTTTAGACAGACTGCAGAGCAGTGTGACTTTGGACCCAGTGAATGTTGGGAGATGTACAAATATGCATTGCAGTGTGCAGCGCAGCCAACAATTATGGCACGGATTCGGGTTTCTACCTAATCGGGCAGTTTCAGCAAGTGTGTGCGGTAGTGTTCCAGCTCGTCAACAGACTCATGCACATCGGCCAATGCGGTATGACGCTGCTTCTTTTTGAAGCCCTTGTAAACCAACGGTGCCCAGCGTTTGGCCAGTTCTTTGAGGGTGCTGACATCGAGATTGCGGTAGTGAAAAAATGCTTCCAATTTGGGCATGTATTTGGCCAAAAACCGCCGGTCCTGCCCGATGCTGTTGCCACACATGGGAGAACCGCTTTGAGGAACATAGTGCGCCAAAAACGCCAGTATCTGCGCCTGTGCAGCCTCTTCCGTCAGTGTCGATGCCTTGACCTTGTCAATCAGCCCGCTCTTGCCGTGCGTGCCCTTGTTCCAGGCGTCCATGCCGTTCAGCATGTCATCACTCTGATGAATCACCAACACCGGGCCTTCAATGCGCTGGGTAAGGTTGGCGTCGGTCACGATCACCGCAATCTCGATGATGCGGTCGTGTTCGGGGTTCAGGCCGGTCATTTCACAATCGAGCCAGACCAGGTTTTGGTCGGATTTGGCAAGCGGTGCGCTGGCGACGGGGATGTTGGGGCTACTCATGGGTTGAATTGTCGCTGATGCCCTAAACTTCTCCGCCATGTCTGCCTCTACTCCCATGCCTGATCCCTCGTTCGCTTTAACCCTTTTGTTCACGGCGGCCCTGACGTTGGGCCTGCTGATCAAGTTCTGGCTCAGCGCACGCCAAATTCGCCATGTGGCGTCGCACCGCGATGCCGTACCAGCTGCATTTGCCCAAACTATTTCTCTAACCGCTCATCAAAAGGCCGCCGACTACACCATTGCCAAAGCACGCCTAGGTCTGCTGGAAATGGCACTGGGCGCTGCTGTGTTGCTGGGCTGGACGCTGCTTGGCGGCTTGTCGACACTGAACCAGCTGCTGCTCGCATGGCTAGGACAGGGCATGGGTCAGCAACTCGGGCTGCTGGGCGCGTTTGTGGTGATCGGGGGCCTGATCGACCTGCCGCTGTCGTGGCACCAGACCTTTGTGCTGGAGCAGCGATTTGGCTTTAACAAAATGACGCTCAGACTGTGGCTGGCGGATTTGCTCAAGTCGAGCCTGATTGGTGCACTGATTGGCCTGCCCATTGCTGCCCTGATTTTGTGGATGATGGGCGCCACAGGCAGCCTGTGGTGGCTGTGGGCGTGGCTGTTCTGGATGGGTTTCAACCTGCTGCTGCTGGTGATTTACCCGACCCTGATCGCCCCCATGTTCAACAAGTTTGTGCCACTTGAAGACGAAACCCTGAAGGCCCGGGTGACGGCCCTGATGCAACGCTGCGGCTTCCACGCCAAGGGCCTGTTTGTGATGGATGGCAGCAAACGCAGCGCCCATGCCAACGCCTATTTCACCGGCTTCGGCGCGGCCAAGCGGGTAGTTTTTTATGACACGCTGCTGTCCAAACTGAGTGCTGAAGAAGTGGATGCCGTGCTGGCGCACGAGTTGGGTCACTTCAAACATAAGCACATCATCAAACGCATCGTGTCGATGTTTGCCATGAGCTTAGTCGGGTTTGCGCTGCTGGGCTACCTGGCGCAGCAAAGTTGGTTTTATACCGGTCTGGGCGTGCAGCCCAACCTGTTTGCAGCCAACGACGCACTGGCTTTGCTGCTGTTCATGCTGGCCATGCCGGTGTTCAGCTTTTTCATCGCGCCCCTGTTTGCCCAGCTTTCCCGCAAACATGAATTTGAAGCCGATGCCTACGCCGTGGGACAAACCAGTGCGCAAGACCTGTCCACCGCCCTGCTCAAGCTGTATGAAGACAATGCGTCCACACTCACGCCAGACCCGCTGTATGTGCGGTTTTATTATTCGCACCCCGGTGCCTCCGAGCGTCTGTCACGTATGCATGGCATCGCACCGGCCTCGGTTTAAATAATTTTATATACAAAATAGGCCTCTAGCCCTTATGAATAAAGCGCTAACAGCTACTGAAGTAGTAGCAAATTTAGCCAAGCTTGACGGCTGGCGTTTGAGCGGTGACGGCGCAGAAGTGGTCATTGAAAAGACGCTCAAGTTCAACGACTATGCCCAAACCATGACTTTTGTGAACGCTGTGGCCTGGATTTCTCAGGCCCGCAACCATCACCCGGAATTGCAAGTCCATTTCAACCGCTGCACCGTGCGTTTTCAGACACACGACCTGGCGGGGCTCTCAAAAGCTGATTTTGAATGTGCCGCCGCCGTCGATGCCCTGCCCGGTTCGGCAACGCCTGTCGCCACGGTATCGCAGCCGTCATGACGCAAGCACTGCGCGCACCTGGCCTGATCGTGGCTAACTACGGGCGGCATTTTTTAGTCGAAAATGCCACTGGCGAGCGCCTGATTTGCCACTCACGCGGCAAGAAGAGCCAGGGGGTGGTCGGCGACAAGGTGCAATGGCTGGCCTCACAAGACGAAGGCACGATCGAAAAGATTGAGCCCCGGCGCAACCTGTTTTACCGCCAGGACGATGTGCGCACCAAGACCTTTGCCGCTAATCTGGACCAGGTGCTGATTCTGATTGCTGCCGAGCCCGAGTTTTCCAGCAGCCAGTTGTCACGCGCCTTGATTGCGGCTGAAGAACAACACATCACGCCACTCATCGCGCTGAACAAAAGCGACCTGACCGAGCCATTCGCCCGCGCCTGGGCGTGGCTGGCGCCCTACCGGCACATGGGCTACGACGTGTTGCCGCTGTCGCTCAAAGATTTGAAAGCCAGCCGCGAGGCCCTCAATGCACGCTTGAATGGCAAAACCACGCTGGTGCTGGGGCCCTCTGGCGCCGGCAAAAGTACCCTGATCAACTGCCTGATTCCGGATGCGCTGGTGCAAACCGGGATCTTGTCGCAAGCCTTGAACAGCGGCAAACACACCACCACCAGCACCACCTGGTATTGGGTGGATGCCGACAAAACCACAGCACTGATTGACTCGCCGGGTTTTCAGGAATTCGGCCTAAACCACATCGACCCGGCCCAGCTGGCCGCCTACATGCCAGACTTGACGCCGCATGTCAAGAACTGCAAGTTTTACAACTGCAGCCACTTGCATGAACCCGGCTGCGGCGTGATTGCTGCGGTCAGTTCAGCCGATAGCCCCGATGCCATCAGCGAGAACCGCTACAAAATTTACAGTGATTTGTACGCTGAACTCAAGCAGATGCGCCGCTACTGAGTACGCCGCATAACCGCGCGCTCTGATCTCCCAGACCAGGGTACCCAGACAGATGGGCAGCCAATGCTAAGACCAGTTGGTCACACTGCACGGGCGTGCCCACACTGATGCGCAGGTACTGCTCGATGCGTGGCTGCTTGAAATGCCGCACCAACACGCCCCGATCTCGCAACGCACCGGCGAGTTCACCAGCGTCATGCTTGGGGTGGCGCACAAACAGGAAATTGGCTTGCGAGGGCAACACCACAAAGCCCAAGTCCTCAAGTGCCAGCGCCAACCCTTCGCGGCTGCTCATCACGGCTTGTCGGCTTTGCTCAAAATACGCCACGTCGTCGAATGCGGCCACACCGCCTGCGATGGCCAATCGGTCCAGCGGGTAAGAATTAAAGCTGTTCTTGACACGCTCCAGCGCGCCAATCAAATGCGCTTGGCCGCAGGCATAACCGATTCGCAGCCCGGCTAACGAGCGCGATTTGGACAGGGTGTGCACCACCAATAAATTCGGGTAACGGGCAACCAAGCCCAGCGAGCTTTGGCCACCAAAATCCACATAGGCTTCATCCACGAGCACGACCCGGTCGGGGTGCATCTGTAGCAGGGCTTCAATGTCGCTCAGCGGCAAGCCAATGCCGGTGGGTGCGTTCGGGTTGGCAATCACCACCCCAGCCACCGCATCACCATCAGCGCCCCCGTAGTCAGCGACATTCAGCCGCAAGGTGTCATCAAGCGGCACTGCGCGCGCCTCAATGCCATACAAGCGGCAATACACCTTGTAAAAGCTGTAGCTGATGTCCGGCATCAGCAACGGGCAGCCTTGCTGGAAGAAGGCGAAAAATGCGTGCGCCAATACTTCGTCTGAGCCATTGCCCACAAAAACATGCGTGGCGGCCAAGCCATGCTGAGCGGCGATGGCTTCACGCAGCAAATTGGCATCCGGGTCCGGGTAAAGCTGCAGTCCCTGCTGTGCCGCTTGGGTAATGGCGGCAATCACCTTGGGTGACGGTGGGTAGGGATTTTCGTTGGTGTTGAGCTTGACCAAGTTGGCAATTTTGGGCTGTTCGCCTGGCACATAGGGTACAAGTTGCGGCACGATTGGACTGAAAAAACTATTACTTGGCACGGATTTACTCTGAAATTTGTAGCTGCTTACGCTTTATCCACGAGGGCTAGAACTACTTTTTTACACAAAGTCTTGAAACAGACTATCCGAGCAAACGGGCGAGTGTCAACAGTGCCAGCAAGACAACCCACATCACGACCGCGCGCCACACCAAGCCCACCACGATGGCCAGGTGGGCAAGTTCAGGAGCCGGCCTTTGTGCGCGCCGCTCAGACATACCGGGCGCCAGCGCTTGCTCGCCAACACCGGCTGCAGCCAAGTGGATATTCAAGGCGCCAGAGGTCACGGCCAGCAGCAAACCATCGCTCTGGCCACCGGACTGTTCAGCGTACCGGCGCCAGCCATCAATGGCCTCTTCAAAATTACCCACAACAGCAAAGCCCAAGCAGGTTGTTCGGGCAGGGAACCAATCCAGCAAGGTCCAAGCCGCCTGCGCGTTGTCTTGCAGTGCGGCACTGACAGACTGCAGATGCGCCTCGCTCTGGTGACGCCAATAGCGCGCCACGAATTCGCTGAGCCGGTACAACACAGCGCCGGTTGGCCCCAGTCCAAACGCGGCAAGGACAGAAAACCAGGCTAGCACACCAAACACATGGCGATGTGACGCGAGTACTGAAAACTCAATAAGTTTGCCGATCATGTCGCTGCGCGACCACGCCTGCGCTTCAATCTGTTGCCAGTCAGCCAGCAGTGAGCGCGCCAGGGGTTCGTCGTCATCGGCCAACGCATCCCGAATCTGGGTGAAATGAAAACTGAATTGGCGAAAGCCAAGCGAGGCGTACAACACCAAGGCGCTCCAGAGCAAGGCCACGGGCCAGCCAACAAACACCACCAACAGCCAGTGCACCAACAGCGACAAAAGCGATGGCCCCCCCACCGCAAAGCCCCAGGCCAACCAGCCATGTAGCGGCTTGCCAGCATCCAGATTTCGGGTGCACCAACGCACCCAAGCCCGAATCACAGCGTGAATCGGGTTGCCACGGCCCAGCGGCCGCGCTTGCTCAAGCAACAAGGCAAACAACACAGAGATAAAGCTCATGCAATGATCATAGCGGCAGCCAGCCTCACGCCTGCAAAAAACGGTAAAAGTTGCGCAACATGCCGGCCGTAGCGCCCCAGATGAAGCGCTCTGCGCCACCATCCTGGTAAGGTATGGACAACCATTCACGTTGTCCCCCCTGCCAATCAACCCGGTGATGGCGGTGGTGCGCGGGGTTCATCAAAAAATGCAAGGGCACCTCAAACACATCGGCCACTTCGAAGGGATTGGCATGCAGTGAAAACCCAGGTGCTACCAAGGCCACGACCGGTGTCACATGAAACATCGAACCCGTCACATACACCGGCAACTGCCCCAACACGTCGACGAACTCTCGGTCCAAACCAACCTCTTCTTGGGCCTCGCGCAACGCAGCAGCCACTGCATCAGCGTCGGATGCGTCAACTTTGCCACCGGGAAATGCGATTTGTCCGGAGTGGGTTGAAAGATGAGAGGTGCGCAAGGTCAGCAGCACGGTAGGCTCGCTGCGCGTCACGATGGGAATCAATACGGCGGCCTGCATCGGCGCACGGTCCACGAATGGCTTTTCGGTCAACGACTCAGGCTGCCAAGCCGGCGGCAAGGCAAAACGCTGACGTAGCGCTTGCGGTTGCAGGACATGCGCAGGCACCGGTTGCAAGTGCGAGTCAATTTGTGTGACCGTCACTTCACGTGGGTCAAACAACGGCGTGGACATGGTGGTCAAACTTCAAGAACTGCTGCACGCTCAGGACGAAAAAAAACCGCCACACATTGAGCGGGGCGGTTTTATTTGGCTCAGGCCAAATCAGATCAAACAGCGGCGACGGCGGCCACTGGTGCCACTTTGCGTGCTGGCAACTTTTCTTTGATACGAGCCGACTTGCCGCTGCGTTCACGCAGGTAGTACAGTTTGGCGCGACGCACATCACCGCGGCGTTTCACTTCAATGCTGGCGATCAGCGGGCTGTAGGTTTGGAAGGTACGCTCAACGCCCTCACCGCTGGAAATCTTGCGAACGGTGAAGCCACTGTTCAGGCCGCGATTGCGCTTGGCAATCACTACACCTTCATAGGCTTGCAGACGCTTGCGTGTGCCTTCAACCACGTTCAGGCTGACGATCACGGTGTCGCCAGGTCCGAAAACGGGGATGGTTTTGTTCAATCGAACAATTTCTTCTTGTTCAAGGATTTGGATCAGATTCATAGTGTCTTTCAATGATCATGCAAGCGCCAGCGTCACCATGACGCATGCCCTGACACAGGGTGTCAAAGCGGCCTTACAGAGGATCGGTAAGCCGGCTAGTATAGCGTGTCAAAAACAGCTCGTCTTCTTTCGACAATAGCCCATGGCGGCGGGCTTGGTCTACCAGCTCAGGGCGCAAGCGCAAGGTCAGCGACAAACGTTGCTCTCGTCGCCAGTGGTCAATGTTCACATGATGGCCGCTAAGCAACACTTCAGGCACCGTCTGTCCCTGCCAATTCTCTGGGCGTGTGTAGTGCGGGCAATCCAGCAGACCATCAAGTGCTGAATTGAAGCTGTCTTGTTCATGGCTGCCGGAATCATTGAGTACACCGGGTTGCAAACGGGCGACAGCATCCAGCAAGGCCATGGCGGCAATCTCACCGCCAGACAACACAAAATCGCCCAGACTGATCTGTTCGGTGACGTAGGTATCTATAAATCGTTGGTCAATGCCCTCATAGCGACCACAAATCAACACTGCACCTTGGCTTTCAGCCCAACGCGTGACCATGGTGTGGTTCAGTGTGCGGCCCGTCGGGGAAAACAGCACGACAGGCACGGTGTCCTGGCGCTCGGCACGTATGGAGGAGAGGCATTGCGCAAGTGGTTCCGGCATCATCACCATGCCTGGACCACCACCAAATGGCCGATCGTCCACGCGACGGTAATTGCCCTGTGCAAAATCTCGCGGATTGCGCAGCTGCACATCAACCTTACCCGACTCAAACGCCCGGCGTGTGATACCCGTGGTCAGCAGCGGTGCAAACAACTCAGGGAACAGCGTCACCACATCAAACCGCATGGCTGTGACTTCAGTAATCGGGTTGCCAGTCCACCAGAATTCGCCGTTCTGCCAAGCTCACATCATCGATGTATGCGGCAACAAAGGGAATCATGCGCTCCACCGACTCAGCTTGCTGCTTGTCGTCAATGACCAGCACCGTTTGCGGCCCGGTGGACATCAGGTCACGCACATGACCCAGGCACAGCCCTTCCCGGTTAACCACTTCCAGCCCGATCAAATCAACCCAGTAGTACTCGTCTTTTTGAGCAGCCGGAAAACTCGATTTGGAGATAAAAATACGTGCGCCACGCAGGGCATCGGCCGCGCTACGGTCATCCACAGTGTGCGCATTAGCAACCACTGTGCTTGAGTGCATTTTGGCTTCTTTGATTTTTAACTTGCCAACGCCGTCGAAAGTCTTGGCGCCCTTCTCGGAAGGCAGCAAAAACCAGCACTTGGAAGTAAAAAGCGCCTCGGGATCGGCGCTGTAGGGTAGGACTTTAAACCACCCTTTGATGCCCCAAGCATCAAGGATGCGCCCGACTTCGATTGCGTCTGCCGGAAGTTCGGCAGGCTCCAGGCCGGGCAACATCACGAAGATCAGGCTGCTTTTTTGGCAGCTTGATTCACCAGACGTTCCACAGTGGGAGAAGCCTGTGCACCAACACTGCGCCAGTAGGTCAGGCGGTCTTGTGCGATACGGATGCTTTCTTCATTGGCAGTCGCAATTGGGTTGTAAAAACCAATGCGTTCAATGAAGCGGCCATCGCGGCGAGTGCGCTTGTCAGCAACAACAATATTGAAAAACGGGCGTGCTTTTGCACCGCCACGGGCGAGTCGGATGACGACCATGATTTATCCTTAGGGGAGTGGAAAAAATTCCACGAAAATTGGCACTTAATCCGACGTTTGAGACACGCAACATAACCACCCGGTTATGCGACACGTCAGACAGCCTCACATTATATCTATTCCTCACATCATGCCTATCATTCGCCCCAGCCAAGACCGCGACATTGCGCAAATCACCACAATTTATGCACACCATGTGTGCCACGGAACCGGGACATTCGAGGTTGATTCACCCACCGAAGCTGACATGACGCAGCGACGCGCCGATGTGCTGAGCAAGGGGCTGCCGTATCTGGTGGCCACAGAAGGCGACCAGGTTTTGGGGTTTGGCTACTGCAACTGGTTTAAGCCTCGCCCGGCTTATCGTTACTCAGCCGAGGACTCCATCTACCTGGCCCCTAAAGCCATCGGCCAAGGACTTGGCCGCGCGCTTTTGGCCGAACTGAGCAGCCAAGCCGAGCGGGCTGGCGTGCGCAAGTTGATCGCAGTCATTGGCGACTCAAACAACCAAGGGTCAATCGGCGTGCACCGCAGCGCGGGGTTCAGCCATGTCGGTACGCTCAAGTCGTGTGGCTGGAAGTTTGAGCGCTGGCTTGATGTGGTTCTGATGGATAAAGCACTGGGGCGCGGCGACACCACAAACCCGAATTAAGGTCGTGCAAACCCGCGTCAAAACAGCGCCCGGCTGACCCAATAGGCAACCGCCGCCACCAATGCGCTGGCCGGAATGGTTAAAACCCATGCCCAAATGATGTTGCCCGCTACACCCCAGCGCACTGCACTGGCACGCCGCGTGGCACCGACGCCCACAATCGCACCTGTAATGGTGTGGGTGGTGGACACGGGCACACCTAGCGCCGTCGCCAAGAACAAGGTGATGGCCCCGCCGGTTTCAGCACAAAAACCACCTACCGGTTTGAGTTTCGTGATTTTTTGCCCCATCGTTTTAACAATGCGCCAACCCCCCAGCATGGTGCCCATACCAATCGCGCTGTAGCAGATCACAATGACCCAGATAGGAGGCGAAGCCGCTGAGGCCTGGGTGTAGCCGGTGGCAATCAAGAGCATCCAGATGATGCCAATGGTTTTTTGCGCGTCGTTGCCGCCATGACCCAGGCTGTACGCCCCGGCCGATACCAACTGCAAACGCCGAAACCACTTGTCAACCTTGAGCGGACGAAACCCGCGAAAAGTCCATGACACGATCACCATCATCAAAGAGCCCAACAAAAAGCCCAGCAGCGGCGACACAAAAATAAAGATAACTGTTTTCATGATGCCTGCCAAGAGCAGCGAGGCAACACCAGCCTTGGCGATAGCAGCCCCCGCGATGCCACCAATCAAAGCGTGTGAAGAACTGCTTGGTATACCGTAGTACCAAGTAATGAAGTTCCACGTGATGGCCCCCACCAGAGCGCCAAAAACGACATGTGTGTCCACAACGCCTGGCAACACGATGCCCTTACCTACCGTGGCAGCCACACTCAAATGAAAGATGAAGATTGCCACCACATTGAAAAAAGCGGCAAACACAACAGCTTGGCCCGGCTTGAGCACACCGGTTGACACCACGGTGGCGATAGAGTTTGCGGCATCATGAAACCCATTCATGAAATCGAAAACAATGGCCATTGCCACCAAGACCACGACCACCCACAACGCTGCTTGTACAGTTTCCATTACGCCAACTTTTCGAAAAATCAGGAGTTTTCGAGGACAACACCCTCGATCAAATTGGCAACGTCTTCACAACGGTCGGTAATCGTCTCCAACAACTCATAAATGGCTTTGAGCTTGATGAGTTCACGCACATCAGGCTCTTCCCGAAACAATTTACTCATGGCTGTTCGCATGACACGATCCGCATCGCTTTCCAGCTTGTCAATCTCATCACAGGTCTTGAGTGCTGCCTCGGCAGTCAGTGGGTCGGCAATTTTGTTCAGTAAATAGACGGCATCGCGAACACGCTCACAACACTTGACGCTCAAGTCGGTCAACCGTGTGATTTCCTCCGTCATGTGGTGCACGTCATACAACGCCATGGTTTCGGCCGAGTCCTGAATCAAATCAGCCACATCATCCATGGTGTTGATCAGGCTATGAATTTGCTCACGGTCAATGGGCGTGATGAACGTTTTGTGAATGGCTTTGTTCACCTCATGCGTCACCCGGTCTGCAGCGCCTTCAGCATGGTCGACCTCACGGTGATATTTTTCACGTAACTCCAAGTTTCCATAATTTGCGACCAAATTGGAGAACGCATGTGCCGCCGCCACAATGTGGTCGGCATGCTGGTTGAACATGATGAAAAAATTGGTGTCGCGCGGTAACAGTTTGCCAAAAAACACAGAGGAAACTCCTTGAAATAATGTCAAAACCGTGACAGCTTGATGACACCGTCAAGTTTAACCGTCCAACATTGCCCGCCATCAACAAAAACGCCCCGCAAATCTCTTTGCGGGGCGGATTCTTCAAACCCATTCAGCGGTCATTCACACCGCAGCGGTGTCCTTGACCGTGGCGGCAGCATCGGTGTAGTCCTGAACCTTGTCAAAGTTCAGATACTGGTAAATTTTGCTGCTGGATGCCGTGAGCACACTCATATCGGCCATGTATTCAGCTTTGGTCGGGATACGGCCCAGTTTCGAACAGATCGCAGCCAACTCGGCGCTACCCAGGTATACATTGCTGTTCTTGCCAAGGCGATTCGGGAAGTTACGGGTTGAGGTGGACAACACGGTAGCGCCTTCTTTGACCTGGGCCTGGTTACCCATGCACAAGCTGCAGCCTGGCATTTCCATGCGCGCACCGGCGCTGCCCAGCACACCATAGTGGCCTTCTTCGCTCAACTGTTTCGCATCCATCTTGGTGGGCGGTGCCATCCACAGCTTGACCGGAATGTCACGCTTGTTTTCCAACAGCTTGGAAGCTGCACGGAAGTGGCCAATGTTGGTCATGCACGAACCAATAAACACCTCATCAATCTTGACGCCGGCTACTTCAGCCAGTGTTTTAACGTCATCAGGGTCGTTCGGGCAAGCCAAGATAGGCTCATGGATATCGGCCAGATCGATTTCAATCACGCTGGCGTATTCGGCATCCGCATCGGCTTTGAGCAACTGAGGATTGGCCAGCCAGTCTTGCATGGCTTTGATACGACGGTTGATGGTACGCACATCCGAGTAACCATTGGCAATCATCCACTTGAGCATCACGATATTGCTATTGATGTATTCAATGATCGGTTCTTTGTTCAAATGCACCGTGCAACCGGCGGCGCTGCGCTCGGCAGAAGCGTCGCTCAATTCAAACGCTTGTTCGACCTTGAGATCCGGCAAGCCTTCAATTTCAAGAATGCGACCAGAAAACACGTTTTTCTTGCCTTGCTTGGCCACAGTCAACTCGCCAGACTTGATGGCGTACAAAGGAATCGCATTGACCAGGTCACGCAGGGTGATGCCAGGTTGCATTTGGCCTTTGAACCGAACCAACACGCTCTCGGGCATGTCCAAAGGCATCACACCCGTGGCCGCACCAAACGCTACCAGGCCGGAACCTGCGGGAAAGCTGATACCAATCGGGAACCGGGTGTGGCTGTCGCCACCGGTGCCCACGGTATCAGGCAACAACATGCGGTTCAGCCAGCTGTGGATGATGCCGTCACCCGGACGCAGTGGAATACCACCACGGTTGCTGATGAACTCAGGCAACTCATGGTGCATCTTCACGTCCACTGGCTTGGGGTAAGCCGCGGTGTGACAGAACGATTGCATCACCAAGTCAGCACTGAAACCCAGGCAAGCCAAGTCTTTCAGCTCGTCACGGGTCATTGGGCCGGTGGTGTCCTGTGAGCCAACGCTGGTCATCTTGGGTTCGCAATAGGTGCCAGGCAACACGCCCTGACCTTCTGGCAAGCCGCAGGCACGGCCAACCATTTTTTGCGCCAAGGTAAAGCCTTTGCCAGTTGCCTTGGGGTTTTGTGGCAGGCGGAACAGTGTCGACACCGGCAAGCCCAACGATTCACGCGCCTTGGCTGTCAAGCCGCGACCGATGATCAAGGGAATCCGACCACCAGCACGCACCTCATCAAACAAGACCTCACTTTTAAGGGTGAAGTTGGAAATCACCTTGCCGTCTTTGAGGGCGGTGCCTTCGTAAGGACGCAACTCAATGGTGTCACCCATGTCCATCTGGCTCACATCGAGTTCAATTGGCAATGCACCCGCATCTTCCATGGTGTTGTAAAAAATCGGTGCGATTTTGTTGCCGAGGCAGACACCGCCAAAACGCTTGTTTGGCACAAAAGGAATGTCTTCACCGGTGAACCACAACACACTGTTGGTAGCAGATTTGCGGCTGGAGCCGGTACCGACCACGTCACCCACATAAGCCACCAAATTGCCGCGCGCACGCAGGTCTTCGATGAACTTGACAGGGCCGCGTTTACCATCTTCCTCAGGCATGATGCCATCACGTTTGTTTTTCAACATGGCAAGCGCATGCAACGGAATGTCAGGGCGGCTCCAGGCATCAGGTGCCGGCGACAGATCATCGGTGTTGGTTTCACCAGTAACCTTCAGTACGGTGAGCGTGATGCTTTTGGGAACTTCAGGGCGGCTGGTAAACCACTCGGCATCAGCCCAGCTTTGCAGCACAGCTTTGGCATACGCGTTACCTTTGTCCGCTTTTTCCTTGACATCATGAAACTGGTCAAACATCAGCAGGGTTTTCTTCAGCGCTTCAGCAGCAACCCCTGCAACGACGGTATCGTCAAGCAAGTCAATCAGTGGTGTCAGGTTGTAGCCACCCAGCATGGTGCCAAGCAGTTCAGTCGCCTTTTCACGGCTGATCAAGGTGCACGCTTCTGTGCCGTGCGCCACAGCTGCCAAGTAGCTGGCCTTCACCTTGGCGGCGTCGTCGACACCAGCGGGTACGCGGTGGGTGATCAACTCCACCAAGAATGATTCTTCGCCCTTGGGCGGATTTTTCAGCAACTCAATGAGCGCAGCGGTTTGCTGGGCGGTCAGCGGCAGCGCGGGGATTCCGAGCGCAGCGCGCTCGGCAACGTGGGCCCGATAGGCTTGCAACATAGTGAACTCCTTAAAATAAAATGCTAGGGACGTTTAAAAATAGGCGTGACGTGCCGTCTACTGAATAGCACTCACAGGTGAAGAATCTGACATTGGCAGAATCAGTGGCTTGGCCAGCACTGGTGCATCCAGCAACCCAGGGGGCGGTGACCTCTCCATGGCAGCTGCCACCAAAGCCTGGGCTGGGGTGACACAAGCATCCGCCAGGCGCAAGCCCAGCTTCTGGTTCATCAGCATCGATTTGTTGGCCAATTGAAGCCAAACAGCACCTGCATGTGTGTCCTCCAGGCGAATGGCGCCAGTGCTGGTCACAACAGGCACCATCCGAAAGCGAAATTTCTTGCCATGGACATCAAAGTAACCTGGCAGTTTGGGATCTGCAACAACGGTCACAGAAGCGCCCAATTCACACTGCACATAACCCACCTCAACGCGCTGGGCAATCACCAACTCTGCTGGAGTTAATGCAGCCTCGGCAGCCCGAATGCCAGACGCCATTTGATTGGCATCACTTTTCAAATCGGCTCGGCTCTTGGAAGCAACTTTCGCGTGTTTCTTCAGCGGCACGGGTTGCTTGCCAGGCACCGCTGCACCCGACTGGGCCATCAACCCCGGAGCGACCAATGCCAGTGCACCAAGCACAGCGCAACGCAAACCGACACGAAACGCTAATGATGACAAAGAAATTTTGATCATGGGAACTCCTTGAATTTCACGAATACGGGATTCACCGGAAAAAAACCTGCGCCGCATCGTCTGGCGGCAATCGTGCCGTCTGATGGGCTCGAACCAGTATTTGCCAAAAATACCGGTAGCTGGCCCGGTCATGCAAGGTACCGTTGACTGAAATAGGGGCCCAGTCCGCAGCATGCGCGGCACAAATGATGCGACTCGCGTGCACAACCTCAGTCAAATCAGGGGCAAAAGCAGCAAGAATCGGGCGAATTTGGTCTGGATGAATGCTCCACATGCGCCCGAATCCCAAGGTTCGGCTGGCACGTCGCGCTGCGGTTTCAAGCACCGCAGCATTGTTGAACTCAGTCACGACGCAATGGGACGCCACTTTGCCAAAGGCATGACATGTGGCTGCAATTTCCAGCTTGGCGCGAACCACCAGCGGATGACTGAACTGATCCAGGTCCTCAGGCAAGCTTTGCGCTGAGACCCCCATGGCACTGGCTGGTATCGCGCCGCCGTGTGCTGAGACAAAGTCCATCAAACCAAAGCTTGCCGACTGCACCCGCGGATGCGCCACGATGTCGGCCACACAGTGAACCGCCGCCGGGGATTCAATCAAGACATGAATTGGCAACGGGTCAATGCGCGATGAAGATTGCGCCGCGCGATCTATGCACACCAACGCACGCTCCAGTTCCGCCAACGAATCCACCTTGGGAATCATCAGGTGGCACAAGGCCTGCGCAGCGCCGCCGACCAGAATCTCTACATCTTGCTCAAATGCCGGATGATCCACCGGGTGAACACGAACTGCCACCCGTGGCAACACAGCACAAGCTACACTTTTAATAGCTGACTGCGCTTTATTTATAAGGGCTAGAACCATAAAAGCATGATCTTTTTCAGCCCCTACCCTGGCACCATCTTCGCAGTCCAACGTGACGTCAAACACACAGGTGCCGAACTCCTGGATGAATTCAGCCTGCATGGCCAAACTCTTGACCATCCTCGACTCGGCACCGCAATAGTGGTCGCACACAGGCAAAGGTGCGACCGCCGCAGCGCCCAGCAGAACGTCGCGAGGATGAGTCACGGGCAGGTTCTTGCTCGAAGCTTAAAGCAGATGCGCGACGCCTGCTTGTTCGTCTTGCAGCTCTTTCAGCGTCTTGTTGATGCATTCTTGACTGAAGGCATCAATGGGAAGGCCTTCAACCAGCGTGTATTCACCACCCACGCAAGTCACCGGGAAGCCGAACATAGTGTCTTTCGGAATGCCGTATTGACCATCTGAAGGAATACCCATGGTGACCCATTTGCCGTTGGTACCCAAAGCCCAGTCGTGCATGTGGTCAATGGCTGCATTGGCAGCCGAGGCAGCCGACGACACACCGCGTGCCGCAATGATGGCAGCACCGCGTTTGCCCACGGTGGGCAAGAACGTGTTGGCATTCCAGTCCTGGTCGTTGATCAGGTCTTTAACGCTTTCGCCGTTGACCGTGGCAAAACGGTAGTCAGCGTACATGGTGGGAGAGTGGTTGCCCCACACCGCCATTTTTTCAATGTCTGCCACAGCCTTGCCGGTTTTGGCCGACAGTTGGCTCAATGCACGGTTGTGGTCCAGGCGCAGCATGGCGGTGAAGTTTTTGCGGGGCAGGTCTGGCGCGCTCTTCATGGCAATGTAGGCGTTGGTGTTGGCAGGGTTACCCACGACCAGGACGCGTACATCGCGGCTGGCGACAGCATTCAGCGCCTTGCCCTGCGCCGTGAAAATCTCGGCATTCACAGCCAACAGTTCTGCGCGTTCCATGCCAGGACCGCGTGGACGCGAACCGATCAACATGGCGTAGTCCACATCCTTGAACGCGGTCATCGGATCGCTATGAGCCTCAATGCCCACCAGCAGCGGAAATGCGCAATCTTGCAACTCCATGATCACGCCTTGCAAGGCTTGCTGGGCCTTTTCAACCGGTACTTCCAACAGACTCAACACCACTGGCTGATCTTTACCCAGCATTTCGCCGGATGCGATACGAAACAGAATGGCGTAACCAATTTGACCTGCTGCACCAGTAACGGCTACACGGACGGGCTTTTTGCTCATGGTGGAATCTCCAAAATTGTTAAGAAAAATTCATTGATCGGGGGCATAAAGCGCTCAGCCGTGCCCGCCAAACTTTTCAAGTGTACTCTGGAAAACCCTAAACCGTCAATTTGTCTTATGTCTTATATAAGATATGATTCGCAGAAACAACAGCCCATAAAAGACGAGACAAAACCACCATGCAAACGCTCCCTGAGCTGATCAGTGAAAGCAGTCCGCCCCCCGATCCATTTGAACAATCGGTCGCCAACAGCACGCCCGCTTTCAGCCCCCTTTATCAACAAATCAAAGGTTTGATTCTGAACAGCCTGCGCGCTGGTGAGTGGAAACCAGGTGAATCCATCCCCAGCGAAATGGACTTGGCTGCACGCTTCAAAGTGAGCCAGGGCACAGTGCGCAAAGCCATTGACGAACTTGCATCAGAAAACCTGTTATTGCGGCGCCAAGGCAAGGGAACATTTGTCGCCACCCACGCAGAACAACAAGTGCAGTTCCGATTTCTGAAATTGGTACCTGACAGTGGCACCCGGGGCAGCGAGGGCCCCGCCCAACGAGACATCATTGAATGCCGACGCAGCCGGGCCAGCGCCGATGTCGCTCGTGCATTGGCACTGCGTACCGGCGATACCGTGCTTCAAGTCCGGCGCGTCCTGAGCTTTGGCGGCACACCCATCATTCTTGAAGATATCTGGTTGCCCGCCACGCCATTCAAAGGACTCACCGCTGAACGGCTGGCAAACTACCAAGGCCCCATGTACGCGTTATTTGAAACAGAATTCAATGTCCGCATGGTGCGTGCCGAAGAAAGTATTCGTGCCATACCGGCACTTGAATTGCATGAGCAATTGTTAAAGGTGAAAGTGGGGACGCCACTTTTGAGCGTGGAGCGAATCGCTTACACCTACCGCGATGAACCCATGGAGTTGCGCCGAGGTTGTTATCGCACCGACACACACCACTACCACAACACATTGGGTTAGGACGCACCCAGCTTGTAACCTTGGTGTCAGATTGTCATCAAATCTCAACGAGATGCATTTTTTTAGCGAGGGATGAAGCCCTTTTAGCCGACAAAAATACCCCACCTTACCGGCGATCACATGTTTTACATGTTGCATTGCAATAGAATTTGACGGGAGCCGGGATCTACCGGTTACCGAGCAGTTACTCAAAACATAGAAAGCAACGTATGTCTGAAACAGCGGCTAGCACAGCAAAAAAACGTCCGGAATTCCGCAACATTGATGGTGCATCACTCATCAGTTACCGATGGCCACTGGCATCGTTGGCATCGGGTATGCATCGGGTCAGTGGCGCCATCATGTTTTTCCTGATGCCTTTCATCATCTGGATGTTTGACAACTCGATCTCCTCAGAAATTTCATTCATGAAGTTCAAGGCGGCATTCAATGTCGGCATGCTCGGCCTACCGGGCTTCATCTGGAAACTGGTGGTACTGGGTTTGATCTGGGCCAGCCTGCACCACTTTATTGCCGGCCTACGCCATCTCTGGATGGACACCCACCATGAGCATGTAACCAAGGATTTTGGTCGACAAACCGCCGCGGCCGTTTTGGTCATCACACTTACGTTGACAGTGGTGCTGGGCGCCAAGCTGTTCGGCCTTTACTAAATCAGGAGCAACCCATGTCTGTAAATTATGGTTCACATCGCACTGTCGTTGGTGCGCACTACGGCATGCGCGACTGGCTGGCGCAACGCGTCACAGCCGTCCTCATGGCGCTTTTCACCGTGCTGGTGCTGGCACAACTGATCTTCAGCAAAGGCCCCATAGGCTACGAACTGTGGGCTGGCATTTTTTCTCCGCAATGGATGAAATCGCTGACCTTCCTCGTCTTGCTTTCCATGCTGTTCCACGTCTGGGTTGGCATGCGCAACATCTTTCAGGATTACGTCAAGCCCTACGCGGTGCGTTTTGTGATGCACGTGTTTGCCATTGCATGGCTGGTGGCTTGCACCGGCGGTGCAATTCAAGCCCTGTGGCGCATGTGAGCCCTCTGACACACCACAGAAGGCTTTTTCACACCCGGTAGTTCACCGTGGTTCGCGACACCCAACAACCAAGACACAAAATTTATCATGACTGCAACTTCGAAACTTACCAAGCGCAAATTTGATGTCGTCATCATCGGCGCTGGCGGCGCTGGCATGAGCGCATCACTGCAACTGGCCAATGCTGGCCTGAATGTGGCGGTGCTCTCCAAAGTATTCCCGACCCGGTCACACACTGTGGCAGCGCAAGGTGGCATTGGTGCAAGCCTGGGCAACATGGCTGAAGACAACTGGCACTACCACTTTTACGACACCATCAAAGGGTCCGACTGGCTGGGCGATCAAGACGCCATTGAGTTCATGTGCCGCGAAGCCCCCAAGGTGGTTTATGAACTTGAGCACTTTGGCATGCCATTTGACCGTAACCCGGATGGCACCATTTATCAGCGTCCTTTTGGCGGGCACTCCAGCAACTACGGTGAAAAACCGGTTCAGCGCGCCTGTGCTGCGGCCGACCGCACGGGCCACGCCATGCTTCACACCCTGTACCAACAAAACGTCAAGGCACGCACCAATTTCTTCGTCGAATGGATGGCACTTGATCTGATCCGTGATACCGAGGGCGATGTCGTGGGTGTCACTGCCCTTGAAATGGAAACAGGTGAAGTGCACATTCTGCAAGCCAAGAGCGTGATGATGGCCTCTGGCGGCGCGGGCCGTATTTTTGCCGCATCCACCAACGCCTTCATCAATACAGGCGACGGACTGGGCATGGCCGCACGTGCGGGCATCCCGTTGCAAGACATGGAGTTTTGGCAATTCCACCCCACCGGCGTGGCTGGCGCGGGGGTGTTGCTCACCGAGGGTTGTCGCGGTGAAGGCGCTATTTTGCGCAACAGCAATGGCGAACGCTTCATGGAGCGTTACGCCCCCACGATGAAAGACTTGGCGCCACGCGACTTTGTGTCGCGATGCATGGATCAGGAAATCAAGGAAGGCCGTGGTTGCGGTCCCAACAAGGACTACATCAACCTGGACATGACGCACTTGGGTGCAGACACCATCGCGTTGCGCTTGCCTAGCGTTCAAGAAATTGGTCACAACTTTGCCAACGTCGACATCACCAAGGAACCTATCCCGGTGATCCCGACCAACCACTACCAGATGGGTGGCATCCCCAGCAGCATCAGTGGACAGGTGGTTGCACCCGCTGCCAATGGCACACAGGCCATTGTGAATGGTCTGTATGCGGTCGGCGAGTGTTCATGTGTCAGCGTGCATGGCGCCAATCGCCTCGGCACCAACTCTTTGCTGGACATTGTGGTGTTCGGACGCGCAGCTGGTCTTCATATCATCGAGTACAACAACAAAAACAAAGAGCACAAAGACCTGCCAGCAAACGCAGCAGACATGTCTTTGGAACGGCTTGACCGGCTGAATACCGCCAACACCGGCGAGTACGCACAAGTGGTTGCTGGCGACATACGCGACACCATGCAGCAGCATGCCAGCGTGTTTCGGACCCAAGCGAGTATGGACGAAGGTGTTGTCAAGATTGCCAAATTACGTGAGCGTGTCGGCAACATCAAGCTGACTGACAAATCGCAGATCTTCAACACTGAGCGAATCGAAGCGCTTGAGGTTCAAAACATGATTGAGGTCGCCCAATCGACCATGGTGTCTGCAGCCGCTCGCCACGAGTGCCGTGGTGCACACAGTGTGATGGATTACGACCGCCCAGCGGACGACGCGACCTGCCCATTAGGTCGCGACGATACCAACTGGCTCAAACACACCTTGTGGGACAGTGCCACGAACAGCCTGAGCTACAAGCCCGTGAACCTGAAGCCACTGACCGTGGAATCCATTCCGCCCAAGGTTCGCACCTTCTAAGTCCAGCCACATTCTCGACCTCCTGAATCCAGTCGAATCAGAAAGCACACCATGGCAAAACGCACCTTTCAAATTTACCGCTACAACCCGGATACCGACGCAAAACCCTACATGCAAACGTTGGAGCTAGAGCTCGACGGCAGCGAACGCATGTTGCTCGACGCGCTTGTCAAACTCAAGGCATTGGATCCCACACTCTCGTATCGACGTTCATGCCGCGAAGGCATTTGTGGTTCGGATGCGATGAACATCAATGGCAAGAACGGCTTGGCTTGCCTCATCAACATGCGCACGCTGCCAGACACCATCGTTCTCAAACCCCTGCCGGGCCTGCCAGTGGTGCGTGATTTGATCGTTGACATGACCCTGTTTTTTAAACAGTACCACTCGATCAAGCCGTATCTGGTCAACAACACCCGTCCGCCAGAAAAAGAGCGTCTGCAAAGCCCGGAAGAGCGTGAAGAACTTAACGGCCTTTACGAGTGCATCTTGTGCGCCAGTTGCTCTACCAGTTGCCCCGTGTTCTGGTGGAATCCCGACAAATTTGTTGGTCCGGCCGGCCTGTTGCAGGCGTACCGCTTCATTGCAGACAGCCGAGACGAATCGACCAGCGAACGCCTGGACAACCTGGAAGACCCCTACCGCTTGTTCCGCTGCACGACCATCATGAATTGCGTGGACGTCTGCCCGAAGGGCTTGAACCCAACCAAGGCCATTGGCAAAATCAAAGAGTTGATGGTCCGTCGTGCCATCTGATCAAGAACAGATCAAAACACCGAGCATGGATGCAACAGACGAACTCATTGATGAAAGAGTGCTGAGCAAGCTGCGGTGGCGTTGCCGCCGAGGCTTGCTGGAAAACGACATTTTTATCGAACGCTTCTTTAAAAAGTTTGCTTCCACACTCACTGTCAAGCAGGTGCAAGGTCTGAACGCTCTAATGGATTTAAGCGATTCTGACTTGCTTGATTTGCACCTTGGGCGCAAAACTTTGGCCCAAGTTGACCCAGATCTTGTGCAGGATGAAGTCCGTGAAGTTTTAAGTATGTTGAAAGAACCACCTGAAAGGTCAAAATGAAGCTAGCTGAGAATAAAGCCACCCTGTCGTTCAGCAACGGCAGCCCCAGCGTCGATTTGCCGGTTTACCAAGGCACCGTTGGTCCAGATGTGATTGACATTCGCAAGCTCTACGGCCAAACCGGCATGTTCACGTATGACCCGGGCTTTTTGTCAACAGCCTCATGCCAGTCTGCCATCACCTACATTGATGGCGACAAGGGTGAACTGCTGTACCGCGGCTACCCCATTGAACAATTGGCCACGCAGTGCGACTACCTTGACACTTGCTATTTGCTCCTCAAAGGCGAATTGCCAAAAGTGCAAGAGCGTCAAGATTTCCACAAGCTCGTCATCAACCACACCATGGTCAATGAGCAGATGCAGTTTTTCCTGCGTGGCTTCCGCCGTGATGCCCATCCGATGGCAGTGCTGACTGGCTTGGTGGGTGCCCTGTCGGCGTTCTACCATGACAGCACCGACATCAACAACCCTGAGCACCGTGAAATTGCGGCGATTCGTTTGATTGCCAAAATGCCCACCTTGGTGGCCATGGCCTACAAATACGGTGTTGGCCAGCCTTACATGTACCCGCAAAACGACTTGAGCTATGCGGGTAACTTCTTGCGCATGATGTTTGGTACACCTTGCGAAGAGTACAAAGTCAACCCCGTGCTTGAACGTGCGTTGGACCGCATCTTTATTTTGCATGCTGACCACGAACAAAACGCATCGACCTCCACCGTGCGCCTGTGCGGCTCGTCTGGCACGAATCCATTTGCAGCCATTGCCGCTGGCGTCGCATGTCTGTGGGGCCCGGCCCACGGCGGTGCGAATGAAGCCTGCCTGAACATGCTGGAAGATATTCAGCGTCAAGGCGGTATTTCCAAGGTCGGCCAATTCATGGAACAGGTCAAAGACAAAAACTCTGGCGTCAAGCTGATGGGTTTTGGTCACCGCGTTTACAAAAACTACGACCCACGCGCCACCCTCATGCAGGAAACCTGCAACGAAGTGCTTGCAGAATTGGGCCTGGAAAACGACCCCTTGTTCAAGTTGGCAAAAGAAGTTGAAAAGATTGCCCTGGAAGACGAATACTTCGTATCGCGCAAGCTCTATCCGAATGTCGACTTCTACTCCGGCATCGTGCAGCGCGCCATTGGCATCCCCGTCAATCTGTTCACAGGTGTCTTTACTTTGGCACGCACCGTGGGCTGGATTGCACAGCTGAATGAAATGATCAGTGATCCAGAGTACAAAATTGGTCGTCCACGTCAGTTGTTCACGGGCGCCGTCTCACGCAACGTCAAGCCTGTCGGCGAACGTTAAACACAGCGAGCTGTTTCAAAAGTCCGCCGGCTGGCAACACCGGCGGACTTTTTCATTTGTAATCTCGGTTGATCGCAGCGCCGTTTAAAATCTTCGGCTTACCAAAGGAACCACGATGGGACGCACCCTTTACGACAAACTCTGGGACGAACATGTCGTCCACACTGAAGACGATGGCACCGCCCTGCTCTACATTGACCGCCATCTGGTGCATGAAGTCACCAGCCCGCAAGCGTTTGAGGGACTTCGCCAAACACAGCGAAAAGTGTGGCGCATCAGTTCCATTGTGGCCACTGCAGACCACAACACCCCCACCACCGGTTGGGAACTTGGATATGACGGCATCACTGACCCCACCAGCAAAGAGCAATTGCTGACGCTCGATGCGAACATCAAGGAATACGGCGCTGCGGCGTATTTCCCCTTCATGTCACGCCGCCAAGGCATCGTGCATGTCATCGGCCCAGAAAACGGTGCCACTCTGCCCGGCATGACGGTTGTTTGTGGTGACTCCCACACCTCCACGCACGGTGCATTTGGCGCACTGGCCCACGGCATTGGCACCAGCGAGGTCGAACATGTCATGGCCACGCAAACCCTGCTGGCCAAAAAAGCAAAAAACATGCTGATCCGGGTCGAAGGTGTGTCACCGCGCGGTTGTGGTGGCAAAGACATCGTGCTGGCCATCATTGGCAAAATCGGCACAGCCGGGGGCACCGGCTATACCATCGAATTTGGCGGTGCTGCGATTCGTGCACTCAGTATGGAGGGCCGCATGACGGTTTGCAACATGGCCATTGAAGCCGGTGCACGCGCGGGCTTGGTGGCGGTGGATGAAAAAACCATTCAGTATGTCAAAGGTCGCCCTTTGGCTCCTGGCTTCAATGCCCCCAATGAACCCGCTGCAGTCGTGGAATGGGATCAGGCCGTGGCTTACTGGAAGACCCTGCACTCCGACTCTGACGCACACTTTGACGCTGTCATCGACATTGATGCGTCTCAACTGGTGCCGCAAGTCACCTGGGGCACCTCACCCGAAATGGTGTTGGGCATCAATGACCGAGTACCTGACCCAGACCGAGAAAAAGATGCCAACAAGCGCGGCGCGATTGAGCGTGCGCTCCAATACATGGCACTGGAGCCTGGTAAAGCACTGAACGACCTGTATGTCGACAAAGTGTTCATTGGCTCATGCACCAACAGCCGCATTGAAGACATGCGCGAAGCCGCCGCCGTAGTAAAAACTTTGGGCCGAAAAATCGCGCCCAACATCCGTTTGGCCATGGTCGTTCCAGGTTCCGGCTTGGTCAAAGAACAGGCCGAACGCGAAGGCTTGCACGAAATTTTCCGCGCTGCAGGTTTTGAGTGGCGTGAGCCCGGTTGTTCCATGTGCCTGGCCATGAACGCCGACCGGCTTGAACCGGGGGAGCGTTGTGCGTCCACCAGCAACCGCAACTTTGAAGGTCGACAAGGCGCTGGCGGCCGCACCCATCTGGTCAGTCCGGCCATGGCGGCGGCGGCAGCCATCCACGGCCATTTTGTCGATGTCAGAAAATTTGTCTGAGCCTCACAGGAGCGTTTCATGAAATCAATTGCTGCATTGCTCCTGGTTGCCAGTCTGTCAGCACTGATGGGCTGCAACACGGTCAAAGGCGTGGGCCAGGACCTGCAAAAAGCAGGTTCTGCCATTGAAGGCACTGTCAAGAAAAATTAGGTCCTCACCATGCAAAAATTTACCTTACTCAAAGGCTTGGTCGCCCCAATGGACCGGGAAAACGTCGACACCGACGCCATCATTCCCAAGCAATTTCTGAAGTCCATTCGCAAGACTGGTTTTGGTCAAAACCTGTTTGATGAATGGCGTTACCTGGATGCCGGCTACCCGGGGCAAGACCCTCAAAGCCGTAAGCCCAACCCTGACTTTGTATTGAACCAACCGCGCTACCTTGGGGCATCTATTTTGTTGGCACGCAGAAATTTTGGCTGCGGTTCGTCGCGTGAACATGCGCCCTGGGCGCTTGATCAGTTTGGCTTTCGCGCCATCATTGCCCCAAGTTATGCCGACATTTTTTTCAACAACAGTTTCAAGAACGGTTTGTTGCCGATTGTTTTGCCAGAGACGCAGGTGGCCAAGTTATTTGATGAATTGGCTGCTTTTCCGGGCTACAGCTTGACCATTGACCTGGAACGCCAAGTCGTCGTCAAACCCAGTGGCGATGAACTGCCATTTGAAGTGCAAGCCTTTCGCAAATACTGCCTACTCAACGGCTTGGACGACATTGGCCTGACCTTGCGCCATGCCGACAAGATCAAGGCCTTTGAGGCTGAACGTTTGGCACAAAAACCGTGGCTAGCCCACTCCATGATTGCGTAGACAGCTATCATTTATATGATCTGATC
The DNA here is from genome assembly GCF_028688795.1 of Rhodoferax sp. Classification (GTDB taxonomy): domain Bacteria; phylum Pseudomonadota; class Gammaproteobacteria; order Burkholderiales; family Burkholderiaceae_C; genus Rhodoferax. Next base: position 36,477 of record NZ_JAQTXM010000012.1, on the reverse strand, counting down.
GGGCGTAAACCCACGGCAATCCGTGCGCCAGCCCGGTCCCCACACTTTGGAAAATCACCATGAAAATTGCAGTTTTGCCCGGTGACGGGATTGGTCCGGAGATCGTTGCAGAAGCGGTCAAGGTGCTCCATACCCTGGGCTTGACGTTCGAGCTGGAAACCGCATTGGTCGGCGGTGCGGCCTACGAGGCCCACGGCCATCCCCTGCCAGAGTCGACTTTGAAACTGGCCAAAGAGGCCGATGCCGTGCTGTTTGGCGCGGTGGGCGACTGGAAGTACGACACCCTTGACCGGCCCTTGCGCCCCGAACAAGCCATTTTGGGTCTGCGCAAGCACCTCGGGCTGTTTGCCAACTTTCGCCCGGCCATTTGTTATGAACAATTGGTCGACGCCTCCAGCCTGAAGCCTGAGCTGATTGCCGGTCTGGACATCTTGATCGTGCGCGAGTTGACGGGGGACATTTACTTTGGCCAACCACGTGGCCGCCGCATCGCGGTGGATGGTCACTTCCCCGGTGCGGAAGAAGCGTTCGACACCATGCGTTACAGCCGCCCAGAGATCGAACGCATCGCCCACGTGGCGTTTCAAGCGGCCCGCAAACGCAAGGCAGCGGGTTCTGAAGGCCGAGTCACCAGCGTGGACAAAGCCAACGTGCTGGAAACCTTCCAGTTCTGGAAAGACGTGGTCACTGAGGTTGGCCTGCAATACCCGGACATCGCGCTTGACCATATGTATGTGGACAACGCGGCCATGCAACTGGTGCGCGCACCCAAAAAGTTTGACGTCGTCGTTACCGGCAACCTGTTTGGCGACATCTTGAGCGATGAAGCATCCATGCTCACCGGCTCCATCGGCATGCTGCCTTCAGCCTCCATGAACGCCAACAACCAGGGTTTGTTTGAGCCCAGCCATGGCAGCGCACCAGACATCGCTGGCAAAGGCATTGCCAACCCGTTGGCCACGATTTTGAGCGCCGCCATGATGCTGCGCTTCAGCCTGAACCAGCCCGAAGCCGCCGACCGCATCGAGGCCGCTGTCAAAGCCGTCTTGGCCCAAGGCCTGCGCACAGCCGATATTTTCAGTGAAGGCACGACGCGCGTCAGCACCCGTGAAATGGGCGACGCCGTGGCAAAAGCCATCAAGTAGTGGCTAGGTTGTTGTGATCCAAGTAGGCAGGTAAGAATTGATTCAATCATTTAAAAGGTGAACAGGATGAAAGTAGGAAATTTGGTGGGTTTGGTTGGTTGGCGTGGCATGGTGGGCTCGGTGCTGATCGACCGCATGCAGGCAGAAGGCGACTTCGCTCTGATTGAGCCAATCTTCTTTTCCACATCCAACGCAGGCGGCAAAGCACCAGCGCTCGCCAAAAACGAAACCACCCTGCAGGACGCCTTCAACATTGAGGCCCTCAAACGCTGCGACATCATCATCAGCGCGCAAGGCGGCGACTACACCACCGAAGTGTTCCCCAAGCTGCGCGCTGCTGGCTGGGCTGGCCACTGGATCGACGCGGCATCCACCCTGCGCATGGAAAAAGACGCGGTCATCATTCTTGACCCGGTGAACATGCCCGTGATCCAAAGTGCCTTGGCCAAGGGTGGCAACAACTGGGTCGGTGGCAACTGCACCGTGAGTTGCATGCTGATGGGTGTGGGTGCGCTGTACAAGGCCGGGTTGGTTGAATGGATGAGCACCCAGACCTACCAGGCAGCCAGTGGTGGTGGCGCGCAGCACATGCGCGAGTTGCTGACCCAGTACGGCACCCTGAATGCCGAAGTTAAAGCGCTGCTGGACGATCCCAAAAGCGCCATTCTGGAAATCGACCGCAAGGTGATCGCCAAGCAACGCGCCTTGACCGCTACCGAGACCGCCAATTTTGGTGTCCCACTGGGCGGCTCTCTGATTCCCTGGATTGACAAAGACCTGGGCAACGGCATGAGCAAGGAAGAGTGGAAAGGCATGGCTGAAACCAACAAGATCCTCGGCATGGGCGAAGGTTTCAGTTCAGCCGCCATTCCCGTAGACGGGTTCTGCGTGCGCGTGGGGGCCATGCGTTGCCACAGCCAAGCCCTGACCTTCAAGCTCAAAAAAGACGTGCCGGTGGCCGATATTGAGGCCATGATTGCCGCGGACAACCCATGGGCCAAAGTGGTGCCCAATAACCGCGAAGCCACCATGCGCGACCTGACCCCCGTTGCCGTTACTGGCACCATGAACATTCCGGTCGGCCGCATCCGCAAACTGGCCATGGGGCCGGACTATGTGGGCGCGTTCACCATTGGCGACCAACTGCTGTGGGGGGCTGCGGAACCACTGCGCCGCATGCTGCGGATTTTGCTGCAGGCATAGTCTGTATTGACTCGCCCTAGCGGCCTGTCACCCTCTTTGATTGGGGTGTCAGGCCGTTGTCGTTCTACAACATAGAATTGCGACTTTGTGGCGTCAAAGAAGATCGTATCAAGTTCACCAGCTGTCTTAACTTGTCAAGCTAAGCCGTTGCTGCTATGGTACTTTTAATTATTTCAAGATACCGGCCCATCGCGCCAAATGCAGCCCGCTTACCGTCGGCCGCCAAACAGGAGTTGACAAATTGATTGCTAAATCTCACCGATGGCAACTGACCGCCGTGGCGGCAGCTGCGCTCATGGGTTTGTGGGGCACTTCAGCGAACGCTTTGTCTTTGGGACGGGTGAATGTGCAGTCATCGCTGGGTGAACCCCTCAGGGCTGAAATTGAGATTTTGGACATCAACGCCGAAGAGGCCGCGACGCTCAACGCTCGGGTCGCACCACCAGACGCCTTCAGGGCCGCAGGCTTGGACTACAACGCCGCCATGTCCAGCTTGCAAGCCACTTTGCAGCGTCGCAGCAATGGCCACGCCTACCTCAAGCTCAGCAGCGAGCGGGCCATCAATGAGCCTTTTGTCGACATGATTCTTGAGGCCAGCTGGAGCACGGGGCGCATCGTGCGCGACTACACCATGCTGTTTGACCCGCCAGGTTTGCGCAACTCAGCCACCACTGCCATCGCACCGGCGCAAGCGCCAGCACCGCAGCCCGTGCCTGCGCCCGCGCGCGCTCTGCCCCCACCCATCAGGCCCGAGGCCACACCGCCCCGAGCGCCAAGCCCGGCAGCCGCAGTCAAGCCCGCCCCGGCATCCAAGCCCCAGACCCAACAGCCCGACACAGACAAGCAGCAAGTCAGCGTCAAGACCGGCGACACCGCAGGGCGCATTGCCGCCAACAACAAACCCGCCAACGTCTCACTCGACCAAATGCTCGTGGCTTTGTTACGCAGCAACCCGGATGCGTTCATTGGTGACAACGTGAATCGGATCAAGGCGGGGGCAGTCGTCACGCTGCCCACCGAAACCGAGGCGACAGCGACCAGCACCACACAAGCCAGCCAAATCATCTTTGCCCAAAGCCAGGACTTCAATGCGTTCCGTCGCAAATTGGCCAGCAGTGCCCCCACCACCCAAGTGACACCAACCAGCCGGGCAGTGAGCGGCAAACTTGAAGCCAAGGTTGAGGACAAAAAACCAAGCGCTGCAACACCTGACAAGCTGACCTTGTCCAAAGGTGCCGTCACCGACAAAGCCAGCGAAGACCAGCTGGCACAAGCCCGCAACGCCAAGGAAACAGCCAACCGGGCCGCCGAACTGGCCAAGAATCTTCAAGACTTGAACAAGATCGCAGCCGCCTCAAGTGCGGGTGCGGCCGCCTCTGAACCCAAGCCCGCCCAGGTCACCCTGCCTGTGCCAGTGGCACAGCCTGAAGCGCCAGCTGCATCCGCGACAGCTGCTGCCTCAGCATCTTTGGCAGCCAGCGCAGCCGTGGCAGCATCCGCTGCAGCAGTCGCCTCTGCGCCTGTGCTGGCGCCGGCGTCAGCCCCTGCCAAAGCTGCTTCAGCGGCCAAACCTGTCGAACCGGTGGCTGCTGAGGAACCCGGCTTTGTGAACACCCTGATGGAAGACCCGCTGTTGCCCGGGGGCGCCTTGGGGCTGGTTGCCTTGCTGGTTGGCTTTGGCTTCTACAAAGCCAGACAGCGCAAGAAAGCCCAGGCGCAGGACAGCGCTTTTGGCGAAAGCCGGCTGCAACCCGAGTCCTTTTTTGGCAACAGCGGTGGCCAAAATGTGGACACCAACAACTCGGTCACTGGCTCGTCGATGATTTATTCACCCAGTCAGCTTGAAGCGGTCGATGACGTCGACCCCGTAGCCGAAGCCGACGTGTATTTGGCATATGGCCGTGATCTGCAAGCCGAAGAAATATTAAAGGATGCCCTGCGCACCCGCCCTGAACGCCTCGCCATTCATCAAAAATTGCTTGAAATTTATGCCAAGCGCCGTGATGCCAAGGCCTTCGAAGCCATCGCCACACTGGCCTTCAACTTAACCAATGGCATGGGGCAAGACTGGGAGCAAATTTGCGAAAAAGGCCTGACCATCGACCCAGATAACGCGCTCTACCTGCCTGGCGGCCAGCCGTTTGCGGAAGTTGGCAGCACCACACGCCCGGCCGGCCTGGACTCGGTCCTTCCCGATGCGCAGACCGATCAGAAAGACCAGCGCACCGAGCCCATGCCTCTGACCGAAGGCAATACCGACCTGGACTTAGACCTTGACTTTTCGCTGGATGAGCCAGATTTGCCTGATCTGCCGGAAATTGAGTCAGCAGCGCCAAATCTGACAGCGCCTGCTGCCACCGAGCCGGCGCCTTTGACCCTGCCAGATGACTTTGCCTGGACCATGCCGGAGCCCATTGAACCGGTCGAGCCAATTGAAACGGCTGAAGCAGAAGAACCCGCCGCGCCTGAGTCAGCGCACATGCAGCTCGACTACACCGGTTTGAGCGACGACACGCTCAACAGCAACGATGACTTTGACAAAACCCAAGTGCTCAACGTGCCCGCTGCTGCTGACAAGCCAGCCGCCGATTCCGGCCTGATGGAATTTGACCTGGGCTCACTCGCGCTTGATTTCAGCAGCACCAAACCCGGCGAATTTGTCACCCCCGACGACGCCTCCAGTGGACTCCTGCCCGACTTGGATGAGGGTCCCATCACACTGGCTGGCGCCTTCCCTGAGGCCTCCGGTGACCCGCTTGAAACCAAACTGGCGCTGGCCGAAGAATTCAAGGCCATTGGTGACGATGACGGCGCACGGGCCCTGATTGAAGAAGTCATCGCTGAGGCCACTGGCGAGATGAAAGCCAAAGCGCAACTCGCGCTCAAGCAGCTTTGACGCGCCCCACGGATGGCCGCTGACGGGCAAAACCGCGTGAGGCTGGCGCTGGGCATCAGCTACCACGGTGGTCATTACCAAGGCTGGCAAAGCCAACTCTCCCGGCAAACGGTGCAAGACCAGCTGGAAAAGGCGCTGGGCGAGTTTGCAGCGCACCGCGTCTCCACACTGTGCGCCGGGCGAACCGACGCTGGTGTGCATGGCCTCATGCAAGTGGTCCACTTTGACACCCCGGTCAACCGCCCTGAAGCTTCCTGGGTACGCGGGCCCAACGCCTTGCTACCACGCGACATAGCCGTGCAATGGGCCAAACAGGTACCGGCCGAATTCCATTGCCGTGCCAGCGCCTTGTCGCGCCGCTACGCCTACAGCTTGCTGGCGTCACCGGTGCGCCCCAGCATTGACCAAGGCCGAGTGGGCTGGGTGCACCGGCCTTTGAACCTTGAACTGATGCAACAGGCCGCCGCGCTGCTGGTGGGCGAGCACGATTTCACCTCGTTTCGCGCCAGCGCCTGCCAAGCCTTGTCACCGGTAAAGACCCTGACGCGCATCGCCATCAGCCGCCGGGGTGCTTATTGGCGCTTTGAATTTGAAGCCAACTCGTTTCTGCACCACATGATCCGCAACCTGATGGGCTGCCTGCTGCTGGTGGGTGACCAACGCCGCCCGCCTGAATGGGTCACTGACGTCTTGGCCGCACGCAACCGCGATGCAGCGGCCCCCACGTTTTCACCCGACGGCCTGTACTTTTTGGGCCCGCGGTATGCGGCGCATTGGGGCTTGCCCGACCAAACCCCACTTTTTGACGCACTTCCATGACGCAAACCCCTGCCCCGACCCAGCCTGGCTTGCTGCGCACCCGCATCAAAATCTGCGGCCTGACCCGTGAATCGGATGTGGATGCCGCCGTGGCGGCGGGCGTGGATGCCATTGGTTTTGTGCTGTATGAAAAAAGTCCGCGCCATGTGTCGGTCCAGCGCGCGGCAGAATTGGCCCACCGGCTGCCGCCCTTCTGTACACCAGTGTTACTGTTCGTCAACGAAGAAACTTCAAAAATAATAGCTGCTTGTGCAAGCGTGGCGGGGGCTATAGCCCAATTTCATGGTGATGAATCACCCCAGGCCTGCTGGCAGGCGAGCGAGCTGGGCAAGCGCCCGTATTTGCGGGCCGCGCGAATTCCCTTGGGTGACGCCGGCGTCGGCTTTGATCTCTTAAAATTTGCCCAAGATTATTCACAGGCTCAAGCCATTTTGCTCGACGCACAAGTTGACGGGTACGGTGGTGGCGGGCACGCATTCAATTGGTCACTGCTGCCTCCAAACGTCAACGCTCACCTCGTCTTGAGTGGTGGGCTGAACGCTGCCAACGTGATCGATGGCATCACAAGCGTGCGCCCGCGCTGCAAAACACTCAGCGTTGACATCAGCTCGGGGGTTGAGGTGTCTGGCCAAAAAGGCATCAAGGACCCGGCAAAAATACAAGCGTTTGTGGCAGCGGTTCGCCAGGCAGACCGTGATCACGCAGGCCTTGCAAAATAGACCACAACAAGGCGGTAGCGACACCAGCCCCGCCCTCAAAATTTAAGAGAAATTGGCTTCTAGCCCTTTATATATAAGCGCGAGTAGCTATCAATTTAATATTATTATGTTTAACTACCAACAACCCGATCCACGTGGCCACTTTGGCATATACGGCGGCAGTTTTGCCTCTGAAACGCTGACCCACGCCATCAACGAGCTCAAGGCCGCCTACTCAAAATACCAGTTCGACCCCGAATTTGTCGCTGAATTCAATTACGAACTGGCACATTTTGTCGGCCGCCCATCGCCCGTGTACCACGCGGCGCGCATGAGCCGCGAGCAAGGGGGCGCGCAAATCTTCCTCAAGCGCGAAGACCTCAACCACACTGGTGCGCACAAAATCAACAACACCATTGGCCAGGCCATGCTGGCCAAACGCATGGGCAAACCGCGCGTGATTGCCGAAACCGGCGCCGGCCAGCACGGCGTGGCCACCGCCACCATTTGCGCCCGTTACGGCATGGAATGTGTGGTCTACATGGGCAGTGAAGACGTCAAGCGCCAAAGCCCCAACGTGTACCGCATGAAGCTGCTGGGCGCCACCGTGGTGCCCGTCACCAGCGGCAGCCGCACGCTGAAAGACGCGCTCAATGAAGCCATGCGCGACTGGGTCGCCAACGTCGACAACACCTTCTACATCATCGGCACCGTGGCCGGCCCGCACCCCTACCCGATGATGGTGCGCGATTTTCAGAGCGTCATTGGCAAGGAATGCCTGGTGCAAATGCCGGAGATGCTGGCAAGCGCTGGCTGCACCACTGAGCAGCCTGACGTGGTGGTGGCTTGCGTGGGCGGCGGCAGCAATGCCATGGGCATTTTTCACCCCTACATCGCGCATGAAGCCACGCAACTGATTGGCGTGGAAGCGGCAGGCGAAGGCATGGACAGCGGCAAACACTCGGCCAGCATCCAGCGCGGCAGCCCCGGCGTGTTACACGGCAACCGCACTTATGTACTGCAAGACGACAACGGCCAGGTAACCGAGACGCACAGCATCAGCGCCGGGCTGGACTACCCTGGCGTGGGCCCCGAGCACGCGTTTTTGAACGACATTGGCCGCGCCCAATACGTCGGCATCACCGACAAGGAAGCGTTGGAAGCGTTCCACTACCTGTGCCGCACCGAGGGCATCATCCCCGCGTTGGAATCCAGCCATGCCGTGGCCTACGCCATGAAACTGGCCAAGACCATGCGCACCGACCAGTCGATTCTGGTCAACCTGTCGGGTCGCGGTGACAAAGACATTGGCACCGTGGCTGACCTGAGCCATGCCGACTTCTTCTGCCGCCCCAGCTGCCAAGGCCAATCGGTCAAAGGTGATGTACAAAATGTGCCTGTAGCCCTTATTAAACAAGCGCAAGCAGCTACAGATTCAGGAGCATACAAATGAGCCGCATTGTCGCCACCTTCTCCCACTTGAAAGCCCAGGGTCGCAAGGCGCTGATTCCGTTTGTCACGGCTGGCTTCCCGTTTGCCGATGTCACGCCTGAGCTGATGCATGCCATGGTCAAAGGTGGCGCGGACGTGATCGAACTGGGCGTGCCGTTTTCTGACCCCAGCGCCGATGGCCCGGTGATTCAAAAGGCGGGCGACAAAGCGCTGGCCTTTGGCATCGGCCTGACTCAGGTGCTGGAAATGGTACGTGTCTTTCGCACCCAAAATCAGACCACTCCAGTGGTGTTGATGGGCTACGCCAACCCGGTGGAGCGTTACAACCAAAAGCACGGTGCTACTTCATCAATAGCTGGCTACGCACAATCCACGGGAGCTACAAGCCCATTTGTTCTTGATGCTGCACAAGCGGGTGTGGACGGTGTGCTGATCGTCGACTACCCGCCTGAAGAGTGTGAAGACTTCGCCGCCGAGCTGAAAAGCCACGGCCTCGACCTGATCTTCTTGTTAGCACCCACGTCCACCGATGAGCGCATGCAGCAAGTGGCCCGCATTGCCAGTGGCTACGTGTATTACGTGTCGCTCAAAGGCGTGACCGGCTCGGGTGCGCTTGACACCGGCGCGGTCGAAGCCATGCTGCCACGCATCCGCGCCCACGTGCAATGCCCGGTGGGGGTGGGGTTTGGCATTCGCGACGCCGCCACGGCCAAGGCCATAGGCCGTGTGGCCGATGCCGTGGTGATTGGTAGCCGGCTGATTCAGTTGATTGATGACCAGCCCCGTGACCAGGTGGCGGCCACCGCTGAGGCGTTCATGCGCGAAATTCGCACCGCGCTGGATTCATAATGCACCGCCGTCAAACGAAGGCTTCTGGAGAATAAATATGAGTTGGCTAGAAAAACTGCTTCCCCCAAAAATCCAGCACACCAACCCGGAAGACCGGCGCAGTGTGCCCGGTGGCCTGTGGATCAAGTGCCCCAGTTGCGACACCGTGCTGTACAAAACTGACCTGGAACAAAACCAGAATGTTTGTCCCAGTTGCAGCCACCACCACCGCATTGGTGCGCGGGCGCGGCTCAACGTGTTTCTGGACAACGAAGGCCGTTATGAAATTGGCCAGGAAGTGTTGCCCGTGGATGCCCTTAAATTCAAGGACAGCCGCAAATACCCCGAGCGCCTGAAAGAGGCGATGGAAAACACCGGAGAAACCGATGCCTTGGTGGTCATTGGTGGCGCGGTGATGGGTGTTGGCTTAGTGGCCGCTTGTTTTGAATTTGAATTCATGGGCGGCAGCATGGGCTCGGTGGTGGGCGAGCGTTTTGTGCGCGGCGTACACACCGCCATTGAGCAAAAAGTGCCGTTTGTCTGCTTCACCGCCACCGGTGGCGCGCGCATGCAAGAAGGCTTGTTGAGCCTGATGCAAATGGCCAAAACCAATGCCTCATTGACCCATCTGGCCAAAAAAGGCCTGCCCTTTATCAGCGTGTTGACCGACCCCACCATGGGCGGCGTCAGCGCTGGTTTTGCCTTTTTGGGTGATGTAGTGATTGCCGAGCCCAAGGCCCTGATTGGTTTTGCCGGCCCCCGGGTGATTGAATCAACCGTGCGCGTGAAACTGCCTGAAGGCTTTCAACGCGCCGAGTTTTTGCAAACCAAGGGCGCGGTCGACCTGATTTGTGACCGCCGCGAACTGCGCAAAACCATTGCCAACACCTTGGCCATGCTGACGCGCCAGAGCGCCGACGCGGTCAGCTGACCGCGCCGGCATCATGGGCCGCTCAAACTGCGGCCAAGGCCTGCGTTAGGTCAGCCAGCAAGTCGTCAATGTGCTCAATGCCCACCGACAGGCGCACGGCGTCTTCCGGAATGCCAACCTTGGCCAACTCCTCGGGCGACAACTGGCGGTGCGTGGTAGATGCAGGGTGTGTGGCCAGTGACTTGGCATCGCCAATGTTGACCAAGCGCGTGAAGAGCTTGAGCGCGTCCAGAAAGGCAGCGCCTGCCACACGGCCTTGACCGGGCGCGGACTTCACCCCAAAGGTGAACAATCCCGAGGCTTTGCCGCCCAGGTATTTCTGCGCCAAGGCATAGTCCGGGTGGCTGGGCAAGCCCGCATAGCTGACCCAGGACACCTTGGGATGGTCTTGCAAAAACTGGGTGACTTTGAGCGTGTTGTCGTTGATGCGGTCCATGCGCAGCGCCAATGTCTCTATGCCTTGCAGAATCAGGAAAGCATTGAACGGCGACAACGCGGCGCCAGTATTGCGCAGCGGCACGACGCGGGCGCGGCCAATGTAGGCGGCCGGCCCAAGCGCTTCGGTGTAAACCACACCGTGGTAGCTTTGGTCGGGCTCGTTCAGGCGTTTGAACCGGGCCTTGTGCTCAGCCCATGGGAACTTGCCCGAGTCAATGATGGCGCCACCCAGGCTGTTGCCGTGGCCGCCCATGTACTTGGTGAGCGACTGCACCACGATGTCGGCCCCATGCTCAATCGGGCGCAGCAGATAGGGCGTGGCCACCGTGTTGTCCACAATCAGCGGCACACCTTGACGGTGGGCCACCTCGGCAATCGCGGCAATGTCAGTCACCCGGCCTTGTGGGTTGCTGATGGATTCAATGAACACGGCCTTGGTTTTGTCGTCAATCAAGGCCGCCAGAGCGGCCAGGTCGTTGGTGTCGACAAAACGCACGGTGATCCCAGACAGCGGGAAGGTGTGCGCAAACAGGTTGTAAGTGCCGCCATAAAGCGCGTTGCTAGCCACAATGTTGTCGCCCACTTCGGCAATGGTCTGAATGGCATACGTAACCGCTGCCGAGCCAGAGGCCAGGGCCAGTGCGGCGATGCCACCTTCGAGTGCCGCAACGCGCTGCTCCAGCACGTCGTTGGTCGGATTCATGATGCGGGTGTAAATGTTGCCTGCCACCTTCAGGTCAAACAAATCTGCGCCATGCTGGGCGCTGTCAAACGCATAGGCCACGGTTTGGTAAATCGGCACGGCCACGGCTTTGGTGGTGGGGTCCGGCGAATAGCCGGCGTGAACGGATTTGGTTTCAAATTTCCAGGATTCAGACATGGTGGGGTTCCTTTTGAATGCCATTTTTAATATAGCTGATGACGATAAAATTTAAAGGGGTTAGAGGACCAAAAAACTGATAATTCTGACTCAAAAGGCCATCAACGCCGCAGCCTGCAGGTTGCCCAGCACAATGGCGGAAATTTGCAAAATCACCAGCAGCACCAGTGGTGACAAATCAATGCCACCCACCAGCGGCAGAAAGCGGCGAATCGGCATCAGCAAGGGCGCCACCAGACGCTCGATGATGTCAGCCATAGGTGACTGGGTTTGAATCCAAGACAACACCGCAAACACAATCACCGCACCGGTCATGCCAGAAATGGTCATGCGCGCCAAGCCAAACGCCGCCAAAATCGGCACCGCAAACAACCCGCCTGAGGCACCAGCCAGCAGCCAAAGCACGCCAAACTCGGCCAACTGCAGCAAAAAAGCCGCCATCAGACTGGCGGTGTCCAAGGCCCCAATTGACGGCAACACACGCCGCAGCGGCAGCACGATCCAGTCGGTCAGGGCAAACACAAAACGCCCCAGTGGGTTGCCAGAGCGGGCCGACATGGGAATGCGTTGGTACTGCATGTAGAGGCGCAGCAGGCACACGCCGCTCAAGATGCCACAGACGATTTCAAGCAACAGGGAAACAATTTGGTACAACATGGTGGTTTAAAGCGTCAAGGCAGGCAAAACGGCGGGGTTAACGGCAGTTCAAAGGCGGGGTGAAGGATGCCCACGAATCATAGCGACACCCGGGCCATTTAAAATAGCGGGCTAAGTCAGACCGCCGCAGAAAGCCTTTTGCGCATTCTGGCACGCACACATTCCCACAGTAGCCCATTGATTGCCCCACATGTCTGAACAACTTACCGCAGCCGCACCCCAAGACGAAAATCAGTTGATCTTGGAGCGGCGCGAAAAGCTCAAGGCCCTGCGCCAAGCGCAAGCCGAGGGCAAAGGCCCGGCTTTCCCCAACGACTTCAAGCCTGCCAACCATGCCGCCGACCTGTTTGCCGCCCACGCCGGCCAAACGCCAGAAGGCCTGCTAGAGCAAGGCTCAAAAGCCAAGATTGCCGGGCGCATGATGCTCAAACGCGTCATGGGCAAGGCCAGTTTTGCCACCTTGCAAGACAGCACCGGGCGCATTCAGGTCTACATCAAGCGCGACGACATTGGCGAGGAGCTTTACAACGCCTTCAAACATTGGGACTTGGGCGACATCGTGGCCGCCGAGGGCCTGGTATTCAAGACCAAAACCGGCGAGTTGTCGATTCACGCCAGCAGCATTCGCCTGCTGACCAAAAGCCTGCGCCCGATGCCCGACAAGTTCCACGGCATGGCCGACCAAGAGGTCAAATATCGCCAGCGTTATGTCGACCTGATGACCGACGAAGAGACCAAGAAGCGCTTCATTGCCCGCAGCAAGGCCGTCAGCGGCATTCGCGAATTCATGGTGGCACACGACTTTCTGGAAGTTGAAACGCCCATGCTGCACCCGATTCCGGGCGGTGCCAATGCCAAGCCGTTCACCACCCACCACAACGCGCTGGACCAGCAAATGTTTTTGCGCATTGCGCCCGAGCTGTACCTCAAAAGGCTGATTGTGGGCGGCTTTGATCGCGTGTTCGAGATCAACCGCAGCTTTCGCAACGAAGGTATCAGCGTGCGGCACAACCCCGAATTCACCATGATGGAGTTCTACGCGGCGTATTGGGATTACCAGGATTTGATGACCTTCACCGAAGCGCTGATTCGCGATGCCGCACAGCGCGCCGTGGGCACCTTGCAATTGAGCTATGCCGGCAAGCCGGTCGACCTGGCGCAGCCCTTTGAGCGCCTGACCATCACCGAGGCCATTTGCAAATATACCGAAGCCGGCCAAATGCTTGACGACGGCTCGGGCCTGAAGGTCGACAGCGCCGATTGGCTGCGCTCCGTGTTGCCCAAGCTAGGCATCACCGAAGCCAAGCACCACATCTCCACGCGCAGCCTGCCGAGCTTGCAGGTGTTTTATTTTGAAGAAACGGTGGAAGAAAAGCTGTGGCAGCCCACCTTCATCATGGAGCACCCTACCGAAATCTCTCCGCTGGCCCGCGCCAACGACAGCCGCCCTGAAGTGACCGAGCGTTTTGAGCTCTACATCACCGGGCGCGAATTCGGCAACGGCTTTAGCGAACTGAACGATGCAGAAGAACAAGCAGCCCGCTTCCAGGCGCAGGTAACCGCTAAAGACAGCGGTGACGACGAAGCCATGTACTACGACCACGACTTCATTCGCGCGCTGGAATACGGCATGCCCCCCACCGGCGGCTGCGGCGTGGGTCTGGACCGGCTGATGATGTTGCTGACCGACAGCAGCAGCATCCGCGATGTAATTTTGTTCCCAGCCCTGCGCCGGGAAGTTTAAGACAAATAGGCCTCTATCCCTTATGGATAAAGCGTCAGTAGCTATTTAATAAATAGCTTATCAAACATCCATGGGGCCACTGAAATACCTGCAAGGCTACCCTGCGACCACACTGGCGCAGGTGGAAAGCCTGCTACAGCAAGACCGCGTGGCCGACTGGCTGCAGCAAAAATACCCACAAGCGCACACCGTTCGCACCGACCGGGCGCTGTTTGACTACGTGCAAGCGCTCAAATCAGAGTACCTGCGCGGGGCCGATCAGGTGGGCAAAGTGCTGTTTGATGCCAAGTTGCACGTCGTCAAAAACGCCCTAGGCACCCACACCACGGTGTCGCGCGTGCAAGGCAACAAGCTCAAGGCCAAGCGCGAGATCCGCATCGCCACGCTGTTCAAAACCGTGCCCGATGAGTTTCTGAAAATGATCACCGTGCATGAGTTGGCGCACCTGAAAGAGCGCGGGCATGACAAAGCGTTTTACAACTTATGCACCCACATGGCGCCCAACTACCACCAGCTCGAATTTGAGGTGCGGGTGTATTTGTCGCATTTGGAAACCTCGGGGGCGAGGCTGTGGGAGGCGGCGGCGGGGTGATTAGCTGCGTGCTGGAACTTGAATGGACGGCAAGCCTTTTCCGTTTGAATGCGAAGACCACACGGACCTCGGCAATAACCTAGGGATGAGGCATAAGGGATGAGTGGATTTGCGCTGCTACGGTTTCAAGCAAATATGCACGACGCATTGGCAAATTAAAAAACCCCGCCGGGTTGCCCAGGCGGGGTTTTTAGGTTTTAACCGTCAGCTGGCTTACGCCAGCGTCAGATTAGAACGTGTGGCGAACGCCAAGTGCGAGGGTCGAAGCTTTGGAAGTGGTGAGGGCGGCGGCGCCTGATTCCACTTCAGTGGACTTGTAGCCCGTGTACAACGTTGTACGCTTGGACAAGTCATACGTGCCGACCAGGGTGAAACCCTTGCCATTCAGCTCAGGCAAGCCAGTGCCGGTGCTATTGGAGTGGCTGTAACCAGCGGCCACAGTAGCTTTACCAAACGGAGCACTCACGCCCACTTGGTATTCTTTGTCGTCACGCGTCCCGTTCTTGGCGGTGTTGTAGCTACCAGTCAGCTTAGCAACGCCGAAGTCATAAGATGCACCGAGCAAGTTGTACTTGTTGGTGACTGTGCCAGTTGCCACAGCGGGAGCAGCAGGCGTCTGAGCTTTTTGCTCTTGGTAGCCATAGCCGACCAACAGCGGGCCAGCAGCGTACTTGATGTGCAAGCTGAGGTTTTGATCGGCGTCAACCGTTGCCGTCTTGTTTTCACCCAAGCCGATAGCCAAAGCACCGCTCACGCCGCTGAAAGCAGGGGAGTCATAACGAATGGAGTTGGAGACACGGTTGGTGTAGTCTGCAACGCCAGTTCCCCAAACGGCGGAAGTCGTTGCCAGGTTGGAGTCCCACACGTTGTTCGTTGCACCACGCAATGCATCGTAAGCGGTGTACTGACGACCCAGATTCACAGCACCGAAACCGCCAGCAAAACCGACTGTAGCTGTACGCTCGAAAATGCCTGTGTTGCCCACGCCGGTATCAAGCGCAAAACCGCTTTCCAGCTTGAAGTTGGCTGTCAGGCCGCCGCCCAGGTCTTCAGTGCCTTTCAGGCCCCAGAACGTTGTATTCAAATTGCTTTGATCGATTTTCGTTTGGGTCAACGATGCGACTGGCACTGCACCAGTAGCTTCAGTGCGGGTTTGGCCAACGCTTGCATCAAGACGGCCATACAGAGTCACAGAAGATTGGGCCATTGCGGCGCCGGAAGCAGCCAAAACGGCCAAAGCAATCAGGGATTTTTTCATTTCAAATTTCTCCAAGGTTAAACATGGGGGCCCTGAAACCAACGTGTTTCAGGACCCAGATCCAACCTCCTATTTCAGGAAGTTGTACGTATTGAAACAGATGCGAACCGTTTTAAAGCCAAACAGGGAAGAGGACCTGCGCAAACTTGGTGCATCCGTTGCAGGATTGCAACAAATTAATACAAGAAAAGGCGGCGCATACAAAGCCAACGAACACCAGCGCCTGCATGGCGAGATCAATTTGCTCGCTCTATCTAGCTATCGCGCACATAAAAAACCCCGCCAGGTTGCCCGGGCGGGGTTTTTGCTTCAAATCGTCAACTGGCTAATGCCAGCGTTTGATCAGAACTTGTGTTGAACGCCAACAGCCAGAATGCTCACCTTGTCGTCGCCAAAGCCGCCAGCGTTGGTGAATTTGTTGTCTGTATAACCACCGTACAGGAATGTACGCTTAGACAAGGTGTAAGCAGCGGCAATGCCGTAGCCTTTACGAGACTGCTCGTAGACACCAGTGGGGTTGCTGTCGTCAGACTTAGCGTAGCTGGCAGACAAAGTCAAAGCAGATGACACGGGGAAGTCAACACCAAGTTGGTACTCAGTTGCGTCGTAACCACTATTACCACCAACATTGTTCACTTTACCGTAGGTTGCCTTCAAAGCTGCAACGCCCAAATCGTAAGAACCGCCCAAACGTGTGAATTTGGCATCAGCTGAACCAGCGGCTGAATTGTCTTTGTCTTCGACTTGGTAGCCCAACTGCACTGCTACAGGGCCAGCGCCGTAGGTAACATTAAATGAGGTGGTTGCAGACGCGCTTGCTGTTGCGGTCTTGTTTTCACCCAAGCTGTAGCTGATAGCGCCAGCAAAACCACTAAAAGATGGGGTTGCGTAATAAATCGTGTTGCCAGGGTTGCCTGCATAACCGGTGCTCACAAACACCCAATTCAACGGCGCAAGCTTGGAGTCAAATACTGCATTAGATGCACCGCTCACGTCGTCATAGGCTGTCCAGACTTTACCAAGCTTGACTTCACCGAAGCCACCCGAGAAGCCAACATATGCCTCGCGAGAAAAAGCCTGGCCAGATGTGGCAGTGCCGTCATCCAATTGGAACCCTTGCTCTAGCTTGAAGTTGGCTTTCAAACCACCACCCAAGTCTTCAGAGCCCTTCATGCCCCAACGCGAGGTATTCACACCGCCGCTGTCCATCTTTGTCTGTGTCAGGCTGGTTCCAGCAACACCGTTTGTAGATTTGACACTGCCGAACCAGATGTCAGCCAAGCCATACAGGGTTACAGACGATTGTGCGAAAGATGCACCGGAAGCAGCCATTACGGCCAAAGCAATCAGACTTTTTTTCATTGAAAACTCCTAAGGTTGAAAGATATCAAAACGCCTTTTTAAGGAATCGTTTTGAAGTGGCGAATAAAACATCACAGGACTTATTTCACCATGAAGACGCGCAAATAACGCCGACAAGGTGGGTTTCTTGCCAGTTAACTGCTTTTCTTTACACGATTTGTTGCGCTGTTGCGACACTTTTGTCATAAGGGATAACCCGAGTGGGAATAGAGATATCTACCTCTGTTGTCGGAGCCTTTGATTTACAACGAGACCCCGAGCATGGATAGAAACGGCTGCAAACCGCACCAAATCAGGGAAAACCCCTGTTGGGGAAATGCCTAAAACGGTGCGCTTGATGACTACTGTGGCTTGTGGGCGTGGCTCGCTTCACGCAAAATTAGAACGGTCGTACGTTTTATTTATCCCTCTGTTTTCATCAACCTGTAACCAAATCATGATCAAACATATTTCCCCAAACACCCTGGTGATCGGTATGCGCCATGTAGCGCTGGCAAGTGCACTGTGTTGCGCCAGCTTGGCCCACGCGCAATCTGGCACAAGTGTCACGCTCTACGGCTTGGCGGACGTGGGCATCACATCCACCAGTGGCCTGAAGGCCGGCACCGTGACACAGGTCGCCAGCGGCATCATGGAAGGCTCGCGCTGGGGCATGAAGGGTTCTGAAGATTTGGGCGGCGGGTACAAGGCGATTTTTACGCTGGAAGCGCGGGTGGAGCTGGATACGGGGGCAAGCAGCAACCGGCCGATTTCTGGAACACAGTTACCTGACCGTCTGACCACAGTTACCGGGTTGAACCAAGCCAATCCAAGTTCACCGTTGTCCACAGTCAATCCCGTGGTTGCCGCTTTGGTGGCGGGTGGTGCTAGCTCGAAGGGCTTGGGTACAAATTTAGGCGTGAATCTCACCAATAATGTTTTTGACCGACAAGCCTTCATGGGTCTGATTACACCCTTCGGCGCAGTTTTGGCCGGTCGTATGTACACCCCGGCGTTTGAAACCAACTCGATGTACGACATCATGCAAACTCAGTCTGGATTGGCAGCTGGGCAAATCGTGGCCTACCCGGCTGCTTTGGAAATTCGCAATAGCAATGCTCTGGCGTACCGATTTGTAAAGGAGGGGGTCTCCGGATCGCTCATGTACGCGCCGGGTGAAGTGGCTGGTAATTCAAGTGCCGGGCGTCTACTCGGTCTGAACATGAATTACAAGACGAACACATTCTCAGTGGGCTTGGGCTATAACACCAAAAACAACGAAAACGGTGACAAATCCTTGACCAGTACTGTTTTAGGCGCCTCCATGAATGTGAGTAGCAGCAGCACCATTAGCACCATGGCCATCAAGATTACTGACGACAACCCATCCGGGTTAACAGGTGTTGGCGGATTGCTGCTTGCTGGTGCGGGCATAACTTCCAGCACACCTGGCTACTCAACAGTCTATGCACCGGCAGGACTTGCAGTGGAAAACGCCTATAAAAATGCACTCAAGCAAGACGGTACGCTGTTTCACGTTGGCTACCGTTACATCACCGGACCCAGCACGATTTCAGTGGCGTATACGAAATTTAATGACCAACGTGCCTACGATGCGGATGTCTCCTCTTATGGCGCTGCTTACACCTACGCACTGTCCAAGCGCACTGACCTGAATGCGGTGTTTGTGCATTACGACAACAAAAACACAGCCCAAGTGGCTCCTGGTGGAAATGGTTTCATCGGCGGCTACACGGCCTCTGCTGGCACCGACTCCAATGCTGTGCAACTGGGCATTCGCCACCGATTCTGATTTCAGGGCTTGCCCTGTTCGCCAAAAAGCCCCTTTATCAAGGGGCTTTTTTTGTGTTTGGCAACGCTTGGCCACCATCAAAGCAAACGCCCAAGATGGGACTTTGAATGAATGCAACAATTCAGCATTATTTGAAGTGAGACCGACATGATTGACCGCTTTTTCACAACCTTTGATTCCGCCCTGCGCACCGTGTTTGCCTCGCACAACGCAGCGCAGCCCTGCCCCACCGTGCCGGGTGATGCCACCGAGCTGTCCGAGCTGGAAAAGAAAGAGGCGGGTGCGCTGATGCGCGTTAACCACGTGGGCGAGGTTTGCGCCCAGGCGCTCTACACGGCACAGGCTTTTGCCACTAAAAACGAAGCACTTAGAGCCCATTTTATAAGGGCTGGGGCCGAAGAAACCGATCATTTGGCATGGACCGAGCAGCGTCTAAGAGAGCTCGGCGACCGCCCCTCTTACCTGAACCCGCTGTGGTACGCCGGCGCCTTTGGCATTGGCCTGATTGCCGGGCGGCTGGGCGACAAGGTGAGCCTGGGCTTTGTGGTGGAAACTGAAAACCAGGTGGAAGCGCACCTGGACAGCCACCTGAGCCTTCTGCCCGCCGGTGACCACGCCTCACGCGCGATCGTGGCGCAGATGAAAGATGACGAGGCCCGACATGCGCTCAATGCGCAAGAGCTCGGCGCACTGGATTTGCCAGCGCCCGTCAAAGGCCTGATGACCGCTGTGGCCAAGGTGATGACCACCGTGGCGCACCGGGTTTAAGCAAAGCCTGGTCAGGCTTCCACGACCTCAAAGCTGGTGGTAATCGCCGCCGTTTTGCCCAGCATCACGCTGGCTGAGCAGTATTTGTCGTGGCTCATGGCAATGGCGCGCTCCACTGCGGCAGCGGGCACGCCTTTGCCGGTCACGGTGAAATGCATGTTGATTTTGGTGAACACCTTGGGGTCAACTTCGGCGCGTTCGGCTTCCAGTTTGACGGTGCAGCCGCGCACATCATGCCGACCACGCTTCAAAATCAGCACCACGTCATAGGCAGTGCAGCCGCCAGCACCTGCCAGCAGGGTTTCCATAGGGCGTGGGGCCAGGTTTTGACCGCCGTTTTCAGGCTTGGCCACATCGGGCGCACCGTCCATCACCAAGGTGTGGCCGCTGCCGGTTTCAGCCACAAAACCCATGCCTGAGCGCGTGCCCAAAGCGCCGGTCCAACTCACTGTGCATTCCATGTTCTGGTTTCCTTCTGTGTTCAAGACCCGCGATTGTCGCTTTTGACGGGCGCTTATCATTGTCTTCCTATGAAAACTCTACCTCTGACCCCGGCCGATTACCTGAAAAAAATTCTGACTGCCCGTGTGTATGACGTGGCGGTTGAATCCAATCTGGAAATTGCACACAGTTTGAGCGTGCGCCTGAACAACACCGTGCTGCTCAAGCGAGAAGACCAGCAACCCGTGCACAGCTTCAAGTTGCGCGGCGCCTACAACAAGATGGCCCATTTAACCCCGGCCCAGCTCAAAAAGGGCGTGATTTGTGCTTCGGCTGGCAACCATGCGCAAGGCGTGGCGTTGAGTGCGCAGCGCCTGGGTGCACGCGCCGTAATCGTCATGCCCACCACCACGCCAGCACTCAAAGTAGATGCCGTGCGCGGCTTTGGCGGCGAGGTGGTGTTGTTTGGCGACAGCTACTCAGATGCTTATGGGCACTCATTGGAGCTGGAGAAAAAAGAGGGTTTGACCTTTGTTCACCCGTTTGACGACCCAGACGTGATTGCGGGCCAAGGCACCATTGCCATGGAAATGCTGCGTCAGCACCAAGGGCGGCTTGACGCGGTGTTTGTGGCGATTGGCGGCGGCGGGCTGATCAGCGGCGTGGCCAATTACATCAAGGCGCTGCGGCCAGAGATCAAGGTGATTGGCGTGCAAATGAACGACTCAGACGCCATGACGCAATCGGTGGCAGCTCACAAACGCGTTACCTTGGCGGATGTCGGCCTGTTCTCCGACGGCACTGCGGTGAAACTGGTGGGCGAAGAAACCTTTCGTGTGGCCAGCAACCTGGTGGACGAGTACATGCTGGTTGATACCGACTCGGTGTGCGCGGCGATCAAGGACGTATTCACCGACACCCGCAGCATTGTGGAGCCCGCCGGTGCGCTGGCGGTGGCTGCCATCAAGCAATACGTGGCCGCCCGCAAGACCAAGGGCGAAACCTACGCTGCCATTTTGTGCGGTGCCAACATGAACTTTGACCGCCTGCGTTTTGTGGCCGAGCGCGCCGAGGTGGGCGAAGAGCGCGAAGCCCTGTTTGCCGTGACCATTCCCGAAGAGCGCGGTAGCTTCCGGCGCTTTTGCGAGCTGATTGGCGACCTGCCGGCGTTTGGCGGCGCCAAGACTTTGCGCAACGTGACCGAATTCAACTACCGCATCAGCGACTCGCAAAAAGCGCATGTGTTTGTCGGTCTCACCACCGCCACCAAAGGCGAGTCCAGCAAGATTGCCGCGCACCTGACCAAACACCGCTTTGAGGCGCTCGATTTG
This sequence comes from Rhodoferax sp., assembly GCF_028688795.1. GTDB lineage: Bacteria > Pseudomonadota > Gammaproteobacteria > Burkholderiales > Burkholderiaceae_C > Rhodoferax. The sequence goes on along the minus strand of NZ_JAQTXM010000012.1, from coordinate 15,242 downwards.
ACGCATGACGAGCTAGCTAAGGAACACATCCGGCACATGGTGGGCGGGCATTCGGCGCTTGCAAAAGAAGAGCGTTTGCTGCGTTTCGTGTTTCCCGAGCGGCCGGGTGCGCTGCTGAAATTTTTGAGCCTGATGCGCCCGGGCTGGAACATCAGCTTGTTCCATTACCGCAACCAGGGAGCAGATTACGGCCGCATTTTGGTCGGCCTGCAGGTGCCAGAATCGGATAACACGGCGTTTGAGGAGTTTTTGGCGACGCTGGGTTTCCCCTATGTGGAAGAAACTGCAAACCCGGTTTTTAAGATGTTTTTGCAGCAATGACCCCTTTTTGTTCCTGATAGGAGCGACGCATGGCAATGACACTCGACGGCAAGCTGGTGGTGGCCATCAGCAGCCGCGCCCTGTTTGACTTTGAAGAAGAAAACGAGGTGTTTGAGCAGGGTGATGACCGGGCTTACATGGCGCTGCAACTGGCGCGGCTGGACATTCCGGCCAAGCCCGGCGTGGCGTTTTCGCTGGTGAAAAAACTGCTGGCGTTCAACGCCGTAGCGTCGACTGGCACCAACCATGGCGAACCATCACAAACACCCATCGACCACCCGGTCGAGGTCGTCATCCTCTCGCGCAACGACCCGGTGTCGGGCATGCGGGTGTTTCGCTCGGCGCAGCACTACGGGCTGGCCATAGAGCGCGGCAGTTTCACGCGCGGCCAAGCGCCCTGGCGCTACCTGAAACCGCTGCACGCCAACCTGTTTTTAAGCACCCACCTGAGCGACGTGCGTGCCGCGCTGGCCGCTGGGGTCCCTGCTGCGCAGGTCTACCCGCACTCGGTACACGCCAGCGACGCACATCCCCAAGAAGTGCGCATTGCCTTTGACGGCGATGCCGTGCTGTTCAGCGACGAGGCCGAGCGCGTCTACCAGGCGCAGGGTTTGCAGGCATTTCACCAGCATGAGATTAAAAACGCCGCCCTGCCCTTGCCTGACGGCCCGTTCAAGCCGCTGCTGTTTGCCCTGCAACGGCTGCAGCAGGCGGGCACGCCCGACATGCGCATTCGCACCGCGCTGGTCACCGCCCGCAGTGCGCCAGCGCATGAGCGCGCCATTCGCACCCTGATGAACTGGCACATTGAAGTTGACGAAGCCATGTTTTTGGGCGGCCTGGCCAAGGGCGAGTTTTTGCGTGAATTCGAGCCCGATTTTTTCTTTGACGACCAGACTGGCCACATTGAAAGCGCTGCCCAGCATGTGCCGTCTGGCCATGTGGCCAGCGGTGTGCGCAACGGGTGAATTTGCAGTCCATGACCATCAAAACCAAACTCTCCGCTTTCAACACCTTCGTGGCCCAGGCTTGGGCACTGACCCGCCCCTACTTCGCCTCTGAAAAAAAATGGCAGGCGCGTGCGCTGCTGGCTGCCATCGTGGTGTTGAACTTGGCGCTGGTTTACATGGCGGTGCTGTTCAATGACTGGAACAAGCTGTTTTACGACGCGCTGCAAGAAAAAAACGCCGCTGTTTTTTGGGCACAGCTGGGGCGCTTCACCTACCTGGCCTTTGCCTTCATCGTGATCGCGGTCTACAAGTTTTACCTGACGCAGCTGCTGGAAATGCGCTGGCGCGCCTGGATGACCGGGCATTACCTGGCGCGCTGGCTGGCCAACCAGGCGTTTTACCGGCTGGAGTTGATGCGTTTCACCGGCGCGCCAAACGCCAGTGGCCAGAACCCCGACAACCCCGACCAGCGCATTCAGGAAGACATCAACCAGTTCACCAGCTACACCGTGTCGCTGACCATGGGCCTGCTCAATGCAGTGGTGACGCTGGCTAGTTTTGTCGGCATTTTGTGGGGGCTGTCGGGCGCTTTTGCCTTCAAGCTGGGCGCGGCCGAGTTCAATATCCCCGGCTTCATGGTCTGGATGGCGCTGCTGTATTGCCTGGCCGGCAGCGTGCTGACGCACTACATCGGCCGCCCGCAGATCAAGCTCAACTTTGAGCAGCAACGCCTGGAGGCCGACTTTCGCCACCACATGGTGCGGGTGCGCGAATACAGCGAGGCGATTGCGCTGGACCGCGGCGAAACCGTGGAACGCGGCCAGCTCGATGCGCGTTTTGGCAGCGTGCTGGGCAACTACCTGGCGCTGATCAAGGCGCAAAAAAACCTGGTCTGGTTCACCAGCTTTTTTGGCCAGGCAGCGGTGGTGTTTCCGTTTGTGGTGGCGGCGCCGCGCTTTTTCAGCGGGGCCATTCAGCTGGGCGAGCTGATGCAAATCTCCAGCGCCTTTGGCCAAGTGCAAGGCGCCTTGAGCTGGTTTGTGGACAGCTACAGCAGCTTGGCGGCGTGGCGTGCCACCACTGACCGCTTGACCAGTTTTGAGGCATCATTTCAGGCTCTAGCCCTTACAAATAAAGCGCAAGCAGCTACTGATTCAATAGTACTTGAAACCAACAATCTGCACCTTGAACTACCCAGCGGCGCTGTGCTGCTGGACCAGGCACACCTGTTTGCACAAGCCGGTGACAGCATTTTGCTGCAAGGGCCATCTGGCAGCGGCAAATCCACCTTGTTTCGGGCATTGGCGGGCATCTGGCCGTTTGCCAGCGGTGCTGTGGCCAGGCCGGCCAACAGCATGTTCATTCCACAACGACCGTATTTTCCCAACGGGCCGCTGCGCGACGCATTGGCCTACCCGCAAAGCCCGGAGCAGTTCAGCGATGCACAACTCCATGACGCCCTTCAAAGGGCTCTGCTGCCGGATTTGAGCCACCGATTGGACGAAGTAGCGGCTTGGGGCCAGAGTTTGTCAGGCGGCGAGCAGCAACGGCTGGCCATTGCCCGCGTGTTGCTTAAGAAACCCAGCTGGGTGTTTGCCGATGAAGCCACCAGCGCACTCGATGCTGCAGCCGAAGAATCTATCTATAGAACGCTTCTAGAGCATGTAAAGCAAGCGCAAGGAGCTATTATTTCAATAGCACATCGACCCAGTGTGGCCAAGTTCCACACACGTCAATGGGTGCTGGAGAAACTGCCAAAAGAGGCTGTGGCGCGTTATGAGGTTCGAGCCGAAGAAGGCCTTCGCTGACCAGACGCCTGCAGGTGCATGGCTTAGGCCCAAGGGCCAACTCAAGTCAGGTCTGCGGCTTTTCGGTCTTGTTGATTTTGGTCGGCGAGTAGGTAAACACCTCTGCCGACAGCGCGCCTTGGGTGGCGTTGACGCCATTCTGCGTCGTGTCCAGCTGGTTTTTGACTTGTGTCTGCACCTGCACGGCGCTTGCGCTGGCCAGCCAGAGTGACTTGATGTGGTCCATCAAGACCTTGGAGAGCGGTTCAGGCGGCGGGACTTCCACCTTTTCAGGGACGGGGCGCTTGATGGTCCAGTCTTTGTCAGGGCTGACTGCGTCAGCACCACGGCGGGTTGGGTCAGACACGCTGGTGTACACGCCTTCACCATCATTGGGCTTGTTGGCCTGGTTGATAAGGTTCACCACGCTGGGCACTGGCTCCACCGGCCCGGCACTTTGTGCGGGCACATTGACCGGCGCGACAGGCACAACTCTGCCCGTGGCCAATGAAGCCGACTCTACGGCCACGGGCCGCAAATTGGGAATTCGATCAAGTGATGGCAGTTGCATGGTGTGTGGCCGACAGAATGTGTCTGGGACCTACCTCCGTTCGTTGTATCTATAACGGCAGAAATAAGGGGTTATTTAGGCCTATTTCAAAAATAGTTCACTTATTTTCTGAATGACAACCCGCTTCAGCGCCAGCAGCCGTTGAAAAAATGGGCAAAAACCCACCCCAAGAGGGGAACCGTTCAGGGACAAACACGCGCAAAATATTCTCCGGGTCAGCCCATTTTTTTACGCTCAACCAGGAGTGACCATGAAAACTGAAGACTTGATACTTGCAGCTCAGGTGAGGGAACTAGCCGCTGAATTGCGACAACAACACGCTTACAGCACCAAGAGGGAACTCGACGCCCGCCTGCCAGCAGATCAGCACGAGACCACGGAAGATTTCCTGACCAAGTACCGGGCAGCGCACCCGATCACCAAGTTTGTGCCAGAAGCGCTGCAGAAGCTTGAAAAGGTGTCAGAAGTCATTCATGACTACCTTCAGTCAAACCAGAAAAAATAGAGCCCCTAAACACACTACTCCACGGTCACGCTCTTGGCCAAATTGCGTGGCTTGTCGACATCGGTGCCGCGTGCGCAAGCGGTGTGATAGGCCAGCAGCTGCAACGGCACTACGTGCAGCATGGGCGACAGCTCGCCGTAGTGCTCTGGCATGCGGATCACATGCAGGCCCTCAGCGGACGCGATGTGTGAATCGGCATCGGCAAGCACATACAGCACGCCGCCACGGGCGCGCACCTCGTGCATGTTGCTCTTGAGCTTTTCCAGCAAGGCGTCATTCGGTGCCACGGTGACCACCGGCATGGCACTGGTCACCAGCGCCAGCGGGCCGTGCTTGAGTTCACCCGCCGGGTAAGCCTCGGCGTGGATGTAGCTGATTTCTTTCAGTTTCAGGGCGCCTTCCAGCGCAATGGGGTAATGCAGACCACGGCCCAGGAACAAGGCGTTTTCTTTGGCCGCAAAGTCTTGCGCCCAAGCAATCACTTGTGGCTCCAGCGCCAGCACGGCCTGCAGCGCAGCCGGCAAGTGGCGCATGGCGTTGATGTGGCGCGCTTCCTCTGCTTCACTGAGCAGGCCGCGTGTTTTGGCCAGCGCCAGCGTCAGCAAAAACAGCCCGGCCAATTGCGCCGTAAACGCTTTAGTGGACGCCACGCCAATCTCAACGCCGGCGCGGGTGATGTAGGCCAGCTCGCATTCGCGCACCATGGCGCTGGTAGACACGTTGCACACCGTCAGGGTGTGTGTCATGCCCAGACTTTGCGCGTGGCGCAGGGCCGCCAGCGTATCGGCCGTTTCACCACTTTGGGTGATGGTGACGATGAGGGTGCGGGGGTTGGGCACCGAGTCGCGGTAGCGGTATTCGCTGGCCACTTCAACCTGGGTCGGGATTTTGGCGATGCTCTCCAACCAGTACTTAGCCGTGCAGCCGCTGTAGTAGCTGGTGCCACAGGCGAGGATCAACACCGAGTCAATGTCTTTGAACACGCGAGCGGCGCTGGCGTTTGCGCCGTCAAACAGCTCCGGCACGATGCTGGTCACGCCTTCCAGCGTGTCGGCAATGGCGCGCGGCTGCTCAAAAATTTCTTTTTGCATGTAGTGACGGTATGGGCCCAGCTCGGCGGCACCGCTGTGGGCATGCACGGTTTTGACTGGGCGCTGCGCGGCAGTCAACGGCTTGAAGGTTTTGTCGACCAGCCAGTATTTGCCCAGCTGGATGTCGGCCACGTCGCCTTCTTCCAGGTAAACAATCTGGTCTGTGACGCCGGCCAGGGCCATGGCATCGCTGGCCAGGTAATGGGCTTGGCCGCCTTGACCCACGCCCAAAATCAGCGGAGAGCCAGCACGCGCACCAATCAGGCGATGCGGCTCGTCCTTGCAAAACACAGCAATGGCGTAGGCACCGCGCAGTGAGCCCAGCGCTGCTTTAACCGCTTCAAACAGGTCACCGTCGTAAATACTGTCAACCAAGTGGGCGATGACTTCGGTGTCGGTCTGGCTCTGGAACACGTAGCCTTTGGCTTGCAGGGCGGCGCGCAATTCGTCATGGTTTTCAATGATGCCGTTGTGCACCAAGGCAATACGGCCGGGTCGACTGGCTGCGTCTGCACCCGGGCCATGGCTGAAATGTGGGTGGGCGTTGTGCACGGCAGGGGCGCCGTGGGTGGCCCAGCGAGTGTGGGCAATGCCGGTGCTGCCTTCCAGATGCGTGGTAGCAATTTGATCCATCAGCTCAGACACGCGCGCGGTGCTACGGGCACGTTGCAAGCCGTTGGCGTAAACCGCCACGCCGCAGGAGTCATAACCCCGGTACTCCAGCCGGGCCAGGCCCTGGACCAGAATGGGAACGATGTTTTGGCTGGATACTGCGCCGACGATGCCACACATAGTGATTGCTCCAAAAATGAATGTGCAATGGTACAAGCCAACCAAAGAAATATGCAAATTACATTTATTACATTTTGAACTTTAATTTCATTAACTATGTAAATTGACTTTATATTTCATTAATTTTCAATTTTAGGAATTTAATTATTTTAAAAAGTGGAGTGGCACCGCATCAGCCATCCAAATGAGGCAACACCACGCCAATGACGACAAGTATTGAGTTCACCCACGTAGAACTACCTAGGGGCTAACCCGCTCACGCGGCGCAATGCAACTCGTTAGCATGAACCTTCGTGTTGCAGACCACCGTGTCTTTCAACGTAGTCCTGCCAGCCGGAGTGCAATTTGTCAGAGACATTTATTCTCGAAACCCGCGGCTTGACCAAAGAATTCAAGGGGTTTGTGGCCGTCAATCATGTGGACCTGAAGGTTCAGCGCGGCCACATCCACGCGCTGATTGGCCCAAACGGTGCTGGCAAAACCACCTTTTTCAACTTGTTGACAAAATTTTTGCAGCCCACCAAAGGCAGCATCCTGTTCAACGGTGCAGACATCACATCAGAGAAGCCGGCGCAAACCGCCCGCCGGGGCATTGTTCGCTCGTTCCAGATCTCGGCAGTTTTCCCGCACATGACCGTGCTGGAAAACGTGCGGGCGGCACTGCAGCGCAATCTGGGCACCTCGTTTCACTTCTGGAAGACCGAAAGCACCTTGCTACCACTGCATCAGCGTGCCCACGAGTTGTTGGTCGAGGTTGATTTGCAGGAGTTTGCCAACGAACTAACGGTCAACCTGCCCTACGGTCGCAAACGCGCCCTGGAGTTGGCGACCACGCTAGCGCTGGAGCCAGAGCTGATGCTGCTTGACGAGCCCACCCAAGGCATGGGCCACGAAGACGTGGACCGAGTCACTCAGCTGATCAAAAAGGTGTCTGCCGGGCGCACCATTCTGATGGTTGAACACAACATGAATGTGGTGTCCAGAATTGCCGACCGCATTACGGTGCTGCAACGCGGCGCCATCATTGCAGACGGTCCGTATGCCGAGGTGTCCAGAAATCCTCTGGTGATTGAAGCCTACATGGGCACCGTCAACACTGAATTGCAGGGTGCCCATTGATGACCAAAGAATTGCTTCGCATTGACGACCTGCATGCCTGGTACGGCGAGTCGCACATCCTGCATGGTGTCAATTTAGCCGTGAACGAAGGCGAAGTGGTGACACTGCTGGGGCGCAACGGCGCCGGGCGTACCACCACCATGCGCGCCATCGTTGGCCTGACTGGTAGCCGCAAGGGCAGTATCAAGATCCATGGCGTTGAGACCATCAAGTTGGCACCGCACAAGGTGGCCCGCCTCGGCGTGGGCTACTGCCCGGAAGAGCGTGGCATTTTTGCCAGCCTGACGGCGCAAGAAAACCTGATGCTGCCACCCGTCATTGCGCCCGGCGGCATGAGCGTGAAAGAGATTTACGCCATGTTCCCCAACCTAGAAGAACGCGCTGCCAGTCCCGGCACTCGCCTGTCGGGCGGCGAGCAACAAATGCTGGCGGTAGCGCGCATTTTGCGCACAGGCGCACGTTTGTTGTTGCTGGATGAGATCTCGGAAGGCCTGGCCCCGGTGATTGTGCAAAAGCTGGCCGAAATGATTCTGACGCTCAAAGCCAAGGGCTACACCATCGTGCTGGTGGAGCAAAACTTCCGTTTTGCGGCGCCACTGGCCGACCGCTTTTACGTGATGGAGCATGGCGCCATCGTCAAACAATTTGCCCAACATGAGCTGGCCCAAAACATGGGCATGCTGCAGGACTATCTTGGCGTTTGAGACTGTTTCCTTTAATAAAAATCATCGATTCCCCCGCCTTTCAACAACCACCCCTCAGGAGACAACATGAAATTCAAGACCCTCGTTGCCGCAATGGCCATTGGCTTTGCTGGCGCCGCATCGGCGCAAAACACCGGCCCCGTGAAGATTGGCTTCATCACCGACATGTCCAGCGTCTATGCCGACCTGGACGGCCCGGCTGGCGGCGAAATGGTCAAGTGGGCAGCGCAGGACTTTGGCGGCAAGGTGCATAACCGCCCGATTGAAGTGGTGACCGCCGACCACCAAAACAAAGCCGACATTGCCCGCGCAAAAGCCCGTGAATGGATCGACAAGGACGGCCTGTCAATGTTGATTGGCGGCACCAACTCCGGCACCTCACTGGCCATGGCCAAACTTGCAGAAGAAAAAAAGCGCCCGTTCTTCTCGATTGGCGCAGGCTCCGCCCGCTTGACCAATGAAGCCTGCTCACCTTACACCGTGCATTACGCTTATGACACCGTGGCACTGGCCAAGGTGGCAGGCACCGCCCTGGTCAAGGCAGGTGGCAAAAACTGGTTTTTTCTGACCGCCGACTATGCGTTTGGCCATTCGCTTGAAGCCGATGCCTCCACCGTTGTGAAGGCCAACGGCGGCACCGTTGCGGGTGCCGTGCGGCATCCGCTCAATGCCTCTGACTTCTCGTCTTTTTTGCTGCAGGCCCAGTCATCTAAAGCCCAGGTCTTGGCGCTGGCCAACGCGGGCGGCGACTTCACCAACGCCATGAAGGCCGCCAAGGAATTTGGCATCACCAAAACCATGAAGGTGACTGGTTTGCTGGTGTTCATCACCGACGTGCACAGCCTGGGGTTGGCCAACGCCGAAGGGCTGCAACTGGCTGACAGCTGGTACTGGAACCAGGACGACGCGTCACGCAAATTTGCGAAGCGTTTCTTTGAAAAATACAAGCGCATGCCAACCAGCGTACAGGCCGCCGACTATTCAGCCGCGACCAATTACCTGAAGGCCGTGCAAGCCGCCGGCACCACCGATGCCGACAAGGTGATGAGCACCCTCAAAGGCATGAAGATTGACGATTTTTATAACAAGGGCCAGATTCGTGCGGATGGCCGAATGATTCACGACATGTACCTGTACCAGGTCAAGTCGGCCAAAGAATCGACCACGCCATGGGATTACTACAAGATGATTGCCAAAGTACCAGGGGAACAGGCCTTCACCACCGTGGCCGACTCCAAATGCGCGTTGATCAAGAAATAAATTGACATCCAAGACGGTCGGCGGCGCTGGCTGCCGACTGTCACACCTTCCCTCAAGGACATCAACCCACGGGCCTCCATGGAAATTTTTGGCATCCCCCTTCAAGCTTTTCTGGGCCAGCTGCTGCTGGGCCTGGTCAACGGCGCGTTTTATGCCCTGCTCAGCCTTGGGCTGGCGGTGATCTTTGGCTTGCTGGGTATTGTTAATTTTGCACACGGCGCGCTCTACATGCTCGGCGCCTTTGCGGCCTGGATCATGCTCGACAAGTTCGACATCAATTACTGGTGGGCGCTGCTGCTGGCACCTTTGAGCGTCGGTGTGTTGGGTGTCGTGATCGAGCGACTATTTCTCAAACATCTCTACAAAATTGACCCCATCTACGGTTTGCTGCTCACCTTTGGCCTGGCGCTGATTGCCGAGGGCATTTTCCGGGAGCTTTACGGCGTGTCTGGCCAAAACTACAACGTTCCCGAACTGCTGTCTGGTGCCACCAACCTCGGCTTCATGGTGCTGCCCAACTACCGCGCCTGGGTGGTGCTGGTGTCACTCACGGTGTGCCTGGGCACTTGGTTCCTGATCGAGCGCACCCGCCTGGGTGCCTACCTGCGAGCTGGCACCGAAAATGCCCCGCTGGTGCAGGCCTTTGGCATCAATGTGCCCCTGATGGTGATGCTGACCTACGGCGCCGGTGCCGCACTGGCAGCGCTGGCCGGCGTGCTGGCGGCCCCCATCATCCAGGTCAATCCATTGATGGGCTCGAACCTGATCATTGTCGTGTTTGCCGTGGTGGTGATTGGTGGCATGGGCTCCATCATGGGCTCGATCCTGACCGGCCTGGGCCTGGGGGTGATCGAGGGTTTGACGCGGGTGTTTTACCCTGAAGCATCCAGCATCGTGGTCTTCATCATCATGGTTATCGTGCTGATGATCCGGCCCGCCGGCCTGTTCGGCAAGGAGGCCTGAGCCATGAGCAGCGCCGCGACCCCACTCCATGACAGCAAAAAGATGACCAAAGCCTCAAAACTTCTTCAATTCACCTACATCGCGCTGCTGATCCTGGCACTCGTTGCACCCATGCTCGGGCTTTACCCGGTGTTTGTCATGAAGCTGCTGTGCTTCGCACTGTTTGCCTGCGCCTTCAACTTGTTGCTGGGGTTTACCGGCTTGCTGTCCTTTGGTCACGCCGCATTCTTTGGCTCGGGCGCTTACATCACCGGCTACCTGATCAAGTCGCAGAACTTCACGCCAGAACTGGGCATTTTGGCCGGCGCACTTGGCGCAGGCCTGATCGGGCTGCTGGTCGGTCTGGTGGCCATTCGACGACAGGGCATTTACTTCGCCATGATCACCTTGGCGATGGCACAAATGGTTTACTTTATTTGCCTGCAGGCGCCTTTCACCGGCGGAGAGGACGGCCTGCAAGGCGTCCCGCGGGGTGCGCTGTTTGGCGTGCTGTCACTGCAGTCGGACACTTCCATGTATTACCTGGTGGTAGCTTTGTTTGTGGCCGGCTTTCTGGCTGTGTCGCGTATCGTGCACTCGCCATTTGGCCAGGTGCTGAAGATGATTCGCGAAAACGAGCCGCGCGCCATTTCGCTGGGCTACGAGGTCGACCGCTACAAGCTGCTGGCGTTTGTGCTGTCTGCCGCACTGGCCGGGCTGGCTGGCTCGGTCAAAACCCTGATCATGGGGTTTGCCACCTTGTCCGATGTGCATTGGACAATGTCGGGTGAGGTGATTTTGATGACGCTGCTGGGCGGCATGGGCACCTTCTTTGGCCCGGTGATGGGCGCAGGCATCGTGATCTCGCTGCAAGACACACTGGCCGACAAAGTGGGCTCCTGGGTCAATGTGATCATTGGCGTGATCTTTGTGCTGTGTGTGCTGGCCTTTCGCAAAGGCGTGGTTGGTGAATTGCAAGCCTGGCTGGAGCGGCGCCGCCACGCTACGACGGCGTCCAAAACTTAGACGTGACCCGGGCAACTCTGGCCAAAGCACCGGGGAGCTGAGCCAGCCAGTCGGCTGCGAGTCACTGCGGCGTGGTTGACAATCGCCCGATGAGCGACACCCTTTCACTGCGACATTTCCTGCTGGCGCTGAACCTGTTGTGGCCGTGTTGGGTACGCCAACGCTATCACCACTAACTTCGGAGCGCCCTATGAACCCGATCGACCTTGACGCCATTGACCTGCAGCTGTTGGAACATCTGCAAAACGATTCTTCAATGAGCAACCAGACGCTGGCCGAACGGGTGCATGTGTCGCCTCCCACCTGCCTGCGCCGCGTCAAGCGGTTGGTGGAAGCGGGTCTGATTGAGCGCGAAATCGCCATCCTCAGCGTCGACACACTGGCCAGCGTGATTGGCGCTGGTTTGTGCGCGTTGGTGGAAATCACACTCGACCGGCAAGACCAGACCGCGCTGGAAGCGTTCGAGAAAAAAGTGGCTTTGGAAGATGCCGTGCAGCAGTGTTACCGCGTGTCGCCCGGGCCGGATTTTGTGCTGGTGGTGCATGCGCGCGACATGCCCGACTATCTGGCCTTGACGCAGCGTCTGTTCACCGAAGATGCCAATGTGCGCAACGTCAAGAGTTTCTTCAGCCTCAAACGCAGTAAGTTTGGCGCCCGCCTGCCATTGCCCCCTGCGGTTTGAAATTACAAGCGTTTTAGGGCTCTAGCCCTTATAAATAAAGCGCAGATAGCTCTATTTTTAGTAGCATTACGCGATTGACAACGCGAGCATTACCCGGCAGCCGGCATCCACCTGCGCGGTGATGTCGATGTTGCCGCCCAGCCGCTCCACGATTTTGCGACTACTCACCAAACCCAGCCCCAAGCCTTCATGGTCACGCACTGGGTGCAGCTTGGCAAACACCTTGAACAGCTTGCTGGCCTGCTCTGGCGCAAAGCCGATACCGTTGTCAGTGATGCTGATCTGGCACAGCTTGGCCTGGGCTGGCTGACTTGTGCCTGGCAACACATCTGCGGTTAGCTCGGGCGCTTCAGCCAACTGCCACGACAGTGTGATCTGCGGCACCGGGCGGCTGCGGCTGAACTTGACAGCGTTGTCTAGCACCAGCGCCAACACCTGGCGCAACGCTTGCCCATCGCCCCAAACCAGCGGCACGTCGGGTGCCAACTGCCACGTCACAGCCGGATGCAACTGCGCCAAATCATTGACCAAGACCTGCACCAGCGCCGACACATCCACGGCCTGCGGCTGCATGGGCTGCGCGCCCAAGCGCGCAAACCGCGTTAACCCGTCAAGCTGGTTGGTGAGCAACTGCGCGGACTGACGAATGGTGGCCAGGTGACTCAGGATGTCGGGCGGCGGGTTGATCAAGTCTTCTTGCATGATCTTGGCAAAGGCGTGGATGTGGCGCAGCGGCGCGCGCAGATCGTGCGACACGGTGTAAGTGAAGTCCTGCAGCTCAGCGCGCGCGGCATCGAGTTGGCGCTGCAGTTCTTGCACGGTGCTCATTTTTTGCTCGGGCGTTTCCAGTTGGCAATGCTCACCTGGCGGCCGCGCGCCACCGCCAAGGCCAGCGGCGGCGTATCTTTGGTGAGTGTGGAGCCGCCACCCACTGTGCCGCCCGCACCAATGGTCAGCGGCGCAATCAGCACACAGTTGCTGCCAATGTGCACATCGGCCTCGATGATGGTGCGGTGTTTGAAGGCACCGTCGTAATTGGCCGTGATGGAGCCCGCGCCATAGTTCACGCGCTCACCCACCGTGGCATCACCCAGATACGCCAGGTGATTGGCCTTGGCACCCTTGGCAAGCGTGGAGTTTTTGACCTCGACAAAGTTGCCAATGTGCACCTCGGCCCCCAGCTTGGCGCCGGGGCGCAGGCGGGCAAACGGGCCAATCAGCGCGCCCTCGCCCACTTCCACCGCGTCTTTGCTGCCGGGTTTACCGCCTTCGATGTGGGTGAACGGATGAATCACGGCGCCAGCGGCAATGGTGGCGTCACGAATCACGCAATTGGGGCCCACGCGCACGCCTTCGCCCAAGCTGACCTGGCCTTCAAAGACGCAGTTCACATCAATCGACACGTCTTGCGCACAGGTGAGCGTGCCGCGCACATCAAGCCGTGCCGGATCGGCCAGGCGCACGCCTTGCTCCATCAGCGCCAGCGCAATGCGTTTTTGGTAAGCGCGCTCCAGCTCGGCCAGTTGCACCGGGCTGTTGATGCCGGCCACCTGAACCGCATCAGAGATTTTGTACGCCACGACCGGCACACCGTCTGCCACAGCAAACTTCACGATGTCGGTCAGGTAAAACTCGCCCTGGGCGTTTTTGTTGTCTAGCCGCGCCAGCCATTTTTTCAGTGGCGCAGCGGGCACGGCCATGATGCCGCTGTAGACCTCAGTGATTTTGCGCTGCTCAGGCGTGGCATCTTTTTGCTCGACGATGGCCTGCACTTTGTCGCCCGCGCGCTCGATGCGGCCATAACTCGTGGGGTCGGCAAAGTCGATGGTCAGCAGCGCCAGCTTGTTGCCGTCACAGGCGTTGATGAGTTGTTGCAAGGTGTCAGCCTGAGTTAGCGGCACGTCACCTGAGAGCACCACCACGATGCCGTCATCTTGCAGCACCGGCACGGTCTGCTGCACTGCATGGCCGGTGCCAAGTTGTGGCTCCTGACGCACAAAATTTAAGACAAATTGGCTTGTAGCCACCGTATTACCTGCGAGAGCAGCTTCTACTTCTGTAGCACCATGACCTATGATCACGGTCACTTGGCGGGCGTGCAATTCGGCTGCGGTGTCCACTACATGCTGTACCAGGGCACGCCCGGCCAGCAAGTGCAGCACCTTGGGCAACTTGCTTTTCATGCGTGTGCCCTTGCCTGCGGCCATGATGACCACGTCGACCGGGATATCCGAAAAAATGTTTTGCGTGGCTGTCAAGCGAACCTCCGATGTGTGTTGATTGCAGTTTTGCGCATTATCGGCGGGCGTGGATCTGTTTAACTTGGGCGCAAAGTCTGCGGCCAATCCGGCAAGGGGCCACTGTCGTCCGTGCCCGCAAGGTACCTGGCCAGAACCTCATTGCCACGCACATCCACCGCCCGGTCCAGAATCGCCTGCGCGCTGGCGATCACCCCACGGCTTTCCAACCCAAACAGAAACTCGGACGTGGAAGTCACCACCACGGCATCGGGCAACCGCAGCAAAAAATTGGTTTTGCGCACCGCGCTGTCCTCAAACACCAGCACCGCGCCAAAGTCCTGCCCCTCAAGCGCCTTGGCCAACACCTCTGCAGCGGCTTGTTCACCCCGATTTTTGGTTTTGGTAGCCGGGTTGAGCGACTTCAGCAGCATGAATTCTTCAAACACCTCAGTGGGGGCCACAGTGAGCCGGTGCGGGTTGTTGGCCCGAATCCAGTCAGCCACCCGCATCGCCCCCGGTTTAGACAAATCTGCAATCACCTCATGCCGAACCATGTCAGGCACGATGACCGGCAGACCCGGCAAAAACAACACGTCAAGCGCCCCGGACACGGCCAGCGTGATCAGTGGCCCGGAGTCCGTCACGATCAAAGACAGTTTCATGCCTGCGCCTTCAGACCAGCCGCTGCATCAAACACCTGGTTTAGCAGCGCTGTTTGCTCAGGGCTTTTTTTGGCCATCACTTTGGGCAGAGAGAGTTTTTGCAACCCCAGCGCCAGCAACAACTCGCCAAAACTCGCACCGGTTTCTTCGGTAATCTGGGGCCAGGACACCCGACCCTGTGCGTAGGCAGAAGCCAACGCCGCCAGCCGACCCGCATCGGCGGCCTGCGCCGGTGGCAGGGTCAAAAGGCCCACGGATTTACCATTGCGAGTGATTTCAATCGGCCCACTGCTGTTCAACGACGACAACACCTCGCCAAAGTTTGTCTTCGCCTCGGACGATGTCATGGTTCTCATGGAATGTTGCATTTGACTTGAACTCCTTTACGTGTTTTGGCCATTATGGCCAAAACGATCGATTTGATCAACACAAACAAAGTCAGCTTGATGGTGACGTATTTTTTGTAACTACTCAGCTCCCAACGGAGATTAATTTGAGTTCGCTATGAAATAGTGAGCGAGAATTAGTTTTGATGCCAACCCTGCCCGACCTCACCGAACTCAGCCATGCACAAAAGGATGAGCTGATCA
>NZ_JAQTXM010000072.1 GCF_028688795.1 Rhodoferax sp. | reverse complement strand
TGCGCGACTGGGGCCACGCCAAAGACTACGTGCGCATGCAGTGGATGATGCTGCAACAAGACCAGCCCGAAGACTTTGTGATTGCCACCGGCGTGCAATACAGCGTGCGCCAGTTCATCAACTGGACCGCAGAGGCCCTGGGCATGCAAATTCGCTGGGAAGGCGAGGGCGTCAATGAAGTCGCCTATTGGCTGAACCCCCCCACTTCCCAGTCCCCAGTACCCAGTCCCCAGTCCCCACGCCCAATCGTCCAGATAGACCCCCGCTACTTCCGCCCCACCGAAGTCGAAACCCTGCTGGGTGACCCCACCAAAGCCAAAGAAAAACTGGGCTGGGTGCCTGAAATTACCGTGCAGGAAATGTGCGCCGAAATGGTCGCCCACGACCTGGCCCAGGCCAAACAGCACGCGCTGCTCAAAGCCAACGGCTACAGCGTCAATGTGAGCGTGGAATAGCAGTTTTGGTTGCTTAATGGCCATGACTGCTGTCCAAAAAAACTCATTTGACCTGTTGCGCTTGTGTGCCGCTGTCCTGGTTTTGTACAGTCACCAACATGCCTTGTTAGGCCTTGCCGAACCTGAACTGTTTGGCTGGACCACCTTTGGCGGCGTCGGTGTTTCTGTTTTTTTCTTTTTAAGTGGCTTGTTGGTGTGGTCAAGCTGGGCGCGCGACCCTGATTTGAAGCGCTTTTTTATTCGACGGTCATTGCGAATTTTTCCGGCACTTTGGTTTGTTGTTCTGGTCACAGTGCTGGTTCTGGGTCCAATCTTTTCAAAGCTGGCTGCGGCAGATTACTTTGCTTCCTTTGAAGCCTGGCGTTACCTGAGTACCGCGTTGCTGGTGGTTTGGCGTGGGCTGCCTGGCGTTTTTTTAGACAACCCTTTTCCCTTGGCCGTTAATGGGTCGCTTTGGACCTTGCCGGTTGAATTCCTGTGTTACGTCTCGGTGGCCTTGGTTGGCAGCATCAGCGTGGTACGGCGCGATGGATTAATCGCCCTGAGTCTTGGCTTGGTTGTGTTGGCTGCGGCGTTTGGCCCGCTGCTACTGGGCAACAGGTTTGTTCCGCATTTGGAGATGGTGGCGTTTTTCTGGTGGGGTGTGGTGTACGGTTTTGTTAGACGGCGGCCAGAATCCGAACGCAAGCCCTGGGCCATTGGACTTGGCATTGTTCTCTTGGCCTTTTTTTTGTTGGGGTCGCATGGTGTTGAACGCACTGGCATGCTTGGGATTGCTGCGGCGCTGGTCGTTGCGGCGCAGCGCGTGCCGTGGGGCGCTTGGGTGACAGATCGGCTCGGTGACTTGTCTTACGGCATGTACATTTTTGCTTTTCCGGTGCAACAAATTGTGGTTGAGCTCGGACGCCATCGCGGGTGGACGTTTGCAACGCATTTGGGTTTGTCGTTTGTAGTGACGAGTGTGCTGGCTTACCTGTCGTGGCATGTGCTTGAAAAGCGTGCGCTGCTGTTCAAGCCGCAGCGCGGGGTGCGGGCGTGAAATTGCTCCGCTATCTGCGGTTTAGTGCGTTTGACGTGTCCACCGAGGATGGCCGTGCTTCCGAACGTTATCGCCTTGCAGCCTGGGCCATTCTTGCCAATGTGGCAAGCAAGGCTGCAGCCATGGCTGTTATGGTGCTCAGTGTGAGTTTGACGATTCCTTACCTCGGTGCGCAGCGGTTTGGAATCTGGATGACTATTGCCAGCTTTGCAGGCATGCTGACATTTTTAGGTTTGGGTGTCGGTAATGCGCTGACCAATCATGTGGCCAGTCGATCTGCCAAGTCGGACGCCGACTTGTTGCGCCGCGCCGTTAGCGGCGGGCTTGGCCTTTTGTTTTTGATTGGGCTAGCGGTCGGTGCTGCCTTGTGGCTGCTGGCCGCCTGGTTGCCTTGGGCAAAGCTCATCAAGGTGGATGATGCATTGCTATTGCTTGAGGCTCAGGCAGCCGCAAAGTTGTTTGCCTTGTTGTTTGGGCTCAATCTGTTCACCACAGGAATCCAAAGCGTGTTCGCTGGCTTGCAGCGCAGTTTCGAGGTTTATCTGGTTTCTGCGTTGGGCTCTGTGGCGTCATTGGGAGTGCTGTGGTGGGCTGCGCAGGTTCAAGCAGGATTGCCGGTGTTGCTTGCCGCCACGCTGGGCATTCAATCACTATCACTTTTGCTGCTTTTGGGTTTGTTGGTAAGACGCAAATTGTTTGCCTTGGGTAAGATCACTTGGGCGGTCAGGCAGGAAACCTCGGGGCTGATTCGCATTGGTGGCCTGTTTTTTGTGTTGCAGGTGGGCACCATGATTGGTTGGGGTGCCGACGCGCTGATTATTTCCAGCGCGCTGGGCCCCGCGGCAGTGGCTGTTTACAGTATTGCGCAGCGCCTGTTTCAGTTTGTGTCGCAACCTCTGGCCATGATGAATTCCCCTTTATGGGGTGCGTATGCCGAGGCACATTCCAAAGGAGATGTTGCTTTTATCCGGCGCACCTTCAAGGCAAGCATGTGGCTGACGCTGGGGGGGGCGCTGTCAGGCGCGACAATTCTGTTTTTCAGCAGTGAATGGCTATTACATTACTGGACTGGCGGGAAGGTGCTGGTGCCCGGCTTGTTGCTGGGACTGGTGGCTCTTTGGACGGTACTGGAGTGTTGTGGGGTGGCCTTTGCCATGTTTTTGAATGGCGTGCAGGTGGTAAAGCAGCAAGTCATTGTGGTTTCTGTTTTTTGCATTTTGGTCCTGCCTCTGAAAATATGGGGCGTGAGTTCGCTCGGCTTAATCGCGATTCCCTTGGTGACAATGTTGGTGTATGCCTCGACACATATTTACTTTTATGGTTTTGTTTTTTATTCAAAAATAAAATCATTCATGACAATTTCAAATTAAAAGATGAAGCCTGTGACGGATGAAAGTAATCTACGACTCCCAGATATTTGCCCAACAAGAATTTGGCGGAATTTCTCGTTACATCTGCGCTTTGGCATCCCAGATGTCGCATGTTCCAGGTGTCGACGTCAAAATCGTCGCGCCGCTTCATATCAATCAGTATTTGAAAGATGCTGACCGTACCATCGTCACCGGTGTTCATCTTCGTCGTTTGCCTAAAACAGCACGGATCATCAAGACCCTGAGTGCTGCACTTTGTGGCCCGGTGTCAAGCATGATGCGTCCCGATCTTGTGCATGAGACCTACTATGCAGAGCAGCCTTTATGTCGCTCAAACGTGCCTCATGTGTTGACTGTTTATGACATGATTGAAGAGCGATTTCCTGACAGTTTTGGTGCTGCCTACCCTATAGCCCAACTCAAGAAATTTTCGGTCAATCGTGCAGATCACATTTTTTGTATCTCTGAAAATACGCGACGTGATCTTCAAGAACTGCATTCCCTGGATGATGGCGATTTGACCGTGACCTACCTTGGCTACGACGCATTGCCACAGACTGGGTTGCAGGCGCGAGCACTGGTTGGGCCCGCTCCTTACATTCTTCATGTGGCTGGTCGTCGTGGCTATAAAAATTTTGATGGGTTGCTGCGTGCCTACGCGGCATCGCCGTGGCTGAAGGCCAACTTCCGCTTGGTTTGTTTCGGTGCTGGTGTCTTGTCTCCGGACGAGCTCGGCTTGATGGCCGGACTTGGCCTGCCCGCCACCCAGGTGATTCATGTGGGTGGGGGCGATGACCGGCTGGCAGCCTTGTACAAAGGTGCCGCAGCATTTGTGTATCCGTCCAAATATGAAGGATTCGGGATTCCACCACTTGAGGCCATGTCGCTGGATTGCCCGGTGATTTGCAGTAGCACAAGCTCAATACCCGAGGTTGTTGGCGACGCAGGTGAGTACTTTGATCCTTACGATTTGGATTCCATCAGGGTCTCCATCGAGCGGGTTTTGCAGTCATCCGCCCGCCGGGCTGAACTTGTTGCGCTGGGGCGGGAGCGTTGCAAGCGCTTTAGCTGGGAGCGTTGCGCTCAGGAAACGCTTGCTGTTTACCGGAGGTTAGCCGCATGAAAGCTTTGATTTGTGGCATTGGTGGCCAGGATGGCGCTTATCTGGCGCGCTTGCTGTTGGAGAAAGGTTACGAAGTCTGGGGAACGTCAAGGGACGCGCAAATGACTGAATTTCGTAATTTGAAAGTGTTGCAACTGGCGCAGTCCGTGAATCTTTGTTCCATGGCGCCGACCGATTTTCGAAGTGTGCTGACGGTGCTTACCCGAAGCATGCCAGATGAGGTGTATTTCTTGGCGGGACAAAGTTCGGTGGGCTTGTCGTTTGAGCAGCCCGTGGAAACGCTCGAGAGCATTACGGTCGGTACCCTGAACATGCTGGAGGCCATACGATTTTTGGGCGGAAAGATCAAGCTTTACCATGCAAGCTCCAGCGAGTGTTTTGGCGACGTGGGTCAGAAACCTGCCAACGAAACCACCCCGTTTCATCCTCGCAGCCCCTACGCCGTGGCAAAAGCCTCAGCCCATTGGATGGTTGCCAACTACCGTGAGGCTTACGGCTTGTACGCCTGTAGCGGTATCCTTTTTAATCATGAATCGCCCTTGCGTCCTGCCCGTTTTGTGACGCGCAAAATTGTGGACAGCGCGGTTCGGATTGCCAATGGATCGGGAGAAAAACTTAGCCTTGGCCGTTTGAATATCGTCAGGGACTGGGGTTGGGCGCCGGAGTATGTGGATGCTATGTGGCGGATGTTGCAGCAAGAGGCGCCGGCTGATTTTGTGATCGCCACGGGCGTATCAGTGTCCCTTGAAGACTTTGTCAGGGATGTGTTTGCAAATGTTGGCCTGGATTGGCGCGAGCATGTTGAGAGTGACCAAAAACTCTTTCGCCCGTCAGACATTAATTGGAGTCAGGGCGATGCCAGCCTGGCCAAAGCGTGTCTTGGCTGGGCGGCGCATATCAAGATGCCGGAGCTCGTCAAGTTAATGGTGGAGGCGGCGCGAAATCCATGAATCCCAACGACTTCACGCCGCTGATCAGCGTTGTTATTGCGGTTTACAACGGCAGGGCAACGCTACAACAGTGCCTTGATAGCGTCACACAACAAACCTATGCTCGCCTGGAGTTGATTGTGATTGACGGCGGCTCGACAGACGGTACTGTCGACCTGATTCGCGCCAATGCCCAGGAGATGACCTATTGGATTTCCGAGCCCGATCGGGGTATTTACAACGCCTGGAACAAGGCCTTGGCGCAGGCAAAAGGCGACTGGGTCTGTTTTCTTGGGGCCGACGATTATTTGCGTAATTCGCAGGTGATAGCGCGTATGGCTGAGCAGTTGGTGTTGGTTCCACCGGAAATTCGCGTGGCTTATGGGCAGATCATGTTGCTCAACAATAATGGTTCAGAGCTTTATGCTGTGGGAGAGCCTTGGGGTAAAGTAAAAAATCGCTTTAGGCGACTCATGTGTGTGCCGCACCCGGCCGTGATGCATCGGTGCAGTTTGTTCACGGATCACGGGAATTTTGATGAAACCTTTCGCATTGCAGGTGACTACGAATTGTTATTGCGGGAGCTCAAGACGCGCGATGCTTTTTTTATTGAAGGCATCGTGATGACTGCGATGCGGCAAGGTGGTGTCAGTACTGACCCGGCCAATACGCTATTGGGTTTGCGTGAAGTCCGATTTGCCCAAATCAAGAATGGATTGCGTTGGCCCAGTTTGGGCTGGCGCGTGGCATTGTTTCGTGCGTACATCCGTTTATTTTTGTGGCGACTGTTGGGTGAAAAACAGGCGAGAAGAATGCTCGACATCGGGCGGAACCTGATGGGTCTGCCTGCCTATTGGACGAAGACTTGATGCATCGCAATGAATTTACATCGGTCTCGGTCGTCATTCCCTGCTTCCGCTGCACAGGCACCATTGAGCGAGCCGTTGCATCCGTGGCAGCCCAAACCCGGCGTCCTGCTGAGGTGATTTTGGTAGACGACGCCAGTGGTGATGACACGCAAAAACTTCTGCAAAAGCTGAGCCAGCATTTTGAGCCAGGTTGGATCAAGCTGGTATTTCTGGAGCAGAACGTTGGGGCAGCAAGTGCCCGCAACGCGGGTTGGGATCAGGCCACACAGACATATGTCGCCTTTCTTGATGCAGATGACGCCTGGCACCCAAAAAAAATAGAAATCCAGACGGCCTACATGGAGGCGAACCCGGATGTTGTTCTGTCGGGCCACGGATATCGGCGTCTTGACCATGACCGCTTGCCTGACTGGCCTGTGACACAGGGTGGTGTGGCGCCCATCCGCAAATGGCCTCTGATCCTGTCAAATAAATTTGTGACGCCATCGGCCATGTTGCGCCGCGATGTGGTTCACCGTTTTGTAGAAAAGCAGCGCTACATGGAAGACCACATGCTCTGGATGAAGATTGTTTGCGCGGGTGGATGTGCCGTCAAACTTGATGCTGAACTGGCTGCCATCTATAAAGAGTCGTTTGGTGTGGCGGGATTGAGCTCTCAAGTGTGGCTAATGGAGCGAAGTGATCTGGGAAACTATCGACGCCTTTATCAAAAGAAAGACATCAATGCGATTCAGTTTTC
This sequence comes from Rhodoferax sp., assembly GCF_028688795.1. GTDB lineage: Bacteria > Pseudomonadota > Gammaproteobacteria > Burkholderiales > Burkholderiaceae_C > Rhodoferax. The sequence goes on along the minus strand of NZ_JAQTXM010000072.1, from coordinate 251 downwards.
ATTTTTGGTGATTTATTCAGCTTTGAAATATGTGCGAAGGCTTTTGATTTATTGGTGCCATTTGCGATGGAAAAAGTAAAAACGCAGTCTGCGCCAGATCTCACTATTTCTGTTGTGAGCCACTTGCAACTTGGGCTGATAAAAAATTTATTGGAGGATCTCGATAAAAATTGCAGGGATTCGCACTTTGAGTTGATCCTCACCCTCAACTTGTGCGAGGCGTTGTCATTTTCTTTGAATGACTTTTTTTT
>NZ_JAQTXM010000071.1 GCF_028688795.1 Rhodoferax sp. | reverse complement strand
CTCGGTGATTCGCTGGGTGAGATGGCGCTGTATTTCGGCTTGGCCGATGTGGCCCTGCTGGGTGGCAGCTTTGAGCCGCTGGGCGGTCAAAACCTGATCGAGGCGGCGGCCTGCGGCTGCCCGGTGGCGATGGGTCCGCACACATTCAATTTTCTGGACGCGGCTGAACAAGCGCAGGTGGAGGGCGCGGCGCTGCGGGTGGCGGACATGGCCCAAGCCCTTGCGGTGGCCGGTGCGCTGTGTATGGACCGCACTCGCCTGGAAGCCGTCCAGCAGGCAGCCAAGCGTTTCGCACAAGCACATCAAGGGGCAGCCCAGCGCATGGCGAAAGTGTTGGTGATCGAAATTTCTCAAGGAACTTGGCGGAAGTAGTGGCTGATTTTTCCGTTGAATGGTTTCAAGTTCTTCTTGATCATTGACCAAGACGTAACTTACCAGTGATGGTGTCCTTCAGACCGGACGTTGCATCCCGTCGAATTCGGTGGGTGACATGGCCAGGCTCTGGGCTGGTGGCATGGCCTGTGCCAAGCAGATGCATTCGTGACGGTTTGATTCAAATCAAATTTCTTCTCCAAACACCGTAAAGTTTTTCCCATTCAAAGTTTGTGGCTATATGATGCGGCTACATGAAAAAATGTGAAGCCGAGGTAAAGAACTTGGCTGCAGACTTTATAGCGGTGAAACAGCGACTCGCAAACGAATGTGTGTCGGTTAACAAAACACGGTGGCAAGTATGAAAAGTTCATTGATTCGGTGGAGTGCAGCCTGTGTCATGCTGGCCGCCATGGCAGGTTGTGGCGGCGGGGGTGGTGGCGCGGCAGCGCCTGCACTTCCGGCGAATCAGGTCATCGCGTCTGCCAGCGCCCTGGCGTCCAACGACACGGCCATCAATTCGTCCGCGTCTTTCACGGTGCTGCAAAATGCCGGCGTTCCGGCGGTCACCATCAACAGCCCGCCGGTGGTGAACTTCACAGTGTTCTCGGATGGCGCCGTCAAGACGGGCCTGACCATTGCCGATATGAGTTTTGCCATTGCAAAGCTGGTGCCAGGCGCCAATGGTGAGCTGGATCAATGGGTCAGCTACATCTCTCGCACTGAGACGGCGAAAGCAGATGTAGGGCCTGGCGGTACACCCGTGCTGGCCACGGCCGTGCAGGCCACCACCGATGCCAAACAGGCGAGCCAACTGGTGTACAACCCTGACGGTTATTACACCTACACATTCAAAACAGATGTGAAAGACCCGGCTAAAACCAACGGGGTTGTTTTCGAGCCAAACCGTACCCACCGCATCGCCATTCAATTAAGTTACAAAAATGCAGCGGGTGAAACGGTGCGCGTCAATCCCTACATTGACTTCACCATTGACGCCAACGGCAAATCGGTGCTGGTGACCGATCCGTCAAAAACCCGCAAGATGACCGATGTGTCTTCTTGCAATGGTTGCCATGAGAAGCTGGCTTTGCACGGTGGTGGACGCGTAGACACCCAGTACTGTGTGATGTGCCACAACCCCGGTACGATCGATGCCAACAGCGGCAATGTGCTTACCCTGTCGACCATGGTTCACAAGATTCACGCTGGTAGATTGCTCTACAGCAAGATCGCTGAAGGCGGCGAAGATTACACCATTTGGGGTTACAACAACACCAAGCACAGCTATGCTGAAGTGGGCTTCCCGCAAGACCTGCGCAACTGCAGCGTCTGCCACACTGGTGCCAACCCCAATACCCCGCAGGGCGACAACTGGAAAACGGAGGCCAGCAAGGGCGCTTGTCTTACTTGCCATGCCAACAAAGTCGGATCTGCATGGGAAGTCAGCCACAAACCATTCGCTGTTTCTTTTCTCAAGAATTCAGCGGCACAAGCCACAGATTTGAAGGATGGCTTTTGCGCGGGTTGTCACGCTCCTGGTACCAACATTTCGCCCGAACGTGTCCACTGGAATCAGAATGAAGAGAACGCGGCCAAGTACAAGATGAACATTGAGAGTGCTGTTTTCAACGATACCGCTGACAAAACAGCGCGCACTGTCACGGTCACCTACTCGTTGACCAATCCGCTGGATGGAACGGCTTACGACCTGGCTTCCAATGCCCCCAAATTTGGTAGTCTGCGCTTGATACTCGCTTATCAAAACATGACCGGGCAGCTGACCAATGGGCAGCCCGGCCCGGTGACTGAGTTCTCTGCCTATAACAACGGCGGTCGTACCGCATCGGCAGGTGCAAGCACCGGCACCAATATTGGTAATAACCGCTACACCGTGAACATTTCTGTTCCTAACGACTCTTCAACGGCTATCGCCTCCGGAACAGCCCGTGTCGTCAGCTACGGCCAGATCAAGGAAAACAAACTGGATGTCCAAACAAGGTTGGAAGTCTCGCCAGTTACGACCGTCAACGTGGTTGTACAGCACACTTACAAAGATGTGCTGATCAGCGGTTCCGCCTTGAATCCTCGCCGTGCAATCGTTTCCAACGAGAAATGCAATGTCTGCCACGGTGCGCTGGGGACGACTTCGGGTTCAAACACGCTTGCGAATGCCTTCCACGGCGGCGCCCGCAATACGGTTGAATCTTGTGTGGTGTGCCACGATGCCAATCGGGTTTCTTCCACGGTCATGACCGATGGCTCAAGCTTTAACGAGTCCTACCATTTCAAGCGCATGATCCATGGCATCCATGGCAATTCGCGACGCGCCAGTCCGTTTACCTATGACAACCAAGAGATTGGCATCTTCTGCAATCCGGCCGGAACCACTCAAATCGCCAAGGATCTGTGCGCAGCGAACGCTGCTTTGCCTGTGCCTCTGGTTTTGGCTCCGGACGTCGAAAATTACGCAGCAGAAGTTGCCTATCCAGGCGTTGGTCTGAACTGCAACGCCTGCCACGTCAACGATTCCTATAAGCAGGACTTGGGCACGCTGGGCTCCGTCATCAAGAAAGACGTTGGCGTCACTGACCCGAACGGCTGGAAAGTCATCTCGCCTAAAGTGGCATCGTGCACCGCCTGCCATGACTCTGCCAAGGCCATTGAACACGTCACGCTGAACATTGGTGACCCAGGCGCCGTGTTTGGTACCAGAACACAGGCTGAACTCCTTGGCTTGCCTGCTGAAACCTGCAACGACTGCCATGCACCTGGCGCACGTCAGGCTGTCGACTTGGTTCACGGCCAAAAATAAACATGAATGAAGGAGTTGGGATGAGAATCAAGCGCGTTATCGCCATTGCCGGTATGTTGCTGTCAGGCTGGTTCAGCCCGGTTTGGGCTGCGACCGAAGCCGAGGCCGAGCCTACCGGGGCAGCCTTTTGTGTCACTTGTCATGACTCCGAGGACATGACCGACAACAGCCGCTCTGCGCACGGTTTTGTTGCCGACAAACGCGCGCCCGACTGCATCACTTGTCATGGCAAGAGCGAAGCTCATACCTACAATCCCGCCAAGATCAACCCGCAACCCAAGCCTGACATCACTTTTGGCAAGTCGTTTGGCAAGGTCAGTACGGTCGCTGCTCATGACAGAAACCGTGCTTGCCAAAGTTGTCATGACAAAGACCAGAAGCGTGCCTTGTGGTCGGGCTCAAGCCACGAAAATGCAGGTGTTACATGCGACACCTGCCACCAGGTCCACGCCAACAAAGACAAAACCCTGAATAAAAAAGTGCAAGCCGAGACTTGCTACACCTGCCACAAAGAACAGCGCACGCAGTTGAACAAGCCATCGCACCATCCAGTGCCTGAAGGCAAGATGACCTGCTCGGACTGCCACAATGTGCACGGCTCAGCCGGCCCCAAGCTTGTCAAGCGCGACAGCATCAACGACACCTGCTATACCTGTCACGCCGAAAAGCGCGGCCCTTTTGTGCAGCAGCACGACCCGGTGGCTGAAGACTGTAGCACATGCCACAACTCACACGGCAGCACTGTCGCCGGCATGCTCAAAACGCGAGCACCCATGTTGTGTCAGCAGTGTCATACGCCTCACGCCGCGGGTAATGTCGGCGCGCTGGGCGGCCAAAGCGGCGTTTACACGCTGGCACCGGGTCAAACCTTGCCCCAGGTGAGCAGCTTGTCCAGCGGCAAGAACGTCGTCAACATGTGGCAGGGTCGCAGTTGCATGAACTGCCACACGCAGGTTCACGGATCCAACAGTCCGTCAAGCACCAACCCGTTGATGCGCTGAAGCACGGAGACCCATCATGATCAGGCCACATTCCATGTTTACGTTTAAGCGCACAGCACTTGCTTTGGCAGCCTGTGCAGCCTTGTTCCCCGCACACGCCCAAAGTCCGGCTGAAACCACCATCGCAGCGGGGCTAGGAGTTTTTAGCGGCAAAGGTGCTGACCGCGCCCTGTTCAATCAATACCGAGGCGTGGACAAAGACAGTAGCGTTGCCGCCATGCTGGACATCGATTACAGCCTGCGTCAGGACGAGACTGGCGATTGGGTCGATTTCCAGGGTTATGACTTGCTCTATGACACACGCGAGTTGGATCTGGTCTGGAAAAAACCGGGCGATTGGAAACTCACCGCCGAGTATGGCGGTTTGGTCCGAAACGACCTCAATCAGGTCAACACCGGTGTGTTGAACTTCGGTTCCACCGCGCCGCAAGTGGTCGCTTTGCCGCCCGGCACCGGTGCCAATGTCGATTTGCAGACCAAGCGCACCAAACTGGGCGTTGGTTACACCAAAATCTTCAGCCCGCGCATGCAGTTGTCGGTTGACCTCAAGACTGAAAAGAAGGAAGGCACCCGCTTGTTTGGTACGGGTTTCAATTGCGCAACCGCGCTTGACCCCAGTTGCCTGGGCAGCACTGCCACCAGCATTGGCTGGGCCACCTTGATGCTGCCCGAGCCCATTGACGCCAACCACAGTCAGATCGAAGCGCGCCTGAGTTATGCCCTCGAAAAATTGCGCTTCAGTGTGGGCTACTACGGCTCGTTTTACCGCAACGCCAACACCGCCCTCAATCCAACGGTTTCGGGCAGTTTGTACGACCCGGTGGGCACGCTGTTGCCAAGCTCGGCCACTCTGCTGGGCTACCTGAACCAGGCGGTGGCATTGTCGCCAGACAACCAGGCGCATCAGCTGGACCTCAGTGGTAACTACGACTTCACCGACAAGACCCGCGGCACCTTCAAACTGGCCTACAGCAAGGCGTCACAAGACGATGGTTTCAGTTCACCCAGCCGCACCGGGCTGACCAGCCTGGATGGTCAGGTTGATACCAAGCTGGTCCAGTTCGGCATTACTTCGCGGCCCATGCCTAAATTGTCATTGCTGGCCAACGTGCGTTACCAGGACAAAGACGACCAAACTCCCATCGCCTATTACAACCTGGTAAGCGTCAACCCTGATACCCTGGCCTATACCAACCGCAACTTGTCCAACCGCAAGACCGGTGGCAAGCTGCAGGCCAGTTGGCAGTTCAACCCTGACTACCGTGGCACGGTGGGTGCCGACTACGAGGCCATTGACCGCGGCGAGTTCACCGCCACCAGCGCCATCGCCGGCACCAGTGCGCTGCGCCAAAAAACCAATGAGACGACCGTACGCGCCGAGCTGCGGCGCCGCATGTCAGAGAACATGAGCGGTGCCATCAGCTTGTCAAGCAGCGAACGCGACGGCTCGGGTTGGCTCAAGGACAATGCCGGCTTGGGCGTCACTGAAGTCAGTGCCAACGACCCCGCACTTGCCACGGGCGTCTTCATGCCCACGCTGGCAGATCGTCAGCGCGACAAAGTCAAGCTGCAGGCTGACTGGACCCCCAACAAAGACTTGTCACTGCAGTTCAGTGCCGAACACGGCAACGACAAGTACAAAACACCCAGCGTCTATGGCCTGCGCGACACGCGCATGAACCAATTCAACCTGGACTGGGCTTATGTGATTTCATCCAAATGGGGACTCAACGGCTACTTGTCAAAAGGTCTGCAGAGCTTCAATCAGGCCCGCAGTGCGGGTTATGTGATGAGTTTTGACAACACCAGCACCAGTCTCGGCCTTGGCTTTACCGGCAAGCCCATGAGCCAGCTCCAGGTGGGCGGCAACCTGTCTTATGTCAACGACACCAGCAAATACGCACAGGGGCTCGACAGCACGGCGACGCCCTATAGCGTCGCATCGCTGACAGCCAGTGGCGGTCTGCCGGACATTACCTTCCGTCAAACCGCACTCAAATTGTTCGGTACCTACGCGCTCGACAAGAAGTCTGCCGTGCGGGTTGACTTGATCCACCAGAAATCAAGCTACAACGACTGGACCTGGTCGTACAACGGCGTGCCCTACCGGTACTCCGACGGCACCACGGTCACACAAAAAGCAGATCAAAGTGTGAGCTTTCTCGGTGTCACTTACATCTACCAAATGAAGTAAATCGGCACCACTCGCAGCCGCGCCCGACAGGCGCGAGCTGATGCTTTCGGGCTACGTTGGCGGCAAATCTGAACCCCCTTGGTGAACGCCAGCGGGGTTTCTTTTTTATCTGTGTGTATGTATCAATAAATCGTAAAGTATTGATATTTAAGGCATTTATTCCACGCTGTGACAAACCCGTACAAGCCCAAGGGACTAATCAAAAAAAGATTGATCTAACGCAAATGTTGGACAGTTTAAAGACGAGGCTTCGCTTGTGTAAAGCTTTGGTAAATTGATAATGAGGCCTTCCAAAGTCAACGCCTAAGGAGGCACACGTGAAACATGTCGAACTTGCAAGGAAGACCAAATCTTCCTCTCATTGGACCAGGCTTGCTGCGGTAAGCCTGCTTGCCG
>NZ_JAQTXM010000011.1 GCF_028688795.1 Rhodoferax sp. | reverse complement strand
CAGCTCATCCTTTTGTGCATGGCTGAGTTCGGTGAGGTCGGGCAGGGTTGGCATCAAAACTAATTCTCGCTCACTATTTCATAGCGAACTCAAATTAATCTCCGTTGGGAGCTGAGTAGTTACCATAAATTATGGTTAATCATCGCTTTCGTATTTTGGGAGACAGTGCTAAAGTTGTTACAAGCGGCCAGAGCGAATAAGCCGACGGGTGGGAACACATGAACTACTTGCGTCAATGGAGTCGATGGGTCACAGTGGTGATCGCAGGGTTGCTTGGCGCCTGCCAGCCTGCATCAAAAGAAGTGCCCTTGCAATACAGCCAAGCGCCCGCTCAAGCCAGTGTGCCCATCTACCGCCTGGCGGTGCACCCGCTTTACAACCCGCAATTGCTGACCGCGGCCTACCAGCCGCTGATTGACCACCTTAACACCCTACTGCCCAACGCTCGGCTGGAACTCGAAGCCTCTCGCGACTACCAGGCCTTCGAGAAAAAATACGCCTCGCGTGAGCCGGCTTTTTTACTGCCCAATCCGTGGCAGACCCTGCAGGCCATTGCGCATGGTTACCACGTGATCGCCATGGCCGGTGACGCCAAAGATTTCAAAGGCATTTTTATCGTGCGCCGCGACAGCGGCATCAAGCTGCCTGCCGATCTGATAGGCAAGGTGGTGAGCTACCCATCCCCCACGGCGCTGGCCGCGTGCATCATGCCGCAGTATTATTTACACACGCAAGGCATAAATGTGCAGCGCGACATTCGGAATGTGTACGTGGGCTCGCAAGAGTCCACCATCATGAATGTCTATCTGGGTCAGGCCGCTGCCGGTGCCATCTGGCCACAGCCCTGGCGCCTGTTTCAGAAAGACTATCCAAAAGAGGCGGCTGAGCTCAAGGTGATGTGGGAAACCGAGTCGCTGGTCAACAACTCGGTGATGGCGCGTGACGACGTACCTGCCGAGGTGCGCGCGCAGGTGCAGTCAGGCTTGCTGAGCTTGTCGCAAACACTGGCGGGCCAAGCCGTACTGGCTGGCATGTTCACGGCCAGTTTTCAGCCAGCAGACGATGCCACGTATGACGTGGTGGCCCGCTACGTGAAACGCTTCGAGCAAGAAGTCCGGCCAGTGGAGAGCCCGTGATGATCACCACCCTGCAACGCCTGCTGTTGGGCAGCCTGCGCCGCCAATTGGTGACAGGTATGGTGTTGACGGTGGCGTTGATGATGTCGGCCTTTGTCTGGGACCTGACACAGCACCAGCAACAGGTCGTGCTTGAACAGCAGTCGCGCCAGGCGGTGGGCATTGCCCGAAGCGTGGCAGTGACGGGGTCGATCTGGTTGGCCTCGCGTGACGTCAGTGGCCTGCAGGAGATTGTGCTGGGCTTGTCGAACTACCCTGATTTGCGCTACGCCATGGTGCTCGATACACAAGGCCAGGTGCTGGCCCACACCGAACCCGCGCGGCGCGGGCAATACATGACCGACCTGCCACCCACCGCTGAGCTCCAGGTGCTGCAACGCGGGGCGTATTTGGTGGATGTGTTTAGCCCGGTATTGCTCAATGCCCGGCCAATTGGATGGGTCCGCGTGGGCCTCGCGGGCACCGGGCTGGAGGCCCGCCTGGCCCAAGTGACGCGCGGGGGCGTGGTCTATTTGCTGGTGGCTGTCATGCTGGTGGCCATTTTTTCGGCCATCGTCAGCCGGTTTCTGACGCGCCGCCTGGCAGCCATTTCAAGGGTGGCCAGTGCGGTCGAGTCGGGTCAGAGCGGCTTGCGTGTCGAGGTTCGTGGTAACGACGAGGCTGCGCAGTTGGCGCGCCAGTTCAACACCATGCTTGACGCCCTGGCTCAGCGCGACCGCGCGCTCAAGGACAGCGAGTCTTTCAAGACGGCCATTCTTAATTCGGTGGCCGCGGAAATTGCGGTGATCGATGGCAGCGGCGTCATCGTGGCGGTGAATGAGCAATGGCGGCGTTTTGCCCTTGACAACAGCAACCTGCCTGACCAGCCACCACCACACACTGACGTGGGCAACAATTACCTGAAGGTGTGCGGACTGGGTGACAACCGTGGCAGCCTCGGCGCGGCGCTGGCGCACGATGGCATCCAGGCGGTGCTGGACGGTCGTTCGACCCATTTCAGTCTGGATTACCCTTGTCATTCGCCGGATCAGCAACGCTGGTTTAGCCTGATTGCCCGGCCGCTGGGCGCTGACATTCGCAGTGGCGTGGCCATCACCCATACCGACATCAGCGCCATCAAGCTGGCCGAACGCTACGAGCAGTTTCGCAGCCAGATCCTGGAGTTGATGGCCGGTGACACCGCCCTGCCAGACTTGCTGCGCGCCATGGCCAGCGGTGTGGAGCAATTGCACCCGGCCATGCTGTGCAGCATTCTTTTGCTTAGCGACGACGGTCGTCACCTGGGTGAGGTGATTGCGCCCAGCCTGCCTGATTTTTACAACCAGGCCCTGGTGGGTCTGGAAATAGGCATGGGGCGGGGCTCTTGCGGTACGGCGGCCTTCACCGGCAAGCGCGTCGTGGTGGAAGACATTGCCACACATCCCTATTGGGCAGACTACAAGGCACTGGCTCAGCAGGCGGGGCTGGGGGCCTGCTGGTCGCAGCCGGTGCTGTCGTCCACCGGGCAGGTTCTGGGCACCTTTGCCCTTTACCACCGCCATGTGCACTCGCCTTCGGTCCAGGACATTGCCATGATCGAGCAGTCAGCCCGGTTGGCCAGCATCGCCATCGAACACAAGAGGACCCAGGCTGCTTTGCGCGCCAGTGAAGACATGTTCCGCACGCTTTTTGAGACCTCGCCCACCGGTGTGCTGTACCAGAACGCTGCTGGCGACATCACCTCGGCCAACGCGGCAGCCCAACGCATCTTGGGCCTGACGCTGGACCAGTTGCAGGGCCGCACCTCCACAGACTCGCGCTGGCGCGCCATCCGCGAAGACGGCAGCGACTTCCCTGGTGAGCAGCATCCGATCTCGATTGCGCGCAAAACGGGCCAACCTGTGCGCAATGTGATGATGGGTATCTCGGTGCCAGGCCGCGATTACATCTGGATTCTGGTCAGCGCCATGCCCTTGTTCAAAGACGGCAAGCTGGCCCAGGCCTACGTGATGTTTGAAGACGTGACGGAGCGCCACCAGATGGAGCTACAGGTGCGGCAAATGGCGTTTTACGACCCCCTGACGCAACTGCCCAACCGCAGACTCTTGACTGAGCGCCTGGCCCAAGCCATCACGGCCAGCAAGCGCAGCGGAGGTTACGGGGCAATGATGTTTCTCGACCTGGACAATTTCAAGCCGCTGAATGACCAACTTGGCCACGAAGTGGGTGACATGTTGCTGGTGGAGGTTGCGCAAAGGCTGAAAAACTGTGTGCGCGGGGTTGACACCGTGGCGCGTTTGGGCGGCGATGAATTCGTCGTGATGTTGACCGATTTGCATGTCGGTGCGACGGAGTCAACCGAACAGGCCAGCAGCGTGGCCGAAAAAATTCGCACCTGCCTGGCGCTGCCCTATGTGCTGACGTTCAAACAGGCGGACGGCATCAGCCGCACGGAGGAACACCATTGCACTGCCAGCATCGGCATCACCCTGTTCTCAGGCCAGGACGCGTCCCACGAACAGATTTTGCAGCGGGCGGATGCCGCCATGTACCAGGCCAAAGACGCGGGCCGCAATCGGGTGCAGTTTGCGACGGCAGACATCTGAACCCAGGGGCATTGGCCCTTGGTTTGTCCTTCGTGCTACAGCGAATTGCCCCGAGATTCATCTCCCGCAATCTAGGGTTCACCCACCTGGGTGTTGAGCCACTCCAAAAACTGGGCGACTTCAGAGCGGTAGCCATGTCGTTCCGGATAAACCACAAAGTGCCCTTGCACAGGGATGTGCCACGCCGGGTCAAACACCCGCATCAGCCGCCCGCTTTCCAAGTAGCTGCTGCCTATGACCGTGCTTTCAAGCGCGACGCCCAGGCCCTGCACCGCCGCATCCAGTGCCATCATGGCCCGATCAAAACGCAGTGCGAAGCGCTCTGGTTTTTTCAGCTCGGTAAAAGTTGCAAACCAGTCGGCCCACTGCACCACGCCCACGGTGGACTGAATCAGCGGCACCTGCAACAGGTCTGCCGGCGTGCGTATCTGGTGGCGCTCAATGAAGGCGGCACTGGCCAGCGGCATGATGGGCTCACGAAACACCGGCTTAACCACGAGTTGTGGCCAAGCCGGCACGCCGTAACGGATGTCAATGTCAACCTGACCCAGCTCGAAATCAGAGTGCAGGTGTGAGGCTGACAGGAACAGTGATACGCCCGGGTGCGCCTGCGCAAACTGCCCGATGCGGGGCATCAGCCACAGGCTGGCGAAGCTGGGGCTGGCATGCACATAGAGTGTGTTTCGAACACCCTGGCGCAAGTCGTCGGTGGCCGTGCCAATCGCGCCTAGTGCACCGGCAACGCGCAGCAAATAAGCCTCACCTGCCGGGCTGAGTTTGACGCCACGCGACGAGCGCTCGAACAGTTTGACCCCCAGAAAATCCTCCAGCCGCGCCACCTGGTGGCTGACGGCAGAGGGTGTGAGGTGGAGTTCAGCAGCGGCCAGGGCAAAGCTTCGCCGACGTGCGATGGCTTCAAAGGCCTGAAGGGAGGGTAAGGGTGGCAACATGACAAAAGAGCAATTTATTGCGATGCAACATGACAGAAATTCACTTGAACTTGAGATTTTATCGTTTGTGCAGAGCCGACTTCTTATTCAGAATCGCCCTCCAGATTAACAAGGAGACAACACATGTTGCTTAAAGACAGAGTAGCCATCGTCACTGGCGGTGCGGGCCCCAACGGTTTGGGTTTTGCCACTGCCCGCATGATGGCAGCCCAGGGCGCCACCATCGTCATTCTTGACCTCGCAAAGGCCGACCCGGCAGCGGCCGCCGCCCGTCTCGGCGCGCAGCACATGGGCCTGGTGGCCGATGTCACCGACAAAGCGTCATGTGATGCCGCGGTGGCGCAAGTGCTCGCGGCCAAGGGCCGCATTGATGTGCTGGTGAACAACGCGGGCATCACCCAACCGCGCAAGACCCTGGACATCACGCCAGCTGATTACGACGCGGTGCTGGATGTCAGCCTGCGCGGCACGCTGGTGGCCTCGCAAGCCGTGGTACCCGCCATGCTGGCGCAAAAGCGCGGTTCCATCATCTGCATTTCGTCGGTGTCGGCCCAACGCGGCGGCGGCATTCTGGGTGGCCCGCATTACTCGGCGGCCAAGGCCGGGGTACTGGGTCTGGCCCGCGCCATGGCGCGCGAGTACGGCGGCGAAGGCATCCGGGTGAACTGCGTCACCCCCGGCCTGATTGCCACCGACATCAACAAGGGCCTGATCCCGGAAAACAAACGTCAGGCCATCCTGGACAGTATTCCCCTGGGTTACATCGGCGCTCCCGATGACGTGGCTGGCTGCGTGGTGTTTTTGGCCAGCGATTTGTCAGGCTATTGCACCGGCATCACGCTCGATGTGAATGGTGGCATGCTGATTCACTGAGCGGCTCCCCCAAAGAAACTGGTCTATAAACCGTTGGCAGCGCGGTACCGCTGCCGTTAAAAAAATTAGGAGACAACATGACACGCTTTAACTTTTTCCGTCGCGCCACCCTGGTTGCTGCACTGGCTTGTGCCGGTTCCGTGGCTTTTGCCCAGGCGCCCATGAAGCTGACGCTGGGGCACAACGCCGCACCGGGCAACCCCAAGGCGCTGGGTGCCACTTATTTCTCGGAGCAAATGGCCAAGCGCAGCAATGGCCGCATCACGGTACAGGTCGCTGGTGGCGCGCAGTTGGGTGACGACCAGACCATGCTGACCGCCATGCGCACCGGCACCTTGGACATGAGCGTGAATTCACAAGGCCCGGTGTCAGCCGTGGTGCCTGAAACGGCCGCGCTGGGCATGCCCTTTCTGTTCTCCTCGCTGCCACAGGCATGGAAGCTGCTGGACGGTCCAATTGGCATGGAACTGGCGCATAAATTCGAAGCCAAGAACCTGAAATTGCTCGCCTGGTGGGACAACGGTATTCGCCAGACCACCAACAACAAACGTCCGATCAACACGCCCGATGACCTCAAGGGCATGAAGATTCGCACACCCGCTGACCCGGCGACGGTGGACCTGTTCCAGGCCATGGGCGGCAGCACACAGCAAATCAACTTCTCTGAGCTGTATGTGGCGATTCAGCAGGGTGTGGTGGACGGTCAGGAGAACCCGCTGGCCAACATCCACTCCAGCAAGCTGTATGAGGTGCAAAAGTACCTCTCGCTGACACGCCATAAATACGAGTCCATGCCTTTCCTGATGAGCGGCATTACCTGGAAAAAACTGTCTGAGGCTGACCGCAAGCTGGTCAGTGAAGTGGCCGCTGAGGCCGCCACCTATGAGCGCAAGCTGATGCTGGAGTCTGATGACAAGCTGATTGGCGAATTCCGCAAGATGCCCAACATCACCATCAACGAGCCTGATCTTGCGCCCTTCAAGGCCGCAACCGCCAAGGTCTGGGACAAGTGGGAAACGCTACCGGTGGGTGACTTCGTGAAGAAGTTGCGCGCTGAATCCACCAAGTTGTGATGCAGGTGGCTGGCGCAAGCCAGCCCCTCGCTGCCATTCCCAAAAAGAGCCGCCTTTGAGCGCGGCGCACCAGGAGACATGTGTGAAGACACCTTCGCCGTTGCTTAACGCTGCCCGAAAAACGGAAGCGGCTATTGAAATCTTATGCAAATCAGTGTTGACACTCACCGGCTTTGGCCTTTTGGCAGTGCTGGTGGTCAATGTGTTTGTGCGTTATGTGATGCAGGGCAGCGTGGAAGCTGCGTCTGAACTGCCAGCCTTGATGTTTCCGTGGTTTGTCATGGGGGGAGTGGTGCTGGCCGCAGTGCGCGGCAACCACGTGGCCATGCAGCTGACGATGCACATGTTGCCGCCAGCAGGACGGCGGGTCTTGGCCACCTTCATTCAGGGCTTGTCGGCCGTTGTGTTTGCCAATCTGGCTTGGCACTCGGTCGAGAACACCCTGGTTGCGCACGACGAGCTAAGCACCATCTTGCATGTGCCCGGCAGCGTGGGCTACGCCGCGCTGACCGTTGCCCTTGCGCTGCTGGCCTTGTGCGCAGTCACCGCGTTCGTGCGCTTTGGCATTCTGGCTGAACCCGTGATGGTCGACATGGCGGCAGCCGAAGGAGCCGTGGTATGAGCGCCGTGATGATGGTCGTATTTGCAGCGCTGCTGTTGCTCTCGTTCCCAGTGGGTTATGCCCTCACGCTGGGGGCGTCTATTGCTTTGTTCGTCGGCGGGGACATGCCGATCCTGGCTGTGGTGCAGCAAATGTTCGCACCCACCCAGTCCTTCCCCATGATTGCAATTCCGTTCTTTGTGATGGCCGGTGATGTGATGATGGCGGGCAAACTCGGCCAGTCCCTGATCGACTTTGCCACCGATCTGGTGTCGCGCTTTCGGGGTGGGCACGCGCAGGTCAGTGTGCTCGGCTCTACGCTTTTCGGCGGTGTGTCAGGTTCGGCGGTGGCTGATGCCACCGCGTTGGGCTCGGTGCTGGTGCCCTGGCAAAAAAAGGTGGGCTACCCGGCCGCGTTTTGCGGTGCCACCATCGCCGCCGCGTCCACCATCGACATTCTGGTACCGCCCTCGATCCCGCTGATTTTGTATGCACTGGTGTCCAACACGTCCATTGGCGCCTTGTTTGTAGCCGGTCTGCTGCCGGGCATCGTGTTGGCAGTCGGCTTTCTGGCGGTGTGCAATGTCAGCGCCCGCCTGCGCGGGTTTCCCTACGAGAAAAAGCCGATTGCCTGGGGCATCATGGCGCGTCGGGGCCTCTATGCTTCACCCGCACTGATGATGCCAGTGTTCATTCTGGTGGGCTTGCGTTTTGGCGTGGCCACACCGACCGAGATCAGCACCATGGCTGTTGTCTACGCTTTGCTGGCGGCAGCCTTCATCTACCGGGACCTCAGCTTGAAGCGTGTCTACAACGCGATGATCACCGCGGGTGTGGCCACCGGTGTGGTCATGATGCTGATCATGGCGTCTTCCGTGGTGGGCTGGATGCTGACGCTAGACCAGGTGCCTGAAGCGCTGGTCAACTGGGCCAGACAGTTCGTGCATTCTCAAGCGGCCATGCTGATGCTCATTAACGGCGTGTTGTTGCTGGCGGGCATGTTTCTGGACTTGCCTGCTGCCATTCTGCTGCTCGGCCCGCTGTTGATTCCCCTGGCACAGAACTTTGGTATTGACCTGGTTCAGCTCGGCATCATTGTGGTGATCAACCTGGCCATCGGCCTGTATACGCCGCCGGTGGGGACCACGCTGTTTATTGGCGCCACGTTGGCCAAGGTCAAGATTGGTGAGACGGTCAGAGAACTGGTTCCCTTCTATGCGGTGGCCCTGGTGGTTTTGCTGCTGTTCACTTACATCCCTGCGTTGACCCTGCGCGGTTGATTCATCTCCCTCAATTTCCATCTCAGCATGACTAAATTAACTTTGGGTTTTGTGGGCCTGGGGGCCATGGGCCAGAACGCTGCACGTAATTTGTTGCAGGCCGGACACCAGGTGCAGGGCTATGACTTGCGTACCGAGAGTCTGCAAGCGTTTGCGGAACAAGGCGGCCAGGTCGTCAGCAGTCCCGCGCTGGTTTGCGCCAACGCGGTGGCGACAGTGCTCTTTGTCGTCAATGCGGCACAGGCAGAAGCCGTGTTGTTTGACACGGAGGGCATTGCCAGTTCGGCGACACCCGGCCATCTGGTGATCTCCTGCGTCACCATGTCGGCAGCCGACGCCCGCCACTTGTCAGTGCGCTGCCGGGAAGCCGGTCTGGTGTTTGTTGATGCACCTGTCAGTGGCGGTGTGGCTGGTGCCGAAGCAGGTAGCCTGAGCATCATGGCTGCAGGCCCTGCGCCAGCACTGGACGCCTGTGCACCAGTGTTTGCCGCCATGGGTAGCCGCGTGCTGAATGTTGGCACTGAGGCCGGTCAGGGCTCCACCTTCAAGACGATCAACCAGCTGCTGTGCGGCGTGCACCTAGCCGCCGCTGGTGAAGCGATGGCCATGGCCGCACGTGCCGGGCTAGACACCAGCCAAGTGTTTGACCTGGTGAGCGAGAGTGCCGCTGCCTCCTGGATGCTGCGCGACCGTGGCCCGGCCATGGTCACCCGCAGCTACACACCCACGCGCAGCGCGGTCGACATTTTTGTGAAAGACCTCGGCCTGGTGGTGGACCTGGCGCGCGACCTGCGCTTTCCGGCCACCGTCAGCGCTGCGGCCTTGCAGAGTTTTCTGGGGGCCAGCGGCGCCGGATTTGGCAAACAGGACGACGCCGCCGTGACCGAGTTTTACCGTTTGGGAGCCAAGAACCATGAGTGATCGCATTGTTTCAATTTCCGGGGCACCCTATGACGGGCATCCGGTCCCGGCCATGCTGGCCAGCATGGCCGCCTGTGGCGCCACACACATTGAGCCCGCCTATATCGTGGGTTACACCGAAGCTTTTGATGAGTCGGCGTTTGCACCTGCACAGGCGCAGCAATGGCGACGCTGGTTGGCTGACAGCGGCATGGCCTGTCACGCCATGTCGTCACACATCGATTTGGGCCGCGATGATGCGGTGGAGGTATTTTTGGGCCGTATGGACTTTGCTCGCGCCTTGGGTGCCGAAGTGATCAACACCAACGCTGCGGCCCGCAAACTCAAAAAGCGCTTTTTTTCCAACATCGAGGTGCTGGCTCGCCACGCCGAAGCGATTGGCCTGAAGATCGGTCTGGAAAACCCGGGCGATGGCTCGGACAACCTGCTCAACACCGCCAACGATGGCCCTGGCCTGCTGGCCGACATTGGTCACTCCATGGTGGGCCTGAACTATGACGCAGGCAACACCATTTCGCACCGCCCCGGTGTGACGCCAGCGGATGACGCATTGAGCGCCATGCCGCACTGCCTGCACACCCATATCAAGGATGTGCGCAGCGACGCCAATGGATATTTCTTTACGCCGCTGGGCCAGGGCCAGATTGATTGCGCACGCATTCTCCGCGCCGTGGCGCAAACACAGCTGAACCTGTCCATCGAAATCCCCATGCGCTTGCACCGCCAGCCCAATGCACAACCCAGCCGCGCGCCTTACCGCGTGCCCTTGGAGGACATTGAAGCCGTGTTGCGCCCTGCACTGGCCTTTGTCAATGAACACCTGGGTGCGCCTGAAATGGCCCGCGCCTGAGGACGGAGACTTATTCATGAATCGCGTGATCAACAACCCCGACCTGGTGGTCGAGGACATGCTCAAGGGCTGGCTGCAAGCCCATGCCGATACTGTGTGCACCGCACCCGTCAACCCGCGAGTGGTGCAGCGTGTACAAGCGCCCGAGCAAGGCAAGGTGGGTGTGGTAACGGGCGGCGGCTCTGGCCATGAGCCGGCCTTTATCGGCTACGTGGGCGATGGTCTGGTGGATGCCGTGGCCGTGGGCGAGATATTTTCGTCCCCCACCGCCAAGAGTTTTCATGACGCCATGTGCGCAGCCAACGGCGGTGCAGGCGTGGCCTGCCTGTATGGCAACTATGCCGGCGACAACATGAACGTGAAGATGGCCATGCAGATGGCCGAGCGCGAAGGCATCACGGTCAAGACGGTGGTGGCCAACGACGATGTGGCCTCGGCCCCGAAGGGTGACGAGTCAAAACGTCGCGGCGTGGCAGGAGAGGTCTTCATGTGGAAGGTCGGCGCGGCAAAAGCTGCCCAAGGTGGCTCGCTGGACGAGGTGATTGCCGCTGCTCAAAAAGCCATCGCCAATACCCGCAGCATCGGCATTGGCCTGTCGGCCTGCGTGATTCCGGCAGTGGGCAAGGCCAACTTCACCATCACGCATGGCACGATGGAAGTGGGCATTGGCCACCACGGCGAGCCCGGCATTGACGTGCGCCCCACCGCCAGTGCCGCCGAGATGGCGGACATGATGCTCAAGGTGGTGCTGCCCGACCTGCCCTTTGTCGCGGGTGACCGTGTGGCCGTGCTGGTCTCCGGCCTGGGCGCCACGCCCCTGATGGAGCTGTACATTCTTTATGGTGAGCTGGCGCAGCGCTTGCAGGCGCGCGGCATCAGCATTGGCTTCAAGCAGATCGGCAACCTATTTTCATCGCTGGAAATGATGGGCGTCACGCTCACGGTGATGAAGCTCGACGAAGAACTGGAAGCCTGCCTGCAACACCCCTGCCGTTCGGTTGGCCTGACGGTGGTTGGGCATCTGGACACACGTCGCGCTTATAGCGGACACCTGCAAGGTTTGGTCGCCACCAGTGGGCAAGCTGCCGCCAGCGTGGCTCACGTTGATCGCGCGGTGAACGGGGCCACCGTGCCACTGGCCAGCAGTGGCGCTCTGGTGCGCGACCTCATCAGCACCATCGTGGCGAATCGCCAGTACCTCAGCGAGATTGACGGCCTGATTGGTGATGGCGACCACGGCATCAACATGGCCAAAGGCTTCAATGGCTGCGGCACGCGGCTCGATGCCCTGGGCGACACCGCGCAGCAACTGCCCGCTGCACTGGAGCAACTTTCGCAAGCGCTGATGGACGATATCGGCGGCTCGATGGGCCCCTTGTATGGCGAGTTTTTTCTGGGCTTCGTCAACACCCTGTCACCTCACCAGCAGCTCGACGCTGCCTTGTTTGGCGACGCGTTCGATGTTGCCGTGGCGAAGGTGCAGGGCATGGGCAATGCGCGAGTGGGCGACAAGACGCTGATGGACACCCTGGTGCCCGCATTGGCCGCTTACCGTGAAGCGCAGCTGGCCGGTGCCGGTTTTTCAGAGGCCTTGCAAGCGCTGTCCGTCGCCGCCGAAAAGGGCCGCGACTCCACCAAAAACCTGCAAGCCCGCATTGGCCGTTCAGCCCGTCTGGGGCCGCGTTCCATCGGTGTGCTCGATGCCGGTGCCACCTCTTGCTGTTTGATTTTGCAATCCATGGCCCGCTCGCTGCAGCGCCAGTTAGATACATCCCTTCCTGTTTGATTCCTCACCCGAAAGACTCCCATGAAACTTGCCATTGGCTGCGATGAGGCCGCTTACGACCTCAAGCAAATGCTCAAAAAATACATGACCGACGCTGGCCATGAGGTCACCGACTTCGGCACCCATGACGCCCAGCCGGTGCTCTACCCGGACGTGGCTTTTGCCGTGGCCGAGCAGGTGGCCAACGGCACCTATGCCCGTGCCCTCTTGCTCTGCGGCACCGGCATTGGCATGGCGATATCTGCCAACAAGGTCAAGGGCGTGCGCGCCGCGCAATGCCATGACACCTATTCGGCTGAGCGTGCCAGCAAGAGCAACGATGCACAAATCATCACCATCGGTGCGCGCGTGGTCGGGCCAGAGCTGGCCAAGTCCATCGTGGACGCCTGGTTGCGAAGCGACTTTGATGGCGGTCGCTCGCAGCCCAAGGTGGATTTGATCCAGGCCTACGAAGGGAACCATTCAAGATGAGCAGCATCGCCGCACTGAAAGATTGCGCATACCGCATTCGCCGTTATGCCCTTCGCATGGGCGAGGTGCAGGGGCAGGGCTACATCGGCCAGGCGCTGGGCCTGGCGGATGCCTTGGCGGTAGCTTATGGGCACGCCATGACCTTTCGTCCTGAAGACCCAGAGTGGGAAGGGCGCGACCGCTTTTTGCTTTCGCACGGGCACTACGCCATTGCCCATTACGCCGCGCTGATTGAAGCCGGCATTTTGCCGCTGGAAGAGCTGGAAACCTATGGCAGCGACGACAGCCGTCTGCCTATGTCGGGCATGGCCACCTACACACCGGGCATGGAGATCTCGGGCGGTTCGCTCGGCCAGGGCCTGATCGTTGGTGTGGGCATGGCGCTGGGCCTGCGGCTCAAGGGCAACCCGGCCTTTGTGTACAACTCCATGTCGGACGGTGAACTGGACGAAGGCTCTACCTGGGAGGCCGCCATGTCCGCTGCCCACCACGGCCTGGGCAACCTGATTTGTATGGTGGACATCAACAACCAGCAAGCTGACGGCCCTTCTAGCCAGATTCTCAAATTTGAGCCGATTGCTGACAAATGGGCCGCCTTTGGCTGGTTTGTGCAGCGCGTGAACGGTAATGACTTGGCTGGCGTGCTGGCCGCTTTTGATGCTGCCCGCCAGCATGACCAGGCGCAGCCCCGCGTCATCCTGCTCGACACCTTGATGGGCAAGGGCGTGCCCTTTTTGGAACAACGCGAGAAAAACCACTTTATCCGGGTCGATCCACCAGAATGGCAGCAAGCCCTGGCGATTCTCGATGCCCAACACGCCGGAGCCACCGCATGAACACCGTGACCACACCCAAACCCCGCCTGACCACCTCGGCCATGATTGCCTCGATCGCCTCCGAGGGCCAGCGCACCCGCGCCGCGCCTTTTGGCAAGGCCTTGGTGGAGCTGGCCGCCCAGCGCCCCGATATCGTCGGCATGACGGCCGATCTGTCCAAGTACACCGATTTGCACCTGTTTGCTCAGGCCTACCCCGAGCGTTTCTTCCAGATGGGCATGGCGGAGCAATTGCTCATGGGCGCTGCTGGCGGCTTGGCCAAGGAAGGCTTTGTGCCCTTTGCCACCACCTACGCCGTGTTCGCCACACGCCGGGCCTACGACTTCATGCACCAGGTGATTGCCGAAGAAAACCTGAACGTCAAAATCGTCTGCGCCCTGCCGGGCCTGACCACCGGTTATGGCCCCAGCCACCAAGCCGCTGAAGATCTGGCGATGATGCGCGCCATGCCCGGCATGACGGTGATCGACCCGTGCGACGCGCATGAGATCGAGCAGGCCACACCCATCATCGCCGCCCACAAGGGCCCGGTTTACATGCGTTTACTGCGCGGCCAGGTGCCGCTGGTGTTGGATGAATACGGCTACCAGTTTGAACTGGGCAAGGCCAAGATCATTCGTGACGGGCGCGACGTGCTGTTCATCTCCACCGGCCTCATGACCATGCGCGCGTTGGAAGCCGCCCAGGCCCTGCAGCGCGACAGTGTGGACGTCGCCGTGCTGCACGTGCCCACGCTAAAGCCACTGGACGCCGAGACGATTGCCCGCGAGGCAGCCAAGTCGAGTCGACTGGTGGTGGTGGCTGAAAACCACAGCACCATCGGCGGCCTGGGTGAAGCCGTGGCTGGGGTGCTGATGCGCGCGGGTGTGCACCCGGCGTTTCGCCAAATTGCCCTGCCGGATGAATTCCTCGACGCTGGTGCGCTGCCGACCCTGCATGACCGTTACGGCATTTCAACCGATGCGGTGGTGGCCTCGGTCAAGTCTTGGCTGTAGCAGATATGACCGACGTCCGACCACCGGGCCCGAACCTTGCAAGCCGCTGTGGCCACAGATGCCAAAGCTGAAGACCCTGTTGTAACCCGGTCATGACGGCGCAACGGTCAGGTTTTTGACGGCCAGTACAAAACCCAGCTGATAGCCCTGGCCGCGCACCGCCCTGATGTCAAAACCGTTGTGGATGTGCGGACCAAGCTTGGTCCGCAAGCGGCTGATCAACACCTCCAGTCTGGCTTTGTTGGTTTTTTCAGTTTGGCTCTCGTCCCCAAAACGTGACAACAGGGTTGCGTGATCCAGAAATTGCCCATTCACCGACAGCGCCATTAACAGCCGTGCCTCATTGGCGGTCAGTTCAATCAGCAGCTCCGTGGGTGAGTGCAGCGTGCACCCGGACATGTCCAGCTGCCACGGTGTCGGGCTGGGTCGCACACCCAGGCGGGCGAACAAATTTTTGACCACGGCCACCAGTTCTTCCGGTCGCGTGGGCTTGGTCAGGTAAACATCGGCGCCGTTGGCGTAGCCTTCCATGCGGTCGGTGCTGCGCACGCGGGCGGTCAGCAAAATAATGCCCACGGTGGGCAACGCACTGCGGATGCGCCGGGTGATGCTGATGCCGTCTTCCTCCGGCAAATTGAGGTCCAGAATCAGGATGTCGGCAGAACAGGCCTCAATCGCCTGGTTCAGCTCCGCGCCGCTGCCCACACCCCGCACCGCAAAGCCTTCTTCAGACAGGTACAGCACCAATTCATCGCGCAGCGTCTCGTTGTCTTCCACCACGATCACAGAGGGCGCTTTTGCACCATTCAAATTCATGCCAACTCCAGGAATAAACTAAAAACAACCTGCTCTTGGCCGGTACGAAACTTCAACTCTGTGCCAAGCTGGTGCGCCAGCGCCTGCGCCAGCCACAAGCCCAGACCGGCCCCTACCTGGCACCGCGCACCTTCGGCCCGGTAATAGCGAGCAAAAACCTGCGACGCATCGGGTGCCCCTGCGGCTCCGACCGCATTCACCACACGCAGGGTGATGCCCGCCGTGTGGTTGACCTGCGTGCTGTCAAACTGGAGTTCGATCGGGCTGTCGGGCGGGGCGTATTTCAGCGCATTGCTCAGCAGATTGAGCAAAATCAGCCGCAGGTACTGCGCATCCGAGTACACCATGTACTGCGCTGGCCCCGGCAGGGTGATGCGGCTTGCCCCCAGGGTTTTCCGCACATCAGCGATCAGGCTGGTCAGACACAGCGCATGCTTGTCCATTCGCATCGCGCCCTGGTCGATTTGATCGGCGCTGGCACATCGTTCCACCAGCGCATTGAGATCGTCCACCGAGCGATTGATGTTCTTGATGCGCGTGGCATCGCCGCTGTTAGGCGCCAGACGCCGCCCCAGTGAGCTGGCCGCCAGCTGGATGATGGCCAGCGGCGTTTTAAGCTCGTGCATCAACATCGTCATAAAGCGCTCCTGGCTTTCCCGGCGCTGGGTTTCGGACTCGGCCCGCTGCCGCGCCACAGCCTCGTTCAAACGGGAGGTCTGGAGCTGGCTCAGCTTCTCCCGGTCCATCAGCAGCAGCGTGGCAGCGACAAAAGCCATGGCAAAAAAGATTCTGAAAAAAAGCAGACTTGCCAGGGAGTCAACCGGCGGCACATGCGTGTGCACCGTCAGAAACCAACGCAATCCCAACGCAAGGGCTAAAAACAAAATCACGCCAATCGGCCAGGTGCTGGGCTTTTGGCGATAAAAAACAACCACCGTCAAAGGCAGGCATACCAGGCTTGCTACCAAGCCCAATGCCGTACTGAGTTGAAGAACGAGTTGGCGGTCCCACATAAAAAATAGACCAAACAAGGGTGCATACAAAACGCCTAACAGGGTAAAAGACTGCTTGCCCCAGCGTGGCACACCAAAACGAGTGAACACCAGCCAGATGCACAGAAACCCTGTAAAGACATTGACCACCCCCAGAAAATAAACCACGGTGGGGCTGAAAAAATCCGGGCGATAACCTGTCCAGGAAAAAAATGACACAACAACGAGGCTGAGGTTAAGCAAAAAGACAGGGTGCAGCAGTTGGCGGCGCGTCACGGTCAGCGCCAACAACCAAATCAGCAGCGGCACATAACTGGTAAGCACCGCCCCCCAGAAAAAACTGCGCGCCACGTCCTCTTCCTGCGCTTGCGCCTCGTTCAGGATGCGGGGCGCCAGCAGCATCGGGCCACTGGTTTGGATGCGCAGGTAATAGATATTGGGTCCGGGCCGGGCGTCAATCCAGGTCGTGCGCTCCATGAGCCGCAGACCCGCATCAGGCAGTTGTTTTGAGAAAAGCGTCACATCCTCCAGTTGGGCCGGAAAAACGCGTAACGCCAAACGCTGCGCACCAAGTGGCGCATCCACCTTGAGTCGAACCCACAGCCCGGCGCGGGTGTAGCCGCGGCTGATGATTTTTCCAGCGTCCGAAAACTCGGCCTGCTTGACCTGCGCCAGAGTCAACGCACCGTGCTGGTCTTCAAAAAATGCCCGCTCACCAATCAGGTCTTGTGCCGCTGCGGGCAGGCACGCCAGGCCCAGCGCCAGGCTCAGAAGAAACCAGAATGTCAGTCGTACCGTCATGGCTGGATGTTAGCGCGCCATATTGCACCTCCATGACGCCCCAGCAGGCAATGCAAGCTTGTGCAAGCTTCGCGCAAACGGGCCTGCTAATCTGCCGATGTCGGGCACGTTGACTTTTCAGTTGGCTTGATCAATGAACAAGGATTGTTAATGAAAAGACTTTTAGTCAAGGCGGGTTTGGTGTTGATCAGCGGGCTGGCACTTCAGATGCCGGTGCAGGCGCAAGGTGTGCCCGAGATCAGCCCCAGCCTGAAGAAAATGCTGGGTGCCCTGCCGATTGAGGGCTACAAGGACGATGTACAGGGACTGGTCAAAACCCTGAAAAAGACAGCTTGTGCCAACTTGAACGGCTGCTACAGCACCAAGTCGGGCCCGCTGCAACTGTATTTCTTCACGAGCAGCACCGCGCAGCAGACCTTTTTGTTGGTCATCAACACCAAGCTCGCCCTGCCCAAACTGCTCAAGGACAACGTGCAAAAGGTGTTGGGCGGCACCTCCTTGAGCGACCCCATCATTTCGATCTCCACGACAGACTTCGATCTCGACACCGCCAAGATGCCGGCTGATCTGCAAAAAATTGTGCGCGACAGCTACTTCGACGTGAACAGCCTCGCCTTTTCCAGTGGCGTGCAGCTGGCGGGCAGAGCCGATCTTGGGGGCGTCATGAAGGCGACCCTGAAGTCACTGGGCGTGGATTCCGACAAAATGACCTTGCGTGCGGCGGTCGTGATGCCGATCCCGACTGACATTGCCAGCGGCGCCGGTGCAGCTGCCGGGCTGGCCGACTCCCTGGCGCACAGCGAAACCATGAAGAAGTCAGGAAAAAAAGCCTTGACCCCCGAGGCTTTTGTCGAATTTCAGCTAGCCCCAGGCTCGACGGTCAACATGACGGCACCGTACATGGCCTTGACGGACGCGACGTTTTTCCTGAACAACGATCTCAAATTTGGCTACAAAGGCAACGCCCGCTTCAAAGGCACCCAAAAGGACATCCTGCTCCAGTTTCAAACGCCCCTCAATCCCACGCCAACCAACCCGATGGGCGCGATGGACCTGTTGGACTTCTCGTTTCGCATGGCCATGCCACAGAGTTTCACGCTGGAGGACTACGCCAACATGTCGGTGGCGATGGTCATGCAAGACCGGGGCACCATGAACGCCGCTGCGGTTGCTTCACTGGATAGTTTGGGTGGTTTTATTGGCCAAATCAACGCCATCAAGAAGCCGCTGCTCGCCGCGGCCAAGCCGCTGTCTGTCTTCCAATTACGCAACCCCAAGCCACCGGTGGCTTACAAATTTGGCGACCGCACCAAGCCCTTTCCGACCAACGATGACCCCTTCAATGTCATGCTGCTCGGGCCATCGACTAAGGGTGGGCCTTTGATGCATGTCGCCAGCGATGTGAAAATTCTGGGTCAAACCATGGGCAAGATGGAAGTGTCTGCGGGAATAAAAGGTTTTCATGGCATGGCAGAAGCCGACATTGTCCTCAAAATGGGTCCGCTGGGCAAGACCAGTGTCAAGATGCAGGCGCTCGCTGACATCACGGGCAAAGAACAGGACATCAGCCTCAAAGGCAACTTGATGGGACAAAAGCTGGCGATCGTCCTGGCAGGCGAGTCGCTGACGATTGATCTCTCGGCGAGCTGCGTCAACCCGTTTGAGATCAAGGTCAAGGTCGCGATTGAAGAGACCATGGACATTGCCAAGATTTTTGAAGGCGAGGCTGGCGCCAATGTCGACCCTTCCAAGATCAGCGGCTGCCTGGGCAAGGAACTTGAGGCTGCGTACAACAAAATTGCCAACGTTTACAAGGGTACGACTGGCTACACCGCGAACGCCGCCAATACGGAGCTGACGAAGATATCGAACGATGCGGCGGCCGCTGCTCGCCAAACCTACGAGAACACCAAGAACGCCGCCCGCAACGTGGCAAATAGCTCATCGAATACCGCCAACAACGCCCTGAAAACGGCCGACAACGTCTTCAAGGGCTTCGGCAAGAAGAAGAAACACAAAAAAGGCCCCGATCCGAAGTTTGCAGCCACGGTGTTCGATTGGGACTTCTACTACGACTATTACCCCGAATTGGTGGCCCAGGGCGTCGATCTGGCGACGCATTGGCGCGACACCGGATTCGCCCAAGGCCGGCAAGGCAGTTTTGAATTCAATGCCACCTTCTACATCAAGCGCTACGCCGATGTGCAACGGGCCTGTTCCGGCAACCTGCAGTGCGCGTTGCAGCATTGGCTGGACTTTGGCATTGACGAGGGACGCCAGGCCACCTGGGAATTCAGCATCAGCAGTTACCTGGCCCGATACGCGGACCTTCGGGCGCAGTACCCCAATGGCGATTTTGCCGGTGCGTTTGAGCACTGGTTCGCAACCGGTATCCCTGAAAACCGCAGCGGCACGCCACTCCAGCAATGGAACGGCACGTTGCAAGGGCCCGGTGTGGTGGGTGGCGGCAGTGGCCAAGCGCTCTGGAACGACATCAACATCTGCGCCGACGCGCCGCTCAGTGCCTTCAGACTGCGCTACGGTGGCAGCATCGACGCGATTCAATTCGGCTACGTCAACAGTTGGGCGCAAGTCCACGGCTACCAGAGCAATGATCCCTTCAGGGTGGAAGTGGGCTTACCGTCGGATGAACACTTCACCGAGGTCCGCGTTGGTGCGGGCAGTCGCGTGGACAATATCACCTTCTACACCAACAAGGGGCGCAAGTTTGGCCCGTATGGCGGCGGCCAACCCAACGGCGGCTACAAGGCCGAGCCAGGGGAAAGCATCGGCTGCATGGCGGGTCGCTCCGGTGGGTCCGTCGATCAACTCATCTTCACATCCACAGGGCCACGCTAGTTCAATGCCAGCCCTTGTCCAACAAAGCACCGTATGAAAAAATTGGCCTCCATCAAACGCTTCGCCACCACCTCTGTCGCCTTGGCGGCCATGCTTTGCATGTCGCCTACCGCCTGGGCCCAGGCGCCGGAAAAGTCCTTTCTTGACATGGTCAACAAATTTGCGCTGACGCCGACCGGCGAGCCCGAGTCGGAGATGCTGGCCAAGGCGACTGTGGCGGTCAATTTCATCAAGCGCATGGAGTTGCCGCAGGCCAACAAAGCCATCAACGAAGCCTTGCAGCTGGACGCCCGCAACTCGTACCTGCATTTTTTGAACGGCTTTGTGTACCATTTGCAAGCGCGCCAAGGGGACTCGCAAAAGAATGAAATGGCCATTGAGGGCTACCAGCAAGCCCTGCGCATCGACAGGGGCAACTGGATTGCCCAGGAGTTTCTAGGCCTGGCCTACATGGACCTGAAAAAGTTCGAGGAGGCCAAAACGTCATTTTCAGACGTGCTGCTCATGACCCCCGACAGCGCCGTGTCGCTCTACGGGATGATGGTGGCCTCGTACCTCACGGGTGACGCTGTGACGGCTTGCACCATGGCCGATCAGTTCCAGAAAATAGCCACCGACACGCATGACGGCTTCATTCGGTCGAGCATTTCGGTGTATGCCTCTTGCGGCAATTTTGACAAAGCCGACCAGATGCGCACGACCTTGGCCGCATTGAACCGCGAGCCCACCGATGTCGGGCGCGTGGATCAGCGACTGGCCCAATGGAAATCTTTTTACCGCCAAAATGCGCCCACCGAGAGTGCCGCAGCCGCCAATTCAGTCGCCGGATTGATTCAGACGAGCCTGAGCAGCGCCGCCACGGCTGCCCCACCTGAACGCTTTGCGCAAGCCTTCACGCTGCCCAGCAGCGGTATTGCCCAGCCCATGGCACGGCCAGCGCCCAGCGCCGTTGTGCCCCAGGCCAACCGCCCCACTGAACCCAACGCACCCGAATTGGTGAGGGCGGCTGACAGCGCCAGCGACGGCAGCCCACGCATGGTGCTGGTGGATGTGGTCCTGGTGTCTACCCAGGAGTTGGTCAGCACCTCCAAAGGCGTCAACCTGCTCAGCGCCTTGACGCTGCAACTGGGCTCGCTCAGCGG
The DNA here is from genome assembly GCF_028688795.1 of Rhodoferax sp. Lineage (GTDB taxonomy): Bacteria > Pseudomonadota > Gammaproteobacteria > Burkholderiales > Burkholderiaceae_C > Rhodoferax. Next base: position 112,192 of record NZ_JAQTXM010000011.1, on the reverse strand, counting down.
CGGCAAACCCGCCTACTCGCGTGAGAACATCTCCAACAGCGTTGGCGGTGCCGCCGAGAGCGTCAGCACCGCCATCACCCGCGCGGTCACCATTCCCGCCCTGGCCTATTCGCTGAACATTGCCAACGCCAGCAACAGCATGAACGAAGTGCTGGCGCGGCCCACCCTGGCCGCGATGGAGGGCATGCCGTCCGAATTCTTCTCGGGCACCAACCTGAGTGCCGGCGTGGTGTCGGCCAGCTCCCAAGGTGGCACCACCGTGGTGCCTGTTGAGAAGCGTTTTGGTGTCAAGCTCGCAGTCACGCCGGTCTTTTTGTCCAATGGCCGGGTGCAACTCAAGGTCGATGCCCAGCGCACCTCTTTGAACGCCACGGCAGACAACCCCAAAGTGGCCTACCAGATCGAAATTGCCGAAACCACGGCCAATGCCAATGTGGTCATGCAACTGGGTGACACGCTGGTGTTGAGCGGCTTGAGCGAAAAGACGTCATCCAATGCCCGCGATGGCGTGCCGGTGCTGCAAGACGTGCCCGTGGTTCAGTATTTTTTCTCAAACAAGAAAACCAATGACATCCAGCGCTCGGTGCTGATCCTGATCACCCCGAGGGCGCCGGTGTATGCCGCCAATCTGGCTCAGGGCACGGCCATCAGCACCAGCACCCAGGTCCTGCGCGAGAAATTCGGCTTCTCGGGCAGCACCCCCTCCAGCGTCGAAGCCATCCTGAGTCACCTGAAAACCAATGACCTTTTTCGCGAGTTTCGCCAGGGTGACGTGACCCTGGAGCGCTGGGACCGCATGCACAGCACGGGCGACCGGCTGCGCCAGGCCTTGGGGTTTTTGTATTACTAACCTGCCATTCCCCTCGGTTTTTTCCTAACCAGAGAGCGCCCAACCGCAAGTATTTAGTTAACGCCCGTCAACCTTCGATTCTTCGACATCCAGTCGACACCATTAACAACACATTCCCATGAATAAAAAACTTACCCCCCACGCCGCCCACCTCCTGGCCACTTTGGCGATGATTTCTTTCGGTGCCAGTGATGCCATGGCCATTGGCGGCGGCGGCGGCGCGCCCTGGGCCGACACCAATTGCGCGGGCAAACCTGTCAGCGGGTTCTATGTTCGCTCGGGCGGTCGGGTCGACGGCTTGCAGTTCGGCTACCGAAATGGGGGCTGGGCCAACAAGCATGGCTACGAGGGCGGCGCGGGAACCCTCGTCTCCCTGGACGCAGATGAAACCTTCACCGAGGTGCGCTACCGCAGTGGCGGTGCAGTTGACCAGTTGACATTCGTCACCAGCAAAGGCCGTGTCTATGGCCCCTATGGCGGCGGCGGCGGCGCGCCAGGCGTTTTCAAGGGACCCGACGGCGGCAGCCTGTCCTGTGTGTCCGGGCGATCCGGTAGTTCCATTGATGCAATCGAATTCACCTGGATGCAACCCACGTCCAAGCCCTCGGACAAGCCCAAAAAATCAGGCATGACCTCCAGCGCCAATTGCACGGCCTCGTCTTACGCCAATGGCAGTGGGGGCACGTCCGGGGGCAACGTGCAGGGCGGTGGCAGCGTGGGCAGCGGTGTGGTGTGTACCGACACCACCGGTTATGCCGACCAAAACGGCTATGCCAATGTCCAGTTGTCATGTCAGTCCGGCATGTTTGCCAACGCCGAAGGACAGGCTGGCGCCAACGGTGTCGCGGTGTGTGCGGATGCCAGCGTAGGCACCTCATGCAGCGCGACGGTGGCGGGCGGCGGCACCACGCAGTATGGCGGCGGTGGTGGTTCGGCCGGCGTCAGCGGCGGCGGCACCGGGGCCGGCACCTGCGGCGGCGTGACCTTCACCGCTGAAGCGGTCAACATCGCCATGTGCGGCACCGTTGCGCTCGATGTGGGGGTTGACGTGTGCATCAACGGCAGCGTGAATTACGCCAACATCTATGGTCGCACCGAACCCTTTGCCTCGCGTGCAGTGGCGCAAGCCGCCAAATGCGCCAGTTCCAGCAACGGGGCAGAGTGCGGCTTCACCGTGGGCGACATGCTGGCCAATTCGGCTGCACCCTATGTGGGCCGCGCCGCTGATTTCTTTGACAGCAAAAAAACCTTTCGCACGGGCGCAGCCATTGATGTCTGGAACGATTCCAGGGCCAGCGTTTTGCGCACGGGCAACTACACCAAGGCGGTGGACAAATATGTCGGCAACAATTTGAAAAACACCACGTACAGCGCGGTGGGCCAAGTGCTCAACACCAGCAATCAGTTGGTGGACATCGGCAAGTCCAGCGTTGAAACGGGCAAAAATATCGTCAACAAGGTTGGCAAGGAAGCCAATAACGTGACGAAAAAAATGAACCCGAAGAACTGGTAGTTCCACTTCACCAGGTTCGCTTGAGTAATGAAAAAGGACCCTCGGGTCCTTTTTTATGGCTTGAGTCGTTCGAGTTTTGACGCGCAGAGGAGGCAAGGTTCGCCTCAGTCAACCCGGTTACCAGTTTGCCTCGCGCTCCGGCGTTGCGCTGATTTTGTGAATGGAGATATCAGCGCCGTCGTATTCCTCTTCCTGGCTCAGGCGCATGCCCACGGTGGCCTTGAGTACGCCGTACACCAGCAGCCCGCCAGCGGCAGCCCAGGCCACGCCCATGGCAGTGCCGATCAGCTGCGCACCCAAGCTCACCCCACCCAAACCGCCCATCGCTTTGCTGCCGAAAATGCCCGCAGCGATGCCGCCCCAGGTGCCGCACAGTCCGTGTAGCGGCCACACGCCCAGCACGTCGTCAATCTTCCATTTGTTTTGTGTCAGGGTGAACATGGTCACAAACAGCGCACCCGCCACGGCGCCAACCACCAGTGCGCCCAGCGGGTGCATCAGGTCGGAGCCGGCGCATACCGCCACCAAGCCGGCCAGGGGGCCGTTGTGCACAAAACCAGGGTCGTTTTTGCCAGCCACCAGCGCGGCCAGCGTGCCACCTACCATGGCCATCAGGGAGTTGACCGCCACCAGGCCCGAGATTTTGTCGAGGGTTTGAGCGCTCATCACGTTAAAACCAAACCAGCCAACCGTCAGAATCCAGGCGCCCAGCGCCAGAAACGGAATGCTGCTGGGCGGGTGCGCCGAGATGCCACCGTCTTTGCGGTAGCGGTTGGCCCGCGCGCCCAGCAGCAGCACGGCGGGTAGCGCAATCCATCCGCCCACGGCATGCACCACCACGCTACCGGCAAAGTCATGAAATTCGGCGCCAGTCAGCCCCTTTAACCAGGCCTGCACACCAAAGTGCTGGTTCCAGGCGATGCCTTCAAAAAATGGGTAAATGAAACCGACGATCACCGCTGTGGCAATCAGCTGCGGCCAAAAACGTGCGCGCTCGGCAATGCCGCCGGAAATGATGGCCGGAATGGCCGCGGCAAAGGTCAGCAGGAAGAAGAACTTCACCAGCTCGTAGCCATTCTTGGCCGCCAGTTCTTCCGCACCAACAAAGAAATGGGTGCCGTAGGCCACGCCGTAACCCACCAGAAAATACACCACGGTGGACACCGAGAAGTCCACCAAAATTTTCACCAGCGCATTGACCTGGTTCTTCCGCCGCACGGTGCCGAGCTCCAGAAACGCGAAACCGGCGTGCATGGCCAGCACCATGATGCCGCCGAGAAGGATGAACAAGGCATCTGCGCCCTGTTTGAGTGCTTCCATGAGAACCTCTTTGAGTGAATTGCTTTGTATTGGTGCGTTCTTTTCCTATTTCATAAAAACGCACCAAAGTAAAGCAAGATTTGAGCCAAATTAAAAAGACAAATCCATGGCAGTGCAGCCAAAAGTCTTTCCAGTGTGTGCTTTTGGGCTGTCTTGATCGTTGGTAGAAAAAAGGCTGTGCGATGGGTTTGATCCTGGTCAGGATCGCGTGCGAGAAATGTAACCAAAGGTACTCAGAGGCTGCGAATTCGCATGTCAGGAGAATTTGATTTTTCTTAGACTGAATTTGCGTTCAATCAATCAATTCGGCCTGTCTGGGCGCAGGGCCATTAAGGGGAAATCATGTGCATTTCTTTAAGAATAAAAGAGTGCTTGACGGGGGATCTTGTGGTCGCGTCGGCCATCACCCAATCAGGCATCAACAACCGACAAGCAACACCGCGGCGGTGTAGGGAAGGTATGGCGGTCAGAGCTGTGCGCCTGCATTCTTTAAGTTCGGCTGCCGTCTGTGCCGCGATAGCTGGGGTTGGCTGGATTTCTCCGGCTCCGGCGGCTGCGGAGCCGGTTTTGGCGTGGACGACGGTCGTCAACAACAGCTTTGTGGCGCCAGATCCAACCAAGCCGGACTCGACCAAAGTGTTCAACAGCTACAGCCCCGCATCGGTTAACGACGAAGGGCTGGTTGTGTTTCGTGGTCGCACCCAGGGCGGTACCGAAGGCGGCACCGATGGCAGTACAGGCAGCGAAGGTGGTGGGCGGATTTCCGGGGTATTCCAGCGTGACATGAAGACACTTGGGCCGGTACAGGCCATTGCCACACAGGGATCGGCGGTACCCCAGCCGAACAACCTCGCCGCAACTTTCAATGAGTTCCCATCATTTGCGCGCATCGACAGCGGTTCGAACCTGATCGCCACGCGTGGGCAGTCGGGGCCAGTGCTTGAGTACCAGACAGGCATCGATCCTGTAACTGGTGAGCCCGTCACCACCCGAGTTGGTACTTCGGGAATTTACGCCACGCCTGGCGGCACGCTTACCACCGGGGCGAGCTTGTTGGGTGCTGTGCCTGGATACTCTCAGTTCCAGATTCCACCCGCGGCGGCAAGTGGAGTTGAAGGTTTGCGCTTTGACCAGTTCCCTGGTGCGCCCGCAGCGTTTGACGGCAAATACATTGCCTTCAAGGCCAACTACACCGACGCGGCCACCGTGGGCCAGACTGCCGTGTTCTACCGCGACATCACAAGCGCAGGAGGGTTGGAGCAAGCCGTGGCCATCGCCTGGCGGGGCATGGCATTGCCAAATGACCCATCGAAATTCTTTGGCTCAACGTCCCCACCCAGTGCCGCCAAGGGCAAGGTCGTGTTCACCGGGCTGGACAATGAAGATGCACCCACCGCAGGCGGCATTTACAGCGCCAAGGTTGGGCAAGCTGGTTTGACCACACTGGTCAGTATTGGTGAAGCCGTGCCAGCTGGCGCCACGAGCGGTAACGGAAATACATTGACCAGCTTGGGCGAAGGCCTGTCTTTCGATGGCCGGTATGTCTCTTTCTGGGGTGCTTGGGGCACCGAGACACGCAAGATCACATTGACCTGCCCGGTGGATGGCAATACGGCGGTGAAGGCGGCTTGCATGGCTCAAAGCGACAAAGATGCCAACGGTAGCCCCACGGGGCAAACGACCAAAGAGGTACCACTGCACCAAGGTATCTTTCAAAAGGACACCTTGACTGGCAAGTTGCAACTGGTCGCGCAGACTGGTACTGCTTACGAAGATTTCCTGTTCTGGAACTTCTCGGGTAATGCTGGCCAGGGTGGTCCTGCCGATACAGAAGAGGAGGAAGGCCCGCGTTGGCGTTCCACTGCATTCATCGCTGCCGATGGCACCAAAGTGGCCTTCAAGGCGACCCAGCCAGCTACTCTCGATATACCAAGCATCTTTGGGATCTACCTCGACATGAGCGATCTGCTTGATCCATTTGCGCTGCTGACGTCAGCCATGTCTGGTGGCGTATTGGACTCTATGGCGCAAGACATGAAAATTGTGGCACTGTCCATTGAGCGTGACTCCTTCCGCAATGGCTGGCTGGCGGTAAGTGCCAGCATGGCGAATGCGGAGGCCGGTTGGGCTGGCGTTTATCTGACACAAATACCAGAGCCGTCCAGCGTGGCGCTGGTGCTGCTGGCACTTGGCGTACTGGTGGTCTCAAAAAGTCGTCGAACCCGGCTGAATGGTGAGTTCAGCCTTTGATCAACAGTTCAACCCAGGAGAAACGTATGAAGATGCGAAAGACCAATATCACCCGCGCAGCTGTGGCTGCTGCAATGGCACTGCTGGCCGTGGCCGCAGCGCCGGGCGCGCTGGCACAGGATCAAACTCGGGACCAAACCCGAGACCAACTCAAGGACGGAACTGGCGATCAAACGCCAGACCGGTTGCGTGATCAAGACCGGCTGCGCGATGCCATGTATGGCAGTCAACTGATGACACAGCAGGAGCGCGCCGCGTATCAGGCCAAAATGCGCACCCTTAAGACTGAGCGAGAGCGCGAAGCCTACCGTCTGGAACACCATAAAAAAATGCAGGAGCGCGCCAAGGCGCAGGGCATGACGTTGCCTGAAACGCCACCAAATCCCCGTCCAGGGATGGGTCCCGGCCCGGGTGCAAGTACTGGCACCAGCACAGGTCCTGGCCCGGGTGCTGGCAATAAAAAATAGTTGATTGTGCTCAGGATGCGGTTAAACCCATTCAGGCCGGCGCCTGGATGGGTGTAAAGGCTACCATCGGAGGATGGAAGCCTTTTTAATCTCAACCGGTATCGTCGCCCTGGCCGAAATGGGCGATAAAACCCAACTTCTCGCACTCATTCTGGCGGCACGTTTTCGCAAACCCTGGCCAATTGTGTGGGGCATTTTTGTCGCCACCGTCGCCAACCACGCCATGGCTGGTGCTGTCGGCGCCTGGGTTAATAGTGTGCTGGGGCCAGACGTGTTGCGTTGGGTGCTGGGCGTGTCTTTCATTGCCATGGCGGTGTGGATGCTGATCCCCGACAAGATGGATGACGATGGTGACCCCAGTGCGCCGCGTTTCGGAATTTTCTGGACCACGGTGGTGGCGTTCTTTCTGGCCGAAATGGGCGACAAGACACAAATCGCCACCGTCATGCTGGCCGCCAAGTACCAGGCTTTTTACTGGGTCATAGCCGGCACCACGGTGGGCATGATGCTGGCCAACGCACCGGTGGTCTGGCTCGGTGAGCGCATGACCCGGTTGGTGCCGCTGCGCGTGGTGCACATCGTGTCAGCGTTGATTTTCATGGGGCTGGGCGTGTGGGCGCTGTTGGCAGAATTTTAATGAATGCTATATATTAAATAGCTGCTTGCGCTTGATATATAAGGGCTAGAGGTCTAAAAACCTTAATAAATTAAGCCCCAACCTTCAAAAACAAATCTTGGTCGGGTGCAAAGTTGGCGTGCAGCGGCATCAGCGCGCCGCCTAGCGCCCCGGCATCCGGGCCCACGTTGCCGGCAATCACGTTGGCTGGCCACAGGCCTTCCCAGTTGTAACGTTGCAGGGCTTGCCCGGTGTCACTGATCAGCTGGGCGAGTAGCGCGCGGGAAAACGAGCCGTCAATGACCACGGCATCAATGTCCAGAAACGCGGTGCCACTGACCACGGCGTGCGCCAGCGCGTTGGCCGCCTGCTTGAGCCAGGCCTGGGTTTCGGGCGCATAGGCGGGCGTAAGGGCGCGTTCGTCGTAAGCACCATGCGGGTCAAGTCCTTTGGCGATCAGACGTTGCTCCAGCTCCCAAAGCGAGGCGTGGTGCAGCAGTTGGGTGGGCGGTGTGTCGCCCTGCGCCAGGCTGGACGGAAGCGACGCCACCGCGCCAGCGTTGCCATGCAGGCCCGTGTGCAAGTGTGAGTTGATGACCAGCCCGCCACCCACAAAGGTGTCGACAAACAGGTACAAAAAGCTTTTCAGGTCGCGCCCGCGCCCTTGAACCAGTTCGGCCACGCATGCGGCTGAGGTGTCTTTGGCAAAACTCACCGGCACATCCGTCATGGCTTGCACTTGCGCGCGTAAGTCAAGCTGGTTCCAGGCCTCGGACTGGGCCTCGGACAAACCCAGCACCTTGTGCCAGCCGCCCATTTGAAAGGGTGCGGCTACACCCACGCCAACCAGCCGGTCTTTCAGGTCACCCAAGTGCTCGCGCATGGCGTTCAGGCGGCTGGCGATGGCAGGCAGCAGCGTGGCAGCGTCTGGAAAAGCGTAGTCCAGGTTCTCGCGTTGGCGCACCTGGCCGGCAAAATCCACCAGCAGCCAGTCGGCACTGCGCCGGCCAATCTTGATGCCGATCGAAAACGCGCCATTCGGGTTGAGCGAGATCGGCACCGACGGCTGGCCGATGCGGCCGCGCACGCGGGCTTGTTTGAGGACCAAGCCATCGTCTTCCAGCCGGGTCGTGATCAGGCCAATGGTTTGCGCCGTCAGGCCCGTGACCCGCGCCAGATCGGCCTTGGGCAAGCTGCCATTGAGGCGAATGGCCTGCAGCACCACACGTTCGTTGAACTGGCGCATGCCAACGTGGTTGGAGCCGCGCGGTCGCAGCACGGCAGGGGGTTCAACGGCAGTGGGGTGGCGCGGAGGTGTCATGGGCGCAGATTTTCGCCGATGACGCCTTTGCGAAGGATGAAGTTGCCAAAGGGTTGCTTTTCGCCGGTCAGCACAATGGCGTAGGCGGCGCGCGCGCGATCATAAAAAGCATAGCGCTCTACGGGCTCTGCGCTTTGGCTGGGCAGCATTTCCGGCTGAATCAGGGTGATGACGTCACGTTGCAGGGCAGAGCGGTAACTGGCGGGTTCACCGCTCACGGCCATGAAGCCCACCGGGTGTGGCACGTCGGCGGCCAGCGGCAGCAGCGCGCTGATGGCCTGCACCGCTTGCAGCATCGACGCACCCGGTAGCCGGATCACCGGTTTGCCGGCAGCGATGCTCATGGCGGTGAAGTTGGCGTCTGCCAGCACCAGCGCATCGTCGTGGCCCATTTCCATCATGATTTTGAGCAACTCGGGCGTGAGCAGGGGGGAGATTCCTTTGAGCATGTTTAACTTTTAGGCGTGGGCATTGGCAGGCAATTCATCCACCGTCTTGGCGCCGGTCATCACCGCCACGGTGTCGCTCATGCTGATGGTTTTGGGGTTGACCACGGCGGCGCGTTTGCCCAGGCGCTGGATGTGGATGCGGTCGGCCACCTCAAACACGTGCGGCATGTTGTGGCTGATCAGAATCACCGGCAGGCCCTTGTCGCGAACGCGGCGAATCAGTTCCAGCACCATGTTGCCTTCTTTCACGCCCAGCGCCGCAGTGGGCTCGTCCATGATGACGACGTGCTGGGCAAAAGCCGCCGCACGGGCTACTGCCACGCATTGACGTTGGCCACCCGACAGGGTTTCCACCGCTTGTGTCATGGAGCGGATGCCGACCTTGAGCTCCTGCATCCGGGCAATGGCTTGCGCCAGCATTTCTTTCTTGTCCAGCAGGCGCAGCAGTTGGCCCAGCATGCCGGGTTTGATCAACTCGCGGCCCAAGAACAGGTTCTCGGCAATGCTCATGGCGGGTGCCACGGCCAAGTCCTGGTACACCGTCTCGATGCCGGCTTTGCGGGCATCAATGGGGGACTTGAACCGCACCGGTTTGCCGTCGAGCAGCAGTTCGCCTTCATCGGGCACGGTGGCGCCAGACAGGGCTTTGATCAGGGATGACTTGCCGGCGCCGTTGTCGCCAATGATGGCCATGATTTCGCCGGCGCGCAGCTCAAAGTCGGTGCCATCAAGTGCGGTGACCTGACCGTAGCGTTTGACGATGCCTTTGGCCTGCATGACCAAGGGTTGTGTGGTGGTGCTCATTAGCGCGCTCCTTTGCGAGACATTTGGTCAGCCGCTACCGCCAGAATCACCAAGATGCCGGTGATCAATGTTTGGTAGACCGAGGCCACACCCATCAGGGTCAGGCCGTTGCGGAACACGCCGACGATGACCGCACCGACCAGCGAGCCCAAAATGATGCCGCGCCCGCCAAACAGGCTGGTGCCGCCCAACACCACGGCGGTGATGGCGTCCAGGTTTTCGGTCTGCCCGGCGTTCGGGTCACCGACGCCGGTGCGCGCCACCGACAGCATCGCGGCAATACCGTAAAACAGGCCGGCCAAGGCATAGACCGTGATCAGCACGCGGTCCACATTGATGCCGGTCAGGCGCGCCGCTTCCGGGTTGTTGCCCACCGCGTACAGATGGCGGCCAGGGGCGGTTTCGCGCAGCACAAACCAGGCCAGCGCATACAAAAACAGCATGGTCACGGTGCCCAGGCTGACTTCGGTGCTGCCCAGGTTGAAGGTCTCGCCCAACGCCGTCATGACACTGGGCAGGTTGGTGATGGTTTGTGACTCTGAATAGATTTGGGTGATGGCAAAGGCAATGTTCAGCGTGCCCAAAGTGACAATAAATGGCGGCAGCTTGATGCGTGTCACCAGCAGGCCGTTGATCAGGCCAAAACCGGTGGTCACGGCCAGCCCGCACATGATGGCCGCATACGGGTCCATGCCGTAATTGGCGGCAAATTTGGTCATCACCACGCCGCCCAAGGCCATCACCATGCCGCACGACAAGTCAATGCCGGCGGTCAAAATGATCAGCGACTGGCCAATGGCCAACACGCCCACCACCATCACCTGTTGCAGCACCAACGAGAGGTTTTCGCCGCTCAAAAATCGGTCAGACTGGGTGGTAAAAAACAGGCAGGTCACCGCCAGGGCAAGCCAGGGGCCAAGGGCTCCCCAGGGAATGGGGCGTTTGGTTGTCGTGGACATCACAGACTCCGTGTGAAAAATGAACGATGTAGCCATTGCGAGGGCAGCGCGGCAATCCAGGCGGGCATGGATGGCCGCTTCGCTGTCGCGCCTCGCAATGACGCCTACTTAGAAAATTACTTGGTGCCCCAGCACAGGTCCATGCCAACCTTGGTGTCCTTGCTGTCCACGCCGGCCACTGGTTTGCCAGCAATCAGGGTCACGCCGGTGTCGGTGTAGCCAGAGACTTTCTTGCCAGTCTTTGCGTATTCCACGCCTGCCGCCACGCCCATCGACGCCATCTTCAGCGGGTATTGCTGCGACGTTGCGGTGATGATGCCGGCAGCGGTGTCCTTGATGCCTTGGCAACCACCGTCCACCGACACAATGATCACGCCTTTTTCTTTGCCGGCCTTCTTCAAGGCGTTGTAGGCACCTGCAGCGGCTGGTTCGTTGATGGTGTAAACCACGTTGATGTCAGGGTTCTTTTGCAGGCAGTTTTCCATGGCGGTCTGGCCTTTGGCCTGGTTGCCGTCAGTGTCGCCAGCACACACGGTCTCAGGCGTGGAAGACAGTTCGTTGGATTTGGCGTCATTGGCTTTCAAGCCAAAACCGGTCATGAAGCCGTTGTGGCGTTGTGCGCCCACCGGGTGGCCGGGGAACAAGTCGAGCATCGCAATCTTGGCAGGTTTGTTGCCCAACGCCGCCTTGGCATATTGGCCAATCAGCACGCCGGCCTTGTAGTTGTCAGTGGCAAACAGGGCATCAGCGCCGTCAAACGGGCTGTCCAGCGCAATCACTTGCACACCCTTGGCCTGCACCTTTTTCACGGTCGGGATGATGGCGTCGCCTGTGGAGGTGATCAAAATTGTCTTGGCACCAGCGGCGGCCATGTTTTCCAGGGCTGTGATCTGGCTGGCGGTGTCGCCGTCTTTCTTGCCCGCAGCGCTGAGCAGCTTGGCACCGGCTTTCTTGGCTTCGGCCTGTGCGCCTTCCTTCATCTTGACGAAGAATGGGTTGGTCTCAGTCTTGGTGATCAGGCCAATGATGGGCTCGTTGGCGGCAAACGCGGCGGTGGTGGCCAGGGTCAGGGTGCTCAACAGCAGGGTGGTCGAAAACTTCATGGTTGTGTTCCTCTTTGGTCTGTGTCCTTGCGGGACGATCGGTTGGCTCTGGTGCAGGTTGCTTCAGGCTGGCCTGCGGGTAATTACGCTTGTTTGTCTAGCGTGGCTGAACTATAGTGGCAGAATAGTTACTAAATCAAGTTGTTTTAGTTATGGAAAACCCTAATACCATGCAAATAAATTCTTCTGTCCAAGTCGCCACCGCAGGCGAAGCCTTGATCGATTTCATTGCCCATGCCGATGGCCGGTTTGAGCCGTGTCTGGGCGGTGCGGTCTACAACCTGACCCGGGCGCTGGCCCGTCAAGAGGTCGGTACGCTGTACCTCAACCCCCTGTCGCGCGACCGGTTTGGCCAGCGTTTGGCGCAGGGTCTGGTTGATGACGGTGTGCATCTGGCCGTGCCCGAGCCAGTGGTTCAGGTCACTTCGTTGGCGGTGGTGAATGTCAATGAACAAGGCCACCCTGATTACGCGTTTTACCGTGAAGGCGTGGCAGACCGGGCCACCACGGCCACCGCCTTGACCCAGGCCTGCCACGACCTTGAGGACTTGACGCTGGTTTGTACTGGTGCCCTGGCGTTGTCACCGGACGATGCAGACACCTATCTGCCCTGGCTGGCTGCGCAGCGCCAAGCCGGCCGCACCGTGGTGATTGATGCCAACCTGCGCCCTTCTGTCATGCCCAATCTGGAGCAGTACCGTCGCCACGTGCTCACGGCGTTGCAGTACGCCGACGTGATCAAGGCCAGTGACGAAGATCTGGCCTGCCTGAACCTCCCGGGTGCGAACGCCTTGGCGCAGGCGCAGCATCTGCTGCACAGCAGTCGCGCCAGCGTGATGGCGCTCACCTTGGGTGCTGAAGGCGCGGCTTTGCTGACCCGCCATGGCCAGGTGTTTCAGGCGCAAGAACAAGCCCCCGTATCGGTGGTTGACACGGTGGGTGCAGGCGACTGTTTTCTGGCCGGGTTGGTGGCTGCGATGCTGGGGCACAAACTGTCCACGGATTGGGGCAGCGCAGCGGTGGCTGCCGACGTGGCCAAGCACTTGCTCGGCAGCGCCATTGCCAGTGCCAGCCTGTGTGTGATGCGCCGCGGCTGTGTGCCGCCAACGCGCGCCGAAGTGGCATTGCGGCTTGAGCAGCACCCTTGCGTGTTCATTCCCTGATCACGCCGCGTTGATATACTGGCAAAGCGCCGATTTGCCAGAATTGCGGGCGCATAACAAGTACCGCTAAAGATGCCTGCCCACCCGGTTTTGCCTTTAGCGTCACACATGAAACTTAGTGGAACAGACCGCAGTGACGCGAAGCGCCCCAGTTCTGTCCCCAACTGATTGACATCTTGATGATCGCTACGCCACAGTCCATGCAATTTGCTGCTGCCTTGCCTTTGCAAAGCGGCGCATCACTGCGCGACTACCACCTGAGCTTTGAGACCTACGGCACGCTCAACGCCGCCAGGTCCAACGCGGTTCTGGTTTGTCACGCCTTGAACGCCTCGCACCATGTGGCGGGCGTGTACGCGGGGCAGGACAAGAGCGAAGGCTGGTGGGACAACATGATTGGCCCCGGCAAGCCGCTTGATACGAACAAATTCTTTGTCATTGGTGTCAACAACCTGGGCTCGTGTTTTGGCTCAACTGGCCCAATGCACACCAACCCCGACACCGGCCGCGTTTACGGCGCAGGTTTTCCGGTGGTCACGGTGGAAGACTGGGTCGATGCCCAAGCCCGTTTGCTTGACGCGTTGGGCATTCAAACCCTGGCCGCCGTGATGGGTGGCAGTTTGGGCGGCATGCAGGCCCTGAGCTGGACGCTGCAGTACCCAGGCCGTGTGCGCCATGCGCTGGTGATTGCCAGCGCGCCCAACCTGACGGCAGAAAACATCGCCTTCAACGAAGTTGCCCGCCGCGCCATCACCACCGATCCCGAGTTTCATGGCGGCCATTTTTACGACCACGGCACCGTGCCCAAACGCGGGCTGCGCATTGCCCGAATGATTGGCCACATCACCTACCTGAGTGATGACGTGATGAACGAAAAATTTGGCCGCGACCAGATTGCCCCTGCGCTTGTTGCTTCGCTTGCGGCGCTGCCGCCCGGGGATGTGCGCGCCACATCTGCTGTGCCCTACAAATTCAGCACGCTGGAGGCCGAGTTCCAGATCGAAAGTTACCTGCGTTACCAGGGTGACAAATTTGCCGAATACTTTGACGCCAACACCTACCTGCTGATCACCCGCGCCCTTGATTATTTTGACCCAGCCCGCCGTTACAACGGCAACCTGAGCCTGGCACTGGCTCGGGCCAGCGCCAAGTTTTTGCTGGTCAGCTTCACCACCGACTGGCGATTTGCCCCCAAGCGCAGCCGTGAAATCGTCAAGGCGCTGCTGGACAACAAACGCGATGTCAGTTATGCCGAAATCGACGCGCCTCATGGGCATGATGCCTTTTTGCTTGATGATCCCCGTTATATAAGCGTAGTGCGCTCTTATTTTGAAAGCATTGAGGTGCAAGCATGAGCGACCCGCACCTGATGAACGCCCTGGCGCAACTGGTCCCAGAGGGCTCGCGGGTGTTGGACCTGGGCTGTGGCGACGGCGCCATGCTGGCGCACCTGAAAGCCACGCGCGGTTGCACCGGTTATGGCGTGGAGATTGACGACGCCAATGTGCTAGCCTGCGTCAAGCGCGGTGTCAACGTCATTCAGCTCAACCTGGACGAAGGTCTGAGCATGTTCGAGGACGCTTCGTTTGACGTGGTGCTGCAAATTGACACCCTGCAACACCTGCGCAACGCCGAGGTGATGCTGATTGAAACCGTGCGCGTGGGGCGCCTAGGCATCGTCGCCTTCCCTAACTTTGCCCACTGGCCAAACCGCCTGAGCGTGCTCAAGGGCCGCATGCCGGTGACCAAGCGCCTGCCCTACCAATGGTTTGACACGCCCAACATCCGTGTTGGCACCCATGCCGACCTGGGTGTGCTGGCGCAAAGCAGCGGCCTCAAGGTGCAGGACAGCTTTGGCCTGCAGGACGGCGAAGTGGTGCGCTGGTTACCTAATTTGCTGGCGGGTACCTCGGTGTACCAACTGTCCCGGTGATTCCGGCTGAAGAAGACAGGTTTTAGTAGGCAGCCAGGAGTTGCCGATCTACGCGATTCAAACCAGACACTTGGAACCATTTGGTGTCGGCTCGCCTTGACCAGCTATCAACTGGAAAAGACGCAGAAAATAGCCCTTTTAAAAATGAGGTCCTTGTGAATCAATCCCTTGCCAATTCCGAACTCATCGCAACTTTCAGGAGGGCGGAGGTAGATGCCGCTCACAAATTCGGATTGATCAAAGCTGCTCAAAAGAAAGGGCCCAAGGCCATTCAGACGGCCGTCGAAACTGCTGCAAAAGCAGCTAAACGCAGGGATTCGTATGCAAAAAAGCTGGCTGTCCTAGGGGTGAGTCTCACGGATTGAGCCGGACTCAGCACCCGCATTAACGCGGCAGCGCTGTCGCACAGACCTTAAACTAATGCGAACCGTTCAGATACCTACATGAGACAAGCCATGCATTACCGTACCGCCACCCTGTTTGACCCCCTGCAAGTGGGCGACCTCTCCCTTGCCAACCGCGTCGTCATGGCCCCGCTGACGCGCAACCGCGCGCCTGATGCCGTCCCGACGCCGCTCATGGCCCTGTATTACAGCCAGCGCGCTAGCGCCGGCCTGATCATCAGCGAGGCGACGGCCATCAGCCAGCAAGGCCAAGGCTATTCAGACGTGCCCGGCTTGTACGCCGAGGAACAAGTAGAGGCCTGGAAGCCGGTGACCCAGGCGGTGCACAAGGCTGGCGGGAAAATCGTTTGCCAGCTTTGGCATGTGGGCCGGGTCTCGCACACCAGCTTGCAGCCGCATGGGGCAGCGCCTGTGGCGCCCTCGGCCATCACGGCCAAAACCAAAACCGTGTTGATCAAGGACGGTGTGCCGAGCTTTGTCGACACCTCTGAGCCGCGTGCTTTGCAAGCCTACGAGTTGCCCGACATCGTGCATGCCTATGTGGCCGCTGCGCGCAATGCGGTGCACACCGCTGGTTTTGACGGGGTGGAGATTCATGCCGCCAATGGTTACTTGTTGGACCAATTCCTCAAGGTCGGCTCTAACCAACGCCGTGACGACTTTGGTGGCAGCGTCGAAAACCGTGCCCGCTTGCTGCTGGAAGTGGTGCGCGCCGTGACCGATGCCGTGGGTGCTGGCAAAGTCGGCATTCGCCTGTCCCCAGTGACCCCGGCCAATGATGCGTTTGACCCAGACCCGCAACCCTTGTTTGACTACGTGGTGCGCGAGCTGGCGCCGTTCAATCTGGCTTATGTGCACGTTATCGAAGGCGCCACCGGTGGCCCGCGTGTGTTGCCAGACCGCCCGTTTGACTACACCGGCCTGCGCCGCGCTTACCGTGCTGCGGCTGGCAAAGGCGCCTGGATGATCAACAACGGTCTGGACAAGGCGCTGGCGCAGGAAGCCGTCGTGGGTGGTGCCGATCTGGTGGCGTTTGGTCGCCCGTTCATTGCCAACCCGGACTTGGTGGAGCGCCTGCGCAAAGGCAAGCCGCTCAATGAAGGCGACCGCAACACGTATTACGGTGGCGGCGCCAAGGGGTACACCGACTACCCCACGCTCAAAGGCTAAAGCGCCAGCCAGCCCAACGCATCAGCCACATGGACCGCCGACTTTTTTTATACACCTCTCTGGCTGCATCGGCAAACCTGGCCGCTTGCGGCGGTGGTGGCAAGGGCAGCGACGCGGCCGCTGCGAATCTGCTGCCCTTGGCACCAGCGCCCATCGCCAGCCAACCGATCGCGCCCACCACCCCGGCGGCAGAATGGCCGCAAGACTACGTGGCCGACACCAGTGGCCGCATTTTTTACGTGTCACCCGCGGGCAATAACAATGCCGCTGGCTCATTGGCTGCGCCCTTTGCCACCGTGAGCCACGCGGTGACCGTGGTGGCCGCTGGCGACACCATTGTGCTGGCCGATGGCACCTATGCCGAAGACGTCTGGTTGACGCAGTCTGGCGCGCCGGGCCGCTACATCACCCTGCGCGCAGCCAACCCTGGCATGGCCAAGTTGGTGGGGCCACTGGGCAGTTATTCGGCGCTGGCCATGGCCAATGTGGGCTGGATTCGGGTGCAAGGTCTGGATGTGCAGGCCCACCTGGGCCACGGCATTGAAAGCAACAACAGCCACCATATTCAGCTGGTGGGCAACACCTGCCATGATTGTGGTGGCAGCGGCATCAGCCTGGAGGCGGGTGACTATTACCTGGTTGAGACCAATGCGGTGTTTCGCAACGCCAGCACCAATGTGCACCAAACCAGCGGCATTTCGATTTACCAGGCCCGCGCGTTTGATGCGGCAGCGGGCTTTCACATCGTCATACGACGCAATCTGGTGCACTCAAACGTCGAGTCGGCCGCGGTTGTGGCCGCGCACAGCGAGGGCAACGGCATCATCCTTGACGATTTTCACAACAGTCAAGGCGGCGCTACCTCAGGCAATTACAGCGGCAGCACGCTGGTCGAAAACAACATCGTGGCCTTCAACGGCGGCGACGGCATTGCGGCGTATGAAAGCGACAACGTCACGGTGCGGCACAACACGGTGGCATTCAACAACACCGACCTGTCAAACCCCGCCACCTGGCGCGCAGAGCTCAGCAGCGGTCAGGGCCGCAACAACCACTGGTACAACAACCTTGCTGTGTGCAACACACAAACCAGCCCCAACAGCAATGCCTTACTGGAGGCGGTCACCGATGATTTTCAAAACACCGGTGCCGCCTGGGCTGGCAACCTGCTGTTTGATGTGGCTGCGCCCACGCGCAACGCCGTGCTGGTCGCCGGCGCTGGTAACACTTTGTCGCTGACCCTGGTCAGCAGCAGCAACCTGCTGCGCCAGGACCCCGGCTTTGTTTTGCCCCTGGTTGCCGGTCAAGCGGACACCTTCAGGCTGGCTGCAAACAGCCCCGCCATCAACACCGCACTGCTGGCGCAGGCCGCTTTGGTGGACTACGCCAACCAGGCCCGCGGGGCCCAGCCAGACATTGGGGCGTTTGAGCGGGTGTGACGCTCAAGCCACGCTGATGGCTGCCGTCAGGGTGTGTTGCTGCCCCGGTGCCAGCGTGACCTGATCCGGCCCGGCGTTGCAGGTTTCCACGCACAGCATGTCCTTGAATTCAGCGGCTGCCATGTCGGCAAAGGTTTTTGCACGCTCGCTTCCTGGGTTCCACACCACGGTCGAGCTGCTGCCCTGCTTGGCCACGCAAATACTGCGGCTCCAGGCCTTGTCGTCAATCAGGCAGTCGGCTGTGGTGTCAAAGTAAATACGATCTGTTTCGCCCGTGAACGCAACGGCACCGGTTTGCTTGGCCTTGGCAAAGTTTTGCACCTTGTCCAGGTATGCGCAACCGTCCAGCCCCTGCACCATGGCTTGTGCAATGTCGCTTACGCAAAAGTAGCTGTGCAAGGCATCGGTGATCGTGAAAGCTGCTGTGCCTGTGTTTTTGGTGACCAAGGCCACGGTCAGGGTTTGGCCCACGGTGACCACCAGCTCCAGATCAAAGGCAAAGTCCCACAGTGTGCGGGTGCTGGCGTCATCAGTTGTTCCCAGGCGCAGCACCACTTGCCCGGCCGCATCCTGCGTGGCTTCACGCATCTCCCATAGGCGGGTGCGCACAAAGCCGTGGGCCGGCAGCCCGTCACGGGCGCCAAACCACGGCCAGCACACCGGCACGCCGCCACGCACGCCTTTGCCCGGCTCGTACACCGCAGCTTTGGACACCCAGAGCACCGGTTGTTGCCCGGCTGGCTGAAATGCCAGCACCTGCGCGCCCTGCAGTGCCACGCGGGCGCTGGCGTGAGGTGTGTGGATTTCAGCCACGGGCAAGCCCGCGCCGCTGTCGACAAAATGCAGCAGCCCAGCCAAGCCAAAGCGGGTGTTGAGGGTGTCGATGGGTTGAGTCATGTGATGTCCTATGTAAAAATGCTATGTTACTAATAGCTGCTTACGCATGTAAATAAAGGGCTAGAAGGTGATTTCTATACAAAAATACACCCCCATCGCCCGCCACTGCTTGTGCGACACTTTAAGTCCTGAACCACTGCTTTTGCCAGACCCATGCCCCGTTTTGCTGCCAACCTGAGCTTTTTGTACCCCGAGCTGCCGTTTTTGGCGCGCTTTGAAGCCGCTGCGTGTGACGGCTTCACGGCGGTGGAATATTTGTTCCCCTACGCCTGGGCCCCGCAAGAACTGGCAGCCTGCCTGCAGGCCAATGGCTTGCAGCAGGTGCTGATGAATGCGCCCCCGGCCGGTGCTGATTTGGCATCTGCAGCGGCAGCGTGGGACGCGGGTGAGCGCGGCTTGCTGTGTCTGGCCCATCGGCAGGCCGAATTCCGCCACAGTGTCAGACTGGCGCTGGACTACGCTGGCGCGCTGCAGTGCCCGCGCATTCACGTCATGTCAGGTTTGGTGCCGGCAAGCGTGGCGCGTGAATCGCTGCTGGACGTGGTGGCTGGCAACCTGGCCTGGGCCTGTGCGCAAGCCGCAGCGCAGGCCGTGACGCTGCTGATTGAGCCCATCAACCTGCGTGACATGCCCGGTTACTTCCTGAACCGGCAAGACCATGCGCACGAGATTCTTGACGCGGTGGGTGCGCCCAACCTGCAGGTGCAGATGGACCTCTACCATTGCCAGATTCAAGAGGGCGACCTGGCCAGCAAGCTGCGCCGCTACCTGCCCACCGGGCGCATTGGCCACATTCAAATTGCTGGCGTGCCCGAGCGCCAGGAGCCCGATGTGGGCGAATTGAACTACCCGTATCTGTTTGATGTGATCGACGAGCTGGGTTACAGCGGCTGGGTCGGGTGTGAGTACCGGCCGCAGCGTGGTGCGCAAGCGGGTGGCACCTCAAGCGGGCTTGGCTGGCGCCAGTCGTATGCGCCAAGTTTTTAGATGTTTTTGGCCTCTAGCCCTTTAAATTCGTGCGTAAGAAGCTATATTAAATATAGCATCTAAGGCAGCACCTCGGCCGGCTCCTGCGGGCTCGCCTGGCCCAGTTTGCGTTCGGTGATGTCTTTGATCAGACCCACAAAATGCGTCACCTCACGCCGGTGGTTACGCCAGGGAAAAATGGTCAACTCGTTCCAAAAGGCGGAGTAATCTTTTCGGTAGTTCAGGACTTCGCCAGAGAAGATCGTGCCATTTTTTTGCGCCTGCCGCATCTCGTTGAGCGTCTGCTGATCAGTCCCCGGGCCCTGAAAAAAGCGGCAAGTTCGCCCCAAAGTCTCGGCCTTGCTAAAGCCTGACAGGCTGATGAAGGCGTCGTTCAGGGCAAGAATGATCCCGTTGGCATCGGTGATCAGCACGCCCTCCTGAACCGCATTGAGTTCAATCTGGCTCATGCGAAACAAGACTTCAGGGGCGTGGGCTGTGCAATGGTCTGCCATGGTTGTCCTTTCTGGAAAACGTGGACCGGGGCCAAATTTTGGCTTTGCAGCTGGCGTTGTACGCCATTTGCGGCTGCGTTGCACCGGGCCCTGAGAATTTTTTAACGTCGGCGGTCATTATTTTGGCGCCGACACTGTTTTGGGGACATGGCATGATCATGGTCATCGCCCATGAACCATGTCAGGAGTTTTGATGAATGCACGTCTACCCGCCTCACTTTTGAACACCGCCCAAGCCCTCACTCAAGTCAGCCAGGCCTGGGACGATGACCTGGTCAAGCAACTCTCTGGCTATATCGCCGTCCCGGCCAAGTCGCCCATGTTTGATGCCGATTGGGCCACGCATGGCCTGATTGACACGGTGGTGCAGAACGCTTTTGAGTGGGTGCAGGCGCAAAAGGTTCCTGGCTTGACACAGGAAATCGTTCGCCTGCCCGGGCGCACGCCGGTGCTTTTCTTTGAGGTGGCCGCGTCAACCGGCAACACCAACCAGGCGGTGTCTGACCAAACCGTGCTGATGTACGGGCATCTGGACAAGCAACCCGAATTCACCGGCTGGCGCGCTGACCTTGGCCCGTGGACGCCCAAATATGAAGACGGCAAGCTGTATGGCCGTGGCGGTGCCGACGATGGCTACGCCATCTACGCCGCCATCACCGCCATTCAGGCCCTCAAAACTCAGGGCGCGGCGCACCCGCGCATCGTGGGCCTGGTGGAAACCTGCGAAGAAAGCGGCTCCTACGACCTGATGCCCTACATCGACCTGTTGCGAAAGCGCCTGGGCGACGTGGGCCTGGTGATTTGCCTGGACTCGGGCGCCGGCAATTACGACCAACTCTGGCTTACCAGCAGCCTGCGCGGCATGGCCAGCGGCACGCTCAGGGTCGAGGTGCTGACCGAGGGCGTGCACTCGGGTGACGCCAGCGGCTTGGTGCCATCAAGCTTTCGCATCCTGCGCCACCTGCTGGATCGCCTGGAAGACAGCGCCAGCGGCCGACTGTTGCCCGCCAGTTTTCACTGCGAGGTGCCGGCCGACCGATTGGCCCAAGCCAAAGCCACCGCAGCCATTCTGGGCGAAGAACTTTACAAACGCTTTCCCTGGGCCCACGCCGATTGCGGTGGCAGCAGCAGCCAGAGCATGTTGCCCACCACGCAAGACCCGCTGCAAGCTTTGCTGGCGCGCACCTGGACACCCACCTTGAGCGTGACCGGTGCCGAAGGTCTGCCAGAACTCAAAAACGCCGGCAACGTGCTGCGCCCATACACCGCCTTCAAACTCAGCCTGCGCCTGCCCCCGCTGATTGACGCGGCCAGCGCTGTGGCCGAACTCAAAACCCTGCTCGAAGACAACGCCCCCTACCAGGCGAAGGTGACGTTTGAAGGCGGCGCAGGGGCCACCGGCTGGAACGCGCCCAACACCGCACCGTGGTTTGAGCAGGCGCTAAACCAGGCCTCCAAAGACTACTTTGGCGCACCCTGCGGCTACATTGGCCAAGGCGGCACCATTCCGTTGATGAACATGTTGAGCACCGGGTTTCCCAGGGCGCAAATGATGGTTTGCGGTGTGCTTGGGCCCAAAAGCAACGCGCATGGTCCGAACGAGTTTCTGCATGTGCCGTACGCCAAAAAGCTTACCGCAGCTGTGGCGCAAGTGATTGCAGCTGCCGCCACGGCCTGAGGCCTAGCCCCGTCTGCTTTGGATAAATTGGCCTCTTCTTGACATCTATCAACGACCCGTGCGACGCCAAGACGCAAGCTAGCGCAAAAGTGGTTCACCCAAGGGGATTGATGTCATGAAAAAGCTGTTTGGTGCGATGGCACTGGTGCTGCTGACCAGCGCCTGTTCATCCATGCTGCCCAAAGCGTCTACCGATGCGTCTAACTTCCAGAGTTTTGACGAAGCGCGCGCTGCCGTAGAGAAGCTGCAGCCAATGAAAAGCGACCGGCAATCGCTTGAAAACAATGGCTTCAATCTCAAGTCGCACCCCAACATCAAGTTGTTGACACATGCCGACGTGGTGCGGCTGTTTGTGCCCACCAGTTTGCTCAAGCGCGAAGACCTGGACCCCGGCATCTTGAAGTGTCTGGAGGCGCGCGATGCCTGCCGCGGCATGGAGGTCACCGAGTCCAGAATGTCCCGGGTACGCACTGGCAATTTCTGGACCGATTTCACCAACTTCAAGCGCCGCACCGAGACCACCGGCTGGCGGCTGGACGCGCTGATTTTATTTGTGGATGACCTCGTGGTGTACCGCTCATGGGGTGGGCAGCCCGCCATCAATGAGGTTGAGGTCAGAACCAACCCCCTGGGCCCGTTTCAGGAAATTGGCCCTGCAATGCTGACAACCCAGTGAAGCGCCGTCCCGCTACAGTTTTTCTGTCTCGCCAGAGCGTGGTTGCCACTTCATCAGGCGTTTCTCAAGCATCCCCACCAAGCTGTCAAGTAGCAGCGCAAAGACGGTCAGCACCACAATGCCGGCCATCACGGTGTTGATGTCAAAGCTGCCTTCGGCCTGCAAAATCAAATAACCCACGCCCTGGCTGGAACCCAAATACTCCCCCACCACCGCGCCGACAAAAGCCAGCCCGACGCTGGTGTGCAATGAGCTGAACACCCAGCTGGTGGCGCTGGGCAGGTACACATGGCGCAGCAATTGGCGCGCATCGGCACCCAGCATGCGGGCATTGGCCAGCACCACCGGGCTCACCTCTTTCACGCCCTGATAAACGTTGAAAAACACAATGAAAAACACCAGCGTGACGCCCAGTGCCACCTTGGAGCCCATGCCCAGGCCAAACCAGACGGAGAAAATGGGCGCCAAAATGATGCGCGGCATGGCGTTCATGGCCTTGATGTAAGGCTCAAGAATGGCCGATGCCATGGGTGCCAGCGCCAGCCACAGGCCACCGCCCAGCCCCAGCCCGGCGCCCACGGCGAAAGCCATCAGGGTTTCGGCCAGCGTCACGCCCAGGTGTTGGTAAATGTCAGCATCTGTCACAAACCATGCCCAGATGCGTTCGAACATCTTCAGCGGCTCGCCAAAGAAAAAAGCGGCCTGGCTGTCGTTGTCAAACATCATCGGCGGGATCAAGCCCGGCACGGTCATCACATGCCAAAAGACAAACAGGGCCACCAGCAGGCTCAGCTGCCAGAGCCATAAATTACCGTTTTTGGGTTTGATCAGTTTCCACATAAATGCCTATTTTTTTGCGACACCCGCACAGCGGCAGTCTTTGACGGCTTCCTCGTACTGGGGTACCAGAAATCGTCAGCCGCCAAAGCCAGCCACTGCGCTAGACACTTCATGAAGTCATGCCGCTTTCAGTTGTTGTTGGTAACCCTTGAGCACTTCCTCACGCAGCACCGCCCAAATGGCTGCGTGCAACTCCAGAAAACGTGGCGTGGTCTTGATCTCGGCCACGTCACGCGGGCGTTCGATGTCAATGCGGAAATCACCCATCGGATGGCTGCCCGGCCCGGCGCTCATCACCACCACGCGGTCGCTCAGGGCGATGGCTTCGTCGAGGTCATGGGTGATGAACAGCACCGCCTTTTTCTTGGCCTGCCAGATGTCGAGCAACTCGTTTTCCATCAATTGGCGGGTCTGGATGTCCAAGGCTGAAAATGGCTCGTCCATCAAAATAATGTCGGGGTCAAGCACCAGCGTTTGCGCCAGGCTCACGCGCTTGCGCATGCCGCCGCTCATCTGGTGCGGGTAACGGTCGCCAAAACCACCCAGACCGACGCGTCGCAGCCAGTCGTTGGCCTGGGCTGCCGCTTGCGCCTCGGCCACGCCGTGAAACTGCAAACCGGCCGACACGTTTTCCAGCGCCGTGCGCCAGGGCATCAGGCTGTCGGCCTGAAACATGTAACCGGCACGCCGGTTGATGCCCGTCAGCGGCTGGCCAAAGACCTGCACCGTGCCCACGCTCGGACTCAGCAGCCCGGCGCCCACATTCAACAGCGTGCTTTTGCCGCAGCCCGTGGGCCCAACCACGCTGACAAACTCGCCGGCGGCCACCGTCAGGTTGACATCTTGCACTGCCGTGTAACGCTGGCCGGGCTTGTCCTTGCTGACAAAGGTGCAGGCCACGTCCTGCAGCGTGAGGGCTGCTGTCATGTCAACCCTTGGGGTATTTGGCGTTGGCCTTTTTGACGAAGTCGTTGGTGTAGACCGCCATCAAATCCAGCTTGGCTGCGGCGATCTTGTCGTCCACACTGGCCAGTGCTTTGAACGCCGTCTGGGCACCTTTTTCCGGAATCATGCCGTCTGGTGACAAGGCACCTTTGGCGGCCAGGAAGGCGTCAATGTAGACCGCGCGGTCACCCAGCAAAAAGCCTTCGGGCACAGCCTTGATGATCTCTGCCGCGCCGGCCTTCTGGATCCATTTGTTGGCGCGCACCATGGCGTTGGTCAGGGCTTGCGTGGTGTTGGGGTTTTTGTCAATAAAAGCTTGTGGCGCATACAGGCAGCCAGCGGGCATGGGGCCGCCAAACACCTTGTCAGATTCGACCACGTTACGGGTGTCCGACACAATTTTCAGGTCGCCCGAGCGCTGCAGCAGGGTGATGACCGGGTCGAGGTTGCTCATGGCGTCAATTTGGCCAGAACGCATGGCGGCGACAGCGCCGTTGCCTGTGCCCACGCCAATGATGCTGACATCGGTGGGCTTCAGGCCGGCTTTGGCCAGAATGAAGTTGACCATGACGTTGGTCGAGCTGCCCGGCGCTGACACGCCGATTTTTTTGCCCTTCAGGTCGGCAATCGACTTGTAGTTGGGCATGGTTTTGGGGTTGATGCCCAGCACAATTTGCGGTGCTGCGCCCTGCAGCACAAAAGCACGCATCTTTTGGCCCTTGAACTGCATGTTGACGGTGTGTTCAAACGCCCCTGAGACCACATCGGCACTGCCGCCCACCACCGCTTGCAGGGCTTTGGCGCCACCGGCAAAGTCGACGATGGTCACGTCTAGCCCCTCGGCCTTGAAGTAGCCCAACTGTTCGGCAATGGTTAAAGGCAGGTAATACAGCAAATTTTTGCCGCCTACGGCCAGGGTGACTTTGGGTTTTTCAAGCACTTGCGCCAGCGCCCAGTGAGGCAGGGTGGCGGCAGCGAGGCCGCCCGCAATCAGGTGTCGTCTTTGCATGGGATTTGTCTCCAAAGTTATGAATGGATGGGCAGCTTCTTGGGTGGCTGCCACGGACAAATCATACTTGCCCAAGTCAAGGCGAGGGTAAACCAGAGTGCCCGCGCCCTTGTTCAGTATGGGCAAACAGCTACAAAATTCATGGCCCTTTCCAGCGTGTGTCGCTTCACCGAGTCACGCTATCGCCCTGCGGCTGGGGTGGCGTGCCAGCCAGATCAGGGCAGCACCTGTGAGTGCCACAGGTATCAGGGAGCCCATGTTGAGCAATTGCCAGCCTTGGGTGGTCACCAGCACACCAGAGGCAAATGAACTGACTGCGGTGGTGGCAAACACAAAGAAATTCAGCGCGCCTTGCGCCCGGTCTTTCTCTTGAGGCGTGTAGGTTTGCAGTGACAAGGTGGTGCTGCCAGTGAACAGAAAATTCCAGCCCACACCTAGCAAAAACAGGGCAATCAAAAACTGGTGCAGGTCCACGCCCGAGAGCGCGATGGCGATGCATACCGCGTTGAGCACCACGCCAATGCCCATGATGGGCAGGACACCAAAACGCTTGATCAAATGGCCAGTAAAAAAGCCCGGGGCAAACATGCCAATCACATGCCATTCCAGCACCAGCGCCACATCACTGAAAGGCAGGCTGCACTGCTGCATGGCCAGCGGCGTGGCGGCCATCAGCAGGTTCATCACGCCAAAGCCCAGCGCGCCACTGACCGCAGCCACGATGAACATCGGCTGGCGCATGATTTCGCGCAGGGGACGACCGTCATCATTGAGTTTTTTGGCCGGTGTGGGTGGAAACGTGATGAAAGCCAGCACGGCCATCGACAACAGCGCTACCCCGGCAAGCGCCAAATATGCGCCCATGAAAGGCACGGTGGTGAGCGTGCGTGTCTGCGCCGCCAGGTTCGGCCCGGCCACGGCACCAATCAGGCCACCGGCCATCACCATCGACACGGCTTTTTCCTTGTAACCCGCGCTTGCCAGCTCGGCGGCGGCAAAACGGTAAAGGTTGGCATTGGCGTTGTAGTAGCCAGCCACCACGGTGGCGGCGCACAGCAGCCAGAAGTTGCGGCTCCAGGCGGCGTAGGCACACAACAGGGCGCTTAAGCAAGCCACCACCAGCCCCATTTGAAACGACGTTTTGCGACCAAAACGGTGCTGTGTCTTGGCCACCAGCCCGGTCGAAAACGCCCCACCCACCACATAACCCATCACCGGCAGCGTGGCCATCCAGCCCAAGGGGGCCAGACTGAAACCCACCAAGCCGTTGATGGCAATGAAGGTGACGTTGTTGGTCAGGAAGAGTCCCTGGCAAATGGCCAGTAGCCAGAGGTGTCGGTTCATGGGGAGATGTCAGGGTGGAGAGTAAGGCCAGCATTTTCGCAGGTTCAGTGCCAGCCACAGGCCTTGCCGATTGACATCTATTTGACATGTTGCCCCGTTAACTTTGGCGCATTAACCAGGAGTTAGCATGGGCACGGCGATTCACATCAATGCATTGAACAAGACATTTCGCGGCGGGCGCAAGGCGCTGCATGACATTCATCTGACCATTCATGCAGGTGAAATGGTGGCGCTGATTGGTGCCTCGGGTTCTGGCAAGTCCACCTTGCTACGTCACATGGCAGGCTTGATGGCCGGGGACGGCGCGGGCCACGGTCTGATCCAGATCCATGGCAAGACCGTGCAGAAAAACGGAAAAATCGCATCTGACATTCGCCGCACGCGTGCCCGCATCGGTTTTGTCTTTCAGCAATTCAATCTGGTGGACCGCTTGCCGGTGATCGTCAATGTGCTGGCGGGTACGCTGCACCGGGTGCCGTTGTGGCGCAGCCTGCTGCGCTGGTTCACGCCCGCCGAGCGCATCCGTGGGGTTGAGGCCTTACGGCGTGTTGGCATCGCTGAGTGCTGCGACCAGCGTGCGTCAACGCTGTCGGGCGGCCAGCAGCAGCGCGCAGCCATTGCCCGTGCCATGGTGCAGGGCGCCCAGGTGATTCTGGCGGATGAGCCAATTGCCTCGCTTGACCCGGAGTCTTCCCGCAAGGTGATGGACATTCTGGCGCAGGTGAATCGCGAGGACAAATGCACCGTGGTGGTGTCGCTGCACCAGGTCAATGTGGCCATGAAATATTGCCCGCGCACCGTGGCCCTGCATCAGGGCCGGGTGGTGTACGACGGGCCATCCGCTGCGCTTACCCCCACCTTGCTGCGCGAACTGTATGGTGCCGAAGCCGACGACATCCTGTCGCTTGGCGACCACATCTCCAGCCTGCAAGACAGCAAGCCGGCGGCCGTGCACCTGGTCTGGCCTGCCCCGCTGGCAGCACATGTCCCGCAGGCTTGCGCGGCCTGAATTCGATTTTTCTCTCTTCTCAAACTTCAAAGGAAATCACCATGATCAAGAAACTGCTCGCCGGACTGGCTGGCGCCGCACTCATCGCCATGAACCCCGTGACGGCTCAGGAACTAAAGGAACTCAATTTTGGCATCATCTCAACCGAATCATCGCAAAACCTGAAGTCTGACTGGCAACCGATTCTGGACGCCATGAGTCAAAAAACCGGCATGAAGGTGAATGCATTTTTTGCCTCGGATTACGCCGGGATCATCGAAGGCATGCGCTTCAACAAGGTGCATGTCGCCTGGTTTGGCAACAAGTCGGCGATGGAAGCGGTGGACCGAGCCGGTGGTGAGGTGTTTGCCCAAATGGTCAACGCCGATGGCACAAAGGGCTACTACTCGCACCTGATCGTGCACAAGGACAGCCCACTCAAATCATTGGCTGACATGCTAAAACAAGGCAAAAACCTGTCGTTTGGCAATGGTGATCCAAACTCGACGTCAGGCTTTCTGGTGCCAAGTTATTACGTCTTTGCGCAGAACAAGATTGACCCCAAGACTTTCTTCAAGCTCACCCGTGGCGCCAACCATGAAACCAATGCCTTGGCCGTAGCCAACAAACAGGTGGATGTGGCCACCAACAACAGTGAAAACTTGGACAAGCTCAAAGGCAAGCTGCCCGAGAAGTTCAACGACATTCGCGTCATCTGGACGTCGCCACTGATTCCGTTGGACCCGCTGGTGATTCGCAAAGACCTGCCTGAAGCCACCAAGGCCCGGGTGCGTGATTTCTTCTACACCTTTGGCCAGGGCGGCCAGCAGGAAAAAGATGCCTTGTTCAAGCTGTCAAAACTCTCCGGCTTCAAGGCCTCCACCAACGACCAGCTGATTCCGATTCGCCAACTTGAGCTGTTCAAGGCACGCAACAAGTTTGAATCAGATGCCACACTGGCTGCTGCCGACAAACAGACCAAACTGGCCGACATCGACAAGCAGTTGGCCGCGCTCGGCAAGGTGCAGTGATGCGGCTGGCACCTCAAGCAAAGTTTGATTTTTATGAGGTGCTGGCATGAGCGCGCCCGCAGGTGTCAGGATTTTGCCTGCCGCGCCAACCCCGCAGCCGCCTCGCGCTAGCTTGATGAGTCTGCTGGCCTGGGGCGCGCTGCTGGCCTTGCTCGCGGGCTCCTGGCAGGGTGCCGACATGCGCCCGTTCGATTTGGTGCGCGATGCGGGCAACATGGCCACTTATGCGGCTGATTTTTTTCCACCAAATTTCACTGACTGGCGCATGTATTTGCAAGAGATGGTGGTCACCGTGCAGATCGCGCTTTGGGGTACCGGGCTGGCGGTGGTGTTTGCCGTGCCGCTGGGATTGCTGTCTTCGTCCAACATCACGCCGTGGTGGGTTCACCAACCGATTCGTCGCCTGATGGATGCAGCCCGCGCCATCAACGAAATGGTGTTTGCCATGCTGTTCATCGTGGCGGTTGGCCTGGGACCTTTTGCCGGGGTGCTGGCCCTTTTTGTGCACACCACCGGTATTCTGGCCAAGCTGTTTTCTGAGGCGGTGGAATCCATCGACGCCCAGCCGGTTGAAGGCATCCGCGCCACAGGTGCCCATGCGCTGGAGGAAATTGTCTACGGCATCATCCTGCAGGTGTTGCCGCTTTGGATTTCGTATTCGCTGTACCGGTTTGAGTCGAACGTACGGTCCGCCTCGGTGGTGGGCATGGTGGGTGCGGGTGGCATTGGCGTGATTTTGTGGGAGATCATTCGCGGCTTTCAATACGCCGAAACCTGCGCCGTGATGATCATCATCATTGTCACGGTGACGATGATTGACGTGATTTCAGCGCAGATCCGTAAAACGCTCATTTGAGGCCAGAAGTGCACGCCATCAGGGCAATGTCAATCCATGACCACCCTGCGGTCATGGACCTCATGAAGCAAACGCCCGGCGTGACGGTACGTGATGCTGATTCATATGAAGGCACCCAACGCTACCTGCTTCGCAACCCGAACCTGAGTTTCATTGCCCTCGTCAATGAGGTGCTGGTGGGTTGCGCCATGTGTGGACACGATGGTCGTCGAGGCTATTTGCAGCATTTGTTGGTGTTGCCTGGCCATCGACGCAAGGGCATTGCAAACGAGCTGGTGGAACATTGTCTGGCGGCACTTGAAAAGAATGGGATAGTGAAGGCGCATATTGATGTCTTGACAACAAATCAACTTGCGCAAACCTACTGGGGCAGTCAAGGATGGAAACGGCGCACCGACATTCAACGTTTTTCTTTTGTGCGCAAAGGTGGTGAGAACGTTTGACACTCTGCGGCATAGGCAGCGTAGCGTGGAAAGGCGTGAGGGTGCACTGCAAGAGCAAGCCTCGGTTCAGTGTGCTAAACGAGCACTCGCTGCCAACGCACGCGCCATCTCACAACGGCAACAGCGCCCCACCCACCAGGTAGTCCACCAGTTGGCGGCCGGCATTGGTGAGCTCACTTTGGTTAACGATGGTGCAGTCCGCGTACAGATCGGTAAAGAGCGCGTTGCGGGCCAGTCGCTTGGCTACCTCTTGGGGGGTGTCGCGGCTACGCTGAGCCAACCGTGCGGCGAGTTGCGCGGCGTCAACCTCAATCTGCACCACGCGCAGTTGCTCTGAGGCCTGCAGCGTGTTGACATGTTCGCGTGAGCCATTCACCACCACCACGCGGCCTGCTGCCACCAGCGCGGCGTAGCGCGCCTCAATGCCATAGTGAAACCCGTGCGCCTGCCAGCGCCAGGCTAGGCCGCCGCAGTCCATCAGGCGCGCAAACTGTTCCGGGGTGACCTCATCGTGGTCGGAGCCCGGGTGTGCGGCGCGTGTGACCAAGCGGCGGGCAAACACAATGTCCTCCCGCGCGGCAAGTTCTTGCGCGGCCCAGCCCAGCACACTGTCCTTGCCCGCGCCCGAGGGGCCGCACACAAACACCCACAGGCCGCTCATGCTGGAAACTCCGCATCAGCCAAACGTGTGAAGGACTGCCCCAGTGATGACTCAATAAACAGGCAGATCCGGTCCAGCACCAACGGCGCTTTTTCATTCAGCTCTGCCACGGGGTTAGCCGCCGCTTGCAGGATAAGTTCTGCCATGGGCGGGGCCACCGGCCCGCTCAGGGTGAGGTGCAAACGGTAACGCTCCAGCACATAGGGGTAGCCATACTGGGCCAGCAGTGCCTGTTCACGCGCATCCAGGTTACTTACCCTGCGGCGGAGCAGGTCAGCCGCAGACAAGGGCGCACGCAAATCGTCAATCCCGGTGACGCAGGCGGTAGCCAGGGCCGCCAATTCGCCGGGCACCTTGACTGGCACCAGCGCCACAAAGTCGCCCAGCATGGCGGCTTGCATCGGCCCCAGCGCCACCGGCCTGAGTGTGGTCGCCAGCGCTTTCATGCGCGTGATCAGGTCGTCCAGGGTGTAACCACCACGCAAGGCAAAGGGCGCTTTCAACGTGGCGTGAAATCCGTAGCGGCGTGGCTGCTCAGTGGCTGCATGCAACTCGGCGGGTGCGATCTGTGCCAGCGCGTGCTGGGCAATCTGAACGTCGTGGTATTCATCTCGGCCAAGCCAGCGGGTGCCGAATTCCCACCACGGTGAGCCTTGCGCGGGTGCGAAATAGATGGCGTAGCGCGGTGTCATGCGTTGTCCCCGGTATTGACCACCAGTTGCACGCGGTCGCCACAAAAAACGGTTTCACCATATTTGATGGGTGTGCCCTGCATGTCCACATCCAGACATTCCACGCACAAGAGCGGCCGGGTGGCGGGCTGCTTCAGCAGGCGCGCGGTTTCGTCGCTGGGCAGTTGGGTGGTGATGCGGCTTTGTGAGCGCACATAGTCCTGCACATCAAAATGTTTGAGAATGTCGGTGCTGCGCATGCCATCGGCCAGCATCTCCAGCAAGCCGCCAAAGCGAAGCGCCGGGTAATAAGCGGTGGCCAGGCCGATGGGTTCACCATTGGCCTCGTCCAGCGTCTCCACCATCAACACCTTGGCACCCCTGTCTAGCTTGAGTTCAAGCGCAGCACGCTCAGGGGCTGGCATGTCACGCGCGGTCAGCAGTTGCTTGCTGGGCAGCAAGCCCTGGCGCAGCAGGTTTTCACTGAAGCGGGTGCGTTTTGACAGTGCGTAGTCCAGCAACTCATGTTGCACAAACATGCCGCGCCCCGGCTCAATGCGCACCAGTCCTTCGCTTTGCAGCGCGGCCACGGCCTGGCGCAGCGTGTGGCGGTTCACACCAAAGCGTGCCGCCAGCGCCACTTCGCCGGGCAGGCGGCCGGTGTCTGCATAGGCGCGGTCACGAATCTCGGTGGTAAGCGTGTCGGCAATTTGCCGCCAGACGGTCACACCGCTGCGCCGCCCGGGAGGGCTGGTGATAAGTTGTCCGAATGTCATGCGTCTTCCTGGTCAATGAAGCGGGTTGCGTGTGAGGTACGTGATTTGCGGCAACGGGTACGCGCTGCAGCCACTTTAGTGACTGATTTAGACATCTGTATGACAAATGCTGTTGGTGGGACTAAATATATATAAAACAAGGCTGTAACCCTCGTATATTAAGCGTAAGACGCTATAAATAAAATAGTGAACAAGGGGTGTCGGTGTGGGTGCATGGCCCATGCTTGGGCGTATGCGACCGTCAGCCGCGCAAAGCAGGTGCGGTGGGTTTGATTGTCATAAATCCTTCATGTTGACAACGTCAACTACCCGGCATGCACTTCGACTTTCAAACAGACGTGCCCTGGTTTTTAACTTGGCTGACTGCTTCAAACACCCCTATGACACACCACAACCTGACAAGCGATTACCCCACGCGACCGGCCTGGCTGGCCGTGTTGGCGCGCGCCACGCTGGCCGAACTCGAAGGCATGGCGCCTGCAAGAAGTGAGCTTTCCCAGCTGCAGTCCGTGCGCCCGCCAGAGATCGGCATGGTGATGCTGCGCGGCCGGATCGGCGGCACTGGCAACCCGTTCAACCTGGGCGAGGCCAGTGTGGTGCGATGCGCATTACGGCTTGGGGACGGCCCGTTGGGCGTGTCTTATGCACTGGGCCGTGACAAGCGGCGGGCGGAACTGGCCGCCTTGTTTGACGCCATGCTGCAAGACCCGCAACACCATGACCGCTTGCAACGCCAGGTGATAGCGCCTCTGGCCGTGACACAAGCGCAAGCCCGGGGAGAAAAGCAGCAGGCTGTGGCCGCCTCCAAGGTCGAATTCTTCACCTTTGTGCGGGGTGAAGCATGAACGGCACACAGGCTTTGGCGGCTGGCCTGCCCGACGCTGTTCATGACGCGCAGCAGGCGTTTCGTGCCGTGCTTGACGCGTTGGCCCGGCCAGGAAAAATCCGTGTGATTGGTCCGGCGTTGCCGGGTGTGGCGCTGGGTGGCGCCATGGCGCGTTTGCTGCTGAGCCTGAGCGATGACGACACCCCCGTGTGGTGGCAGTGTGAGGGCACGGGCCTGCAGCGCTGGCTGCGTTTTCATGTGGGCGCACCGGTTGCCGACGCGCCTGCTGTTGCCAGTTTTGCGGTGTTCGCCGATCTGGGGCAGGGGTTTGACTTGGCGGATTTTGCTGCTGGCACGGCTGCTGCCCCCGAGTTTTCCACCACCCTGTTGATTGAGCTGCCCAGCTTGACGGATGGGCCGGTGCTGGCCTGGCATGGCCCCGGCATTCAGACGGTGCAGCGTGTTGGCCTGCAAGGCTTGCCCGCAAATTTCTGGACGCAGTGGCAAGCCAACCATGCGGCTTTTCCACAGGGTGTGGACATCATCTTCACCTGTGGCGAAGCGGCCCTGGGCCTGCCGCGCACAACACGCGTGCGTCGATTGGAAGGAGTCTGACATGTATGTTGCAGTCAAAGGCGGCGCTGCCGCCATCGAGAGTTCCTGGCAGTTGCTGGAAAAACAACGTCGGGGTGACATCACTATTGCTGAGTTGTCAGTGGCGCAAATTCGCTCGCAACTTACGCTGGCAGTGGACCGGGTGATGAGCGAGGGCTCGTTGTACGACCCCGAGCTGGCCGCCCTGGCCATCAAGCAAGCCAGCGGTGATTTGATGGAGGCAATTTTCCTGCTGCGCGCCTACCGCACCACCTTGCCGCGCCTGGGCTACAGCGAGCCGCTGGACACCGCGCGTATTGCGCTGGTGCGGCGCATCTCGGCCACCTTCAAGGAGGTGCCGGGCGGTCAGTTGCTCGGGCCAACGTACGACTACACCCAGCGCCTGCTGGACTTTGCATTGCTGGCCGAAGGCGAGACCTGCGGCCAGGCCGATGCCGGGGCTATGGCGCAGGGCTTAAGCGCGCGGCCCTCGCCGTGTCCACCGGTGTCCATGAACGCGCCTGATGTGCAGGCCTGTGCCACATCGGGACCGGCCACCGTGCCGCGCATCAACGATCTGCTGGCGCGCGAGGGTCTGCTGGAAACACCGCAGCCTTTTGACGCGGCGCCACCGGGCGACCTGACCCGTGACCCATTGATGTTCCCGGCCGACCGCGCCTTGCGCTTGCAAGCGCTGGCGCGGGGTGACGAGGGCTGGCTGCTGGCCATGGGCTACTCCACCCAGCGCGGTTACGCCAACTCGCACCCGTTTGCAGGCGAAATCCGGCGCGGCACGGTCAGCGTAGAACTGGTGCCCGATGAACTCGGCTTTGCCATTGACATTGGTAACCTGGAAGTTACCGAGTGCCAGATGATCAATCAGTTCAACGGCAGCCGCGAGGTGCCGCCACAGTTCACCCAAGGCTATGGCCTGGCCTTTGGCGGGGCCGAGCGCAAGACCATGGCGATGGCTCTGGTGGACCGCGCCCTGCGCGCCGATGAGTTGGGCGAACCGCGTGTGGCCCCTGCGCAGGACGAGGAGTTTGTGCTGTCACACGCCGACAACGTCGAGGCGTCTGGTTTTGTGCAGCACTTGAAGCTGCCGCACTACGTGGACTTTCAGGCTGAACTCGAATTGGTGCGCAGGTTGCGCCAGGCCCATGCCAAGGCAGCACAAGGCAACGCCAACCCTTTCAACCCGACCCAGCAAGAGGCCGCATGATGGACACACACTACAACTTTGCCTTCCTTGACGAACGCACCAAAAAACGCATCCGCCGCGCCTTGCTCAAGGCCGTGGCGGTGCCTGGCTACCAGGTGCCGTTTGGCTCACGCGAGATGCCTTTTGCCTATGGCTGGGGTACCGGCGGCGTGCAGATCACGGCCAGCATCATTGGCTTATCCGATGTCCTGAAGGTGATTGACCAGGGCGCGGACGACACCACCAACGCGGTCAACATCCGGCGCTTCTTTGCCCGTACCACCGGCGTGACAACCACCGAGAAAACGCGCGAGGCCACGCTGATCCAGACGCGACACCGCATCCCGGAGGCCGCCCTGACCGAGTTGCAGACGCTGGTCTACCAGGTGCCCATGCCCGAGCCGCTGTCCAAGCTGGAACCCAGCCGACGCGAGACCATCAAGATGCATGCGTTAAGCGAGTACGGTCTGATGCATGTGCGCCTGTACGAAGACATTGCGCAGCTGGGTGCCATCTCACACGCCTATGACTATCCGGTCATGGTCAATGAGCGTTACCTGATGTCACCGTCACCCATTCCAAAGTTCGACAACCCCAAGATGCACATGAACCCGGCCTTGCAGCTCTTTGGCGCCGGGCGTGAAAAGCGCCTGTACGCTATTCCTCCGTATACGCCCGTGCGCAGCCTGGACTTTGAAGACCACCCGTTTGAGGTGCAGCACTGGGACCATGCTTGTGCCTTGTGCGGCGCCACGGAGAGTTATCTGGACGAAATGATTGTGGACGACGCGGGCAGCCGCCTCTTTGTGTGCTCGGACAGCGACTATTGCGAGGAGCGGCGTGACGCCGGCCATGTCGGCACGCAGCAAGCGGTGACGCTGTACGATGCCTTGGCCACCGACACGTTGATGCCCAGCGAATTGGAGGCCGCATGAGCGCCGCACCGGGCCGCCCCCAAGCCAACTCGCACGGCAGTGCGCCGCAGGACGGTTTTTCAGTGAGTCCGCCGGTGTTGTTGTCGGCGCGTCAGGCGGGTAAGGCCTTTGTGCACCAGGGCCAGTCGCGCTGGGCCTGCCGCGATGTGAGTTTTGACCTGTACCCGGGCGAGGTGCTGGCGGTGGTAGGTGAGTCCGGATCGGGCAAAAGCACGCTGTTACGTTTGCTGGCGGCACGGCTGACTTGCGACGAGGGCTCGGTGCACTACGACGTGCGGTCTGAATCTGCCAATGAAGCCAGCGGTTTGGTCGATTTGGCCGCGTTGTCAGAGGCGCGCCTGCGCTGGTTGGCACGTACCGATTGGGGTTTTGTGGAACAACATGCGAGAGATGGCCTGCGCATGAATGTCTCTGGCGGGGCTAATGTGGGTGAGCGCCTGATGGCACTGGGGGCCAGGCATTACGGCAATCTGCGCAGCGAGGCGATCACATGGCTGCAGCGTGTGGAACTCGACACCGGACGTATTGACGACCTGCCCGGCACCTACTCCGGCGGCATGCAGCAGCGCCTGCAGATTGCCCGCAACCTGGTCACCCACCCGCGCCTGGTGTTCATGGATGAGCCCACCACCGGTCTGGACGTGTCGGTACAAGCCCGCCTGTTGGACTTGTTGCGTGAATTGGTGGACGAGTTGCAACTGGCCGCCGTGGTCGTCACCCACGACCTCGCCGTGGCCCGCCTGTTGGCGCAACGCATGCTGGTTATGAAAGACGGTCAGGTGGTCGAACAAGGCCTGACTGACCGCGTGCTGGACGACCCCCAGCACCCCTACACCCAACTGCTGGTGTCCTCGGTGCTGACACCATGAGCCCCTACCTTGAATTTAATCCCATGACCGCACTGATCGAAACCCTCGCCCTGTCCAAAACCTTCACACTGCATGGGCGTGGCGGCCTGCAGTTGCCGGTGTTTGCTGGCATTGACTTGAGCGTGCAAGCGGGTGAATGCCTGGCGCTCACTGGCCACTCCGGCAGCGGCAAAAGCTCCTTGTTGCGTTGCCTGTACGGCAACTATGGCGCCAGCAGCGGCGAGGTGCGCATTCGTCATTCAGGTGATTGGGTCAGCCTGTCCACAGCCGCCCCGCGCGAGGTGTTTGACGTGCGCCGCCGCACGCTGGGCTATGTGTCGCAGTTTCTGCGCGTGATTCCGCGTGTGTCCACGCTCGACATCGTGGCCGACCCGCTGCGTCGACTTGGTGTGGGTGCCGAAGAAGCACGCAAACAAGCAGCGCAGTGGCTGCAACGCCTGAACCTGCACGAACATTTGTGGCATTTGCCACCCGCCACGTTCTCAGGTGGTGAGCAGCAGCGCGTGAACATTGCGCACGGCATGATCACAGCCCCGCCGGTGCTGCTGCTGGACGAGCCCACCGCCTCGCTGGACGCTGACAACCGGCGCGTGGTGGTGGAACTGATCCATGCCGCCCGCGCGCAAGGCTCAGCCATCGTCGGCATCTTCCATGACGACGAAGTGCGCGAGGCCGTGGCCACGCGCTGCTTTGACGTTGAGCAGCACCGCAACCCCGTTTGATATTCAAGGAACACTTTCATGAAGCAACGCATTTTTCGCAACGCCCGCATCGTCACCGCCACCGAAGAATTCACCGGCAGCGTGGTGATTGAAGACGGCCTCATCCAACGCGTGGACCGCGGCGACACCTCGGTGACCGGGGCCGAAGACTGGGCTGGTGACTGGCTCATGCCCGGCCTGGTGAAGGTGCACACCGACAACCTTGAAAAACACCTGTCGCCCCGACCCGGCGTGTTGTGGAACGCCCATTCCGCCATGCTGGTGCATGACGCGCAATGCGCCGCCGCCGGCATCACCACCGTGCTGGACTCGGTGGTGATTGGTGACCTGGATGAAGGTGGTGCCCGTAGCCAGACCCAGCACACCTCGATTGCCGCCCTGCACCAGTGCCGTGACGAGAGCCTGATGCGCGTGGCGCACCTACTGCACCTGCGCTGCGAACTCTCCGCGCCCGACATGCTGGAGGTGTTTCACCAATATGCCGACGACACGCTGCTGACCCTGGTGAGCATGATGGACCACACACCGGGTCAGCGCCAATGGCGTGACATGGCCAGTTATCGCCGTTACACCGAGCGCAATGGCCGCTACAACGAAGCCGAGTTTGACGCCATGATCGCCCAGCGCAAGGCCGACCAACAGGCCTACTCGCTGCCGCACCGGGTGGAAATTGTGCGGGAATGCCAGGCGCGAAATTTGCCCATGGCCAGCCACGACGACACCTTGCTCAGTGACATCGCCCAAGCTGTTGAAGAACGCGTGGTGATGTCCGAGTTTCCAACCACGATTGAGGCAGCGCAGGCCGCGCGGGCCGCCGGCATGGCGATCATCATGGGTGGCCCCAACATGGTCAAGGGCGGCTCACACTCTGGCAACGTGTCGGCAGCAGAACTGGCGCAATTGGATTTGCTGGACATTTTTTCATCCGACTACGTGCCCAGCAGCCTGTTGTTGGCCACCTTCATGCTCAGCGCGCTGGACGGTTGGACCCTGCCCAAGGCGGTGCGCACCGTCACCTGCAACCCGGCGCGCGCCATTGGCCTGCAAGACCGCGGCGAAATTTCCCCTGGATTACGCGCCGACCTGCTGCGTGTGCGCATGAACCGCGCTGGCATGCCCATGGTGATTGAGACCTGGTTTGGCGGCACCCGCGCTTTTTGAATCCGCCGAGAAGTAGAGAAGGGACGGGGTCGCCTTTTTGTGGGCCTCCCGTTTCGTCAAAGAAATTCGTCCTGAATTTGAAGAGGATTTGCCATGAGTTACACCCACATCTCCGCCCACAACCTGTCGCCCGCGACCCGTCTGGGGCTGGCCCCCACCATCGCACCAGGTGCCAGCGTGCGCGACAGTCGTTTTGGCCGTTACACACAGGTGGGCGACCAGGTGCACATGGCGAACTGCCTGCTCGATGATTACGCCTACGTTCAGCCCTATTGCGACCTGATGTCGACCGACATTGGCAAGTTCGCCAACATCGCGTCCATGGTGCGCATCAACCCGGGTTTTCATCCCATGGATTACCCCAGCTTGCACCATTTCACCTACCGGCCCACGATGTACGGCATGGCAGAGCAGGACGATGCGGCGTTTTTTGAATGGCGCAGCCGCCAGAGGGTGGTGATTGGCCATGACACCTGGATCGGCCACGGCGCCGTCATCATGCCGGGCGTGCGTATTGGCAACGGCGCGGTGGTGGGCAGCAACTCGGTGGTGACCAAGGATGTGCCGGCGTATGCCATCGTGGGCGGTGTGGCGGCCAAACTGATTCGTCAACGGTTTCCCAGAGCGATTTCTGAAGCGCTGGATGCCACCGCCTGGTGGGACTGGGACCACGACACCCTGACCGAGCGCTTGCCAGAGTTCAAGGACCTGCGCAGCTTCCTTGCGAAATACGCGCCTTAGGGTGTGCTCGTCCGGGGCGGGGTCGGCGGGCTACGGGTCGCGCCATTTGCTGCGCGAGAATGGACCTTTACATCCACTCACTCACAAACACACCCCATGGACATCGGAAAAGACACCGTCGTGACACTGCGCTACAAAGTAGCGGACGCTCAAGGCAAGCTGCTGGAGCAAGCCAAGGAGCCCATGGCCTACCTGCACGGCGGCTACAACAACACACTACCCAAAATAGAGGAAGCGCTGGAAGGCAAAAGCGCCGGGTTTCAGACCACGCTGCTGTTGCAACCCGAAGACGGCTTTGGCCTGCGCGACGATAACCTGGCGCAAACCATGCCGCGCCGAGATTTCCCGGCCGGCGTCAAAGTGGGCGGACAACTGCAGGGGCGCACCGCCGACGGCCGTGACCAAGTGTTCAACGTGGTCAAGATCAAGGGCGACACCGTGCTGCTGGACGGCAACCACCCTTGGGCTGGCAAAGTGCTGCGCTTTAGCCTGAATGTGACCGACGTGCGCGCCGCGTTGGCCGAAGAACTGGCCCATGGCCACGTTCATGGGGCGCACGGGCACAACCACTGACGGCAGATGGGGCCTTGCTAAATCACGATGTGCTCGGTCCCAACCTCCATGCTGAATGCCGGGCTGCCAGCAAGGTTGCTGTCCGCTTGATCAGAACCGGTATCTTGCGCTCACGGTGGTGACACCAACACGGTCATTGCGGTCGCCGGCAAACTTCACGTCGGTCGATTCATACTGCAGGACGGTTGACCACTGTGGGGTGAACACATATTCAACACCGACGCCATACGACAGCCCAAAATCACTGTTTGAGCCTGCCGTGACACCCGATACAGGATTGGACGACACGTCAGTGCGGCTGTAGGTGGTGCCGACTTTTCCAAGCAGATTAAAGCTCGTGTTGAGTGGCAGTTTGCCGATCAAGCTGATGTTGATGCCGTCCACTTTGGTGCGACCACCCGCCCGGGCAATCGAACCAAAATCGGTATAACCCATCTCAACGCCCCAGTTTTCGCTAAAGTAGCGTCCACCGCGCAGGCTATAAGACGTGTCGCCCTGGTCAGAGCCAAAGACGCCAATGCCGTTGCCCAGGTCGTAATCGGACTGACCCACGCCCAAGTCCAGATAGCTGCTGCCTGCGCCGTAGAGCGAGGCTTTGTTGTTGGATGGGCCGTTTTGGGCTTGTGCGCCAGCGGCCAGGGTCAGTGTCGCTGCAGCAAAGATCAGGCTGGCAGCGGTGCGATTGAATTTTTTCATGATTGGAGCCTTTGGTTGGTTGATTAACTCACCGGACATTCCGGCGGTTTAAGTGGGGACGCAATTGCCAAGCTTGGCTTGCCTCACCTCTTGCTTGAACGATAGGCGTTTGCCGCTGCTTTATCTGTTCGTTGGCGCACCAAACCGCAGCGCTGCACTGAACGACCTAAATGGGGTGGCGCTAACTGATAATGAGGTTTACCTTGCCTTCATGTACCTGCATGACTTCTCATGCCAAACGAACACAGTCTTTCGGTTGACCAGCTCCACGTTGGTCTTTATGTTTACCTCGACCTGAAGTGGTTCGAGCACCCCTTTGCGTTCAGTCATTTCAAAATCAAGTCTGAGGACCAGATCCAGACCATTCTCAAGCTGGGTTTAAAAACGGTGCGTTTCAGTCCGGAGTTGAGCGACAAGCGCCCCCCGGCTCCTGCAGACGCCGCACCAGCGGCATCATCAATGGTGTCTGACGTGGTGGCCTCCTTGATGCCGGACCCATCGCCAGTGATGTTGGCCAAACGCGCCATGATGGCGCAGATGAAGCTTCGCCAGCAAGCCGCCGAGCGCATTGAAAGTGCTTTCGTCAATACCGCCAACACCCTGCGCGACATCGAAAAAAACATGCACAGCCGGCCCCAGGAGACCGTGCAGCAAGCCACCAAACTGGTCAAGGACATTGCTGACGCCATCCTCATTGCGCCCGAGCTTGCCATTCATGTCATGGGCGACAAGATGGGCGGCGAAGAGCTGTACTTTCATTCGCTCAACGTCACCATGCTGTCGATCATGATGGCACGTGACCTGAAGCTGCCGCATGATGTGGTGGGCGTGCTGGGAGTTGGCGCCATCATGCATGACATCGGCCGCAAAGAGGTTCCAAACAAAATATTGCTCAAGACCGAAGCGCTGACGCAAGCAGAGCGCAATTTTTATGAAATGCACTGTCAGTTCGGGGTGGAAATTGGCCAACGAATGCAGTTGCCCCCGGCCGCACTGACCATCATCCGCGAGCACCATGAGCTGTATGACGGCACTGGTTATCCGGCCAAGCTCAAAGGCGAGTCGATCAACCTGCTGGCGCGTATCGTGGTCATTGCCAACTATTACGACGAACTGTGCAACCCACCAGCCCTTGCCGATGCGCTGACCCCGCACGAGGCGCTGTCCCTGATGTTTGCCAAATACCGCAGCAAGTTTGACCCCAAGTTGTTGCAAGTGTTCATCCGTTGTCTGGGGGTGTACCCGCCGGGCACCATCGTGCAGCTGTCCAACGGCGCGCTTGGGATGGTGGCCACGGTCAACACGGCGCGGCCCATGAAGCCGGTGGTCATGGTGTACGACGCCGATGTGCCCAAAGATGAGGCCATCCTGCTCGATATGGAGCGCGAGACTGAGTTCAACATCGCCAAGGCCATTCGCCCGGCCCAAGTGCCACGCGAGGTGTACAACTATTTGAGCCCCAGAAAGCGCATCAGCTATTACTTTGATTCAACCACCACCGGTTCGCAAGGGCGCAAGCCATGACGGACCTGGCCAGGCTTATGCTGGACAACAGTACCGAGATGTTGATGTTGGTCAACCCGACCACCCTGCAGATCGAGATGGCCAATGCGCCCGTGGTCAACACCCTGGGCTACCCGCTGGCGAAGCTGCAGGGCATGACGATCACCGACGTTGAAAGCGCGTTGCAGGACATCTTTTATTGGGAAGATGTGCGGGCGGGTGAGTACCTTGAAGTCCAGAGTCAGGAAGGGCAGTATTTGCGCGCCGATGGTGAGTTGCTGACGGTCAGTAAGTCCATCAAACTGCTTGACCATGATGGCGTACCAATGCTGCTGGTGCGGTCTGTGTTGACGCAAAATGAGCGAAAAACAGAAGATGTACTGGCGCACACCCTGTCGCAGTTGCGTGCCACCCTGGAGTCCACTGGCAACGGCATTCTGGTGATTGACTGGCAAGGGCACATTGCCAGCATGAACCACCTGTTTGGCAAGATGTGGGGTATTTCTGACGCCTTGCTGGCGTCGAATGACGACGCCCGGATTCTTGACTTCGTGGTGGCACAGGTCATTGAGTCCGAGCAGTTGCGCGCCCGGTTTGGCGCCATTGTGGACAGCGGCGAGACGCAAGACCTGCTGCACCACCGCGAAGGCAGCGTGTATGAGGTGACGTCGCGCCCGCAGTATTTGGGCGAACAAATCATCGGCCGTGTGTTTGGTATTCAGGACATCACAGACCGCACGCTGGCCGAAAAATCTTTGCGTGAGTCACGTGACCTGCTGGAGGAGCGGGTACGGGCCCGGACGGCAGACCTGCATGCGGTCAATGAGACGCTACAGCAAGAAAAGCACAGCCAGGCCATTTTGATCAAGCGGCTGGAAGAGGCGCAAAACCAGTTGCTTCAGTCCGAACGCATGGCGTCCATTGGGCAGCTCGCGGCCGGCGTGGCGCATGAGATCAATAACCCGGTGGCGTTTGTCAATTCCAATTTGGGTTCGTTGCAGCGTTATGTCATGGACATGCTGAAACTCCTGCTGTTTTACGAGCAAGCCGAAGGCGGGCTGCCACAGACCGTGGTGCAGCAGATCAAGCAGTTAAAAGCTGCCGCTGATTTTGATTTTTTGCAGGGCGACATCGTGTCACTGCTGGATGATTCCCTGGACGGGCTCAAGCGTGTAACACGCATCGTGCAAGACTTGAAGAATTTCTCGCATGTCGATGAGTCAGAACGCCAGTGGGCCAACCTGGAAACGGGGTTGGAGAGCACCTTGCGCGTGGTCTGGAACGAGCTCAAATACAAAGCCACCGTGGTCAAGGAGTTTGCCGGTATTGCACCCATTGAGTGCTTTGCATTCCAGGTCAACCAGGTGTTCATGAATTTGCTGGTGAATGCCTCGCATGCGATTGAAACGCAGGGCACCATCACCCTGCGCACCGGGCAAGACGACAGCACCGTTTGGGTTCAGGTGCAAGATACCGGCCGTGGCATCAAGCCCGAGAACCTGGCGCGCATTTTTGAGCCTTTTTTTACCACCAAGCCGGTGGGGCAGGGCACTGGGCTGGGCTTGTCGGTGGCCTATGGCATTGTGAAAAAGCACAACGGCCGAATTGACGTCACGAGTGAGATCGGAAAAGGCAGCACGTTTACCGTGGTTTTGCCCAAAAAACACAGCGCCTAATGGCGGAAAAGTTGACCTACATCATCGATGTTTCTGGCGAGGTCTGATACCTTCGCCGCATGAAAAATGGACCTCTTTTTGAACTGGTTTGCCCAGCCGGTAGTTTGCCAGCGCTCAAAGCGGCTGTGGACAACGGCGCTGATTGTGTCTACCTGGGTTTCCGTGACGCCACCAATGCGCGCAACTTTGCGGGGCTGAACTTTGACGAAGCCGCCATTGAGGCGGGCATTCGTTATGCGCATGACCGCGGCCGCAAGGTGTTTGTTGCGCTCAACACCTACCCGCAGGCGGCCAAGGCTGACTTGTGGCAGCGCGCCGTTGACAGGGCTGCGCACAGTGGGGTGGATGCCGTCATCCTGGCCGACCCCGGCATGATGGCTTACGCCGTTAAACATCAGCCGCAGTTGCGTCTGCATTTGTCGGTACAAGGCTCGGCCACCAACTACGAGGCGTTGGACTTTTATTACCAGCACTTTGGCATTGCGCGTGCCGTGCTGCCGCGTGTGCTGTCACTGACTCAGGTGGAGCAGGTGCTGCAAAAGTCGCCCGTTGAGATCGAGGTGTTTGGCTTTGGTAGCCTGTGCGTGATGGTGGAAGGCCGCTGTGCGCTCTCAAGCTACGTGACCGGCGAAGCGCCCAACACCAACGGCGTGTGTTCGCCGCCCAAAGCGGTGCGCTGGGTGGAGACGCCGCAGGGCCGCGAGTCGCGTCTGAATGGTGTGCTGATTGACCGCTACGCGCCCGGCGAAAACGCTGGATACCCAACGCTGTGCAAAGGCCGCTTTGACGTGGGTGATGACCATAATTACTACGCCATTGAAGAGCCCACCAGCCTCAACACTTTGTCTCTGTTGCCGGAGTTGATGAAAATCGGCGTGCGCGCCATCAAGATCGAAGGTCGCCAGCGCAGCCCGGCGTATGTGGCGCAGGTCACCAAGGTGTGGCGCGCTGCCATCGACAACTGCCGTGACAACCCCGAGCGCTACACCGCCAAGCCGGCCTGGATCAGTGACCTGGACAAGGTCGCCGAAGGCCAGCAACACACGCTGGGTGCCTATCACCGGCCCTGGAAATAGTGGATTTGCGCTGTCCCCAACTGATTAAAGGAAGTTCCGTGAAATTAGCTTTAGGCCCCATCCTGTACTACTGGCCGCGCGACGAGGTGCTGGCCTTTTACGCAGCCGTGGCCGCCAGCCCGATGGACATTGTTTACCTGGGCGAAGCAGTGTGTTCACGCCGCCACGAGGTGCGGCTGAACGACTGGCTGGACA
Source organism: Rhodoferax sp. (assembly GCF_028688795.1). Lineage (GTDB taxonomy): Bacteria > Pseudomonadota > Gammaproteobacteria > Burkholderiales > Burkholderiaceae_C > Rhodoferax. Next base: position 67,367 of record NZ_JAQTXM010000011.1, on the reverse strand, counting down.
TCGCCACCGCCCTGCGAGACGCTGGCAAAGAAGTGGTGCTGTCCACCCAGGTGCTGATCGAATCGGGGGCGGACGTGGCGGTGCTACACAAAATCGCCGCCAATGGTCAATTCATGGTGGAGGCCAATGACGTGGGCGCGGTGCATTGCCTGGAGGGCAAAGCCCCGTTTGTGGCCGGCCCGCACCTGAACATTTACAACCTGCCCACGCTGCAGTGGATGGCCGCGTTGGGCGTGCACCGCTGGGTGATGCCGCTGGAAATGGGCCGAGACGACCTGGCGCTGCTACTGGCCGGTTGCCCTGCCAGCGTGCAAACCGAGGTGTTTGCCTATGGTCGCATGCCGCTGGCGTTTTCTGCACGCTGCTTTACCGCGCGCCACTGCAATCTGCCCAAGGACGATTGTCAGTTCAAATGCATGAACCACCCCGATGGCTTGTTGATGCGCACGCAGGAAGACGAAGAATTTTTGGTGCTCAACGGCATCCAGACCCAATCGGCCCGCGTGCACAACCTGCTGCCGGAGTTGGCCGCCATGCACACCATGGGCGTGGATGTGGCGCGCATCAGCCCGCAGTCGCGACACACGGTGCGCATCATTGAGCTGTTTCATGGCGTGCTGCACCGCGAGCTGGATGTCGTAGCCGCCAACATTGAACTGAACAACCTGATGCCCGAGAAATCTTGCAATGGCTATTGGTACGGCAGGCCCGGACTGGAACAAGTGGCAGAAAACCTTGCTCCTGCCTAGCGATGACACGATCGATCACCATGCATTTCCAATCCATGACTTCTGGAAAGAACACATAACATGACCGCCAAACCGTTTGTGATTCCGCCCCCGCTGGGGGCCATGCTGGGCCGCCTGCCTGGCTACCCCGGCTCCCTGTTGTTTGTGACCGCCTTGAATGTCGCCCTTGCCAAACAACTGGCACCCGATGTGACGCAAATGCTCACCGGTAAAAAGCTGCGTTTGCGTGTAACCGATGCAAAGTGGGCGTTTGACTTCGAGTGGAAAAACGCCCGCTTTGTCGCCTGCCAAAACGCGGGCGGGGCCGACCTTACCATCAGCGCCAGTGCGCATGATTTTTTGCTGCTGGCGCGTCGCCAGGAAGACCCCGACACCCTGTTCTTCAACCGCCGCCTGGCCATGGAAGGCGACACCGAACTGGGCCTGTTGGTGAAAAATACCATTGATGCCATTGAACTGCCGGTGTTCAGCTTGACGCAGCTGCACCCGCGCCATGTGCTGACGCAAGCCCGTGAACATTTCAAGTCCCTGTTGGGTGGCCTTCGGCCGCGTTAGAAAAAGCGTATTTGTAGGGCCGATTTGTACCGGCTGTGTTGGTATCAGTCGACCCCACGAAAACTCAAGACCCCTCAATCATCACGCCTCATGCAAGCATCAGAAAACCGCCCAAAACGCATCATCGTCACCATCTCGGGCGCCAGCGGCGCGGTGTATGGCGTTCGGCTACTGGAGGTGTTGCGTGCCATGGGCCAAGTGCGCACCCATTTGGTGGTGTCGCATGGGGGTTGGCTGAACCTGCAGCAAGAGCTGGACATGACGCAGAACCACCTTGAAGACCTGGCCGATGTGCTGCACCCGATTCATGACGTAGGGGCCAACATTGCCAGCGGCTCATTTCAGTGTGATGGCATGGTCATCGCGCCCTGCTCCATGCGAACGCTGGCTGCGGTGGCGCATGGCCTGTCAGACAACTTGATCACCCGCGCCGCAGATGTGATGCTCAAGGAACGACGCCGGCTGATTTTGATGGTGCGTGAAACGCCCTTGAATCTGGCGCACCTGCGCAACATGACCAGCGTGACCGAAATGGGCGGCATCATCTTTCCGCCGGTGCCCGGCTTTTACCACCGCCCGCAAACCATCGCCGAAATGATCGACCACACCGTGAGCCGCGTCATTGACCTGTTGGGCTTGCCGCAACCAGATGCACCGCGCTGGACCGGTTTCCCATAACGGGGGTCAGACCCCAATTAATTTTTTGGAAACAAGCTGATGGCCTACCGTGACCTGCGTGAATTCATCGCTCAGCTGGAACATCTGGGCGAGCTCAAGCGTGTGCAGCCCGAGGTGTCCCCGCACCTTGAAATGACCGCGCTGTGTGACAAAGTGCTGCGCGCGGGGGGCCCGGCCCTGCTGTTTGAGCACCCCACCGGCCACAGCACCCCTGTGCTGGGCAACCTGTTTGGCACGACCCGCCGCGTGGCCCTGGGCATGGGCGTGAATGATGTCAGCGAATTGCGCCAGTTTGGCCATGTGCTGGCCTCACTCAAGGAGCCAGAGGCTCCCAAAGGCTTCAAAGAATTCATCGGCTTGGGCAGCCTGGTCAAAACACTGTGGGCCATGGCACCCAAAGAATTGCGCAGCGCGCCGTGTCAGGAAATCGTATGGGAAGGTGCCGACGTGGATTTGGCCCGCCTGCCCATTCAGCACTGCTGGCCGGGCGACGTGGCACCGCTCATCACCTGGGGTCTGGTGATAACGAAAGGCCCACACAAGGCGCGGCAAAACCTGGGCATTTACCGCCAGCAAGTTCTGACACGCAACAAAGTCATCATGCGCTGGCTGCCGCATCGTGGCGGTGCCCTTGACTTCAGGGACCACGCCCTGCAAAACCCCGGCCAACCTTACCCGGTGTGTGTGGCACTTGGTGCCGACCCGGCCACCATCCTGGGCGCCGTCACCCCAGTGCCGGATTCTTTAAGCGAATACCAGTTTGCCGGCTTGCTGCGCGGCAGCCGCACCGAACTGGTCAAGGCGCTGGGCAGTGAATTGCGCGTGCCTGCCTTTGCCGAGATCGTGCTGGAAGGCCACATTTACCCCGACGCCAATCACAAAAGCGGCTTTGAGCACTCCCTGGAAGGCCCGTTTGGCGACCACACCGGCTACTACAACGAGACCGCAGAGTTCCCGGTGTTCACTATCGACCGCATCACCATGCGGCGCGAGCCCATTTACCACTCCACCTACACCGGCAAGCCGCCGGACGAGCCCGCCATGCTGGCGCTGGCCTTGAACGAGTTGTTTGTGCCGCTCTTGCAGCGCCAGTACCCCGAGATCACCGACTTTTACTTGCCCGCCGAAGGCTGCAGCTACCGCATGGCGGTGGTTAGCATCAAGAAAGCCTACCCCGGCCACGCGCGGCGTGTCATGTTTGGCATCTGGAGTTTTCTGCGCCAGTTCATGTACACCAAGTTCATCGTGGTGGTGGATGACGACGTGAATGTGCGCGACTGGGCTGATGTGATCTGGGCCATCACCACCCGCGTTGACCCGACGCGCGACACATTGCTGGCCGACAACACACCAATTGATTACCTCGACTTCGCCTCGCCAGTGAGTGGCTTGGGTAGCAAGATGGGCATCGACGCCACGAACAAATGGCCCGGCGAGACCAGCCGCGAATGGGGCAAGCCCTTGACCATGAACGCTGAGGTAACGGCGCGGGTAGAGCAGGTTTGGCAGACCCTGGGGTTGTAGGAAAAATCATCCTATAAGCCAATTGATACAAGCGCAATTAGCTATTTAATACATAGCATAACCCGCCCCCACACTGCCCCAGAACCCAGTCGCGAAACGCGCGCACCAGCGGCGCTTGAGCGCGCGACTCGGGGTAGACCAAGTAATAGGCGTCGGTGCTGGTCAATGCCTGGGGGAACAACTCGACCAGCGCGCCCGAGGCAATTTCGGTCTCGACCAAAAAACGCGGCAGCAGCGCAGCGCCCAGGCCAGACACTGCGGCCTGCGCGATCATGGCGAATTGCTCAAAGCGCGGCCCGCGCAACGCATGCACGCCAGCAGCGCCAACCTGTTCCAGCCAGTCTGCCCACTGGGTAGGGCGGGTGGTTTGCTGCAGCAGTACGACCCTTGCCAAGTCCTGCAACTGCGTGATGCTGTGTTGGGCCCGGTAGCCGGGGCTGCACAGTGGCACCACCTGTTCGTGCATCAAATATTCACATACCGCACCAGCCCAGTGTGGCGCGCCAAAGTGGATGGCGGCGTCCAGTGGCACCAGGGAGAAGTCAAACGGCTCGCTGCGTGCGGCCATGTTCACAGTCACGTCTGGGTAGCGTGCCGCAAAATCGCCTAGGCGGGGAATCAGCCAGCGCGTCCCCAGCGTGGGCAGCACTGCCAGATTCAACAGCCCCGCGCCGTCAGACCAGGCCATGGTTTTTTGGGTGGCGGCTGAAAGCTGCTGCAACACCGCGCGCACGTCAGAGGCGTAGACCCGGCCAGCATCGGTCAGCACCACGCGCTGGCGCACGCGGTGAAACAGGGCCATGCCGAGTTGTCCCTCTAGTTGGCGGATCTGGCGTGATACCGCGCTTTGTGTCAAATGCAGCTCTTCGGCCGCACGCGACATGCTGGTATGACGCGCGGCAGCTTCAAAAGCCAGCAGGTCAGCCACCGGTGGCAGAAAAGTTTTGCGAAACATGGTCATGCACCTTTGGAATGAAATATAAATAAGTGACAGATCAATGATTCGTCTGTAGCCCAGTAGACAAAAGCGTTAGAGGCCTTCAGAGGTAAACCTATGTGGGACCTGGTTCATTCCATTTTCACATGAAGTTCTTCCAATTTTTCGCTATACAAGCGTGCGGGAATCGGGGATATTCAAGGTCTCTTTACCTTTACCCCTTGCCATGTCACAAGCCAATGCCACCCTCCCCGCCGAAGTTGACCAGTTGCTGCAACGCCTGGGTGTGCCGCGTGCGGCTTACACCGGCGGCACGCTGGCCGTGCGCTCGCCCATCACGGGCGACACCATTGCCCATTTGCCGCAAACCACGGCGGCAGAAGCCACGCGGGCCATCGCTCGCGCCCAGGCGGCCTTTCTGGTTTGGCGTGATGTGCCCGCGCCGCGCCGGGGTGAGCTGGTGCGTCTGTTAGGCGAAGAGCTGCGCGCGGCCAAGGTCGATCTGGGTTTGTTGGTAACACTGGAAGCGGGCAAGGTGCCATCTGAGGGCGCGGGCGAGGTGCAAGAGATGATCGACATCTGCGACTTTGCCGTGGGCCTGTCGCGCCAGTTGTACGGCATGACCATTGCCACCGAACGTGCCGAGCACCGCATGATGGAAACCTGGCACCCGCTGGGCGTGTGTGGCGTGATCTCAGCCTTCAATTTTCCTGTGGCGGTGTGGTGCTGGAACGCGGCGCTGGCGCTGGTGTGTGGCGATTCGGTGGTCTGGAAACCGTCTGAAAAGACGCCGCTCACCGCCTTGGCGACTCTGGCGATTGCCAAACGTGCGCTGGCGCGTTTTGGTGACGCACCTGAAGGCTTGTTGGAACTGCTGATTGGCCAACGCGACATTGGTGAGGTGCTGGTAGACGACCCCCACGTGAAGGTGCTGTCGGCTACAGGTTCGACCGCCATGGGCCGCGCCGTGGCGCCCCGTCTGGCGAGCCGTTTTGCCCGTGCGATTTTGGAGCTGGGGGGCAACAACGCCGCCATCGTGACCCCCTCGGCCGATCTGGACCTGACCCTGCGCGGCATTGCCTTTGCTGCCATGGGCACGGCCGGCCAGCGCTGCACCACGCTGCGTCGTTTGTTTGTGCATGACAGCGTGTACGACACGCTGGTGCCCCAACTGGCCAAGGTATATGCCAAGGTGCAGGTGGGTGACCCGCGCACGCCGGGCACGCTGGTGGGGCCGCTGATTGACCGTGCCGCGTTTGAAGGCATGCAAAATGCGCTGGATGAGAGTCGTGCCCTGGGTGCCACGGTGCACGGCGGCACACGTGTGGACGGCATTGCCAGTGCCGATGCGTTTTATGTGCGCCCGGCGCTGGTCGAGTTGCACGACCATGCTGGCCCGGTGCTGCGTGAAACCTTTGCGCCCATCCTGTACGTGGTGCGTTACCAATCCCTGGCGCAGGCGATTGACTGGCACAACGCCGTGGGCGCAGGTCTGTCGTCGTCCATCTTCACGCTGAACATGCGCGAAGCCGAGCGCTTCATGGCCAGCAGCGGGTCAGACTGCGGCATTGCCAACGTGAATATCGGCCCCAGCGGTGCCGAAATTGGCGGCGCTTTTGGCGGTGAAAAAGAAACCGGCGGTGGCCGCGAGTCTGGCTCAGACAGTTGGAAGGCCTATATGCGCCGCGCCACCAACACCATCAACTATTCCACTGCGCTGCCACTGGCGCAAGGTGTGTCTTTTGACATCGGGGAATAAGACCTTGACCACGATTTCTTCTCGTACCGGCGGCCAGATCCTGGTTGACCAACTCATTGTTCACGGCGTGCAGCAGTTGTTTTGTGTCCCAGGCGAGAGTTTTCTGGCGGTGCTGGATGCCCTGCACGACGCGTCGATTGCGGTCTCCGTGTGTCGCCAGGAAGGCGGCGCAGCCATGATGGCCGAAGCCCAAGGCAAGCTCACCGGGCGACCCGGCATCTGCTTTGTCACGCGTGGCCCCGGTGCCACCAACGCCACAGCGGGTGTGCACATTGCGCATCAGGACTCTACCCCGCTGCTGCTGTTTGTTGGCCAGGTGGCGCGCGGCGCGCTGGGCCGGGAGGCCTTTCAGGAACTGGATTACAGCGCGGTATTTGGCACCATGGCCAAGTGGGTGGTGCAGGTTGACGACGCCAAACGCCTGCCCGAATTGGTGTCGCGGGCCTTCCATGTGGCCACCTCAGGGCGACCCGGCCCGGTGGTGATTGCCCTGTCGGAAGACATGCTGACCGAGGCGGCAAGTGTGGCCGATGCCCTGCCGTATGCGGTGACCGAAACCCATCCCGGTGCCGCACAACTGGCTGAGCTGCAAGACCGTTTGGCCAAAGCGCAGCGCCCGGTCGTCATCCTGGGGGGCAGCCGCTGGTCAGAGGCGGCGGTGCAGCAGTTCACGGCTTTTGCCGAAGCCTTTTCACTGCCGGTGTATTGCTCGTTTCGTCGGCAGATGTTGTTCAGCGCCAAGCACACGTCTTATGCGGGTGACCTGGGGCTGGGTGCCAACCCGCGTTTGCTGGCGCGCATCCGCCAGTCTGACCTGGTGTTGCTGGTCGGCGGGCGCCTGTCCGAGGTGCCGTCGCAGGGGTACGAACTGCTGGGTATTCCCACGCCGCAGCAAGCGTTGGTGCATGTGCATGCCGATGCAGATGAGTTGGGCAAGCTGTACCGCGCCGCCCAGTCGATTCACGCCACACCGCAAGCCTTCGCCCAAGCCGTGTCCACGTTGCACCCCACGGCCCCGGTAGCCTGGACGGCCGAGACCCTCGCGGCGCGCGAAGACTACCTGCGCTGGAGCGACCCGGCCCCGATCCGCATTCCCGGCCCGCTGCAAATGGGCGAGGTGATGCAACACCTGCGTGAGGTGTTGCCTGCAGACACCATTTTTTGCAACGGTGCCGGTAACTTTGCCACCTGGGTGCACCGCTTCTGGCCGTTCACCACTTACGCCAGCCAGTTGGCCCCCACCAGCGGCTCCATGGGTTACGGCCTGCCCGCTGGTGTGGGGGCCAAGCGCCTGTGGCCGCAACGTGAGGTGGTGGTGTTTGCTGGCGACGGCGACTTCATGATGCACGGCCAGGAATTTGCCACTGCCGTGCAATACGGTCTGCCGATCATTGTGGTGCTGCTGGACAACGCCATGTTTGGCACCATCCGCATGCATCAGGAGCGCCATTACCCGGGACGTGTCAGCGCCACCCAGCTTAAAAACCCCGACTTCTGTGGTTACGCCCAGGTGTTTGGCGGGCATGGGGAACGCGTCACCACCACCGCAGAGTTTGCCCCGGCGCTGGCACGCGCCCGGGCCAGCGGCAAACCAGCCATCCTGCATTGCCTGCTGGACGCGCAGGCCATCACGCCGACCAGCACGCTGGATGGCATTCGTAAAGCGGCTTTGGCTGCGGCCTGATAACGCCTTTCCTGCTTCACCGGGCTGTTTGCATTTAATTTGACACTGACGGGGCCAGTTCACCACGGGTAATCCCTGTAGCGTTTTGCTGGTCTGACCCGACAATTAAGTGTTTGCTTAATTTATATCAATACTTCACAGGAGATAAACATGTTCAAGTTTCTGTTAACCCTTAAGGCCGCCATGCTGGCACTGCTGATGGCCACGTCTTTTCAGGCGCAAGCTGCTGACGATGTCATCAAAACCGTCTACCACATGAGCGAAGGTATCCCGCAGGCCTCGCGTGCCATGGCCAACATTCGCAACCACTTGGCAGCTGACCCCAAGGCGAAGATCGTGGTGGTGGCGCATGGTCTGGGCATTGACTTTTTGTTGCAAAACGCGACCAATCAGATGGACCAACCCTTTGCAGGTGCGATTGCTGATCTGGCCAATCAAGGTGTGGAATTCCGGGTGTGCAACAACACCTTGACGTCACGCAAAATTGACCCAAACCGCGTGGTCATGGAAGCCAAGATCGTGCCCTCTGGTGTGGCTGAAGTGGCCCGGCTTCAGGCGCGCGAAGGCTATGTTTACTTGCGTCCGTGAAATAGCACACCCCTGACCGGTGCATTTGGGGTTGATGTGCCGCTTCGCTGCTTGCGTGCGTGAGCGCACCGACAGCCGTCGCTGGGAGGCTTAGTCTGGAGTGGCGCGCTTGAATTGAAGGGCGCATCGCGTGGTTTTTCCATGCTTTCAGCCACCCGACCTTTCAGAAAGCCCTCTATGACGCCTACATTGATACCTCTTCGTCACCTTGCCCTGGCGGTAGCGACAACCTTGGCCTGCCTGACCGGTGCGCAGGCTAGCCAGCCCAATCCGTCCGACCCAGCGCTGGCGCGGTACCGCCATGACATGGCGGTGTGCAACAGCGGACAGTCCAACCAGTCGCCCGCCACCTGTCGGCGCGAAGCTGGCAGTGCCTTGGCCGAGGCCATAAAGGGCCATCTGGTGAACGCGCCAAGCCAGTACCAACAAAATGCGCTGCAGCGCTGTCAGGATCACACTGGTAGTGACCGTCAGGCCTGTGAGGCGCGCATCCTCGGCGAGGGCGATGTCAGCCGGGGCACGCAGGCCGGTGGCCTGTTACGGGAAAGCGTCATCGTGACGCCGGCGCAGTAAACCTGGCCGCAGTTGGCCATGTGCCATGACTACAAGGGTGCGGCTTTAGTTGCCGCTAATTTTTAAGTAATATTGGCCTGCAGCCCTTTATTTACATGCGGTAGCAGCTATGTAATACGTAGCGTAAATACGCCGCTACCATGGCCCTTGTCATGGGCTGCAGCCATCGGGCAACACCTGGCGAATTGGGCCTTGGGCCTCAAAGCGTGGCCAGCGCCAGCACGTCGGTCTGCTGTAGGCAATTGCCGCGCTTAGGCAAATCGGGCAAGCGTAAACCGGCGCTGCGGAAATTCATTCTGTTACAGAACTTGCATTTTCAGTGGCGACTTGTCCGGCCATCGCCTTTAAGCTGGCGTTTTATCAAGGAGAACTCATGGCCATTTCCCCCAACTTTTTCAACAAACGCGAAACACCCAGTACCGAGGCCCGCCATGTGGTGCCTTTGCCGCAAACCACAGGTTATGGTGCAACAAGCAACACGCCTGCGCCCCAAACACCCAGCCCGACAAGTGCGGCGATGGGTGTTGTTGGCAGCGCCAGCGCACCAGCCACAGCTGGCGGCAGCAAGCTCATTGTTGGCCCCAACATCAAGCTCAAAGGGGTGGAAATCACCGATTGCGACACACTGGTGGTTGAAGGCTTGGTGGAGGCCACCATGGATTCGCGCGTCATGGAAATCGCCGAGCAAGGTGCCTTCAAGGGTTCTGCCGAAATCGACATTGCCGAGATTCATGGGCAATTTGATGGCAATTTGACCGTGCGCCAGAAACTGGTGATCTACGCAACCGGCAAGGTCACCGGCAAAATTCGCTACGGCAAAGTGGTAATAGAAGAAGGTGGGCAGCTCACCGGCGACATCCAGTTTGGTGCAGCGCACAGCGCCAGACCCAGCAGCGCCGAAAAGCCGGTTTTGAGTATGGCCGCCTGAGGCTGGGCCTTGGGTGCACAGGTGTCAATGTTGGCTGACGCACAGACAGGTGGTTACCTGCCTGTGACTACCATGATTCAGAACACATTCCATTGACCCCAAGGACCCCAAAATATCCGCCCTTGCACCAAATACCTTTTGCCCTCTTTTCAGTTCCTTGGCGCTTTGCCAATGCCGATTGCACCGGTGCCTTGGTGGCCATCGGCAGCTTTGGCAAGGCACAGGAGACCGTGCAGTATGGGGCGACCTTGCCCAATGTCTCGGTCATTTTGCAAGATGGGTCCACGATCCTGGCCAATGTCGACCCCGCTACGTCCACGCTTTCCGTCGCGCCCTTTGTGTTTACGGGCAGTGGTGTCGTTCGAACCCTCTACATCGAAGGCGGCAAGACCCTGACCACGCTCGCCTACGCGGGTGGCAATGTGGACGTTGCGCGGGATTCTGTGAATGGCGGAACCACCCAAGGCGGGCTAATGCTGCGCGCTGGCGAGTTGCTCGCCTTAGTGCCAGTGGCTGGTGCCACCACGTCGTACAGGGTGAACCAACGCTTCACCCGCTGAGTTGTCATCGCGCAGGCAAGTTCACGCTGCTTTTTTGCGCACCCTGGGTTTTGGTTTTGAGCCCTTAGGCAACACCAGGCGAATCACCGCCTCGCAGTCGGCTTGCGACATGTAGCGCGGCACCGGGTAGTTGACATCGGCTTCATGGCAGGCGGCATGTGCCAGCGCTGAAATGTCTTTTTCGCGCAGTGCCTCCAGCGTGGCGGGAATGCCCAGGCGGGCGTTCATGGCAACCACAGAGTCCAGAAATTTCTGCGCCAGCACGGCTTCAGAATCATTCTTTTTGCCCACCTTGGCATGCCGGGCCAAGGCCGCAAGTTTGGCTGTGATGGCAGGGCTCAAAAACCGCAGCACATGCGGCAACATGATGGCATTGGCCAGCCCGTGCGGCGTGTGGTACAGACCACCCAACTGGTGCGCAATGGCATGAACATAACCAACGTTAGCGCGGGTAAACGCTTGCCCTGCGTAGTTGGCGGCCAGCGCCATTTTTTCGCGGGCTGCCACATCTTGCCCATTGACGTACGCCACGGGCAGGGCCTCATAAATCATGCCCACCGCCGACAGCGCCATGCGGTCGGTAAAGTCGGTGCCCCAATGGCCAATGTAGGCCTCGATGGCGTGGGTGAGCGCATCCATACCGGTGGCCGCCGTGATGTCGGCCGGCAGGCCCAGCATCAGGTTTGGGTCAAGTGCGGCCATGCGTGGCACCAGGCGGGTGTCGGCAATGACCAGCTTGCGGTGGTGCGCCGGGTCTGACACCACGGCCACCACGGTCACCTCTGACCCCGTGCCCGCGGTGGTCGGCACGGCGTAAAGCGGCATGGGTGCGCGCCAGCCCTTAAAGTAGCCGACCAACTCACGCGGGTGTTTGTGGTTGGCCACGGCCAGCGCCATGGTCTTGGCGGCATCCATGGCAGAGCCGCCGCCAACGGCCACGATGGCGTCGCAACCCTCGGCATTGAAGAAAGCCACGCCCTGTTCAATTTGTTCAACCGGTGCGTCGGCGGTGATCGCATCAAACACCACGAAGCGGGTACCCCCTGCGCTTAACGCCTGCGTCAGTGGCGCAGTCAACCCCAGTTGGGTAATGGCAGCGTCAGTCACGATCAATACCTTGTGGTGGCAGAAGTCATTGATGGCTTGGCCAAGACGGGCGCTGGCACCAGGGCCAACCATCAGGGTGGGTTGTGAAATGGGCAGCAGGCGGGTCAAAACGCCGGCCGTACGCATCACGGCGGAAAGCCCCATCGAGCGCGCCATGCTGGTCAACTGGTTTGCGAACATGAGAGACATCCTCCTCCAAAAAACCGGGCCCGTGTTTGAGCAAATCGAGGTTCTGATGTTGCCTCGGGTGAAACAATCTTTTTAGTCATACCACTCCAAACCAGGGGGCTTCATGAACAGCGTCAAAACCGTGGTCGGCATCAGTCTGGGCAGTTGCGCGCAGGATTTTGAGTTCAGCACCTCTTTTCTCGGCGCCCGCCTGCAGGTGCGCCGCCTCGGCTCCAACGGCAGCCAGGCCAAGGCCACCCGGCTGCTCAAATACTGGGACAAGCGCGCCGATGCCATCGGCCTGGGTGTGCTCAAAGACGGTTACAAGGCAGGCGCCTACAAGTTCATTGACGCTGACAGCGCCAAATTGAAGGCCGTGGCGCAGAAGGCCCCGGTGACCCTGGGGGGACCCTTGGGCGACATCTTGCAGGAGTGGGCAGTGCGCCACGCCCAGATTGAACTGGGCAGCTATTTCAACAACGCGCGCACGCTGTTTTTCTCGGGCCTGAAAAACTACAAACTGGCCTTGTCCATGGCCGAATTCACCGACAACCTGGCCTTTGCCGATCCGGTGACGCAACTCGGCGTTCCCAAGCTGCTGACGTCGCTGGAAGCCTTGCAGCTGTACGCCAGCGGTGCGCATTACGTGCGTGATTGGCAACTGCCCCGAGCCCTGTCGTCTGGCCCGGTGAAAGAATGGACAAGGTTTTTGCTGCGCAAAGCCATGCAAAAAACCACCGTGGTGGTGGCACCGGTGTATGAGTTGGATGAATTCGGATTGGAGGAACTGGCCGGGAAAACCATCATCACCTCTACTGTAAGTGAGGCCCGCATGGCAGACCTCGCACGCAAGGGCGTGCACATGGTGATTGACGGTGCGCCGGTGATGCACGGCCACACCATCGGCCCGGATTTGTTTGACGCCATGGTCTGCGCCGCCACTGGCAAGCAGCCTGATGAGTTGTTGGAAGACGATTACCTGGAGATCATCATCGGCCTGGCGCTCCAGCCACGCATCAGCTACCCCAATGGTTTCAAGCGGGTGAACCGTTTTGCCTTTGTGATTCACCCGTTGTCACAGGAGTATTTCAAGCAGGTCAAGCCGATTGACTTGCTGTCACAAGTGTCGCCACCTGTGCTGATGAATTCGCTGGAAAAAATCATGGCCTACGCGTCACCGTTTGTTTACTCAAAGGTGTCGGGCATCAAGTCACCCACCGGGGTCGAGGCTGAAGGCTGGTTGATCTCAGTCGGTGGCACGCCCAAAGAGATCATGCGCCACAGCCCCGAGTTCACCTACCGCCGCCTGCTCGACGCCGCCGCCATGGCGAAGCGGCTGGGCGCACAAATCATGGGTTTGGGCGCCTTCACCAAGGTGGTGGGTGATGCCGGGGTCACGGTGGCCAAACGTTCACCGCTGCCCATCACCACGGGCAACAGTTACAGCGCCTCAGGCGCACTTTGGGCTGCGCACGATGCGCTGCTGCGCATGCAATTGTTGCCCAAGCCCAAGGGCAAACAGCGCGTCAAGTTCAAGGCCATGGTGGTGGGCGCCACCGGGGCGATTGGTTCGGTGTGTGCGCGGCTGCTGGCCAAGGTGGCTGAAGAGGTCTATTTGGTATCGCCCGAAACCGCCAAGTTGCTCGCGCTGAAAGAATCCATTCTGCAGGAAACGCCGGATGCCAAGCTGTTTTTGTCAGCCCGGGCCGACAAGGATGTGGCCGACATGGACATGATCGTCACTGCCACCTCTGGCGCCGGCAAAAAAGTGCTCGACATCGGATTAGTCAAGCCGGGTTGCGTGATTACTGACGTGGCCCGCCCGTTGGACTTGCCTGCGTCTGAGGTGGCCAAGCGGCCCGACGTGCTGGTGATCGAATCGGGCGAAATCCAGCTGCCCGGTGAGCACATTCAGATGAAGAACATCGGCCTGCCTAAAGGAGTGGCATACGCCTGCCTGGCCGAGACGATTGTGCTGGCGCTGGAGGGCCGCTTTGAGAACTACACCGTGGGCCGCGCCATTGAGTGGGAAAAGGTGCGTGAGATTTACCAACTGGGCCTGAAACACGGCATGAAGTTGGCGGCCATTTCGGGTGTCAATGGGCCTTTCAGTGACGAAGACATTGAACGGGTGCGCGAACTAGCGCTGGTCGCGCAGGCGGCAAAGACCGCAAGATTCGCCAAGGTCCACGGTCCGGTTAAAGTAGTTGCCAGAAAACGCACAGCCAAGTCCACCAAGGTTCCCACACCATGATTCCCATGCTCAAAATTGATTTTGTTTCAGACGTTTCCTGCCCATGGTGCGCCATTGGCTTGTCAGCCCTTGAGCAGGCGCTGGCAAATTTGCAGGGTGAGTTGGCAGTTCAAATTCACGTGCAACCCTTTGAGCTCAACCCGCAGATGCCCGCTGGCGGCCAGGACGTTAGCGAGCACTTGACCCAAAAATACGGCTCCACGCCCGAAGAACAGGCGCAAAACCGGGACATGATTCGTCAGCGTGGGGCGGGGGTCGGTTTTGACTTCAACTCTGCTGGCCGCGGCCGCATTTACAACACCTTTGATGCGCACCGTTTGCTGCATTGGGCGGGTCTGGAGTCGGCACCCGCGCAGCTTGCGTTAAAAAAGGCGCTGCTGGTGGCCTGCCATGGTCAGAGTCAGGTCATGGAGTCACCTGACGTGCTGATGGCGGCGGTAGCTCGTGCCGGGCTGGACACGCAGCGCGCACAAGCCATTTTGGCCAGTGACGAATTTGCCGCCGAGGTGAGCGCGGCCGAAGCCTTTTATACCAGCCAGGGCATTCACTCGGTGCCGGCAGTCATCATCAATGACCGGCATCTGATCTCCGGCGGGCAACCCGTGGCGGTGTTTGAGCAGGCACTGCGCCAGATTGCGTCTGAGTCAAATGACAGCGACCATTGAGAGGATCTGAGGTTTGACGTGTGGCAGACGGCATGCCTCGCGTGATTGACCTCTCTGGCACACCGATGCCCGCGCTGCCTTAAGATTTGTGCCAATACAACTTTGCCAATCTTCAAGGAGCACCGCCATGATGAACTTCCAACGCCGCCTTTTGCTCACCCTGTCTGGTGCGTTGCTGGCCGGCAGCGTGCTCGCCCAACCGGCAGCCGCCGTGCGTGTAGGCTCCAAAATTGACACCGAGGGCAAGTTGCTGGGCAACATGATTGCGCTGGCGCTGGAGGCCAATGGCATCAAGGTCGACAACAAGTCCAGCCTGGGCAACACCAAGATCATGCGCGGCGCCATCACCGCTGGCGAGATTGACATCTACCCCGAGTACACCGGCAACGGCGCCTTCTTCTTTTCCGACGAGGCCAACCCGGCCTGGAAAAATGCCAAAGCCGGTTTTGAGCGGGTGAGCGCCTTGGACCTGGAAAAAAACAAAATCGTCTGGCTGGCCGCAGCGCCTGCCAACAACACCTGGGCCATCGCCGTGCGCAAGGATGTTGCCGCCGCCAACAAGCTCAAGACGCTCGCCGACATGGGCAAGTGGATCAGTGCGGGCGGTCAATTCAAGCTGGCGGCTTCCGCCGAATTTGCCGAGCGCTCGGACGCCCTGCCCGCGTTTCAGGCGGCTTACGGCTTCAGGCTCAAGCCCGACCAACTCTTGACCCTGGCTGGTGGTGACACCGCAGTGACCATTCGCGCCGCAGCTGAAAAAACCTCAGGCGTCAACGCCGCCATGGCCTACGGCACCGATGGCCAGGTGTCTGCGCTGGGCCTGGTCATCATGGACGACCCCAAAGGCGTGCAACCCATTTACGCCCCGGCACCCATCATCCGCGCCGAGGTGCTGGCCAAACACCCGAAGATCAAAGACGTGTTGGCCAATGTCTTCAAGCAACTTGATGGCCCCACGCTGCAGGCCCTGAACGCGAAGATCCAACTCGAAGGCCAAGATGCCAAAAAGGTGGCGGGTGAGTTTTTGCGCGCAAAGAAGTTGATCAAGTAAGCCCAGGTCTGCGGCGTGCGGGGCAACCCGGCTTTTTCAGTGTTGGCCGCGTTCGGGCTGGGCACCGTGCTCTGGTTGCCGCTGGTTACGGTGGCACCCAACCGCTTGGTGTCGGGACAGGGCGTGACGCTGTGGCAAGTGTGGCAAACGCTGGCCGCACCCGTCAACGCGCTGGGCATTTCAGCGCCGGAACAAATGCTCTTGATGGCAATGCTGCTGCTGGCTTTGCTGGCCGCTTTGTTCCTTGAATCGCAGCGCTGGGCGGGTGCTGCGGTGCTGGTTTTGGCGGGGCTGCTGATGCCGGGGTTGCTGTCACTTTGCGGGCTTTACGCGGGACTGGCGTCTGATGCGCAGTCCAGCCTGGTGCGCACCTCGTTGGGTGGCGCGTTTTGGGTGTTGATGCTGTTGCTGTGGCTGGCCGTGATGGACGCACTGCATCGCATGCAGGCTGGCCTGGCGGTACGCGCGACCATTTGGCTGGGCCTGTGTGGCAGCCTTGTCTGGCTGTTGGCCTCTGGCCAGTGTGACCAGCTTTCCTTGATGAAAGAGTATGCCAACCACTCTGAGAGTTATGGCGGCTCTGTGGTGCGCCACCTGCAAATTGTGGTGTTGACCCTGTTGCCCACACTGTGCATTGGCTTGCCGTTAGGCTGGGCGATTAATCACTCAGCAAAGTGGCAGCGGTGGCTGTTGCCGCTGCTCAACATCATTCAAATCGTGCCCTCGATCGCGCTGTTTGGCTTGCTGATGGTGCCACTGGCCTGGCTGGCAACTGTGTGGCCGGCGCTGGCGTCCTGGGGGGTGAGCGGCATTGGCCTGGCACCGGCGGTGCTGGCACTTACTTTGTACAGCCTGTTGCCGGTGGTGCGCGGCACACAGGCTGGTCTGGCCCAGGTGCCCGCCGCAGTGCAGGAGGCAGCGTGCGGCATGGGCATGAGCGCGGCGCAAATCTTTTGGTCGGCCCAGCTGCCGCTGGCGGCCCCGGTGATTTTGGCGGGTGTGCGCACGGCCACGATTCAGGCAGTGGGCTTGGCCGCCGTGGCGGCGCTGATTGGTGCCGGTGGCTTGGGTGCCATCATGTTTGATGGCCTGTTTGGCAGTGCGCAAGACCTGGTGTTGCTGGGGGTGTTACCCATAGTGGGCTTGGCCTTGCTGTTGGACTTGGCCTTTGCAATGCTTGCCCGGTGGGTGCAGCCAGCCACGGGCGCCATGTTGGACACATTTTCGGAAACACCTCCAGGCGCACAAACGGGAGCTTCTGCATGATCAGGTTTGAGCACATTGGCAAGTCATACGCCGGGGTGCGCGTGGTGGATGACCTGAACCTGCACATTGCCCGTGGCGAGCTGCTGGTGCTGATTGGCGCGTCAGGCTCTGGCAAATCCACCCTGCTGAAAATGATCAACCGGTTGGAGCCGCATGACGCTGGCCGCATCTTGTTTGATGGGCAAGAAATTTATGCCTTCAAGCCGCGCGACTTGCGCCTGCGCATGGGCTATGCCATTCAGTCGGTGGGCTTGTTTCCGCACTGGACCGTGGCGCGCAACATCGCCACGGTGCCACACCTGCTGGGCTGGCCTGCGGCAAAAATCGCGGCCCGGGTGGATGAGTTGCTGACGCTGTTTGACCTTGACCCCGCGCAGTACCGCCCGCGTTTTCCGCATGAACTCTCAGGCGGTCAGCAGCAGCGCGTGGGGGTTGCCCGCGCCTTGGCTGCTGACCCCGATGTGCTGCTGATGGATGAGCCCTTTGGCGCGCTTGACCCGGTCACGCGCGCGGCGTTGCAGCAAGAACTCAAGCGCATTCACGAGCTCTCGGGCAAAACCATTGTGCTGGTCACCCACGACATTGACGAGGCGCTGCTGCTGGCCACCCGGATTGTGCTGATTGACCAGGGCAAAGTGGTGCAGGTGGCTACACCGCTAGAGCTGCTGACCCACCCCGCCACGGCGCAAGTGGCTGATTTTGTGGGGCGTAGTGACATGGGCATCAAATGGCTGTCACTCCAAAACGCTGCCGGGTTGGCGCGCGCGCAGCCTGCCGTGCCTGGCCTCACGCTGGGGCCGCAAGCCTCGTTGCGTGAGGCGGTGTCGGCGATGGTTTTGAACCATGTGGCTTGTGTGAACGTGACGGATGCCGCTGGCGGGCATGTCGGCGTGCTGCACGCCGCAGATGTGTTCGCGCCTGAAGCGGCATGCACTTTATGAAAAATCAGGCTGTATCCCTTTTAGGGTAAGCGCGAGCAGCTACTTTTAACATAGCATCTTAGTTTTGATTCTGGTGAGGTCTATACGGTTTATGAAGTTCATGGGGTCTAAGGCACAAGCTTGCGCCCGCAGTCGCCTGACTTGGGCCACGTTGATGCTGATCGTTTTAGTGCTGGCGCTGCCCGGGTCCGAGCCACTTTTTGCCTGGCTGTTCCCCGCGCTGGCGCGCCCGGTGTACCAACAGGAGCCGTTTGTCCAATTGTTGTGGCAGCACGTTGCGTTGGTGGCTTTGTCGAGTCTGGTGGCGGTTGTGGTGGGTAGCCTGGGCGGCCTCTGGGTCACGCGCCCGGCTGGTCGGGCCTTCAAGCCGATGGTGGACGCGCTGGCAGCCATGGGGCAAACTTTTCCGCCGGTGGCGGTTCTGGCGGTGGCCGTGCCCCTGGTTGGGTTTGGTGAGCTGCCGGCCTTGATTGCGCTGGCCATGTACGGCGTACTGCCGGTGTTGCGCGGCACAGTGGCGGGCTTGCAGGCGGTGCCTGAGCCCATGCAGCAAGCGGCGCACGGCTTGGGGATGTCTCCCTGGCAGGCCTTTTGGCAGCTGGAAGTGCCGCTGGCCCTGCCCGTTTGGCTGGCCGGGGTGCGCTCGTCCGTGATCATCAACATTGGCACCGCCGCCATTGCCTCCACTGTGGGGGCCAAAACGCTGGGCTCGCCCATCATCGTGGGCCTGAGCGGTTTCAACACCGCCTACATTTTGCAGGGCGCTTTAGTGCTGGGCCTGCTGGCCGTGGTGACTGACATGGCGTTTGAGCGGGTGGCGCATCGAGTTGCCTGGCAGGCCTGAATCCGGCGTCGCTTTTTCAAAGCGTGACGGGACGGGCAACAGACGCTCCAGAGCGTCCCTGACCAGGCTCAGCCGTGGGTCGCCGGGGTGCGCATCGTCAGTGGTGTCGTTGATGCAAAAGAAATCAAGTTTGCCAAACTGTGCAATCACTTCGTCCAGGCCAGCGCTGCCATGCAGGTCGCCGCTTGACACATGCACATGCGCATAGTCACGGGCTTTGGCCAGACCGTTGGCGAGCGACCAGCGCAGCACAAAATCGGACACGATGGTGGGTTTGTCCCAGGTGCGAAACACGGTGGAACGCACACTGGCAAACAAGTCGGACGCGAGTTTTTCCAGCCCAAACAAGACGGACTTGACCATTGGGCGGGGCGAATGGGCAAAGGTGCGAAGCATCGGCGTGTCGAGCCCTGCTGCGTCTGGGTGGGCGTTTAGCCATTGGTGCGACAGGCGGCAGGCGTTTTCAAGCGCCGTGGCATCCATGCGCAGCGGCTCGTTGCTTACCTCAGGTTCATCTGACCAGCCCACATACACACCACCCGGCCAAAACCAATCGTCAAGCTTCACCGGTGCGCCAAAAAACACATCGTCGTTGCAATAAAAGTAGCGCTCTGACAAGTTGGGGATGCGGTGAATGTAGGACTCGATGTGGCCCGAATCAAAGGTCGGCAACGCGCTTGCCGGTATCAGCTCCCGATGGTCAACCACGGTGATCTGTGGGTGCGCACGCAGCCAGACGGGTGTTTGTGCGTCGGTCACGAGGTACACCTGGCCGTGGTTTGGGAAGAACCGCGCCAGCGCGCGCAGGCTGTAGCGCAGCTCGTCGTTGTCCCGGTACCGCCCTTCAACGTTGCCATAGGCCGCCATGGCGTGCTGGTTTTCTCCCAGTTGTGCATGCGCACGCTGACGCTTTTTGCGCCAGGCGGGGTCGTCGCCATTCACCCAAAGGTAAACAACGTCAACGGGCTTGCTCACATCCATGAAGTTCGATCCCGCAATAGCTGTCAGGCAACCTTCACACCTTTCCAGAACGCCACGCGGCCACGAATGGCCTCGGCTTCAGGCTTGGGATCAGCGTAGTACCAGACCGCATCGGGGTTGGTGTCACCATCGACGATCAACGTGTAATAGCTGGCCTGGCCTTTCCATGGGCACGATGTCTTGTGATTGCTGAAGGTGATGAACGCTCTATTGAGCGAACTTTCGGGAAAGTAATGGTTGCCCTCGACCAGAACGGTGTCCTCGCTCTCGGCAATCACGGTGTTGTTCCAGGTGGCTTTCATGGGGGTCTTTCAATGGGTGGGGTTAAAGAAGGGTTGTACCAGTTGGCGCACGTTCACCCGCGCTTTGAGCCGCGCCGCCAACAGGTACAGGCCGCCGAGTTTGCGATGCAAAAACAGCGTGTCAATGGGCGGAACATGCCAAAAGTCGCGATCCAGACCCAGCGCCATGCCAGTTTCGCGCAGGCGCTGCAGCATGTCGGTGCTGCCAAAGTCAAAAGCGCCCTTGACGCGCAACGGCTCCAGGGCCAGGTGCATCATGTCCAGCACGGCAGCTTGGTGCCTGAGTTGGGTGTGCTCGTCAAAATAACCAATGGCCATGGCGGCTTGTGTCATATCGGCGCGGTTGCCCGCGATGGCTGCAGCCGTCAACTGCCGGTAGGCCTGGCCAAAAGCTGGCGCAAAGCTGCGCGTGGCGCCAAAGTCAAGCAAGATCAGTTGTTTGCTCTGCATGTCGTACTGGTAGTTGGCAAAGTTGGGGTCAGTCTGCATCAGCCCAAACTCAAACAGCTCCCGAAACAGCAGGCGCACCAGCAGGCTGACGATGCGGTCGCGCTCGGCCTGGGGGGCGTTCAGCATCGACTCGATGGGCACACCACCGACAAAACCCATGGCCAGCACATTTTTGGTGGTCAGGTCGGCATGCAACTCAGGGACCACAAACTCAGGCGCATTCGCCAGCAGTTCGGCAAAGCGCAGCAAGTGCGCGCCTTCGGCCTGGTAATCAGCCTCTTCGTGCAGTTGTCGCTTGGCCTCCAGCAGCAGCGGCGCAATATCGAGGGTTTTGGGCAGCAAGCCTGAGATGCGCAACAGCGAGGCCACGTTGTTCACGTCACTGCTGATGCTTTTTCGCACGCCGGGGTACTGGATCTTGATGGCCAGGTCGCGCCCGTCCTTGGTGGTGGCCCGGTGCACCTGACCAATGGAGGCCGCAGCGATGGGGGTGAATGAAAACGGCTCAAAACGCTGCTGCCAGCCAGCCCCCCAGTTGGCGCTGAGCACCGCCTGCACCTGGCGCTGCGGCATGGCGTGGCCATCAGAGCGCAGGCGCGCCAGAATAGCGGCCATCTCGGGTGGCAGCAGGTCGCCAGCGTCCATCGAGATCAGTTGCCCGACCTTCATGGCGGCACCGCGCATTTGGGCCAGTTGGTCGGTGATCTTGCGGGCGTTGGCAGGGGTCAGCAGCAGGTCGCTTAACTTGGGGCGTTTGCCATCGGCCAACTGGCGCGCACCGGCCATGAGCATGTTGCCCGCCACACCCGTGGCCATTTGTCCCAGGCGCATCAGGCGGCCAAGGCGGCTGCTGGGTACGGCTGAACTGCTGCGCTCAGGTGTAGATTTGGGAGCCATGTGTGCCAAAAATAAGGGGTTGTGTGGTGATGCCGCGCTGGCGAGGCACCTACCGCGTTGGGTGGCGTGGACTGCGATTACGGCACAAACCGGGTAGCCCTTGCCGCTTGACTGATTCTGCAAGCATCGGTTTTGACATCGTGGCGGCAAGGTTTTCAAGTTGCCTCAACAATACCAGCCTTGATGATGCATGAGAAGAGGTTGTACACCATGGACAAAAAGCAGCGATTCATGAAAGCCACCCAGTGGCTGCGTCCCGTCACGCGCTGGTCGACGCGGTTTTCCCTGAACTCACCCAAGTGGGTACCTGGCGCTGTGCGCCATGCGCCGTTGCGCTTGACGTCGTTGATTTTGCGCGGCTACCACCTGGCCCTGCGTTGAGTTGTTGGGGCTCGGCTTAAGCCCAAACCATTCTATTTTGCGTTAAACCAGCAAAGCGGCCAGCACTGCCAAGGCTGCTGTCTCAGCCCGCAGCACACGCGGCCCCAGCGTGGTGGGTTTGAAGCCGGCCGCCAGCGCAAGTTCTTCTTCAGACGGGCTCAGGCCGCCTTCAGGGCCTGATAGAAAGCTCAAATGCGAGGCGTCTGCCACAGCAGAGCCATCGGCCAGCGTCTGGCTTGGCAAGTGTTGTGCCACGGCCTCACGCAAGCCCAGTGAGCCCTCACGCAAGGACAGCAGCAGCCTCAGCGTCCTCGGGTTTGCGCCAGTCTTGCCACCAGCGGTCATGTCGGTCTGAGTCTGTCCATCAGCTTGCGTGGCGTGCGCCTTGAGCCACTGCGCAAGCGTCATCACTTCATGAACAACAGGCACGCGATTGCCGCCACATTGCTCACAGGCAGCCACGGCCACGCTTTGCCAGTGAGCCTGTTTTTTAACAGCGCGTTCGCCACTTAGGCGCAACACACTGCGCTCGGTCATCAGCGGCTGAATGCTGGCCACCCCCAGCTCGGCGGCTTTTTCTACCAGCCAGTCCATGCGCTCGTTGGCCGGCATGCCCACGGCCAAGTGAACGCTGCGGCTGGCCTCGCGCTGTGTGGCTGTCCATGCACCCACTTGCACCTGCACGTTGCTGCGCCCCATCTGCGTCACGGTCGCGGCAAATTCACCAAATTGCCCGTTGGCATTAGCCTGACCATCAAACAGCGTGATGGCATCGCCCGGCTGCAGGCGCAGCACTTGCACATGGCGGGCAGGGCCCTCAGGCAGGTCGGTTAAGGCGCCAGTGACAAGTGGGGTAGAGCAGTAAAAGCGGGGCATAGTGAAACGTGAAGCAAGTTTGAATTGCTATTTAATGAGTAGCTAATAGCCTTTATTTTATATGGGCTAAGAGCCTGCTAATTGAAATTATCGACACGCCCAACGAAACCGACAGGTGTTGCTGAGGCTAAAGTACCACGCGGCCCGTCTGGTGTTCTGATGCTGCCTTGCCACCCTGCTCGTTGCGGCGCATGTGCATGGGGCGTGCTGCCGGCTCTGACCCGCGTTTTGCCGGGTGCGGCAGAAATTGCCTACACTTCGCGGTTTTCAACTAAGCCTGCCGGAGTTTCTATTTCGTCCAAACTCGTCACCTGCTGCCTGTTTTCGGTCCTGACCCTCATCGGGTCATGGGCGCACGCCCAATCTTTGCCAGAGACAACGTCCGACGCGGCGGCTGCGATCGCGGCCACCACTGCGACCTCGGCTACCGCTGTGGTCGCCACTGACACTGCCGTCGCCTCCGCGATGTCAACCGCGACTGCGGCCGGCGTTGCCGCTGCCGTTTTAAACCGAATCGACACATGGGAAGGCAAGGTGTCGTACCTCGCACACAGGTTCACCGGTCGCAAAACGGCCAGCGGGGAACGGTTTGACCCCAATGCGCTGACCATGGCACACAAGACACTGCCTTTTGGCACGCTGGTGCGGGTCACCAATCCACTCAACGGCAAAAGTGTGCAGGTGCGGGTGAATGACCGGGGCCCGTTTATCGCTGGGCGGGTGGCTGATTTGAGCCACGCGGCAGCCCGCCAGATCGACATGTTGCGGGCTGGCGTGGCGCATGTCAGGCTGGAAATTGTCAGCGCCTTCAACTAGGAGCCGGTCTGCTTGCTGATTTTTGATGAAATCGACCTCTGGCCCTTGTATTTACTGCGTAAATAGCTATACAAAAGATAGCAGCCAGGGGGCAGTGTGCCGCATCAATCCCGTAGGCATGCCGCATGGTGCGCCAGGTGGTCGCCCATGAAGGTGGCCACAAAGTAGTAGCCATGGTCGTAGCCTGGGTGGCGGCGCAGCGTCAGGGGCTGGCCCACGGCTTGGCAGGCAGCCTCGAAGCTTTCCGGGAACAACTGGGTTGGTAAAAACTTGTCGGCCAAACCCTGGTCGATCAAGATGCCGCGAGGATACGGTGCCGACGCTTTGGCGGCCATCAGCGCACTGCTGTCATGCGCCGCCCACGCCGTGACATCAGTGCCCAAATAACCCGTGAATGCCTTTTGCCCCCAAGGACACAGGCAGGGCGCGCAGATTGGGGCAAAGGCCGACACCGACTTGAACACATCCGGGTGTTTCAGCGCCAGCGACAAGGCGCCGTGCCCGCCCATGGAGTGGCCAAAAATGCCGACACGCGCCAAGTCAATCGGTAACGTTTGCGCCACCAAGCCCAGCAACTCGGTGGTGAGGTAGGTCGCCATGCGGTAGCGCTGGGCCCAAGGCGCCTGCGTGGCGTCCAGGTAAAACCCGGCACCCACGCCAAAGTCCCAGCTGTCGGCCTCGCCCGGCACACCCGCGCCGCGCGGGCTGGTGTCGGGGGCGATCAGCGCCAAACCCAATTCAGCGGCCATGCGCTGCGCACCGGCCTTCATCATGAAGGTTTCTTCGTTGCAGGTCAGGCCAGCCAGGTACATCAGCGCAGGCACTTGGCCACCGGCGGCGTCGATCTTGGCTTGCGGCGGCAGGTAGACCGAAAAACGCATGGGCAGGCCGATGACGCCCGACGCATGTTGGTAAAAGCGCTGCACACCACCAAAACAGGCGTGCTCACTCAAGAGTTCCAGGGAGGTAGATGGCATGTTTATTGATATATATTTAATAGCTGCTTACGCATATATTTAAAGGGCTAGAGGCTAATTTCATCAATAAATCACCACGCCGCGAATGGATTCGCCGCTTTTCATCAGCTCAAAGCCCTTGTTGATGTCTTCCAGCGGCATGGTGTGGGTGATCAGGTCGTCAATGTTGATCTTGCCTTCCATGTACCAGTCGACAATTTTCGGCACGTCGGTGCGGCCACGGGCGCCGCCAAAGGCCGAGCCTTCCCATTTGCGTCCGGTGACCAGCTGAAACGGACGGGTGGAGATCTCTGCCCCGGCTTCGGCCACACCAATGATGATGCTGCGGCCCCAACCCTTGTGGGTGCACTCCAGCGCCTGACGCATCACCTGGGTGTTGCCAATGCACTCAAAGCTGTAGTCGGCGCCGCCGTCGGTGAGCTGCACAATGCTGTCGACCACGTTGTCAACCTCCTTGGGGTTGATGAAATGCGTCATGCCAAATTTGCGCGCCATGGCTTGCCGCGCCGGGTTGATGTCGACCCCAATGATCTTGTCGGCACCGACCATCTTGGCGCCCTGAATCACGTTCAGACCAATGCCGCCCAGGCCAAACACCACCACGTTGGCACCAGCCTCGACCTTGGCGGTGAAGATCACCGCGCCAATGCCGGTGGTGACGCCGCAGCCGATGTAACAAACCTTGTCAAACGGCGCGTCCTTGCGGATCTTGGCCAGCGAAATCTCTGGCGCCACCGTGTAATTGCTGAAGGTGCTGGTGCCCATGTAGTGAAAGATCGGCTTGCCGTCCAGGCTGAACCGGCTGGTGGCGTCGGGCATCAGCCCCTTGCCCTGCGTGCCGCGAATCAGCTGGCACAGGTTGGTCTTGCGCGACAGGCAGAACTTGCATTGGCGGCATTCGGGCGTGTAGAGCGGAATGACGTGGTCGCCTTTTTGCAGGCTGGTCACGCCGGGGCCCACATCCACCACAATGCCCGCGCCTTCATGGCCCAAAATGGCTGGGAAGATGCCCTCGGGGTCCGCGCCGCTGAGTGTGTAGAGGTCGGTGTGGCAGATGCCGGTGGCCTTGATCTCGACCAGCACCTCGCCAAACTTGGGGCCTTGCAGGTCAACGGTTTCAATGGTCAGGGGCTGGCCTGCTTTCCAGGCGACGGCGGCTCTTGTTTTCATGGGGTTCTTTCGGTAAGGAGCCAGCGCAGGCTGGCGGTACGCATAACGATGCAGGGTTTGACTGTACTTTCAGCGCTTGGTCTATCTCATTGCCGGCCAAACCCAAAGATGTCGGGTTCCACAATGCCTTCAAGCTTGTCAACCAGCCGCAGCAGCGGTTTGAGTTCGCGGTAGCGGGCGCAGGTGGCGCGTATGTAGGCGATAAAACGCGGCGCGTCGGCCAGGTATTGCGGCTTGCCGTCGCGCAGGGTCAGGCGGGCAAAGATGCCGGCCACTTTGAGGTGGCGCTGCAGGCCCATCCACTCCACGCCACGGTAAAACTCACCAAAGTCGCTGTCCACCGGCAGGCCGGCTTTGCGGGCTCTTTCCCAGTAGCGGACGGTCACTTCCAGGCAAAAATCTTCTTCCCAGCTCAAAAATGCGTCGCGCATCAGGCTGGCAATGTCGTAGGTGATGGGGCCGTACACGGCGTCCTGGAAGTCCAGCACGCCCAGCGAGCCGTCCGAAATCGTGGGGGCCATCAGGTTACGGGGCATGAAGTCGCGGTGCACAAACACGCTGGGCTGGGTCAGCACCGTGGCAATGATCTGTTTGAAGGTGTTGTCCAGCGTGAAGCGCATGGTCTCATCGACCTCTACGCCTTTGTGCCGGGTGATGTACCAGTCAGGGAACAGCGCCATTTCTCGGCGCAACAGAGCTTCGTCGTAAGGCGGCAACACGTCGGGCTTTGAGCTGAGCTGCCAGGCAATCAGCGCGTCCACCGCCTGCAAATACAGCGGCAGGTTGGCTTGTGGGTCAGCGCGGTTGATGACCTGCATCATGGTCTGCGCGCCCAGGTCGGTCAGCAGCATGAAGCCCTGGGCCTCGTCCCAGGCCAGCACTTGCGGCGCGTGAAGGCCTGCGGTTTGCATCAAGCCTGCCACTTTCACGAACGGCTGGCAGTTTTCCTGGGTCGGCGGCGCGTCCATAATAATATAAGAAATTGGCCTCTGGCCCTCTTCCTGATTGCGTGAGCAGCTATCAATTCTGAAGTAACGTCGAAAGCTGGCATCGGCCGAGGCCAGGCGCAGGCTGTCAATTTGCAGGTTTTGGCTGGGGGCGATGTGGCTTAGCCAGGTTTGGAATTGGGCGGCGCGGGTGGCGTCGTCCCAGACAATGTTTGCGCTCGGGGCGGCTTGGGGGGTGGGGGCTTGGCTCATGGATAATCAATTCTACAAACCCGTCCCTTGATGCCCTTCGCCTCCTTCATGCCCGCCACTGCTTTTTCACCGTCTCCGCCTGATGCACGCCTTTCAAAAGTGTCTTTTGATGCGTGATACCTCATTGCTGACCACGCCGAGCCGTTTTGCATTGGCGCCTGTGTGCCTGTCGGTGGCGCTTTTGCAGTCGTCTTTGGCGGGCGCGCAACTGCTGGGCAATGACCCGTTGCAGCTGCAACCCAGCCCCTTGTTGCAAGAGCAGTTGAGCCCGCAGGTGCGCAGCAGTTTGCCCACGTTTGTGTCGGGTCAGCGCATTACGGGTCGCCCGGACCTGGAAACCGTGGTTGAGGGTGACGCCATGCTGCGCAAGGGTGACATCGTCATCAAGGCCGACCGACTCGAATACGACCAACCCACCGACTTGGCCAAAGCCATTGGCCATGTGCTGGTGAACCGTGCCGGCAACGTGTATGAAGGCCCGCTGCTGGAACTGCGGGTGGATGCATTTGAAGGCTTTTTCAACGAGCCCACCTACCATTTTTTGCGCAACGATGCCCATGGCCAGGCGAGCCGGGTCGATTTTGTGGATGACCAGCGGGCAGTCATTCACAACGCCACCTACACCACGTGCCGGCGCCTGCCCGGCCCGAGTTGGATGCCCGACTGGATTTTGAAGGCCAGCACCATCAGCCTGGACAACGAAGAAGACGTCGGCACTGCCTCAGGCGCGTTGCTGAGCTTCAAGGGCGTGCCGGTGCTGCCGGTGCCCTTCATTACTTTTCCGCTCAGTGACAAGCGGAAGTCTGGCGTGTTGCCGCCCACCCTTGGCCTGGACAACGTCAATGGCACGGAAGTCTCATTGCCTTATTACTGGAACATTGCGCCCAACCGCGATGCCACCCTCACGCCCACTGTGATGACCAAACGCGGGGTCAATCTGGGCACCGAGTTTCGTTACCTGGAAGATAACTACGCTGGCACCGCCAATGTGGAATGGATGCCCTTTGACCAGCTGCGCGACAGCAGCCGCTGGGGCCTGAACATCAACCACCAGGCGCGCATCAAGAGTGCCTGGACCGACAACGGCGCCGCGCTGAACCTGAGCCTGAACCGCGTCAGCGACGACAACTATTGGCGCGATTTCACCCGCACCAACAGCTCGCTCACGCAGCGCCTGCTGGCCAACGACGCCACGCTGGCGTGGACCAACGGTGCCTGGGCCAACAGCGTGCGCACACTCAAGTGGCAAACCCTGCAAGACGTCACTGCGCCCATCGTGCCGCCGTATGACCGCTTGCCGCAATTGGCCACGCGTTACACCCGCAGCAATCTGGCCGGCATGGATGTGGCGCTGGACGCCGACTACACCCGCTTTCAGTCCGACGGCATACGCACGGGCCAGCCCAATGCCGAGCGGACCTTTTCCCTGCTGCAGGCCAGTCGGGTGTTTCAGTCATCTGCCGGCTACATCACGCCTAAAGTGCAATTGCACGCCACCAATTACCAGTTTGACGCGCCCCTGAAAGACGGTGCCATGCGCGCCAGCCGAGTGGTGCCCACCCTGAGCGTCGACACCGGCGTGGTGTTTGAGCGAGACACCCAATTGTTCGGTCGCGCCTTGCGCCAAACCCTGGAGCCGCGGGCCTTTTATGTGAACACGCCTTACCGCGACCAGAGCCTGTTGCCCAACTATGATTCGGGCGCCAACGACTTCAATTTGTCGACGATTTATTCAGAAAACGCGTTCGTTGGCAATGACCGTATTTCGGACAGCAACCTGCTGACCATTGGCGTCACCTCACGCTTTCTCGACCCCGCCACCGGTGCCGAAAACGCCCGCATCGGGGTTGCCCAGCGCTTGCGATTTCAAGACCAGAACGTCACCTTGCCCGGCGGCTTGCCCGCGCAAGACCGCATCAGTGACATGTTGTGGGGCGGCTCCATCAACTGGGACCCGCGTTGGCGCTTTGACGGCACGGTGCAGTTCAACCCCGACACCCAGCAGTCGGTGCGTTCTACCCTGGGGGCGCGCTACAACCCGGGCCGCTACCGCACCTTGTCGGCGGCTTACCGCTACCAACGTGACCTAAGCGAGCAGCTTGACGTGGGCTGGCAATGGCCCATCAATGACCTGTGGGGTGACCGGGGGCAAAAGCTGAATGCGGGCCAAGGCCAGGGCGAGGGGCGCTGGTACAGTGTGGGCCGACTCAACTACAGCATGAATGAGCGAAAGCTGGTGGACTCGGTGCTGGGCCTTGAATATGACGCCGGTTGCTGGCTGGGTCGCATGGTGTGGGAGCGTCTGCAAACCAGCAGCGTCACCGCCACCCAGCGCATCATGTTCCAGCTGGAGTTTGTGGGCTTCTCGCGGCTTGGGGTGAACCCGCTGAAGTCGCTCAAAGATAACATCCCCAATTACCAGTACTTGCGTGAGCCTAGCGTCATGCCAAGCCGTTTCAGTAACTACGATTGAGTTTCCAAGATGCACCGTTTCAAACTTTTAGCGCTTGCCGCCCTGGCAATGGCTGTCATTTTGCCCACTCAGGCGCAAGGTTTGCGCTTGGTGGCGAGCCCACTGATCGCAGCACCTGGAAGCGTCAGTGGCGTGAAGCAGGCCGATTTCATCGTGGCGGTGGTCAATTCCGAACCCATCACCAACAACGAAGTACGTCGCGAGGTCCAGCGGGTGCTGGCCCAACTGGAGCAGCAGCGCCGTCCCCAACCCGACCCGCGGCTGTTGGCCGGCGAGGTGCTTGAGAGCTTGATCAGCATCAAGGCTCAGCTGCAACTGGCACGCGAAACCGGTCTGAAAGTAGAAGAGGCAGCGATTGACCAGGCCGAGCAAAACATCGCTCAGCAAAATCAATTGGATGTGGCGGAATTGCGCCGTCGGGTGTTGCGTGATGGTCTGACGGTGAGCCAGTTTCGGGCTCAATTAAGCGACCAGATCACGCTGCAGCGTTTGCGCGAGCGCGATGTAGAGTCCCGCGTTCGGGCTACCGATCAAGAGGTTGACCAATACCTGGCGGACCAGCAAGGCAACCAGAGCCTTGACGCAATGCAGCTAAATCTGGCACAAATTTTGGTGGCTGTGCCCGAGGCGGCTACACCTGAGCAGGTGGAGGCTTTGCGTAAACGTGCTGAGCGCGCACTGACGCGCGCCCGTGCCGGGGAAGATTTCGCCACCCTGGTGCGCGAGTTTTCTGACGCCACTGACCCTGCCAATGGCGGCCAACTGGGGCTGCGTGAGGCCAGTCGGTATCCGGCCCTGTTTGTCGAGGCGACGCAAGCGTTGGGTGTTGGTGATGTGGCCGCGCTGGTGCGTTCGCCCGCTGGTTTTCATGTGCTCAAGGTGGTTGAAAAGCTCAGCACGGCATCGCCCACGATGGCGGTCACGCAAAGCCACGCCCGGCATATTTTGCTGGTTCCCAGTGCCCGCTTGAGCGAGTCTGACGCCCGCCAAAAATTGGCTGACTTCAAAAAACAAGTGGTGTCTGGCAAGGCAGATTTCGCTAAGTTGGCGCGTGACAACTCGCAAGATGGCAGCGCGGCCCAGGGTGGTGATTTGGGTTGGGCCAGCCCCGGCATGTTTGTGCCTGAATTTGAAGGCGCAATGAATCGGCTGGCGCCCGGCGAGGTCAGTGACCCGTTGGTGTCGCGCTTTGGTGTGCATTTGATCCAGTTGCTGGAGCGCCGCAAAGCCAGCTTGAGCCCGGCAGAGCAACGCGAGGCGGTGCGGAACATGCTGCGTGAGAAAAAACTTGACGAAGCCTTCAGAACCTGGGCGCAGGATTTGCGGGGTCGCGCCTATGTCGAGTTGCGTGAGCCACCGCTTTAATTCTGCGCAAACACTGTCATGAAACATATCCCGCGCAAGCGCTTTGGCCAGCATTTTCTGGCCGACGGCGGCATCATTGAATCGATCGTGGACGCCATTGCGCCCAAGGTCGGTGATGCCATGGTTGAAATTGGTCCAGGTTTGGCCGCACTCACGCAGCCTCTTGTGGAACGATTGGGTACGTTGACCGTGATTGAGCTGGATCGTGACCTGGCCCAGCGCCTGCGCAGCCATGCGCAACTCACCGTGATCGAATCCGATGTGCTGAAAGTGGACTTCGCCCAGCTTTCCCAAGCGCACGCGAATGCCAAATTAAGGGTTGTGGGCAACCTGCCTTACAACATCTCGACGCCGATTTTGTTTCACCTGCTGCAGTACGTGGGCGTGATTGCCGACCAGCACTTCATGCTACAAAAAGAGGTGATTGATCGCATGGTGGCGCGCCCCTCCACAGCGGCGTATGGTCGCTTGAGTGTCATGCTGCAATGGCGTTATGCCATGGAAAACGTGTTGTTTGTGCCGCCTGAAAGCTTCAACCCGCCGCCGCGCGTTGACAGCGCCGTGGTACGCATGGTGCCGCGCGAGGATGCTGCCGCCGTGGACGTGCGCCTGCTTAGTGAACTGGTGCAAGTGGCATTTAGTCAGCGGCGCAAGCTGATGCGCCACACGCTTGGTGCCTGGCTGCAGGCAAAGAACTTTGCCGGGGAATTCAATGTGCAGCGCCGAGCTGAAGAAGTGCCTGTGGAGGAATATCTGGCGTTGGCGCTGGCGTTGGCCAAGGGCTGAAATAAAAAAAGCCCGGGACAGCGATCAATCTGTCCCGGGCTTTTTAAGAAGCAAATCTGGTTAGTGATTTGACTATGGATCAGGCCATGGTCCAGTAGCCGGCGTTGAACGGGCTGCTCATGCGCAAGGCCTGTGGCGAAATGTCAAGCAATTTGTCGGTTGGCATTTTTTCGCCGCTTTCGGTCAGCACTTCGATGCCACCACCAGCAGCGTGGGACAGTCGGGCATCGTCGGCCAGCCCGGCGCGTGCCGAACGGGCCACAGAGAATGAATAGAAGCAACGGAAAGGCACCTTGCGGTCACCCCAGTAATCCACGGTGTCGCGGAAAATGTCGAGCAGTTGCTCGCGGGCTTCCTTGTCGAACTTGGCGTTGGCCGGGACATGTTCCAGCACCACGATAAAACCTGGCTGAGGGCCAGACTTATGCACAGGGTCGGTCAGGCTGTCGTAGAGTGAGTCAAAGTTTTTGCCCACGGACACGGTCAACATGAACTGCTGACCAATCAGGTCAAGCACGTCCTGCTTGCTTTGAGCTGTGGCCAAATTGGCATACAAAAAATGGTGGCCCAGGGCTTTGGCGGCGTCCTGCAAATCTGGCACGCTAAACGCCCGGATCGATTGAACGATATTGGTGCGGATGCCGCGCAGCGGCAATTCAGCAGGACTCGCAGGGGTGGCAAGGGTAGGTTGAGCAAGTGACATAGGTTTTCTTTCTTTATTGCTTAAAGCAAACATTCAAATTCAAGGCACGATCTGGCGAAAACTTGCGTAATGATCAGCTGTGTAATAACAAACATCTGGCACGGTGGGCTGACCACCACAGACGATTCGTTTGACACCCCGATGACTCAAGCCTGGTGTTGGCACCGTGTATTCAAGGTAATAACCGCGCTTTTTCAAGGGCAGAAGACGCTCCCGGTTGCCAAACACCACACCATCTTTTTCGGTTGCAAACGGACCACCCTGATGAATCAGTGCGTACATCTGGACACCTTGCTTTGGCAATTGGCCCAAGCTGACAGTGCTCTCCAGATCAACCGACGCAGGGGCTCTGGCGAACAACGCGCCTGACATGACTACCGCTGCAACACCTAAGCCAGCAAGCACCAACTTAAGGTTTTTTAATCGGGGTATCAACGCTATTTCCTGTAAAACTACGGGTTAACCCGAACATTTAAGGGCGCTAGTGTCGATGATCTGAAAGAAAAAAGCAAGCCATTGCCCAATAAATAGGCAATGGCTTAAAGGGGAAATGCGGCTTAAGTTTGCGCTAACTTAGCTTTTATGTGTCAGCGGACGGCGTTTGCGTCTGCCACGGTCAGTGCGGTCATGTTCACAATTCGGCGCACAGTGGTGCTGGCCGTCAGGATATGCACGGGTTTTGCCGCCCCTAACAGCACCGGGCCGACGGCAATATTGCCCCCCGCGGCTGTTTTGAGCAGGTTGTAAGCGATGTTGGCCGCATCGATGTTGGGCAATACCAGCAGGTTGGCGTCGCCGTGGAGCGTGCTGTGGGGCATGAGGTGGGTGCGGGCTGCGCCATCTAGCGCCACATCACCGTGCATTTCACCATCGACTTCAAGCCACGGTGCCTGCACCCGCAACAAAGCCAGGGTGTCGCGCATTTTGATGGCGCTGGGCTGGTTGCTGCTGCCAAAGCTTGAGTGTGACAACAAGGCCGCTTTGGGTGGAATTCCAAATCGCATCATTTCCTCGGCCGCCATGATGGTGATCTCGGCGAGCTGTTCCGCTGTCGGGTCGTAATTGACGTGGGTGTCGACCAGAAACACCTGGCGTCCCGGCAGCATCAGCCCATTCATGCACGCATAGTTGTTGACCCCCGCACGCTTGCCAACCACCTGGTCAAGGTATTGCAGGTGCAATGAGGTTGTGCCCCAGGTGCCGCAGATCAAACCATCCACATAACCTTTGTGCAGCATCATGCTGCCAATCAGCGTCAGGCGGCGGCGCATTTCGATTTTTGCCACCTGCGCCGTGATGCCCTTGCGTTCGGTCATGCGGTGGTAGGTTTGCCAGAAGTCGCGGTAACGTTCGTCCAACTCGACGTTGACCACCTCGTAATCAACACCTTCTTTCAAGCGCAGACCGAATTTTTCAATGCGGGTAGCGATCACTTTGGGGCGACCTATCAGGGTGGGCAGGGCCAGGCCCTCATCGACCACAATTTGCGCCGCCCGCAACACGCGTTCTTCTTCACCTTCTGCAAAGGCGATGCGTTTTTTAAGGCCTTTTTTGGCGGCGGTGAAGATCGGCTTCATCACTGTGCCCGAGGCATAGACAAAGCTTTGCAGCTTTTCGCGGTAGGCATCCATGTCCTGAATGGGGCGCAAGGCCACGCCGCTGTCGAAGGCGGCTTGTGCAACCGCCGGGGCGACCTTCATCATCAGGCGCGGGTCAAAAGGTTTCGGGATCAGGTATTCCGGGCCAAAGGCCAGCGGTTCACCGGCGTAAGCCGCTGCCACCACTTCGCTTTGCTCGGCCTGGGCCAGTTCAGCAATGGCGTGCACGGCGGCCATTTCCATCTCGACCGTGATGGTGGAAGCCCCGGCATCCAGGGCACCTCGGAAAATGTACGGAAAGCACAAGATGTTGTTGATCTGGTTCGGATAATCCGAGCGGCCTGTGCCAATGATGGCATCACTGCGCACTGCCTTGACTTCTTCCGGCGTGATCTCGGGCGTGGGGTTGGCCAACGCAAAGATGATGGGGCGCGGGGCCATGCGTTTGACCATGTCCGCCTTGAGCACGCCGCCTGCGGACAAGCCCAGGAACACATCGGCGTTGTCAATAACTTCACCGAGCTTGCGCGCTGGGGTGGGTTGCGCATAAATGGCTTTATTTGGGTCCATCAGTTCGACGCGGCCCTCATAGACCACACCGGCCAAATCGGTGACCCAGACGTTTTCACGCTTAATGCCGAGTTTGACCAGCAGCCCAACGCAAGCCAGCGCTGCAGCACCAGCACCCGAAGTGACCAGTTTCACGTCTTTGGGCTCTTTGCCCGCAACTTTTAGGGCGTT
This sequence comes from Rhodoferax sp., assembly GCF_028688795.1. Lineage (GTDB taxonomy): Bacteria > Pseudomonadota > Gammaproteobacteria > Burkholderiales > Burkholderiaceae_C > Rhodoferax. The sequence goes on along the minus strand of NZ_JAQTXM010000011.1, from coordinate 32,821 downwards.
CAGAATGGCCGCGCCCACGGTGATGGCGGTACCGTGTTGGTCGTCGTGAAAGACCGGGATCTTCATGCGTTCGCGCAGTTTGCGCTCTACATAAAAGCAGTCAGGTGCCTTGATGTCTTCCAGGTTTATGCCGCCGAAGGTGGGCTCCAGCGAGGCAATGATGTCCACCAGTTTGTCAAGGTCGTGTTTTTCATTGATTTCAATGTCAAACACGTCGATGCCGGCGAACTTTTTGAACAGCACACCCTTGCCTTCCATCACTGGCTTGGCTGCCAGCGGGCCGATGTCGCCCAAGCCGAGCACCGCCGTGCCATTGGTGATGACGGCCACCAAGTTACCGCGGCTGGTGTACTTGTAGGCGTTGTTGGGGTCTTTGACGATTTCTTCACACGGTGCAGCGACGCCTGGCGAGTAGGCTAGTGCCAGGTCATGCTGGTTCACCAGCTGCTTGGTGGCACCAATTGAAATCTTTCCAGGGGTCGGAAACTGGTGGTAATCCAGGGCGGCGCGGCGCAATTCGGTACGTTTGTCTTCGGGGGTGGCCGGGGCGGCTTGGGTCATGGTGTCTCCTGCTTCTTGGGAGCTGGCCATCGGGCCAACTCTGTGTTTGAATCAAGAGAAATTGTAGACCTTGACACATTCCCGATAACTGATGCGTTCTCTTGCGGCCCCTGAGATGGAATGTTGTGGCGAACGGACCCGGGTGGTCATGCTCAAACCTGGGGCAACAAAAATCGCCGCTCCCAAGCGCTGATCTCGCCCTGAAAACTGTCAAATTCAAGTGTTTTCACGGCGCAATAACCCGTGACAAAGTCGTCGCCCAAGGCTTGCCTGGCAAACCCACTGTCGTGCATTTTGTGCAACGCCGCTTCCATGCTGCGTGGCAGGCTGTGCGCTTGGCCATAGCCGTTGCCCAGCAGGGGTTCAGAGGGGTTGATTTGCGCCTGAATCCCCTTGAGCCCGGCGGCGAGCGATGCGGCGATGGCTAGGTAGGGGTTGGCATCGGCCCCGGCTACGCGGTTTTCAACGCGCCGCGCATCCGGGCCACTGGCGGGTATGCGCAGCCCGGTGGTGCGGTTGTCGTAACCCCATTGCAGGTTCACAGGCGCTTGACTGCCAGACACGTAACGTCGGTACGAGTTCACGTTGGGGGCAAACATCAGCATCAGGTCAGGCCCATAGGTTTGCAGCCCGGCAATGAAATGTTTGAAGCTAGGGCCCTCGCTGCCGTCGTTCTGGCTGAACACATTGCTGCCCTGTGCATCGACCACGCTGATGTGCAAGTGCATGGAACTGCCCGAGCTACCGGCGATGGGTTTGGCCATGAAAACTGCGTTCAGGCCGTGTTTCAGGGCGATCTCACGCGCCGCGTACTTGAACAGAAAGGCTTGGTCAGCCACGGCAACCGCATCACCATGCATCAGGTTGATCTCGTATTGTGTGGCGCCCACCTCGTGAATCCAGGTGTCGGCAGCAATGCCCAGCGTGGCACAGGCATCACGAAACTCGTTCCAGAACGGGGCCAGCTCATTGAGCATGTTCAGGCTGAAGGCACTTTGGCCCACTTCGGCACGGCCACCGCGCACGGCAGGTGCTTGCAAGGCTTGCGCCGGGTCCGCATTGATGGCGGTCAGGTAAAACTCGATCTCGGGCGCCACCACCGGGCTCAGTCCCAAAGCGGCGTAATTTGCCAGCACGGTTTTCAAAATGCTGCGCGGTGCAAACTGGCACAACTCGCCGTTGAGTTCCACGCAGTCATGGATGGCCACGGCGCGTGGCACGCTGGACCAGGGTGCGAGCGACACGCTGCCGTAGTCGGGCAGCAACTGCACATCGGGGTCGGAGTCGGGAAACACCGGGTTGTAGGAGTACTCACCGGTGACAGCCTGCATCGGTATGGCTTGGCAAATGCGTAACTCGGTACCTGCCAAAAAGCTGGCGCCTGGCATCAGCTTGCCGCGCGGGTAGCCAGAAATGTCAGGAAAAAGGCATTCCACATCGCGCACGCCATGTTGGCTGAACAACTGGTGAAGGTGTTCTGGCGCCGATGGCTTGCCAGCGGAGTGCGGATGGGTTGGCACGGGAGATAAGGGCTGCTGGGGCATGGCACCAACTTTGCAAAGTGAAGTTGGTGCCAGTTTAAGCCAGCCTATGGCGGAGCTTGCCACCCACCAAGGCCAACGCCATGACCGATGTGGCGGCGCAAATGCTGAATTTACTGTGCCGCAGTCGCCACAAACTGGCTGTTGACGGACAGTGTGGCAGCATATTGCGTGTCATTGGCCATCACAGCTGGTGCTGGCTGGGTCGCCCGACCGAAACCACGGCTGGCAAGCTCCGTGTGCATGGCTTTCACCCGTGCCAGGTCTTGCGGGCTGCCACTGCGACGGTACTGCGCTTCAGCCTGGTGCGTCAGCTTGATTAATGTGGCCACTTCATGCGACATGACGGGGACGACCGGTTTGACTGCCGCGACCTGAATCACGGGTACTTGGGTGTTTGTGCTTGCGCCCTGCGCCAATGCGCTTCCGGCAGCAGCCACAGACACAATGGCGAACACCAAAGAAGAGATGGATTTGTTCATGAGGACGCTCCTGTACGGTGGGGTGTTTGACAAGCTGAGCCCGAAAAAGGCGGGGCCAGATGACATCGATGCACCTCGAAGATACCGCACGGTTTTGACATCGGGAAGTCAAACGTAACGAATCAGCGCCTGACGTGACATCCGTTACAACTGCTTTCGAATGAAGCGGTTTTCCTTACAAATTTCAGCGCTTTTACGTCAAAACGCGTCGGGTTGTTGTGGCGGTGCCGCCCGCTGAAAGGCGGGCAATTGCGCGCAAGCTTGGTCAATAGCGTAAATGTTGGGGTAGGGTACCAAGGCCACCTTGAAACGCCGGGCGCTTTCCACTTGCGCCACCAGGTAAGCGTCAGCCAGGCCGGGTTGACCGCCAAAACAAAAGCTGCCGCGCTGCGTGTCTGATGCCAGCATGTGTTCCAGCGCCTCGAAACCGGCGTTGATCCACGTGGCGCACCAAGCCAGCACGGCCTCTTCATTGCATCCCAGCGTGTGGCGCAAATACTCCAGCACGCGGCGGTTGTTCAGCGGGTGGATGTCGCAGCCGATGATGGCGGCCAAGGCACGCACCCTGGCCCGGTCGTTCACATCTGCGGGCAGCAGCGGGGGTGTCGGGTAGCGTTCTTCCAGCCATTCGATGATGGCGGGTGACTGGGTCAGCACCAGGTCACCATCGATCAGCGTGGGCACAAAACCTTGCGGGTTGAGCGCCTTGAACGCGGCATCAAAGTGTGCTTCGGCGCGCAAATCGACTGCCACATAGTCCCACTCCAGACCCTTGAGGTTGAGCGCGATGCGCAAGCGGTGCGAGGTGCCGCTGCGAAAGTAGTTGTAAACCTTCACCGCTCGTCAAAACTCACGGTGACGTTCTCGCTGGTTGGGCGCGACTGGCAGCTCAGCACAAAACCCTTGTCGGTTTCCCAGGGCTCCAGACCATAGTTTTTGTCCATGCTCACGCTGCCTTCCATGACCTTGCAGCGGCAGGTGGCGCAGACGCCACCCTTGCACGAAAAAGGCAGGTCCAGACCGGCTGCCATGGCCACGTCCAGCACGTGCTGGTCGGGGTTCATTTTCAGCGCGTGCGACTTTCCGTCCAGCACCACAGTGAGCGCCACCTGGCCGCCAGCGGGCAGCTTCATGCTGCTGGCCACCGCTGCCTGGCGTGCTTCGGGTGTCAGGGTTTCCAGTACCGGCGACGTGAAGCGCTCAGTGTGCACCTGTTTGGCGGGCACACCAGCCTCCAGCAGGGCTTGTTCGGTGATGTTGATCATGGCCTCGGGGCCGCAAATGAACACCTCGTCCATGCTGCCCACGGGTAACAGGGTGGCAATGATGGCGCGCACCTTGTCAGCGTCGATGCGGCCTTGCAACAGGTCCACTTCTTGGGCCTGGCGCGACAGAATGTGGATCAAGGTGAGGCGGTCGGCATAGCGGTCTTTCAGGTCTTGCAGGGCTTCGTTGAACATCACGCTGGCCATGCTGCGGTTGCCATAGACCAGGGTGAATTTGGCATCGGTCTGGTCTTCCAGGGTGCTCGCCATGATGGACAAAATGGGTGTGATGCCTGAGCCCGCAGCAAAACCTACCCGGTGCAGCGCACGCGGGCGCTTTGACACAAAACGGCCATCGGGCGGCATGACGGCCAGGGTGTCACCCGCTTTCAGCTGGGTGGCCGCCCAGTTGGAAAATACACCGCCTTCCATTGGACGAATGCCTACCACCAGCTCATGTTTGCGTTTCAGGTGGCTGTGGGTGCAGCAGATGGAGTAGCTGCGGCGCACGTCAGCCCCGTCGATCTTGCTGCGCAGGGTCAGGTACTGGCCGGGCTGGAAGTCAAAGCTGTCCAGCAGGTCATCGGGCACGCTCAGGGCAACGGCCACTGAGCCAGCGGCTTCGGGACTGACATGCGCCACGCGCAGGTCGTGAAAACGGGGGGATTTGGACATGATGGCTTAATAAGGTTTGAAGTAATCAAAGGGTTCCAGGCAGTCCAGGCAGCGGTACAGCGCTTTGCAGGCAGTCGAGCCAAAGTGCGATGTCTCTGTCGTGTTTTTTGAGCCACATTGCGGACAAGCCACCGCCAACTCAGCGCCAGCAGCTCTGTTTTTGGAAGCGAACTGGATGATGTTGGCGTTTGACTCGCCGCAGTGGCTGGCGTGCGGTGGTGCGATGCCATAAGCCCGCAATTTCTCACGTGCCTCAACAGTCATCCAGTCGGTCGACCAGGCCGGCGCAATCTGCGTCAACACCCGTGCCGCCATACCACCTTGTGCCAGTGCATTCACCACATCGTCCTGCATCTGGCTCATGGCCGGGCAACCGCTGTAAGTCGGGGTAATCACCACCTCAAGCCCGCTGGCGGTTTGGCGCACGGCCCGCAAGATGCCCATCTCTCGCAGGTTCACCACCGGAATCTCTGGGTCAGTGACAGACTCCAGCAGATGCCAGACGGCGTAAAAAGGCTCGGACGGCTGCTTTTGCGCGATGGGGCCATTTGGCAATGCGTTCAAAGACGCCAGCTGATTTGGGGTGGCATTGGTTTGCATGATGTCTTACCAGACAGCTTCCGGGTGGGCACGGGCCAGGCTTTGCATCTCGGCCAGCACAAAGCCTAGGTGCTCGGAATGCACGCCGGTCTTGCCGGTGGAGACAAAACCACCCTCCGCCGGACGCTTCAGTGTGGCCGCTGACAATGCCTCGTCCACCAGCGCGTTCCATGGCGCTTGCAGTGTCCGGGTGTCCACCCCCAGGCCAGTCTTGACGACATCGGCCTCCATCGCGCTGGTGGTCCAGAACTCTTGCGTGTAGGTCATCAAATGGTTAATGGCGGCCTGCATTTTGGCGTGTGACTCTTCGGTGCCGTCGCCCAGGCGCAGCAGCCAGTCATGCGCATGGCGCAGGTGGTATTGGGCCTCCTTGAGCGACTTGGCGGCAATGGCAGCCAGTTGTGCGTCGTTCGAGCTTTTCAGCCCGTCCCACACCAGCACCATCAATGCGCTGTACAAAAAGTTGCGCCCAATCGTCACCGCGTAATCACGGTCGCCACTGGCAGTGGGCGCCAGAGCGGTGCTGTGGGGCAGCTCAAGTAAGGTGTAGTTTTTGAACTCAGGCACGTCGCGAAAGTAGGCCAACAGGTCTTCACTGGTTTTGCCGTCTTTGCGCACCGTGGCCACATGCTGGTACAGAAGCCGGGCTTGGCCGATCAGGTCGAGGCTGTTGTTGGCCAGCGCCAGGTCTTCTTCCAGTATCGGGCCGTGACCGCACCACTCGGCGTTGCGCTGGCCCAGAATGACCGCGTTGTCCGCCAGATGCAGTAGGTAATCTTGAAAATAAGCAGCCATTACATGTGCCCCACTTCGTCCGGAATGTCATAAAAGGTTGGGTGGCGGTAGATTTTGTCTGCGGCGGGCTCAAACATCGAGTCCTTGTCCTCAGGCGCACTGGCTGTGATGTTTTTGCTCGGCACTACCCAGATGCTCACGCCTTCCTGGCGGCGGGTGTAGACATCGCGCGCCATTTGCAGGGCGTGTGCCGAGTCGCTGGCGTGCAAGCTGCCGCAGTGTTTGTGCTCCAGGCCTTGTTTGCTGCGCACAAAAACTTCCCACAGTGGCCAGTCTTTCAGTTCAGGGGTCGCAGGTGCGGTGGTTGGGTTCTGGGTGCTCATGCTGCTTCCTTTTGTTGGGTTGGTTGGTGTTTGCGGGCGTGCGCCAGGGCAGCATCACGCACCCACTGGCCATCGTTATGGGCTTTGACGCGCGTGGCCAGGCGCTCTTTGTTGCACGGGCCGTTGCCGTTGACGGTGCCCCAGAACTCGTCCCAGTCAATCTGGCCGTAGTCGTGGTGCTGGCGTTCTTCGTTCCACTTCAAATCCGGGTCGGGCAGGGTCACGCCCAGCACCTTGGCCTGTGGCACGGTGGCGTCGATGAACTTCTGGCGCAAGTCGTCATTGCTGATGCGCTTGATGCCCCAGTGCATGGCCTGGGCGCTGTGCGGGCTATCAGAATCGGGCGGGCCAAACATGGCCAGACATTTCCACCAGAAGCGGTTCACCGCGTCTTGCACCATGGCTTTTTGTGCGGCTGTGCCTTGCATCATGACCAGCAAGGCCTCGTAGCCCTGGCGCTGGTGAAAAGACTCTTCCTTGCAGACGCGGATCATGGCGCGGGCGTAAGGGCCATAGCTGCAGCGGCACAGCGGAATCTGGTTCATGATGGCCGCGCCATCGACCAGCCAGCCGACCGTGCCCACGTCAGCCCAATTCAGCGTGGGATAGTTGAAGATGGAGCTGTATTTGGCTTTGCCACTGTGCAGATCAGCCAGCATCTGGTCGCGCCCCTGGCCCAGGGTCTCGGCGGCGCTGTAAAGGTACAGGCCGTGGCCGCCTTCGTCTTGCACCTTGGCAATCAGGATGGCCTTGCGTTTCAGGCTGGGTGCGCGGCTGATCCAGTTGCCCTCGGGCAGCATGCCAACAATTTCGCTGTGGGCATGTTGGCTGATCTGACGCAGTAGGGTTTTGCGGTAGGCCTCGGGCATCCAGTCTTGCGGCTCAATCTTGCCGTCGTTGGAGACTTTGGCATCAAAGCGCGCCTGAAACTCGGGGTTCTCCAGGGCCGCCGGTTTGGCCGCCTTTTTCTGGCCGGGGGTCTCCTGCACGTTGAACGATTGCGTGTACATAAGTGTGACTCCTTGGGTTAAAAAATAACTAATCTGCCAGCCACGCGGGCGGGCGTTTGTCCAGAAATGCGGCGACGCCGTCGCGCCCTTCTGCGGTGGCACGCTGTGCGGCAATGCGTTGGGCCGTGGCCTCCATGACCACATCGTCAATGGGCTGGCCATGCACGGCGGCAATCAATTCCTTGGCTGCCTTTTGGGCCGAAGGCGCACCGGCCAGCAGGGGCTCAATCAGGGTTGCCAGCACGGCGTCCAGTCCCTCGCCCGGGGCCACTTCGTTGATCAGGCCAATGGCCAACGCACGCTCTGCCGAAATGCGCTCGGCACTCTGGAAGTACCGTAGCGCGTGGCGTGGCCCGATGGCGCGCAACACGTAGGGGCTGATCACCGCCGGGATGATGCCGAACTTGACCTCGGAGGTGGAAAACACCGCATCGCTGCTGGCCACCGCCATGTCGCAGGCGGCTGCCAGCCCGGTGCCGCCGCCCAAGGCTGCGCCCTGGATGCGGGCAATGGTTGGCTTGGTCATGCCAGAGAGCGTGCGGAGCATCCGGGCGAAGCGGCGTGCGTCGTCCAGGTTGTCGGCTTCGCTGCCCAGGGCGGCCCGGCGCATCCAGTTCAGGTCGGCGCCGGCTGAAAAATGCTTACCACGCCCGGCCAGCACCACCACGCGCACGCTGGGGTCGGCGTCGAGCATCAGGCAGGCTTGCTGCAGGTTGTCAATGAGCTGCTCGTTGAAGGCGTTGAACACCTCCGGGCGGTTCATCCAGATCGTGGCGACCTTGTGGTTGTGTTCAATGGCAAGCGTGTCAAACATGGTATGGCTGGGTTAAATGTGAGAGAGCTGGCTGTCATGCACGGCATGACAGCCCATTTGTCTGCCTTTTACTTGGCCAATGTCCAGTCGCCGCCCTTGATTTCGAGCATCTTGAAGGCTGAGAGGTCCAGGCCCATGTGGTCGGTGGCCGACATGTTGACCAAACCACCGGTGCCGACAAAGCCTTTGGTGGCTTCAATGGCATCGCGCACCTTGGCTTTGTCAGTGCTGCCAGCGCGTTTGATGGCGTCTACTGCCAGCATCAGGCCGTCATAGGCGTGTCCGCCAAACGTCGACACATCGGTTTTCCACTTGGCTTTGAAAGCATTGGCATAGCCTTCGGCTACCGGTTTTTGCGGGTCGTTGGCGGCCAGCTTGTCAGCCACCAGCAATGCGGCAGCGGGCAGGCGCACACCTTCGGCGGCCGGGCCTGCGAGCTTGATGAACTCTTCAGACGCCACGCCGTGGGCGTGGTACAGCGGCAAAGTCATGCCCAACTGCTTGTAGCTTTTGGTGGCAATCGCCGGGCCCTGACCCAGACCAAAAATGAACACGGCTTGGACGCCCGGCACATTGCGAATTTTGGTGAGCTGTGGGCTCATGTCGGTGTCTTTGGGACCATAGGTTTCATTGGCCACCAGGGTGATGCCGTACTTGGCTGCCACACCCTCGGTTTCCTTCTTGCCGGACTGGCCAAAACCGCTGGTTTCGGAGAACAGGGCCACCTTGGTGAGACCACGTTTTTTCATGTCTTCAAACACTTTTTCTGCAGCCATGCGGTCGGTGTGCGGGGTCTTGAACACCCACTTTTTCACCGGCTCCACAATCACCACGGCACCAGCCAGGGAGATGAAAGGCACACCCGCTTTTTCAACTAACGGTGCCATCGACATGGTGGCGCCGGTGGTGGTGCCGCCCACAATGATGTCGACCTTGTCGTCGTCAATCAGGCGTTTGCCAAAGCCGTTGGCCTTGCTGGCGTCACTGCCGTCGTCGTAGTGCACCAGTTCCAGTTGGCGACCGATCACGCCGCCCTTTTTGTTGATGTCTTCCACGTACATCTGCAGGGTCTTGAGTTCCGGGTCACCCAAAAAAGCGGCTGGGCCAGTGACGGACAGCACCGAGCCAATCTTGATCGTGTCAGCGGCCATGGCAGCCATTGCGCCGAATGCCAATGCGGTGCCAATCGCCAGTTTCTTCATCGTAAATTTCATGGGTTTGTCTCCTACAGGGTTAAAAAAATTATTCCGTTACACGCGCTCTATCACCAGGGCAATGCCTTGCCCCACACCAATACACATCGTGCAAAGCGCATAACGCCCGCCACGCCGTGCCAGTTCGTACATGGCGGTGGTCACCAAACGGCCACCGCTCATACCCAGAGGATGACCCATCGCAATCGCGCCGCCATTGGGGTTGACCCGTGCCTCTTCGTCCTTCAGCCCGAGATCGCGCAACACCGCCAAGCTTTGAGCGGCAAAGGCCTCGTTGAGTTCAATCACATCCATCTGGTCGATGGTCAAGCCGGCCTTGGCCAACACCTTGCGCACCGCCGGCGCCGGACCGAACCCCATGATTCGTGGTGCGACACCAGCGGTCGCCATGGCCACAATGCGGGCACGCGGTGTCAATCCGTTGGCGCGGGCGCTGGTCTCACTGGCCAGCAGCAGCGCGCAGGCCCCATCGTTGACACCCGAGGCGTTGCCTGCGGTCACCGACAACTCGGGGCCGTTGACACCTTTGAGCTTGGCCAACATCTCCAGCGTGGTCTCGGGGCGCGGGTGCTCGTCGGTGTCGACCACCAGCGGGTCGCCCTTTTTGCGTGCAATCAACACCGGAATCAGTTCGTCGGCAAAACGCCCGGCGGCATGGGCTGCCGCCCAGCGTTGCTGCGAGCGAAGCGCAAAGGCATCCTGGTCAGCACGCGAGATGTGAAAGTCAGCCGCCACGTTGTCGGCCGTTTGTGGCATCGAATGCGTGTCGTACAGCTTTTTCATCAGCGGGTTGGGAAAACGCCAGCCAATGGTGGTGTCATAAATGGCAGCGCTGCGCGACCAGGCGCTTTCAGCCTTGCCCATGACAAAGGGTGCGCGCGACATGCTTTCGACACCGCCAGCAATCATCAAATCGGTTTCGCCCGACTTGATGGCGCGCGCTGCCATGCCGACGCAGTCCAGCGACGAGCCACACAGGCGGTTCACGGTGGTGCCGGGCACCTCAATCGGCAGGCCCGCCAGCAGGCCCGCCATGCGCGCCACGTTGCGGTTGTCTTCACCGGCCTGGTTGGCACAGCCAAAGATGATGTCGTCCACACTGGCCCAGTTGACCTGGGGGTTGCGGTCCATCAGGGCTTTCAGGGGAATGGCGGCCAGGTCGTCGGCGCGCACGCTCGCCAGCGCTCCGCCGTAGCGGCCAATGGGGGTGCGAATGGCATCGCAAATAAAGGCTTCGGTCATACGTTACGTGACACATCACGTCCTGAAATATTAAAAAGATAGCTATTCGCGCTTATTTAATAAGGGCTAGAGCACTAAAAGGCTTATAAAACTGTGGTAAACCAGCTCACAGCTGTTTCGGCCGCTCGTCAATCACCCGGCGCGCTTTGCCGGTGAGCGTGCGCGGTATCGCCTCAGGCGCCAGCACTGAGACCTTGGTGGTGATGCCAATGATGGTTTTGATGTGGTGTTGCAGCTCCTTGGCCAGCACCCCCACGTCCGCTGGTGACAGTTGCGCCGCCGCTTCGCGTTGCAACTCGCAACGCACCTCCACGTTGTCCAGATGGCCGTCGCGGCTGAGCTGAATTTGGTAATTGCCCGAAAGCCGCTTGTCGCGCAAGATTTGTTCTTCGATTTGCGTCGGGAACACGTTCACACCGCGAATGATCAGCATGTCGTCTGAGCGGCCGGTGATCTTGCCCATGCGCCGAAACGCCCGTGAGGTGGGTGGCAGCAGGCGCGTCAGGTCGCGGGTGCGGTAACGAATCACCGGGAACGCTTCTTTGGTGAGCGAGGTGAACACCAGTTCGCCGTCTTCCCCGTCGGCCACCACTTCGCCGGTTTCGGGGTTGATGATTTCGGGGTAGAAGTGGTCTTCCCAGATCACCGGGCCGTCTTTGGACTCAATGCATTCGCAGGCCACGCCGGGGCCCATGACTTCAGTCAGGCCATAGATGTCGATGGCGTCAATGCCCAGTTTGCGCTCGATTTCGGCACGCATGCCTTCGCCCCAAGGCTCTGCGCCAAAGATGCCGATCTTCAGCGAGATCTGGTCGGGCGTGATGCCCTGGCGCTCAAACTCCTCGGCAATCACCAGCGAGTAGCTGGGGGTGACCATGATGATCTGCGGCTGGAAATCAACAATCTGTTGCACCTGCTTTTCGGTCTGCCCGCCCGACATCGGCACCACCGTGCAGCCCAGCCGCTCGGCGCCATAGTGCGCACCCAGGCCACCGGTGAACATGCCGTAGCCATAGGCGTTGTGCAACATGTCGCCGGCACGGCCACCGGCCGCGCGAATCGAGCGCGCCACCAGGTTGGCCCAGTTGTCAATGTCTTGCAGTGTGTAGCCAACCACGATCGACTTGCCGGTGGTGCCGCTTGAGGCATGCAGTCGCGCCACTTTTTCTTTTGGCACGGCAAACAGGCCAAACGGGTAATGGTCACGCAGGGCAATCTTGGTCATGAAGGGAAACTTGGCCAGGTCGGCCAGGGTCTTCAGGTCATCCGGGTGCACACCTTTGGCGTCAAAGGCGGCTTTGTGAAACGGCACGTTGTCATACGCATGCTTGAGCGACCATTTCAGGCGCTGCAGTTGCAGGGCGCTGATTTCGTCGCGGCTGGCGGTTTCAATGGCGTCGAGTTCGCCGGGTTGGGGGAATTTGGCGGTCATGCGGGTCTCCTCTTGTTCAGATTTGCTTTGATGTCTATCGGGTGTCAGGTCAGGTCAGGCTGCGGCATCGGTCTGCTGCAAGCCGGCAATCACCTCACCCTTGATGCGGTAACTTTTGCCTCGAAACAGCGCCACGGTTTTGCCGCTGCGGGTGCGCACCGTGATGTCATAGACGCCGGTGCGGCCTGATAACGAGCGCTCTACCGCTTCGGCTTCCAGCACATCGCCTTCGCGGGCTGGGGCCAGAAAGTCGATGTTGCAGCTCGACGCCACGGTGTTCTGGTTGTAGCTGTTGCAGGCAAAGGCAAAGGCGCTGTCGGCCAGGGTGAACATGAACCCGCCGTGGCAAATGCCGTGGCCATTGACCATGTCGCCGCGCACCGGCATGGCCATCAGGGCATAACCCGGTTTGACGCTGAGCATCTGCATGCCCAGGCCTTGCGTGGCGCGGTCGCGCGACCACATGGCCTGCGTCACGGCGTCGGCCAGTTCTTGGGGGTTGGCGTATGAATCAGTCATGAAAAAGCCTTCTGTACAAAAACGTGGTGTTGAATCAGCGGTGAGGTGCGGTAGCGGTCTTCGCCATAGGTTTGCGCCAAGTGCGTCAGCACCGTGCTCACCGTGTCGATACCGATGGCGTTGGCCCAGGTCAGCGGGCCGCAGGGGTAATTGACACCCAGGCGCATGGCGGTGTCCACAGCGGCGGCATCACACACACCCTGGTTGACGGCATCAGCTGACTCATTGGCCAGCATGGCCACCGTGCGCATCACGATCAGGCCAGGAATGTCTTGCAACTGCGACACGGCAAAGCCTGCTGCCTGCAGCAAGCCGATGGCGCTGTTGGCCGCCGCTTCGTCACACTGGGCCGCCACGCTGACGGCCAGTCGGGTGGCTTTGCCATAGTCCAGCGCCAGATCCATCAGCACGGTGTTGGGTGTTTGCAGGTCAAAGGCGCAGCGGGTAGCTGTGCGGCCATCGGTGATGCGCAGGGTGGCGCCGCCTGCGGTGGCCACCGTGTCGCCCAAAGCATGGGCCTGGGTGAAGCTGACGTGGTTGGCTTGCAGGCGGTTGGCCAGGGCAAGGGCTGCGGCAGATTGCCCATACACCACGATGTCATGGGGCCGGGCCAGCGCTGGCACGGTAGCGGGCAGCGGTTTGTCGGTGCCGTCCTGGTAGTTGTAAAAACCCCGACCAGACTTTTTGCCCAGGAAACCGGCATCGACCAGATCCTGCTGAATCAGCGACGGCGAGAAACGTGGGTCGTTGAAAAACGCGCGCCACACCGAGTTGGTCACGGCAAAGTTCACGTCATGGCCAATCATGTCCATCAGCTCAAACGGCCCCATGCGAAAACCACCGGCTTCGCGCATGACCGCGTCCAATGTGGCGCAATCAGCACCGCCTTCGGTCAACACGCGCAAGGCTTCAGCGTAATACGGGCGCGCGACCCGGTTGACGATGAAACCGGGGGTGGATTTGGCATGCACCGGGGTCTTGCCCCAGGCCGCAGCCGTGGCAATGAGGGTGTCGGAAACTTCCAGTGCGGTGGCCAGGCCTGACACCACTTCGACCAGCGCCATCAACGGTGCCGGGTTGAAGAAGTGCAGCCCGGCCAGACGCTGCGGCTTACTCAGCGCCGCGCCAATGGCGGTGATGGAAATCGACGAGGTGTTGCTGGCCAGAATGCAACCCTCAGACACCACGGCTTCAAGGTCTTTGAAAAGCTGTTGCTTGATGGTGAGGTTTTCCACAATGGCCTCGACCACCAACCCAGCATCGGCCAGGTCGGCCACTTGTTCGGCTGCCTGCAAGCGTTCGCCCGCGGCTTTGGCAGCCTCAGCGCTCATTTTGCCCTTGGCAGCCATTTTTTCGAACTGGGCACAGATGCCCGCAATGGCTTGGGCGGCTGCGCCGGGGCGGTTGTCGAGCAGCTTCACGCCATGCCCGGCTGCGGCTGCCACCTGGGCAATGCCTGCACCCATGGCACCGGCACCAATCACGGCAACCAGGGTGTGTGTGGAGAGCGCTTGTGTCATGGCTTGTTAGTTCCCTGTGAATTTGGGCGCGCGTTTTTGCTGGAAAGCGGCGACGCCTTCCTTGAAGTCGTCGCGCCAACCGAGTTCGCGCATGAACCCGGCTTCCATGTTGAGCTGCTGCTCCAGCGTGTGGTTGGGCGCAGCGTGCATGGCCAGCCGCGTGGCGACCAGCGCGCGGGTGGGCATTTGGGCCAGTTGCGCGGCGAGCTTGTCCACCGTGGCGGTGAGTTCAGCATCGTCCACGGCTTGCCAGATCAGGCCCCAGGCTTCGGCCTTTTCAGCCGGTAACTTGTCAGCCAGCATCGCCAGGCCCATGGCGCGGGCCATGCCCACGCGCTGTGGCAAAAACCAGGTGCCACCAGTGTCGGGAATCAGGCCGATCTTGCTGAAGGCTTGTAAAAATGTGGCAGATTTGGCCGCAATCACCAGGTCACAAGCCAGCGCCAGGCTGCAACCTGCACCAGCAGCGACGCCATTGACTGCGGCCACTGTGGGCACCCGCAGGTTCTGCAACGCCAAAATCAGCGGCCTGTAGTGTTGTTCAACCACGGCGCCAATGTCGGGCTGCAAATGGCCCACCGTCATCTCGGGGTCAGCCAAGTCTTGCCCGGCGCAAAAGGCGCGGCCCGCACCGGTGATCACCAGCACACGAATGGCCGTGTTGTGTTGCACCGTGTCGAGCGCCGCACGCAGTTCAGTGTGCATGGCGCCGGTGAAGCTGTTGAGCTTGTCCGGGCGGCTCAAAGTCAGGCGGGCCACGCCGTCTTGCACGTCAAAGCGGATGTTTTGGTAAGTCATGACGTGGCCTTAAACGTGGGCGCGGCGTTGCACCACACGGAAGCGGTTGGCCACAAAGGCCGAGTCGGAATACGAGGCATTGGCCGCCGGGTTGCCGCCGGTGCCGTGGTAGTCAGAAAACGCAGCGGACTGGTTCACAAACACCGCGCCCGTCAGGTTGATGGACAAGGCAACTTTGGAGCGCCAGGTGGCGGCGGTCATGGCTTCAATGACTTCGGGGCGGGTGGAATAGATACCGGCGGTTAGCGCCCCATGGGTGGCGATGACCCGCTCCGACAAGGCAATGGCGGCAGCGGTGTCGGCCACTTTCACGACAAAGGTGATCGGGCCAAAACGCTCTTCCATGTAGGCGGCTTCGTCCGTTGCATCACAAGCCAGCAGCACTGGGGTGCGCACTTCGGCTTTGGGGAACTCGGGGTTTTCCAGCTTTTTCGATGCCAGAAGCACCTTGCCCAATGAGCCGCCTTCGGCCAAGGTGATGCGTGCCAGCGTGTCGGCAGATTGCACCGCACCGAGCACGGCCAGCGCCACTTCAGGCTTGGCTAGAAAACCGTCAATGGCACGGGCCAGGTCGGCACACACCTCGTCATAGGTCTTGTGGCCGTCTTCGGTGTCAATGCCGCCTGCAGGCACAAACAGCGCCTGTGAGGTGGTGCACATCTGGCCGGAATACAACGACAGCGTGAACGCCAGGTTGCGCAGCATGGCTTTGTAGGCATCGGTCGAGTCGACCACGATGTTGTTGACACCGGCCAATTCGGCGTACACCTGAGCCTGGCGGCAGTGGTCAATGAGCCACTGGCCAAACACATTGCCACCGGTGAAGTCCACCGATTTGACGGCGGCGTGGGTCACCAGCGCTTGCGTGGTTTCGCGTTTGTCCGGCACACACAAAGTCACCAGATTGGGGTCCATGCCATGCTCGGCCAACACGGCGCGCAGGGTGCGCACGGTGATGGCGGCGGGCAAAATCGCGTTGTTGTGCGGTTTGATGATCACCGCGTTGCCGGTGGCCAGCGCGGCAAACAGGCCCGGATAAGTGTTCCAAGTCGGGAAGGTGCCACACCCCACCACCACGGCCACACCGCGGCCGACAATCTGAAAATGTTTCTTCATCACCAGCGGTGGGTTTTTGCCTTGCGGCTTTTCCCAGGTGGCCTCGGGCGGCACAAAACTTTGCTCGCGGTAAGCGTAGGTCACGGCTTCCAGGCCACGGTCTTGCGCGTGCGGTGAGCCCGCTTGAAACGCCATCATCCAGCCCTGGCCGGTGGTCATCATCACCGCGTGGGCGATCTCGAAACTTTGTGCGTTCAGGCGGTCCAGCATCTCTATGCACAGGCCGGTGCGGCCTTCCACACCTGCGGCTTGCCAACCGATCATGGCGGTTTGGCCAGCCGCAATCAGCACCTCGATGTCGCACACTGGGTAGCTCACATTCAGCTCAATGCCAAAGGGCGAGTTTTCGCCGCCTTGCCAACCGGTGGTGCCGGGCTGGTTCAACTCAAACTTCTGGCCAATGTGCGCTTCAAAGGCTTTTTTGCCGTCATCCGGCGCGGTTTCGCCATAGGTTTTGGGGCTGGGCATCTCGTTGTAGGCAGCCCAGTAGCCACGGGTGTGGATGGCGTTGAGGGCGGCGTCGAGTTTGGCGCGGTGTTTTTCAAAGAGTGGGTGTGTCATGGGGTGGTCCTGAACGGGTCAATTAAATTAACTAAAAACAATAGCTTCTCACGCTTATTCGATAAGGTCTAGGGGCCTAAAAGACATAAATATCTCTCTCGCTGGCTTAGCCTGAATAGGCTTGCACCGTTTGCTCGATCGCGCCAAAAATCGATGCCCCAGTGGCATCCAGCATCTCAATGCGCACGCTGTCGCCAAACTGCATGTAAGGTGTTTGTGGCTTGCCGGTCTCAATGGTTTCGTACATCCGCACCTCGGCAATGCAGCAATACCCGACCCCGCCATTGGCAATCGACGAGCCTTGTAGCCCGCCTTGCTTGTTTGACACCGTGCCGGAGCCGATGATGGAGCCAGCACACAGCTCACGCGTTTTGGCTGCGTGGGCAATCAGTTGCGCAAAGTTGAAGACCATGTCGGTGCCCGCATCAGGCTGGCCAAACAGCGCGCCGTTCAGGTGGACAGTCAAAGGCCGCTGCACCCGGCAATCCGCCCAGTTAGTGCCTAACTCGTCGGGCGTGACCGCCACCGGGCTGAAGGCGCTGGCGGGTTTGGACTGGAAGAAGCCAAAACCCTTGGCCAATTCCGCCGGGATCAGGTTGCGCAGCGACACGTCGTTGACCAGCATCAGCAGGCGCACCGATTTGGCAGCGTCAGCCACGCTGCAGCCCATCTTCACATCACCAGTGACCACGGCCACTTCAGCTTCCAGGTCAATGCCCCAATCCGCCGAGAGGGCGCGCACCGGGTCGCGCGGGCCGACAAATGAATCCGAGCCGCCCTGGTACATCAAAGGGTCGGTCCAGAATTCAGCGGGCAATTCGGCACCACGGGCGCGGCGTACCAGCTCCACATGGTTCACGTACGCCGAGCCATCGGCCCATTGGTAAGCGCGTGGCAGCGGTGAGTGGCAGGCGGCCTGGTCGAACACATCGGGGTTGGTGAATGCGCCGCTGTTGAGCGCCTCGTACACCTGGCGCAACTGCGATTCACAAACCTCCCAGTCGTCCAGCGCCGCCTGCAAGGTGCGGGCAATGGCCGGCACGGCGCGGCAGTGAGTCAAGGTGCGGTTGACCACGACCAAAGTGCCGTCGCGTCCGCCTTGTTTCAGGGTGGCAAGTTTCATGTGTTTTTACTCCCCGGCAAAAGAGCCGTCGTGCATCCAGCGCGCGTGCTGCGGGGCTTTTTTGGTGATGGCCCATTCGTTGAGCATGTCCCACTTGGCCTCGTCGAGCATCTTGGCCATCTTGGGTGTGCCGGTGTTGGCGGCCAGTTCCAGCCGGTGGCCGCTGGGGTCAAAGAAGTAGATGGATTTGAAGATGGTGTGGTCGGTCGGGCCGACCACTTCAATGCCATCGGCCTCCAACTTGGCCTTGGTTTCCAGCAGTTCGTCGACCGTGGCCACTTGCATCGCCAGGTGTTGTGTCCAGGCCGGGGTGTTCATGTCGCGGCCCATTTCGGGTTTGGTGGGCAGTTCAAAAAATGCCAACACGTTGCCGCCGCCCGCGTCCAGAAAGACGTGCATGTAGGGGTCGGGCTCTTTGGTGGACGGCACTTCGTTCTCGGCAATCGCCAAAATGAAATTCATGTTGAGGTATTTGCCATACCACTCCACGGTTTGTTTGGCATCTTTGCAGCGGTAGGCCACATGGTGAATTTTCTGGATTTGCATGGGAATCTCCTTAACTTTTATGAATCTATGCTGCTGTCATAGGGTTGTCATTGCAAACCTGATCCTGAAACCACCACGCCGTCTAGCAGCGTGCGTTGAGTGTCCAACGGAGCGAAATCAAGGAGGAGAAGCGGACGCAGTCCGCTTCGGGGGACATTCGCGTAGTTGGATACCCAACGTGCGCTGCGGGTAACAGCCAGCACCTCAGGCATGACAAACAGGCAGCACACGTTTAAACGTCGCCCCGGGCCAACGCCATGGCTTCACGCAATACAGCGATGTCGCCCACATGGTTAGCCAGCAGCAGCACCAATTTGGCGTTGACCATGGCGCTTTGTTCGTCGCTGAGGTCGCGGTGGGTGTCAATCAGGGCTTCGTAAAAATCGTCGCCGGGGGTGAAGGCGCGAAAGTAGCGTTTGCCGGGTTCTTTGAAATTGGCTTGCAGGTTCAGGGACATGGCGGGTTCCTTATTGAAGATTGCAGGTGGCGCGGGCCAGGGCGGCTTGCACTTGCGCCGCATCAAAAGCACGCCAACGCGCAGTCACATGCTGGTCCGGGCGAATCAGGTAGGCCGTGCCGTCTTGCGCATCAAACCGCTCAGCAAAACGGTTGGTGTGGTCTTGCAGCAGCGTCAAATCTGCCGCTGTGGTTTGGGTGGGCGACACCAGCACCACGTCAAGCGCAAGCGCGCTCCCAGAACCCGACGCTGCACTGGCCAAGCCTTTGAGTTGCGCCAGGGCGTCCAAGCTCAGACTAGCCGGGTCGTTCACATAAACCAGCAGACAAAAGCGCTGACCCACCTGGTCCAGCAGCCAGACATCTTGGCCAGCCTGGCGCATCGGCGCATCGTCCATCGACGCGCCGGGCACCATGTCGCCGGTAAAACTGCCGTCATCGGGCGTGTTCAGACGAGATTCGGTCAGGTAACTCGGCACCGACAAACGCCCTGAGTTGACCAAGGCACGGGCAAACGCATGCTCGCGTGCCAGGCTCAGCACCGCGTTGCGAAACGTCAACGAAGTTTTGCTTTTGGGCGTGATGAAGTCGGTGGAACGGGTGGAGTTGAGCAAGTTTTCTTCGGCGGCAAACACACGTTCTTCCGAATAGGTGTCCAGCAGCTCGGGTGGGGCCTTGCCTTCAACCACCAATTTGAGTTTCCAGCACAGGTTGTCGGTGTCCTGAATGCCGGAGTTGGCACCACGCGCGCCAAACGGCGACACCTGGTGTGCCGCATCCCCCACAAACAGCACGTGGCCGTGGGTGAAGGCGTTCATGCGGCGGCACTGAAAGGTGTAGACGCTGACCCATTCCAGTTCAAACTCGCGGTCATCGCCGAGCATGGCCTTGATGCGCGGAATCACCTTCTCAGGCTTCTTCTCTTCTTCCGGGTCGGCATCCCAACCGAGTTGAAAATCGATGCGGTACACGTTGTCGGCCTGGCGGTGCAGCAGTACCGATTGCCCGGGGTGAAACGGTGGGTCAAACCAGAACCAGCGCTCGTGCGGAAAATCGGCCTTCATGACCACGTCGGCAATCAAAAAGCGGTCTTTGAAAATCTTGCCTTCAATGTCCAGAGCCATCAGGCGGCGGATGCCACTGCGCGCGCCATCGGCCACCACCAGCCAGTCGGTCTCCAGAGAATAAATACCGTCGGGTGTTTCAACTTGCAGCGTGGCGCCATCACCCTGCGGGGCAACTGACACCACCTTGTTTTTAAAACGCAGGTCCAGATTAGGCAGCTCCTGCGCGCGTTTTACCTCGAACTCTTCCAAGTAATACTGCTGCAGGTTGATCATGCCGGGGCGTTTGTGATCAGCTTGTGGCAACAGGTTGAAGTTGTACACCTCTTGCTCGCGGAAAAATGTGCGACCCACGTTCCAGCTCACACCCTTGTCCATACACGGCTCGCCCAGCCCCAAGCGGTCAAGTACTTCAAGCGTGCGTTTGGCGTAACAGACGCCGCGCGAACCCACCGACACGGTGTCATCGTCGTCAAGCAGCACCACCTGCACGCCAGACTGCGCCAGCTCGATGGCCGCCGCCAAACCCACCGGGCCGGCACCCACTACCACCACGGGGTAGCGGTTTTTAACCGCACCAGATTGCTCTGGCGGGCGGACGTAGTCATATTTTGGATATTGGTAAGTGCTCAACATGGCTTGTCTCTGGTGTTAAATTTTTTGGGCCGATGTTGTTGTGACTTACTCAGCCGCTTGCAGGCCGTGCCACATTTCCTTGTCACGCTCGGCTGTCCAGATGCGCGGGTGTTTGATGCCGCTGGCCTCATCCACGGCGCGGGTCACGTCAAACGGCAGGCAGTGTTCATAAATGAAGACCTGGCCAAACTTGGGGTCCATGGCTTTGCGGCAATGCGCCATGGCCTGGTTCAGGTTCATGCCCTGGGCTACGGCTTCTTTGGCTGAACTCAGCAAGGTGCTGACGAAGTCCCGCGTGTAAGCCAGTCCTGATGCCACGCGCTCTGGCGTATCCAGCGCCGGGCCACGGCCGGGCACGATTTTTTCGGGCTTGAGGGCGGCCAGCGCGTCCAGCGTGGCGGGCCATTCTTCCAGCTGCGCGTCACCGGTGTAGCACGCCGCATCGGCTTCCATCAGGTCGCCCGAGAACAGCACTTTCTCTGACGGCACCCACACAATGGTGTCGCCCTTGGTGTGGCCGGGGCCCACATGCATGATCTTGACTTCGAGCTTGCCCATCCACAGCGTCATTTCGTTCTTGAACACCATGGTCGGCCAGGTCAGGCCGGGGATGGAGTCAAACGCGTCAAACAGGCGCGGAAAGCGCTCGTACTCAGATTGCATGTCTTGCGCGCCGCGCTCCACAATCATCTCGTAGGTGCCTTGGCTGGCAATGATTTCCTGCATGCCGTGCGCCTTGTAGCCCGACGCGCCCAGCACCCGCACCGCGTGGTAGTGCGACAGTACCACGTACTTGATGGGCTTGTCAGACACCTTGCGAATTTCGGCCACCAGGTTTTGCGCCATCACCGGCGTCGCCAATGCGTCACAAATCAGCACCGCGTCTTCACCAATGATGACGCCGGTGTTGGGATCGCCCTCGGCGGTGTAGGCCCAGCAGTGCTCGGACAGTTGCGCAAAGGTGGTCTTTTTGACCTCCAGGTCAGCCTGCGATGCAAATTTTTTGGTCATGGGTTTTCCTTGGGTTAACTTGTTGTGGCGTTACATGCCCAGGTACGCGGCGCGCACCTGTTCGTTGCTGATGAGCTCTTGCCCGGTGCCAGTGAGCGTGACGTTGCCGGTTTCCAGCACATAACCCCGGTCGGCAATGGCCAGTGCGGCAAAGGCGTTTTGCTCGACCAGCAATATCGTCATGCCCTGAGCTTTCAGCGTCTTGATGACGTTGAACACCTCTTCCACCAGCAGCGGTGCCAGCCCCATGGAGGGCTCGTCCAGCAGCAACAGGCGCGGGCGGCCCATCAGCGCGCGGCCAATCGCCAGCATCTGTTGCTGGCCGCCTGACAGCGTGCCGGCAGGCAATGCGCGTTTTTCTTTCAGGATCGGAAACATGGCAAAGATTTTTTCCATGTCGCCTTCCACCTGCTCGCGCGGCTGGGTGTAGGCGCCCAGCCGCAGGTTGTCTTCAATCGACAGCGGGCCAAACACTTGCCGCCCTTCCGGGCTTTGGCAAATGCCACGGCGCATGCGTTTGTCGGAGCGCAGTTTGCTGATGTTTTCGCCATCAAAATGAATGCTGCCCGCGCTCATCGGCTGCACGCCCGACAAGGTGCGCAAAAACGTGGTTTTGCCGGCACCATTGGCACCCACCAAAGCCACGGTTTCGCCCCGTCGCACTTCTATGCTGATGCCTTTGAGTGCCTTGATACGGCCATAACAACTCTCCATGCCCTGCACCGTGAGCAACACATCTGCTTTTGCCTGCGCCGGGCTGGCCTGCAACTGGCCCACGCTGCTGGCCCCCAGCCCGACCGACTCAGGTGCCAGGCTGGCAACGCGGTGGTACAGCTCGCGGAACTCTGCGCGGGCTGTTTCACCAAACAAGGGGTCGCTGTTGTCCAGAAATGCGGCGTTGATCTCGGCCCAGTCAGCGGGCAGCAAGGCGCTGCGGGCCAGTGGCAAGACACTTTTTTCTTCGGTGCGGATGTGGGTTTTCAGGCCAGCCGTGTAGTGGCGCAAGGCCACTGCAAACTCAGTTCCTGAGATGTCGCCCCGGGCCGCCTGGCTGACTTGGCCACGCAAGGCGGCCAGTTTGGCCGGGCCTTCGCGGTGTTCGGTTTGCAGGCTGTCGAGCACGGCGGCGGCATCCAAGCTGCGCAGGCGCAGCAGGCGAAACAAATAGTCGTCTTCTTTGGGGTGGTGCGAGCGGTCAACAAACTGTTCGATGTAATCAAACACTGCGTTGAAAAACGGTTGCTCGACTGGTGCGCCAGCTTCAATTTCAGAAGCTACCTGATCAACGGTGGTGGCCAGGCGCCACAGGTTGCTGTGGTCCTGGCTGATGAGGGTGAGTGCGTCCATGGTGTTCTCTTTAAGCCTGCGGGTTCAGGCGTGGGCGCCAAGGTAGGCGGCGATCACATCGGGGTTGCGGCGCACTTCAGCACCCGTGCCTTCGGTCAGCTTCTTACCGTAGTCCAGCACCAAAATGCGGTCTGACAGGTTCATCACCATCTTCATGTCGTGTTCCACCAGCACCACCGTCACGCCGGAGTCGGCCACCTTGCGCACCAGCTGGTCCACTTCAATGGTTTCCTTGGGGTTCAGGCCGGCGGCGGGTTCGTCCAGAAAAATCAGGCGCGGTTTCATGGCCAGGGCGCGGGCAATCTCCAGCCGCTTGAGCGCACCGTAGGGCATGCTGTCGGCGCGAGCGTTGATGTAGCTTTCCAGTCCGACAAACTTCATCAGTTCCGCGGCTTCAGTGTGCAATTCGCGGTCACGTTTCTTGATCGATGGCCAGCGCAGCATGGCCTTGAACAGGTTACGGTCCAGCCGCAGGTGGGCGCCCACCATGACATTCTCAATGGCGCTCATGTTCATGCAGATTTGCAGGTTCTGAAACGTGCGCGCCACGCCGCGGCGGGCCAACTCATCGGGCGACTTGCCGCCAATGGATTCGCCATCGAGCGTGATGGTGCCGGTGGTTGGGGTGTAAATACCCGTGATCAGGTTAAACAGTGTGGTCTTGCCGGCGCCATTTGGGCCAATCACCGCGTACACAATGCCGGCGTCGATGCTGAACGTGACGTTTTGGACTGCTTTGACACCACCGAAATGGATGGAGAGGTCTTTGACTTCAAGCAAGGCCATGGTCAGTCTCCCCGTCCAAATTTGGCTGCCAACGTAGGCACCAGCCCCTTGGGCATGAAGATCATACAGAGCATCAGAATCGTGCCAAAGGCCACGGTTTCCCAGCCTTCAAAAGACGTCAGCGCTTGCGGCAGCGCGGTCAGCAACACCGCGCCCAGCACCGAGCCATAGACCGAAGCCATGCCGCCAATCACCACCATGGTGACCAGCTCAATGGAGTGAAAGAAGTCGGCCAGATTCGGCGTGACAAACCCCACGTAATGTGCCGTCACGCTGCCCATGATGCTGGCAAACACCGCAGACAGCACAAAAATAGCCACCTTGTAGCGCACCACATCCACGCCCACCACCTTGGAGGCCACTTCACTGCCATGCAAGGCACGCAAGGCCCGGCCAAACGGCGAGTTGATCAAATTAAGTGACGCCCAAACACTCACCGACAGCAGGATGGCGACGATCCAGTACCAGTGCTTGTCACCTGAAATCTCGAAACCTGCCAAGCTCATGGGCGGCACCGGCATGCCGTCCGGGCCGCCAGTCCATTGCGCTTCGGTGCGCACCACAATGTTGATGATGATGCCCAGGCCCAGCGTGGCCATGGCGAGGTAATGGCCCTTGAGCTTGAAAATGGGCCGGGCCACAAGCGCCGCCAGCAAGCCAGCCGCTACCGCGCCAGCTGCCATGGCCAGCAGCGGATGCCAGCCAAAGTGGGTCGGCAACGCGGCGGTGGCATAGGCCCCAATGCCCAGAAAGCCCGCATGCCCCAGGCTGATCTGACCGGCAAAACCAATCAGCAGGTTCAGGCCCAGCACAATCACTGCGTTGATCGCCATACGGATTGCCAAATCGACATAAAAGCTGTTGGGCAACACAAAGGGCAGCACCAGCAGCACCGCCATGATGATGTACAGCCCCAGATAAGGATTCTTTGACATGCTCAGACCCGGTCGGTAGATTTGCCGCCAAACAGACCGCGCGGCATGAAGAACAAAATCAGCAGGATCAGCACAAACGGCATGGCATCCTTGTAGGCGGACGAGATGTAACCCGCGCCCATGGCTTCCAGAATGCCCACCAGCAAGCCGCCCAGCACGGCACCCAGGCCGTTGCCCAAGCCACCCACCACGGCAGCCACAAAACCTTTGAGGCCGAGCATGATGCCCACGTCATAAGAGGTCAGCGTGAGCGGTGTCACCAGAATGCCACCCAGCGCGCCCAAAGCGGCCGACATGGCAAAACTCAAGAACAGTACCCAATTGGTGTTGATGCCCACCAACTCAGCCGCCACCCGGTTAAAGGATGTGGCCAGCATCGCCTTGCCATGCAGCGTGCGGTTAAAAAAGTACCACAGAGCCACCACCACGATGGCAGTAACGCCCAGCACCCAAAGGCTTTGCGGCATCAGTGTGGCGCCCAAAATGTGCAGCGGTACATCGCCCGAAAACGCAGGCAAGCTGAAAGTGTTTTTGCCCAGCCAAACCTGAATCAGACCGCGAATCACCAGCGACGCACCGATGGTGATGATGATCAGCGTGACCGGCTCGGCGCCCTTGACCGGCTCAATCGCCAGTTTCTCAAGCACCACACCCACAATGGCCGGCACAAGAATCGCCAGCATCAGAGCCACCGGCAATGGCAGACCGGCTTGCGAAAAGTACACCGCCAGCATGCCGCCGAGCATGATGAATTCACCCTGGGCAAAGTTGATGACGTTGCTGGCGTTGTAGATCAGCGTGAAGCCCAACGCGGCCAGCGCGTAGGTGGCACCCACGGTGATGCCGGAAAACAAAAATTGCAGGAATTCGGCCAGCATCAGTGGCTCCCAGGGGCGAATTTCAAACACCCTGAACGGGTTGAATACGTCAACATGCGCTGTCTCCGGTTGTCAGAGTCCGCTGTATGGACTCGTTGATCTGTGGGGGTGGATTCTGAAATATGGAATCAATTCTGTCAATCGGTATTTGTAAATTTTTTTTGGGAGAGGGAAAACGAGGGGATTGGGGGTGATCTGCTTGAGTACGGCGCAAGGGCAATGAGGCATCTTCCTGCTGGTGTTGCGTCCCTATTGCCACACCAACCACTTCTGGCAGGTGTATTTCGACACCAACAAGGCCATTGCCGACACGTTAGGTGCAGCCGGATTTCCGGTGGCTACTCGCCCGGTCAAGATATACCCGGTTTGATACCAGTCCAAGGCAGTCTGAAATTTATATAAACTGGCTTGTCGTGCTTTTTAAACAAAGGATTGTTGCTATTTTTTAAATAGCTTAAGGTTGATGAAATCCAGATGGAGTGGACTGATCTGTCACTCGCTTTATGTGACAGTAAAATCAGACTTATCTTGCATGTCCGCAAGATGCGGCGTTAGATGTCGATGGATTCTTCAGCGCCCACACCATCCCCCCGATTCCTTCCCCTCCGATATGACGCGAGTCCTCACGCGTACACACCTCCACAGCTCCAACCTCATTCGTGTTCTTGCCGACCTGACCCTCGTGGATGCAGTCGAGCCAGGCGGCGCGTTTGCCGAAAAGCTGGGGCTATGGTTGAGCCTGCATGAGTCCATTGCCCTGCATGCGGCGCACAACGCCAGAGCAGCCAGCCCGACTGCTCTGCCCGTTGGGGCGACATCTGTCGCGCGCGTGACCATTGCCGAAATATTGGCCCGAACACGCACCAGTCTTGAGAATGCGATCACCGGGTGTGGCTCGCCCAACACCAGTCACACCCACATCGAGCTGCCCGACCCGCAGCCTGGCGAGCCGCTGGACACCCCAACCGCCTATGAGCCCTATCGGCGTTACTACCAGGCCCACCAGCGCGCCATCGAGACAAGCGTTCGTCCGCTGCGCGCTGCAGCGCGAGAGTTGCTGGCCAGGACCTCCCCCGCGCTCAAGCAGTTGGCCGCGCTGGACGCGGTGTTTGACGAGATACTGAGCGAGCGCGAGAGCAAGTTGCTCGCCACCGTTCCCCTGCTTTTGAGGCGACGTTTTGAGCAACTGCGCCAAGCGCAGCAGCAGACACAGACCGACACCCAAGCCACAGAGCCCCCAGCCAGGCGCCTGCACCCACCCAGCTGGCTGGTGCGCTTTGGCCACGAAATGCAGACGGTGTTGCTGGCCGAGCTTGACCTTCGCCTGCAACCCGCTTTGGGGCTCATTGAAGCCTTTCACCACGAGACAAACACCCCCCCATGAAGAAACATTTGTTCAACGGCGCCTTTTTGTTGGGCGCCATGGCCGTCGTTTGGGTCGGCACCGGGTTCATCGGCTCGCATCTCTTGGCGCTGACGATGACGCTGTTGATTGCCGCCGTGTACGTGTTCGGCGCGCTTGAATTGCGCCAGTACGGCCGAGCCACGGCCACGCTGTCGTCAGCGCTGGCGGCTATTCCTGAGCAGCTGGCAAGCCTGGGGGACTGGCTTGACGGCGTGCATGCTTCCTTGCAAAACCCGGTGCGCCTGCGCATTGAAGGCGAACGCATTGGCTTGCCCGGCCCGGTGCTGACACCTTACCTGGTGGGGCTACTGGTGATGTTGGGCATGCTAGGCACGTTTCTGGGCATGGTGGTCACGCTCAACGGCGCCGCGTTTTCACTGGAAAGCACGACCGACCTGCAGGCGATCCGCGCTGCGCTGGCTGCGCCCATCAAAGGCTTGGGGCTGGCCTTTGGCACCTCAGTGGCCGGCGTGGCCACATCTGCCATGCTGGGCCTGATGTCGGCTCTCAGTCGGGGCGACAGGCTGCGGGCGTCACAACTGCTTGACAGCAAACTGGCCACCAGCTTGCGCAGTTTTTCACTCACCCACCAACGCCAGGAAACCTACAAGGCGCTGCAGTACCAAGCCCAGGCCCTGCCTGAAGTGGTTGACAAATTGCAGACCATGATGACTCAGATGGCCCACATGAGCCAGCAGCTCAATACCCAGCTGACCAGCAACCAGACCAGCTTTCACAGCGAGGTCAAGGGCATTTACAGCGAACTGGCGTCTTCCGTGGGCCAGTCCCTCAAGGACAGTCTGGCGCAAAGTGCCCACGTGGCCAGCGACAGCCTCAAACCCATGGTCGAGACCGCCATGACTGGCATGGCGCAAGAAGCTCGGCTGTTGCACACCCGCTTGATCGACACCGCACAAACGCAACTTGATGGGTTGGCGGCCAGTCTCGCTGTCACCGCTGCCACCGTCACCGACAACTGGACGGCGGCGTTGGCCAGCCACGAACGCAGCAGCGCCAGCATGGTCAGTGGTGTTGGTCAATCCCTGAGCGGCTTTGCCGACACCTTTGAGCAGCGCGCCACATCGCTGTTGACCTCAATCAACCAAGCCTACGCCACGCTGCAGGTCGATCAGGCGGCGCTTGATCAGCAACGCCAGCAGGCGTGGATTGGCTCACTCGACGCCATGGCAGCAAACCTGCAGCAAGAATGGCAACAGGCCGGGGCGCAAACGCTGGCCCAGCAGCAGCACATCTGCAGCACGCTGGTCGACACCGCGCACGGCATCACCGAACAGGCGAAATTGAGCGCCAGCGCCACGTTGAGTGACATCTCGCGGCTGGTGACCGCTTCAGAAACGCAAGGCTACAGCCGCATTGCGGCAGAGGCCGACTGGCTCACGCAGCACGGTGAGCGCATGGACCAGCTGGCCAGCCTGTTGCGCAGCGAACTTGGCGCGCTCAGAGATGACGAAGCGCAGCGCGGCTTGGCGGCGGTCAACCGGCTGGGCGACTTGCAGGCGGCCATGGTCGGCCATCTGGCCACACTGGGCACCGCGCTGGAAGCACCCATCACGCGGCTCATCGCCACCGCCTCAGAAGCACCCCGGGCGGCCGCCGAGGTCATTGGGCAATTGCGCCAGGAGATGTCGGGCAGCCTGGTGCGCGACAACGAGCTGCTGGAAGAGCGCAGCCGCATCATGGCCACGCTGAATTCATTGCTGGAGGCCATCCACCACGCCGCCGCTGAGCAGCGCGCGGTGATCGACACGCTGGTGGCCTCTTCAGCAGTAGCACTCAACACCGTCAGCAGCCAGTTTGCCGACCAGCTGGGTGTGGAAACCGGCAAACTGGCCGACGTGGCCGCCCACGTCAACAGCAGTGCGGTGGAGGTCTCCAGCCTGGGTGAAACCTTTGGCTTTGCCGTGCAATCGTTTGGCGCGGCCAATGAGAAGCTGCTGAGCCAACTGCAACGCATCGAGGTCGCCATGGACAAGTCCATGACCCGCAGCGATGAGCAGCTGGCTTATTACGTGGCGCAGGCGCGTGAACTGATTGACTTGAGCACCCTGTCGCAGAAGGAAATCTTTGAAGAACTGCGCCAGTTGCCGCGTCAGCAGGCCTTGTCTGCGCAAGAGGTGAACTGATGGAAAACAGTGACGGTATCGAGCAAACCGCGCCCGTCTGGGCCGTTTTTGGCGATCTGATGTCGGGGCTGCTGGGGGCTTTTGTGCTGATTTTGGTGGGTGTTCTGGGTGTGCAAATGGAGCTGCAGACCAGCCTGCAAGCCGAGGTGCAAAAACGTCAGGTTGAAGAACAACGCCGCATGAGCCTTGAAAAAGCCCTGGCCATTCCGCTGGCCAGCGGACGCATCACCTTGAACAACGGACGCATTGGCATCAGTGGCCGGGTCTTGTTTGCGCTGAATTCCGACCAACTGCAGCCCGAAGGCCGCCAGCTGCTGAGCAGCCTGGTGGCACCGTTGCAAGCATATCTGGCCTCGCGCAACGAGCTGCTGATGGTGAGCGGTTTCACCGATGACCGATCCATACGCGACGGTAACGCGCGATTTGCCGACAACTGGGAGTTGTCAGCCCAGCGAGCGCTGACCGTGACCCGGGCCTTGATTGAAGACGGCATGCCCGCGTCGATGGTTTTTGCCGCTGCCTTTGGTGCCGAGCAGCCCTTGGCCCCCAACACGGACGATGCCGCGCGCGCGCAAAACCGACGCGTTGAAATGGCGCCCGTGCCCAAGACCAGCAACACCAAAGCCGCTCCTTGAGTGAGGTGTTTGAGGTGAATGACGTGATTGAGGCCAACCACCGCGAGAGGTCAGCACCGCAGGCAGACCAACCCGCAGATGTCGGCGCGGCCTTGGCCGCTTTGCGCCAGGCCGGCGCAGACCGGTTTGACCCGGTCGGCCTGCATTACCTTGGCGTTCTGGCCCGCCGCGCCAGCGGCCAGCAAGGTCGTGTCAGGGCGCTGCTTGACGGCAAACTGGCGCAAGCGCTGGCGGCGTTCACAGCGCGTTTTGCGCATGCGCAAGCTGATGCCCAAAACGCCATCAACCCAATGGCCCCGCAGACTGCCGCAAAGCTGCAGCCGCTGCTTGAAACAAGCGATGCCAGAGGCGTGAAGCAACGCATTCGGGGCCTGACAACCAACGCGCAGCCTGCGTCTTTGGGCGACCTGACCCGCGACTTGACACAGCGTGTGTCTGGGCAAGCCATTGGGCAGACCCTGGAGCCAATGGGGGCGACAGAGGCGCAGCGTTTTGCAGGACCTGCCGGGCAGCATCCCGAGCCCAATGCCACGCAATATTTCAGAAACACCTGGTCCAAAATCAGCGTGGCCAAGCGGGTTACCCAAGCGCTGGAGCAGGCCCCCAAAAACGCCGGGCCGCTCAATCCACACAGGCTTGTACTGCGCTCACTGGCGGTGATGCGTGAGGTATCGCCTGATTACCTGAACCGGTTCACGTCGTATGTCGATGCCCTGCTGTGCCTGGACCAATGCGACAAGGAAAAACAGGCGCAGGTCAAAAAAATCGCTGAAGGCGACAGCAGCAAAAAGCCAAAACCCCGGCGCGCCCAAGCGCGCTGATTGGCGCGGGAGTCTAGGCAGTCCGGAAGTCATGGATTGCTTCACGTTGTTTGCAATGACGTGAACGGTTCATCACGGCGGCATGCCACGTTAATCCGTTGTCCTTCAGGCAAAGATGCCATGCAGATACCAAGCGGACGCTGCTTGTGCGTCTGGCAGCCGCTCGCGGTAAATCCACAACAGCTCGGCCTGTGCACTGCGTGCCACAAAGTAGTCTCGCAGCGCCAGATCGCCGCCGCCCCACCAACCGGATTCGATGCGCTGCGGGCCAGTCAGCAAGGTCAACGGCCCCCGGTATTGCGGCTGCTGCTGGCGCAGCGCCAGTTTCAGGGGCGCTTGCAGCAGCCAGGTGGGGGCCAGCGGCTGCGCCCAGGAACCACCGCCTGACACCCACGCGGACGCTGGCGTAGATACCGGCACGGGCGCAGCTTGGCTTTGCGTCGCATCGGCAGAACCCAGCCCACAACCCGCCGTGACAACGGATGTGTTTGGAATTTTTAAGCATTTTTGGCTTGTAGCCCTTGTTTCATAAGCGTGAGCAGCTATTAACTGTGTAGCGGCTTTTTGCCATGTCTGCATCTGCTCGGGCCGGTGGTCCAAACGCGGCTGCAGTTGCAGCACCTGCTCTGGCCCTAAGCGGGCGCTCAGGCGCTCCACCATCTGCGCCAGGCTGTCACCCGTGCTCACGGCATCAGGCAACAAGCTGGCGCTGTCATGGGACAGGGCGGCGGTTTCCAGTGTGCGCAGGCGCAAGGTGTGGGCCGGTGCGGGCAAGCTCACATGCGCCAGATGTTCGCCCAGCAGGCGCTGCAAATGGCTGCTGTCTTGTGTCGGCTGGGCAGTGCGCAGCAGGAGCGTGCCCTGATGGTCGGTGTGGCGGCGTTCATCCATTTGCCACCGGAGCTCCAGCGCCAGCACACCGCGGTGGCGCAGCTGCAGCCAGACCTTAAGCTGCGCTAGCAAACGGCGCGCGGCAAACAGCAGGGCGGGGGCACTTTCAACCTGGGCGCTGAGTTCCAGCGACGCCTCAAACACCTCGGGCAGCGTCAGCCAGGGGTAAAGGTCGGGACGCTCGCCGTAGGCTTGGTCGAGTGCGTCAAGCAGCGCCGCGCCAAACCGCCGGCTGACGCCGCCACGCGGCAGCGCGCGCAACTGGCCCCAGGTGGTCACGCCCAAGCGCGCCAGGGTGTCAAGGTGCGGCTGGGCGGCGGCCAAGGCATGCAGCGGCAAGTCGTCTGGCGTTAGCTTGTCCACAGATGGATGGATGCCGGCCAAGTCATTTGCTGACTGGCTATTCAGGGGTGGGTTGTGTGCGGGCAGACCTGTTGCCAGCGGCCTTGTCTCAGGCAGGCGTTTTCCCAGCATCGGCTTGACAGGCTGCAGGGCGCTGGATGGCCTCACCTCAAGCGCTGCCAATGCTATTAAAGACGTAGCTGCTTGCGCATATTTATAAAGGTCTGCAGGCTGATTTGATGTAAGAATATGCTGTAGCAGCGCAGGCAGGCCACCCCACAGCCGGGCGCTGGCCGCCACCTCTAGCAGCAGCACATCGCCTGTGCGCGCCACCTTGGGCGTGTAGCGCAGCGCCCACCAGCCCAAAGCGGTGACGGGGTCGGTGAGGCTGTCGGCCCCATCGGCAGGCACGGGTTCAGGCTGCAAGGCAATCCAGTGCATGCTGGCGCTCCCACTTGTCTGCGGCGCGGGCAAACAGGGCCAAGGCGCCTGCCAGCGGTGGCCCGCGGCGCTTGAGCACCTGAATGTGCAGGGCGTCGAGATCAGCACACGGGCTGGCCTCTTGTGACGGTGTCGGCAACAGCAGCCGCAGCACGGCCGGCGACGACTCGTGCCGTGCCGCCGCCGGGCGCATCACAAACAGCAGCTTGGCGTGTGTCAGGGCGGCCATTTGCAGCCGTCGCAGTTGCGCTGCCTGCACCTGCGGCAACCAGGCCAGCACGGCAGCCACGCCTTCGCAACGCAAGGCTTGCTCTGCGGTCCACAGCCGCTCGGCAGGGGCTTGTTCCTTGACCCATAGCAGACGCCGCACATCAAGCCCCTGTGCGGCCAGGGCCGGACCAAACGGCACATGCGGCGGGCCGATCAGCACCACCCACTGTGCAGCGGTTGGCCTGGTGCCTTGCTGTGCGGTACACAAGGCCGGCAGCAGCAAGCGCCACTCACTTTGGGCGCTGTGGCTTTGCAAAATCTCGCACAAACCCCCCACGGGCCAGCCACCGCCGGGCAGCTCGGCGTCCAGCAGCGCATGGCCAGTGGCCACCACACCGGCCGGACTGGCGTGGCGCGCCAGGGCGTCGGCACGCCAGACGGCATCGCCAAAGTCATGCGTGGCTGCTGCTGCCATGGCCACTCAGTCACCCGACGCCATAACAGCGTCATGGATTGCCGAGTTGCGCTGGCAACGACAGGGCACTTTCAAGTGCAATAAACCGAGATTGTTCATTAGGACTTCTGCCGACTTTGGCGGCACAATAACTGCTCACATTTTCTTGTGGATTTCTAATGGCATCCATTAGAAATAGCTCAATGAAATCAACGCTGTTGTTCTGAA
>NZ_JAQTXM010000039.1 GCF_028688795.1 Rhodoferax sp. | reverse complement strand
TTGCGTTTGTTCCATCTGGGCCAGAGGCCGATTTTGTTTGTGACTTGTCGGGCATGGGTGTCGTGGCTACGGCCAGCGAAATCGCAAGTTCCAGGCCCAGGTTGATGGCGCGCTTCGCGAAAATTGCACCATGCCATCACCGCTGTGACGGTGTATCAAACGGGTGACCCTAAGTTTCACCGTTTGGGCCTGAGCATGGAATTGACGTGGCAGCGAAGGCGACCCTGCACTTTGTCGCAGCAATGCCGGTGAACGATTCGCGCACACCGCTTGGTCAACACCAGCCATGTCCGTACCCATCAACATCAACGGCTTGCTCAAAGACTCCCTGGTGGTGTGGGAGCGGTTGGAGTTCAAGGCAGGTTGAAACCCCGAGGACGTATTGCACACTGTTTGCGCCTTTGCCAATGACTTTCACAACCTGGGTGGCGGCTACATTCAGATTGGCATAGCCGAGAAAAACGGTCGCCTGGTGTTGCCGAGCATTGGGCTTGACCCGGCGCAGCTTGACGGAATTCAAAAAGAGCTGTTGCACCTGGGCTTTAACGCCAGCTCGCCCTGGTACGCGGCTTGCCCTGACCTCAGCGCAGCTCCTGCGATAGCGAAAAAAAAGGGCGTCATTCAGCCAGTGCGGCAAGCCCAGCACCCGGGGCTGCACATGTGACCGCGCGTGCGTCAACTTCCAACTCTCAAAACACCGCCATTGGCTTCGCTTCATGTGTATACTGTATATACAATAAATTACAAAGGAAACAACCATGCGCACCAGAGTATTCAAAAGCGGCAACTCACTGGCCGTTCGAATTCCCAAAGAACTTGGGTTCGTCGATGCTGCGCAAGACATTGAAGTCGAGCGAGTCGGCAACACATTGGTACTGCGCTTGGTGGCGCAAGACACGTTGGCCGACATTGGGAAAATTTTCTCGATGTTCAGTCCAAACTTCATGGCAGATGGACGTGAGTTCCAGGAGGAGCATGAGCGCGATTGGGGGGGTATGTCCCCCTTACCTGCTAAAGCGCGAGGCTGACCATGCGCTACATGCTCGATACCAACATCTGCATCTACCTCATCAAGAACCTTCCGCCCCAAGTGCTTCGCCGACTGGAAGCCCTGAATCAGGGTGAAGCGGTGATGTCCGTTGTTACTTACGCTGAGCTGCGCGCCGGCCTGGAAATTCAAACCACAAACCGAGAGCAGGACGAACACGCCCTGTCGATGCTCGTTGGCAGAATCCCCTTGTTGCCGTTTACGGAATCGGACGCTGAGAGTTTTGGCGTACTGCGAGCGTCAGTGCGGGACCGCAGCCGCAACGTCATGGACCGGCTCATCGCGGCGCATGCCGTTAACTCGGGCGTTATCCTTGTTACCAACAATGAAGCGGACTTCAAAGACTACCCCGGGCTCGTTGTTGAGAACTGGGCACTCAGTTCCTGACGTTCCATGAACGGCCACGACGCTACCGCAACCGCCTGCCTCAGCCTTAATCCTTGAACTCAGGCTTGCGCTTGCCCATACTGGCCATCATGGCCTCCTGCAGGTCGCTGCTGAGCAGCATGGCGGCGTTCCAGGTGGCCACATGGTTCAAGCCATCGGCCACCGTGTGGTCGCGCGCGTAGGTGATCATTTCCTTGACACCCCTGATGGATAAAGGCGACTTTGAGCTAATCGTTGCCGCAATCTCGCGCACCCCCGCACGCAAATCCTCAGATGAGTCAAACACGCGATTGACCAGTTTCATTTGCAAGGCTTCAGCGGCGTCGAATTTGCGGCCGGTGTAGGCCAGTTCACGCGCCATGCCTTCACCAATCAGCTTGGGCAAGCGCTGCAATGTGCCCACATCAGCGGTCATGCCAATGTCGATTTCCTTGATGCTGAAAGTCGCATCCGCTGAGCAATAACGCATGTCGGCGCAGCAGATCAAATCGATGCCGCCGCCAATGCAGGCGCCGTGGATCGCGGCCAGCACCGGTTTGCGGCAACGCTCCAGGCTGGTCAGCGTGTCTTGCAAGTCCAGAATCACCTGGCGCAGGTTTTCGCGGGTGCGGGCTTCGCAGTCGTTCTGAATCTGGTCACTCATGCCCATCATCATTTGCAGGTCGATGCCCGAGGTGAACAGCTTGCCTTCGCCCTCCAGAATGGCCACACGGGCTTGCGGGGTGGCGTCGACCCACTTGAAGGCCTGGCGAATCTCGTGCCACATGGTCAGGTTCATGGCGTTGGCCTTGTCGGGCCGGTTCAGGCGGATGGTGGCAATGTGGTCCGACAGGCTGACGTTGAGGGTTTCAAAGGCCATGGCGCTATTTTTAATAGAGCTGCTAGCGCTTATTTCATGGGGTCTAGAAGCTGATTTGTCATATGGATCTTGCACTGGCGGGGTGCTGGTTTGTGCAAGGCCTTGTGTGTTGCTTTGGGCCAGGGCAATGGCCAACTCAAGCCCCTGTTTGATGGCGCGTTTGGCATCGAGTTCTTCGGCCTTGTCGGCGCCGCCAATCAGGTGAACGCTCAAGCCTGCGGCCAGCAAGTCGGCTTGCAATTCACGTTGCGGCTCCTGGCCCGCACAAATCACCACGTTGTCCACCGGCAGGGTGCGTTCTTCACCGTTGACCGTGATGTGCAGGCCGTTGTCGTCAATGCGTCGGTAGGTCACGCCTGCCAGCATCTCGACCTGGCGGTTTTTCAGCGAGGTGCGGTGAATCCAGCCGGTGGTTTTACCCAGGCCATCGCCGACCTTGCTGTCCTTGCGCTGCAGCAGGTAGACCTTGCGCGCCGCTGCTTCAATATGTGGCGCGGCCAGCCCACCGCGGGTGGTGTAAGTGGTGTCAACGCCCCATTCTGCGAAGAACTTGGCCTTGTCCAGGCTGGGGCTGACGCCTTCGTGCAACAGGTATTCAGCGGTATCAAAGCCAATGCCACCAGCACCAATCAGCGCCACGGTCTGGCTCACTGACTTTTTGTCGCGCAGCACGTCCAGATAACTTAGCACCTTGGGGTGGTCGATGCCCTCAATGGGTGGTGTGCGCGGGGTCACGCCGGTGGCGAGCACCACGTGTTTGTAGTCACCTGCCTGCAGGTCTGTGGCTTTGAGGCGGGTGTTCAGCTTGAGCGACACGCCAGTCAATTCGATCTGCTTGCCAAAGTAGCGCAGCGTCTCATCAAACTCTTCCTTGCCTGGCACCTGTCTGGCAATGTTGAACTGGCCGCCAATTTCAGCCGCAGCGTCAAACAGCGTCACGTCAAAACCGCATTGCGCGGCAGCGGTGGCAAAACTCAAACCGGCAGGGCCAGCACCCACCACGGCAATCTTGTCGCGGGTGGTGGTCGGGGTGATGTTGATCAGCGTCTCATGGCAAGCGCGCGGGTTGACCAGGCAGCTGGTCACCTTGCCGGCAAAGGTGTGATCCAGGCAAGCCTGGTTGCAGCCAATACACGTGTTGATCTCATCGGCCTTGCCCGCAGCGGCTTTTTGCATGAACAACGGGTCGGCCAGGAAAGGGCGGGCCATGGAAATCAGGTCGCAATAGCCATCGGTGAGCAGTTGTTCTGCCACCTCGGGTGTGTTGATACGGTTGGTGGCCACCAGCGGAATGCTCACCTTGCCCTTGAGTTGTTTGGTGACCCAGGCCCAAGCCGCGCGTGGCACCTTGGTGGCAATGGTGGGAATACGCGCCTCGTGCCAACCCACTCCCGTGTTGATGATGGTGGCACCTGCGGCTTGCACGGCCTGCGCCAGCACAATCACTTCATCCAGTGTCGAGCCGCCTTCCACCAGATCAAGCATCGACAAGCGGTAGATGATGATGAAGTTGGGGCCGACCTGCGCGCGGGTGCGCCGCACGATCTCCACCGGGAACTTGATGCGGTTCTGGTAGCTGCCACCCCATTCGTCATCGCGTTGGTTGGTGCGTGCGGCAATGAATTCATTGAGCAAATATCCCTCTGAGCCCATGATTTCCACACCGTCATACCCGGCACTTTGGGCAAGCAGGGCGCAGCGCACAAAGTCGTCAATGGTCTGGCCCACTTCTTCAGTCGTGAGTGCCCGGGGTTTCATTGGGTTGATGGGCGCTTGCAAGGCGCTGGGCGCCACCAGATCCTGGTGGTAGGCGTAGCGGCCAAAGTGCAGGATTTGCATGGCAATCTTGCCACCTGCTTGGTGCACAGCATCTGTGACTGGCTTGTGTTTGGCAGCTTCTTCGGGCGTGGTCAGGCGGGCACCACCGGGCATCGGGCGGCCACGGTCATTGGGGGCAATGCCCCCGGTGACGATCAAGCCCACGCCACCTTTGGCGCGCTCGGCGTAAAACACGGCCATGCGATTGAAGCCGTCTTTCGCTTCTTCAAGCCCCACATGCATGGAGCCCATGATGACGCGGTTGGGCAGGGTGGTGAAGCCGAGGTCGATCGGTTCAAGCAGGTGCGGGTAAGTCGTCATGGTTGTTCCTCTGGCGGTGGTGTGCAAATTAGATGTTGGCGCAAAAAGAGCGCTCTAACCGGGGTCACTATGCAACCCGTTGCACAGTTTAGGAGAACTTAAAAAATTATGCAACCAGTTGCATAGCGTGTTTTCCGCAATTAGACTCAAGCCATGGCCTTGTCACACGCACTTCTTACCTCGTTGATTGAAAAATCGTCCTCGGGCTACGACTTGGCGCGCCGGTTTGACAAGTCAATAGGCTTTTTCTGGCACGCCACACACCAGCAAATTTACCGTGAACTGGGCCGCATGGAGGCCGCAGGGTGGATCGAATCGTTCAGCGCGCCTGATGCCGGCAAAACCCGAAAACGCATCTACCAGGTGCTGCCACCGGGCCAGACCGAGCTGCTGCGCTGGGCCGCCGAACCCTCCAGTGACACGGATTTACGCGACGAGTTCATGGTGCGCCTGCGCGCCGACGCGGCTCTGGGTGATTTGGGCCTGGTGCCTGAGCTTGAGCGGCGCATCGCCAGGCATGGTGAAAAACTGGCGCTGTACCGTGACATTGAGCAGCGCGACTTTGCCACTCCCGACTTGTCACGCGCTGCCCGCATTCACCACATGATCCTCAAAAAAGGCATTTTGTACGAGGAAAATTCGGTCGCATGGTCGAAGGAGATGCTTTGTTTGCTGCTGACAAAGTAGCTCAATTGGGTTCGTATGCTCTGCTCTGGTCTGGCGTTACATGGTTGTGTCATGAAGCGCCATCCCCATGGACTGAACGTTGGTGTGAATACAAATTTGTATTCACATTGACCCATGCAAATCCGATTCGAGTGAAATGATGTCAATGCCGCCAAGTGTGACTAGCCGTTTCAATAAGGAGTTGCTAAGTCTGGCCTGATTCCTGTAAGAGGCGCTCCTGCCCTTGATGGGAACGTAATGGGAACGTAATGGGAACGACTTTTTGTTGGAGGAAAATTCATCTTCAGGGCTCAAGCCAGGTACGTGGCCCTGGCGCTCCCCTCAAACTAGGCGGGGAATAGTCGGTCGTAACTAGGCATTTTCACAACTTTTTCAAAGGCGGAGCGCTTTAAGCTGATTTAGGCTGTGCGGATTTTGCGCATTGGGAATTCGGATAATCCAGTCAAACTATATTGGCAAATCGTAGGGGAGTGGGCTTGCGTAAAGAACGATAGCATGGTTGACCTGATAGGCATTTATCCTTACAATATGCAAAAATGTAAGGGGATGCACATGTCTGAAGCCACACTGACGAGCAAGGGTCAAATCACCATTCCTGCCGATATCCGGAAGTCAATGGCTATCAACCCGAAGGACCGGCTCACATTTACCCCAATGCCCGACGGGACGGTGGTGCTGCGGGCCAAGACGAAGTCCATCAAAGACCTGAAGGGTATGCTCAAGCCGCCGAATGAGGGCTATGTCGCCATTGCGGACATGCAGATGGGCGGGGATTAATGGCGGCGCTGGACACCAACATACTGGTTCGCTGGCTGACCAATGATGACGCGACGCAATGTGCAGTCGTGGCCCGGCTGTTTGACGAGACCATCAACAAGGGCGAGCGCCTGTTTGTCACCGTCACCGTCATGCTGGAAGTGGAGTGGGTGCTGCGGGCCAAGTATCACTACGACAGGCAGAAGGTGACGGCAGCGCTGAATGCTTTGTTGGATGTGACAGAACTGGAGTTCCAGACAGAGCCGGCTTTGGAACAAGCGCTGTGGTTGTTCAAACAGACGGGTTCCCGAGATTTCGCGGACTGCCTCCACATTGCACTCGTAAGCCAGGCAGGACAGGGGCCGTTCCTGACCTTTGATGACCCCCATTGACCGGCGGGACTAGCCGTGAGCAACTTCTCCAACTGGCTCCCTGCTAACGATGCGCGAAAGCACACCGGCCATAGTCGCTCGTGCCGTTGCCATATCAAAGTCGGTTTGCAAGCCCATCCAGAATTCAGCACTGGTTCCATAGTATTTGGCTAGCCGCAGGGCGGTATCAACCGTCACGGCACGGCGCTCGCGCACCACGTCATTAATGCGCGGAGCAGGTACTTGAATCGCCATCGCCAGCGCGTGGGCCGTCATCCCCATCGGCTGCAAAAACTCCTCGCGTAAAATCTCGCCGGGGTGGATTGGCCGCATTCCATTGATGATTTTTGTCATGGTCATTCTCCTTCAGTGGTAATCAACAATTTCAACCTGGTCGGCATTGCTGCCGGTCCAAACAAAGCACACACGCCACTGGTCATTGATGCGAATACTGTGCTGGCCTTTTCGGTCACGCTTTAATGCCTCAAGTTTGTTGTTGGGCGGTATGCGCAAGTCATCAAGCCGAGTTGCCCTATGCAACATTTGCAATTTGCGCTCGGCTACCGCGCGAATATTGGCGAACCGCGCAACGCATGCACCGCCAAACAGGGCTTGTGTATCAGTGCATTTGAAACTTTGAATCATGAGTGTGATTGTATAACGCATCGCGTTAAACGTCAAAAGACAATGAAATACAAGCACCACAAAAACATCTGTTGGTCATCGTACGCTTTCACTATCTAAATAGTAGCTGCTTGCGCTTTCTGTACGATGGCTAGAGGCATTAAATGCCAATTATTGCTACGGCCTAGTGAAGTATTAAGCGGCATAGCGAACCCGCCGATCCTGAAAGTAGCCAAGAACGCGCTCAGGAGTTTGCTCCAACATAGTCATATGCGCGGTGGCCGCTTCGCGTAACTTTGCCTTCGTTCTGACCGGAACCCGCTTGCCCATTTCCTGCTTCAAATCCGCGTTGAGACGTTCCTCAGGGTTGAGTTGCGGGCTGTAGCTTGGCAGGTAGAACAACTCAATCTGGTCTTTTCGCTCAGCCGCCCATGCCTTCACAACCTTGCTGTGGTGGACGCGCAAATTGTCCAGAATCAGGAAGACTTTTTTGCCCGCATCTTTGATCAAAGCTTGTAGAAATTCAACGAGCTTTTCTGAGTCAAATGCGTCCTCAATGATCATCCAGCGTGCCTTGCCCTGGTTGGTCACTGTGGCGATCATCGAGAGCTTTTGGCGGGTGCCATCAACCTGTTTCTGATGGCCACGCACCTTGGCGCAAGCCTTCGCCAGCTCACGCAATGCTGCCAGCTCAACCCGCTTTGCAGCCGTCACCCTGGCGCTGAGATCACGGTCAGCACCTCTGAACCCGGTGCGTTTTTTGGATTCGCTCTTGACGCGGTTGAGATCGTCGTGGCCTGCATTCGGGCCTCGTGGGCGGTATTCCACCTGGGTGTAGCAGTCATGATTTCGTGGTCGGCCATCACCGTGCCCCCCTTGCGCAGTTTGCCCAGCACCTGCCCGGTAATTTCCTGGGTAGCGGCTTGATTTGCAATGTGCTTCAGCTCGTTTTCACCTGCCAACTGCCGTCGGACAATCTCCTTTAGTCTGGGGTCGGTTGCATAGGCTGCGGCGATGGCTTGGGCGGCTTCTTCGCTGGTGGAATGCAGCTCGCAGCAGTCAGTCGGGCGGGGTTCGCGCTGTGATGCGCCAGCAGGGAACAAGACCTTCACCCAGCAGGCCGGGTCGAGTCCGGTCGGTTCCGGGTTGAAATTTGCGTAGCTCGTGCAGGTGCGTGTGGTGATGTTCATGAAAATAAGATAAGCCCCGCCCCTTTTTGTTATGCGATCTGGTTAACCGCAATAAACATGGGTGAAGGTTTCGGACTTTGATCGCCTTCAAGTAACAAACATCCGAGTTTCTTATAAAAATTCACAGCGCCAGGATCGGCATTCAGGTATAGGCCATAGCTGCCCATCTGCGCCGATGCCTGTTTTGTGATTAACAAGGCTTGTTTCATCAACCTGCGTCCAAGATCAGCACCTTTGTAGGCTTTATCCACCCCAAGCATGATCAGGCGGGCGCAAGGAATTTGTTTTGGCAACGAGCCCAACTGCAGGTCTGATAACAATGTGGCGTCGATGGTGTGGTTGGCAATTGTGAAAAGACCAACCAACCTATCACCATGGTCCGAGTCAGTCAGGACATTGGCAACAATTAAGTTTTTCTTGACCTGAGAAACAAGGCTGTCGTGAACAAATTTATTGATGGCAGCGTGTTCACAATCAAACTGCTTTCTACCTGCGTAGACCTTGCCAGGGTCGAGGTATGAGAACTCGATGCTCATCCAGCTTTGTGCGACGGGAAATCCGGCAGGCTCATCAAAGCCTTCATGTCTTGTGTTGGCTGAGGTGAATTGTTCAACAAATCAGCCAAGGCCGACTGACCTTTGAGCGTGAGGGAAATTAGGGCGTGATCCGCTATTACTTTTCTGGCTCGTTCGATGGCCGATCCAAGAACAAAAGCGGTCAGGTCCATACCATCCAAAACAGCCGCTTGATTGAGCAACTGCTTGGCCTCTGTAGTCGTCTTGAGTTCCATCCTGGCGGGTCTAAGTGCTGCTGCAGGCATGATTTTTCCTTGATGAATTTTGATGAATCGTACGGTTATTGGCCGTACTTGTAAACAAGATTTACGCAAAATCTTTTTCCGACCCCATTCAATTTTGCTATGTAAAAATAGCTTCATACGCTTTATTTCATTGGTCTATATCGATAAAACACCGCATAAATATGAAGTTGTCGCTCATGATTAATTAAAAAATGAAAATCCCCGGCTTTGGCGGGGTGAGTGCGCCCGTGAAGGAGCGACATCAGCACAGTGAAAGACTGTGTCAGGGTCAGCCAAGGCTCTGTAGCCGAAAGAGACTGCGGCGCCGTGAGGCGGGGTGGATAGCAACTGGAGGCGAACTGGCAGTGCGCAGGACGCCGAACTCGATTTGGCGTTGTGTGGCGACGAGCCTGCTCTTTCAAGGCGAAGTCCGAAATATGGCCGGTGCGCTGATGATGGCTGGCAAATCGATGCCGGGTTGTGATTCAGTTGGGTTCAACACGGCATCAACTCGGCGTGCATTGATTTTCCTGTATGGGCTCGGGAGATACTGGCGTTGTTACAAGAAAAGTAGCTGCCACAGCATTCTCGCCGGGCGCCCAGAAACAGCCAAATTTGAAGTTGAAATGGGTAAACTCCAGACTCAATCACGAAAGACATCGGCCCGTCAATGAATTCAAGCACCCAACTGGTGAACAACCCAGAGACGGCCTCGGTCATCCTGCACAACGTCAGCAAGATTTACCATCTTGATGCGGTTGAAGTGCCGGCGTTGACCCGCATCAACCTGCTGATCAGGCCCAACCGGTTTACCGTGCTCTCAGGCGCCTCGGGCAGCGGCAAAACAACCATGCTCAACCTGATTGGCTGCATAGACAAGCCCGACACCGGTGACATCACCGTGGCAAATTGCCGGGTAGGGGAGTTGAGCGATGACGACCTGTCAGACTTTCGCGCCCAAAATATCGGTTTTATCTTTCAGAAC
Organism: Rhodoferax sp.; assembly: GCF_028688795.1. Lineage (GTDB taxonomy): Bacteria > Pseudomonadota > Gammaproteobacteria > Burkholderiales > Burkholderiaceae_C > Rhodoferax. The sequence continues at coordinate 21,107 of NZ_JAQTXM010000039.1, read as the reverse complement.
TTCAATCTGCTGCCGGTGCTGAGCACTTATGAGAACGTGGAATACCCCTTGTTGCTAGCCGGGGCCTCTGCCAAAGTGCGCGGCAACCGCGTGCCCAAGCTGCTCGAAGCCGTGGGCTTGAGTGACAAGGCGAAAAACCTCCCCGGCCAGTTGTCGGGTGGGCAGCGCCAGCGCGTGGCCATTGCCCGTGCGCTTACGCGCAAACCCAAGGTGGTGATTGCCGACGAGCCTACTGCCAATCTGGACAGCAAGACCGGTGCCGCCATTTTGGCCCTGATGCGCCACATGGCCGAGCGTTATCAAATCTCGTTCATTTTTTCGTCACATGACCGCGAGGTGGTCAGGGCCGCAGACGACACCATCTTTTTGAAAGACGGCATGATTCGCGGCATTCGCCGCAAAGGTTTGGAGAGCGCGTCATGATGACCTTGTCACTGGCGTTGCGCAATTTGCTGCGCAACCGGCGCAGGTCACTGGCTACGCTGCTGGCGATGGCGATTGGGTCGACGTCGATCCTTTTGTTTGGCGGGTTCAGCGGCAACATCAATTTGGAGATGCACACCAGAATCGTGCAGCGTGGAGGCCACCTTCAAATCCAACACCGCGATTTTTACCTCTATGGCAGCGGCAACCCATCTGCCTACGGTATCAACGACTACACCCAGATTTTGGCTGACATCCAAAATGACGAGGTATTGAAAAAAATGGCGCTGGTCGTCACCCCGACTTTGCAATTTGGTGGCATTGCCGGCAACTATGTAGCAAGTGTGTCCCGCACCATCATTGGCAATGGGTTTATTGCAGCGGACATCAATCGCATGCGCAGCTGGAATGACTTTAATTTGCGTTCAAAAGCACCCGTGTCGGCACTGGAAGGGTCTGCGGCTGATTCCGCGACCGTGGGGACTGGTGTGGCTCGCGTGCTTCAGTTGTGCGATTCCTTAAAGATTCCCAATTGCCCCGCGCCAGATTCACAGCCGACATCTGATGGGGCAGCGCTTCCAGACGACATTGCGCAACTCACCCTGCAGGAGACCCCGGCTGGGTCAGGTGTTCCCATTGCGAGTACGCGCAGGATTGAGGTTTTGGTCGTCAATTCCCGCGGTGCACCAAATGTCACGTCGTTGAATGTGATTCGTGCAGAAGACCTGGGCGTCAAAGAGCTCGATGAAATCTCGGTCATGATGCATCTTGAGCAGATCCAGCGCCTGATCTACGGGAAATCTGAACCGAAGGTGACGGCGATCGTCCTTCAGCTGCGTCACTCAGATCAGATACAGGTGGCCCAGGATCGCCTCAAGCCCATACTGGCCAAATATTCGGTCAACCAACCTCTGGTTGTGTCTGATTTCAGATTTTTGAATCCGTTTTATGTCCAGACCGCGCAGATGTTCGACACCATCTTTGGCTTTGTTTTTTTGCTCATTGGGGGCATTGTCTTGTTCACGGTTAGCAACACTATGAATACCGCGGTGGTTGAGCGCACGGTTGAAATTGGCACACTGCGTGCAATTGGCCTGCGGCGTGCCGGAATTCGGAATTTATTTGTTACTGAGGGGGCGTTGCTTGGTGTGTGTGGCGCCGTGCTTGGTATGTTGTTAGCGCTTGTCATCTCGATCGTTGTCAATCGTCTGGACATACCCTGGCTGCCACCAGGCAATGTGGAAACGGTGCCATTGACGATTCGAGTCTGGGGTGAAACCCAAATGCTCATTGGCACAACCATCGGGCTCATCTGCATTGCCGTTCTGTCGGCCTGGTGGCCCGCCTACCGTGCCGCCCGGCTCAATGTCGTTGAAGCCTTGCGTCACGTTTGAAATACAAAGGCACTAAAGCAATGACATTCATATTTAAACTACTTTTCACCTTGCTGGTCGGGGTTGGCTCAGCTTGGGCTGCACCAAGCGCCGAAGAGATTCTTGCTGCCAGCGACGCCATTCGCAACCCTGGCAAGTCCTTCAGCGTGACCGTGACTTTGACTGAGTTTCAGGCGGGCAAACAAGTCGACACCAGCACCCTGACCAGTTATTCACGCACCCAGCAGCAAGGCGGCGACTTCGCCAGCCTGATCCGTTTTGTATTACCCGCACGCGACGCTGGCAAGTTGATGCTTAAGAACGGCAACGACATGTGGTTTTACGACCCGACCAACAAAGCCAGCGTACGCCTCTCACCGCAACAACGCTTGCTGGGGCAAGCCTCTAACGGTGATGTGGCGACGGTGAATTTTGCCAAGGACTACAAACCGATGCTGGTGGGTGAGGAGGAAATTCAGGATGGTGAGCGCCGCAAGCGCATGGCACACAAACTGTTGCTTACAGCTGTGTCTCAGGGTGTCACCTATGCCAGCATCGAAATGTGGGTTGACGCTGAAAACAACCGACCTCTGAAGGCCCGTTTTTTTGCCGAGTCCACACGATTGCTCAAAACCGCCTACTACCGTCGCTATCAGTTGCAACTTGGCGCCGAGCGCCCCACCGAGACTGTGATCATTGACGGCCTCAACCCGCAATCAGTCACCATCATGCGGTTGTCAGACTATGTAGCGCGCACCATTCCAGACACCTGGATGCAGCGCGATTTTTTACCCCGCTTTCAACCGGATTAAGCCAATGCGTCTATTCACCCGTTCTGCCCTGTGTTGCGGCTTGGTCTTGGCTTTTGGTTCTGCGCTGCCTGCCTTTGCCGCTGATGCAGAGCTCGACGCCCTGAGCCTGGAAAGTGCAACTGAAGCCGCCCCCGAGACGCCGCGCAACACCAAGTTGTTTGTCGAAGGCGCAGTGGGCAATGCCAGCCAGCGTTATTTGCAAGACAGCCGCAACATCGGACGCGCTTCGGTTGATTTTTCGTATTCAGCCAAGTTGGCACCGGGCCTACGCGGTGTGGTATCTGACCGGCTCGATTACTTTGACCCAGCCGTTGCGGGTAGAGATGCAGCAGTCAACAGCCTGCGTGAAGCCTATGTGAGCTGGCAGCCTGAGGGCGGAAGTTCGGTGCTAGAGTTTGGGCGCATCAACTTGCGATATGGCCCAGGCTACGGCTACAACCCGACCGACTTCTTTCGTGATGGCAGCTTGCGCGTTTTGACCACAGCAGATCCCTTTGCGCTACGTGAAAATCGGCTGGGCACGGTCATGGTGCGTGGCCAACATTTGTGGGCTGGCGGCGCATTGTCATTGGCCATTTCCCCAAAGTTGGCAGATAACCCCAGCACTGACGGCTGGAACCTTGACCTGGGATCCACCAACCACCGAGATCGATACTTGCTGGCGCTCAGCACCCAGTTTTCGCAGCGTGTCAGCAGTCAAGCGTTGTTGTATCAGGAAAGTGGCAACTCACCCACGGTGGGCTTCAACATGACCGCGCTACTGTCAGATGCAGCCACCGCACACATGGAATTTACCCGTGGCAGTGAGCCTAGCCTGTTTAATCGCGCTTTGGCTATACCCAGCGCTTCAACGACACGCAACCGTTTTGTGGGTGGTGTGACCTACACCACGCTGGGTAAGTTGTCGTTAACTGCTGAATACCAATACAACGGTTTTGGCCTCAATCAAACCGACTGGGCGGCTTTGGGTGTCGCGCCATTGACTCAGTTGGCCTACCTCAGTGCGGCACTGCGGCTCCAGGAATTGGCACCGCGTCAGGCTTACCTGATTTACGTTACACAAAAGAGTCTGATCCTCAAGGATTTGGACCTGACGGCCTACCTGCGACTGAACCCGGGCGACGACAGCCGTCTGGCATGGGTTGAATTGCGTCACCACTGGCCGAGCTTTGATTTGACTTTGCAACTCCAGCAGAACATCGGTAACCAGACCAGTGAATTTGGCATTCTGCCCGACCGCCGCGCGGTGCAGGTGCTGGGTAGCTACTATTTTTAATAGCACGTATGCCCAGCCCCTTTTGGTTATGCGATCTGGTTAACAGCAATAAACATGGATGAAGGTTTCGGACTTTGATCGCCTGCAAGTAACAAAAATCCGAGCTTCTCAAAAAATTCACAGCGCCAGGATCGGCATCGAGGTAATCGCTCTTGAGAAGAGTGCTGGCGGTCAGTGCATTGGGCGTTTCGCTTTATGCGATTTAAAGACGCAATAGGTCACGGACGATCTGTGCGGCGGGCCGATGCTTCAGAGCTGCTGCCGCCATGAACTGGTTGCGTAGCGACCACTCCATCTTGATAGACATTTGTACTTCTTTGGGCATGGCGAATTTGTTCGACTAGAGGTGAACAAGTGAATTCTATAAGTATTCAAGAGATGTTGAAAAGGTATCAAATTGGCGATGGTGCGACCTTAATCACGCCGGGCAAGTTAAGTGCAGACACTGTCGTCTTTTGGCAAGCTCGCCCGGTATTTGCGCGATGTGCTCTGGTCTTGCACACCAATACATATACACGTGGCGGCCGGGTGAGCACATCTGGTTTCGATGCATGGATCTGACCAAGTGTGTGGAATTCACCGTAGAGATGGCGCAAGTCGCGCTCCATACCCACTTTGCGCTAAAAGGTGGGATTTTCTGCATTGTTCGATGATGTCGCCAAGTACATCAACGTCCGTCACGATCTGCGAAGCAGTGATTTGGCCACCCTGATCGTCACGACGTACCGGAACGGCGGCAAGCTTTCGAGCAAGCGGCGCAAGCGCTTTGCCGATCGGGTGCAAACTGTGCTTGATGACGTTGAAGCAACTGTGGCCAATCGCATGCGCGGTCTGTCTTTGTCAGGCGGGCAACTTAGAAGTATAGGGACCAGGATGGGCCTGTCCAACAAGTTTGCATCATCGCGAGCGAAACGTTGCAACGCATGCAACCGCAGTCTGCTGCGTCACGTACGTTGTGGGCACAGCGTCGGTTCGAACCCGGGGCGGCTGTCCTGCCATTGATTTTGACCACAAACTGCTACTCTAATAATAGCTATCTATGCAGCAAACACAATGACTAGCAGCTTAAATAAACAAAAAAAGCCCACAGAAGTGGGCTTTTTTCATAGTGTAAGAAAAACCGACAGTTTTACTTAGCCAGATTACGGCGACGCTTTACCAAGCCCAAGCCTGCAAGACCAAGACCTAAGAGAGCCAAAGAACCTGGCTCAGGCACATCAAACTTAAATTGACCATCCAATTCAGATTGACGAGCAAGGGCATTGCCGCTAGCAAACAGCTGGTTTAACGCCGGCAACGGAGGGGTAATTGCTGTATTGAGTGACCAATTTATTGAATTAGGGTTTGCAAGCCAATCAGCATACAAAGTTGTTGCACCGGGACGTGCATCTTCCCAGAAGTTTTGAGCAAATAAGCCGCCATCAGCATTGCCATCACCAGTCCAATCGAAGCTGGCAGTGCCTTTCAATGTAAGAGATACGCCTGAAAAACTAGAACTTAAAACATTGAGGCGCAACACTTGTGAATTCAAGGTGCCATCGTTGTAAAACAGATCAAAGTAACCAGAGGTATAGCTCACATCATTTGCAGTGACGACGCCGTTCAGCAAATACTGATAAGTCAAGCCCCAGAGCACTCCATTGGTTGTAGCAGTGCCATAAGGACTTTCTTCACCCGAGACAAAACCATTTTTATCTGTCACAGGACCTGATGGGTTGAGAACGCCGATTGTGTTGACGTTGATACCAGTGGGGCTTGTTGGATAAGCGACGTCGACAGATGTGTTCGCCAAGGTGGTCTTGGTGCCAGGTGTGAAGCCGTTTGCGTCCATTACTTCTTTGATGTTGGTATCTATAACGGCAGTGCCCGCAATGATCCCTGCGGCCGTAGTGGGAAAGTAAAACGATGTGGCAACAGTATTGTTGAATGCGAAATTATCGATTTTCGTCGTACTTGTGCTGCCGTTGTTTCCGACATCAGTACCATTATTCATTTTAACAGGTGAAGCGGAAGCTGTGATCGCGGACAGCCCAAGGACTGCTCCGATAGCCAGAGAGAGAAGAGATTTTTTCATAGTGAACTCCATAAGAAGAGGTTGAGTGCAGTCCAGGTCACCCTGGATGCGAAGGTATAAGCAGGTTGTATGCCAGTTATTTTTTTCTTTGTAAATCAATAGCTTGCAGCTATTCCTGTTTTTTAAATCTATTACATGTAATGAAATCCGACACTTTTCCGATGTGAGCATCTGATCAACACGCAGAATTTAAATTCGTTCCATGAAATGAAGCTGCCCCCAATAAACTGCGCCCTATCGATTTCGTAAGGTCACTATGGTGACATTTCGTGTTGTTTCGCAGCGCCAACATATCGGCGCCGACAGAAGCAGTGCTTGTTGGTGCCAAATCCAGTGACTTTTCCACAGGGAATTCGCGGGCACAATACAAGCCCAATTCACCGAGTATGACCAGATCATGGCTAACCCTATCTCTTTTGGCTATGCCGCTGCTTACTCCCGAAACATCGGCTGGGTCACCCAAGCCGAGCAGCAAATCCTGCGCAAGGCGCGCATTGCTATTGCTGGGCTGGGCGGTGTTGGCGGGGCGCATTTGCTGACACTCTCACGGCTTGGCATCAGCAACTTCAATATTGCCGACTTTGATGACTTTGACGTGCACAACATCAACCGCCAAGCAGGCGCATGTGCATCATCGTTTGGTCAACCCAAGATCGACACGATGGCCGGCTTGGCGCGTGACATCAATCCCGAAACAGACCTGCGCTTGTTCTCGCAAGGCGTGCAGCCTGATAGCGTGGATGAATTCTTGAAAGACGTTGACGTTTATGTGGATGGTCTAGATTTTTTTGCATTACCGGCGCGGCGCATGGTTTTTGCCAAATGTCGCGAGAAGGGCATTCCTGCATTGACAGCCGCCCCCTTGGGCATGGGAGTCGCTTTTCTTTACTTCAGCCCGACCGGCATGAGTTTTGAGGATTACTTCAAGGTCGAAGGTTACGAGTCACAAGAGCAATATGCTCGATTCATCGCTGGTTTGTCGCCTGCCATGCTCAATCGGGACTACCTGGTGGCCCCCGAGGCGGTCAACTTTCAGGAAAAGCGGGGGCCGTCCACCATCATGGCCTGTGACCTGTGTGCCGGTGTCATGGGCACGTCGGTGTTGAAGCTGCTACTCGGGCGTGGTGAGATCAAGGCTGCACCCTGGGGCATGCAGTTTGACGCCTATCATCAAAAGCTCAAGTTCACCTGGCGTCCATTTGGCAATGCCAACCCACTACAGCAATTGTTGCTGAAGTTCATTCGGCCGGTGTTGCGTGGGCGCTCTGGCGCCTGAAAGAGATGCGTTTTCACGTCATAAACCGGTCAGTATTGCCCGCTGAGCTGTTTGTGGCAATTCAGTCAAACAAATAAGCTATATTCGTGCTTCGCATATTCAGTTACTTGCAGCTTGCACAGGGGATTCACTTTGAAAAGTTATTTCACAGCTTTTAATTTGGCAGCGCGCCTAGCCCTGATCGGGCTGCTGGCTGGTTTGATGACCGCTTGCGCTGGCTTCTCAACCGCTTACCCCGCTGCTCCGGCAGCCGCGGCCACACCAGACTACAACTACATCGTTGGCCCTGGCGACACCCTGAACATCAGCGTGTGGCGCAATCCTGAGCTGTCCATGTCCGTCCCAGTGCGTCCAGACGGTAAGGTCACCATGCCTTTGGTTGACGAGTTAGTGGCGCAGGGCAAGACATCAGTCGAGATTGCCCGCGAGGTCGAAAAAGTTCTGGGTAAGTTGGTGCGTGACCCGGTGGTCACCGTCATCGTCACCGGTTTTGTTGGCCCTTACAGCGAGCAAATCCGTGTGGTGGGCGAGGCTGCCAAGCCCCAAGCGTTGCCCTACAAGCAAAATATGACGCTGCTTGATGTCATGATTGCTGTCGGCGGCTTGACAGATTTTGCAGATGGCAATGGCGCCTTGATTACTCGCGCCGCTGAAGGCAATAAGCGTTATGCGGTGCGCATCAAAGACCTCATCAAACGTGGCGACATTTCGGCCAATGTCGAGATGAAACCAGGTGACATTCTGATCATTCCCCAAGGCTGGTTCTGACACCGGCTTGTCAATTTTGCTGGCTGCAGGGCTTGGTACAAGCACTGCAGCGTTTTAACTTCGATCACAAAGACGCTAACTGATGGATGAGCTAATTAGCCAAATCTCCACCGCTGCCCGAGGCATGTGGAAACATCGCTGGCTGGGCATGCTGGTCGCATGGGTTGTCACCCTCATCGGGAGTGTCGTGGTGCTCTCGGTGCCTGACAAATACGAGGCCAGTGCACGTATTTTTGTCGACACCCAGTCCATTTTGAAGCCGCTCATGTCTGGCCTGGCGGTGCAGCCCAATGTGGAGCAGCAAGTGGCCATGCTAAGTCGCACGCTCATCAGCCGGCCCAATGTGGAAAAGCTTATTCGCATGGCTGACCTAGACCTGGGCAGTAAATCAAAAGCGGCGCAAGAGGCGCTGATTGATGAGCTGACGGGTTCATTGAAAATCCAGAATTTGGGACGCGACAACATTTATTTGTTGTCCTACCGCGACACCAGTCCTGACAAGGCCAAAAAAGTCGTTCAGGCATTGGTGTCCATCTTTGTCGAGTCCAGCCAGGGTGGTACACGCAAAGACACTGATGCTGCTAAGCAATTTATAGACGACCAGATCAAAGTCTATGTTGCCAAGCTGGAAGAGGCTGAGGCACGTTTGAAAGCGTTCAAGGTTCGAAACATCGAGTTGCAAAACCCAGAGGGCAAAGACATGGCTGGTCAGCTGGGTGAAGTTAGCTCCCAGCTCAGCCAGGCCCGACTTGAATTGCGTGAAGCCGAAAATGCGCGTGATGCCGCCAAACGGCAGCTTGAGGCAGAAAAGTCACGAAACGCCGACATTACCTCGCGCAGTTTGCTGCAAGAGTCAGCCATGTCTGTTGCAACCCCTGAAATTGACAGCCGTATAGCGTCGCAAAAGAGCAACCTTGATGCCCTGTTGCAGCGTTTCACCGAACAGCACCCTGATGTGGTCACTGCCCGGCGTCTGATCAAAGACCTTGAGGAGCTCAAGAAGAAAGAGGTGCAAGAGCTGCGCAAGACGGCCATGGCCAATCCTGCGGCGGCGTCCGCCAACAGCCTGGCTTACCAGGAGCTCAACCGCATGCTCGCCACCTCTGAGGTGCAGGTAGCTGCTTTGCGCGCAAGGGTAGGGGAGTACGAGGCACGCTATGGCCGTGCCCGTGAGATGATGAAAACTGCGCCGCAGATTGAGGCTGAGTTTTCACAGTTAAACCGTGATTACGAAATCAACAGAAAAAATTACAACGACCTGGTGGCAAGGCGTCAGTCCGCCACCATGTCGGGTGAGTTGGAAACGGCTACTGGGGTGGCTGACTTTCGCTTGATTGACCCACCTCGGGCCGCGCCTAAGCCGGTGGCGCCCAACCGGATGTTGTTGTTGCCCCTGGCGCTGTTGGCTGGTCTGGGTGCCGGATTGGGAATCACCTTTGTTATGAGCCAGTTGCGGGCAGTTTTTTACGACGCCCGTGCCATGGGTCACGCCTTGGGCTTGCCGCTGCTTGGCGTAGTCACTTTGGTGATGGACGATGGCGTGTTACAGCGTCGCAAGACTGAATTGAAATGGTTTTTGGGGGCTGCCGCAGGTCTGGTGGCGGTCTTTTTGGCGGGAATGCTGGCCTTGTTCCTGATGGCTGGTCGAGCAGGATGAAACAATTATGAGTAGCTTGATCGAGCAGGCAGCCAATCGGCTGGAGCAGCTTCGCCAGGCGGGTGCCGACGTGCCCGTTTTAGTGCCGGTACCCACACCTGCAACAATACCCGAGCCCATTCTGGACGAGGCCAATGAGGCTGTGCTTTACACGCCCAATGAGCAGTTCGGCCAGACTTCGCGTCAGATCACGATTGACATGGATGCACTGGTTGCGTCGGGCATTGTCAGTCCCAATGCGCCGCGCTCCCAAATTGCCGATCAATACCGGGTTGTCAAGCGTCCGCTGATCAAAAACGCCATGGGCAAAGGAGCCTCGCTCATCAAGCATGGCAACCTGATTATGGTGACCAGCGCTTTGCCTGGCGAGGGTAAGAGCTTTACAGCGCTCAATCTGGCCATGAGCATTGCCACTGAGCTCGACAACACGGTGATGTTGGTCGATGCCGACGTGGCTCGCCCCTCTGTTATGCGCATGCTTGGCTTGCCTAATGGCCCGGGTTTGCTTGACTTGGTGTTGGATGAATCTGCTGATTTGTCGAGCGTGCTGCTCAAGACCAACATTGACAAGCTGACGATCTTGCCCAGCGGCTCGCCGCACCCGCGTGCCACGGAGTTGTTGGCCAGTGATGCCATGATTCGCTTGCTGGAAGACATTGCCACGCGCTACTCTGACCGTATCATTGTGTTTGACTCCCCGCCGCTGCTGCCCACCACTGAGGCACGTGTGCTGGCGACCCACATGGGCCAAATTGTGGTGGTGGTGCATGCTGGCAAAACGCTGCAGTCAGAGGTCAGGCAAGCCTTGGCAACGATTGAATCTTGCCCTGTCAAGTTGCTATTGCTCAACAAGGCCAACACGCTGTTCAAGGGAGGCTACGGATATGGTTATGGCTACGGTAGCGGCTACGGCTATGGTCATGAGCAAGCACAAGCCTGACCTTGTCGCACTGACAAGCTTGTTGCTTGTGGCGTCAACTGCTGCCTGGGGCCAGGTCACCGTGACGCCGCGGGTGACGGTATCTGAGACCATTACAGACAACGTGCGTCTGGCTAGCAGCAACCCGCAGTCTGAGCAAATCACTGAAATCACGCCTGGTATTCGCATCAACATTGACGGTGGCCGACTCAAAACCTATTTTGACCTTGGGGTTAGCCAACTCATCTACGCTCAAAACACGTCTAAAGACCGCACCCAAATTCAAAACGCGCTCAATACCTTTGGTACTTTTGAAGCGATTGACAACTGGGCGTTTGTTGATTTCAACGGCAGTATTTCCCGGCAATCAGTGTCGGCCTTTGGCACACAGTCCGTCGCCAACACCTCGGTGAATGACAACCAGGCTGAGGTCTCCAATTACCGGATATCACCCTACCTGCGCGGGCGCCTGGGCTACATGGCCGACTACGAGGCACGCTACAGCCGCAGCACCACGCGAAGCGACTCGGCTCTGGTATCCGATGTGGACACGGCTGACACGTCTGTGAAATTAAGCGGCAACAGTGCTTTTAGAAGCCTGGGCTGGACAGGTGATGCCAGTCGGCAAACAATTGAATACAGTGCGGGCCGTACCACTGAGGCTGATCGCGTTAACCTGGGCCTGACTTACTCCCTCTCGCCGCAACTGAACGTCTTTGCCAGTGGCGGGCGTGAAAGCAATAACTTTGTCGCCCTCGACAAGGAAAGCTCTGGCACCCATAGCTTTGGCCTGAATTGGGCGCCCTCTGAAGCCACCAAGCTGACTGCATCGCGCAGCAAGCGTCCCTTTGGCGATGCTCATAACGTGACTTTTGAGCACCGCAGCGCACGCACAGTGTGGCGTTTTACCGACTCAAAGGATGTCGTGACCTCGCCAAGTCAAACAGGTTTTGCCAGTTTTGGCTCCATTTACGACTTGTTGTTCAGTCAATTCGCCTCCACCGAACCCAATCCTGTGGCCCGCGCCGCTCTTGTCAATGCCTACTTGCAAGCCTACGGCCTTAACCCGTCGGCCACCGTGGTGAGTAACTTTTTGTCGTCCGCAGTGTCTTTGCAGCGTCGTCAAGACCTGTCGTTTTCGCTGCTTGGCCTGCGTGACACGCTCACCTTCATTGCCACCCGCACCGACAGCAGCCGTCTCGACACGGTGTCAAACGCTGTTGATGATTTGGCCAACGCGTCACGCGTGCGCCAGCAGGGGTTTAATGTTAATTACGCGCACCGCTTGACACCTGATTATTCGCTCGGGGTGTTGTGGTCGCAACAAAAAACCTCTGCTGATAACAACACACAAGACACCCGCCTGCGCTCGCTCAACATGAATTTGTCCGGCAAGGTTGGCAAGCGCAGCTCAGCGGTGCTGGGCTTGCGCCGGGTCGTGTCTGATGGGCTTGTGCCCTATACCGAAAATGCGATCACTGGCAACCTGAATGTGCAGTTCTGATTCATGTACGAGACTTATTACGGGCTAAACAGCAAGCCTTTTCAGCTCAATCCTGACCCCAGTTTTTACTTCAGCAGCAAGCAGCACCGCCGCGCCAAGGCTTATCTTGAATATGGCGTGCAGCGCAACGAAGGCTTCATCGTCATTACAGGTGAAGTTGGCGCTGGCAAAACCACGATTCTGCGCGGCTTGATCAACAGCCTGGATCCCAACAAGGTGGTCGCTGCAAATTTGGTGACGACGCAGTTGGGCGCTGAAGACACCCTGCGCATGGTGGGTGCCGCATTTGGGGTGCGTGTTAAAGATGCCTCAAAATCAGATGTGCTGATGTCCCTTGAGGCCTTTTTGGTTACTCAGACCAGTTTGGGCAAGCGTTGCTTGCTGATCGTTGACGAGGCCCAAAACCTGTCCATGCGCGCGGTTGAGGAACTGCGTATGTTGTCCAATTTTCAGTTTGGTCAACAGGCGCTGTTGCAGACTTTTCTGGTGGGACAGCCCGAGTTTCGAGCGATTTTGCAGAGCCCCGACATGCAGCAATTGCGCCAGCGTGTCACCGCCACTTGCCACATTGGGCCACTTGATCTGACCGAAACCCGTGGTTACATCGAGCACCGCCTGAAATGTGCCGGCTCCACCGGTCGTCCAACCTTTGACGCCGCAGCCTCTGAGCTGGTGTTCAAGGCTTCAGGCGGTATTCCTCGGCGCATCAACCTGATTTGCGACCGGCTGTTGTTGTTGGGTTTCCTGAGCGAAAAAGATGTGTTTGGCTTTGCTGAAGCCAACGAGGTGGTCACCGAGCTGCAGGACGAGTCGGCACCGCCTGTCCAATCTGGCCCGCCCACAAAAAGCGACTGGAACGACTCTGGCATGCAAGACTTGACTGGTCTGTCCGAACTTGACATTGATCTGGATAAATTGCATTTATCGCCGCCCGTTGGCGATGCCATCTCAAACCAGATCAGTGGTTTGGCGGCTGAGCAGTACGACCACCGCCTGCGGCGTATCGAGCGCAGCATGTTGCGTCTGGAGCGTGTCAACGTCGAGGTGCTGTCAATGCTGCAAAAGCTTGTGAAAGCTGTCGCCAAATGAACCTTCCACAAATACCAGCCTTGCCCATTGCCAACGCCTTGACGATCGATGTGGAAGACTATTTCCAAGTCTCGGCGTTTGCGCCGCACATTGCCCGTTCCGAGTGGAATACACGCGAATGCAGGGTTGAGCGCAATATCCATTGCGTGCTGCAAATGCTGGCGGATCACAACACCAAGGCCACATTTTTTACCTTGGGCTGGATTGCTGAGCGCTACCCGCAACTGGTGCGAGACATTGTTGAACAGGGCCATGAGTTGGCCAGCCACGGCTACGGCCATGAGCGCGCAAGCGACCAGACTGAAGATGCTTTTTTTGCTGACGTACAGTTGGCCAAAATCATTCTTGAAGACCTGTCTGGTGCAGAGGTACGCGGTTACCGCGCCCCCAGTTTTTCCATTGGCAAACGCAATCTCTGGGCCTTTGACTGCTTGGCTCGTGCTGGCTACAGCTACAGCTCCAGCGTGTATCCCATCAAGCACGATCACTATGGCATGCCCGACTCGCCACGCTTTGCCTATGAAGTGCGCCCGGGCTTGATTGAAATCCCTATTACCACTCTGCGCGTGATGAAGCGCAACCTGCCATCCAGCGGCGGTGGCTACTTCCGGCTGTTGCCCTATGCGCTGTCACGCTGGATGCTGGGCCGGGTCAACAGCACCGACCGCGAGTCAGGCGTGTTTTATTTTCACCCCTGGGAGATCGACACCGAGCAGCCGCGAGTGGCGGGCATCAGCAGCAAGACCCGGTTTCGCCATTACGTCAACATTCACCGAATGGAAGGCCGCCTGAACCGCCTGCTTGGCGATTTCAAGTGGGGTCGAATGGACCATGTTTTTCTGGACAAACTGGCCCAGCCAGCCGCAACAATTGCGGTCGCCTGAGTCATTCATGCTGACCATCAAGCGCCTGTCACTGCAAGATTCGGCCACTGCCACGCGTTGGGACGCGTTTGTCTTGGCCTGTCCCGAGGCCACTTTTTTCCACCGCGCCGGCTGGCAGAAAATTGTCAGTGATGTCTTCCACCACGATAGCTATTTTTTGTACGCTGAGCAGGGTGGCCAAATTCAAGGCGTGTTACCGCTCGGTCATATCAACAGCTGGCTTTTTGGCAACTCACTCACCAGCTTGCCATTTGCGGTTTACGGTGGTGTGGCGGCGCTCACGCCAGAGGCTGCAGATGCTTTGGAGCTTGAAGCCCAGAAAATTGCTAAAAGTCTGGATGTGTCGCACCTTGAGCTGCGCAACATCAAGCCGCGCCACACCGACTGGCCGATGCAAGACCTGTATGTGACGTTTCGCAAAGAAATCCTGGCGGATGAAGACGCCAACATGCTGGCTATTCCGCGCAAGCAGCGCGCCATGGTGCGCAAAGGCATCAAGAGCGGCCTGGTCAGCGAAATTGACAGCACCGCTGACCGCTTTTTTGATGTGTTTGCCGACAATGTGCACCGCCACGGCACACCCGCCATGCCCAAGAAATACTTTCAGGCGCTGATGACCGTGTTTGGCGCAGACTGCGAAGTGCTCACCGTGGTCGCACCAGACGGCCAGGTGTTGAGCAGTGTGCTGAGTTTTTATTTCCGTGACGAAGTCTTGCCCTATTACGCTGGCGACTTCGAGGCCGCACGCGACCTTGCCGCCAACGACTTCAAATATTGGGAGCTGATGCGCCGCGCCTGCGCGCGTGGCCTCAAGGTGTTTGACTACGGGCGCAGCAAGCAGGGCACAGGCCCCTATGCCTTCAAGAAAAACTGGGGATTTGAGCCGACACCCCTGCATTACGAATACTGCCTCTACAAGCGTGACGCCATTCCGCAAAACAACCCCACCAACGCCAAGTACAAGCTGCTGATTGCCACCTGGCGTCGCATGCCCATCGGCCTGGCCAACTGGCTTGGCCCTTTCATTGTGCGCAACCTCGCCTGAATACTGCAATGGGTAATCTGCTTTACCTGGTGCACCGCTTGCCCTATCCGCCAAACAAGGGCGACAAGGTGCGTTCTTACCATTTGCTCAAACACCTGACGCAATCGCACCGTGTGTTTTTGGGCACGTTTGTTGACGACCCGGCGGACGAGGTTTATGTGGACACGGTGCGTGCCATTTGCCCCGACCTGCACGTGGCCCGCCTGAACCCGCGCATGGCCAAACTGCGCAGCTTGAGTAGCCTGCTGACAGGGCAGGCACTGAGTGAGCGCTACTACCAGGACGCAGCCCTGCAAGACTGGGTCAATGCAACATTAGCCAATGAGAAAATTGACGCCGTCGTGATTTTTTCATCTGTCATGGCCCAGTATGTGCCATTGCGATCAACGGCCAGCGAACCACCCATGTTGGTTGATTTCGTCGACGTAGATTCGGCTAAGTGGACGCAATACGCATCCCAGCACCGCTGGCCCATGTCATGGTTGTACCGGCGGGAGGGTGCCAGGCTATTGGCCTACGAGCGCGCGGTTGCTGCCAAGGCGCAGCGCTCGTTTTTTGTTACCGAAAACGAAACCGCCTTGTTTGCCAAACTGGCCCCGGAATGCACCAGCCAGGTCGAGACCATCTGCAACGGCGTTGATGCTGACTTTTTTTCGCCCGACCCGGAGCGTCCGTCGCCTTTTTTGGCGCCAGACTCTCATTCGGACCACATCCCGCTGGTTTTCACCGGCGCTATGGACTACTGGCCCAACATTGATGCCGTGACCTGGTTTGTCAGTGACATCCTGCCCCAATTGCGCAAAACCTGGCCACAGTTGTGCTTTTACATCGTGGGCCGCAGCCCACCCCCAGCGGTGTTGGACCTGGCCGGTACAGCTGTGGTGGTCACGGGAACCGTGCCTGATGTGCGCCCCTACCTGCAGCACGCGGCACTGGTAGTGGCGCCGCTGCGCGTGGCGCGCGGCATTCAAAACAAGATTCTTGAGGCCATGGCCATGGCCCGACCGGTGGTGGCCGCTACCTCATGTGTCGAAGCCATTGACGCGCGTTCCGGTGAAGAACTTTTGGCTGCCGCAGACGTCTCTGACTTTGTGCGTGAAATCAATGCCTTGCTCAAAGACCCGGCCCGCGCTGCAGCGGTGGGGCAGGCTGGCCGACACCGTGTGGTGGCAAGTTACAGTTGGGTGGCCCATTTGGGGCGCATCGACCGCTATTTGAAATGAAAATGTTTGTTGTGCTGTCATTGCGGACCCGATCCGCAATCTAGAGAATCTATATGAATCCCAATGCCGTGCCTCTGTCAGCCGGGTCAAGCGCAACGACCGCATCCGCATGGCGTCAAGCGTTGCCAGCGCTGCTGGTGCTACTGGTCTGGATTCTGTTTTTGTACCGCGACACCGGTATCGCCATGGTCACGATCTGGTACCGGTCCGAAACCTTTGCCCACGCCTTTCTGGTGCCTCCCATTTCATTGTGGCTGATCTGGCGACAGCGCCACCTCATCTCGGCACAAACACCGCAGCCCATGGTCAGCGCCCTTGTGTTTGCCGCTGGCGCTGCCTTTGCTTGGCTGCTGGGTGATCTGGTGGCTATCAATGCGGTGACACAGCTCACTCTGATCACATTGCTCGTACTCGCGGTGCCGGTTGTGCTGGGCTGGGCTGTCACGCGACTGATTTTTTTCCCGCTGGGTTTTTTGTTTTTTGCCGTGCCAATAGGCGAATTCGTCATGCCCCAGTTGATGGAATGGACGGCAGACTTCACCGTCATGGCGCTGCGCCTGAGCGGCATTCCGGTTTACCGTGAGGGCTTGCAGTTTGTCATTCCTTCAGGCCAGTGGTCAGTGGTTGAAGCCTGCAGTGGTGTGCGGTATTTGCTGGCCTCACTCACTGTGGGTACCTTGTTTGCCTATTTGAATTACCAGTCCAACCGCCGCCGCATGGTGTTTGTGCTTGTGTCCATTTTGGTTCCGGTGCTCGCCAACTGGATGCGCGCCTACCTCATCGTGATGCTGGGACACCTCTCGGGCAACAAGCTTGCCGCGGGTGTGGACCATTTGATCTATGGCTGGGTATTTTTTGGCGTGGTCATCATGCTCATGTTCATCATTGGCGCACGCTGGGCCGAGCCCGACAAGGTGCGCTTTCCGCAGGTTTTTGATGGGGCTGCACCCGCGCCAATGTTCAGTGCGGCGAAACTCTGGACTGTTGCTGGGGTTTTTGCTGTTTTGGCCGCTTTGCCGTCTGTCGCTAATTGGGCCATTGACCGCGCTGAAGGCGCCGTCACTGTGCAACTCAACGCACCAGTAGCTTTAGCTGCCAACTGGCAAGCCGTTACCCCAGCGGTGGCGGATTTCAAGCCTGCCTTTGACAATCCATCCGCTGAAATCAATACCAGTTACGCCAGTCAGGGGCAAGCTGTCGGGCTGTATCTGGGTTATTACCAGCACCAGGATTACAACCGCAAGCTCGTCAGCTCCAGCAACGTATTGGTGTCCAGCAAAGACCCCAAATGGGCACAAGTGTCGTTTGGTACGCGCCCGGTCAATATCATTGGACAGCCCATGGTGGTGCGCACGTCCGCCTTGCGTCAGAGTTCTCTGACCACCTCCGACAGTCAAAGTCGTCTGTTGGTTTGGCAAATTTACTGGATCAATGGCCGCCTCACCTCCAACGACTACTTAGCCAAGTTTTACAGTGCGTTCTACCGCCTGACCGGGCAAGGCGATGAGTCTGCGGTCATCGTGGTGTACACACCGCAGGAAGATCAGACCAGCAGCGCCCAGACGGTGCTTGAAACGTTTATGACTCAAAACTACGCTGCCATCAACACCCTCTTGTTGGCCGCGCGGTAAAACAAATAACTCCACGATCACCCAACACCATGTGCGGCATCACCGGCATTTTTGACACCTTCAGCAAAAGCATCATCGATCGTGCGGTCCTCCAGCGCATGAACGACTCCCAGCGCCACCGTGGCCCTGACGAAGGCAGTTTGCACATTGAGCCTGGCGTAGGTTTAGGCCATCGGCGGTTGTCCATCATCGACATTGCTACCGGCCAGCAGCCACTGTTCAATGAAGATGGCTCGGTGGTGGTGGTTTTTAACGGTGAAATCTACAACTACCAGCAACTTATCCCGGAGTTGCAGGCCCTTGGCCATGTGTTTCACACCAAGAGCGACACCGAGGTCATTGTTCATTCCTGGGAATCCTGGGGCGCAGAGTGCGTCAAGCGCTTTCGCGGCATGTTTGCCTTTGCCCTGTGGGACCGCAATCAGCAAACCTTTTTCATGGCGCGCGACCGTCTAGGTGTCAAACCTCTTTTTTATGCGCTGTTGCCAGATGGTCACCTGCTTTTTGGCTCCGAGCTTAAAGCCATCACCTCGCACCCCGGCTTTGTGCGCACCCTTGACCCACTGGCTGTCGAAGAGTATTTTGCGTTAGGCTATGTGGCAGATCCGCGCTGCATCTATGTAGGCGCGCACAAGCTGCCCTCAGCCCACACACTCACCATTCGCCATGGTGAGGTCTTGCCCGCACCCAAACCCTATTGGGATGTGCAGTTCACATTGGACAACCCCATTGGCGCAGAAGATGCTATCGACGAGTTGCGCGCCCGCCTAGATGAGTCAGTTCGCCTGCGCATGATTGCCGAAGTCCCCCTGGGCGCTTTTTTGTCGGGTGGTGTGGACTCCAGCGCCGTGGTGGCCACCATGGCCAGTCTCTCATCTACGCCAGTGCGCACCTGCGCCATCGGCTTTGACGACCCGGCCTTCAATGAGTCCGAGTTTGCCCAAAGCGTTGCCAGCCGCTACCACACCGATCACCATCTGGAAATCGTCAAAAGTGACGACTTTGACCTGATCGACACCCTGGCCCGACTCTATGACGAGCCCTATGCCGACAGTTCGGCCATCCCTACCTACCGGGTTTGCCAATTAGCCCGCAAACACGTCACCGTGGCCTTGTCGGGTGATGGGGGGGATGAAACCTTTGGCGGCTACCGCCGCTACCGCCTGCACATGATGGAGGAAAAGGCACGCAGCGCTTTGCCTTTGGCCGTACGCCGGCCGCTGTTTGGTGCGCTGGGGTATCTGTACCCCAAGGCCGACTGGGCGCCGCGCATGTTCCGCGCCAAAACCACCTTTCAGGCGCTGACCCTCAGTTCCGCGCAAGCCTATATGCACAGCATGTCGGTGCTGCGCGCCGATGAGCGCGAGCAGCTGTATTCACCCGCCTTCAAGCGAACCCTGGCGGGTTATCGCGCACAAGAGGTTTTTAACCACCATGCGGCTCAGGCCAACACCGACGACCCGCTGGCGCTGGTTCAATACCTGGACTACAAAACCTGGCTGGTGGGCGACATCAACACCAAGGTTGACCGCGCCAGCATGGCGCACTCCCTTGAAGTGCGTGAACCGCTGATGGACCACGAGCTCATCGAGTGGCTGGCCACCTTGCCCAGCAGCCTCAAAATCAAGGGCCAGGAGGGTAAATGGCTGTTCAAAAAAGCCTTTGAGCCCAGCCTGCCCAATGACGTGTTGTACCGAACCAAAATGGGCTTTTCAGTGCCACTGGCCAAATGGCTGAGAGGCCCACTGCGTGAGCGGCTGCAGCAGGCCGTGCTGGGTCCGCAGCTGGAGGCCACAGGCTATTTCAATCAAGACACACTGCAAACCATGGTGGCACAGCACCTGAGCGGTCAGCGCGACCATTCCGCGCCGCTCTGGACACTCCTGATGTTTGATGCATTTTTACGTCAAATGAGCTCGTATCCCAATTAGAATAAGCGTAACAAGCTATATAAATAGGAGCATCATGCAATCGCTTGGTAGGACTGGTGATCCAAATTACACATCCCGCATAATTGACTCTCACGCCCGTAAGATTGCCTGTTTTGATCTGTAAAGCTGTACCCGTATGCTCCAAATTCCCAAAATTCTCATCATCTTCGGTACCCGCCCAGAGGCCATCAAAATGGCACCGGTGGTTAAGGGTTTTCAGGCTGCAGCGCCGCAAATCCAGACCGTGGTGTGCGTCACTGCCCAGCACCGTGAAATGCTTGACCAGGTGCTCAAACTCTTTGACATCACCCCCGAGCATGACCTCAACATCATGAAGCCCGGGCAAGACCTGTTTGACATCACCGCCAACATCCTGGCTGGTCTCAAGGGCGTGCTGGCAGAAGAAAAACCAGACCTGGTGCTGGTCCATGGCGACACCACCACCACGCTGGCCGCCAGCCTGGCTGCGTATTACAGCGGTGTGCCGGTCGGTCATGTTGAAGCAGGCCTGCGCACCGGCCACAAGCGCGCCCCTTTTCCCGAGGAAATCAACCGCAAGCTCACCGGCGCCATTGCCGACCTGCACTTTGCCCCCACCGAGGCCGCGCGCGCCAACCTGCTGCGTGAAGGCGTAGACCCCACCACCATTTTTGTCACCGGCAACACAGTCATTGACGCGTTGCTGGCCACCACTGCACGCCTGCAAGCGCAACCCGAACTCAGCACAGGTTTTGACAAACAATTCAGCTTTCTGGATGCCGCCAAAAAACTCATCCTGGTCACTGGCCACCGCCGTGAAAACTTTGGCGAAGGCTTTGAGAACATCTGCCACGCCCTGGCTGACATTGCCGAAGCTGCCCCAGATGTTGAAATTTTGTACCCCGTGCACCTCAACCCCAACGTGCGCAAACCCGTGGCCGACATTCTGGCCGCCAGAAAACTCGCCAACGTTCACCTGATCGACCCGGTGGACTACCTGCCCTTTGTCTACCTGATGAACCGTGCCCGCCTCATCATCACCGACAGCGGCGGTGTGCAAGAAGAGGCCCCCTCGCTGGGCAAACCGGTGCTGGTCATGCGCGACACCACCGAACGGCCAGAGGCGGTAGAGGCGGGCACTGTCCAGCTGGTGGGCACCTCACGCCAGGCCATCGTCAAAGAATGCTTGAACCTGTTGCAAAACCAGGCTGATTACCAGCGCATGTCGCAAGCCCACGAACGG
>NZ_JAQTXM010000010.1:48039-139426 GCF_028688795.1 Rhodoferax sp. | reverse complement strand
TTCAGAACAACAGCGTTGATTTCATTGAGCTATTTCTAATGGATGCCATTAGAAATCCACAAGAAAATGTGAGCAGTTATTGTGCCGCCAAAGTCGGCAGAAGTCCTAATGAACAATCTCGGTTTATCCCTTGTCCTATATGCGTAAGAAACTATTGATTACAGAGCATATTCAAACATGCACAAGTGAATGGCTGTGGAGGCTATTCATTCTTGAAGATATTAGAATGTAAGCCATGAACGAACGCACACTCAAAGACCTCTTGTACGAACAAGTCGCCCGCATTGGCAAAGCCTTTGCCAGCCCGAAACGCCTGGAGTTGCTGGAAATGCTAGCGCAGGGCGAAAAAAGCGTGGAAATGCTCACGGCTGAGTTGGCCATTGATGTCAAGCTGGCCAGTGCCCACCTCAAGGCCTTGCGCGACGCCAACCTGGTGCAGTCGCGCCGCGAGGGTAAGTATGTGTTTTACAGCCTCAGCGGCGCTGACGTGGCACAACTGGGGGTGTCGTTGCGCACCGTGGCCGAAGAGCATCTGGTTGAAATGCGCCTGGCCTTGCAGCAATTGATGGCCGAGCCTGACTACCTGGTCAAAACCAGCCGGGCTGATTTATTGGCGCAGGCGCGCAACGGTCAGGTGGTGGTGATTGACGTGAGGCCACAGGCTGAATTTGAAGTGGCGCATTTGCCGTTTGCCCGCTCCTTGCCTCTGGCTGAATTGGAGCAGCGCATCAGTGAGCTGCCGCTGGGTGCCGACATCGTGGCCTATTGCCGTGGGCCGTTTTGTGTGATGTCGGATGCGGCCGTCAAGCTGCTGCTGGCGCGCGGCTACCGCGCCAAAAAAACCACTGATGGTGTCAGTGAATGGCTTGCCGCCGGCTTTGCCATTGAATCCCCCGCAATGCCAGTCAACACGAAAGGCACACCATGAGCAACACCACACTTTTTATCCTGAACGATGCCCCTTACGGCAACGAACGTGCTTACAACGCCTTGCGACTGGCTGCTGCGCTGGCGGGGCTGGAAGGGCAGCAGGTGCGCCTTTTTCTGATGGCCGATGCGGTGACTTGTGCCAAGGCCGGGCAAAAGGTGCCTGAGGGCTACTACAACGTGCAACTGATGCTGGGCAAGATCATTCGCAAAGGTGAGGTAGCCCTTTGCGGTACCTGCATGGATGCGCGCGGTGTCACGCAAACCGAGATGGTGGAAGGGGCCAACCGCAGCACCTTGGCACAACTGGCCGCCTGGACGGCAGAAGCCGCCAAAGTGCTGGTGTTCTGAGCCAAGTCGTCCGTTGACATCCATGCACCGTGCCGCCTTGCCTGCCTTGGGCGCGGCTATTTTGTTCGGGGCCAGCACGCCGTTTGCCAAGCAATTGATCGACGACGGGCTGACCTCATCGCCATTTTTACTGGCAGGTTTGCTGTATCTGGGCAGCGGTCTGGGACTGGCCGCGATCCGGCTGCTGCGTGACAAGGGGTGGGCATCACCCGATTTACCGGCCCATGAATGGCCCTGGCTGCTGGGGGCGATTGTTTTTGGCGGTGTGCTCGGGCCACTGTTGTTGATGGTGGGACTGGCACACACCACTGCTGCCACCGCATCACTGCTGCTCAACCTGGAGTCGGTGCTGACCGCAGTGCTGGCCTGGCTGGTCTTCCGGGAAAGCACTGACCGGCGCATCGTGCTCGGCATGGCGCTGATCGTGGCGGGAGGTGCCGTGTTGGCCTGGCCCAGCGGCGATGTGTCGGTTGACTGGTTTGGCCCGTTGGCACTGGCTGGGGCCTGTCTGGCCTGGGCCATTGACAACAATCTCACGCGCAAGGTGTCAGCCACCGATGCGGTGTTCATTGCCGGCAGCAAGGGCTTGGTGGCGGGCTGCGTCAATACTGGCCTGGGCTTGGCGTTGGGCGCGGCATGGCCGACCACCAGCCTGGTGTCGAGCGCAATGCTGATTGGATTTTTAGGCTACGGCTTCAGCCTGGTGCTGTTTGTGCTGGCCTTGCGTGGCTTGGGTACAGCTCGCACCGGGGCGTATTTTTCAACCGCGCCATTTGTCGGTGCGGCGCTGTCCATTGGGTTGTTTGGCGAGCCAGTCAGCCCGGTTTTCTGGCTGGCGGCGGGCCTCATGGCCGCAGGGGTCTGGCTGCACCTGACGGAACACCACGCCCACGACCACCAGCATGCCGCAATGGCGCACGCGCACGCGCACCGCCACGATGCCCACCACCAGCACAGCCATGCGGCCGACTGGGACGGCACCGAGCCCCACACCCACACGCATCAACATGCGCCGCTTGCACACAGCCACGCGCACTATCCAGACATTCACCACCGGCATCCGCATTCGTGATGGGCTCTAGCCTGTTCGGTCATCACGGACGCGTCTCTGTTTCTTCTTGTTCATGATGCTGGTGTCTTGTCAGACCACTGACGGCGGTTGATGGCATAACCATCAGCCTGCGTCCTGAAAGGCATCATTAGCATGCCGCCCAGCCGCGCCACTTCACTCGGGTGGGTGTGGCCATGCAGGCCAATGGCCATGGTGGTCTGTGGCGCACGGGCCTGGGCGCGGTAGGTGCCGAACAGGCGGTCCCACCAGGTCAGGCTGAAGCCAAAGTTGGTGTTGCATTCATCGCTCTCCACCGAGTGATGCACCCGGTGCATGTCGGGGGTCACAAGAATCCAACGTAATGCGCCGTCGAGCTTGGCGGGCAGGCGGATGTTGCCGTGGTTGAACATGGCGGTGGCGTTGAGCATCACCTCAAAAATCATCACGGCCAACACCGAGGGGCCAAGCACCGTGAGGGTGGCGAACTTGATCAGCATCGACAGTGCAATCTCGATCGGGTGAAAGCGCGCCCCGGTGGTCAGGTCGTAGTCCGGGTCAGCGTGGTGCACCTGGTGCAAGCGCCACAGCAGCGGCACCGCATGCACCATCACATGCTGCAACCAGATCACAAAGTCCATGGCGATGACGGCCAGGGGCACCGCCAGCCAGACCGGCACCGCGAAGTGGTTGAGCAAACCCCAGCCATGGGCCGCGCAAAAGGCCGCCAAGCCCACCGCCGCGATCGGGAAAAGCAGGCGAAGCAGCATGGTGTTGAGCACCACCAGCCCCAGGTTGCTGGTCCAACGCAGGGTTCTGGACAGCGTCAGCACACGCCGGGGCGCGGCCACCTCCCATAACGCGACCAGTGTAAAAACACCCACAAAGAAGCCCAGCCGGATGGCGGGCTCGTGGCCGAGGACGAATGGCTCGAAGTTCATTGGGGTCTCCATTTGTGCCGGGTTCAGGTTGGCATGCAAGCAGATGTGTCTGCGTCGTCGCGTGATTCTAGTGCTACATTCTAATAATCGTTCGATTGTTAGATCGTTGGTTAAAATCACAAAAACGTGGACAATTTCCAAGCCCCCAACCCTGGACAAATCACCCTATGAAAAATTTTCTTTGCCGCCGCCTCGTCGTCGCGGGGCTGGCCGCCCTGGCCCTCAACGCCGCTCCCGTTACGGCCCTGGCGCAAGACAAAGCCGCGATTGACGCCATGGAGGCCTACCTTGACTTCGTGGACTATGGCGGCGCCACCATCTTCCCCGAGCAAATTCCCAGGGACGACTGGCAGAAATTTGTGGTGATTGACGCCCGCGACGCCACCCAGTTTGCCAAAGACCACATCCCCAACGCCATCAACATCGAGTGGCGTCGCGCGCTGGCCGAGCGCAGCCGCATCCCCAAAGACAAACCCGTGCTGCTGTACTGCAACACCGGCTCACTGTCAGCCCAGGCGGGGTTTGCGCTGCGTGTGGCAGGCTATGACAATGTGCGCATTTTGCAAGGTGGGTTTGCCGAGTGGAAAGCCAAAGGCGGTCTGGACGCTGCCGCCAAGGCCACCGGCTCAGTCAGCCACTGAGCGCTGAAACTGTTTGAATAAAATGAGGCTATAGCGCACGTAAATATTGCGCTAGTAGCTATAAAAAACATAGTATTTTGCGTGAAGAAAACCTATGACCTATTCGGTTCTTTTTGTGTGTATGGGAAATATTTGCCGCAGCCCCACGGCTGACGGCGTGTTCCAAAAAAAGGTGTTGTTGGCGGGCCTGTCAGATGCGGTCAAGGTGGATTCGGCCGGCACACACAACTACCACCCCGGCAGTGCGCCAGACGAGCGCTCGCAGTCGCACGCGTATTTGCGGGGTTATGACCTGTCGGCCCTGCGCGCCCGCCAGGTGCAAGACGCCGACTACGCCAAGTTTGACCTGATTCTGGCCATGGATTGGGACAACCTGGCCCTGCTGCAAGGCGACTGTCCGCCAGAACACCAGCACAAACTGCGCCGCCTGACCGAGTTCTGCCAGACGTTTGATGCCACCGTGGTGCCCGACCCGTATTACGAAGGTGCGGACGGGTTCGAGACCGTGCTGGATTTGGTGGAGGATGCGTGTGAGGGGCTGCTGGGGCATGTGCGGCGGCAGGTGCAAAAGTAGGTCACAGGCCTTACATATTGATGTAAAAACGGGCTGTAGCCCTTTATTTATCTGCGCAAGAAGCTATGAAATAGATGGCTTTTTTCGGGCAATCAATTCAAGCTCTCGATGGTTCCCAGTTCCATAACGGCGTATCAAGCCCCGGGTCAAACTCGCGCGCGGGGGGCTTGGTCGGCATTAATCGGCAACGACGATGACACTATGAGCAGACGACTTCCGATGTGTTCAGAATCACGCAAATGCGGCTTTGACTTCTACGGACGGTTGACCAGCCAGCAAGCCCACAACTGAAATATCTTCGTCCACCTGAGGCCAGTGAATGCCCTCACCGTCGCCCAGTATTTCGTAGTCGGCCCGCTCCGTGTGTGTTGCGTGCGCCAGCCTCGGGAACCAGGCCAGAGGAACCGACAGCGTCCGCCCGTCCGTGAGAGATACCCTCAATTCGTCATCCGAACAAACGATGGCCATCGCTTTGGGTTGAACTTTAAACATGAAAGAACTCATTCCAGGCCTCCACAAAAGTTGATTGATTGGCTTCTACCAGGGTCAGAAGCTTGCTCAAATCCTGCGGCGAAAACCCGGTGCTGTGGGCAAGCGACACCGGCTGGAGCCAAAATTTTGCCAACATACGGTCTTGCTGCACATGAATATGGTGCGGCTCATCATTCTCGTTGCGTAGAAGAAAAATCGGTACGGGCCGATACGAAGGACTGTTGGCATGGTGAGGCTAAGTATGGCTGAATCTGTTTGTTTTGCAATCAAGGTGGTTTTGCGCCTAAGCCCCGCACTCGGGCAACTAATTTTTGGGTCCGCGGCAACAGTCAAAGTTGTTGCCCATCGCATCCACCTGCGCCTGCGGGCTTGGGCTTCTTTGGGCATGCGGCCATTCTAGGCGGGCAGCACACACTGAAAAGTTATAAGCAAAATCAGCCTCTAGCCCAGGTAATACATGCGCAAGAAGCTATCAAAATAGAAGTAATAAACCTCAGTCGCTCTAGTGCTCAAGCACGGTGATGTCAGCAAACTGCAGGTGATGCATGAACTCGCGCAGGATCAGCAGCGTGGCGGCAAAGGTGTTGCTGGCAGGCAGGCCTTCAAACGGCGGGCCGACCGAGTGACACCTGTGTGAGCCGGTTAAATGTGCGCTCCATGGCGTCCAGCGACAGGCGCAGGGGCTCGCCTTCGGTCAAGCCTGATACGCCTGATAGGAGCGCAATCTCGCGGATGGCCGGGTCGGTGGTGCAGATGCGGGCACCGGCTGGCATCAAGTCGCGCGCGCGGGTGACTTCGTCCTCCACGGTGACGATGGCGTTTTCAAGCTCCAGCGGGCTGGGTGGCGTGTGTTTGAAGTGCTCGCTGGCTGTTTTGTCGGCGCCAATGGCCAGGGTTAGCACGGCATCTGGCACGCGCCCACGCCCCACCGCAACGCACCAGCGTGGTCGCATCGGGCACGATCGCACGCGCGGCACCGTAGCGCGTGGTCATGTCGGTTTGAAAGTTGGACTCGGTCATGGTGTGGCTGCGCTCAAGGCTTCGGCCATACGCCAGCCAGCCAGGTCAAAAAGTCAGCGTGGATCTCGTTGCTGATGCCGTGGTCCATCGGGTACAGGTGCAGCTCGTGCGGTACACCCAACTCAGTGAGCCAGGCATCAGACTTGTGCGCCCAGGCCACGGGCAGCACCCGGTCATCTTCGCCGTGGCCGACAAATACTTTCAGCTTGGCCAACTGCGCCTGCGGTGCCAGGTGCGGCGCCAGTTCCGGCAGGATGCGACCCGACAGCAGGCCAAACCCAGCCACGATGTCTGGCGCGCTCAAGCCCACGCTGGTGCTCATGATGCCGCCCTGGCTGAATCCGGCGATGACCGTATTGGCAGGCGTTATGCCGTAGGTGGCCTGCACCTGCTGCACAAAATGCACCAGCGTCAGGCGGCTGCGCTCAGCTTCTTCGATGTTGGGGCTGGGTCCGTTGGCGCCAAATGCCACGCGAAACCAGGCGTATTGGCCGGGGCCCAAAGTCAGTGGGCCACGCGTCAGGATGACCAGGGTGTCCGGGCTCATGCCGATGGCCAGGCTGACCATATCGGCCTCGTTGCTGCCCACACCGTGCAACAAGATCACGCAGCGGCGCGCTTGGGCGGGCGCGGGTTGAATCAGCCGAAAAGCCAGGCCCATGGGCGTGCCGGTTTGTAATTCGCCGGGTTGTACAGGTGCGGTGTTCATGCTGGCATTCCCCACACATACGATTCCATCGACAACATGCCGTGCTCGACGCTCTCGTCAATCACATGCACTTCGTCGTCACCACGGGCACCATGCGCCACCAGCAGCGGCAAAAAGTGCTCTTCAGATGGGTGGGCGCGCTGGGCGTGTGGGGCAAGTTCGCGGTAAGCCACCAATGAATCCGTGGCCTTGGCCTGCACGGCGGCGCGCACCCAGGCGGCAAATTCCTGCACATAAGGTTCTGCCCGCGTGGCATACGGGCTGAATTCATACAGGTTGTGCGTCATGCTGCCAGAGGCCAAGATGACCACCCCCTGCGCGCGCAGCGGGGCTAACGCCTGGCCCAGTTTCAGCGCCTGCGCGGTGGTCAGTGTGCGCGGCATCGACACCTGAAACACCGGCACATTAGCGTCGGGCAACAAGTGCATCATCGGCACCCAGGCGCCGTGGTCCAGCCCGCGCTGATCGTCAAAGGTGTTGGCAAAACCGGCTTCTGTCAGCAGCCGCGCGGCTTCTTTGGCGAGGTCGGGCTGGCCGCTGGCGGGGTAGCGCAGCTTGTACAGTGCGGCCGGAAAGCCGCCAAAGTCATGCACGGTTTCTGGTTTGGCGGTGCTCATCACCTGCACCTCACGCGTTTGCCAGTGGGGTGACACCACCAGCACGGCTTTGGTTTGTGAGAGTTGCTGACCGAGTTTGCCTAAAGCAGGGCCCAGCAGACCGGGCTCAATGGCAAAGGTGGGCGCGCCGTGCGAGATAAAAAAGACAGGGGCTTGATGCATGGTGTGATCCTTCAAGGGGCCGGCGCGGCATTGCGTCAGGCATGGGCTGTACTTTATTAAACTATCGCAAGAAGATAAACGCATTAAATTTATATTAATTGTTTCACCAGGAGAGACAGTGGACCGATTCCTTGAAATGCAGACCTTCAACGCCGTGGTGGATGCGGGCAGCTTTGTCAAAGCGGCTGATGCGCTGAATTTATCCAAGGCGGCTGCGTCGCGCTACGTGGTGGACATGGAAACCCGCCTGGGCGTGCGGCTGCTGCACCGCACCACGCGGCGGCTGTCGCTGACCGAAGAAGGCCAAGTGTTTTACACCCGCAGCAAAGCGCTGCTGGCCGAGCTGGACGAGGCTGAGTCTGAGGTCACGTCGCGCAGCGACCTGGCCAGCGGCCTGCTGCGCATCAACGCCCCGGTGACCTTTGGTATCTTGCACCTGGCGCCGCTGTGGGGCGTGTTCAAGGCGCAAAACCCGCGCGTCACGCTGGACATCACGCTGTCTGACCGGGTGGTGGATCTGGTGGAGGACGGCTACGACCTGGCCATTCGCATCGGCACGCTGGAGGCGTCAAGCCTGGTGAGCCGGCAGTTAAGCCGCACACGTTTGGTGATGTGCGCGTCGCCGCAGTACCTGGCGGCACACGGCATGCCCACACACCCGAGTGAACTGGCCCAGCACGAGGTGATTGCCTACAGCTATTGGTCGGGCAGGGACGACTGGCGCTTTGATGGGCCGCAAGGGCAGGTGAGCGTCACCACCCGGCCGTGTATTCGAACCAACAGCGGCGACACCTGCCGCGCTGCCGCGCTGGCGCACCAAGGGGTGATATTGCAGCCCACTTTTCTGGTCGGGTCAGATTTGGCTGCAGGCACGCTGGTGGAATTGATGCCCCTGTTTCGCTCTGGCGAGCTGGGCATTCATGCGGTGTACCCGACCCGAAAACACGTGTCGGCCAAGGTCAGGATGCTGATTGATTTTTTGGCTGGGCAACTCGCCGGGCGCGGGCCGTCATGGTGAGCTGGGGTTGCGCGGCACAAAGTCGGTCACACGGCCGGTGTCGTCCAGCCTGACCTGGCACGCCACCGACATCTGCGCCTTTAACCGCACGCGGGCGCGTTGCACGCGGGATTTGGCGGCGCTCAGGCTCAGGCCATGCGCAGCAGCAAAGTCGGCCTGGCTCATGCCGTGCAGGTCGCAGGCGGTGATGGCGTCGCGGTCTTGCGGGCTTAGCTCGGACAGCACCCGGGGCAGGCAGGCGGTGAGCACGTCCACGGTGTCAACATCATCCACGTTTTGCGCCAGGTCGTCGGGCAATTCAACGGTGTCGCGGTGCACGCGCAGGTGGTCGGTGAGGGTGTTGCGGGCCACTTCAAACAGCCAGGCGCGCGCGTTGTGCAGGTCACAAAAGCGGTCGCCCTGGCGCAGCGCCTTGATGAACAGGTCTTGCAGCAGGTCGTCGGCCTCGGCTGGGCTGCTCACGCGCTGGCGCAACCAGCCTCGCAGTTCCCCTGAGTGGGCGGCCCAGGCGTTTGTCAGACAGTTCATGATTTCATATATAAAAATAGCCTCTAGCCCATATATTGATTGCGCTAGTAGCTATAAATTAAATAGCTATTGAGGCCGGCTAGAGTGGGTTGAAAGCTGCTTGAGCAACGCGCCATCCTGGTAAATGCGCAGCTCACCAGGCGCAAACGCCGTCCAGCGGGAGGGCTCGCCCAGCGGCTCGGTGGCCACCATGGCCACGGTTTGGGTGGCGTCCGCCGACACGGGCTGGTGCAGGTAGTGCAGGCGGTTATGCCCGTAGGCAATCAGCAGCTTGCCGTCAGAGAGTAAAAAGTTGAACTTGCCATGGGCTGCAATTTGGCCGCTGATAGCTACCAAAATGCCCAGCCAATCGTCATCTGTGCCGGGTGAGTGGTAGTGGCCGGTGAGGTGGCGCAGCAAGTGGCAAAAGGCAAACTCCGAGTCAGTCTGGCCGTCGGGGTGGCAAATGGCGTTGCATTCGGCAGTTTGTGCCGCCATCATCTCCGGCACGTTGCCGTTGTGGGCAAAGGCCCAGGGCCGGTCGCAGTAGGTGTGCAGAAACGGGTGGGTGTTGCCCGGCGTGTTGACGGGCGGCGAAGTTGCCCTGCGGATGTGCGCCAGGATCAGCCCCGACTGCAATGTGTCGATGAGTTCTGCAAACCGTGCGCTGTTGTGGCCGGGGAGCGGCTCTTTTTCAAGCTGCAACGCAGTGCCTTGGCGCCAGGCAATGCCCCAGCCGTCCGGGTTGTCGGCGATGGCACCGCCGCGCAAGCGGAACTCTGGCAGTGGCAAGTCGCTGGCTGACGGCGCGTGTTTTGAAGAGAGTCCAAACAGTTCGCACATGGGCGTGTTGTCCGAGTTGGTTGTGGGTCTGCAAGAGGGAGTTGGTTGCATTATGGAGCGTGCTTTGCAAGCCGCTACCATAGTCACATGACGCCACCTGTTGACACCATTCCCAGCGACGAAGCCAGCTTTGCGCTGACCCTGATCACCTCCCGGCAAAACATTTTGCCCAAGCGCCTGGCTGTGCCCGGGCCCAATGCTGATCAAGTGAGTGACATGTTTCGCTGCGCTGCCGCTGCACCAGACCATGGCGTGGTGATGCCCTGGCGTTTTGTGCTGGTGCCATCGGACAAACGCGCCTTGTTGGCCGACGTGTTTGGCCAGGCGTTGATCGAGCGCGATGCCAACGCCACGCCAGAGCAAATTGAGCAGGCCCGTGAGAAAGCCTTTCGCGCGCCTTTTCTGGCGCTGGCCATTGCCCGCCTGGGGCCGTGTGAGCCTGACATTGAACCGCTTGAGCGCATGGTGTCGGTGGGGGCGGCCATTCAAAATTTTCTGCTCTGTGCACACAGCATGGGTTTTGGCAGCAGCTTGACCAGCGGGCAGGCGATGCGCTCGGGCGCGCTGCGTCAGCTTTTTAAGTTGTCGGACGGCGAGCAAGCCGTGTGCTGCATCAACGTGGGCACGGTGGTCAAGCGCAAGCCGACGCGCTTGCGGCCAGACGTGGCGGCGTTTGTGAGCAGCCTTTAGCGCAACACTTGTGAATGGCTTCTTTGAAAAAAATTGAAAACCTGCAAAGGCTTTAATTTGGGGTCACCACGACTCAACAGGCGTTGATAAAACGTATGGGGCCAGCTTTTGGTGTGGTCACCCTGAATTTATAGAA
Source organism: Rhodoferax sp. (assembly GCF_028688795.1). GTDB lineage: Bacteria > Pseudomonadota > Gammaproteobacteria > Burkholderiales > Burkholderiaceae_C > Rhodoferax. The sequence continues at coordinate 128,750 of NZ_JAQTXM010000010.1, read as the reverse complement.
AAATAGCCTGTAGCCCTTATTGAATAATCGCAAGCAGCTATTTAATTGATAGTCATCAAGTCCGCTCGTACCAGCCTTTGCTGCGGTTCACAATGTTCACCACCAGCAACATCACCGGCACCTCAATCAACACGCCCACCACGGTGGCGAGCGCCGCGCCTGAGTGAAAACCAAACAGGCTGATGGCTGCGGCCACCGCCAGCTCAAAGAAATTGCTGGCGCCAATCAGGGCCGACGGGCAGGCGATGGCATGTTTTTCGCCCACCGCGCGGTTGAGCCAATAGGCCAGGCCAGAGTTGAAGAGCACTTGAATCAAAATCGGCACAGCGAGCAGGGCAATGATGAGCGGCTGCTTCAGAATTGCCTCGCCCTGAAACGCAAACAGCAGCACCAGTGTGGCCAGCAGCGCAGTGATGGACCATGGGCCAATGTTGTCCATCGCCGCATCAAAGGCCGCTTGCCCTTTTTGCAGCAATTGCCGGCGCAGCAGCTGCGCCACGATGACCGGGATCACGATGTACAGGCCGACCGAAATCAGCAGCGTATCCCACGGCACGATGATGCTGGAAAGCCCTAGCAAGAACGCCACCAGTGGTGCAAATGCCACCACCATGATGCTGTCATTCAAAGCCACTTGTGACAGGGTAAACAGTGGGTCGCCACCCGTGAGGCGACTCCAAACAAACACCATGGCCGTGCAGGGCGCGGCCGCCAGCAAGATCAGCCCTGCAATGTAGCTGTCGATCTGGTCAGGCGGCAGCAGTGGCGCAAACAGCGTGCGAATGAACAGCCAGGCCAAAAATGCCATGCTGAAGGGTTTCACCAGCCAGTTCACAAACAGCGTGACACCAATACCCTTGATGTGTTGGCGCACTTCGCCCAGGGCGCCAAAGTCCACCTTCAGCAGCATCGGGATGATCATCACCCAGATCAGCACGCCCACGGGCAGGTTGACCTGTGCCACCTCCATGCGGCCAATGGCCTGGAACACGCCGGGAAAAAATTGCCCCAGCGCAATGCCAACCACGATGCACAAGGCCACCCATACAGAAAGATAGCGCTCAAACACACTCATTGGCGCGGCAGCGGCGCGTTTGCCGGTTACTTCACATTGGGCACTCATCGGTTGATCCTGGTTAATTGAAGGGCAGCGCCAACTTGCGGCACCCAGTGTGGCATGTCGTCCGGCACGGTCTCACGCCTCTTTTGCCAGATCGCGGGCGGTGTGTTGCAGCATGGTTTTTTCAAGTTTGTCGGCAGGCAGGCTGGTCAGCAGATCAAGGCGGCGCTTGAAGGCCAGCAGGGTTTGACGAAAAGCCTCCAGCTTTTGCGCTTCTGTGCCGTCACCTTCAGAGGGATCAGGGTAGCCCCAGTGGGCGGTGGCGGGTTGACCCGGCCAATAAGGGCAGACCTCACCGGCAGCGTTGTCGCACACCGTGATCACCAGGTCCATGTGCGGCGCATCGGGCTTGCTGAATTCATCCCAGCTCTTGCTGCGTAAACCCTCAGTGGAAATGCCGGCGTTTTTCAACACTTGAAGGCCCAAGGGATTGGGCTGTTGGTTGTCACGTGGGCTGCTGCCGGCCGAGTAGGCCTTGAACTTAGCTCCCCCAATGTGGTTCAGGGTGGCTTCGGCCAAGATGCTGCGAGCCGAGTTGTGGGTGCACAAAAACAGCACGTTGAGGGCTTTGTCAGACATGTCAGATTTCCTTGTGGTTTAAATCGGTTTAGAAAGGCTAGCAGCGAGTTGTGTCAGGCGTTTGACGCCGACAGGCTCGTCTTTTAAAAGGGGGACCAGTGCATATCGACTGGCGTGACGATGCGCCACGGCCTCAATTTCGTGCAGTTCGTTGTGGGCGCGTTGAAGCAGCAGGGGCGAGCTCACCTTGGCTGCCGCCACGCTGTTGTTGATGACCCAGGCCCAGGGCTCAATGCCGGCGCGGCGCAAATCCATCTGCAGGTTGGCCGCTTCCAGCACTGGCGTGGTTTCGGCTAACGTGACGATCAGCACCTTGGTTTGCCTGGGGTCTTGCAACTGCATCATGGGCGTGGTGAAGTGGGCTCCCGATCCCATCTGGCGGGCAATGTCGCGGTGGTAAGCACCGGTGGCATCCAGCAGCAGCAGGGTGTGGCCGGTGGGCGCGGTGTCCATCACGACAAACTTTTTGCCGGCTTCGCGAATGACGCGCGAGAACGCCTGAAACACGGCGATTTCTTCGGTGCAGGGCGAGCGCAAGTCTTCTTCCAGCACAGCGCGGCCGGCTGCATCAAGCTTGGCACCCTTGGTGGCCAGCACTTGGGCGCGGTAGGCCTCGGTGACTTCATGCGGATCAATGCGGCTCACAGTCAGGTGGGCCAGCGTACCGTGCAAGGTTTCCATCAGGTGCGCGGCGGGGTCAGACGTGGTCAGGTGCACCTCGTGGCCACGGGTGGCGAGCTCTACCGCCACGGCGGCGGCCAGCGTGGTTTTACCAACGCCGCCTTTGCCCATCAGCATCACCAGGCCGCGGCCATCCAGGGCGATGTCATCTACCAGCGAGGCCAGGCTGGGCGCTTTGATGAGAATGCTCTCAAGGGCGGCATCCGTGACAGGTGCTGTGGTGGCGGGCGCAGCGCGGTCAGGCAGGCCACCTTGGGTCGCCACGCTGTTATGAGGGCTGGTCGCTGATGGCGTATGCAGCAACTGCCTCAGGGCCGCCAGGCCAAACAAATTGAACGCCTGGAGCGCGATTTGGTCGGTCGGCAGCTCACGCAGCGCGTTGGGCAAGTTGGCCAGCACCGCTTGCTCGCGTTCACAAATGGCTTGCGCCAACGGGTCTTGGGCGACCTCAGATTCAGGAAACACGCCGTTGATGACCAAAAATTGCCGGGTCAGACCAATACCAGCCAGCTCATCATGCGTGCGTGCTGCTTCATTTAACGTAGCGGTCTTGGCCCGCGCCACAAGCACCAGGCGGGTTTTTTTTGCGTCTGCCAGGGCGTCAACGGCAGCCTTGTACTGGGTGCGCTGTTTTTCCAGCCCAGCCAACGGGCCCAGGCAAGAGGCATCGCCCTTGCCATCTTGCAGAAAACCGCTCCAAGCCCCTGGCAACTGCAGCATGCGGATGGTGTGTCCGGTGGGCGCCGTGTCAAAGACGATGTGGTCAAAGTCTTGGGTGAGGGCGCTGTTGATGAGCAGCGCGGTGAACTCGTCAAACGCGGCAATCTCCGTGGTGCAGGCGCCAGAGAGCTGTTCTTCAATGCCTTTGACCACGCTCTCGGGCAAGAGGCCACGCACCGGGCCGACGATGCGGTCACGGTAAGCCTGGGCAGCAGCTTGCGGGTCAATCTCAAGTGCGCTCAAGTTGGCCACCTCGGCAATGGGCGTGATCTGGTTACCAATGATGATGCTAAACACCTGCCCGACGTTGGATGCCGGGTCGGTGCTGACCAGCAGCACACGTTTGCCAGCGCCAGCCAGCTCGATGGCAGTGGCGCACGCAATCGACGTTTTGCCTACACCGCCCTTGCCGGTGAAAAACAGAAAACGCGGGGGTTGGTCGAGAAATTTCATGGGTAAGCCATTCATCAGGCAAAAAACAAACAACTGTGTCGGTGGTGTCTGGGCGGGCAGTCGTTCTGACCGGCAACTCAGCAGCAGGCACCACCTGAGCAACACCTGCCAACGGGCGTTTCTGCTGCGTCTGCCGGGCTGGCGGCAACGGCCGCTTCGGTGCCGATCCAGCGCGCCAGGTCGTCCCGTGTGGGGTATCGCCCGGCAAAGGCCACTTCGCCGTCAACCAATGTGATGGGCAAGGCCGCCTCGCCGGAGCGTTCCAGCAAGCCCTTGACAGCAGCGCTTTGCGCAAATGCCATGGGCTGCTGGGCCAGGTTGAAGCGCTCAATGTGCGCGCCCTGTTGCTTGGCCCAATCCACATCGGCAGAGAAGTCGACCAGTTTTTGGTCCACATCGGTGCCACAAACGCCGCTGCTGCAACACAGGGCTGGGTCAAAAACTTGAATGCTTTTCATGGTGACTCCTTGGGTGATGTTTGGGTTGGTCAATCTGGGCTGCATCAGGCGCAAATTGGCGCCAGACAGATCTCGGGGCATTGCTCGGGGTGCCCAGCGCAGCATTCAGCGGTCAGGTAGGCGATGAGTTCCTGCATCAGCGCCAGATTCGCCCGGTACCTTTGATAACGCCCCTCTTGCACCACCGTCACCAGTTGCGCTTGGCTGAGCGCTTTCAGATGAAACGACAGGTTGGTGGGTGGCACTTCTAGTGCGCTGCCAATTTCGCCCGCCACCAAGCCTTGTGGCCCGGCTTTGACCAGCAGCCGGTAAACGTCTAGCCGCACGCCTGACGCCAGGGATTCAAAAACAGAGGTGGCGAGTTGTTTGTCCATATTTCAATGATACAACAATTATTGAAACATTGAAATGTGAGTGGCCCGCGTTGATATCTGCGCTCTGCGCATACTGGCACCGGATTGCCGTGAAAGAATTTACAACTATATGACCTGTAGCCCATTCATTTATTGGGCTTAGTGCTACTCATAAAGGAGCTAATCAGGCCCGTACAGAAGGCGCTCAGACGGACACCCCAAACAGCATGCCCACCCCTGCGGTGATGACCATCGCCAAGGCGCCCCAAAAAGTCACGCGCACGATGCCTTTGAAAATACCCGCACCGCCGGTGTAGGCCGCCAAGCCCCCCAGGATGATCAGGAACAGCAAGGAAGTGGCTGCCACCACAGGTGTCAAATAACCAAAGGGCACGATCCAGGCCGTGACCAGTGGCAAGCCGGCACCTACCACAAAAGACAGCGCGGACACCAGCGCAGCTTGCATCGGGTTGGCACTGGTGGCCTCAGAGATGCCGAGCTCGTCCCGGGTGTGGGCCGCCAGCGCATCGTGGGCGGTTAATTGCGTGGCCACTTGTCTGGCCAGCTGGTGGTCGAGCCCACGACCAACGTAAATGGCGGTCAGCTCGGCCAGTTCACGCGGGCCATCGGTGGCAAGTTCGATTTTTTCGCGTTCAATGTCAGCCTGCTCGGTGTCTGACTGGGAGCTCACCGACACGTATTCGCCCGCTGCCATCGACATGGCCCCGGCCACCAACCCTGCCACGCCTGCTACCAGCACCGGGCCTTGTGTGGCGCTGGCCGCAGCCACACCCAAAATTAGGCTGGCGGTAGACACGATGCCGTCATTGGCACCCAGCACTGCGGCGCGCAGCCAGCCAATGTGTTGTGTGCGGTGGTTTTCAATTTGCGTGTTGGTCATGGTCTTCACCTTTGGTCAGGGTGGCCCACTGTACGTGTTTACGTGGACCGACCAGCCAAACACGCGCTGATTAAAACGCTTCTTTTTCCGCTTCGAGGTAGGCCAGGCTGGTGTACTTGCCAATGTTCGAGTCAAAGCCTTGCATGGTCGTGGCCCGGCTGGCCACGCGCGGGTCCGCCAGCACCATGACTTTGGCTTGCGCCTCAGACTTGCCGTCCTTGATGGCTTGCAGGCAGGGCTCCCAAATACCTGCGAGGAACTTGCCATAAGTTTCAAGCAAGTCGTGCCGGGCCTCGCCATGGCCGGGAAGCCAAAGCTGATCGCCCGCCGCTACTGCCAGCTCCTTGAAATACTTGAAGGTGCCGGGGTAGGAACCATCGTCAATGTTGGCAATGCGGTTGGCCATGGCAATGTCGCCAACAGCGGTGACCTTGTCCTGCACCACCTGGACGCACAGATCGGCAGAGGTGTGTGCCTTGCCATAAAAATGCAATTTGAGGGTTATGTCACCAAACTGCATGGTTTGCCCATGTTTGACTTCGGTATTGGGCGGCACGACTTTGGTACCGGCGGTGGCCTGGTTGGTCCAGCGTTCCATCAGGCTGCGCCACAGGCTGCCTTCATAGCCCTGGATCTCTTTCATGGTGCCAGCCAGCGCGTGAATTGGCAGTTGCTCGCCATAGGCTTCTGCAAAGGCATGGTTGCCCAGCCAATGGTCACCGTGGACGTGGGTGTTAAACACTGCAATCACCGGCAGTGGCGTCACTTTTTTGATCATGCGAATCGCCATGCGGCCAATTTGCACCGAACTGCCTGAATCCAGCACCACCACGCCCGCGCTGGTCACGACAAAGGTCACGTTGGACATCATGCCGTGGTTCTCCTGAGTGGGAAAACCATCAGCGGCAAATATTGTCCACACATGCTTGGAGAGTTGTATTGGTGCAATGTCAGGCATGGGGGCACCCTCAATAAAGTCCCCAACTTGCTGCGCAAGCAGCCTGGCCTCTGGCCACATGATCAGGCCTGCGGTGCCCAGTGCCAAACCGGTGCCAAGAAAACCGCGGCGCGCGCGGTCATGGGCTTGCAGCGTGCGTGAATTTGAAAAAATTGTCATAAATCAGTGTCTCCTTATTTATTGCGGTACTTTAATCGCATTTAGGAGGTTTGGCACAAACGCTGGCTTTTTCGGTGTGAAGGGAAATCTGCCAGGACCCCAAATAGTTAAAAACCGGGGGTTGTTGGCGGCAAAATAGCCCTATGCAAGCTTACACAGACCCCGATTTTGTGCCTGGTTCCCCTTCCATGCTTCCTCCAGATGATCCACAGCGCGCTGAGCTGCACAACGAGGTGCACGCCCGGCCTTCGGCGCGCATCCGCTTGCCTGCGCTGATCACTTATGTGGCCGTGCTCAACGAAGGCATCAGCCGCGATGCCGAATGCGCTCATTTGTGCAAGTTGCCTGGCCAGGCAGATTTGCCGCTGGCCCGCTTGCAGGACAACTTTTTGCGCCTGCGTCTGGACGGTTTCACCATGAAGTGGGAGCGCCACACCGAATTCACTCGTTACTCGATCGTGCAGACCTTGCCGGCCCAGGCGGCGCTGGGTGGGTCAGAGCCAGATTTGCTGTCTGGGTTGGCGGTGTCAGCGCAGTGGCTGGCACAGATTCCCGGGCGCACCGTGGCAGCTGTGCAACTGGCCTTGGTGAATGCGCCGCTGGACGATGCCCCGGCCTTGATGGCCCAGGCGGTGGCCTGGCTAGGTGGCCGCACCGTGGTGGCGTCCCTCATGGGCAGCAGCGCGCCTAATTCGGCCGGGCAGGGTGCAGAGTCGCCCAATCGCCACGGTTATGGCCATCCCATGGGCCATTCTTGGGCGCTCACGCAGTTCAGGCTGCAGGCTGACGGCTTTGAGCGCATGCTGGTCATCGCTCCCGAAGGCACCAGCCAGACCCGCGCCGGGCGCATTGCACAGCGTTTGCTGGAGCTGGAAACCTATCGCCTGATGGCCTTGCGTGGTTTGCCTGTGGCCAAAAAGCTGGGGCCGATGCTGGCCCAGGCCGAGCGCGATTTGGTTCGGATCACTGGCCAGCTGGAAAACAAGTCGGTCTCTGATCAGGATTTGCTTGACACACTGGTGTCCCTGGCCGCCAGCGTCGAGCGCACCACGGCTGAAAACAGCTACCGTTTTTCGGCTACCCAGGCCTATTACGCCTTGGTGGGCCAGCGCATTGCCGAGCTGCGCGAAAAAGCCATTCCAGGCACCCAGACCATTGGCGAATTCATGCAGCGCAGGCTCTCGCCGGCCATGGCCACGGTGGCCGCTACCGGCCAGCGGTTGGCTTCCTTGTCGGAGCGGGTGGCGCGCACCAGCGATTTGCTGCGCACCCGAGTCGACATTGCCACCGAAGTGCAAAACCAGCAGCTGCTGGAAAAGCTCACGCACGGGCAAGAAATGCAACTGCGCCTGCAAAGCACGGTGGAAGGCCTGTCGATTGCCGCCATTTCGTATTACGTGATCAGCCTGCTGCTTTATGGTGGCAAGGCACTGAAGGCTGCCGGTGTGCCGATCAACCCCGAAATGGCCGCTGGGGCTCTGGTGCCGGTGGTGTTGTGGGTGGTGTGGCGCACCACGCAGCGCATTCATGCCAAGCTGCATGTGGCCCATTAGATAGCGGGAAATTTATAATTAATTGAGCTATAGCCCTTATAAATAAAGCGCGATACGCTATATTTAAAGTAGCAAATGCCAACTGCCTGGTATGCCTGGCGGACAACTACTTCTTCTTGTCTGCAGTCAAAAACAAGATCAACCGCACCAGCGCCACAAGCCCAAGCGGCACCAGCAATGAGACGGCCATCGCCCCGTCAGGAAACAGGCTGAGCATCAAAGTGACACCGGCAAGGAAGAAGATTAAAAATATCATGGGCGATGGCAAAGCGTGCGCGATGGCGCTCACTGTAGCTGGCGGGTTTGCGCTGAACATCGGGTCGATGATAAAAAAAGGCTTGCGCCCCAATTTGTTGATTTAAAGACGCAGAGGTAAAGAGGTCGCCATTGTGCCTGTCAAGGGCAAACCAGCCTACATGATGGTCGACCCGGTTGCTCCAAAATAACGCAAATCCAGCGCCGTGGGCAGATGCCCAAGGTCAATTTCTGTATGGTTCAAAATCGCACGGGTAATACAACAGGAGACTTCATGAAAGCATTTCAAGACTACTACCCCGAAAACCTGTCGCATTGTTATGGCTGCGGCGCCAAAAATGAGCATGGTCACCGCATCAAGACGTTTTGGGACGGTGACGAGACCGTGACGCGCTTTACCCCCGAGCCCTTTCACACCGCTGTGCCAGGCTTTACTTACGGTGGCCTGCTGGCCTCGCTGATTGACTGCCACAGCACCGGCACGGCGGCTGCGGTCATGTACCGCCAAGATGGGCGCGAGATGGACACGCTGCCGGCGTTTCGGTTTGTTACCGGCTCGCTGCATGTGGATTATTTGAAACCCACCCCGATCAATGAAACGCTGGAGATTCGTGGTCGTGTGATAGAAATCAAAGGTCGCAAGGTGGTTATCGAGTCCACTGTGTACTGCGCAGGGGTGGCCACCGCGCGCGGTCAAGTGGTGGCGATCCAGATGCCGGAAAATTTTGGTGCAACCGCTGCCTGAAAAAAAATGGCCGCGGGCTTAATTGCGTTCATAACTTAAGGGGACTAGAAGCATGGCAAACAGCATAGAAATGGGCGGCAGCGAGCGCCGGGGGCAGGACCCTCGTTTTGTCAGCCAGCTGACGCGCAACACGTTTGCCATGATTTTGGCGGGTGGGCGCGGCAGCCGCCTGCATGAGTTGACCGACTTTCGGGCCAAGCCTGCGGTGCCTTTTGGCGGCAAATTTCGCATCATCGACTTCACTTTATCGAACTGTGTCAACTCTGGCGTTCGCCGCGTTGGGGTGGCCACCCAGTACAAGGCGCAAAGCCTGATCCGGCATTTGCAATTGGGCTGGAGCTTTCTGGATGGGCGCTTGAATGAGTTCATTGAGATCATGCCGGCACAGCAGCAGTCTGATGAAGCGCATTGGTACCAGGGCACGGCCGATGCGGTGTTTCAAAACCTGCGGGAAATCCGCCACGCCCGGCCCGAATATGTGCTGATTCTGTCGGGTGATCACATTTACCGCATGGACTATGGCCGCGTGCTTGCTGCCCACGTGGCGCACCAGGCCGACCTGACCGTGGCGTGTGTTGAGGTGCCACTGGCTGAGGCCAGTAGTTTTGGCGTGATGTCTGTCAACGCAGAAGGCCGCGTGGTTGATTTCACCGAGAAGCCGGCGTGCCCCCAGCCCATGCCAGGTGACCCGAACCATGCGCTGGCCAGCATGGGTATTTATGTGTTTAACACCAACTTCTTGTTTGAGCAATTGCAGCTTGACGCAGACGACCCTACGTCAAGTCATGATTTCGGAAAAGACATCATTCCGCGCTGCGTGGAACACCACCGAACCTTTGCCCAAAATTTTGCCGAGAGTTGTGTCACCGAGCCTGACAAACCGCCTTATTGGCGTGATGTGGGTACGCTGGACGCCTACTGGTCCGCCAACCTAGACTTGGTGCAAGTCACCCCAGACTTGAATTTGTATGCGGAAAACTGGCCCATTTGGACCTGGCAGCCCCAGACCCCACCCGCCAAGTTCGTTTTTGACGATGACACGCGTCGCGGCATGGCTGTTGACTCGATGGTCTCTGGTGGCTGCATCGTCAGTGGTGCCATTGTGCGCAGGTCGATGCTGTTCAGCGGCGTACATGTGCACAGTTACGCCACCATCGAAGACTCGATGGTGTTGCCTAACGTGCAGGTGGGGCGCAGTTGCATCCTGAAGAAATGCATCATTGACAAAAACAGCGTCATTCCTGAAGGCACGGTGATTGGCGTGGACCCAGAGCAGGACAAAAAACGCTTTCGCGTTACTGAGTCCGGCATCACTCTGGTAACCAAGGAAATGCTGGGGCAGTCCGAATCAGTTAGTCGCTGAGCCCGGTCAGCCATTGAGACCATGCTGAGTGACCTTGGTCACAGACGGTGCGGCGTTTTGGTTGGTTTAATGCCCCCTTTTATTCAATTTGAGGGAGACCACCATGAGTTTCAAAATCTTGACTGCGGGACGTGTAGGCTGTGCACTTGTAGGGGCGACCCTGTGGCTGAGTTTGCCAGCATTTGCGCAAGACGACGCCATGTTGACCGATGCACGCAAAGTGGCCGGTGCCGTTCCGCCCAAGCTGCTGGACATGCTCAATACCCAAATCGCCAAAGATGGCCCAGCTTCTGCTGTGGCGGTGTGCAGCGAAAAAGCGCCACAAATGGCCAAGGCCGCTTCCGAACAAACAGGCTGGGCGATTCGCCGCGTGAGCTTGCGCAACCGCAACCCCAAGGCGGTGCCTGATGCCTGGGAACTGGCTGCGCTGAACGACTTCGACCAACGCACCGCCGCTGGCGAGAAGCCCGCCACCCTTGAGAAATACGAGCTGGTTGAAACCGCCACGGGCAAGGAATACCGCTACATGAAGGCATTGCCGACGCAACAGCTGTGCCTGGCTTGCCATGGTCCCAGCGAAAAAATCACCCCTGAAGTGGCTGAAAAACTTCACACGCTGTACCCGGCTGACAAGGCCACAGGTTATTCAGTGGGCCAGATTCGCGGTGCCATCACGATCCGCAAGGCACTTTGAGCGCTGAAGCCAATGAACCAACTTAGCCATTTACACGCATGAATTTTTGGGACCAACGCTTTGCCGAGCCAGGCTTCAAGTACGGCACCGAGCCCAACGCTTTTTTGCATGACCAGGCGTATCGCCTGTTGCCTGTCAGCCAAGTGCTGGTGCCCGGTGACGGTGAGGGGCGTAACGGGGTCTGGCTTGCCACGCAAGGGCATGGCGTGACCTCTGTGGACAGTTCGGCTGTGGGCTTGCAAAAGGCTCAAGTGCTTGCGGCCAGCCGTGGCGTGCCCTTGCGCACTGAGGTCGTTGACCTGGCGGACTGGCAGCCTGCTGCGGCTAGTTTTGACGCACTGATTTTGATCTACACCCACTTGCCTGCTGCGTTTCGCCAAACGGCGCATCAGCGGCTGGCGCACGGCCTGCGCAGCGGCGCCTGGGTGGTGCTGGAAGCCTTTCACCCAGCGCAACTCGGTTACAACAGCGGCGGCCCGAAGGATGTCGACATGTTGTACAGCCCGGAGCAACTCAGCGCTGACTTTGAAGGCCTGATTCAACCGGTACTGACTTGGCACGGAGAGATCACGCTGGCCGAGGGCCCCAGTCACCAAGGCTTGGCCCACGTGACGCGTTGGGTCGGACAACGTATCTGATATTTAAGCATAATTGGCTTATAGCCCTTTTATTTAAAGCGCTAACAGCTATTTATTTAATAGTAAACTAATTTTTATTTGTCACAGGAAAACCTTATGAAAACTGCTCACGACCTCGTTACAGCGGCCATAATCCGCGTGCAAGAAATCACGTTGGCTGAGACTGACCAAGCCATTGTTGATGCTGATGTGCTGGCGGATGTGCGCGAGGCTGATGAATTTGCCGCTGGCCACGTGGCTGGTGCTGTGCATATTTCGCGCGGCATGCTTGAATTCAAATTCAGCGCCAACCCTGCTTTGCAGTCGCGCGACCTCAATGTACTGCTGTATTGCAAGACCAGTGGCCGCGCCGCGCTGGCTGCAGCTGCCCTGCATGAGATGGGCTACCTGAATGTGAAGTCCATCGCTGGCGGTTTTGATGCCTGGGCTGCAGCGGGCAAGCCCGTTGCTAAGCCTGAGACACCGTCGTTCGATTGAGGGTGGTTTCCTGAACTGGCTTAAGCAAAATGAATTTACTCGCCTAAGCCCCAAAACTTGAGGGAATTAACCCAAATAACGGTCATAACATCCTGTGACTGCCACAAGGTTTGCTCGTAGGCGACACCTCTTTTAGGACCTATGTGCTGGCAGTTAGATTAAAACTGTTGGTCACTTTAGCCGGTGTTGTGTTGGCGTTGCCAAGCCTGGCTGCTGAGATTGGTTATGCCAAAGAAATTCAGCCCTTGGTGAAAAAGTACGGTGGTGAATGCCATTCCCCGCCCGATTCACCCACTTTGTCTGTATTCAATAGAGGCGTTGAAAAATACAAGGCAGACAAGGTCGGCCTGTGCAACGACACTTACGGGAGCCTGATGCAACTCGTCAATGGCGCAGAAACCGCTGCCCTCACGCACCGTCTTGACGACGGCACCAACCCCTCCGCCCGGGGCCATGCCAGGCAACATGAACAAGTACCTGGGTGATGTAGACGAAGGTCGCCCTGCGAATCTGGCCATGTTAAAAGCCTGGGTGGTGGGCCAGGGCGCGACCCAATGGGACACATGAACGGCATTTCCAAGCGTGGCGACATGCCCATCACCGCAGAACAGCTGAAAAGAATCAAGGCCAAACATAAAGTTTTGACACCCAGCGTTTGTCGCCTTGACTGGGCGATGCCTTGTTAAAAAAGCCGCTGTGCCCCAGCGGTTTTTTTGTCTGCCCAGCAGAGTTGACTCCGCTCAAGTCAATGCGGTTATGTTGATTTAAATCAATCAAATGACGTGACGCCGTTCTTTCAATAGGCCTAACATCCAGTTCCATGAAACTTAAGTTGACTTAAGCTAACCCATTAAAGAGGATTGATATGAACACCACCCTGACCTTGTCGTTGCGTGCTTTCTTTGCTGTTGGCTTGACCTGTGTCGCCCTGTCCGTGCAGGCGCAGGCGGTGGATGCACCAGCTGCCGAGCAACTGCTTGAAGCCAGCAAGTGTGGCAAATGCCACTCCCTTGACAAGCAAAAAGACGGTCCTCCCTACAAAAAAACCGCAGCCAAATACAAGGGCAAGGCAGACGGCGAAGCCAAATTATTCACCCACATGACGACTGGCCCCACCATCGAGATCGATGGTGTCAAAGAAGAACACGTCAAAATCAAATCAAAGGATGATGCCGCTGTCAAGAATGTGGCACGCTACATCCTTACGCGGTAATCGGCCCGTTGGGTAGGTCAATAAAGATGAAGAATTTGTTCAAGACAATGCTTAGGCGCTGGAAACTGGTGTTGGTGTCGCTGGTGGCTCTGGGGTTCTTCTCGGTGGGCGTGGGTGTTTCTGGTGCCTATGTGCTTGCAGCCACCAGTACCGAGGAATTTTGTGTGGGTTGCCATGAAATGTCATACAACTTTGCTGAATACAAAGGCACGATTCATGACACCAATCGCACCGGTGTGCGAGCCATTTGCACCGATTGCCATGTGCCGCATGAACCAGGTCCGCTGATCTGGGCCAAGATTAAGGCCACCAAGGACATTTACTACACCTACATTTCCCCGTCAATTGACACCAAGGAAAAGTTTGAGGCCAAACGTGCGGTGATGGCGCAAAGGGTGTGGCGTGAGATGAAAGAAAGTGACTCCCATACCTGCCGCAGTTGCCACCGTGCCGACAAGATGAGTGTGGAGCTTCAAACGCCCAAAGCGCAAGCGCGCCATGCCAAAGGCAAAGCTGAAGGCAAGACCTGCATTGAGTGCCACTTTGCCATCGCCCACAAGGAGCCCGATGGGCTAGGGCCTTCAGAGTTGTTTGCGGCAGACGCTGCCAAGTCGAAATAAAGTGTTGATTTTTTATTCTTTTAACCTGAGGAGATGAGATGAAATTGAATCTTTTAGCTGCTGTCGCTTGTGCGGCCATTGCCCTGCCTGCCATGGCTGCAGATGTGACCTACCGTAAAGATGTGGCACCGATGCTGAAAAAATATTGCGTCGAATGCCACTCTGCCGCTGCTGGTTCGCCCTCCATGGCTGAGTTCAAGCTGGACGAAGAGCGGTACGCCAAGAAAGAAAAGGTGGGCCCGCTCTCTGATACCTATGAACACCTTTTGCAATTGGTGAACGGCAATTCCACCGGCGCGTTCATGCGCCGCCTCGACGATGGCACCAGCCCATACGCGGGTGGCAAGCCCGGCAATATGTACAAGTACTTGTGTGAAAAGGACAACAAGGACAACAACGCAGAATGCGCCGCCAACCTGGTGGTTTTGAAAGCCTGGGTCGGTGAAGGGGGTTGGAATCTGAACCGCATGGCTGCGCGCGGCGATGTGCCAGCCTTGACCAAAGAGCAAATGGACAAGCTGAAGCTGAAGTATTGATGTAACCGCAACTTCATCATCGTGCCGCACGGCCCGATGATTGAGAAAAAAGCCGCTGTGACCCAGCGGCTTTTTTTAGCGTCGCTCTTGCAGTGTCTGAATGTGCGCCAGGATGTCGCTGGTCACCTTGCGGTCAATTTCCCGCAGTGCGGGCATGGTGTCATCAGGGTGACCGTTGAGCATGTTGTGCAGGCTGTGCCATGGGTCATCTCTGGATACCTTGCCCAGATGGCGTTTGGCTACAAACCGGCCCTCCAGCCCGTGACAACCTGCGCACATGCTTCGGTAGTGGGCTGCCCCACGAGTGGCATCGCCACGAGACAGACCGGTGCTTGGATCGATTACCGTGTCCATGTCGATTTGGCCGTAACTCACGAAATTGGCTAGGTCTTGCAGGTCCCGGTGTGTCAAGACCGCGCTGTAATGGTGCGAGGTGCTGCGCAGAACCCCCAGCGTCAGTTGCGGGTCTGCACCGACCAAGGTACGAATGCCCTTGATGCCGGTGGCATGGTTGCCCTTTGCATACTGGCCTGAATTGCCTTTGTAGTCCCAGCCATGGCATTCCTTGCAGCGCCAAGTGTCAGGGGCGGCACCGGCGTAATAGGCTTTGGGTGGATAAGCAGGGTGTGTCAAAGACTGGCGCAGGCCAGCGGTGTGGACCTGCCAGTCGTCATAAAGTCGTCCACCATTAGCGACGGAGGCCGCCAGATTCAAGCTGGGGAGTACCTGCATGTATGCAAGTATTTTTACAACAGCCTCGTCACCCAGTGTCCTGAGTGCTGGCATATTGCCACCAGGATGTCCGTTAAGTGTCACGTGTAACACCTCAAAGGGGCGCTGCCTTGCGGAGTCGCCCAATGGAGGTATAGCGCGCAGGCGGTCACCATCAAGCCCATGGCATGTGGCGCAAATGGTGGCAAAAATCTTGTCCGGGGTGCCCAGTACTGGCTTGATTCGCCGGGCAGCCTCAACAAGCTTTTGCAGGTCTGTTTGGCCACTGGCAATGAAGTTGGCCAGATCCAGGCGGTCATGTGCGTCCAGCAATTCCTGGTAACCGTGGTTGGCATCGTTCAGTAGCGCGGCAATAGCTGCGGGGTCACCCTTTTGCCGCGCACTGATGCCCGCCATGCCGTGTTTGCCTTTGTAGTCCCAGCCGTGGCATTCCACACAGCGCCAAGTGTCAGCCACCGCCAGTGGCACTTGTTTGGTCTTGAATGCTGGATTTTGATGGAGCGGGGTCCGCCCCCTTAACTCAATGCTCCAGTTGTCATAAAGACGACCTCCGCGTACCACCGACGCGTCATCAATGGCGTGTGCCACTGGAGCCGTGAAAGAGGCCAACAAAATTACCAATGTGGCCATCGCTGTGTGCTTCATGTTCGACTCCTGAAAAGGATTCAACTAATCGAAAATTATTTTAGGTTTGCCGACGACAATTGGTGCAGCAATTGTGTGGGGGTAGGGCACTTTTGGCCATTCAATTGCGTTGCTTGTTGATGTAAAGCAAAGATTTTCGTTTTAATGATGTGCTTGGTTTTTCCCTGAAGTCGGTCAAGACTGCCGCCTCATAGTGCTCGCCCCTCGCCGGCCTCTTCAACCGTTTGCCCATCCCGAATGTGGTAAATCCGCTTGAAGGTGGGAATGATCTTTTCATCGTGCGTGACCACAATGATGGCTGTGTGGGCCTGAATGGCCATCTGGTTCAGGATGCGCATCACGCCCAACGCACGTTCGCTGTCGAGTGGGGCGGTGGGTTCGTCGGCCAGAATCACTGGCGGGCGATTCGCCAGTGCCCGGGCAATAGACACGCGCTGCTGCTCACCACCTGAGAGTTGAGAGGGGTCTGCCTTGGCGCGGTGTTGCACATCCAGCGCGGTGAGTAGTTCCAGCGCTCTGGCGCGTGCGGTGATGTTGGCCACACCGGCCAGCATGGGCAGCAGGGCCACGTTGTCGGTCACGTCCAGAAATGGGATTAGATACGGCGCCTGGAAGATGAAGCCAATGCGGTCACGCCGCAGGGCCCGCAAGTCAGCCACTTTCCAACCGTTGTCATAAATCACATCACTGCCCAGCGTCATGCGCCCGGAAGTGGGTTCAATGATGGCACCCAGGCATTTCAGCAGCGTGCTCTTGCCCGAGCCCGATGGCCCGACCAGGCCTACCACCTCGCCGGGCGCCACCACCAGGTTGACGTTTTTCAGAGCAACGACTGCGCTGTCGCCTTTGCCATAGACCTTGCGCAGGCCTTCAATGCGGATGCCGCCCGAGCTTGTGCTACTTGTGTTACTTGTGTTCATGGGGTTCATCCAATCGCTTCTGCGGGGTCCACCTTGAGCGCCACGCGAATCGCCAGTGTGCTGGCCAGGGCGCAAATCACCAGCGTGGCAACCAGCCCAATGACGGCGTCACGTGGCATCAGCAGCACGTATTTGGGAAAGATGGGTGCCCAGGCGGTGGCCACGATTTTTCCCACAATGAAGCCAATCAGCCCCAGTCCCAAGGCTTGCTGCAGGATCATTCCGGCAATGGTGGTGTTGCGCGTGCCAATGAGCTTGAGCACCGCAATTTCGCGCAGTTTCCCCAAGGTCATGGTGTAGATGATGAAGGCCACAATGGCCGCGCTCACCACCGATAAAATGCCCAGAAACATGCCAATTTGCTTGGCCGAGGTGGCAATCAGTTTGGCCACCAGTATCTCTTCCATGCCGGCGCGGGTGAACACCTGCACATGTTTCCAGCGTGTCAATGACTCGGCCACTTCATCGGCTTGCCAGCCAGGCTGCAACTGCACCAGCACGGCGTTGACGTTGTGGCTGCTGGTCTGCAGGTTTTGCACGGCATCCAGCAAGCCCGGCACGCCGGGGCGGTTGAAGGCCGGGTTGGCAGCCGTGCGGGTGCGCTCATTCTGAATGGTGTCGTTGTCTTTCAAAAACTGCGCTTCTTGCGCGTCTTTCAAAGGCACGAAAAGCATGGGGTCACCGCCGGATGACACCATCCGTTGCGTCAGCCCCACCACCTGGTAGCTGTGGCGGCGCACACGCACCGCATCGCCCAGTTTCAAGCCGGTTTTGATATCGGCCACCGCCTCATAGTGGTCGCGGGTGAGTTGGCGGCCTGCCACCAGGTAGCCGGGTGCGCCGGGCTGGCCGGGCTCGACGCCGACCACCATGGTCCGCGCCTCATCGCCGCTGGGGCGCTGCACCTGCATGGTGAGGTAAGTCACGTTGGCAGCTTGCGCCACGCCGGGCATGCCGCGCACACTGCGCACCACATCGTCCTTGATGCTGGAGGCCTCGGCATACGGGCCTTGGGTGTCTTTTTGTACCACCCACAGATCAGCTTGGCTGTTTGAGATGAGCGCCTGCGCGTCGTCCACCATGCCGCGGTAGATGCCAGCCATAGAGAGCGTCACACCAATCAGCAGCCCGAGCCCCAGGCCGGTCAGGGCGAACTTGCCCCAGCCGTGCAGAATGTCGCGTCCGGCCAGGCTGATCATTGGGTCGCCTCTGGCTTCACCAGTGCGTCCACCACCGAGATGCGGGCACCGTTGCTCAGGGCTTTTTGGCTATAGATCACCACCCGGTCATTTTTATCCAGGCCTTTGAGCACCTGCACCTGGCCGTCCAGGCTTTGCGTGCCGAGTTGCACGGGGGCAAATTCAGGCTTGCCATCTTGGATGCGCCAGACCCCGCTTTGGCCGTTTTGACGCTGGAGGGCGGCGTTGGGCAGCAACAGCGCTGGCGCTGTGGCGGGCAGTTGCAGCGTCACTTCAGCCATTTCACCCACCGACAGGCCGTTGGGCGGCGCATCAAATGCGACTTGCGCGATGCGCTCCTCGGTCACGCTGTCGGCCAGCAACTCAATGCGCGCCACCTGGCCACCCAACGGGGTTTGTGGGTTTGAGCGCAATACGATGTGGGCCTTGATGCCGCTGGCCAGTCCGGCAGAGCGGCCCTGGTCCACCCGCATCTTGACCCATAAGCTACCTGGGTCCATCAGACGCAGCACCGGTTGGCCCGCCACCACGGTGCTGCCGGCTTCGGCATCGCGCGTGGTGACGATGGCGTCAGCTGGGGCAAACAGGCGCACGTTGTCGCGTTGTTGTGCCAGGGCGGCGCGTTCAGCTTTCAACCGCGCTGCGTCTTGGCCAGAACCCACCAGATTGGCTTGCGCGGCTTGCACGGCGGCCTCTGCCGAGGCTTGTTCCTGTAGTTTGGCATCCAGCGCGCCAGAGCTGATGAAGTTTTGCCGCGCCAAATCTTGATTGCGCTGGGTGTTGATGGTGGCCAACTTGCGCCGTGCGCTGGCGTCAAGCAGCTGCGCCTGTGCAGCTGCCTGCACACTGCCAGCGCGTGCCAGTGACGCATCCAGTGCGGCCAGGCGCTGGCTCAAGTCCACCGGGTCCATTTCGGCCAACAGTTGGCCGGCTTTAACGCTGTCGCCCACATCCACCCTCACGCTCAACACCCGGCCAGCCACGGTGGGGCCCACCATCCAGCTGCGTCGGGCCTCAACCGTCCCGATGCCAAAAATGGCCGGGCTCAACGTGCCCTCGGTGGGCTGAGCCACGGTGACCTTGATGGGTGCCAGCGGTCCGGTGCGAAGCGATACATAGGCCATGCCGCCGATCAGGGCCAGGGCAACCGCACCCATGATGAGTCGGCGTTTGAGGAGGGCTTGTGAGTTCATGGGGTTCCTTGTGAATCGTTGGGGGCAGCTTGCAGGCCGCGCTGATAAATGGCAAACACACCTGGCGCCTGCTTGGTCATGGCGGACACGTTGCCAGACATCAAGGCTTGCATCACCAGCCCTTGCACTGATCCAATGAACAACACGGCAGCAGAGGGCAGGTCGGTGTCCGATGCAATGGTTTGGTCGTCCTGGGCTTGCGTCAGGAGCTGCATGAGCAACTGGCGGTAACGCTGCATCAGGCCGCGCACGCTGGACTTCAGGGCGGTGTCGCCAGGGCTTTGCAGCTCCTGAAACATCACCCGCGGCACGCCCGGGTGCGCCACCACGAAGTCGACGTGGGCCAAAAAGACCGCGTGCAGGGGGGCAAGTGGCTTCTGTCCTTTTGAGTGGCCATCGCTTGCCAGGTTGGCTGCGTCAGCAGCGGCTTGCAGTTGCGTCAGCAGCGTCTCGGTCACCCAGTCAAGCACAGCCAGCCAGATCGCCTCTTTGCTGGCAAAGTGCCGGAACACAGCCCCTTGTGTGATGCCCACTGCGCGTGCCAGATCACCGGTGGTGATGCTCGCCGGGCTGCGCTGTGCGGCCAGTAGCAGCGCGGCTTCAACCAGACTGGCTTGGCGCACCTCAGTGCGCTGTTTGACGGGAGTGTCTAAGACTTCCATATTTATTGAAGTAATTGAATAATTACATTCATTATGCCGCCGTTCCTCTTTGCCGTTATGTGTTGCCATTTCTTAAGTCAATTTGCACATCTGAACATGCGAATTTATTGATATAGATCAGTGAATCATTCGAGACATCAAATTAGCATCAACACAAACAGCGATACCCAAATGTTGTCGTGACGTCGTTGTTGCGATGCAACTTTAACAAGGGCAACCTAGGAGCGTTTTAATGCGTATGCGATATCTGATGACGGCCGTATTTGCAGTTGGATTGCTGCTGTCGACGGCTCATGCTGCAACCGCAGACCCTGTTGCCAATTTGCTCAAAACCACCGCTGATCACAGCAAGTTCAAGGTTTTGGACCAGGACTTTGCCTCTGGCCCAGAAGTGACCAAGGCTTGTTTGAGCTGCCACACCGAGGCCTCCAAACAAATCCACCAGACGCAGCACTGGAAATGGGAGTTTGTAAACCCCAACACCAAGCAGGTGCTGGGTAAAAAACACATCGTCAATAACTTTTGCACTTCGGTCAAATCAAATGAGGCCGCTTGCAACAGTTGCCACATTGGCTATGGCTGGAAAGATGACACGTTTGATTTCAAGTCCCAAGAAAACGTAGATTGCCTGGCTTGTCATGATCACACCGGCAAGTACAAAAAACCTTCAGGCTTTGCCGGTAACCCGGTCGTCAAAGACACCGAGTTTCCTGCGGGTTCGGGCAAGATCATTCGTGGCATCAACTTGAAAGAAATAGCCCAAAAGGTCGGCCCAACCCAGCGCACCACCTGCGGCGCTTGTCACTTTAACGGTGGCGGTGGTGACGGGGTCAAACATGGTGACCTAGACTCCTCGCTGGATGCCCCAGACAAGGCACTTGATGTGCATATGGACACCAAAGGCAACAACTTCACCTGCGCGACATGTCACAAGACAGAGGGCCACCAGGTACCCGGCAGCCGCTATTCCCCTACCGCTTTAGACAAAGCTCCAGCCCATCTGCGCGGCAAGGTGGAAACGACCAACCCTGCCACTTGTCAGGCGTGTCACGGGCAGACCCCGCACCCAGTGGCCAGGCTCAATGAGCACACTGCCAAGATTGCTTGCCAGACTTGCCACATTCCGGCGTTTGCCCGTGGCGGCCAGCCCACAAAGATGTCGTGGGACTGGTCCACCGCTGGCAAGTTGGATAAGGACGGCAAACCCATGACCGTCAAAGACGAAGACGGTTACGACACTTACATGACCATCAAGGGTGACTTCGTCTGGCAAGAAAACGTGGTGCCCGAATACGTCTGGTTCAACGGAACCGTTAACTACACACTGCAGACCGACAAGATTGAAAAAGGCGAAAAACCGGTTCAGATCAACCGCTTTGAAGGCAGTGCCACCGACGGCAAATCGATGATCTGGCCCGTCAAAATGTTCCGTGGCAAGCAGATTTATGACTCGGTGAACAAACAACTCGTCATCACCCATCTGGCAGGCAACGACGACACCGCGTTCTGGAAAAACTTCAACTGGGACAAGGCGGTGGCTGCCGGGATGACGACTGCCAAACTGCCGTTCTCAGGCAAGCTCGATTTCATCGAGACCGAAAGCGCCTGGCTCATCACCCACATGGTGGCGCCCAAAGAAAAGGCGCTGGGGTGCACAGATTGCCACGCCAACGCTGGTCGGCTGGAAAAAATTGATGGTGTGTACATGCCAGGACGCAACCGTGACCACATGGCCGGGCTCGACAAGGTTGGATGGACAGTCATCTTGCTTGTGTTGTTGGGTGTGCTGGGCCACGGCCTGATTCGCATCGTCGCCGGCAAGCGCAACCACAAATAAGGAGCACATCATCATGGCACGCATCTATTTATTCAAGGGTTTCGAGCGCTTTTGGCACTGGAGTCAGGCTGCGCTGATTATTTTTATGCTGCTCACTGGCTTTGAGGTGCACGGCACCTACACCGTGTTCGGGTTCGAGAAAGCTGTCAACCTCCACACCATCGCCGCCTGGACCTTGGTGGGCCTGTGGGTATTTGCCATCTTCTGGCACCTGACTACTGGCGAATGGCGGCAATACATTCCCACCACACAAAAAATCGTGGCTGTGGCCAACTTTTATTCGTCTGGCATTTTCAAAGGTGAGCCGCACCCGTTCAAACCGACGTCAAGCCGCAAGCACAACCCGCTGCAGTTGCTCACCTATCTGGGCGTGCTCACCCTGTTGAGCCCCTTGATCTGGCTCTCTGGCTGGCTCTACCTGTTTTACGCCGATTGGGCAGCCTGGGGCTTGACCGGGCTCAGCCTAAAGTGGGTTGCGACAGCCCACACCATAGGCGCCTTTTTGATGCTGGCGTTTTTGATCTCGCACCTGTACCTGGCCACGACCGGCCACACGGTGACGGCGCACGTCAAATCAATGATCACCGGCTGGGAAGACATCGAAGATGAAACCCCAGCAGCCAAGCGCACCTGAGTGCCAAACAATTTTTCGACGTTTTAGGAGTAAGAGATGGATAAGAGGTTTAAACAAAAACTGCTGGTCGCCGTGATCGCAGGCATGCTGATGCCAGCGGCTGCCATTGCCACCGAGGCTGATTTGATGAATCGCATTGAGGCGATGTCACGCGAGCTGGAGGCACTAAAGGCACAGGTCAAAGCCAATGAAGCCAAGTCAGCCCAAACCGCCGAGCAAGTCAAAGCGGTGAGCGCGGCGGCCGCCAACCCCGACGCTGCTGCGCTGGAAGACCTGAAGGGTCAGATGGCCCTGTTGCAAAAGAAATCACTGGGCAGTTGGCTCACCGTGGGAGGCGACTACCGCTTCCGCTATGACTACCTAGAAGGGCAGACAAAAACATTTACTGATGTGAATGCAACTTTTGCCAATGCGCAAAACACCTTGCAGGGGGAGTTTTTTGCCAACCCGGCTGCAGCGTCCAGTCTGAATCCTGGGTGGACATCGGCTCAGGCACTCACTGGGTTAATGGGGTTCGCTCAAGGCATGAATGGGGTTGGCACATATGAGCAGGCAAATGCATTCCTTGGTGCCAATGCAGCCATGGCCGGTGCCATGGGTGCTTTTGCCAAGACCGTGCCCGCGTATAAGCCCAAAAACACCAGCCTTTACAGCAACCGCTTTGAGCTAGATTTGAATGCCAAGGCCACGCAGGATGTCAGCGTCTCGGCCCGGCTGAACATGTACAAGGTGTTTGGCTCGCAAAATGACAGTGCTGTGACCAATGCTGGCAGCGCACCGTTTTTTGCAGACCGGGTCGGCGTGTTTGACGGCACGCTTGGCCATGTGCCTTCTAACAGCTACCTTAACGTCGACCGGGTCTATGCCACCTGGAGCAACATTGCTGACAAAGAGATGTGGTTATCGATTGGGCGGCGGCCTTCAACTGGCGGAGCCCCCAGCAATCTGCGCAACAACGGTGCCGAGCGCCCCGGTAACGGCGGCACGCCATCGTTGCTGGTCGATTACGCCTTTGACGGAGTGACGCTGGGCTATGCGCCCGAAATTGATTCGCTACCCGGCGCGTATGCCAAATTCTGCTACGGCCGTGGCCTGGAGGCCGGGTTCACCAATTCAAGCGGTAACTCCCTGAAAGACACCGATATGGTCGGTATCTCCCTGGTTCCAATCGATACCGACCCGCTGCGCGTCTGGTTGCAATGGAACCGTGGCATGAACATCTTTGATGCGCCGACCATGAACGCCACTTACTTTGGCAACACAGTGGAAAAAACCAATTTGGGTGACATCGACTGGCTAGGCGTGGGCTTCATGAGCACACACAAGAATGTGGGGCCAGGTACGCTGCAAATCTTTGGTGATGTGGGCATGAGCATTACCCATCCCAACAACAATGTGTCTGCCCAATTTGGCTTTCAAGGCCTGATGAGTGGTGCCTTCTTTAACCCAGAAGCCCCCACCAGCAAGACCGGCACGGCCTTTGCCCTAGGCATGCGTTACGACCTGCCATCTAAGTCCAAGTTTGGCTTTGAATGGAATCATGGTTCGAAAAACTGGATCACTTTTGCCCCGGCTGCCGACGATATGTGGACCGCCAAGGTCGGCACACGCGGCAATGTTTATGAAGCCTACTGGATAGAAGAACTGGACCGTCAACCGATCTCGTCCTACTTCAGCAAGGCCTTTTTCCGCGTAGGTGTGCAGTACTACAAGTTTGATTACACCGGCAGTAACAACTGGGTCGGCGCGCCAGTGGCGATTGGTGATGTCAATGGCCAAATGATGACCACAACACCACTGGAAAACGCTACCAACCTCTATGCCACTTTTGAAGTCAAGTTCTGATTCACTTTTATTTTCTCAACAGGAGTCTCACCATGAAATCCAAACTCTCAACCCTCATCGCCGTGGCTGTACTGGGCCTGTCCAGCGCCACCTTCAGCGTCAACGCTTTCGCCGACGAAGGCAAAATGGTTGGCCCGGTCACCAAGATCACCATGGCTGCCGATGGCAAATCCGCCATCGCTGTGCTCAAGGACAGCAAGACCGGCGAGGCGGTCAGCATCACCATCACCGACGACCTGACCCTGGACAAGTTCAAGGACAAACGCATCCAGGCGGGTGATGAAATCCGCGCCCGTTTTGACAAAGACGGCAAGAACACCAGCAAGTCGTTCAAGAAAACCGCTGGCTGCTGAGTTGCTTTCGCTGCGCCAGCAGTCGAGTCTCCCGACAGCTGGCGCGTCGTCAGTTGACGCGGAGACGTAGTTTTCATGTTCAAGGAGTGAAGTTATGAAACGCATGTTTTTGACGCTGGCGTTGTTCAGCGCATTGGTTTTTAGCGCACTGGCGGCTGATGTCAAGGTTGAAGCGGACGAAGTAGTCAATGACCAAATGGTGAGCTATTACGAACAAGGTGCTATTGGCAAAAGCGTCTGGTTGGTAGACAGCCGCCCCGCCGGAAAATTCAACTCCGGCCACATTCCGGGGGCTGTCAATCTGCCGCTGGACATGCTCAAAAACGAAGCGGGAAGCGCCGACAAACTGGGTATACCCAAGAGCGGCAAGTTGGTTTTTTACTGCGCCGGGCGTGAGTGCACTTTGTCAATCGACTCTGCTGTCATGTTCAGACAAATGGGTTACACCGATGTCTGGGTCTATCGCAACGGCGTGCCAGGTTGGAACGAGAAAGCACAGCCCCTGCTGGCCGCCGAGGCATTCATCAAAAAGGGCAATCTTGTGCTGATCGACACAGCACCGGGCAAAGACACCGTGTCGGTGGCATCAAATCAGGTGGTTCAGCTGGCGCTTGAAGACCTTAAAGGCAAAAAGGGTCACGACGCTTTGGCCCTGCTTTCCAGAAATGCGCCGATTGTGGTCCTGGAGCGCGGTGACATGGTGGCCGTGAACGCCGTGATGGAAGACCTTCGTGAGCAAGACTTCCGGCGCCTGGCTTATTTTCCGGCCAGTGCCTGGAAGGGCGCTTTGGCTGCAGCACCAGCGCTGACCAAGATCACTTGGGCACCCATCTACGGTCCAGGTCAAGTGGCACCAAAGGTTTTTGAAGATGCGGTTGCCTCGGGTAAATTTATTTTGGATGTGCGACCAGCCAAAGACTTTGCGCGTGGGCATTTCCAAGGCGCAGTGAACCTTCCCATCGAACAGATGGAAAAAGACTTCGCTCAGGTGCCCAAGGATGTGCCGGTGTATGTGAATTGCGCCACCGGTGCCAAGAGCCAGAAGACTTTTGACATTCTGGGGCGCAAGGGTTACACAAATGTGTCTTTCCTTGACGCAGAAATCTCCTGCAAAGGCGATAAATGCAGCATCAAGGAATAGAGCGCATAACGGCTCTGGCATTGCTGGTTGTCATGTGCAGCCTGCCAGTGCGGGCTGAGGATAAATTGCCACTTCGCATCACCAAGGACAGTCACGAATTTGTCGTGCAAACCCCAAAGGGGCCTTTTTTGATCCGGCGCGTCAAAACAGCTTGCGGTGAACCCAAGGGTTTCGTTCAGCCGCTGGTGCCCGTTGCCGGCGTCACACCGGTCAACGAGCTTGACGTGTTGCAGGCGCTCAACGACCCAGGCGCCATGGTCATCGACATGCGGGACGACGATGAACCCTTGGACGCCACCATTCCCAACAGCTACCACATACCCTATAACGAAATGGAAGATCGTCTGGATGTGCTGGGCTGCAAGCTTCTGCCTGGCAAAGCCTGGGACTGCCATCAGGCAGCAAAGATCGTTGCGTTCTGCTATGGCCCGATGTGTGTGCAAAGCCCCACCGGCATTGCAAGAATCGTGAACCTGGGCTACCCGGTTGCCAAAATTTTCTACTACCGCGGCGGCATGCTGGACTGGGAGGGCATTGGCCTGACCACTGTATCGGGCAACCGACCTCTGCCCCTCGCACGTTAAGCAGGCCTCAGCAGGGAAAACATCTTGATGCCCCTGACGAAAAGATACTAGGCAGTATTCCTTTAGGTTGGTGACCTTACCGTGTCCGGGCACGATGGTGGCAGGCTTGTTGGCGCCAATCAGGGCAAATGATTCGAGCCAAGCCTAGCCGGAGGTGACGTCCAGCAGCCACAGCGTGTCGCCGGGCGTGTGGCCGCCGTGGGCGTGTTTGAGTTTGATCACCGTGCCGCCAAGTGCCAGCCGGGTGTCAGGCCCGGTCGGCTTGCGCATCGATGTGGGCGATGGTCTGGATGCCTTTGGTTGCTGTCAATCAGCACCGCGCCAGCCGGTGTCACGATCAGGCCAATGATGGCGTTCAGCCCCTCGTTGTCATAGATGCGGCCCTCGGTGTCGCCTGTTATTGAAATATTGGTCATTGTGAGCTTGAGGCAGCTGCGCTGCTGCTTTCACATGGTCCTGATTTGTGCCATAAATTTATATAAAAATGGCTTGCAGGTTTTTTAAATAAAGCGCAAGTAGCTACATAAAAAATAGCATATAAATGACGGTCGTAGCCCTCGCCAGAGCCGTCGCAGGCTTCGCTTTTATTCTTTCTAGGGGCGGCGCAGCGTTGTCCACGTCGCGGCCAAGACGATCAATGCACCACCGATCCAGCCGACCACGCTCAAGGATTCATTCAGCCAAAGCACTGCAAACAGCGCGCCAAAAGCCGGCTCGCTGCTGGTCAGCAAAGCCACACGGCTGGGCGCGCTGTGCTTCAAGGCCCAGTTTTGCGCAAAGAAGGCAAACACGGTGCAGCCGAGCACGAGGTAGGTCGTGGCTTGCCAGAAGGCGGGTTCGGTGGGCAGCGCGGGCAAGCTGTCTGCGGTCAACAGTGTCAGCAGCACACAACCTGCGGTAATCACACCGGCTTGCACAGCGGTCAGCGCCAGGCTTGACGCGCTGCTGTGGCGCGTGAGTTGGCTGGTTTTGCACACCGTGATGGCGCGCAGCACGGCCGCAGCCAGCATCAGTCCATCGCCCCAACCCAGGCTACCCGACCAACCTCCGCTGAGTAGCGCCGCGCCCAGCAGCGAGACGCCAGCAAACACAAACATGGCCTGCGCCGGGCGGCGGCCCATCAGCCACCATTCGGCAAACGGCGTGAACACGACACACAGGCTGATCAAAAACGCCGCATTGCTGGCCTGGGTGTGTGCCACACCAAAGGTTTCGCACAAGAAAATTCCCAACATTAAGGCACCCAGCGGCAGGCCGGTGCGCAGGGCGTCGCGTTGCTGCGGCCATGGCGCGCAAAGTAATGTGGGCAGCAGCAGGGCGAAGGTGATGCCAAAACGTACCGCCAAAAAACCCAGTACCGGGTAGAAGTTGAGCGCGCCTTTGGCCACGCCGTAGCTGGTGCCCCAAACCATGACCACTGCCAGCAGGGTGAGGTCAGACAGGCGCAGCAGGTGTTTGGGTTGGTTCAGGGTGAGGGTGGTCATGGTGCAAATGGCGTGTTGGCGTATTGGTTCAAGAGTTCAGGCGCACTGGATGGCGGATCAGGCGCGCTATGCCAAGGAATGGTGGCGATGCCCTGCATGGGCTGAGTCCTATGCGCATGGTAGATTAATTCGTATGCCGTGATAATCACATCATTTAGAACATAACCAGTGCGTCATGAGCATCAATCAACCGCTTGAAAACCTGGCCGACATGGCCGTATTTGCCCGTGTTGCTGAATCGGCCAGTTTTTCAGAAGCTGCGCGGCAACTGGGCTTGACCCCATCCGCTGTCAGCCGCCAAGTGGCCCGGCTCGAAGGCTTGCTGCGTGTGCGCCTGCTGGAGCGCACCACCCGCAAGCTGCGTTTAACCGAGGCGGGCCTTGCCGCTTTGCCGCGTTGCCAGGCGCTGGTGGTTGCGGTACGTGAGGTGATGGCGCTCAGCGACACCCAAAGCGCCACACCCAGCGGGCTGGTGCGCATCAGCATGCCCAAGGCTTTTGGTCGGCAGGTGATTCACCCGTTGATGCCGACTTTTTTGGCGCGTTACCCCGAGGTGGATGTACAGCTCATCGTCACCGACCGCACGGTCGATGTGTTTGAGGAAGCCATCGACTTGGCCATTCGCATCACCAACGCGCCACCGCCCGGGCTGGCGGGCCGGCCCTTGATGCCAATTCGCCACCTCGTGTGCGCCAGCCCCGCCTATTTGGCCGCGCATGGCACGCCTTTGCACCCGCGTGAGCTGGTGCAGCACAGTTGCCTGTACCTGGGCGAAGACGAGCGTGACCGTCATTGGCGCTTTCAAAAAGACGGTGACATGGCCACTGTGCGCGTTAGTGGCCGCTATGTGGTCAACCACAGTGAAATGCGCCTCGATGGTGCTTCGAGTCATTTGGGCATGGCCAGCCTGCCCGAATTCACCGCCGCAGCGGCCCTGGCCAGTGGCCAACTGGTGTGCGTGCTGCCCGACTGGGCGCACCTGACCGACTACGCCGGCACCGCCTGGCTGCTGTACCCGCCAAACCGGTATCTGCCCGCGAAGCTGCGCGTGTGGATTGATTTTGTGGTGGCTGGACTGGCGCAATAAATTTATATAAAATGACCCTCTATCCCTTATTAATAAAGCGCAAGCAGCTATCAAAATTAGTTAACCTGGCGCTGTCGAGCGGATTTGGCAACTGAGCCAGTTTTTCCGGCAAAGTCTTTTGCAGCTCAACACCAAGCATTCGTTCCGGCAGACCTTGGTATTTGGGTGAGAGTGACCAGGAACTGATTTTTAGCAACGCCCTGTAACCTGCGGCATTGAAAATTTTGGTATGCCAATGCGTCAATTTTTAAGCCGAATCGGGTTCTCAAGCTCCTGTTTGCCGCCCTCTTTATGGGGACGGTGGTTTGCTTTCCCTTTTGTGGACGCAGAATTTCGGTGGCAGGCTCGATGCTCTGCTGTTCTTCTTGCTGATGTATCCCGGCTATCGGCTTTGGGTGTGGCTTGAGCCCCAATGGCCGTTTAGATGGCTGATGCCTATTTTGCGCGGTTGTCCGGTTTGTGTAGGGCTCCCCGACGACTGACTTCAGCGGCTGGCAAACATGCGCTGCCACCAGCTCTGGCGCGAGCCGGGCAGGGGCACATCTTCTTCAAAGCGCTCAGGCTGAACGCGTGACAACACCCAGCGCGGTTGGATGACGGCACCGCCATGGCTACAGAATGAACCAAGGTGGTGCGGGTCGTAGATTTTGATGAAAGCCGGCTGCTCGGGACTGTCGGCATAGACGATGCCGCAGTAGTTGTGCTGGTGCTCATGCCGCAACAGCGCATCAACTTCGTCAATGAACTGATTGAGCGCAACGGTAGTCATGGGCTGTAGTGGCGCTGCTTCACCGACCTGGCTGGCGTACCAGCCCTGCGGCTGGGTGCGCACCTTGAGCCACAAGTCATCAAGCTGCGACCAGTGCAGCATGCCAATGAAGTTGCCGTTGATTTGCTGTGAAAACGAGCTCGGCAGTGCAGCGTTCTTGTGTGTCATGGCGGTTAAGCGCAGCTGGTTTGTATGGGGTTAGTAGCTAATGAAAAATAGCACAAGGGATTACAGCCAACTGGCAAGTTGTGCCACATCCTCTGGGAACATCTGGCCTCTTTCGGCTTGCAACACACGCCCATCACGCCCAAGCACCAAGGTGACCGGCAAACCCCGCGGTTTGGGAAGCACTTTGTGTATGTCAGGCGTGACCCACGCCGCAGGAAAGGTATAGCCTTTTTTCTGCAGGTAAGCCACGGCGTCGGCAGGCTTTTTGTCCACGGAAAGCGCCAGCATGCGCAGGCCGTGGGCTTGCTGGGCTTGCCACAGCTTTTGCATCTCTGGGCTTTGCAGTGCACAAAACGGGCACGTGCTAGCCCACCAATAAATCAGGGTGATGCGGCCCTTAGCTTGCTCTGGCTTGAAAACGGTGCCGTCAAACAGGGCCACTTCGGGCAAGGTCAGCGTGGTGCCTACCACGGGCAGTGGTGGGGCCACCGCTTCCATGGCCGCAGGTGTGGTTTGCGCCAACAAACCGCCATGGCGCGCGCCCAACATCATGGCGCCAAGGACAGGCAAACTGGTGGTGAAGCGTCGGCGCGTGGGGTTCATGGCCGTATCTTACTGGCCACGCATTGGGCCTTGTCGCTGTCCGCAACATAACCGTCTGCTTCATAAATCAGATAAGGCTTATCTTTACAATACTTGCACCTTGGATTACCCGGTGTTGACTTGGCAGTCACAAACTCAAGGCCTCAACAACACAAAGATTTTGACCATGACCACACGCATCAACCGCCCTTTGAAAACCATCAGTTTGGCACTCGCGCTGTCGTTTGGTGCGTTGGCCCACGCGGCTGACCCCGTGACAGACGCCATGCAGGTCGCCAATGGGCCATACCGCATGGCCTTGTACAAGACCAACGGCAAGTCACAGCCGGAAGCCCAGCAGGCGGTGACCCAGGCGCAACAAGCCTGGGACAAACTCAGCACCCAGTTTGGTGCCAAACCAGCGGCTCCCTACGATCGTGATCAGGCGTTTGCAGCCTCGGTGGCCGAGGTCGCCAAGGTCTACACCAAGGCTTTGGCAGAGGTCAATGCCAACCAACTTGCCGATGCCCACAACACCCTGGAACACGCCCGTGAGGTCATGGCTGACATGCGCCAACGTAACAATGTGGTGGTGTTCAGTGACCACATGAACGCGTACCACGGCCAGATGGAGGTCATCATGGTCCATGGTAGCGACACCCTGGCCAAGCCCAAGGGGCTGCAGCTTTTGACGGCGCAGGCAGGCACTTTGAGTTATCTGGCGCGCCAACTTGATGAGCAGTCCTCAAAGGAGTTGCAGTCAAATGAGGAGTTCACGAGCCTGCTTAAGGCGGTGATCCAGTCGGTTGCCAACCTGGAAGCGGCTTTATTGAACCAGGACACGGCCGCCGCCAAGGAGGCTGCGTCTAAGCTGAAGGGGCCGTACAGCAAGTTGTTTGCCAAATTTGGTTAATTTTTTCCACACAAGGAGCGCTATGAGCACGTTTGATTCCATCGGTTTGATGAAAAGCATCAATGAAAACCTGGGGCCTTTTCGCAAATCACAAAGTGAAACCATGCTGGGTTTTGGCCAAATGGCCAAGGCTGCCATGGCTGAGGGCGTGGTCAGCGCCAAACACAAGGAATTGATTGCCCTTTCCATTGGCATCACGCAGCACTGCTCGGGCTGTATCGCGTTTCACATCAAGGCGCTGCACCGCTTGGGCTGCACCCGCGCCGAACTTGAAGAAGCGATGGGCGTGTGCGTTTACATGGGCGGTGGCCCGGGGCTGATGCTGGTAGCTGAGGCGTTGGCCGCTTTTGATGTCATTGCATCGGCTTGAGTTTTATATGGCAATATAGCCTGTAGCCATTTTAAAATAAGCGTTAGTAGCTATTTATTAAGTAGCATTTAAAACTGCAATTGCAGTCTCAGTTTCAATCTAAATTGCGGTTGAAGTTGAGCGCTTTGAGCTTGCGGTATAGCGAACGCTCGCTGATACCCAACTGTGCGGCAAGCTCTGCTCGGCTGCCGGTGTGGGCCAGTGCCATGTCCAACAACGCGGCCTGCGCCACACTCGCCAAGGCTCCAGGGCTGGCGGCGGGCAGCGACAGTTGCCCAGGCTTCAGCGAAGAAATGATCGCGTTAGCTGGCGCTGCATTGGTATAGGCCACGCCGTGAATGTTCGACCCCGCGGGCGCGTAACCGTTGGCCATGTTTGGCGCATTGCGCCGGCCTGATTGCAGCGCTTGCGTCACGTGGATGGTCTCTAGCGTGTCGCCGTCACACAGCAAGGCCGAGCGCTCCAGCAGGTTGCGCAGTTCACGCACATTGCCAGGGTAGTCTTGCGCTTGCAGCAGCTGCACTGCACCTTCGCTTAGTGCCAATTTTCGTTGGGGCGCTACACGCGCCAGCAGGGCATTGGCTAGCAAGGCAATGTCACTGTCGCGCTCACGCAGCGCGGGCAGGCGGATCGGGAACGTGCTCAGGCGGTAATACAGGTCTTCACGAAAGCGCCCCTGGGCCACCATCTGGTCCAGGTCGCGGTGAGTGGCTGACACCACGCGGATGTCGGCATGGCGTTGCTCGGTGCTGCCCACGCGCCGGTAAGTGCCGGTTTCTAGCAGGCGCAGCAGCTTGACTTGCATGGTGAGCGGGATGTCGCCCACTTCATCCAGAAACAGCGTGCCGCCACTGGCTGCCTCCACCAAACCGCCACGCGCTGTGTTGGCGCCGGTAAACGCCCCGCGCTCATGGCCAAACAGCTCGGATTCAAACAGGTTCTCAGGCAGGCTTGAACAATCTACCGGCACCAGGGCACGGTTTGCGCGATTGCTGGCCTCGTGCACGGCCCGCGCGACCAGTTCTTTGCCGGTGCCGGATTCGCCCAGCAGCAATACCGTGGCCATGGAGGGTGCCACCCGCGCCACCAGACTCAGCATGTGCACAAACGCCGGGCTGCGGCCAATCAGTCCCTGAGCGGTGGCTTGTCCTTGTGCCACCCGCATAGACTCCATTTTCTCAACGTAGAAAGCCTGCTGGCCGCTGGCATCGAGCAGGGGCGCAAGTTCAATGTTGACGTATTCCTCACCTTTGGACGTGTGGTGCAGGTGCAGCACGCGTTCACGCTGGCCTGATTCACGCGAGCGCGCCAGTGGGCAGGATTCACCGGCCTGGTCGCATGGCACGCTGAAGCGGTGCGAGACCTCGTAACAGGTGCGCCCGACCACGCTGCGATCCGGGCTGAACTGGCGCCGGTAGGCAGCATTGGCCGCCAGGATGCGGTATTGGGTGTCAAACAAGATGTGTGGCTCTGGCAGGCCTTCCACAAATGACATGAGTTCTGGAAGCGGTTTCAAGCTGAACCTTTTTCAAATGAAGCTGTCGCAGACTGTATGCCAAAAATGCTGACAGCACTGCCATATATGTCAGCAACCCTGTGACGTGGCGGTTTCATTCACTGCGTGGAAATTTGTAAGGTGTTGAAATCAAATGAATTTTTTCTATTTTCAGTTTGGCACGGATATTGATAACACTGGTTATGTCCCTTTGCACTGTGCCTTGTCATGATGCCCGCTGACCAATTGCTGGTGAAGCGCTTGGGCGTGGTGCTGGTCATCAAGCTGGTGCTGTTGTTTGGACTGTGGTGGGGTTTTGTAAGGGATCAGCGGGTCACGGTGGATGCCTCAGGCATGGCCGCGCAGGCGCTGGTTCAAGGTTCTGTGTCAATCGAAGGAGATAACAAATGATTTCTGACCAACTGGTTGACTTGTCAAGGCTGCAATTTGCGGCCACTGCGCTCTACCACTTTTTGTTTGTGCCGCTCACCATTGGCATGGTGTGGTTGCTGGTGATCATGGAGAGTGTTTACGTGATTACGGGCAACGTGGTCTGGAAAGACATGACACGTTTCTGGGGCAAGTTGTTTGGTATCAACTTTGCCTTGGGCGTGACCACAGGCATCACGCTGGAATTTCAGTTTGGAACCAACTGGGCGTATTACTCGCATTATGTGGGCGACATTTTTGGGGCACCGCTGGCCATTGAAGGGCTGATGGCGTTTTTTCTTGAGTCGACCATGATCGGCCTGTTCTTTTTTGGCTGGGACAGGTTGTCACGGCCGCAGCATTTGCTGGTGACGGTGTTGATGGCGGTGGGCACCAACCTGAGCGCGCTGTGGATATTGATCGCCAACGGCTGGATGCAAAACCCAGTGGGTGCCGAGTTCAGCTACCAGACCATGCGCATGGAAATGACAGACTTTTGGGCTGTATTGTTCAACCCCGATGCCCAGGCCAAGTTTGTGCACACGGTGTCCGCTGGTTACACCACCGGGGCCATGTTTGTGATGTCGATTTCAAGTTGGTATTTGCTGAAAAAGCGCGATGTGGCTTTTGCCAAGCGTAGTTTTCGCGTCGCCGCCGCCTTTGGCCTGGCCTCTGTACTGAGCGTGATCGTCCTGGGTGACGAATCCGGCTACACCGTGGGTGAAGCGCAGCAAACCAAGCTGGCCGCCATGGAAGCCATGTGGGAAACCAAGCCGGCACCGGCTGGGCTGACGCTGGTGGCGGGTATCAACGAAGCCGAACAAAAGAACGACTGGGAAATTGAAATCCCTTGGGTCATGGGCTTGATCGGCACACGTTCCATCTCCAAAGAAATTCCTGGCATTCACGACATCAAGGCGAAAAACCGTGAGCGAATCGTCAACGGCATCGTGGCGGTGACAGCGCTCGAAGCCTTGCGTGCCAACCGAAGCGATGCCGTAGCCAAGCAGGTATTTGAACAACACAAGGCCGACTTGGGCTTTGGTCTGCTGCTGAAAAAATACGTGGTCGATGTGCGCCAGGCCACCCCCGAGGTCATTGAAAAAGCCGTGAATGACACGGTGCCACGCGTCACGCCCTTGTTTTGGGGTTTCCGCATCATGGTGGGCTTGGGGTTTGCCATGTTGCTACTGTTTGGCCTGGCGTTTTACAGCACGCTCAAATCAAACTTCATGCAAAAACCATGGTTGCTGAAAGCCGCGCTGTGGATGCTGCCTGCGCCCTGGATTGCCTGTGAGTTGGGCTGGTTTGTGGCGGAGTACGGCCGCCAGCCCTGGACGATTTATGGTGTGCTGCCAACCCACATGTCAGTGTCCACCCTGAGCGTCAATAGCCTGTATGGCTCATTGGCGGGCTTTATCGGGTTTTACACCGTGCTGCTGGTGGTCGAGATGTTTTTGATGGTGAAGTTTGCCCGCATGGGCCCAGGCAGTCTGGGTACTGGACGCTATCAAAGCGAGAGCAACTCATCCTCTGTACCCGCACACGCTTGAAAGGCACATCATGTTTGACTATTCAACGCTAAAAATCATTTGGTGGGTGCTGGTGGGTGTGCTGCTGGTGGGTTTTGCCATCATGGACGGTCACGACATGGGCGTGGGCACTTTACTGCCTTTTGTGGGCAAGAGCGACCTGGAACGCCGTGTGGTGATCAACACCGTGGGACCGCACTGGGACGGCAACCAGGTGTGGTTCATCACCGGCGGTGGTGCCATTTTTGCCGCCTGGCCATTGGTCTATGCCACGGCATTCAGTGGGTTTTACTGGGCCATGCTGCTGGTGTTGTGGGCGCTGTTTTTCAGGCCGGTGGGGTTTGACTACCGCAGCAAAATCCACAACAGCACTTGGCGCAGCGTGTGGGACTGGGGCTTGTTCATCGGCGGCTTTGTGCCACCCGTGATCTTTGGCGTGGCTTTTGGCAATTTGCTGCAGGGTGTGCCATTTCAGTTTGATGCTTATTTGGTGTCGACCTACACCGGCAGTTTCTGGCAGCTGCTCAACCCGTTTGCCTTGCTGGTAGGTGTGGTGAGCAGCGCCATGATCACCTTGCAGGGTGGCAGCTATTTGGCCCACCGTACGGAGGGCGTCATCCAGGCTCGGGCCATCAAGGGTGCTATTGGTGCCGCCGTGGTGATGGTGCTGGCGTTTGTGGCGGCGGGTGTCTGGCTGCAAGCGATAGACGGCTACCGCATCACCTCGGTGATTAACCCTTCTGATCTGCCTGACCCATTGAACAAGACCGTGGTGCGTGAAGCCGGCGCCTGGATGGCCAACTACGCCCACCAACCGCTGATGTGGGCTTTGCCTGCGTTGGGCGTGCTGGGTGCTCTGAGCGCAGCGCTGCTGCTGGTGCTGCGCAAAACGCTCACTGCTTTTGTGGCGTCATCGCTGGCCGTGGTGGGGGTGATCGGCACGGCGGGTGCATCCATGTTCCCGTTTGTGATGCCTTCAAGCAGCATGCCCTCAGCCAGCCTGACCGTGTGGGACAGCGTATCAAGCCATCTGACATTGGGCATCATGTTCTGGGCCACCATGATTTTTATGCCTTTGATCATTATTTACACCTCATGGGCCTACAGCGTGATGCGCGGCAAGGTGACTGCGGCTTATGTGCAAGAGCATGACCATGCGGCCTATTGAGTCGCACCTTTCGATATTTTTTGGAGTTCCTAATGACTGCTTCTGTCACTTTTGATGCCTTGGCGGCCAACGCCAGCGACCATGACGCTGAGCGCCGCCAGATGGTTCTGCTCACCGCTGCTGCGGCGGGCGTAGCGGCGGCCGCTGTGGCCC
This sequence comes from Rhodoferax sp., assembly GCF_028688795.1. Lineage (GTDB taxonomy): Bacteria > Pseudomonadota > Gammaproteobacteria > Burkholderiales > Burkholderiaceae_C > Rhodoferax. The sequence goes on along the minus strand of NZ_JAQTXM010000010.1, from coordinate 92,379 downwards.
TGCCGCTGGTGTCCAGTTTTGCACCCAGTGAGCGCGCCAAGGCCGCTGGTGCAGCGGTAGAAGCAGACATTTCAGACATTGCCCCGGGCGCGGTGAAAACCGTCGAGTGGCGCGGCGAGCCGGTGTGGGTCATGCGGCGCACGCCTGAGATGCTGGCGGGTCTGGCCGCGCAGGACGACCAGTTGGTGGATCCGGCGTCAGTCGTCACATCCCAGCAGCCTGCTTATGCGCAGAACACGCACCGATCCATCAAACCCGAGTACTTTGTGGCGGTGGGCATTTGTACGCACCTTGGCTGTTCGCCCAATGCGGTGGCTACAGGCTCGGCAAACCCCAGTGTGGGGGCCGATTGGAAAGGCGGATTTTTTTGCCCGTGCCACGGTTCCACCTTTGATTTGGCGGGCCGCGTGTTCAAAAACAAACCGGCACCCACCAATCTTGAGGTGCCGCCACACCAGTATCTGGCTGAGGGCCGGTTGCTCATTGGTGAAGACAACGCGGCTTGACCGCACACGAAGGAATTGACATGTGGTATTTCACTTGGGTATTGGGTGTGGGTTTTGCGGTGTTACTGGCCATTTTGAACGCCATGTGGGGCGAAACCCAGGAGGCGCGGGAAGACTCTCGTGGCAAGAACGATTGAGTGTCGCGGTGTTTGAAGACTCTGCAACAAAACCCGCTGTATCACCCATGCGGCCTTTAAGTCTGGCCGTGGCGCTGGCCATCATGTTGGGTGGCAGCATTTACCCGTTCATGTTTGCGGGGCAGGGCGGTGTTGTGGACCATGGTTTTGCATCGGCTGTTTTTTGGGCCATGAGTGCGGGCTTGGTCAATGGCGTGGGATTTAAGCCGCGGTTTGTACTGTGGCGCTGGCTTTTTTCGGGCTGGGCTTGCTTGGGTGCGCTACTTTTGGCAGCCTGGTTACGTTTTTCATGATTGCGCAGGGCTGATGACAGGCGTCCCGCATTGGAAATGAATGAATCAATTGAAAGAAACCAACGAGACATGCCTTATCAAATTACCGTCATCGGCTCAGGATTTGGCGCCCTGTCGGCTGTGCGCGAGCTTCGCCAACGAGACGCGCAGGCCGAGATCACCCTGATCGCGCCACGTGCGGAATTGCATTACCTGCCGGGCATCATCTGGATTCCCAGTGGATTGCGTCGCCGTGAACAATTGGTTGTTCCCCTAGCCAATTTTTTTACCCGTATGCGTGTCAAGCACGTAGCCGCTGAAGTGACAGGCCTGCGTGAAGGGGGCAGATGTGTCGATTCAACGGCCGGTGAGGTGCGTAACGATGCTTTGGTGATTGCGTCAGGTGGTCGTTTCATCAAAAAGTTGCCCGGTATCGAGCACGCCATCACGCCTTGTGAGGGCATTGCTGCTGCCGAGAAGATTCGTGATCGGCTGAAAGCGATGACGGGCGGCACGATTGCCATTGGTTTTGCCGGCAACCCCAATGAGCCCAGTGCCGTGCGCGGTGGTCCGATGTTTGAGTTTTTGTTTGGTATTGACGAGCAACTCAAGCGCGAGGGGCGGCGCGACAAGTTCGAGTTGATATTTTTCAACCCTTCTAATGAGCCGGGTAACCGCCTGGGGCCCAAAGCTGTCAAGCATTTGCTCATTGAGATGGCGCGGCGGGGCATTCGTACCCATCTGGGCCACAAGATGGTGCGCTTTGAGGCGGACAGGGTGGTGACTGAGGGGGGGGAGTTCGCAGCAGATTTGATCCTCTTCATGCCAGGAATGACCGGCAATTTGTGGTTTGATCAGACCGATCTGGCACGTTCACCCGGTGGCTTGTTGAAGGCTGACGCGCAATGCCGGGTTGAGGGCTCGCCACATGTGTACGTCGTGGGCGACTCGGGTAGTTTTCCGGGTCCGGATTGGATGCCCAAGCAGGCGCACATGGCTGACCTACAGGCCGCTGCTGCAGCCGTCAACTTGCTCGATGGCTTGAATGGGCGCACCCCGCAGGCCACCTTCAAGATTGAACTGATCTGCATCATTGATGCCATTGACCATGGCACTATGGTGTTTCGCAACCAAAAGCGTCAAATTATTTTGCCTTCTTCGCGCCTGCTCCATTGGGTCAAGCGGGGGTTTGAGGGCGCTTACCTGAGGAAGTACAAATGAATTCAACGACAGCAATGGCGCCTTACGAGGTTTTGGGTGGTGAAGCCGGCATCAAGCGCCTGGTGCATCGGTTTTATGAGTTGATGGATGAGTTGCCAGAGGCCTATGGTGTGCGCCAAATGCACCCGGCCACGCTGGACGGTAGCGGCCAAAGCCTGTTTGAATTTTTGTCAGGCTGGTTGGGTGGCCCGCCGCTTTACATGGAGAAAAAAGGCCACCCGCGCCTGCGCATGCGCCACGCGCCTTACGCGGTCAGCCAAACCATGCGGGACGAATGGATGCTGTGCATGACGCAAGCGATCACTGAGCAGGTGCCTGATGCAGCTTTTCAATCCTGGCTGATTGGCACGTTCACCCAGATGGCTGACCACATGGTCAACACCGACAGCAGTCAGGACTGCCAACATGGCATGTCAACTGCTGCCAATATTGGCAGTTCTGCTTGAGGGAGGCAGACTGTAGGGGGCATTATTTTTCTATAACTCTATGAATTTATTAGAATAAGGATTTATCTGCACATTTGGCATGGATCTTGATTGATAACAATCAAATTGAGGAAAACTGCCATGATGAATGCCCCCAAAATTGTCGAAATCAAGCATCCGTTGCGGAGTCGCTAACGTGTACTTCCGTATCTTGCACAACGAGGCCAGCGGTGAGTTGACTTATTTGCTGGCTGACCAGGATGCCCGTGAAGCAGTATTGGTTGACCCGCACGCGTGTGACATGCCCGTCCTCTTGGCGCTACTGGCCGAGCGCGATCTGCGTTTGCGCTGGGTGTTGCGCACCCACCAGCATGATGCCTTGCAGCCCGATGAGCGCACAAAGCTGGCACGTTTGGGTGCGCCATTTGTTCAGGGTGACATGTTGGATGCATTACGCTTGAATGAGGGTGCCGTGTTGCCGTTTGGTGGTGAGTTGGTGCGGGTTCTGCCCACGCCGGGCCATACACCAACTTGTTTGAGTTTCGGGTGGCGCGATCGGCTGTTTTGCGGTGGCCTGCTGGCGGTCGCAGCCTGTCCGCACCAGCCGCATCCAGCAGCACCTGAAGCCTTGTGGGACAGTGTGACCCAACGGATATTTACCTTGCCAGACGAAACATTGCTGTTCGCCGGCCATGAGCAGCGCGCGCGCGCAGTCAGCACGGTACTGGAGCAGCGCCGCTGGCATCCGTTTTTTGCCAGCCTGACGCGCGATGAGTTCCTGGCGCACATGGCGGCGCTGTCTCAAAAAAAATTACTTGTCTCTACCTTCTGAGGAATCCCTGATGACCACTGAAAACAAAGAACCCAAAAAGGTAATACCCATTGCCGTTGCGGCGCCTGACGAAGAGCTCGTCTCTCTGTATGCATCGCATCAAAAGATTTACCCACGCAGCGTGTCCGGGGTGTTCTCCAATTGGCGCTGGATCATGGTGTGGGTCACACAAATCATTTTCTATGGCTTGCCGTGGATCGAGTGGGGCCAGCGTCAGGCGGTGCTGTTTGATTTGAGCGTGCGCCGCTTCTATATTTTTGGCTTGGTGCTGTACCCGCAAGACTTCATTTACCTCACTGGTTTGATGATCATTGCTGCTTTGTCGCTGTTTTTGTTTACGGCCGTGGCGGGACGCTTGTGGTGTGGCTATGCCTGTCCACAAACGGTTTACACCGAAATCTTTTTATGGATAGAAAAGAAGCTCGAAGGTGACCGCTCTGCACGTATCCGCCGTGACGAAGGCCCCATGACTGCAGAGAAGTTCGCTCGCAAGGCGGGTAAACAATTTTTGTGGATTGCGTTTGCTTTCTGGACCGGTTTCACGTTTGTGGGTTACTTTGTGCCGATGCGGGACATGGCCGATGCATTTTTGGGTGGCAAGCTGGCGGCCTGGGAATTTTTCTGGGTCTTCTTTTATGCGTTCGCCACGTACGGCAATGCTGGCTTCATGCGTGAGCAGGTTTGCAAACACATGTGCCCTTATGCACGCTTCCAAAGCGCCATGTTCGACAAAGACACCCTGATCGTGACCTATGACGCAGAGCGCGGCGAGCCACGCGGCCCACGCTCCAAGAAGGCTGATTTGTCCGTTCTGAACCTGGGTGCTTGTGTGGATTGCAGTTTATGTGTGCAAGTTTGTCCCACGGGCATTGATATTCGCAACGGCTTGCAGTACGAATGTATTGGCTGCGGTGCCTGCGCTGACGTGTGTGACACGGTGATGGACAAGGTGGGTTACCCGCGTGGCTTGGTCAAGTACTCGACCGAAAATGCCATGAACAACCACTGGACCAAAGAGCAGACCGTGAAACGCGTGATGCGGCCTCGGGTACTGGTTTACACCACCATATTGCTTGGGATTGTGGTGGCCATTTTTGTCAGCTTGGCGATGCGTACACCGTTTAAGGCCAATCTGGTTCGTGACCGTGGCGTGATGGCTCGCGTGGTGGATGCTGGCAAGGTGGAGAACGTCTACCGCATTCAGGTCATGAACGCCACGGAATCATCCCAGCGCTATAAGATTTCAGTGAGCGGTTTGCCTGGGCTTTTGATTACCTCAGATGACACGATCAGCCTTGCATCGACTCAGGCTGGCACGATGGCACTGCGTGTGCAAGCACCTCCCGAAGCCGCCGCGCCTGGCACGCACCCGATTCACTTTGTCATTGAGTCCTTGGACAGCCCAGGCCGTCTGGACGAAAAATCAACCTTCATGATTCCACAGTAACTTTCAAATGGAATTCACACCACCTCTGCCATGCTGTTGACGTTTACTTTCAGCTTGGTTGGGGTTTGGGCGGCACGAATGGCCGCCCATTTTTTTATTTTGAAGGGTTTGCGGGCGCCTCGGATTGCTGCGCAAATGTCGCCCGAGTCGCTGGGTTTGTCAGCGCTCCCGGTTTACATTCCTGGCCCCAATGGCAAAACTCTTTTTGCGTGGTTTGTGCCTGCACCAGGCGTATCACCAGCACCTGCGGTTTTGGTGATGCACGGCTGGGGTGCCAACGCAAGCATGATGCTGCCCTCAGTGGTGCCCTTGTCGGGTGCCGGTTTTGCGGTGTTTGTGCTGGATGCGCGTTGCCATGGTGCCAGTGGTGATGAAGCCTTTACGTCGTTGCCACGTTTTGCACAAGACATCGAAGCGGGGCTGGATTGGCTGGCCCAACAGCCACAGGTGGATGCCAGTCGGCTGGCTGTGATTGGGCATTCGGTAGGCGCTGGCGCAGCCTTGCTGAGCGCCACGCGGCGCGATGACATTCGCGCGGTGGTCAGCATCAGTGCCTTTGCGCATCCCTTTGAGGTGATGCGCCGCCTGTTGGCCAGCCACCACATTCCTTACTTTGGCGTGGGGTGGTATGTGATGCGCTATGTGCAACACGTGATTGGTGCCAAGTTTGATGACATTGCGCCCATCCGCAGCATAGGGCAAGTGCGTTGTCCGGTATTGTTGGTGCATGGGTGGGATGACGACCTGGTACCGTTTGAGGACGCCCGGCGTTTGTCGGCCGCTGGCCTTGAGGGCAGGGTGCAATTGCTGCCTGTGGCAGGACGGCATGACCCCAGTGAGGCGCTGTCCGCCGAGCCGTCTGAGTTGTTGCTGTTTTTGACCGAGCAACTCCACGTGCCAGTTGTCCCAGATTGACAGGCCAAAAAGTGGTGCTTCAGGGTGAAAATTGTCCGGGCAATGTCGATTGCCGCTGTGACAGGGGCCCCTACAATTCAATCAATAACAGGTGGCAGCATGAAAATTTTGATTTCAAATGACGATGGGTTCCAGGCACCAGGCGTGGTTGCGCTGTATGAGGCGCTGAAGGATGTGGCTGAGGTCGAGGTGGTGGCACCAGAGCACAACAACAGCGCCAAATCCAATGCACTCACCCTGCATACGCCTCTGTATGTGCAACGGGTTGCCAACGGCTTCAGGTATGTGAATGGCACCCCCGCCGATTGCGTTCACATCGCCCTGACGGGTTTGCTGGATTACCGACCTGATCTGGTGTTGTCAGGCATCAACAACGGCGCCAACATGGGCGACGACACCATCTATTCCGGCACGGTGGGAGCGGCGATGGAGGGTTTTTTGTTTGGCGTGCCGTCGATTGCTTTTTCGCAGGTGGAGCGAAATTGGCTTCACCTAGATGCCGCAGCAGCCAAGGCGCGTGAATTGGTGCTACAAATGTTTGAGCAAAACCTGATTGGTGCCACACCCTGGTTGTTGAACGTGAATATTCCCAATTTGCCTTTGGACCAACTGAAACACGTCAAGCTGTGCCGACTGGGGCGCCGTCACGCCGCTGAGCCAGTCATTACCCAGCAAAGCCCACGCGGTGAAACCATGTATTGGATTGGTGCAGCAGGCCCTGCCAAAGATGATGCAGAAGGCACTGATTTTCATGCCACAGCACAGGGTCACGTCGCTATGACGCCACTCAAGGTAGATCTGACAGACCACGATCACTTGAGTTACTGGGCGCAAACAGCGTCAAAACTCGGCAATCCCATCAAGTCTGCCTGATGACGCAGCACAAGCCTGCGGGCATCAAGCTTAGGCCAGGGTTCCCGGCGCGGCTGGATTTGCCGCGTGCCGGCGCGGTACCGGTGCGGCCTGCGCCGGCGCAAGCGCAAGCCCTGGCGCATGCACGTGCGCTGTATCCTGCGCAAGGGTTGGGCATGGACTCAAGCGCTGTGCGCCGCAGCATGGTGGCCAAGTTGGCGCAGCAGGGCATCGAAGATGCCATGGTGTTGCAGGCCATGGGCAGCATTGAGCGCCATCGATTTGTGGATACGGCGCTGGTGAATCAGGCCTATGAAGACACCAGCTTGCCGATTGGTCTTGGGCAAACCATTTCAAAACCAGGGGTGGTGTCGCGAATGTTGGCGCTGTTGCGTCTGGGAAATCCGGGGCGCATGGGCCGGGTGCTCGAAGTTGGCACCGGTTGCGGTTATCAGGCGGCGGTGCTCAGCCTGTTATGCAACGAGGTGTACTCAATTGAGCGCTTGCGTGGTCTGCATGACAAGGCGCGTGACAACCTGCGGCCTTTGCGTTTAGCCAATGTGCACCTGCTGTTTGGTGACGGCATGGTGGGCTACGCCAAGGGCGCGCCCTATGCGGGCATCATTGCGGCAGCAGGCGGTGAAGCGGTGCCGCAGGCCTGGATTGACCAGTTGGCAGTTGGGGGGCGTTTGGTAGCGCCGGTCTCATCCGGTGCCGCGAGCCCGGCGCGACAGGCGTTGGTGGTGATCGACAAGACGGCTCAGGGCTTACGCCAGACAGTTATGGAGGCGGTGCACTTCGTTCCCCTAAAATCGGGTGTTGCATGATGGGGATTACATGAATAGATTGAATCAATGGTTGGGTTTGTGTCTGGTCGCAGCGATGCTGATGTTGGCAGGTTGCAGCAGCAACAGCTTGAACCGTGCGCCTGTCGAGGATCGGGCCCGAACTTCCACCAATGGCACAGGCGCGGTAGGTGCTGATGTCGCGCCTGTAAAGCAGCCTCAGGGTTTCGAGAATGCGGGTCGGCCTGGGTATTACACCGTCAAACCAGGTGACACCTTGCGGCGTATCGCAATAGAAAACGGTCAGAACCCGCAAGACATCGCGCGCTGGAGCAATGTTGAGAATCCAAACCGAATTGAAGTCGGACAAGTGCTGAGGGTCGTTCCCCCAGTGGAATCAGGTGTCGTGGTCAAACCGGTGAGCAAACCTGTGGTGACCGAGACCGTTGCAGGCCCAGCCGCTGTGGCAGCCAGTACACCGGCCAGCGCCGCCAAGCCTGTTGCTGCAGAAGGCGACATTGACTGGATATGGCCTGCCAATGGTGCGGTGCTGGCAGGCTTTGATGACGTAAAAAACAAGGGCCTGGATATTGGCGGCGCGGCGGGTGACCCGGTGTTGGCTGCGGCAGATGGGCGCGTGGTTTATGTCGGTGCCGGTTTGCGTGGCTATGGCAATTTGATCATTCTCAAGCACGACAACGTTTTTTTGACGGCGTACGCACACAACCGTGCGCTGTTGGTTAAAGAGGACCAGGCCGTGCTCAAGGGACAGAAAATTGCTGAAATGGGCAGCAGCGACGCTGACCGCGTCAAGCTGCATTTTGAGGTCCGCCGCCAAGGCAAACCTGTCGACCCAGCCAAGTACCTGCCGGTTCGTTAACTCGTGCTGCGCCCCGCCCGACCACAATGGCGGGCTTTTTTTGAAATCTGATTGAATGACTGAATCTTCTGAAAAGGCAGCCACGCCGGCTGGCGTACCCGCTGAGGCACTGTTTGTTGAATCGCTTGACCTTGAGGCCCAGGGGGTGGCTCACAAGCCTGATGGCAAGGTGGTGTTCATCGATGGTGCGCTGCCATTTGAGTACGTTAGCGCCAACATCAACCGAACCAAACACAACTGGGAGCGAGGCACGCTGACTGCGGTGCACCGTGAGTCCTCACAGCGCGTAGAGCCTCTGTGCCCACATTTTGGTCTGCACATCGGCGCCTGTGGTGGCTGCAAGATGCAGCATTTGCACCCCGGCGCACAGATCGCCGTTAAGCAACGTGCGCTTGAGGACAGTCTGTGGCATTTGGGCAAAGTCAAGCCCGAGATGATGCTGCGCCCCATCGAAGGCCCGTCATGGGGCTATCGCTATCGGGCACGCTTGTCGGTGCGTTTTGTGCGTAAAAAGGGCGAAGTGTTGGTCGGCTTTCATGAGCGCAAAAGTCGCTATGTGGCCGACATGAAGGTGTGCCCGGTGTTGCCGCCGTTTGTCAGTGCCATGTTGATGCCGTTACGGGCGTTGATTGCGTCGCTGGAAGCGGTTGAAACTTGTCCGCAGATTGAGTTGGCGTGTGGTGACGAGGTGACAGCGCTGGTGCTGCGCCACCTTGAGCCCCTCAGTGCTGCTGATTTGGCGCGCCTGCGAACCTTTGCCCTGGAGAATCCAAGTGTGCAATGGTGGTTGCAGTCCAAAGGGCCAGAGACGGTCTGTTTGCTCGATGAAGGCGGCGAAGAACTTGGCTACGCATTGCCAGAGTTTGGTATTCGCATGCCGTTCAAGCCGACCGATTTCACACAGGTGAACCCGCAGATCAACCGCGTGCTGGTGTCGCGGGCACTTCGCTTGCTAGACGCCAAGCCGCATGAACGGGTGATTGACTGGTTTTGTGGTCTTGGCAACTTCACCTTGCCTATTGCGACGCAGGCGCGTGAGGTGCTGGGTATTGAAGGCAGCGAGGCGCTGGTAGCTCGTTCGCGTGAAAATTATATGAAAAATAAGGCTGTAGCCCTTATGAGTAAAGCGCTAGCAGCTACTTATTTTGTAGCGAGAAATTTGTTTGAAATGACGCCCGATGTGCTCATTCAGGACGGTGTGTCTGACAAGTGGCTGGTCGACCCGCCGCGTGAAGGGGCGTTTGCGCTGGTAGGGGCGTTGGCAGATCTGCATCAGCAAAAGCTTGGGCTTGCGGACCATCCTGCAACGCCAGGCGCCCTAAATTGGACACCTCCCCAACGCATTGTGTATGTCAGTTGTAATCCGGCCACCTTGGCCAGGGACGCAGGCCTGTTAGTGCACCAGGCGGGTTACCGTTGCACGGCCGCGGGTGTCATCAACATGTTTCCCCACACTGCGCATGTGGAGAGCATGGCGGTGTTTGAACTCGCGTCGTAAACGCGCGTCGGCGCCGCATGATTCGGCAGCCAGCGCTAATGCGCAGCAGCTTTGGCCTTGGGCTTGGCTTCCTGAATGACTTCTTCAACTGGGGCAGTCGGTGCAGTTGCCGGAGGCTGGGGTTGAATTTCTGCGCGAATGCCTTCAATCTTGTTTTCGCGCATGTACTCGTCCATTTCGCGCCAGCCAGTAAAGATAGCTGCCTTGGCAATGCCCTTGTTCAGGGTGTAGCAGTCTTCAATGCTGCGCAGGCCGTGCCGACACGCACCGCCAATAGCCTTAGCATCTGCTTCTTTTTGCGCAATTCTGGGGTCTGGCCCCAAGCCTAACAAGTCGCAGGCTGACAGCAGCAGGGCTGCAAGAACAATCAGCAGGCGTTTGGACATGGGCATGGTAGGGATTCTGGTAAAACCGACAGGCAAATTATGAGCTTGAAACAACGGCTGTCTGATGCAAGAAAAAAGGCCCATTAGGGCCCTTTTTCAAAGGATTGAGGTAAACCCTCAATCGCGTTCGCCGCCAAAAATGCCCAGCAAAGCCAGCAGGCTCTGGAACACATTGATGATGTCAAGATACAGGGCCAAGGTGGCGCTGATGTAGTTGGTTTCACCACCGTCCACGATGCGTTTCAGGTCATACAGCATGTAAGCGCTGAAAACGCCGATGGCGGCCACCGAAATAGCCATCATGCCCGCGGTAGAGCCCACAAAAACGTTGATCACGCCACCCACAACAATAGCCAGTGCACCCACAAACAACCACTTACCCATGCCAGACAAGTCACGTTTGATGACGCTGGACAGGCTCGCCATGACAAGGAACACGCCAGCGGTGCCGCCGAATGCCGTCATGATCAGGTCGGGGCCATTTTTGAAACCCAACACCATCGCGATCATGCGCGAGAGCATCAAGCCCATGAAAAAGGTGAATCCCAGCAACACCGGCACGCCAGCGGCCGAATTCTTGGTCTTTTCAATGGCGTACATGAACCCGAACGCGCCGCCCAGAAAAACAACCAGGCCAATACCGCCTGACAAGGACTGCGTGATGCCAGTTGCCACGCCAAGCCAAGCGCCCAGCACGGTGGGCACCAAACTCATGGCCAGTAACCAGTAGGTGTTGCGCAGAACCTTGTTGCGCTCTTGCATCATTGCGCCAGAACCATAGCCTGGGTTAATGGATTGAATTCGATTGGTCATTGTTTGACTCCTTTTGCAGGGGTTAATTGATCAGTGATCGCGATTTTAGGGCGAATAGACATTCGTCAAGAAACCCCACTTGGCCGGCTCCTACTAATTGTGAGGATACTTGTAACCGCTTTGGAGCCATTGGGCGTGGGTCGGCGCGTTATGCTCTCAACTTCACTTTTTTTAGGCTCAATGCGATGCAACACAAACCGGTTCTGGAACTGTCTGACGTCAAGAAAATAGCACAAGCCGCAGAGGCCTGCGCCACTCAAAACAATTGGGCCGTCACCATTGCAGTGGTGGACGACGGGGGGCATTTGCTCTGGCTGCAGCGGCTTGATGGCGCTCCCGCTATTTCTGCGCACATTGCACCAGCCAAAGCCCATACGGCTGCGTTGGGTCGTCGGGAGAGTAAGGTCTATGAAGACGTTATTAACGGCGGCCGTAGTTCTTTTCTCAGCGCGCCAGGCATCTCCGGCATGCTCGAAGGTGGTGTTCCCATCCTCAAGGATGGTCAATGCCTGGGTGCCGTTGGTGTGAGCGGCGTGAAATCTACTGAAGATGCGCAGATTGCCCGCGCCGGGATTGCCGCGCTGGGGCTTTGAACTGGCTTCTATTTGAGAGCGAAGTTGATGGGCACATTGAACCACATGTCTTGCGGAACGCCTGCGCGACGTCCGGGCACATAGCGCCAGCCCATCACCGCTCGCAAAGCGGCCTGATCGAGTCGGTCAAATCCGCTTGACTCTTGAATTTCAGCCTGGCGCGCGCTGCCGTCTTTTGTGATTAAGACCCGAAGCACGACTTTTCCCTGTTCGCCCAAACGTTGACTGATCGCTGGATAGACCGGTGCCGGGTTGTTCAGGTAGTCGGCAGCGCTCGATGGCAATTGAAGGCTGGGAGGAAGCGCAGAAATGGCTGGGCCAGTTTGTGCTAAACCCGTTTCGGTCTTACCCGGTGCAGACTGGGTGGGCAAGCTTGGAGTCACATGTGAACCTGACGTGGTTGACTGGCTTTCGGCTTTGTCGGGGGCTGATCGTGGCCTGTCGCCAACCTGCACGTTCTCTTGTGGTTTGGGTGAAACGGATCTTTCCGGACGAAGATTGGAATTCTTTTGGCGATTGGGCGCTTTTGCCGCAGTTGCTGGGGTCGTTGTCGGGGTGCTGACTGGCAGTGGTGTTGGTACCGTGGGCATCATCTGAAGCATAAAAACCGGAGCCGTCACGATGATTGGTTCTGAGTCAATCGGTATGCGCCAAAGGATTGCGGCATGCAGGCAAACCACACCAAATCCGATGTAAAAGATGCGATGCACGCCGCGCCTGCCCTCAGTGCTTGTCTGCCCCAAATCAAATGCTCAGTAAGCCAGCCGCTCAGGGCGGAGTTCCTGAAGAATCGTGGTCGAGATTTCTTCAATGGACTTGGTGGTGGTTGATAGCCAGCGAATCCCGGAGCGTCGCATCATGGCCTCTGCCTCACGCACCTCATGACGGCAATTTTCGATGGATGCGTATTTGGAGTTGGGACGGCGCTCGTTGCGGATCTCACTCAAACGCTCCGGCAGGATGGTCAAGCCAAAAAGTTTCTTTTGGTGTGGTTTGAGCGCCGGCGGCAAGTCCTGGCGTTCAAAATCCTCGGGGATCAGTGGGTAGTTGGAGGCCTTCAGGCCATACTGCATGGCCAAATAGAGTGAGGTGGGTGTCTTGCCGCTACGGCTCACGCCGACCAGGATTACGTCGGAGCTGGCCAGGTCGCGATGGGACTGACCGTCATCGTGGTCCAGCGAGAAATTGATGGCGTCAATGCGAGACTGGTACTGCTTGCTCTTGCTGGCGTCACTGAAACGGCCAATGCGGTGGTTGGACTTGATGCCCAACTCTGTTTCAAGCGGGTTGACGAAGGTGCCAAACATGTCCATCAGCATGCCTTCGCAGCCCTCGCTGATCACCCTGAACACATCTTCGTTGGCCAAAGTGGTGAACACAATGGGGCGCTTGTTGTCGTGAGCACCGGCTTGGTTGATCTGGCGAACAGTTTGGTGTGCTTTGTCAACTGTATCAACAAACGGCAAGCGGACGCAGTGCAAATTGACCTCAAATTGGGCCAGGATGGCGCCACCAAATGTTTCGGCAGTAATACCGGTACCGTCTGAAACAAAAAAAACTGTGCGATTGGGCATGAAGAAGCTCAGGTTGGTTCGTGAAGAAGCTGTGACTGCGAGCAGATCGGCGACTTCCTTGGTGGCTATGGGTGTCAAATTGCAGGCTCAGTCAACGCCTACAATAATCATTATCCAACCAATTTTCAAGCGCAAAACCGATTCAACAACACAACTAAAAAGTGAGCGGGTGTACGCTGCGATGGCATGCCGCTGATTGGGCTTGTTATTGATGCAGGTTTTTTAACTTCTGGAGTTTTCCCATGTCAGCACTTTTTGCACCGACCGCACTGGTCGTCCCTTTTGAACAGTTGAGAATGACCGACGTTGATTCGGTTGGTGGCAAAAATGCCAGCTTGGGTGAAATGATTTCGAATTTGCCCACGGGCGTGAAGGTGCCGACCGGTTTTGCGACCACGGCCCATGCCTTCCGGGAGTTCCTGTCCTTTGGCGATTTGACTAGCAAGATCAACGCTCGTCTGAGCGCTCTTGACACCGACGACGTGAATGCGCTTGCCGTGGTTGGCGCTGAGATTCGTGCCATGGTGGAATCGCAGCCGTTTCCTGCTGAGGTCGAGAAGGAAATTCGTCTAGCGTTTGAAACTCTGTCAGGCGGCAGCGACAAAGCGTCCTTTGCGGTGCGCTCATCGGCCACAGCTGAAGATTTGCCGGACGCCTCGTTTGCCGGACAGCAAGAGACCTTTTTGAACGTCACCGGTATAGAGGCCGTATTGCACAAGATTCGCGAAGTGTTTGCCTCACTCTACAACGACCGTGCCATCAGTTATCGGGTGCACAAGGGTTTTGCCCATGAGCATGTCGCACTTAGCGCTGGTATTCAACGCATGGTGCGTTCCGATCTAGGGGCTGCAGGGGTGATGTTCACGCTTGATACCGAATCTGGTTTTGACCAGGTGGTGTTCATCACGTCAAGCTATGGCCTGGGTGAGACGGTAGTTCAAGGCGCCGTCAATCCTGATGAGTTTTATGTGCACAAGCCCATGCTCAAGGCCGGTAACCTTGCGCTGATTCGTCGCAATCTGGGCTCCAAATTGATCCAGATGCAGTTCTCCACGCCCGAGGAAAAGGCGGCGACTGGCCATCTAGTTAAGACCACGGACGTGCCTATAGAGCTTCGCAATCGCTACTCGCTCTCGGATGCCGATGTGCAAAAGTTAGCAGCCTATGCGCTGGTTATCGAAGATCATTATGGCCGTCCAATGGACATTGAATGGGGCAAGGATGGTCTGGATGGTGAGTTGTATATTTTGCAGGCCCGCCCCGAGACTGTTAAGAGTCAGGCTGCAGGCAAGGCCGAGCACCGTTACAAACTCAAGGGCAAAGGCACGGTACTGGTTGAAGGCCGCGCTATTGGTCAAAAAATTGGCACGGGACCGGTCAAAGTGGTTCACAACCTGAGTGAGATGGACCGCGTGCAACCGGGTGATGTCCTCGTTACTGACATGACTGACCCGAATTGGGAGCCAGTGATGAAGCGTGCCTCGGCCATCGTGACCAACCGTGGCGGGCGCACCTGCCATGCGGCCATCATCGCGCGCGAGTTGGGCATTCCTGCCGTGGTGGGTTGCGGGCATGCTGACTCGGTGCTCAAAGATGGCATGCTGGTGACGGTCAGCTGCGCCGAAGGTGACACTGGTTTCATTTACGACGGCCTGATTGAAACCGAAGTATCTGAAGTGCAGCGTGGTCAGATGCCTGATATTGACGTCAAGATCATGATGAATGTGGGCAATCCTCAGCTGGCATTTGATTTCTGCCAATTGCCAAACGCGGGGGTGGGTCTTGCACGGCTTGAGTTCATCATCAACAACAACATTGGTGTGCACCCCAAAGCCATTTTGGATTACCCGAATGTGGACGCCGATTTGAAAAAGGCGGTTGAATCTGTAGCTAGGGGCCACGCGTCACCGCGTGCCTTTTATGTGGACCGCGTCGCTGAAGGCGTGGCCACCATTGCTGCTGCGTTCTGGCCGAAGCCAGTCATTGTTCGTTTGTCTGATTTCAAGAGCAATGAGTACCGCAAGCTTATTGGTGGCAGCCGCTATGAGCCTGAAGAAGAAAACCCAATGTTGGGTTTCCGGGGTGCCGCACGGTACATCAGCGCAGATTTTGGTGAAGCTTTTGCAATGGAGTGTGAGGCCCTTAAACGAGTACGTCATGACATGGGCTTGACCAACGTGCAGGTCATGGTGCCTTTTGTTCGCACACTTGGCCAAGCGAAAAAGGTGACCGAGTTGTTGGCTGCGCAAGGTTTGAAGCGCGGTGAGAACGATTTGAAATTGATCATGATGTGCGAGATTCCCAGCAACGCTATTTTGGCGAAAGACTTCTTGCAGTATTTTGACGGCTTCTCGATTGGTTCTAATGACCTGACCCAGCTCACATTGGGTCTGGACCGTGATTCTGGGCTGGAAGTGCTTGCCAAAGACTTTGATGAGCGTGACCCAGCCGTGACGACCTTGATCAGCCAGGCCATTAGTGCCTGCCTCGCAGAGGGCAAATATATTGGTATTTGTGGCCAAGGCCCCAGCGACCACCCTGACTTTGCCAAGTGGCTCATGAAGGAAGGCATTTCGTCCATCTCCTTGAACCCAGATACGGTGATGGCAACTTGGCAAAACCTTGCCAAGCCATAGAAAACACCTACAACACATGGCACCGGCAGGTGCCATCATCTTTCGATGATGAACCCTGATGTGCCTTTGAATCAAAGCCAGCCTCTTGTAAGCGTCTCAAGCTTGCGAGGTTGGCTTTTGTTTTGCTGGTTTGTTGCGTCTTTTGGCATCGTTTTCTTTGCCCATGATCTGCAACAGGTCGTCGCCGGCTGGCCGTTGGCGTATTGGTTTGCGGCGCAGGGAAGCGTTTTTGTTTTTATTCTGATCGTGGCCTTGTTTGCCTGGTTTGCCAACCGTAACGAGCGCGCCAGTGCGGCCCCGGATGCTGCGTATGCCCGTTACGCCATGCGCATTCACAAGCGGTTTGCCTTGTTTTTGGTGGTATTTTTGTTATTTCTAGGCGCACTCACACTCGCTGAGCAGTCGGGTTTACGACGGATCTGGGTTGGCGCCATTTTTCTTTTTGCCACTGTATTTTTTTACGCGCTCGTGGGTATTTTTGGTCGCACTTCAAAGGCCTCGGAATATTATGTGGCTGGACGACGTATTCCTGCCATGTACAACGGCATGGCAGTTGCTGCGGACTGGATGAGTGCGGCCTCGTTCATCAGCATGGCGGGTGGACTTTACTTGCAAGGCTTTTCCGGCTCTGGGTCTCAGCCCGGTGGCTTGGTCTATGTGTTGGGTTGGACCGGCGGGTTTTGCCTGTTAGCCTTGTTGGTGGCACCCCACCTACGCAAGATGAATTTGTACACCGTACCTGATTTCTTTGGCGTGCGCTACGGTGGACGTTGGCCCCGCATCATTGCGGCGTGGTCTGCTGTGTTGTGTTCTTTTACGTATGTGGTGGCCCAAATTTACGGTGTAGGGCTAATTACATCCCGCTTGACAGGTGTGCAATTTGAGATAGGCATCTTGCTGGGTTTGGGCGGTGTGTTGGTCTGCTCATTTTTGGGCGGCATGCGCGCTGTAACGTGGACACAGGTGACCCAATATGTGGTACTCATTCTGGCTTTTTTGATCCCAGTGTCTTGGCTGGCTTACAAACAATTGGGTAACCCATTGGCGCCTTTCGTCTATGGGCAGCAATTGTCAAAAATTGCGGAACTGGAGCGCAAATTAACCGACTCGGCGCCAGAGAAGGATGTGATCTACGAATACGCAAGACGCTCGACCGACTATGCCCGGAAGTTGGAAAACGTCGCAGAGTCGCTTGAGCTTGAAATAAAGACGCGTAAGACGGAGATATTGCGCTTGTCCGAGACGCACGCGGAAGAATCTGTCATTGTGGCTGCGCGGCGCGAGTTAGCCGCTATGCCACGGGATGAAGAGGCGGCTCGGGAGCGGTGGACGCGTGCCATGGTTGAAAACATGGAGCGGGCCCAGCCATTGGGGGGCATGCCAGCTCACACCCGTCCTTTTGCGGGAGATCCGGGCGGGTCAGAGAATGATCAGCAACTTTTCAACGCCTCCAGGCGCAATTTTCTCGCGTTGATGTTTTGCCTGATGATTGGCACCGCAGGGCTGCCGCACTTGCTGACGCGCTTTTACACAACGCGTTCTGTGGCAGACACCAGAAACTCAGTAACTTGGTCGTTGTTTTTTATCGCTTTGCTCTATCTCGCTGCACCTGCCCTGGCCGTGTTGGTCAAGTTTGAGATCATGGGGCACTTGGTGGGGCAAAGATTTGAGGAATTGCCAGTCTGGATCGCCCAATGGGCAAAAGTTGACCCCGCCCTCATATCGGTGAGTGACATCAATGGTGACCATATTTTGCAGTTTGCCGAACTAAAACTCGGAGCCGACATTGTCATGCTGGCCACGCCAGAAATTGGCGGCTTGCCCTATGTTGTGTCCGGTTTGGTGGCTGCTGGTGGCCTGGCTGCAGCGTTGTCAACGGCTGATGGTCTGTTGCTAACGATCGGTAACGCGCTGGCACATGATTTGTTTTATCAAGGTGAAAATGACCGTGCCGGTGCTGTTCGGCGCGTGATGCTGTCCAAGTTCGCTCTGCTGTTGGTCGCCTTGCTGGCTGCATATGTTGCAGCGCAAAGACCGGCCGACATTCTGTTTTTGGTGTCGGCTTCGTTTTCATTAGCGGGTGCAGCGTTTGTGCCGGCGATGATCTTGGGTATTTTTTGGAAACGGGCAACACGCCAGGGCGCCATCAGCGGCATGTTGGTGGGTTTGAGTCTGACGCTTTACTACATGGTCATCAACGCCCCTGTCGTGAGATCAGTTCTCGGGCTGTGGGGCCCTGGGCTGTGGTTTGATATTGAGCCTGTGTCCGCAGGTGTCTTTGGTGTCAGTGCAGGTTTGATCGTGACGGTAGTAGTGAGCCTGCTGACGCCGACTTCACGTGCGCCGCACACCGTTTGAAATCACCGGGCTAGAAAAAGCTATAATTTAAGGCTTACCTTACTACACCTCAATGAGACGCTGAGGGTGGTTTTCTTGCCTCAATTGAGGTTTATCCAGAAGGAGTTTCAATGCGTCATTATGAAATCATTCTCATGATCCATCCGGATCAGAGCGAACAAGTGCCAGCTATGCTGGAGCGCTACAAAGGCATGATCGTGGCCGGTGGCGGTAAAGTACATCGTGTCGAAGACTGGGGTCGTCGTCAGTTGGTCTATATGATCAACAAGCTCGCCAAAGCGCATTATCTGTGCGTCAATATCGAAGCCGATCAAGCCGTGATGGCTGAACTTGAACACGCCTTCAAGTTCAACGATGCTGTGTTGCGTCACCTCACCGTATTGAAGAAAAAAGCCGACACCGGCCCTTCTTCAATGATGAAGACAGTCGAGCGTGAAGACGCCCGCAAGACGCAGCAGGCTGAATACCAGGCTTGAAGCACTTGAGTGTCAGCAAGCGGTGAGTATTGAATTCAATCAACTTACTTTAACGGCTGATGTTGCGGAAATCGATGCCTTGCGCTACACGCCTTCGGGCGTTCCAGCGGTCAATTGCAAGCTTGAACATGCGTCAGAAATGACAGAGGCAGGTCAGGTAAGGCAAGTCAAGGCACTCGTGAAGTCGGTTTCTTTTGGTTCAGTTGCTGAGCGACTGGTCCTTCAGGATATCGGTAGCAACTGGAAGTTCAAAGGTTTTTTGGCAACCCCGCGTGGCACCAAGCAGCTTGTGTTTCATATTCAAGAATTCGCAAAAGATTAAAGCTTTTCCAAATATTTAAGGAGTCCATCATGGCCGGACCAAAACGTTTCAACAACAAAGACAAGCGCCCAAAGCGCCCAGCACAAAATTTGCTCTTCAAGCGCAAGCGCTTTTGCCGTTTCACGGTAACAGGCGTTGAAGAGATTGACTACAAAGACATCGACACCCTTCGGGATTTCATCGCTGAAAATGGCAAGATCATTCCAGCACGTCTGACTGGCACCCGCGCTATTTTCCAGCGTCAACTCAACACTGCCATTAAGCGCGCACGCTTTTTGGCCATGTTGCCGTACAGCGATCAGCACAAGATCTAAGGACCACAACCATGCAAATCATTCTGCTCGACAAGGTGGTGAACCTTGGCAATCTCGGTGAAATCGTTCGTGTGAAAGACGGCTATGCCCGCAATTTCCTGATTCCTACTGGCCGCGCCCGTCGGGCCACAGAGTCCGCGAAGCAAGAGTTTGAAGTACGCCGCGCTGAACTCGAAAAAGCAGCTGCAGCTACTTTGGCCGCATGCCAAGCCATTGGTGAAAAGCTTGCAGGTAGCACTTTCAAGCTGACGCAAAAGGCTGGCGTTGATGGTCGTTTGTTTGGTTCCGTGACCAATGCAGACATCGCCGAAGAGTTGACCAAGTCAGGTTACAAGGTTGCCAAGGCTCAAGTTCGCATGCCAAACGGCCCGATCAAGGTAGTGAGCGACAGCACAGTCAGCATCGCGTTGCACACAGACGTGGTCGTTGACGTGACCGTGTCGGTTTACGGCGAAACAGCTTAAGTTTTAAGCTTGTTTTTGAAAAGCCGCTGGGGCGTGAGCCTTGGCGGCTTTTGCTTTTTTATTTTTGGGTCAGTGTCATTTGCACAGCTTATGCACATGTTGTCCCAGTGTTGTGCCCAGCTTTTCACTCGACACTTGCTTTAGCACGACATAGCATCAGGAGTCTGAAGGAAAAAAACCATGTCTGCTGTGCTTTCACCCCTGACCGACGATTTCGGTACCGACCGCCAAGTCGCCCAACTGCGTATCCCGCCACACTCGATTGAAGCGGAATCCAGCGTGCTTGGCGGCCTGTTGCTCGACAACGCTGCCTGGGATCGGGTCAGTGATGTGCTCACCGAGCAAGATTTTTACCGCTACGAGCACAGGGCGGTCTTCGCGGCCATGAGTGTGCTGATCAATGCGTCCAAGCCGGCCGACGTGATCACGGTGTATGAGCAGTTGCAGAGTTCTGGAAAAGCTGAAGAAATTGGTGGCTTGAGCTATCTGAATGCACTTGCGCAGTATGTGCCTAGTGCCGGCAATATTCGGCGTTACGCAGAGATCGTGCGGGATCGCTCGATTCTGCGCAAGCTGGTGTCCACCAGCGAAGAAATTTCAGCCAATGCATTCAATCCAAAAGGTCGGCCAGTGGCGTCGATTCTGGACGAGGCAGAGCAAAAGATTTTCAATATTGGTGAGGAGGGGGCTCGCACCAAACAGGGTTTCCAGACCATGGACAAACTGGTGGTCGATCTGCTCGATCGGGTCCAGGAGATGGCCGACAACCCCAATGATGTCACTGGGGTGCCAACTGGTTTTTACGACCTGGACCGCATGACGGCCGGTTTGCAGGGCGGAGACCTAGTGGTGTTGGCCGCTCGGCCTTCGATGGGGAAAACCGCCTTGGCCATCAACATTGCCGAGCATGTGGCCTTGAATGAAGGCCTGCCTGTGGCTGTGTTCTCCATGGAAATGGGTGCTGCCCAGTTGGCGGTGCGTATAGTTGGATCTATTGGGCGTATTGACCAAGGCCATTTGCGCACTGGCAAGTTAACGGATGACGAATGGCCACGGCTCTCTGAGGCTATTGAAAAGCTTCGCACCATTTCGTTGCACATTGATGAGAGTGCAGGGTTGACTTCCAGCGAACTGCGTGCCAATGCACGCCGGTTGTCGCGCCAGTGCGGTCAGTTGGGCCTGATTGTGGTCGACTATTTGCAGTTAATGAGTGGCTCGAACGGCAGCGATGGCGAAAACCGTGCCACCGAGCTAGGCGAAATTTCCCGGGGTTTGAAGATGCTCGCCAAGGAACTGAAATGCCCGGTGATTGCGCTGTCGCAGCTTAATCGAAGTGTCGAGCAGCGGCCAGACAAACGGCCCATGATGAGCGATTTGCGCGAGTCAGGCGCCATTGAGCAAGATGCCGACATCATCATGTTCATTTACCGTGACGAGTACTACACCAAGGACGCCTGCAAAGAACCGGGCGTGGCCGAGGTGATCATTGCCAAGCAACGTAACGGCCCCACCGGTGTGGTGAAGCTGACGTTCCTGAACAAGATCACCAAGTTTGAATCCATGGCCAGTAGTGCCAGTGGCGATTTTTAAAAAGCTCCCAGCCTCAACTATTCAAACGCTATTCGCTACTATTTAATGGCGTATTGACTGCTGGACTACCGGAAATTCAGAGGACTTCACTGGCAAAGTCGGCCAGCCGTGAGCGCTCACCGCGCGCCAGCGTGATGTGACCGCTGTGTGGCCAGCCCTTGAATTTGTCCACGGCGTAGGTCAAACCAGAAGAACCTTCGGTCAGGTAAGGTGTATCGATCTGGGCAATGTTGCCCATGCAAATGATCTTGGTGCCAGGTCCAGCCCGGGTGATGAGCGTTTTCATCTGTTTGGGGGTCAGATTCTGCGCTTCATCAATAATCACATACTTGTTCAAAAATGTGCGCCCGCGCATAAAGTTCATGCTCTTGATTTTGATGCGGCTTCTGATCAACTCATTGGTTGCGGCTCGCCCCCATTCGCCAGCAGATGTGTCGGTTTTGCCGAGCACTTCCAGGTTGTCGTCGAGCGCGCCCATCCAGGGACCCATTTTTTCTTCTTCAGTACCGGGTAAAAACCCGATGTCTTCACCCACGCTCACGGTGGCGCGGGTCACGATGATTTCTGTGTAGCGGCGCTCATCGAGCACCTGCGTCAAGCCCGCCGCCAATGCCATCAGGGTTTTTCCCGTGCCTGCTGTGCCGGTGAGGGTGACAAAGTCAATCTCAGGGTCCATCAACAGGTTCACGGCGAAGTTTTGTTCCCTGTTACGGGTGGTGATGCCCCACACGGCATTTTTCAGGTGCGTAAAGTCTCTCAGAGTTCTGAATACGGCTGTCTTTCCACGGATTTCGGTCACCTTGGCGTACAGGCTGGGTTCGCCGGGGGCTTCAAAGTAGACAAACTGGTTGATCAACAGTTGTGGTACGACCGGGCCGCTGACGCGGTAAAACGTGTGTGCGCCTTGTTGCCAACTTTCCACAGCGGCACCGTGTGTGCTCCAAAAATCAGGGGGTAGGGCGTAGGCGCCCGAGTACAACAGGTCACCATCTTCGAGGGTCTTGTCGTTTTGGTAGTCTTCGGCACTCAAGCCCAATGCCCTGGCCTTGACGCGCATGTTGATGTCTTTGGATACCAGGACCACGTCACGCGGCGCATGTTGCTTGCGTAGCGCCTCCACCACGCCGAGAATCTGGTTGTCTGCCTTGCCTTGTGGCAGGCTGGTTGGCAGGTCGTAGTCGAGCAACTGGGTTTGAAAGAACAAGCGGCCACGCGCTTCACGGTGACCGGTAACGCTAAGCAACAGACCCGAGCTGATGTCTGCGTTATGGCGCTCTACGAGTGCATCCAGGGATCGGCTGGTTTGACGGCCATTTCTGGCAACTTCGGTCATGCCTTTTTTGTGGGCATCCAACTCTTCGAGCACGATCATGGGCAAAAACACATCGTGCTCTTCAAACCGGAACAAGCAGCTTGGGTCATGCAGCAGCACGTTGGTGTCAAGCACAAACAGCTTTGCTGGGCCGCTAAGGCGTTTTGGTTTGACTTTTATCAGCTCAACGGCGGGGAGTGCTGCAGGTGTTGCGACGGGCGCTGAAGTGTTGGCGACTGTGCGGCGCCGGCTAGTTGTCTTGGTTGCCGGCGGTGTTGCCACTTCTGTTGTCCTAGCCGTCGGTGAGGCGACTTGCGGCAAAGCGGTTGCCACGGTCTCTATCAATTCAGGTTGCAGGGCTGCCTGTGGCCTGGCTTGGGGCGCTTTGGCCTTGGGCCGTGGCGGAACGTTGTAATCTTGCACAGACAGCAGGGCGGCACGTTTGTTTGGAGCGGTTGGCAAAGGCATGGATTGCTCTCAAGCGTTTAAAAAGTGGTGGTTCAAAAAGCAAAACAGCCGCCTTGTCACCAGGGCGGCTGTTTTGAAATTGGGGAAGCTGGACTTCGTCATGCAAATCATTATGCACGAGGCTTTGTGACAATGCAGCTTCACAACGCTTTGGGCTGATCGGGTCAGCCCACGGTCGGCAGGTCAGGCCAGAGCGGGCGCTTTTTTCAGCGCTTTGACAGCCTTCAGGACATCGTCAACGTGGCCGGGTACTTTGAGGCCGCGCCATTCTTCTTTCAGGGTGCCATCGGCACCGATCAGGAAAGTGCTGCGCTCGATCCCCTTGACTTTCTTGCCGTACATGATCTTATTTTTGACCACACCGAACATGTGGCACATTTTTTCTTCGGTGTCGGCAATCAACTCAAAAGGCAACTCTAGTTTGGATTTGAACTCGTCATGCGATTTCATGTTGTCACGAGATACGCCAAACACCTCGGCACCAGCTTTAACAAAATCTTTGTAGCGGTCGCGAAACTGCATGGCTTCAGTGGTACAACCGGGCGTATTGTCTTTGGGGTAAAAGTACAAAATAATCACTTGCCCCACGTGGGACGTGTTGGTGACGCGAATACCGTTTGTGGCATTGGATTCAAATTCGGGGAGGGGTTTATTGACAACAATCGCCATGTTTCTTCAATCTTGTGTGACAGGATACGTCGTTCTCTCAAGTCGGGGACACTATCCTCTTTATTCGCCCGTGCGCCCTCGACTACAAGCGCCATATTTTACTCTGATTTCCCAGATCGATCGATGCGGATTTGCGTCTGCAGCGGTGTCCCGCATTGGTGCATCAAAGCTTTATGACTCCAGCAGCAGCGCCACCGCGACGCTGCGGCCCTCATTGGCGAGCACGTTGTAGGTTCGGCAGGCGGCCTGGGTGTCCATGGTCTCGACGCCGATCTGGCGTTCTATCAGGGTGCGGATCAAGGCTGCAGGCGGGAAACGCAAGCGTGTCCCGCTGCCAAAAATCACGAGTTCAGTCTGCAAGGCGGCCAATTGTTCAAAATGTGCCAAGCTCAAGTCTTCAAAGCGCGTGCAATGCCAAGGAAAACGCTCGCCACGGGAAGTCAGCACGACACTACTTTCCAACTTTTCGTCTGCCACCTGGACCCAGCCAGGGCCATAGGCTTGGATGGATTGCATGTGGCTGACGTCAGGGTGAAATTTCATGGTGTTGGGGCTCGGGATTGGCAGTTGGTTAGCGTGTAATAGCAGCGGTAAAACTTGTGTTCAAATTATAGGTTTCGCTACCCAGCAGCCACGCCCGGAGGGACTTTGAAGACCATACGCAAATCAGCCAAACTGGCTAACGTCTGTTACGACATTCGCGGTCCCATCATGGACGCGGCGCGCCAGATGGAAGAAGACGGTCACAAGATCATCAAGCTAAACATTGGCAACCTGGCCGTGTTTGGCTTTGATTCGCCTGAAGAAATTCAGCAGGACATGATCCGCAACCTGCCCAATTCGGCGGGCTATTCAGACAGCAAAGGCATTTTTGCGGCGCGCAAGGCGGTCATGCACGAAACCCAGAAGCAGGGCATCAAAGGCGTGACGCTGGATGACATTTATCTGGGCAACGGTGCCAGCGAATTGATCGTCATGGCCACCAATGCGTTGCTGGACGATGGCGATGAAATCTTGCTGCCATCGCCTGACTACCCGCTGTGGACGGCTGCTGCGAGTCTGTCGGGCGGCACACCGGTGCATTACCTGTGTGACGAGGCCAATGGCTGGATGCCGGACTTGAGCGATTTACGCAGCAAGATAACGCCCCGTACCAAGGGCTTGGTGGTGATCAACCCCAACAACCCCACGGGTGCGCTTTACTCCGATGAGTTGTTGAAAGCGCTGGTGCAGATTGCGCGCGAGCACAACCTGGTGATTTTTGCTGACGAGGTCTATGACAAGGTGTTGTACGACGGTGCCAAACACACAGCCATTGGCTCATTGAGCGAAGACGTTTTGACGCTCACCTTCAATTCGCTCTCCAAAAGCTATCGCTCCTGCGGTTACCGGGCAGGCTGGTTGGTTGTCTCGGGCGACAAGAAACCTGCCAAAGACTATATCGAGGGCCTGAACATGCTCTCCAACATGCGCTTGTGCTCCAACGTGCCGGGTCAATACGCGATTCAGACCGCGCTTGGCGGCTACCAGAGCATCAATGACCTGGTGTGTGAAGGCGGTCGCCTGCGTCGCCAGCGTGACTTGGCCTATGAACTCATCACGGCCATTCCGGGGGTGAGTTGCGTCAAGCCCGTGGCGGCGCTGTACATGTTTCCCCGGCTTGACCCGCTGATGTACCCGATTGCAGACGATCAGCAATTTTTTCTTGAATTGCTGCAGGAAACCAAGGTGATGCTGGTGCAAGGCACCGGCTTCAATTGGGCCACACCGGACCATTTCCGCATTGTCTTTTTGCCGCATGAAGACGACTTGCGCGAAGCCATTGCCCGGGTTGCCAAGTTTCTGGAAAGCTATCGCAAGCGCCACAGCAACTAAATTACTATTATTTTTATAGCTATCTGCGCTTATTTAATAAGGGCTAGAGGCTCAATTTACTTATAAACACTATGAAACCTATTCAAGTTGGTCTGCTCGGCATTGGCGTTGTTGGCTCGGGCACATTCAATGTGCTGCGCCGTAACCAAGAAGAAATCAAGCGTCGCGCGGGTCGTGGCATTGAAATCACTATGGTGGCCGACCTGAATGTGGCGCGTGCCCAGGAGTTGGTCGGCCCAGGCGTGACCGTGGTTAACGACGCCCGTGCAATCATTGCCAACCCGGACATTGACATCGTCATCGAGTTGATCGGTGGTTATGGCGTCGCCAAAACGCTGGTTTTGGAAGCCATAGCTGCGGGTAAACATGTGGTCACCGCCAACAAGGCGTTGCTGGCTGTCCATGGCACCGAGATTTTTGCTGCCGCATCTGCCAAAGGCGTGATGGTGGCGTTTGAAGCGGCCGTGGCCGGTGGCATCCCGATCATCAAGGCGCTGCGCGAGGGCCTGACTGCCAACAGCATCCAGTGGATTGCCGGCATCATCAACGGCACCACCAACTTCATCCTGAGTGAAATGCGCGACAAGGGCCTTGACTTTGCCGTGGCGCTCAAAGAAGCTCAAGCATTGGGCTACGCCGAAGCTGACCCCACCTTTGACATTGAAGGTGTGGACGCTGCACACAAGGCCACCATCATGAGCGCAATTGCTTTTGGCATTCCGGTGCAGTTTGACAAAGCTTACGTCGAAGGCATCACCAAGCTCGGTGCGGCTGACATCAAATATGCTGAACAGTTGGGCTACCGCATCAAACTGCTGGGCATCACAAAGCGTGTGCCCGCGGGCATTGAGCTGCGTGTACACCCTTGCCTGATTCCAGCCAAGCGCTTGATCGCTAACGTAGAAGGTGCCATGAACGCCGTGGTGGTGCAGGGTGATGCCGTGGGCACCACCCTGTATTACGGCAAGGGCGCTGGTTCTGAGCCCACTGCCAGTGCGGTGATTGCCGACCTGGTCGACATCACCCGCCTGCACACCGCAGACGCCGCGCACCGCGTGCCACACCTGGCGTTCCAGCCCAATGCCATGAGCAATTTGCCGGTGTTACCGATGAGCGACGTCGTCACCAGCTATTACCTGCGACTGCGCGTGGCTGACGAGACCGGTGTGCTGGCCAAAGTGACCGGCATTCTGGCGGACGCAGGCATCAGCATTGACGCCGTGTTGCAGCGCGAAGCCGACGAAATTGGCCTAGACAGTGTCAGCCAACCCCAAGTGCCGCAAACCGATGTGATCATCCTGACGCACGACTGTGTGGAGTCCAAAATGAACGCCGCCATTGCTCAAATGCAAGCGCTGCCCAGCGTGCTGGAGCCCATCACCCGCATCCGCAAGGAAGAATTGGCCTGACATGAATTACATCTCCACTCGTGGCGACACCTCGCCCAAGCGTTTTTGTGACATCTTGCTTGAAGGTTTGGCGCCCGATGGCGGCCTGTACCTGCCGGCAAGTTACCCGCAGGTTGACGACGCCACGCTGAATCGCTGGCGTGATGTGTACCACCAGCAGGGCTACGCCGAACTGGCGTTTGAGGTGCTGTCGCTCTACATTGACGACATTCCTGCTGCTGACCTCAAAGCCCTGTGTGCCAAGACCTACACCGCCGAGGTGTTTGGCACCGGCGAGATCGTGCCGCTGCGCCACCTTGAGAATGGCATCTGGCTCGAAGCCTTGTCCAACGGCCCAACGCTGGCCTTCAAGGACATGGCGATGCAGTTGCTGGGCAACTTGTTTGAGTACGAACTGGCGCGCCGTGGCGAGGAACTCAACATTCTGGGCGCCACCAGCGGCGACACCGGCAGCGCCGCCGAATACGCCATGCGTGGCAAAAAGGGTGTGCGCGTCTTCATGACCAGCCCGCAAGGGCGCATGAGCCCGTTCCAGCAGGCGCAAATGTTCAGCCTGATGGATGACAACATCTTCAACATTGCTGTGGACGGCGTGTTTGACGACTGCCAGGACATGGTCAAGGCCGTCAGCAACGACCTGGAGTTCAAGCGTCAGTACAAAATTGGCACGGTGAACTCCATCAACTGGGCGCGCCTGTTGGCCCAGGTGGTGTATTACTTTGCTGGCTACTTTCAGGCAACCCAGAAAAACACCGAAAAGGTCAGCTTTACCGTGCCGAGTGGCAACTTTGGCAACGTCTGCGCCGGCCACGTGGCGCGCATGATGGGGCTGCCGATTGCCCGCTTGATCGTTGCCACCAATGAAAACGATGTGCTCGACGAGTTCTTCAAGACCGGCGTGTACCGTGTGCGGGCCAGTGCCGACACGCATGAAACCTCCAGCCCTTCAATGGACATCTCCAAAGCCAGCAATTTCGAGCGCTTTGTTTTTGATCTGCTCGGGCGCGATGGCGCGCGCATCAAGTCGCTCTTTGGCGATGCGCTGAACCGCGTTGGATTTTTTGACCTGGAAGCACACCCAGCTTTCAGCCAAGCTGCAGGTCGCTACGGGTTTGAGAGTGGCAAAAGCAGCCATGCCGACCGCTTGGCCACCATCAAGGACACGTTTGAGCGCCACGGCATGATGATCGACACCCACACCGCCGACGGCGTGAAGGTGGCGCGAGAACACCTGCAGGTGGGCGTGCCGATGATCGTGCTGGAAACCGCGCTGCCCATCAAATTTGCCGAAACCATTGTGGAGGCAACCGGCCAACAGCCGGACCGTCCAGCCAGATTCATCGGCATTGAGGCGTTGCCAAAACGAGTGGTGAGCATGGCCGCCGATGTGCAGGCGATCAAAGCCTTCATTGTTAAAAACTGTGCCTGACACCGCCATGGCGCGTTAAATCCATACAGATTATTCGGCTGGTGTAGGTGTTGAATATTTTGGCTTAATTGACTTATAGCCCAATGGATATGTTCACTAGTAGCTATTAAAAAGAGAGTAAATGACAATGAAGGTGGTTGGATTCGCCGGGTTTTCCGGTTCGGGCAAGACCACGCTGGTCGAGCGGCTGATACCTGCGCTCAAACTCAAGGGCCTGCGCGTCTCGGTGGTGAAACACGCGCACCACAAGTTTGACATTGACCACCCCGGCAAAGACACCTACCGTCACCGTGAGGCGGGCGCGTTCGAGGTGGTGGTGGCCTCTGACACCCGGTTTGCGCTGATGCGTGAGTTTGAGGTGGCCAACCGACCCACCGTGCACCATCTGCTGGCTGAGTTGTACGAGGGGGTGGACTGGGTTCTGGTGGAGGGCTTCAAAGACTCTGATTTGCTAAAAATTGAAGTCTGGCGTGCCTCATCAAGCAAGCCTGCGCGTTACATGGATGACGACTTCATCACGGCCATTGCCAGCGATTCACCGGGCCAGTTGCCCACGCCTACCGGCCTGCCCGTGCTTGACCTGAACGACCCCGACTCGGTGGCTGAATGGCTGCTTTCGCAAGGCGAGCGCTTTGATTACAACGCTGAAAACTACCAATGACCACCACTCGCCCAGCTCAAAAGCCCCTGAGATCACTTGATGAGGCGCTGGCCCAATTGCTGGGCTACGCCACTGAGCTGCACGGTGTCGAGCAGGTGTCCACATTTGATGCTGACGGCCGGGTGCTGGCGCAAGATCTGGTGTCTGCCCTGCAGGTGCCGCCGCAGGACAACAGTTCCATGGATGGCTACGCGGTGCGCGGTGCTGACCTAGCCGACTCCAGCCAATCGCTGCCTGTGTCACAGCGCATTGCGGCAGGCAGTTCAGGCGAGGCGTTGGCGTCCATGTCCGTGGCACGCATCTTTACCGGTGCGCCAATTCCCCAGGGTGCCGATGCCGTGGTGATGCAGGAAGACTGCGACGTGCAGCCTGATGGCAGTGTTCGGGTTCAGATCGTTCCCCAATTGGGCCAGTGGATTCGCCGCGCTGGGGAAGATGTCACGCGCGGTGCCGTAGTGCTTACAAAAGGTGAGCGCCTGACGCCCGCTTCACTTGGGCTGGCGGCCAGTATTGGTGCGAGTCAGCTGGCGGTGGTGCGCCGGCCAAAAGTAGCGCTGTTTTCAACCGGTGACGAACTGGTGATGCCGGGCGAGGTGCCGCCTGAGCACATGAAGCCGGGAGCCATTTACAACTCGAACCGCTTTTTCCTGAAAGCCTTGCTGGTTCGTTTGGGCTGCGAGGTGAGTGACTTGGGCATCGTTCCAGACCAGCGCGCTGCCACCATTGACGCCCTGCGCGGCGCGGCTGAGCACCATGACCTGATTTTGACCAGCGGTGGCGTCTCCGTGGGTGAAGAAGACCACATCAAGCCCGCCGTGCAAAGCCTGGGCCATCTGGATCTGTGGCAAATTGCCATCAAACCGGGCAAGCCGTTTGCCTATGGCCAGATCGCTCAGGGAGCAGCATCAGCATCAGCGTCTGGTCCGGCTTGTGCGCCGTTGGCGGGCGGTGACAGCGCCGCCGGTGCACACTTCATTGGGCTGCCCGGTAACCCGGTGTCGAGCTTTGTCACATTCCTGCTGCTGGTGCGGCCGTTTTTACTCAAGCTGCAAGGCGTACTTGATGTTGCTCCAAATTCAGTAACTGTTCGCGCTGACTTTACTTGGTCTAGAGCCGATAAACGTCGTGAATTTTTACGCGTCAGGCGCAACGTGGCGGGTGGCCTGGAGCTGTTTACCAACCAGAGTTCTGGCGTGCTGACCTCGGTCGTGTGGGGTGATGGCCTGGTCGACAACCCACCCGGCTGCACCATTGCGCCCGGTGACGTGGTGCGCTTCATTCCTTTTTCGGAGCTGCTGGCATGAAAGTTACGGTGAAATATTTCGCCTCCATTCGCGAAGCCATCGGCACAGGCAGCGAGTTGCGTGACACGGATGCGAACACCTTGGGTGAGCTGCGTGATGAACTCATCGCCTTGGGTGGTGACCACGCAGATGCCTTGGCGCGTGGCAAATCGGTGCGCGTGGCACTCAATCAAACCCTCAGCGATGAAGCCACGGTTTTATCAGAGGGCGCTGAAGTGGCGTTTTTTCCGCCGGTGACTGGTGGTTGAATCCGTATGCGATTTATAGCTGCTTACGCAATATAGATAAGGGCTAGAGGGCTAATTCATGCAAAAAATACTGGGCGTATCGATTCAAACGGCTGACTTTGATGTGACCGAAGAACTTGCCACCTTGCGCGCGCAGGACGCGCGGGTAGGGGCTGTGTGCAGCTTCATTGGTACCGTCAGAGACCATACCGCGGGCGAGCCTGGTCGCATCAGCAGCATGGAACTGGAGCATTACCCAGGCATGACCGAAAAGTCGATTGAGGCCATGATCGACGCGGCACACGCCAAGTTTGACATTTTTGGCGTCCGCGTCATCCACCGGGTTGGGCTGTTGCAGCCGCTGGACCAAATTGTGCTGGTCGCCGTGACCTCGGCGCATCGGGGCGAAAGTTTCCAGGCTTGCGAATTCTTGATGGACTACCTCAAGACCCAGGCGCCGTTCTGGAAGAAAGAGCAAACCCCAGAGGGCGCGCGCTGGGTCGATGCCCGGGTCAGTGACGATGCGGCGCTGGCCAAGTGGGGCATCGTCGCCAGCAACGGCTGATCAATTGATGATGGCCCGGCAGACGCTTCAAGCTGCTGACAGTCCCCTCAACTACCTTTCCAACTTTCGCAAAGAACCCACTCATGAGCGACACCCATCCCGTCACCAGACAAGTTCTGATTGAAGACACCAAGCTGTTGATTGCTGACGCCCAGGACCTCCTGCAGTTGATTGCCGACAAGACCAGCGAAAACGTGACCGACTTGCGTTTTCGTCTGGAAGACAAAATTGCAAAATACAAGAAAGACCTGGCCAAGTTGCAAGCTGCATCCATCAAAAGAGTCAAGGACGCGGGTCAAGCCACCGACGACTATGTCCACCATGAACCGTGGAAGGCCGTCGGCATCGCAGCTGGCGTTGCCTTTGTGGCAGGCCTGCTTATTTGTCGTCGTGGAAGGGACTGACAGACAAGAGTGTGGGTCGACAAACCGGCGTTTTGCCAGCTAGTGTGCTCACAGTTCAAGCTAGCCCATCAAAAGGATCAAGTCATGACCTTCGCCGACACGCTCAAAGAACTCCCTGCCGTGACCCATTTGGCTGCATTGCAACTGCTCAACAAAGCAGGTACGGTGGTGGCCGTCATCGAGAACAAACTCGGCACGACCGGCTCCCTGACGGTCTACGCGGCCTTGACTGCCAGGTATGGCAGCATCAACGTGACGGCGGCTCAGACAGGCTTGGCACTATTTGCCGAGCACACCACCGATGCCCGCGCCCACCCTGGCAGCCACCCCAATATCGACCGCTTGCTGGACGTCATCGCATCGGGCCAGAGTTTTTCCGTCAAGCTGATCAACGCCTGAAGCCTTGATAGGCCCAAGGTTTGTAAGCCTTATTTTTCGGCTGCCATGACACCAGCGCTTGAAAAGCGCGCCGAAGGCCCTCATGTAATGAACAGTTCAAAAATCTTTTGGAGTGTGTCATGCGTGCCGATAAATTCACCACCAAATTTCAAGAAGCCCTGGGCGATGCCCAGTCCCTGGCGCTGGGGCAGGACCACGCCTACATTGAGCCAGCCCACATGCTGGTGGCCATGCTCAAGCAGGAAGATGGACCCAAAGCGCTGTTGCAACGCGCTGGTGTCAATGTGCCGGGTTTGTTGGCTGCAGCCGAGGCTGCTGTAAAAAGGCTGCCGCAAGTCATCGGCCAAGAGCAGGTGCAAGTGGGGCGCGACATGGTGTCGTTGCTGCAAGCGTCTGAGAAGGAAGCCATCAAACGCGGTGACAAGTTTGTGGCGGCTGAGTTGTTTTTGCTCGCGCTGTCCGACAGCAAGTTGGAAATCGGCAATCTCGCTCGCGCCAACGGACTGACCCGCAAGAGCATGGAATCCGCCATCGATGCGGTGCGTGGCGGCCAGAACGTGGACAGCGCGGATGCCGAAGACCAGCGTGAATCGCTCAAAAAATACTGCATTGACCTGACCGAACGCGCCCGCATGGGCAAACTTGACCCCGTGATTGGCCGTGACGACGAAATCCGCCGTGCCATTCAGGTGCTGCAGCGCCGCACCAAAAACAACCCTGTGTTGATTGGCGAGCCCGGTGTTGGCAAGACCGCCATTGTGGAAGGCTTAGCCCAGCGCATTGTGGCGGGCGAAGTGCCCGAGTCGCTCAAAGGCAAACGGGTGCTTTCGCTCGATATGGCCTCGCTTTTGGCGGGTGCCAAGTTCCGCGGCGAGTTTGAAGAGCGGCTGAAAAACGTGCTTAAAGACTTGGCCAAAGACGAGGGTCAGACCATTGTGTTCATTGACGAACTCCATACGATGGTCGGCGCTGGCAAAGCTGAAGGCGCCATGGATGCGGGCAACATGCTGAAACCCGCTTTGGCGCGGGGCGAGTTGCACTGTGTGGGTGCGACCACGCTGGATGAATACCGTAAGTACATTGAAAAGGATGCGGCCCTTGAGCGCCGCTTCCAGAAGATTCTGGTGGGTGAACCTACTGTGGAGGCCACCATTGCGATCTTGCGCGGCCTGAAAGAACGATACGAAAAACACCACAATGTGGACATCACCGATCCGGCCATCGTTGCCGCCGCCGAGTTGAGCCACCGCTACATCACCGATCGTTTTCTGCCGGACAAGGCAATTGACTTGATCGACGAGGCCGCCAGCAAGGTCAAGATCGAGATGGACTCCAAGCCCGAAGTCATGGACAAGCTAGACCGCCGGAAAATTCAATTGCTCATCGAGCGTGAAGCGGTGAAAAAGGAAAAGGACGAGGCTTCGCGCAAGCGTCTGGAACTGATCAACGACGAAATCACCTCGCTAGAAAAAGAGATCGCCAATTTTGATGAAATCTGGAAAGCCGAAAAAGCCAGTGCCCAAGGCAGTGGTGACCTGCGTGAGCAAATAGACAAGCTTAAGTTCCAGATCGAGGAATTCACCCGCAAGGGCGACTTCAACAAGGTGGCCGAGTTGCAATACGGCAAGCTGCCTGATTTGGAAAAACGTTTGAAAGAAGCCCAGGACAAGGAAACCAACCGTACCGAGGGTGCCGCACCGCGCCTGCTGCGCACTCAGGTGGGTGCTGAGGAAATTGCCGAGGTGGTGAGCCGTGCCACTGGCATTCCGGTGAGCAAAATGATGCAGGGCGAGCGCGACAAGTTGTTGCAAATGGAAGCCAAACTGCACCAGCGTGTGGTGGGTCAGGATGAAGCCATTGGCGCGGTGGCCAACGCTATTCGCCGTTCACGTTCCGGCCTGTCCGACCCGGACCGTCCGACTGGCTCCTTCCTGTTCCTTGGCCCTACGGGCGTCGGCAAAACAGAGCTGTGCAAGGCGCTGGCAGGGTTCTTGTTTGATTCCGAGGACCACTTGGTGCGCATCGACATGAGCGAGTTCATGGAAAAGCACAGCGTGGCGCGTTTGATTGGTGCGCCTCCGGGTTATGTCGGCTATGAAGAAGGCGGCTACCTGACGGAAGCCGTGCGCCGCAAGCCTTACAGCGTGTTGCTGCTTGATGAGGTGGAAAAAGCCCACCCTGACGTGTTCAACGTGCTGTTGCAAGTGCTGGACGACGGCCGCCTGACCGACGGGCAGGGCCGGACCGTGGATTTTAAAAACACGGTGATTGTGATGACCAGCAACATCGGCTCGCAGATGATTCAGAACATGGTTGGCCAGCCCTATGAAGACGTGAAAGACGCGGTGACCGACGAGCTTAAAAACCATTTTCGCCCCGAGTTTTTGAACCGCATTGACGAAACTGTGGTGTTCCACAGCTTGGACGCCAGCCACATTGCCGACATTGCCAAGATTCAGCTGGCAGTGTTGACGGCGCGACTAGCGCACATGGACCTGACGCTGGAGGTCACCGACGCTGCTGTGGCCGAGTTGGCCAAGGTGGGGTTTGACCCGGTGTTTGGGGCTCGGCCGTTGAAGCGTGCCATTCAGCAGCGGCTGGAAAACCCGCTCTCAAAACTGTTGCTGGAAGGCAAGTTTCCGCCCAAATCGATCATCCATGTCGGTGTAGATCCGATCAAGGCGCCGGGGCAGTTCAGCTTTAATTGAGAGTCTTTTAGGCATCTAGGCCATATGGAATAAGCGTGAGAAGCTTCTTACTTGATAGCAATCTGATGTGTGAACCAGCCACCGGGCCGCTTTGGCAGCTCGGTGGCTTCCCTTCACAAATGCTCTAGCCTGTGATATTTGGCTCGACCAGATTGGCCAGTTGCAAGAGCGACTCTTGCCAGCCGAGGTAACACATTTCCAGCGGAATGGGTTCTGGGATGCCTTCTTGCACAATCGACAGCTCTGACCCACATGACACGGGTTTAATGGAAATCGTCACCTGCATCTCGCCTGGCAGGTTGGGGTCGTCAAATTTGTCGCTGTAGCGCAGGCGCTCTCCGGGCACGAGTTCAAGGTATTCGCCACCGAAGGCGTGCGCCTGTCCAGTGGAAAAGTTTTCAAATGTCATCCGGAAAGTGCCGCCCACCCTTGCGTCCATGTGGTGCACTTTGCAGGTGAATCCGTAGGGTGCAATCCATTTCGACATGGCGTCCGGGTGCAAGAAGGCTCTGTAAATTTTTTCTGATGTGGCACGCAGCACTCTGTGAAGGCGCACTGTTCCTGTGGTCATGGTCTGTTCTCCTGAAGTGAGGGGGACAAGCTTACAAACTTTAAGGCGTTGTGGCGACGTCTGTTTGGCCGGGGTATCTTGATGGCCTGGGCTTTGCGCATTTTCAGGATTTTTTGGAGCAAGCCTATTCGCGCCGGTGCGCGGCAGTTCCCCGACAATCAGCGCATGTCGAGCACCACTTTTCATCCCTCCGTCGCCCCTGTGCCCCTCAAGCAGGATGCCAGCATCATTGCTTTGGTGGGCCTGGCCCATGCCGCATCACACTTTGGGCATTTGCTGCTGCCGCCGCTGTTTCCCGTGTTCATGGTGGAATTCGGCTTGAGCTTTTCGCAACTGGGTGCGTTGATGAGCGTATTTTTTGTGGTGTCCGGGCTGGGGCAGGCCTCGGCTGGGTTTGTGGTGGACAAGATTGGTGCACGACCCATGTTGTTTGGGGCGTTGAGCCTGTTTGCGTTGGCGGCGCTGCTGGCATCAACCATCACCAGTTACAGCGGGCTGGTGATGGTGGCGGCGCTGGCGGGTCTGGCTAACGCCACGTTTCACCCGGTGGACTTCACGATTTTGAACCAGCGGGTGTCGCCGGCACGGCTGGGCCACGCCTTCAGCGCCCATGGGCTCACTGGCAACTTGGGCTGGGCGGCGGCACCGGTGTTTTTTGTTGGCATCACGGCCATGAGCAGTTGGCGTACGGCTTATCTGGCGGCAGCGGTGGTTTTCGTGCTGGTGTTGGCACTGCTGGTAGTGAACCGCGACAAGCTCAGCACACAGGTTGCCGTTCAGCACCCCGACACCCCGGCTGAGCACAGCATGGCGTTCATGAAGCTGCCGGTGGTGTGGTGGTGTTTTGCGTTTTTTTTGCTCTCGACCATGACGCTGGCGGTGGTGCAAAGTTTCTCGGTGTCGATTTTGAAAGCCATGCACGGTATCTCTTTTGAGTCGGCCACTCTGACCCTCACGGCTTACATGTTGTGTGGCGCAGTTGGCGTGTTTGTGGGGGGCTTTGTGGCCTCCAGCGCACGCCACAGCGACCGTGTGGTGGCGCTGTCGATGGCGGCTGCAGCTGTTTTGCTGGCACTGTGCGGTACCGGAATTTTTGGGGCCACACTGACCATGGTGGTGCTGGCGGCAACCGGGTTTGCGGTGGGCGTTGGCGGGCCGTCGCGCGACATGATGATCAAGAAAGCCACACCCAAAGGGGCTACCGGGCGGGTCTATGGGTTGGTGTATTCGGGGCTTGACACCGGTTTTGCCATCTCACCGCTGGTGTTTGGTGCGTTCATGGATCGCGGCTGGTACAGCGCCACGCTTATTGGCGCTGGAGCGGTTCTGCTGCTGAGTGTGGTGGCGGCGCTGGGGGTCGGCCAGCGCACTCTCAAACCCGTTGTCAAGACAGCCAAATTGGCTTGACCTTGCACTTTGCTGGCGGCATCACCTCGCTAGCAGTTCAACGCAAAAAAGCCAGCGAATGCTGACTTTTTTGAAGCGCATGAATGCGGGGCGAGCCCGCATGCGTCTGCTTATTTGGCGATGTCCACGCCGTAGAACACGTGGGTGCCAAAGGGGCTGATTTTGAAGTCAGTCACTTCTTTGCGCACCGGTTTCAGCGCCACGGCGTGGGCAATGGTGAACCACGGCGCTTGCTGTTTGAAGATCACCTGGGCTTGTTCATAGAGCTTGGTGCGCTCAGCCTGGTTGGAGGTCACCTTGGCTTTCTGGATCAGGTCTTCAAACGGCTGGTAGCAAAACTTGGCCACGTTGGATCCATTGGTCTTGGATGATGCGCAACCCAGCAAGGTGTTCAGGAAGTTGTCAGGGTCACCGTTGTCACCGGTCCAGCCCAGCATACCCATTTGGTGCTCACCGGCTTGCATGCGCTTGCGGTATTCGCCCCATTCAAAACTCTTGATCTCGGCCTTGATACCGACTTTGGCCAAGTCGGCCTGCATCAGTTCGGCAATGCGTTTGGCGTTGGGGTTGTAAGGGCGCTGCACCGGCATGGCCCACAGGTCCGTGGTGAAGCCGTCTTTCAGGCCAGCAGCGGCCAGCAGTTTCTTGGCCTCTTCAGGGTTGAAAGCGTCGTCCTTGATGCTTTTGTTGTATGACCACATGGTGGGTGGAATCGGGTTGGTGGCGGGAATGCCCGTTCCCAAGTAAACCGCGTCCACGATCGCTTTTTTGTTGATGGCCATGTTCACGGCCTTGCGCACACGCACGTCGTCGAATGGCTTCTTGGTGGTGTTGTAGGCCAGGTAACCCACGTTCAGACCGGGTTGCTCCAGCACTGTGACCTTGGCATCCTTGCGCATGGCAGGGACGTCAGCTGGGTTGGGGTAGGGCATGACATGGCACTCACCCTTTTGCAGCTTGGCCCAGCGCACTGAAGCATCGGGGGTGATGGCAAACACCAGGTCGTCAATCTTGGCCTTGCCAGCCCAGTATTGTGGGAAGGCTTTGTAGCGGATCAGGGCATCTTTTTGGTATTGCACCAAAGTGAATGGCCCAGTGCCCAATGGCTCCTGGTCAATTTTTTCAGGTGTGCCAGCTTTCAGCATGGCAATGGCGTATTCCTTGGATTGCACTCCGTTGTGGGGCATGGCCATGTTGGCCAGGAAAGGCGCTTCTGGTGCGTTCAGTGTGATCTTGACGGTGTATTCATCGACCTTGTCCACCGACTTGAGCAGTTTAGGCATGGCCATGTCGTCAAAGTACGAGTGGTTAGAGCTGGTGACCTTGAAGTATGGGTCTTCTTTTTTCCACTGGCGCTCGATCGAAAAGATGAAATCGTCGGCATTGAAGTCGCGGGTGGGGGTGAAGTTTTTGTTGCTGTGAAACTTCACGCCTTTGCGCAGGTGAAAGGTGTATTCCTTGCCGTCTTTGGAGATGTCCCAGCTGGAGGCTAGCGCAGGCAACACCTTTGTACCGCCGCGCTCGAACTGCACCGGAGTATCGTAAATTTGCACGCCTGCATCAAATGACGTGCCGGTGGTATTGATGCCAGGGTAGAAGTTTTCCGGGCTGCCTTCGGAGCAGTACACCAGCGTTTTTGCACCCGCTTGGCTCATGGCCAGCAGTGCCGGCAATGCCAGTGCACACATGGCAGTTCGCTTCAGGGTGAACGCGCGCTTTGATTTCAGAAAAGTCATCTTATCGACTCCTTACAGGTTAATGCTGCGCTGCAGCGGGAGGACTGACAAAAACTGTCCCAGCGTCGTTGCACCGCCTTGTCGTACAAAGCGTACTGCCTTCGGCGGTGTGCCTAGCTGGGACCATTTTTTGTAAGTCCAAAGACATCAAATTAAACAAATTGTTCAGCCAAATGGCAAGCAACTTGCCTGCCAGCCAGCGTGCGCAATAGCGGGCGCTCGCTGGTGCATTGGGCTGTGACGTGTGGGCAGCGGGTTGAAAACACGCAGCCGCTGGGCGGGTTCAGGGGCGAGGGGAGTTCGCCGGTGAGCACGATGCGCTTTTTGGCAGCACCAGTGCCCACAATGCCAGGTGTCGAGGCCAGCAGCGCTTGGGTGTAGGGGTGCAGGGGCTGCGCAAAAATGGTTTTTTTCTCGCCTTGCTCCACCGCGTGGCCTAGGTACATCACCAGCACATCATGGGCGATGTGGCGTACCACACCCAGGTCATGCGAGATAAACAGGTAAGCCAGCCCCAGCTCTTGCTGCAGGTCTGCCAGCAGATTGAGCACCTGGGCTTGAACGGACACATCCAGCGCCGACACCGGCTCGTCGGCCACGATCAGGGCCGGTTTGAGCATCAGGGCACGGGCAATCGCAATACGCTGGCGCTGGCCGCCTGAAAACATGTGCGGGTAGCGGTCGTAGTGTTCTGGGCGCAAGCCCACCAGGGCCAGCATCGCGCGGGCCTGGGTGGCGCGCTGCTCGGCATTCAAGTTGGTGTTGATCTCCAGCGGAGACGCCAAAATGGCACCGATTTTCTTGCGTGGGTTGAGCGAACCAAACGGGTTCTGAAACACCAGTTGCACCGTGCGCCGCAAAGCGTGACGCTCTTGCGTGCTGGCTTTGACCACATCCACACCTGCCAGGGACAACTCGCCTGAGCTAGGCACCTCAATCAGCGACACCATGCGCGCGAGGGTCGATTTGCCACAGCCGGATTCGCCCACCACTGCCAGTGTTTTGCCTGGCTGCACGCTGAATGACACACCGCTGACCGCCTGCAGATGGTCCGCCGGGTGCAGAAAGCCCCGGCTGATTTTGTAGACCTGTTTCAGGTCACGCGCCACCACCACGGGTTCAGTGATGGGTGCTTGGTTTGAATTGCTTGGGCTCATAAAGCGGCTCCTTGAAACGGGGCAGCCAGGCCAGGTGTTTCAGGCGTATCCGTCAGAGGGAGCAGTGGGTAGTGGCAGCGCACCATGCCGCTTTGCCACTCGCGCAAGGCCGGGCGGTCTGCCCGGCAGTGGTTGTTGGCGTAAGTGCAGCGCGGTGCAAAAAGGCAGCCACTGGGGCGGTCATACAGGCCGGGCACCATGCCAGGAATGGTGGCCAGGCGGCTGGCGCCTTCGCTCCGCTCGGGCATGGCGGCCATCAGGGCTTCGGTGTAGGGGTGTTGCGGCGCATCAAAAATGTCATGGGCGCTGCGCTCTTCCATGATCTGCCCGGCGTACATCACGGCCACGCGCTGCGCCATCTCGCTCACCACGCCCATGTTGTGGGTGATCAGCACCAACGCCATGTCAAGGTCTTTTTGCAGGGTGCGCAGCAGGTCGAGGATTTGCGCCTGAATCGTCACGTCGAGTGCGGTGGTGGGCTCGTCGGCAATCAACAGTTTGGGCTTGCAGGAAATGGCCATGGCAATCATCACGCGCTGGTTCATGCCACCTGACATCTGGTGTGGAAACACGTTCAGGCGGCTCTCTGGGGCGGGAATGCCCACTTGCTCCAGCAGTTCAATCGAGCGCTTGCGGGCTGCCTTGCTGTCCATCCCCAAGTGCAGCTTGAGCGCTTCAGCCAGCTGAAATCCGACGGTAAAGCAGGGGTTCAGGCTGGTGGTGGGGTCCTGAAAAATCATGGCCACGTCTTTGCCAATGAGCTTGTTGCGCGCGCTGCCAGAGAGCCTGAGCAGGTCATGCCCGTCGAAGCGCAATTTGTCAGCCGTGACCACACCCGGGAAGGACACCAATCCCATCAGCGCCATCATGGTGACGCTTTTTCCCGAGCCGGATTCGCCCACAATACCCAGCACCTCACCGGCGTCAAGCGACAAGCTGACGCCGTCTACCGCGTGCATCACGGCAGTCTTGGACGGAAATTGAACTGAGAGGTTTTCTATTTCAAGCAGAGCCATAAAAATACTTTTTTAGCGTTTGAGCTTGGGGTCAAACGCGTCGCGCAGGCCATCACCCAGCAGGTTAAAAGCCAGCACCGTGATCAAAATAGCCAAACCGGGGAAGGTCACCACCCACCAAGCACGCAAAACAAATTCGCGCGCATCTGCCAGCATGGTTCCCCATTCTGGTGAGGGCGGCTGCGCACCCAGGCCCAGAAAGCCCAGGGCGGCGGCATCCAGAATGGCCGCCGAAATACCCAGCGAGGCCTGCACAATGAGTGGGGCGGCGCAATTGGGCAGAACCTCGTTGAACATCAGGCGCAGATGGCCGGCGCCGTTCATGCGCGCAGCGGTAACGTAGTCGCGGCTCATTTCGGTGATGACCGCCGCGCGTGTGATGCGCACGTAATGCGGCAGCACCACCACCGCCACGGCCAGCATGGCGTTCATCAACCCCGGGCCCAGAATGGCCACAATGACAATGGCCAGCAGCAGGCTGGGCAGGGTCAGGATGATGTCCATCAGGCGCATCACGGCTACTTCAAAAATGCCGCGGAAATAACCAGCAGTCAGGCCCAACACGGTGCCCAAGACCACGGAAAGTGCCACCACCGCCAGGCCGATCGCCAAGGACAGGCGCGCACCGTGAATCAGGCGCGACAAAATATCGCGGCCAATCGCGTCGGTGCCCAGCCAGTGCGCGCTGGAGCCGCCCGCCTGCCACGCCGGGGGCGTCAGGAACACGCTGGGGTTGGTGTCGTTGGGCGCGTAGGGGGCAATCCAGGGCGCCAAGGCTGCCATCAGCAACACCAGCAGCACAATGATCAGGCCAGCTACTGCGCCTTTATTGGTTGAAAAATAATCCCAGAACTCGCGCAGGGGATGTTGGTGTTCGCTGGATGCAGATGATTCGGCAAGGGTCGCCATGTGTTGAGCCTTTAATGCCGGATGCGTGGGTTGATGATGCCGTAGGTCACGTCAACCAACAGATTGACGATCATGACCATGCCGCCCAGCAGCAACATGCCGCCTTGCAAGACCGGATAGTCGCGCCGGCCAATGGCCTCGATCATCCATTTGCCAACGCCCGGCCATGAAAAAATGGTTTCGGTCAGGATGGCCCCGGTGAACAGCACACCGACCTGCAGGCCAATGACTGTGATCACCGGAATGAGCGCGTTGCGCAGCGCGTGCAATGCCACCACGCGAAAATTCGACAAGCCCTTGGCACGCGCGGTACGAATGTAGTCTTCGCCCAGAACTTCGAGCATGGCCGAACGTGTCATGCGGGCAATGACGGCCAGCGGGTTGGTGCCCAGCACGATGGTGGGCAAAATCAGGTGTGTGACGGTTGACCAAAAGGCGTCCTTGTCACCGGCAAGCCAAGTGTCAATCAGCAGAAAACCGGTGACAGGTTCAATGAAGTATTGCACCGAAATGCGACCTGATACCGGTGTTAAATCCAGTTGCACCGAGAACAGCAAAATCAGCAGCAAACCCCACCAGAAAATAGGCATGGAATAGCCGGTGAGCGACACGCCCATCACGCCGTGGTCCAGGATGGTGTTGCGCTTGACTGCGGCCAGAATGCCAGCCGGTATGCCAATGATCAGTGCGAAAAGAATGGCGCACAAGGCCAGTTCAATGGTGGCCGGAAACAGCGCCATGAATTCATTGAGCACTGGCTCATGGGTAATGATGGATTTGCCCAGGTCGCCTTGCAGTACGCGGCCAATGTAGATGCCGTATTGCACCATCACCGGGCGGTCCAGGCCATAGGCCTTGAGCAACTCTGCGTGGCGTGTGGCATCAATGCCTCGTTCACCGGCCAGGGTTTCGATGGGGTCGCCCG
The DNA here is from genome assembly GCF_028688795.1 of Rhodoferax sp. GTDB lineage: Bacteria > Pseudomonadota > Gammaproteobacteria > Burkholderiales > Burkholderiaceae_C > Rhodoferax. The sequence goes on along the minus strand of NZ_JAQTXM010000010.1, from coordinate 49,932 downwards.
GCACCATGCGAATCAGGAAGAAAGCCACCAGGGTCATGCCGATGAAGGTCGGAATGATGAGGCTAAAACGGGTTAGCAGGAAACGCAGCATTTGTAAGGAGTTGTTTTGTGCAGTGCGTGGAATGATGCCACAAACAAAAAGGCCGACAAGTGTCGGCCTTTCAGACGGGAGCTTGGAAGAAATTACTTCAGGTGTTTGCCGATCAGGCCAGCCATTTCAAACATGCTGACTTGCAGCTTGCCAAACACTTCTTTCAGTTTGGCATCGGCATTGATCAGGCGCTTGTTGACGCTGTCTTGCAGTTTGTGCTTCTTGATGTAGACCCACAATTGCTTGACCACTTCAGTGCGCGGCAGGGGGCCCACACCGACCACGGCAGCCAAGGCTGCGCTGGGTGTCAAGGCTTTCATGAAAGCGGCGTTTGCTGTGCGTTTGACAGCCGGTGCTTTTTTTGCAGCAACTTTTTTAGCTGGTGCAGCAGCTTTGGCTGGAGCGGCTTTCTTGGCCGGCGCAGCCGCTTTCACAGCGACCTTCTTTGCGGGGGCAGCAGCTTTCACTGGTGCGGCCTTTTTGGCCGGTGCCGCTGTCGTGACAGGAGCCACTTTCTTCGCTGGCGCTTTTTTCGCAGTTGCCATAATGAATTGTCCTTTTCAAGTTTAGTGAATCGCCAGCTCACACTCTAGGCTGGTTGGAGCGAATGCTACTGGAGAAATAGCGCGTTTCCAAGGGGGCAGACGCTAATTTCACTGGGGAAGGGCTTGTTTTTTGCGCCTTGGTGAGAGCTTTTACAATTTTCTGATGAATATGAACAACAAAGGATGATTTTCATGACCTCTAGCTTTGCCACTTGTGACTTGTGTGATGCCCATAAAAATGACTCGCCTGAGCTATTTCGGGTGTTGCCCCCTGTGTTCAAGGACTATGGTGCACGCCAGGCTTTCTGTGGACCGGTGGTCACGGTGAAGTGCTTTGAAGACAACTCGCTGGTCAAGGCGGCGGTAGATTCGTGCGGTTATGACGAGACGCCTGCCGGGCGGGTCGCCAAGGTCTTGGTGGTTGACGGCGCGGGCTCATTGCGCCGGGCGCTTTTGGGCGGTAACCTGGGTGCCGCTGCCGCAAGAAATGGCTGGGCCGGCGTGGTGATTGACGGTTGCGTGCGCGATGTTGGCGAACTGGCTGTACTGGACGTCGGCATTCGTGCCCTGGCCAGTATGCCCTTGCCCACTGAAAAGCAGAACCAGGGTTTGAAAGACTTGGCAGTGCAAATTCAGGGCGTCTGGGTCAATCCAGGCGAGTGGTTGTACGCCGATGCGGATGGCATGGTGGTGAGCGCTAAGCGCCTGGGCTAAGGCTTTTTTGGCCGGGCAGGGTGGCCAGCAGCACACCGGCCAGGCACAGGCCAAACGCCAGCACCTGCATGGTGTTGAGGGTTTCACCCAATACACCTACACCCACGGCAGCGGCTGAAATTGGCAGCATCACCGTGAACACCCCGGCGCGGGCAGCTGGCACGGCCTTCAGACCCGTCATCCAAAGCCAGACTGTCCACACGCTGGCGGCCAGCGCATAAAACACCAGCAGCAGCCAGATGCCTGGTGTGACCGTGCCAAAGTCAAACGACCACGCCGCATAAAGCCCAAATGGCGTCATCAAGGCCAAGCCCCACAAATTGATCAGGGCGGTGATGCGCTTGGGTGACAAACTACCGGTGAGCTTCTTGCCAATGACGGCATAAGACGCCTCACACACCACCGCGCCAAACACCAGCAAATTGCCAAGCCAGCCATATTTATAAGATAAATCAGCCTCTATCCCTTTATCCGTATGCGTAGATAGCTCTTGTTTTGATAGCGAAAAAAGCGCAATGCCAAGCACCGCGAGACCAATGGCAG
>NZ_JAQTXM010000010.1:0-48029 GCF_028688795.1 Rhodoferax sp. | reverse complement strand
CCACACCCGAAGGCCAATGCGCTCGCGCAAAAACACCCAACTCAAAAGCGCCACCATGGTTGGAATCGCCGCCATGATGACACCCGCCGACACCGCCGTGGTCAGGCTCACGCCAAACAGCATGCACACGGTGAACAAGAAATTGCCTAAAAAAGACTCCAAAAAGATCAGTCGCTTGGTGCCACTGCTCATGGGCGGCTCGCTGATGGGTTTGCGTAACCAGTGCGGCATGGCTAAAGCCCCCATGCCAAAACGCAGCCACGCCAGCAAAAACACTGGCAGCGCTGCCACCAGCGGCTTGCTCAAGGCCACATAGCTGCCAACCAGCGCCATGCTTAAGCCCAATAGAAAATAAGCCAGCCAGCGTGGCGGGGCAGGTGTGTCGGGCGCAGCGGCTTGGTTCAAGGTGTGGCGTTTGAGTTTTTCACGGCTTGCATCATGCCTGAAACAGGCCTGCAGCTTGCCTACGGCTAGCGCGCAATGACACCCTTTGCGCCGTCAAACTGGCGCACTGGCACAGGGTTACCATGGCAGCAACAAATCAAATTGGGAACCACGATGACGCTCTGACGATTTGCCTATGTCCAGTGCGCACCTGCATCGTTGCCCAATGAATAAATGAATCCACTGGAGCCGTCCATGCTTCTTGACTCAGACACCCAACTTAATCAAACAAGTTACTACGAGGCCAGCGTGCAGCGCCCGGAACTCGGAGCCCCTTTGCAGGGTGACGTTCAAGCTGATGTGCTGGTGGTTGGCGCAGGTTATGCCGGTTTGTCGGCCGCGATTGAACTCGCGCGGCGCGGCTACGAGGTGGTGGTACTAGAGGCTGACCGGGTCTGCAGTGGCGCATCCGGGCGCAACGGTGGCCAGGCGATTGCCGGGTTTGCCAGCGGGCAGGCACCGTTTGAGCAACAACTGGGTAAAGCTGCAGCGCGTTTGGCGTGGGACATGTCGATGCAGTCGATCGACCTGATTGCTGAGCGCATTCGTGAGTTTGACATAGCCTGCGACCACGTCAAAGGTTACCTGTATGTGGCTGATTCACCGCGCAAGGCCCGTGCATTGGCACAAGATTGCGAGGCCATGCAGCGCGACCATGGCTTCGCCCATGACTTTGTCAATGGTGCTGAGGTGCAGCGCTATATTCAGAGCCCGCGTTACTGCGCAGCGGCGTTCGAGCCCGTCTCAGGGCATTTGCATCCACTTAAATATGGTCTGGGGCTGGTGCGGGCGGCGCAGTCGTTGGGGGTGAAAATTTACGAGAAATCTGCCGTGACCGCGCTGGAGCGGGGCACCCTGGTGAGGGCACGCACCACACAGGGCAGCGTCAGCGCCAGGTTTGCCGTGTTGGCGGGCAACTGCACCTTGCCGGAATACGGCCCGAAAGTAGCGCCTGAACTGACACCGCGCATCATGCCGGTGGGTACTTACATGATCAGCACGGCACCCTTGTCTGAGGCGTTGTGCCGGCAACTGATCCCTAGCAACGCGGCTGTGTGTGACAACAATTTCATCCTGGATTACTTCCGCTTTAGTGCCGATCACCGCATGTTGTTTGGTGGACGAGTGAGCTACTCCACGCGCACGCCGCCAAACCTCAAGGCCGTGATGGCACAACGCATGGGGGCGATTTTTCCGCAGCTGAAAAATGTTCCGGTGGACCACGTCTGGGGCGGTTTTGTCGACATCAGCATGAACCGCGCGCCTGATTTTGGGCGGCTTGGCAGCAATGTGTATTACCTGCAGGGTTTCAGCGGCCACGGTGTGGCGCTCACCGGCCTGGCCGGGCAACTCGTGGCACAAGCGGTGGCGGGTCAGGCAGAACGATTTGATCTGTTTGCCAAATTGCAGCACCGAAGTTTTCCGGGTGGACCTTGGCTGCGCACGCCAAGTTTGGTGCTTGGCATGCTGTACCACCGGCTGCGCGATGCATTTTGAGGCCGGGTGTTAGTCACGGAAATATATGGCTAATTAGGCTGTAGCCCTTATAAAGTAAGCGTAATATGCTATTTAAATAATATTTATATTGGCTGCTTCTATTGGCATATGTGCACACACAACTTAATTTGACACCGGCACGATTTCAATGCGCTGATCTTGTTGCCCGTCCCGGAAGAACTGACAGACACGGCGCTTCGACACGGCCGCTTGCCGCATCAAGATAAGTAGCTGGATGATTCGTTAGTTACATCACGCGATGTGGCATTTTCTTGGAGGTTGGGGTTTTGATTGCGCCATGCCCATAAGTTAACATTTAGATACATCTAAGCCAATTTCTATAAATTTGCCCGACTGAAATTCAATACTCCAGCACCCACCCAGCATGTATTTTTTGCGACATTTTCTTTGGTTTCCTCTGGCGTTCATATTGGCTGTGGTGTCGAGTGTGTGGGCCTCTGAGGCGTTGCCATCGCCCACGGAGCCGGTCTATCGTGTCAGCATCAACGACGAATTGAGCTTTCGGTTTTTCTATCTGCCAGAGCTCAATACCGTAGTCACCGTGCGTGCCGACGGACGGGTGTCATTGCCACTGGTCGGCGAACTGGAGGTCGATGGCCTGACGATGTCTGGGTTGACCGAGCGAGTTGAGCGGCTGATGGCGGTTCATGTGCGCCGTCCCCAGGTGATCGTTAATGTTCAAAGTGGCTCTGCACAACGGGTTTTTGTTGGCGGCGAGGTGATTCGCCCAGGGGTCCAGCCTTTGCGCGGGCCACTCACAGCGTTGCAGGCCGTGACAGTGGCAGAAGGCCTGAAGGACAGTGCTCAGCCCCGTGATGTGATTGTGCTGCGCCGCGGGGAAGCTGGTGCCCGCGTTGTCTTGCGGGTTGACCTTGCTGCGGCCATGAATGGGACCGATTTGTCGCAGGATGTGTTGTTGCAAGCCTACGACGTGGTAGTCGTGCCGCGCAGTGGCATTGCCGATCTTGGCCTGTGGGTCGACCAATACATCAAGCGCGTCTTGCCGTTCAGCCTGGGGTTCAGTTACACGATCAACAAGAACGGGGCGATTCAATGACAACTCGTCTTGATCCAGTGGGCTTTGTGAATGCACCAGCCTATGAGCACCAAGGTACAGCGTTGTTGGAGGTATTAACGGTATTTTTCAAGGACAGCAGGCGTATTGGCAGTGCCTTTCTGTTGTGTTTTGCGTTAACAGTGGTGGTGTCTTTTGTGCCATCAAAAAAATACACCTCTGATGCTGCCTTGCTGCTCAGACTGGGCCGCGAGTATGTCTACACGCCTGAAGTTGGCGACACCAACACGGGCACGCCCATTGCCTATGACCGGGAGCAGACCTTGTTGGCCGAGGCCAAGATACTGACCAGCCGCGAAATCAAGATGAGTGTGCTGGACAAGTTGGGGGTTGCTCAGGTTTACCCAGGCATTGATGCCACAGACCCGGGCAAGCAGCGCAATACAGCGCTGCTTGCGTTTGAGCGCGCGCTAGACGCCGAGTTACTGAAGGGCTCCAACCTGATGCAAGTCAGCTTCACCCATGGCAACCCCGAGCTCGCGGCCAAAGTGTTGAACCAGGTGATTGACGCTTATTTGCAGCGGCGCAGCCTCATTTTTGCGTCGGCTGCCTACGGCACGGCCGAGGCCGATTTTGTGACCCGCACCCTGCAACTCAATGCGGCCGAGGCCAAACTGGCGGCGCTGAAGAGTCAACGTAATATTCGGGCGTTTGGTGAAGAACAAAGCCTGCTGCTGGCACAGCGAAACGCCCTTGAGTTGCGTCAGGCTGACACGGCGCTGGCGCTGGCGCAGGCAAATGCCCGTTCGTCATCACTCAGAGACAGCCTTACCGGCTTGCTGGGCGATGTGACGCTGACAAGCGAGACGCAGCGTAGCGATGCCTTGGAGAGCGCGCGCAAATTGTTGCTGGATTTGAAGTTGAAAGAGCGCGACTTGAGTGACAAATTTCAAGACAATAATTTGACTGTGCAAGACGTTCGGGCGGACATTGCACAGGCCAACGCGTTCATTCATGATCTGGAGGCAAAACCAACCAAAACGGTGCGGACTGGGCGCAGCCCAGCACGTGATGTCGTCGAGTCTGACTTGCTGCGTACTTTGGCTGATGTCGAGCAGGCGCGCGCAGGTAAATCGACCTTGGTCAACCAACAAACCGCCATTGACAAACGTCTTGCTGCTTTTGCGGCCACCGAAATTGAGCTCCCTGCGCTTGAGCGCGAGCGCCGTTTTGCCGAGGTTAACTACGATGCGGCGGCCAAGCGCCTACGGGATGAACAAGCTCTTGAAGAGCTTGATCGCAAACGTCGCTCAAACGTGAGCATCGTTCAGGCGCCGGTGGTGCCGCTGGAGGGCAAGTCGATGCAGCCGGTAATTTTGATGGTGGGCCTCTTTTTAAGTTTGTGCGCGGCGCTGTTGACGGCTTTCCTCAGCGCTTTGCTGCGCGACACCTTTTTAACCCCTGCCCAGGTAGAGCGTCGGTTGGGCTTGCCCATGCTGGCTGCCATACCTGAGGCCAAGCCGTGATTTCTACCCACCCGTTCTGGCGCGTCAAACAAAGTGTTGACCGCCGAGCTGCCTTGCGTTGTCTTGCCGGCGCAAGCACTGCACTGGTGGGTGCACTTTCGGGGGTTGCGACATTGGCCGAAACGGCTCCTGCTGTGCCGAAGTTGCAACGCGGTATCAACCTTACGCACTGGTTTGAATACGAGCAGGGGCAAGCTGTTGCTTTGAATGAACTGCGCATGCTTCAGCAATTGGGTCTGGATCATGTGCGCATCCCGGTCGACCCCGTCGTAGGCGGTTGGCGTGCTGAGCCCGGTTCAATGCTGCGCTTCTTGCCCGCTTTGCGGCTGGCCATTGAGCAAGCACTGGTTGCTGGCTTAGACGTCGTGGTCGACTTGCACCTGGAGCCTGCTACCAAGCAGCACATCGAAAACAACACGGCAGCTGAAGAAGCTTTGGTAAACCTTTGGTCTCAATTGGCGCGCGCGTTTGCTGACCTGCCAGCGGCGCGCGTTGCATTTGAGCTCTTCAACGAGCCGCAATATTACGGTTGGCATGCGTCGCGCTGGCCTGGACTGCGACGGCGTTTGTTGCAGGCTCTGCGCGCCCATGCACCGCGACACTTGGTGCTCCTCAGTGGCAATGAAGGGGGGAGCTTGAAAGGGCTGGTTCGCCAGCCTTTGGTCCAAGACCCAGCGGTAGGATATGTCTTTCATTACTACGATCCTTTTCTGTTTACCCACCAAGGGGCCCATTGGCTCGACACCCGCTACACCACCGCTGGCCTGTACCGTGGCGTGCGGTATCCGTCGCAGTTTCAGGCTGCAGCGCCGGCCCGACTGAACCAGCCGCACCCCAGGGCCGCCAAGGAGATGGCGCAGTACATCAATGAGGATTGGGGTCCGCAACGTATCCTTACTGACATCGATGCAGCCGGGCAATATGCAAAAAGCCATGGCGTTCGGGTGTTTTGTAACGAGTTTGGCGCCATTCGCGCCAATGTCGATGTGCCATCGCGCTACCGTTGGATCAATGACGTTCGCAGTGCCCTCGAAGCCAATGGCATAGGCTGGACCCTTTGGGACTACACCGATATTTTTGGCATTGCAGTAGAGTCAACACAGCTCAACAAGACCGGCATGCGCACGCTGGAGCCAGAAGCTGCACGTGCACTTGGTTTGAAGAGCGCTGGTCGCTGAAGGCAGGAACGTGCGAGCCGAATCCCCCTCTCGAACGATGGCCTGGGTGCTGCTGGTGACAGCGGTGTCGGCGTACATGCTTTTGTCTGCATCGATGTTGCTGCGGCTGGGTATTCCCTACGACGCGCCTTATGGGCCAGCGATTGCAAAACTGCATCCTGGGACCTATTGCCTTTTTTTGGCCTGGTTCACGGCACTGTCCAGTCATGGGAATCCGCTCCGGGTACTTGGCAATCAATTTTCGCGTCAGCCGCTCCTGACGGCCTACCTGGCCTGCATGTTGGGTGTGTTTGTGTGGGCGGTCTTTCGTCACGGCACATCGGGTGCGGCATTCATCATCGAGTCACTTTGGACACCTGCAATCGTGGCGTTCACGCTGGATTTGCTGGATGCCCGCCGACAGCGCCAAATCGTTCAGATGGTGCTGGTGTTGCTGGCTTGCAATGCGCTGCTTGCCGTTGGCGAGGCGCTGACGCCCCAGCGGCTTACCCCCTTGCATGTGGGGCGCAGTGACATCGTTGCCGAGGAGTACTTTCGTGCGTCAGCATTTCTCGGTCACCCTTTGCACAACGCCTTGATCACCGCAGCGCTGTTGCCTGCGGTGACTTTGCTGCCATGGTCAAGATTCTGGAAGCTGGTCTTTGTCGGCACTTTGATGCTCTCGCTGCTGGCTTTTGGTGGGCGAACCAGCGTTGTCCTTGCGGTGTTGCTGTATGGCGCTTACGCCGCCTGGCGTGTCTTGGTCAGTGTGGTGCGTGGTCGCGTCAGTTACCTGCAACTTACGGGCGGAAGCCTAGCTTTGATGCTGGCGCTCACCAGCATGATCGGGGTTGTTGCCGCGACCGGCCTGGGCAGCCGAATTTTCAACAATTTGAAGATCGACTCCAGTGCCAGCGTGCGAATGCGCGTCTGGGATGCCTTTGGCTATTTGTCTGATATTGACCTGTGGATGGGCGTCGCCCCAGCCCAGATTGACCACATCTCGCTGCGGATGGGGCTTGACCCAAACTACGAAGCGATCGAGAACTTCTGGATTTACCTGTTCATGCAATTCGGCGTGATTGGCTTTGTTCCCTTCCTGATTGGACTCACCTGTTTGATGCTTGTCTTGCTTAGAGCCGCCACGCCGCCTATGCGCATTGCAGTATTGCTTTATTTGCTGGTGGCGTCCACTGCCAATACCTTGGCTTCCAAGACGGTGTCATTGATGTTACTGGTGCTGGTTATTTTGGGTGGGGTGGCGTTTCGCCCAGTCACCTCCAACAGACAAATTTGGAGTGTGCGATGACCACGGTGCACGTGCGTATTTTTTATCCAGCAGACCCGATGGGGGTTGTTCCGGGCGGGATAGACACCTTCCTGCGTGGGCTGATCAAATGGGCACCGCCTGACCTTGAATTTAGCCTGGTTGGCATGACCACTGACCCGCAAGCCCGCCCAGCGGGACGCTGGACCCAGTGCCGCTTGGGTGAACGCAATTTCAAATTTTTTCCCGTCGTGACGGTTGGTAACGCTGGCGGGCGCAGCAGAGTCCCTCTGTCGGTACGGTTTTCCTTAGGCACCTGGTGGCATCGTGCTGCGTTGTACAGCGGTTTTGATGTGTTTGACTTTCATCGGCCTGAACCCAGTTTGTTGTTCATGTCCGACCAGCGGCCCAAAAACGCTTATTTCCATAACGATCCGAGTACCATTGAGTCGACCCATTCTGACAATTTGTGGAAACGCTTGCCAGCTGTTTACAAAACCATCGAACGGCTTGCGTTTGAGAGTTTTGCAAGCGCATGGTGTGTTCGTGAATCAGGTGTGCAAACCCTTCGCGAACGCTTTCCTTTGCAGGCCAAAAACATTCGTTTCATCCCGACCTGGGTGGATGCCGATGTGTTTAATTGTGTCGATGACGATGCGCGTCAGGTGCTTCGGCAGCGCGCCTCACAGGCTTACCAGTTGGATGAGCAGTCGCAATGGATTGTTACGGTGGGTCGGCTGGACATCCAAAAAGACCCGATGTTGATGCTGGCCGCCTTTGCCCGGCTTCGTGCGCAAGGACGTCCTGTCGCTTGGTTGGTTGTGGGCGACGGCGTGTTGCGGGCAGATTTGATGCGCGATGTTGCCACAGTGGGTTTGACTGCTTTTGTGCATTTTGTTGGCTTGCGCCCGCCAGCAGAAATCGCTGATTTGCTAAGGGCCGCTGATGTCTATGCTCTTTCGTCGGCTTATGAAGGCATGCCCATGGCCCTGCTGGAAGCTCTGGGGTGTGGCCTGCCGGCTGCTGTCACTGATGTCGGCGAGGTGCGCCGCGTTGTGCTGCCGGGTGTGAATGGCGCAATTGCGAATTCACGCAGCGAAGATGCATTGGCAGTTGCCCTTGCCGATGTGCTCGATCATGCCAATCAGTGGCGCGGCGCGCCAACCCAAGCAGCAGTCGAGGCCTACCAGCCTGGCAAAGTTTTAATTCAAGCCTATGCCAATTACCGTGCCTTGGGCGAGGCATACGCACACGTACGAATGGGTGTGCAGGCAAGGCCTGCTGTTGATTTGCCAGCACGTCAGCGCAGTTTGGTGGTTGGTGTGCCAATCGACGTGCTTGACCCGGCCGCGGTCAGTGCGCGTTTGATGTCCTGGGCAAGCGCGCAAGAGTCGCGAACCGTGTGTTTTTGTAATGTGCACTCGGTCGTTGCTGCGCGGTTTGATGAACGCCACCGGATGGCTCTGCTTAGCGCTGACTTGGCAGCGCCGGACGGTGCACCGGTTGCCTGGACGCTGCGAAAAAAAAGCAATCCCACGCAGCAGCGGGTAGATGGCCCGGGGACGATGTGGCGACTGTGTGGCGAGGCTCAGGCACATGGCGTCAAGATTGGGCTGTACGGCTCCAGTGAGCAAACGCTGGCCACGCTGAGCACTAAGCTGCATGCCGCTTTTCCAAAACTGGAGATTGCCTATGCGCATTCTCCGCCGTTTCGGGATTTGACTGCGGCTGAAGACGTTGCCGTTTGTGGTGACATCTCCCGTGCCGGAGTTGGCCTGCTGTTTGTCGGCCTGGGCTGTCCCAAACAAGAGTATTGGCTGGCGACACACCGTGGCCGCGTACCCGCCGTGATGTTGGGTGTGGGGGCGGCTTTTGATTTTCATGCAGGTATTTCTGCTCGGGCTCCGAACTGGATGAGTGACTACGGTCTGGAGTGGCTGCACCGCCTGATGTCAAATCCGCGGCGCCTATGGCGTCGCTACCTGTTTTCCAACTCCATTTTTCTGATGATGAGTGCTTGGGAGGCCTTGTGCCATGTGGCTCGTCGCCTGCAGATCATTCCTACTCCTGATATTCAAAAAGACCATGACTACAAGCCTTGAACTACGTCAGATTGAAGATTTGGTAACTCGCGTCGATGCCCAGTTGAATCAACCAGGCGGTCGAATCATTGGTTTCATTGCCAGTGGCAGCGGGGAGGGTACGAGCACGCTCGCGCGGGCTTACGCCACCACGGTGATTTCACACCTGCGCAGGCGTGTGTTGCTGCTAAGTGCCTCGGAACAAGGACCTTCAACTCCTGGCGTACTGCCCGCATTGGTGGCGGGTCAGGCCCTTGAGCCTTGTTTGCAGCCACTGGCCGGCAGTGGCTTTTTTGGCTCTCTTGGCGGACCGAAAGCAGGTGATGTGTTGTGGGAGTTGTTGGCTGTTGACAGTCTCTGGCAAGACCTTCGCAGTCGCTTTGATGAAGTGGTGCTGGACTTACCCGCAGCGTCGGTGTCCCGCTTGGGTTTGATGACCGCCCCGCATTGCGACGGCGTGGTGGTGGTGATTGAGGCTGAAAAGACCCGTGCTCCCGTGGCAGAAAATTTGATTGCCAGTTTGCATGCGGTGAAAGCAACGGTGCTCGGCACCGTGCTAAACCGGCGACGGTTTTACTTGCCAAAGCGGGTCTACCGTTGGCTTTGATGCCGCTTCCTTTTGCGTCTGGCGTTCTGCGCCTTTGTGTTCTTTTGCGGCCGGGTGACATACCGCAATGGATTGGCAAGCTGCTGCTTGATCTGGACGATTTGGACGGTGTGGTGCTGCAAGTGGCACGGCTACCAGCCCAAATAGCCCCGCCTGACATGTCCTGGTTTTCCAGACTTTGGCGAGCCCGCATTCGGGCGCTGGCGCCCTGGACCCCTGATCGTGCTGCAAACCAACGCTTGGCGGTTTGGCAGGCTCGGGCTAGCGGGGGGTGTGATGCCACTCTGGCACTGGATGTCGGTCTGTGGGCGCCAAAAACGCAAAATTCGGTAGCTCTTCAGTGGACCCTCACAGACGGGCTTGGCCTGCCGCTTTGTCCGCAATTCCCCTTGCTGGCGGCGATCTGCGGTGGCAGGGGTTTGCATTTGATGCTTAACCAAGTGTCATCGCTGGATGGCCAATGTATTTCGCAGTGCAGTCTGCGTCTGGGCACCACTGCAGACTATGGGCGTGCACTGGAAGCCTTGCCGCATGCCGTGCTGCGGTTGGTTCAGCAAGCGGCGCAGGATTTGACGGTTGGGGCGGCGCAACAGTCCGGGCGGCGTGTAGCTTGCCCTAAGGGTCTGCTCAAGGATGGTACGACGCCGACTCTGCCCGTGCCATACCCCTTGTGGGCCGGTCTGAAAGGCCGTGCAAGTGCATTTTTGAACCGACAGAAGGCGCGTCTGTTTAGTGAATATTGGCGCGTTGGTGTGATCAACGCACCGATTCATACCTTGCTTAACAATTCGCCAATGCCACCCGTGCGTTGGTTGACCCAGGAAGCTGCAAAAGGCTACTGGGCCGACCCCTTTGGACTACCTGGTGAGCCTGACCGTTTCGTTTGCGAGTTTTTTGATGAGCACACCGGCGTAGGCACGCTTGAGGTGTTGCGCCTTGATGCGATGGACCATGTTTGTCAGCGCGTTCGCCTGCCCGTCCACTGCGGTGAGCACGTCTCGTTTCCAAACGTTTTCGAGATCAGTGGCAGACGGTTGGGTGTTGCCGAAACGATCGCTTCTCGTGAATGTCTGCTGTATGAGGTGGACGCTGCTGGTCTTTGGCACCCGTTGTTCGTACTTTTGCAGGATGTGGCTGCCGCAGACCCGGCCTTGTTTGTCTGGGAGGGGCGCTTTTGGCTGGCTTACACCAATGTTGACATGGGCAATTTTGACAACCTTTGTTTGGCCTACGCTGATCAGCTTGAGGGTCCATGGTTGCCCCATGCCAATAACCCGGTCAAGGTCGATATTGCCGGTGCCCGCATGGCTGGGGGTGTCTTTCAGCACAACGGTAACCTTTATCGCCCAGCACAAGACTGCTTGCAGACCTATGGGGCGGCCGTGGTGATCCACCGGATCACCGAACTCACGCCACTCACATTCAGTGAGGTTTTTGTGCGCACCTTGATGCCAGATCTGCAGGGCCCATGCCCGCATGGCTTGCACACGCTGAACGCCTGGGGTGAACGCACGCTGGTGGACGGCAAGCGTCACGGCATCAACCTGATTGCGTTGTGGCGCAACCTGTGCCATCGCCTGGCACCCAAGCGAGTGACGGGCATGTCACCTCACTTTGGTGGGGCCGGTGATCAGACTGCGACATGTCATGTGCTCGTCTATGTGCCCAACCTGCGCACAGGTGGAGGTGAAATTTCCATGTTGCGCCTGGCTGAAGGCTTTGCCGCCGCGGGCTTGCAGGTCGACCTGGTGGTAAATTCATTAGCTGGTTCCGAGTTGGAAGTATCCAAAAACGTCACCCTGTTTGACTTGAGCTGTGGAGGCACTGTGGCGGCCGTATGGCAATTGGCGAAGTTGTTGCGCCAACGCCGGCCTGATTTTTTATTGAGTGCATTTCCGCACACCAACGTGGCGGCAGTTGCCTCCAGGGTCTTGTCGCGGGAGGACTGCGCCTGTGTGGTCACCGAGCATGCACCTTTGTCATTGCAGATTGAACAGCAGGGCACTTTGCGCTACCGCTTACTTCCGCCCTTGGTGAGGTGGGCCTATCGGCGGGCGCATGCGGTGGTTGCGGTGTCAGGCGGCGTGCGTGATGATTTGCAGCACCTGTTGGGGCCGAGCGTGGCCCCGCAGGTCATCAGTAACCCGGTGCTGTCAGCGAACTATGAAGCCGAGATGGCGCTGCCGCCTACCGATCATTGGCTCAGAGATGAATCCCTGCAAGTGGTGTTGAGCGTGGGGCGCTTGAGCCCTGAAAAAGGCTTGGTGACTTTGGTGCACGCGTTTGCGAAGATTCATCGTTATCACCCTTCAGCAAGGTTATTGTTGGCTGGTGAGGGGCCTGATCGCCAGCGGCTCGAATCATTGGTGGCGGAACTTGAACTCAGTGACGTTGTGCGCCTGCCTGGACGCACTGCAACGCCATTGGCCTGGATGCGCCATGCGGCGGTGTTTGTGTTGGCTTCGCAATACGAAGGTTTTGGCAATGTGCTGGTTGAGGCCATGGCTTGTGGTACGCCTGTGGTCAGCACCGACTGCCCGGTGGGGCCGCGTGAAATCCTTGAGGGTGGTCGACTGGGAACGCTGGTGCCTGTTGGCGATGTCGCAGCGATGGCGATTGCCATTGCCGACGTGCTGGCAAACCCTGTGCCAACACCTGGGGCGCGCGCGGCAGCAGTTGGTTATACCCAGACGGCCGCTTGTGCACGCTACATTGACGTGTTCAAACGCCGCCAGTCAGGAACTGCAGCATGCTGATCAGTCACACCCTCAAATACCTGCCGGCTCAACTGCTGTCACCGGCCGCGCAACTGGTGTCCATGATCCTGTGGACGCATTGGCTGGTACCGTCCGAAATGGGTCTGTTTACCTTGGTGAGTGTCACGCAAGAAATTGCCTTCACCGTCTGCCTGGGGTGGTTTTCGGTCTACGCACTGCGCTACTTGCCGCCTGATTCGGATGTGGTCGCCCGCCAGCGTTACCTTGGCGCAGAAAACGCCGTGGTTGCCGTGAGTTTGATCGGTGCCATGGCGATTGCCGTGTTCACCGCCTGGAGTCTGCACGACGGTCGGTCGCTGTGGCTCTCAAGCCTGGTTATTGGTCTGTTTTTTGCTACCCGGGCAGTCAATACCCACTATGGCGAGCGCGCCCGCGCCCAGTCGGCTTTTCTTGCCTACAGCTTGTTGCAAGTGGCTGGCCCCTTGGGGGGGCTGGGCTTGGGCTGGCTGGCATTTCAATATGTGGAGGCTTCGGCGTTGGTGCTTTTGGCTTCTTATGCCGCTGCTCAGGCCCTTGGCACTTTGCTGGCTTTGCCGATGCTTGGCATGCATTGGCGGTTTGCCAGGCCTGATTCTCAATTGCTGCGAGCGGCACTCAGTTTTGGTGGGCCAGTCTTGGGCTTGGGGGTGTTGGGCTGGGTGGCTGAGAACTACATTCGCTACTTGGTGCAATGGCAGTCGGGTGCGGCAGCGCTGGGCTTGATGATTGTGGGATGGTCGTTGGGCCGACGCTGTGCGGCTGTCGCCAGCATGCTGGTGGCCACTGCCGCTTTTCCGCTGGCGGCACGCTTGCTCAACGAAGGCCGACGTGACGAAGCCGTTGCTCAATTGCGGGTCAATGCCGTGCTGATGCTGGCCGTGCTGGTGCCCGTTACGGCGGCGTTGCAATTGCTTGGTCCGGCCTTGGTGTCGTTGGCCGTGGCTGCTGAATACCGTCAAACCACCATTGAATTGCTTGGGTTGTCGGTATTGGCTGGCACGTTGCGCAACCTGCACATGCACGTCACCGACCAGTTCATGGTGCTGGAACGGCGGCTCAAAATGGTGGCCATCATTGATGTGGTTGAAATTGTGGCGTGTGTCCTGGCGTCACTGTTTGGTTTGTTCTTTTATGGTTTGCACGGGGCGGTTATTGGGCAGGCTTTGGGCTCGTTTTTGACGCTGGGGCTGAGCATGTATTGGGCCCATACTAGGCAGGGTTTTCGCTGGCCTTGGCTGGAAACAGGCAAAGTGCTATTGGCCACGGTGGTCATGGCAGTGGTTATCGCATGGTGGGGCGTGCAGGTTAGCCTGGTTGGATTGTTGATGGGCACCGCGGTGGGGATGTTTGCCTATGCGCTAGCATCAACGGTGTTGTTTGCGCCCCAGCTGCTCCAGCTTCGTGCCTCACGACAAACTTGAGTCAGAGGCTCTGCCTCAGTTCTGTAAGTACACCAGCTCAGAGTAGAGGTGGTCAATTCCCTCAGGCCGGTAGGGTCCGCTGGCAAAGCGGCGACTAAACAGCCGCGTGCAGGAGACCTCGATCTGAGCATCCTCATGAGCTTCAAACTGCAGTAAGGCCACGCCTTGACGTAACAGAAAGCGTGAAAGCGGCCCGATCGCAGCCGTGATATCGGCCACCGAAGGCGAATAAACGACCTCGGCCAGTGGAATCAACCGGGATTGCCGACGGGTGCGCATTACCAGTGGTACCAGGCGGTCAGGTAGCGCTATGGCGCATACCAAGCAACCCAGGCGGGCGTGGTCATGCAGGGCGCGTAATAACAGTGAATCCTTGAAAGCCTGCAAGGTCTCGTTGGTATCCAGTATGCGAACCATTGGCGCTTTATGGCGCACCTGTAAAGGTGTAATGACCAGCACCCGCTGACTGCTCACGGCTCGAAAACCCAAGCGCTGCAAAATGCGCAGCGCTTGCGGGATGGGTGTCAGTGCGGTATAGACCGTCTTAGGGTCACTCAGGGTTTGCTTGGCCATCCACAAGGCCTGCATGCGGTCAGTGGGCTCGATGGCCCAACTGGATGCATTGACATGGTTTTGTACTGTGTTGCCCAGACCTCGTCTGCTGCCAAACAGCAAGCTCACGCCAGCGATTCCGCGTGGTCCATGCATGAGCACGCCAATGGGGCTGTGATCATCATTGGGCGGCACGGCCATCAGGCGGGTATAGCCCGCGTTCCACCACGCGGTGGGGGTAAGCGGATAGCTGCGCTGCAACATCTCCAGCGCGATGGGCCAGCGTTCAGGCAGCAGGGGTTCCAATTCGTAGCCGCGTGAACGCAGGGCCTTGGTTTCAAGGCGTGAAGTTGTCATGCGTCAGCCTGCCGATGGGATTCTTTTTTCAGATAGCGCCAAAGCTTCACAATCCAGCGCTGCCGTTTTAGCATTCGACGAAGTCGCCAGCCCCAAGCTACGGGCAAGCCGCGCCAGGACAGTGCTTCACAGCCATCAAAGAGCGCGATGTGACTAACCCCAAACGATTGCTTGTGTCGATAGTCACCAATACCAAAATCAAACCAGCGCAGGGCCTGTGCATGCAAGTGCTCGGCTGTGCGTTCGCACAGCAGCCGTCCGGGTGAACAGGCTTTCCATGGGTCGCCGCCGGTGCTCAAGCGCAAGGCAATGTAGCGGTGGCGGTTGGCGATGCCAAACTGGGCAGCAACCACGTCCTCGCCATCACGCAAGGCGGTCAGTACCACGCTGCCATCGGCTAGGCCACCCGCTAGCGCTTGGTGATAAAAGGCACGAAACGCTGGCTGGTCCAATACATAGGCGTGGTCAAGCTGGTCCATGCGCTGGGATTGCTGGTGTTCCAGTTGCTCAAAAAGCTGCAGCGCTGCCTGTGGTTCTGTGATGCATTCAAAACGTGCCTGGTCACTGCGCGTGAACACGCGCCACGAGCGTTCAAACTCTTTACGCACCCGTTTATCAAGTGAAAAGCGCCAAACATCCCAATCGTCGCCGGTGTGAAACTGGTTGCCAAACATCTCGCAATCCTGTAGCCGTGAACCCAATGCCAGCATGAGCGGGTTGACACGCACCAGACTTTCATCCAATGGTTTTTCGAGCATTTTGTCGATTCGAAAAACGTCATAACCATGGAGTGCCTGGCGAACCGCTTGCCACAAGCGTTGAGCACAGTGTTTCACCGCAGCGCTGTTGGTTTGGTCAATGTCGCCCGCCCAGGCTACCGACACCAGGGGAGAGGTGTAGTCCACCACGCTGGCATCTGCAAACCCGACAAACGACAAACCGGCACGATGCCATGTGGACAAAGGCAGCAGCATGACATCTGCGCCCGTATCGGCGCTGCGCACCCCGACCAGCAAAGGCTGAAAACCAGCGCTGTTGCCCAGTGTGGCGTACCAGGCGCGAAGCCAGGGCTGGGCATGAAAAGGAGAGACATCGTCAGTCGCTAAAGCCACCCACCGTTCCAAAAAGGGCTCAAGCGAGGTGTCGATATCAACAACATAGTTGATTGATTGATGGGTTTGGGTCATTTCGCTGGTGGCATGACATCCACCATGCCGCCGGGTTCATTGGATGCCAAACGGAATTCAATCGGCCGGTGGGCGCGCTGCGTGCTTGCTGCCCAGGGGCTGCGTCGCCAGGCCGCTTGCAAGGCGCTTTTGGCCAGGTAGCCAGGCCCACTGATGGCACGGCTGTGCGGGGTCCAGCCCAGGCGTTGGCGTAGCACAGCGTTGGCCAGGTTCATTTTTTGTGAGCGCCGGTTCGCGTCGGTCCAATGTTCGGTGGTTACGGAAATGTTCAGGCAGTCGTGGTTGTCGATGCGGTGCGGTGAATTCAGTGGCCAGGTCAGCATGTCGCCAGGTTCTAGCTCAAGGATCTGGGCCTGCGCGTCAAACTCCGGGCGGTAGTTCAGCTTGAATTCAAACCCCGACAGCGCAATGTCCTCCAGCGCCTGTGCTTCCAGAAAGGGAGGCTGCGGCGCATACACATAGACCCGCTTGCGTCCGCTGATCTGCCACAGCAATTGCCCCGGTAAATCACAGTGGTAGTGCACCTGTGCATTGGGTGACGATATCAGAATGCCCATCTTCATCGAGGTTGGGTCAAAGCCTGGAATATGCCCGGTGAGTTCGGTATACGCCGCGTTGAGAAGGTCACCGTAGCGCGAGTGGTAGCGCCCGATGTCACGCAGGTTCAGCCACATGCTGCCGTTGGCAATGGTGTCCATCACTTGCTGGCCCGACGCGCCCGCCATGTCACCTTCACGCCAACGGCGCTCCCCATCGCCGCCGCGGCTGGTGTGGATCAGTGCGTAGTTCTCGCGCGGGTAGTCTTTGATCAGGCTGGCCAGTGCCGCCAGACTGAACAGCGGGTGCTGATGCAGGGTATGCTGCAAGTGCATGGGCCGCTTGTTCCAGCCTTCGGCGTATTCCAGTTTCCAGCTGGGAAAAACAGGGTTGGTAATGTTTGCGGTGGTCATGGTGCTTTACTTCACAACAAGTTCGTTCTGGATCAGCCAGCGGCCGTCTTTATGTACCAGCACCACGCGTTTATGCAGTCGGTCGGACGGGCCGTCACTGGTGTAGCGTTGCACAAAGTTGGCGATGACGGTGTTACCTTGGCGCACCAGCTCAATTTTTTTCAGTTCGACTGAAATGTGGGTGCGTGCCTCAATGCGCTCGCGCCGCTGATCTGCCCACACTTGGTGTGAGGCCTGGGCAGGGTTGCCCGCATAGTCGGGGGTGTAGGCCGCCAGATAGGCCGTCACATCACGCTGACTCCAGGCCTGCGACCAGGCCAGCAGAGCCGCATGGGCCGGTCCTTCAACCTCCTGAGAGGCTTTAACGCCCGGGGGCAGCGTGGGCTGCGGTTTGGCTTGTTTGGCCAGTATGGCCGCACGCGTGCCCACGCGTGAAGGCGGCACGTCGTGTGTGAGATCGGGCCGGTCGATGCGAAATTCAGTCAAGGTCAAGGCGGCACGGTCGCTCACCACAATCAGCAGGTCGAAAGGCGGGGTGTTGGGTGGCAGGCGCTCCAGACGCAACACCGGATGGCCTGGTGCCCCCATGGCCCCCGCTGCGCCGCTGGCCGTCGCTTGTGCGGTGATCAGCGCGTCTGCAAGCCCTGCGAAATAGCTCAGGCCTGCTACGCTGTAAGCTGCTGGAGTGGCAATGCTGACGCGAATCGATCCTGGGTCAATCGGGTTTTTGTCGCTGAGGCCAATCTCGGCCACGGGTGGCTGGCCGGGGTTGGTTTTCCAATGCAATACGCCTACCGTCAGCGCCATGGCTGACCACGAGGTCAATGACAGGGTGGCTGTCAGCAGCAGCCGCTTGACCAAGCCGGAACGAATCGCGTTGCGCATCACTGTACCTTTTCGGCGCTGGCCAAAAATTCTGCATAAGCCACGCCCAAGCCATCCACAAACCCGGTTCTGGCTGTCCATCCGGTACGGCTTAACAACGCTACATCCATCAACTTTCGCGGCGTGCCATCTGGCTTGGTCGGATCAAACACAATGCTACCGGCGTAGCCCACCACCTGCTGCACGGTTTCTGCCAGTGTCTTGATCGTCACATCATGGCCCACGCCAATGTTGATCAGTGGTGGCTCGAAGCGTCCGGTCTTGGACTCATCACTGCCTAGCAAGCTGGTGTATTGATCGTCTGCCAGGTTCATCAGGTACACACAGGCGTCGGCCATGTCCTCGCTGTACATGAATTCGCGCTTGGGTGTGCCGGTGCCCCAGACCGCGACGGTGGGTGCGTTGGCCACCTTGGCCTCATGAAACTTGCGGATCAGCGCCGGAATCACATGGCTGTTCTCAGGGTGGTAGTTGTCACCCGGGCCATACAGGTTGGTCGGCATCGCCGCCAAATACTGGGTGCCGTACTGGCGGTTGTAGCTCCAGCACATCTCAATGCCAGCAATCTTGGCCAAGGCGTAAGGGCGGTTGGTCGGCTCCAGCGGGCCAGTCAACAGGTACTCTTCCTTCATCGGCTGCGGCGCCAATTTGGGATAAATGCAGCTCGACCCCAAAAACATCAGGCGTTTAACCTGGTTCAGAAAAGCCGCATGGATGATGTTTGCCTGAATCACCAGGTTGTCACGAATGAATTCAGCGGGGTAGATGTTGTTGGCCAGAATGCCACCGACCTTGGCGGCGGCCAGAAAGACGTAGTCTGGCTTTTCAGCCTCAAAGAAGGTCGCGGTGGCGGCCTGGCTGGTCAGGTCTAGCTCGGCATGCGTGCGAACCAGCAGGTTGGTGAACCCCGCAGAGGTGAGGTTGCGCACAATGGCGCTGCCCACCAGCCCGCGGTGGCCGGCAATGTAGATTTTTGCGTTTTTGTTCATGTGCATAGATGAGATGGATGACCTCGCTGCGCTGGCAATGCCGGTTATTCGTGGTGGTCAAAGGTCTGAAACCCGGCCAGCTTGACCAAGGCATCACGCTTGGCTGTTGCGTAGTCGGCTTGCACCATCTCGGCCACCAGTTCTTTCAGGGTGGTTGTAGGTACCCAGCCCAGCTTCTCTTTGGCCTTGGTGGGGTCACCCAGCAGAGTTTCCACCTCGGTGGGACGGTAGTACCGGGGATCGACCTTGACGATCACATCGCCCACCTTGCATTTGGCCTCTTTGCCGGTCACGGCGCTCACGGTGCCGATTTCTTGCGCGCCTTCACCGGTCCAGGTCAGGGCAATACCAAGTTCTTCAGCGGCAAACTCGACAAACTGGCGCACGCTGTATTGAACGCCGGTGGCAATGACAAAGTCATCAGGCTTGTCTTGCTGCAGCATCAGCCATTGCATTTCGACATAGTCACGCGCATGACCCCAGTCGCGCAGGGCGCTCATGTTGCCCAGGTACAGGCAGTCTTGCAGGCCAAGAGCAATGCGCGACACCGCGCGGGTGATCTTGCGGGTGACAAAGGTTTCACCACGCAGCGGGCTTTCGTGGTTGAACAAGATGCCGTTGCAGGCATACATGCCGTAGGCCTCGCGGTAGTTCACCGTGATCCAGTAGGCATACATCTTGGCCACGGCATACGGGCTGCGCGGGTAAAACGGGGTGGTTTCACGCTGGGGGGTTTCTTGCACCAGGCCATACAACTCACTGGTGCTGGCTTGATAAAAGCGGGTTTTCTTCTCCAGACCCAGGATGCGAATGGCTTCCAGCAGGCGCAACGCGCCCATGCCGTCGGCATCGGCGGTGTATTCGGGGCTCTCAAAGCTCACGGCCACGTGGCTCATGGCACCCAGGTTGTAGATTTCGTCGGGCTGCACCAATTGGATGATGCGGATCAGGTTGCTGCTGTCGGTCAGGTCACCGTAGTGCAGCACGAAGTTGCGCGCCGACACATGGGGGTCTTGGTACAGGTGGTCGATGCGGTCGGTGTTGAAGCTGCTCGCGCGGCGTTTGATGCCGTGTACTTCGTAACCTTTTTTGAGCAACAGATCGGCCAGGTAAGAGCCGTCCTGGCCTGTGATGCCGGTGATGAGTGCAATTTTTTTGGTCATGGTTTTTGGGTCAAATCAGTGACCGTAGCCGTTGGGGTTGTTGCTCTGCCAGCGCCAAGCGTCCTGGCACATGGTTTGCAGGTTGCGCTCGGCTTGCCAGCCCAGCAGGGCCTTGGCATGGGCTGGGTCTGCATAACAGGCGGCAATGTCGCCGGGGCGTCGGGGTGAAATTTTGAAGGCAACTGGTTTACCGCTGGCTTGTTCAAAGGCACCCACCATGTCCAGCACGCTGTAGCCCACACCCGTGCCCAGGTTCACCGCCACACATTGGGTTTGGGTTTGCAGGCGTTTGAGTGCTGCCAAGTGGCCCAATGCCAGGTCAACCACGTGGATGTAGTCCCGCACGCCAGTGCCATCAGGCGTGGGGTAGTCGTTGCCCCACACGTTCAGGAATTCACGCCGACCCACGGCCACTTGCGCAACAAAAGGCATCAGGTTGTTGGGCAAACCTTGCGGGTCTTCGCCAATCAGGCCGCTGGCATGGGCGCCTACAGGGTTGAAATAGCGCAGGATGCCGATGCGCCAGCTGTCGTCGCTGGTGTACAGGTCACGCAGCATGTTTTCGATCACCAGCTTGGTCTGCCCGTAGGGGTTGGTGCTTGAGAGTGGGTGGTCTTCGGTCAGCGGCAGGTATTGCGGGTCGCCATAAACCGTGGCAGACGAGCTGAACACCAGCGTTTTGACGTCGCATTCCGCCATGGCTTCGAGCAAGCGCACGGTGCCCACCACGTTGTTGTCGTAATAACTTAACGGCTGCGTCACCGATTCGCCCACAGCTTTCAGCCCGGCAAAGTGGATCACGGCCGTGGCTGCGCTTTGGCGCAAGGCGGCAGTCAGGGCGTCACGGTCACGGATGTCGCCCTGGATGAATTGCAGCTTTTTGCCGGTAATGCGCTTCACCCGCGCTAGGGCCTCTGGCTGGCTGTTGCTGAAGTTGTCAAACACCGTAACCTGGTGCCCTGCGTTGAGCAGTTCAACGCAGGTGTGTGAGCCGATGTAGCCCGCGCCGCCGGTAACCAATATTGTCATGAGGTGGGTTCTTCTGAAGTGGTTTGTGATTCAAGCCAAGTGGGCATGGCGAAGTCAGTGCCCGTTTATTTTATAAAGCATTTTGCCATCTAGACCTTTTAAATCAAGCGCATAAAGCTATATAAAAAATAGCAAAAAAACATGTTGCGTCAACTTTTCCACAGTTGCCCTAGTTTGGCAACAAATGAGCTCACGCCTCGTACCTAACGGGCGTGATCTTAAGCTCGCAGCGCTTCGTAAAGCTGCCAATGCACTCGAAGTTTGTTGCTTTGATTAGGCCGCTTGGTTTCGGTGTGCAGGAGTTCGGATAGCATGGCGTGAGCAAGTGCCCAAGTGATACCGCGCCTTTGTGATGAGCGGCGCAGATTGTTGGCCAATTTACCCACCACAATCGGCCGTGGACAAGCAGGGAAAGGCATTTGGGCTAGCGCTTTGTTTGATCCCGGAGAAACACCATGAACGACAAAAAATCAATGAATTTCAACGATCTTGAGCAGTGGCTCAATGAACGGCGCGTGACCGAAGTGGAATGCCTGGTGCCTGACTTGACCGGTGTGGCGCGCGGCAAAATTCTGCCGCGCGGCAAGTTCACCGAAGACCGTGGCATGCGTCTGCCGCAATCAGTGGTGGCGATGGGCGTCACCGGCGAGTTCCCAGAGAGCGGCCCTTACTACGATGTGATCGACCCCACCGACAAGGACATGCAGTTGCGCCCCGACCCCTCCACGGTGCGCATCGTGCCCTGGGCCACCGACCCCACGGCGCAGGTAATTCACGACTGTTTTGACCACAAGGGCAACTTGGTGCCTTTTGCGCCTCGCAGCGTGCTGCGCAAGGTGTGTGACTTGTTTGCCGCCGAAGGGCTGCAGCCCATTGTGGCGCCCGAGCTTGAGTTTTACCTGACCGCCCGCAACACCGACCCCAACACGCTGCTTCGCCCGCCGATTGGCCGCAGCGGCCGCGCCGAAACGTCGCGCCAGGCCTACAGCATTGATGCAGTGAACGAATTTGACCCACTGTTTGAAGAAATTTACGACTATTCAGACAAGATGGAACTCAACGTGGACACGCTGATTCACGAAATTGGCGCAGGCCAAATGGAAATCAATTTCTTTCATGCCGAGCCGTTGGGGCTGGCTGACGAAGTGTTCTTTTTCAAGCGCACGGTGCGGGAATCCGCCTTGCGCCACGACATGTATGCCACCTTCATGGCCAAGCCGATTGCCGGCGAGCCCGGTAGCGCCATGCATGTGCACCAGAGCATTTTGAACAAAGCCACCGGTAAGAACATTTTTAGCAACGAAGACGGCACCCCGTCCGAGGCGTTCATGTATTACATCGGCGGCTTACAGCGCTATATCCCCGCAGCCATGGTGCTGGTAGCGCCTTATGTCAACAGCTACCGTCGCCTGAGCCGCAACACCGCGGCACCGATCAACATCGAGTGGGGCTACGACAACCGCACCGTGGGCATTCGTTCACCGATTTCAAGCCCGGCTGCGCGCCGCGTTGAAAACCGCGTGATTGGTGCCGACGCCAACCCTTACGTGGCACTCGCCATGACGCTGGCCTGCGGTTACCTGGGCATGAAGAACAAGATCAAGCCCAAAGCTGAAATGAGGGGCGATGCTTACCTGTCACCCTACGCGCTGCCACGCAGCTTGGGTGAGGCGCTGGATTGGTTGCGCAAAGAGTCTGATCTGCATGAGGTGCTGGGCAAAGAGTTCATCACCGTGTACTCCGAAATCAAGGAGCTTGAGTTCGATGAATTCATGAAAGTGATTTCGCCTTGGGAACGTGAGCATTTGCTATTGCATGTATAGCTGCTTACGCTTTATTAATAAGGGCTAGAGGCCTATTTCTTATATAAAAAGGATGTCACGCATGAATGCCGTTGCTGCACCAAACCAGTTGTCCACGCAAGAACTACAGGCGCTTGACAGCGCTCACTTCATCCACCCGTTCACCGACCACAGTGATTTGGCCACACGTGGTGCGCGCGTCATCGTCAAGTCCGAAGGCATCTACATCTGGGACTCTGAGGGCGAAAAATTGCTCGACGCCATGAGTGGTCTGTGGTGTGTCAACGTGGGTTATGGCCGCAAGGAGCTGGCGCAGGCGGCGTATGACCAGATGCTGACGCTGCCCTTTTACAACAGCTTCTTCCAGACCACCAATGTGCCCGCCGTCAAGCTGGCCACGCGATTGGCTGCGCTGGCACCCAAGGTGGGTGACCGCAGTTTTGAACATGTGTTTTACTCATCGAGCGGCTCTGAGAGCAACGATTCCAACGTGCGTATGGTGCGCCGTTACTGGGACTTGCTCGGCCAGCCGCAGCGCAAAGTCATCATCAGTCGCCACAACGCGTACCACGGCAGCACCATGGCCGGCGCTTCGCTGGGCGGCATGAGCGGCATGCACGCACAAGGTGATTTGCCCATTCCCAACATCACCCACATCGAGCAGCCTTATTTCTTTGAGAACGGCAAACCCGGTGAAACCTCAGATGAATTCGGTCTGCGTGCGGCGCGATGGCTGGAAGACAAGATTTTGGCGGTAGGACCAGACCGGGTGGCAGCCTTCATTGCCGAACCCATCCAAGGTGCGGGCGGCGTGATCATCCCGCCAGCCACCTATTGGCCTGAAATCCAGCGCATTGTGGACAAATACGGTATTTTGCTCATCAGCGACGAGGTGATTTGTGCCTTTGGCCGCCTCGGCCACTGGTTTGCTTACGAGAAATTTGGCTACAAACCCGACCTGGTGACCTTTGCCAAAGCCGTCACCAGCGGCTACATCCCGCTCGGCGGCGTCATGGTGGGAAACCGCGTGGCCAAGGTGCTGATTGAGCAGGGTGGCGAGTTTAACCACGGCTACACCTACAGCGGTCACCCGGTGGCCTGTGCCGTGGCATTGGCCAACCTGGACATCATGGAGGCTGAACAACTGCCTAAGCGTGTCAAAGATGATATTGGCCCTTATCTAGCCAAATGTTTTGATGAGATTTCGCAGCACCCCCTGGTGGGCGTTGCCGAGACCTGCGGCTTCACGGCGGGCTTGGTGCTGGTCAAAAACAAGGTCACCAAAGAGCGATTTGCCGAGGACTTGTCAGTGGGCATGCTTTGCCGAAAGCATTGTTTTCAAAACGGATTGATCATGCGCGCCGTGGGTGACCGCATGATCATTGCACCGCCCTTGATCATGACGCATGCCGATATTGACGAAATGATGCGTCTGATTCGCCTGGCACTTGACCTGACTCAGCAAGAATTGCACCAAAAAGGGCTGATTTGATCGTTTTCACCCCTACCGGTCTGGTGTATTTTTTGCTAACCTTGATTAATCGTTTTTTAATGCGTTCTTTCTAACTAGTCTTTCAAACGGAGTGTGTTCATGATGAAAAAGTACCTTTGGTCGTTTACGCTGTCAGCAGTGGTTTTGGCCGGTTGCGGCAAAAAAGAGGAGCCACCGGCACCTGTGGCAGCGCCGGCACCAGTAGCCAGCGCACCCGCTGCAGCGCCGGTTGCCGTGAACACCGAAGAAAAGGTGCTCAACATCTACAACTGGCCCGACTACGTGCCCGAGGGCATGATTGCTGCGTTTGAAGCCGAGACCGGCATCAAGGTCAACTACGATACTTTCGAGACCAACGAGGCCCTGCACGCCAAACTGGTGGCTGGCAACACCGGTTACGACATCGTGGTGCCCGGCAGTGTGTTCGCCAAGCCGCAAATTGAAGGCGGCTTGTTGCAGCCCCTTGACAAAAGCAAGATCAAAAATCTGAGCAACCTTGACCCGGCCATCATGGCCACACTGGCCACCAAGACCGACCCTGACAATAAATATCTGGTGCCTTGGGCCTGGGGCTTTACCACGGTCGGCATCAACAAGACCAAAGTGGCCAAGGCCCTGGGTAAAACCCCAATGCCTGAAAACGCCTGGGACCTGGTTTTCAAGCCTGAATACACCAGCAAATTGAAATCCTGTGGCATTGCCTACCTGGATTCGCCGACCGAAATCATCCCGGTAGCCCTGCATTACATCGGCAAAGACGCTTACTCCAACGACCCGGCAGACTACAAGGCCGCCACCGACATGCTGGCCAAGGTTCGCAAAGACGTGCGTATCTTCAGCTCAACCATGATTGACGACATCGCGGGTGGCAAGGCCTGCGTGGCCATTGGCTGGTCTGGCGACATCAACATTGCCGCCAACCGTGCCAAAGAAAACAAGTCCAAGGACGAGATCGAATCGCTGCTGCCAAGCACCGGTGCGCTCATCTTCTTTGACACCATGGCGCTGACCAAAGATGCCAAGCACCCCAACAATGCGCAAGCCTTCATTGACTTCTACCTGCGCGCTGAAAACGCGGCTTTGATGACCAACAAGATGAACTATCCAACGGCCAACAATGCCGCCATGGAAAAGATCAGCCCCGAAATTTCCGGCAACAAGACGATCTTTGTCGACGCTGACTATTTCGCCAAAATGATCCCGCCCAGTAGCTTCACCAACGAAGCCCGCGAAGCCATGGCCAATGCCTACAACAGCTTCAAAAAAGGCAAGTAAGCAGGCGAGTGATTGATGCCTGAGGGCTGTTCGTACCTTTGTGGTTGAACAGCCCTTTTTTCTGGCGTGTCAGTGTTTTAAAGGTTATCCATGGCTGATGTTGATTCAAAAAAGAACTATCTTGTGACCGAGAAGTTGGTCAAGCGCTTTGACGAAGCCGTGGCGGTTGATGAGGTCAACTTGTCCATCAACAAAGGTGAAATTTTTGCATTGCTGGGCAGCTCGGGTTGCGGCAAGTCCACGTTGCTGCGCATGCTGGCCGGGTTTGAGACACCCACATCGGGGCGCATTCTGCTGGCCGGGCAAGACGTGGCCAAGTTAGCCCCTTATGAGCGCCCCTTCAATATGATGTTTCAGTCGTACGCGCTGTTTCCGCATCTGGATATTTGGGAAAACATTGCTTTTGGCCTCAAGCGCGAAGGTTTGCCCAAAAGCGAGGTCACACAGCGGGTTGGTGAAATGCTGGACCTGGTGCAACTTGGCACCTACGCCAAGCGCAAACCACACCAACTCTCTGGCGGGCAACAGCAGCGTGTGGCGCTGGCGCGCAGTCTGGCCAAAAAACCCAAGGTGCTGTTGCTGGATGAGCCGCTGGGCGCGCTGGACAAAAAGCTGCGCGAGCAAACCCAGTTTGAGCTGGTCAACATCATCGAAAAAGTCGGTGTGACCTGTGTCATGGTCACCCATGATCAAGAAGAAGCCATGACCATGGCCGGGCGCATTGCCGTCATGAGCAAGGGGCGGGTGCTTCAAGTGGGCTCGCCTGAAGAGGTTTATGAGCACCCTGCCAATCGTTTTGTGGCTGATTTCATTGGCAATGTGAATTTGTTTGACGGCAAGCTCAGCCTGGACCAACCGGACCGGTGCGCTGTCAAGACCGCCATTGGTGAGATTCATGTAGGCCACGGGGTCAGTGGGGCGCTCAACATGCCAGTGGCGATTGCGGTACGCCCCGAAAAAATCGAGATCAGCAAAGAGAAACCTTCTGTGGACCACAACCTGTTTGCAGGCAGGGTCAAGGAAATTGCGTACTTTGGGTCGTACAACACCTTCATTGTCAAGGCGTCAGACGGCACCCGGGTCAAGATCACCGAGGCCAACACCTCTCGCCATGAGCTCAGCAACATCACCTGGGAAGACGAGGTGTATTTCTGGTGGAGCGACGGCGCCGGCGTGGTGCTGCGGGATTGATGGCGCACACCATGGCAAATTTCACCCTGCCCATGCCCGGCAAACGCTTTGTGATCAGCGTGCCCTATGTTTGGCTGGTCGCGTTCTTCCTGCTGCCGTTTCTGATCCTGCTCTACATCAGCTTTGTCGACATGGGCAACGACATCTCGCCCTTCAAGCCGCTTTGGGATTCGAGCACCGGTCTGCTTCACCTCAAATATGAAAACTACTGGTCGATTTTTCGCACGGGTGACGGCGGCGCCTTGTTTCAGACGATTTACATCGAAGCCTACCTACGCTCCCTTTGGTACGCCCTGTGCACGGCGGTGCTGTGCCTGGTGATCGGTTACCCGTTCTCGTATTTCATCGCGCGCTCCAAACCCAGCGTGCGCCCGGCGCTGCTGATGATGGTCATGCTACCGTTCTGGACCTCATTTTTGCTGCGTGTGTACGCCTGGAAGGGCATTCTGGCGGACCAAGGCATCGTCAACCAGGTCTTGATGGGCTTGGGCCTGATCACTGAACCTATTCAAATGCTCTACACCGACGTGTCGATGCTGGTCGGCATGACCTACGTGTATTTGCCGTTCATGGTGCTACCGCTCTACGCTAATCTGGTCAAAATGGATTTCAGGTTGCTGGAGGCGGCTTATGACCTGGGTGCCTCTCCCTTCAAGGCGTTCTGGCTGGTGACGGTGCCGCTGTCCAAGGCCGGCATCATTGCTGGCTTCATGCTGGTGTTCATCCCGTGTGTGGGTGAGTTTGTCATTCCGTCGTTGCTCGGCGGGCCTGAAAACATCATGATTGGCCGCGTCGTGTGGGACGAAATGTTCACCAGCAACAACTGGCCCCGTGCCACGGCCCTGGCGGTGGTGATGATTGGCTTGATCGTGGTGCCGCTGGCCATTTATTACCACTACACCGGTGACCCTGCGGACGCCAAGAAATGAGGGCCTGGCCATGAAAAAATTTCTGAATCAATACTTTGGCAAGGTCTGGATGGGTCTGACCTACCTGTTTCTGTACCTGCCGCTGTTTTTCATGATGGTGTTTTCATTCAACAGCACCAGACAAGACGCCGAGTTCACTGGCTTTTCGCTGCGCTGGTACGAGGCGCTCACGCGTGATACCAAAATTGTTGACGGCTTCTGGCTGTCCATCAAGGTCGCCACGGCGGCCGGGATCGCGTCTGCCGTGCTCGCCACCTTTGCCGCTTTTGTACTCGTGCGCTATCGGCGTTTTCCGGGCCGTACGCTGTTTTCCGGCATGGTGAATGCGCCTTTGGTCATGCCGGAGGTGGTGATCGGTTTGTCACTCTTGCTCCTCATGGTGGGGGTGCAAAACGCCTTTGGCTGGCCACAGCGTGGCATGATGACCATTGTGCTGGGGCACACCTTGCTGGGCATGGCCTACGGCATGGTGGTGATCCAGTCGCGTTTGCTGGAAATGGACCGCTCCATCGAAGAAGCCGCGATGGATTTGGGTGCCAAGCCTTTCCAAGTGTTCTTCCTGATCACCATGCCCAACATCTTGCCAGCCATTTTTGCCGCGTATCTGCTCGCGTTCACCTTGTCGTTTGACGATGTGGTGATTGCCGAGTTTTTGTCCGGTCCGGGCGTCAACACCTTGCCGCAGGTGATTTTTGGTTATGCGCGACGCGGTATCAACCCCACCATTTACGCCGCGGCCACGTTGCTGATTGTCTCGGTGACGCTGGTGGTGATCGGTTACAGCGTCTGGGTGGCGCGCCAGACTCGTCGGCGTGAGCGCGAGATCGCGGCCGCTACCCGGGCCGAACTTGCCGTTTTGGCTGCGCCCTGACTTTTATAAGCTTTTTAGGCCTCTAGCCCCCGTACTCATTGCGTGAGGCGCTATTTATTTTGAAAGACGCATGATGCAAAAAGCATATTATGACGGCCGCGCCCTGATCAATGGCCAGCGGGTTGCCGCCCTTGATGGGCAAACATTTGACTGCATTTCTCCGGTAGATGGGCGGCTATTGACTTCTGTGGCACGCTGCGGCCAGGCCGATGTGGATGCCGCTGTGGCTGCTGGCCGGGCGGCGTTCGAGGACCGGCGCTGGTGTGGCATGCCGCCGGCGGCGCGCAAACGCGTCATGATCAAGTTTGCTGACCAATTGCTGGCGCACGCCGACGAATTGGCGCTGATGGAAACGCTCGACATGGGCAAACCCATCAAATACGCCCGCTCGGTGGACGTCAACAGCGCCGCCAACTGCCTGCGCTGGTACGGCGAAGCAGTCGATAAGATTTATGACGAAATTGCACCAACCGCCAGCACCGCTTTGGCCTTGATCCAGCGCGAGCCCATGGGCGTGGTTGGCGTGATCGTGCCGTGGAATTACCCCATGATCATGGCCGCCTGGAAGATAGCGCCAGCCTTGGCGGCGGGCAATTCGGTGGTGCTCAAGCCCAGCGAAAAATCGCCCCTGACGGCATTGCGTCTGGCCGAGTTGGCGCTTGAAGCCGGTATTCCGCCAGGTGTGTTCAACGTGGTGCCCGGTTTTGGGCCAGAGGCCGGCTCACCTCTGGCGCTGCACATGGATGTGGATTGCATTGCCTTCACGGGCTCCACCCGGGTGGGCAAGCAGATTCATGTCATGGCCGGGCAAAGCAACCTCAAACGTGCCTGGACCGAGTTGGGCGGCAAGTCACCCAACATTGTGTTTGCCGATTGCCCGGACTTGGACAAAGCGGTGGAAGCTGCCGTGGGCAGCATTTTCTTCAACCAGGGCGAGAGCTGCAACGCGCCCTCAAGATTGTTTGTTGAGGCCAGCATCCGGGACCAGTTCCTTGAAAAAGCCATCGCGCTGGTGCCCGGGTATGCGCCTGGCAACCCGCTGGATCAGGCCACGGTGATGGGTGCCATCGTCGATCAGACGCAAATGGCGTCGGTGTTGCGTTACATCGATTTAGGCAAAAAAGAAGGCGCGGCTCTGTTGGCGGGTGGCGAGCAGGCGCGGGTGGACACCGGTGGCTGTTATGTTCAACCGACCATTTTTGCGGGAGTGACCCCTGACATGACCATCGCCCGCGAAGAGATTTTTGGCCCGGTGCTGTCCGTGTTGTCCTTCACCGATGCGACCGATGTGGTGCGCCAGGCCAATCAAAGTGTCTATGGCTTGCAGGCGGCAGTGTGGACGCGCGACATCAACAAAGCCTTGGGGGTGGCGCGTGCGCTGCGTGCGGGCACGGTTCATGTGAATTCATACGACGAAGACGATATCACCGTGCCCTTTGGCGGCTACAAACAAAGCGGGGTAGGGCGCGACAAATCGCTGCACGCGTTTGACAAATACACCGAGACCAAAACCACCTGGATTCGGATCGATTCGCCGGTTTGAAGCTGGGTTTAAATCTGACATGTGTCGACGCTGTGGTATTTGGAATACTATTGTTTATATAGCTGCTTGCGCATATTTTGTAAGGGCTAGCGTGCTAAATCATCATGAATAATTATCAAGCGGTCGTGGCTAACCTGAAAGCTCAGGGCATTCACTCCATCCTGACCCAGTTCTGTGACTTGCATGGTGTGGCCAAAGGCAAACTGGTGCCGCTGGACAACTTGCAAGAATGGGTGGAGCAGGGCGCTGGTTTTGCCGGGCCAAGCATCTGGGGAACCGGTTTGGGGCGATTTGGCGGACGCAGTGAATATTACGGGCGCGTTCAAATCGCGTCGTTGCGGCCCTTGCCCTTCATGTCTGGCGTGGCACATGCCGTGTGTGACGGCTATGCTGGTGGCGAGCCTCTGTCAACCTGCTCGCGCCAACTGCTCAAGCGTCAGGTCGATCGACTGGCCGCGCGCGGCTGGAAGCTGTGGGTTGGGATTGAGCCCGAATTTTTCTTGCTGAAGCAAGATGTCACTGGTCAGTGGCGTGGTGCGGACGCGCAGGACCAACTGGACAAGCCCTCTTATGACCTGAAAGCCATCTACCGCAACCGCGAGTTTCTTGACGACATGCGGCAAACTTTGACCCAATTGGGGTTCGAGTTGCAGCAAATGGACCACGAAGATGCCTGCGGTCAATATGAAATCAACTACCGCTTTGACGAGGCCTTGGCTGCTGCAGACCGCTACATGCTGTTCAAGATGACGGCGCATGCCGTGGCCCAACGCCATGGCAGCGTGTTCAGTTGCATGCCCAAGCCGTTTGCCAACGCACCCGGCAGCGGTTTGCACTTTCACATGAGCCTGACCGATGCGCAGGGGCGGGCGGTATTTCACGACGCGCAAGACGCGCTTCTGCTCAGTACCGATGCTTACCGTTTTACCGCCGGTTTGTTGCACCACGCCGACGCGTTAAGTGCGCTGTGCGCCCCCACTGTCAACAGCTACAAGCGGCTGGCCTGCAGCGACAGCGCTTCGGGTACCACCTGGGCGCCGGTCTGGAAGGCCTATGGCGACAACAACCGAACCTGTCTGGTGCGCAGTGTGGCTGGCAGGCTGGAGTGGCGCTTGCCAGACCCGTCCTGCAATGTTTACGCCGCCATTGCGGCCACACTTGCCGCAGGACTGGATGGAATTGAGCAGGGTTTGGCTGTGGCACCGCCTTGCGTAGAAGATTTATATGAGCGATTCGCATCCGGACAGGCCATGCCAGCGCGTTTGCCACGCGATTTGGGTGCGGCGATTGATGCCTTGGCGTCTGACACCGTGTTGATGTCCGACGTTGGTGCCGAGTTCTGCCAGCAATTTCTGGCGCTCAAGCGGCAGGAATGGAGCCATTTCAGCCAGTCTGTCAGTCAATGGGAATTTGATCGTTACGCGCAGGCATTTTGATTTCACGATATAAAATTTACTTTTTATATCGTGAGATTTTGACGGCTGGCTTTTTGTTAATTGTCGTTCTAAGTTCAAGAATTTTCGCTTTTATTGAGGGATTAGATCCTTAAGTTGTTGATTTAATTGCAATTAAAAAAAGTCTTGTATAAGACATAAGAATAAAAAATAGTCTTCTATAAGACTTAGAATAAGTCCCATGACAGCACAAGCAGACCGCTTGCACTGCAACCCGTTTTCATCAACTTAGGAGTGATCTCATGCCGAAATACACAACAGAAACGTTGAGCCGCGAAGAACAAATCGCCGCCCTGGAAAAAGACTGGGCCACCAACCCCCGTTGGAAGGGCATCAAGCGCGGTTACACCGCTGCTGACGTCGTGCGTTTGCGTGGTTCATTCCCCATTGAGCACACCTTGGCCCGTCGCGGTGCCGAGAAGTTGTGGAATTTGGTCAATACCGAGCCTTACGTTAACTGCCTGGGCGCATTGACCGGCGGCCAAGCCATGCAACAAGTCAAGGCTGGTGTGAAAGCCATCTACCTGTCGGGCTGGCAAGTCGCTGCTGACAACAATTCGTACGCTTCCATGTACCCAGACCAGTCGCTGTACCCAGTGGACTCGGTGCCAACCGTGGTTGAGCGCATCAACAACACGTTCCGTCGTGCTGATGAAATCCAACACTCGCGTGGCATTGACGCTGGCGACAAAGGCTACATCGACAACTTCGCGCCTATCGTGGCCGATGCTGAAGCCGGTTTCGGTGGCGTGTTGAACGCGTTCGAGCTGATGAAGGCCATGATCAACGCTGGCGCAGCTGGCGTGCATTGGGAAGATCAATTGGCTTCGGTCAAGAAATGCGGCCACATGGGCGGCAAGGTGTTGGTGCCTACAGCTGAAGCCTGCCAAAAGCTGATCGCTGCCCGTATGGCTGCCGACGTTTGCGGCGTGCCTACGCTGGTGATTGCCCGTACCGATGCTGAAGCTGCTGACCTGTTGACCAGCGACTACGACGAAAATGACAAGCCATTCCTGACGGGTGAACGCACCGCTGAAGGCTTCTACAAGACCAACAAGGGCATGGACCAAGCCATCTCGCGCGCCATCGCTTACGCTGATTACGCCGATTTGGTGTGGTGCGAAACCGGTACGCCTGACCTCGAATTTGCCAAGAAGTTTGCTGACGCGGTTCACGCCAAGCACCCAGGCAAGATGTTGGCTTACAACTGCTCGCCGTCGTTCAACTGGAAGAAAAACTTGGACGATGCCACCATCGCCAAGTTCCAAAAAGAACTCGGCGCCATGGGTTACAAGTACCAGTTCATCACCTTGGCTGGTATTCACTCCATGTGGTACAACATGTTCGACTTGGCACAAGACTACGTCGCTCGCGGCATGACGGCCTATGTTGAGAAGGTGCAAGAACCTGAATTTGCAGCCCGTGACCGTGGCTACACCTTCGTGTCGCACCAACAAGAAGTCGGCACCGGTTACTTCGACGAAGTGACCACCGTGATCCAAGGCGGCAAGTCCAGCGTGACTGCGTTGACCGGTTCAACCGAAGAAGAACAGTTCCACTAAATCTGGGCCTGAGGAGTTGAAGGCTGGCACACCCTGATAGGGTGGCCAGCCTTTTTTGGTTTTGATGAGTGCGGTTAAAATTCCGTGTCAAGTTTTCACAAGAGCAAGAAAGGCATTTTGGTTATGACACCGCGAACGACACCAGCAGCCCTACAGAGTCATTGAGGCCGTTGTCCGCGTGCCTGGTGCACCAAATGCCTATAGATTGAACACAAACGCGGAGCTTTCCGCGTTTTTTTTTACTAACTTTACCCCTCACACCCATGCTCCAAATCACGCTTCCTGATGGTTCTCAACGCGACTACGCATCTTCTGTCACAGTGGCAGAGGTGGCGGCCTCGATTGGCGCTGGCTTGGCCAAAGCAGCGTTGGCGGGCAAAGTCGACGGCAAGGTGGTAGACACCAGTTTTGTCATCGACAAGAACAGCACACTGGCCATCATTACCGCCAAAGACGCGGATGGCCTGGAGGTGATTCGCCACTCCACCGCTCACTTGCTGGCATATGCCGTCAAAGAATTGTTTCCTGATGCACAAGTCACCATCGGTCCGGTGATTGAAAACGGGTTTTTCTACGACTTTTCGTACAAGCGCCCCTTCACGCTTGAAGACTTGACGGTTATTGAGAAAAAAATGGCGACATTAGCAGCGCTTGATGAGCCCGTGGTGCGCCGTGTCCTGCCGCGTGATGAGGCTGTTGCCTATTTCAAGGGCATGGGCGAGCATTACAAAGCAGAAATCATTGAAAGCATTCCAGCTGATCAGGATGTGTCACTCTATCGTGAAGGCAAGTTTGAAGACTTGTGCCGCGGTCCGCACGTGCCCAGCACCGGCAAACTCAAGCACTTCAAGCTGATGAAGCTGGCCGGCGCCTATTGGCGTGGTGACCATAAAAACGAAATGCTGCAGCGTATTTACGGCACGGCCTGGGCCACCAAAGATGAACTGCAGCAGCATTTGACGATGCTCGAAGAAGCTGAAAAGCGTGACCACCGCAAGCTGGGTCGTGAGCTTGATCTGTTTCATATCGATGACCACGCCCCGGGCATGGTGTTTTGGCATCCGAAAGGTTGGGAGTTGTGGCAAAACGTGGAGCAGTACATGCGCCAGGTCTATCGCAACAATGGCTACAAAGAAGTCAAGGGCCCACAGCTTCTTGACAAGGGACTTTGGGAAAAGACCGGCCATTGGGACAAATACCGTGAAAACATGTTTGTCACCGAATCGGAAAAGCGTGAATACGCATTGAAGCCCATGAATTGCCCCGGCCACATTCTGATCTTCAAACAGGGCGTGAAAAGTTACCGTGACCTGCCTTTGCGTTATGGCGAATTCGGCCAGTGCCACCGCAACGAGCCGTCTGGTGGCTTGCACGGCATCATGCGTGTGCGTGGATTTACGCAAGATGATGGCCACATTTTCTGTACCGAAGACCAGATCCTGCAAGAGTGTGTTGACTACACCGCACTGCTGCAAAAGGTCTATAGCGACTTTGGATTCAAAAATATCATTTACAAAATCGCCACTCGTCCAGACAAGCGCATTGGCTCGGATGAGAGTTGGGATAAGGCTGAATATGCCTTGATGGAAAGTCTGCGTGCTTCCGGTTGTGAATTTGAGATCACCCCAGGCGAAGGTGCGTTTTATGGACCAAAAATTGAATACACCTTGAAAGATGCGATTGGCCGGCAATGGCAGTGCGGCACGATTCAAGTTGATTTCTTCATGACTGAGCGTCTGGATGCGGAATATGTGGGAGAAGATGGTGCGCGTCATCGTCCGGTCATGCTGCACCGCGCCATCGTCGGCAGCCTTGAGCGTTTCATCGGTATTTTGATCGAGGAAACGGCCGGTGCGCTGCCTACATGGTTGGCGCCGGTGCAAGTCAAGGTGCTCAATATCACCGACGCGCAGGCCGAATATGCCAGAAGTGTCGCCAAAACGCTGCAAAATCAAGGGTTTAGGGTAGAGCTTGACCTACGTAATGAGAAAATCACGTATAAAATACGCGAGCATTCAATGCAAAAAGTGCCTTATTTGATCGTCATTGGCGACAAAGAAATGGCATCAGGTGCTGTTGCAGTTCGCGCCCGGGGCGGTCAAGACCTTGGAGTGATGTCAGTTGATGAGTTTTTGCAAAAAATTTCAGCTGACGTTGCCCAGAAATCAAATGTTTGATTTTTGACTGTGTTCAACGCATTCACTGCGCGGTTAAGCCACTTTCGATGTGGCAATTTTGTGAAGGATTAAGTCATCGCTACCGAATTTCGTGATCGCCGTCACCGCGAAGAACGCAAACACCGATTAAATCGGGAAATCATGGTGCCAGAGGTTCGCCTATCTGGTGTGGAAAACGAACCCCTGGGTGTTGTCAGTCTGACTGAAGCGCTGCGCATGGCGGGTGAGTTGGATGTGGATTTGGTTGAGATTGCCGCCACGGCAAATCCACCTGTTTGTCGTTTGATGGATTACGGTAAATTCAAGTACCAGGAACAGAAAAAAGCTGCTGAAGCGAAAGCCAAGCAGACCGTGATCGAAATCAAAGAGATCAAGTTTCGCCCTGGTACCGATGACGGTGACTACAACATCAAAATGCGCAACA
The DNA here is from genome assembly GCF_028688795.1 of Rhodoferax sp. Classification (GTDB taxonomy): domain Bacteria; phylum Pseudomonadota; class Gammaproteobacteria; order Burkholderiales; family Burkholderiaceae_C; genus Rhodoferax. Next base: position 12,405 of record NZ_JAQTXM010000010.1, on the reverse strand, counting down.
TCAAGCGCTTTTTGGCTGAAGGTGACAAGTGCAAGATCACGCTGCGGTTTCGCGGTCGCGAAATCACGCACCAGGATTTGGGTATGGCTTTGCTCAACCGGATTCGTGACGAGTTGGGTGATTTGATTCTGGTGGAGCAGTTCCCCAAGCTCGAAGGTCGTCAGATGATCATGATGATTGCTCCAGGTCGCAAGAAGATCGCTGTCGCTAAACCTGTTGTAGCTGACACCTCGGCAACAGCTTGAAAATAAATAATTAGGCCAGCGGTTTTTGCTGGTTTGAAACAAGGCGGTTTGATGCATGGTTTAGGCCAGTCGTCAAGCTTCCTTGGGTGGGGTGCCTTGACTGGCATCACACCTGAAAGTGGTGAGTTTTTAACTCGTCACCAAAAGTGGCTCGGGGCCATCAAGGCTGCAAATTGATTGCAGACGCCTCACGAGCACAATGTAACAGGAGCAGTAAATGCCCAAAATGAAGACCAAAAGCGCGGCGAAGAAACGCTTCCGCGTCCGTCCAGGTGGCACCGTTAAACGCGGCCAAGCCTTCAAACGTCACATCTTGACCAAGAAGACCACTAAAAATAAACGCCAACTGCGTGGTTCAACTGCTGTTCATGAGACCAATATGGGTCACATGGCGCAGATGCTTCCAGGCCGTGGTATTTAATTAACGACGAACAAGGAGTACTCACATGCCTCGCGTCAAACGTGGTGTAACGGCTCACGCCCGCCACAAAAAAGTTCTGGCCCTTGCAAAAGGCTTCCGTGGTCGCCGCGGTAATGTTTTTCGGGTCGCTAAAGAAGCGGTCATGAAAGCAGGGCAATATGCCTACCGTGACCGTCGTACCAAAAAACGTGTGTTCCGTCAGTTGTGGATTGCCCGTATCAATGCCGCTGCTCGTCAGTGTGGCATGACATACAGCCAGTTTGCCAACGGTCTGAAGAAAGCTTGTATCGAGATTGACCGCAAGGTTTTGAGCGATATTGCGATCCATGACATGGCCGCATTTGCTGGTATTGTGGAACAAGTCAAGGCCAAACTGGCTGCTTGAGTTGAGTTGAATGCTATTTAAAAAGTAGCATCTAACGCAATATTGATAAGGGCTAGAGCTTGAAAAAGCACTAGCCCTTTTTCCTTGGATTTGAGTCTATAAAAGTATCTATGAACGACTTGACAACCGTTGTTGACGCCGCCCGCACGGCGTTCGAGCAGGCCCAGACCCCCGCCGATCTGGAAAACAGCAAAGCTCTTTTTCTTGGCAAATCTGGTCGCATCACCGAGATGATGAAGGGCCTGGCAAGCTTGCCGGTAGAGGAAAAAAAAACACGTGGTGCCTCCATCAACCTTGCCAAACAGGGCATTGAGTCGGCCCTGAACGCGCGTCGTCAGGCACTGGCAGACCAGGAATTGCAGGCTCAACTGCAGGCCGAGGCGCTTGATGTCACCTTGCCAGGCCGTCAACGGGGCACAGGTGGTTTACATCCGGTGTCGATCACGCTTGAACGCATTGAAAGCATCTTTGGCTCAATGGGGTTTGAAGTTGCTCAAGGTCCCGAGATTGAATCTGATTGGTTCAACTTCACGGCGCTCAACACGCCTGAAGACCACCCCGCGCGCTCCATGCACGACACTTTTTATGTCGAGGGCGGTAGCGAACAAGCCCCCAATTTGCTCCGCACCCATACCAGTCCGATGCAGATTCGGCATGCGGTTCAGCATGTGAAGAAGCACCGCGCTGCAGTCGAAGGCACTTCGCCTGAAGGCACATCGAGTCAGGGCACTCTTTTTTCGGGCGCCATGCCTGAGATTCGTGTCATTGCACCTGGGCGCACCTATCGGGTGGACAGCGATGCCACGCACTCGCCGATGTTCCACCAGTGCGAAGGCCTTTGGGTTGGTGAGAACGTCAGCTTCAAGGACTTGAAGTATGTGTTCACAGATTTTTGCCGCACTTTTTTTGAAAACCCTGATCTGGTGCTGCGTTTCAGGCCCAGCTTCTTTCCATTCACGGAGCCGAGTGCCGAGGTTGACATTCAATTTCCAAGCGGTCTCCTGGCTGGCCGTTGGCTTGAAGTCGCCGGTTCCGGCCAAGTCCATCCTAATGTGATTCGCAACATGGGCCTGGATCCGGAACGCTACATCGGGTTTGCCTTTGGCATGGGGCCGGACCGGCTGACCATGCTGCGTTATGGCGTAAACGATTTGCGCCTGTTTTTTGATGGTGACATTCGTTTTTTGGCGCAATTTCGCTGAGTTGTTGGCCACCTTTGCGGCGTGCTCCTTGTTTTGGGGCTGATCGTTTCCAAGAATCCTGAAAAGAATCCCTTATGCAATTTCCTGAATCCTGGTTACGCGAATTTTGTAACCCACACCTCAGCACCACAGAACTGGCCGAAACCTTGACAATGGCGGGTCTGGAAGTTGAAGAACTCAAGCCAGTAGCCCCACCATTCAGCCGCATTGTGGTGGGTGAAATCAAAGAAGCCCTGCAACACCCCAATGCGGATCGCCTGCGCGTGTGCCAAGTGGATGTGGGGCAGGCCGAGTTGTTGACCATTGTCTGTGGAGCGCCCAATGCCCGTGTCGGTATCAAGGTACCGTGCGCCGTGGTTGGAGCCGAGCTTCCACCGGGGGACGATGGCAAACCCTTCTTGATTAAGGTGGGCAAGCTGCGTGGCGTGGATAGTTTCGGCATGCTGTGCTCGGCCAACGAACTCAAGCTCGCGCAAGACCACGGCGGTTTGCTCGAACTGGCGCTAGATGCCAAAGTGGGCCAGAACATCCGGGAGCATTTGCTGCTGGATGACACACTTTTTACATTGAAACTCACGCCTAATCTGGCGCATTGCCTGAGTGTGTTCGGTGTGGCTCGTGAGGTATCTGCTCTGACGGGTGCGCCTTTGATGCAAGCAACTTTTCCGAGAACCCGTTGTGCCATAGACGAAATCTTGCCTGTAAAAATCAGCGCCCCTGATTTATGCGGTCGTTTTTCTGGCCGCGTGATTCGCGGGGTCAACGCCAAAGCGGCGACACCGGCCTGGATGGTTGACAAACTGGCACGTTGTGGCCAGCGTAGTGTGACGGCGTTGGTGGATATTTCCAATTACGTGATGTTCGAGCTGGGTCGGCCCTCGCATATTTTTGACCTCGACAAAATTCACGGTTCACTTGACGTTCGTTGGGGTAAGCCAGGTGAGCAACTGAAGCTGCTCAACGGCACCACCGTCACCGTCGATACGCAGGTTGGCGTGATTGCCGATGCCGTGCAAGTCGAGTCTCTGGCAGGGATCATGGGGGGTGATGCGACGGCCGTGTCCGACGACACCGTCAACATTTATGTTGAAGCCGCATTCTGGTGGCCCAAAGCCATCGCTGGACGTTCACGCCGCTTTAACTTTTCGACGGATGCAGGCCACCGCTTTGAGCGCGGCGTCGACCCCGAGTTGACGGTCGAGCACATCGAGCGCATCACGCAGTTGGTTCTGGAGATTTGCGGCACACCAGACACCGTGTGTGGCCCAATTGACGATCAACAGGTTGCCATGCCCAAGCCATGCGTTGTAACCATGCGCGTCGCGCGAGCCGCCAAGGTGTTGGGTATGCCCTTGAATCAGGCGCAATGCGTTAAAGCGCTAACCAGCTTGGGTTTGCCTGTAACTGAGGGCGATGGCGTGATCGAGGTCACATCCCCGTCTTACCGCTTTGATTTGCAAATTGAAGAAGACCTGATCGAAGAAGTGGCCCGCATGATCGGTTTTCACAATCTGCCGCAGACGCCTCCACAAGCCCCCATCACCGCCAAGCTTCGTCCTGAGAGCCAACGCAGCCCGTTTGCCGTGCGCCGTTCCCTGGCGGCCTTGGGATACCAAGAAACCATCAACTTCAGCTTTGTTGAAGAGCGCTGGGAGCACGAGCTGGCAGGCAATGCAAACCCCATCAAACTGCTTAATCCAATTGCGAGTCAAATGAGTGTTATGCGCTCGTCCTTATTGGGTTCTCTGCTACAAGTGTTGAAGTTTAATCAAGATCGCAAAGCGCAGCGTGTGCGGGTCTTTGAGCTTGGCCGCGTCTTTTTGCGCGACGCTTCGGTAACCAATACTGACACCAGCGTGCAGGGCTTTGATCAACCGATGCGCGTGGCTGGCTTGGCGACGGGTTCGGTCGATGCGCCTGAGTGGGGCTGCAAAGAGCGAATGGTTGACTTTTATGATGTCAAAGGCGACCTGGAAGCTTTGTTCGCGCCCATTCATCTCACGTTTGAGGCGGCCGAACATCCCGCCATGCACCCTGGGCGTTGTGCCCGTGTGCTGCGTGATGGCGCGACAGTTGGCTTTGTCGGAGAGTTGCACCCCAAGTGGCGCCAATCGTATGACTTGGTGCATGCGCCGGTGGTATTTGAGCTAGATCTGGACGCAGTGTTGAGTCGCCAGGTGCCGCATTTTGAACAGGTGCCGCGTTTCCAGGCAGTCGAACGTGACATTGCTGTCCTCGTCAAAGAGACTGTCACGCATGATGCATTGATGCAGGCGATATGGGCGGCGTCCAGTGGTGGGGTGTTGCGTGACGCTGTGTTGTTCGATATCTATCGCCCCAAGACAACAGATCGGACTGATGAGCCAACGGGTTTGCCTGAAAAGAGTATGGCGGTGCGCCTGACACTGAATTCTCATGAGGCGGCTCTGTCTGAGCAACAGATTGAAACAGCAGTGGCTGCCATTGTGGCAACTTTGGTGGAAAAAGTCGGAGCTAGCCAGCGTGTTTGAAGTCGCTCACCCCAGCAAAATTACAAGAGAGCACCCGATGGACATCACTGTTGAATCTCTTGAAACCCCTGCACTTACCAAGGCGCAGTTGGCAGAGTTATTGTTCGAGCAAATCGGCTTGAACAAGCGCGAGTCCAAGGACATGATTGATGCTTTTTTTGACCTGATTGCCAGCAGTCTTGTAGAAGGCAACGACGTCAAGGTGACCGGGTTTGGCAACTTTCAGATCCGCACTAAAGCACCGCGGCCTGGTCGAAACCCTAGAACCGGCGAGGCGATACCCATTGAAGCGCGCAGGGTGGTGACTTTTCACGCGAGCCAAAAACTCAAAGAGCAGATTCAGGATCAGAATTTTCTCAAATCCAGCGGAGTTTGATTCGTGCAATATGTTGGTCGCAACAGTCCGGTCGGCTTTACACTGCAGACGCTTCTTAGCGTGACCCAACAGCTTCATCGCCTACTTCGTTGATTTACATGGAGAATCCTCTCCCTTCCATTCCTGCCAAACGCTACTTCACCATCGGTGAAGTAGGTGATTTGTGTGGCGTCAAGCCGCATGTGCTCCGATATTGGGAGCAGGAATTCACGCAACTACGGCCCATGAAACGGCGTGGTAACCGGCGCTATTACCAGCATCATGAAGTCTTGATGATTCGCCGGATTCGCGATTTGTTGTACGACCAGGGCTTCACCATCAGCGGCGCTCGCAACAAGATGCAAGAGCTGCTGCAACTCGAGCGTGATAAAAAAAGTCACGGTGAGGTTATGCTGGATGGCGTTGAGGTCATTGAAGTTAGTGATTCGATGTTGGCAGATTTTTCGAATTCCGAATTTCTTGACGGGATGGCTGCAGACGGTGATCCATGGCAACAAGTTCGTCATGAACTCTTTGCCATTCGTGAGTTGCTTGCGCTCGTCAGCTAAAAAGTTGATGTGTCTGTGGTTATAATTTAAGGCTTCGGTGTGTGGCGCAGCCTGGTAGCGCACTTGCATGGGGTGCAAGGGGTCGAAGGTTCGAATCCTTTCACACCGACCAATAAAATCAAGGACTTAGCTTAGAAATGGGCTAAGTCCTTTTTCTTTGGTTTGCTCAAGGGGTAAACCAAGGGGTAAACTCAAAATTTCTAAGGGTCGGTCCTTTGAAAATGCAGTCTGGCAGCTTTGCTGCCTAATTCGTTTATTTCGACCCAAAGAATATGACGCCACGGTGTGATGCTTGATCGATTGGGTAAAACAAAGGATGATGTTTGCATCATTGACAGTTTTCGCAGACCCCTGATATCGATATCTGAACTGAAGACTGGAGTCTGTGGTTCTAGCACCACATTCGAGACATGCAGGTCGAACACGTCGCGGTTGCGTTTATGTTGCCAAGCTCACCTCCCACTAGACGCCATTTGTGCATATCTACATCGACATTGCTGACACTGGCAGCCGATAGGTCAGTGCCCACCGGTCTTCGGTCTGATAGGCTTACAGCCCTGATCTTCGCCACTATCCGCGACACAGCGCAAGATTGAACAGGCCCCCTGTTTTGGAATTAATGAACCTTTCCCATGCGTGTCCTGCTCTACAAAGACCTCAACACCCGTCGCGTCAAAGCTGCATTTACCAAGGTGCGCGCTTTTCTGGAGGCCGATGACTTTCGCAGTGCCGATGTCAAAAAGCTGAGCCCCACCCCTTATTGGCGTGCAAAACTCGATTACAGCAACCGCTTGCTGCTTCAGTTTGCCCGATACGGCAGTGAAACCGTCTGCCTGGCCCTGGAAGTCATCGAAAACCACGCGTACGACAAATCACGCTTCCTGCGTGGCGCCGCGTTTGACGAGGAAAAAATTGAGAAGGAGCTGGTACTTAAGGATGTGGCCACTGCCCACAGTCAGCCCGATACAGCACCCCTGCGCTGGCTGCATGCCAGCCGCCATGAGTTCGATATGCTGGACAAGCCCATCATGTTTGATGATGCGCAAGAAGCTGTGCGGCGTTTGCCCGCACCGGTGGTGGTAGTTGGATCGGCAGGCTCTGGCAAGACGGCTGTCACGCTGACCAAGTTGCGTGAAGCTGCCGGGCGTGTGCTGTATGTCACGCTGTCGAGCTACCTGGCGCAATCGGCACGGACGCTGTATGACGCGCACGGTTTTCAAAATCCAGTCCAGGAGCCCGAATTCCTTAGTTACCGGGAATTTGTGGAAACTTTGCGCGTGCCCACTGGGCGCGAGGTCACTTTCACTGCATTCTCAGCCTGGTTTGAGCGCCACCGCCAAAACACGCGTAATGCGTTGGTTGACCTGGATGCACACGCGCTGTTTGAGGAATTTCGCGGGGTCATCACCGCAGGTGTGCAAGGCCCATTGGATTTGCCAAGCTACCTGGCGCTCGGTGCGCGCCAGTCGTTGCTCGATGCCCCGGCGCGTGAAGCTGCTCATGGGCTGTTTCAACGTTATCAAGAGTGGTTGGCTGAGTCCAAGCTGTATGACCTGAACCTGGTGGCCTTTGAGTGGCGCGCCCTGACACAGCCCGTGTACGACTTTGTCGTCATCGATGAAGTGCAAGACCTCACCAATGTGCAACTGGCACTGGTGTTGGCCTGCCTGAAGACACCCGGACAGTTCCTGCTGTGTGGCGACTCCAACCAGATCGTGCACCCGAACTTCTTCTCATGGGCGGCGGTGCGCACCATGTTCTGGCATGGACTGGCCGGTGAAGCCGCACAGAGGCAAACACTTTCGGTCTTGCAAGCCAACTTCCGCAACACCCGCAACGTCACCGAGTTGGCCAACACCCTGCTCAAAATCAAGCAGGCCCGCTTTGGCTCAATTGACCGGGAAAGCAATTTTCTGGTGCAAAGCACTTCACAGACCGAAGGCGCAGTTCGCCTGTTGCCTGCCAAGGATGCGATGCTACGCGAACTCGATGGCCGCACGCGTGCATCTGTTCACCATGCGGTGGTGGTGCTGCGCGACGAAGACAAAGCTGCTGCACGTGCCCGTCTGCACACACCATTGGTGTTTTCGGTGCATGAAGCCAAAGGGCTTGAGTACCCCCATGTGATTTTGTTCACGATGATCTCAAACCAGCGCGCCGCTTATGCCGAGGTCTGCGAGGGTGTGGCCCTGAGTGACCTGCAGGTGGAGGAACTCAACTACAACCGTGCGCGCGACAAAGGCGACAAGTCACTGGAGTTGTACAAGTTTTACGTCAACGCACTGTATGTGGCCATGACCCGGGCGGTGGAGAGCCTGACCCTGGTGGAATCCGACACCGCACACCCCTTGCTTGATCTTTTGGGTCTGAAGGTAGCGACCGAAACAGCGGTGCCCGGCGACTCTGCACAAACCTCCAGCCGCGAAGAATGGGCGCAAGAGGCACGTAAGCTGGAACTGCAAGGCAAGGAAGAACAGGCGCGCGCTATTCGGGACACTTTCTTGCAGGTGAAGAAGGTCCCCTGGACGCCCTGGTCTCAGGCGCAGATGGAAGAACTGGTGCCACGTGCACTTGACCGCATCCAGCCATCCAACAAGCCGCGCCAGAGTTTAATGGACTATGCGCTTTGGCATGGCCAACAGGCGTGGGTTGAGAAGTTGGCTGTACTGGCCAAGTTTGAACCTGCGCGAACCCTCGTTCCAGGTGAAACCTACGGAAAACTCAAGCCTCGAACCGAGTTTTCCAGCTTCGATGACGAGCAACGGTATGACTATTCCCTTGAGTATGAGCGCCTTGAGCAACTCGGTTACCGCGCGGCCACGTCGCTGCGGCAGCGCCATTTGCAAACTTACTTGGCGCACAATTTCAAGGACATACTGCGCCAATGTGACCAATACGGGGTTGACCACCACACGATCACGGGTGGCACGCCTTTGATGCTTGCCGCTGTGGCGGGCAATCTGCCACTCATTGATGCTTTGCTTCAGCGCGGTGCTGACTTGCAGGTCACCGACGAGTTCGGCCACACCGCCTGGATGGCCGCCTTGAACCGCGCCATCGACGCCCCCGACTTTGCTCGACAAAAGGTAGGGGCTTTGTTCGAGCGCATTGCCCCTGCCGTGATCGACGTGCAAACCGATGGCCGACTGGTGCGACTGGAGCGCCATCAGGGCGAATACTGGTTGCTTGGCATGATGCTGGCGGGCCTGAAAACCTTGAGAACCCACTGCGTCGCGCGCTTGCACCACCCGTATAAATACGAGCCAGGGTTTTTTGCTGAAGCCCTGCAAACCAGTCTTGAATGCCTGCCAGAGCATTTGTGGCCAGACAAGCGGCGCAAACGCAGTTATGTCAACGCTGTACTGGCGCGCGCAGAAGTTGCCAGCCAGTACCAACCTGCGCGCAAACTGTGGCTTCGTATCAAAAATGGCCATTACTTGCCCAACCCAAGCATGCAATTGCGCACCCACAATGCCAACGAAGCGTTGTGGCAGCCCGCGATGCAGGTGCTCAATCTCAATTGGGTTGATGCGGGAACCAAGCGTGCAGCCAACTGGTCACTCAGCTTAAGTGAGCTGATCGAAAAGGCACAAGCCGGCGTCAAGAATGAGTTTTTTTGACTAAAACCGCGTGCAAGCGGTAAAAGCGCCCGATTTTTCGGCCGAGCCACAAAAATCAATTCAACATTTGAAAAACACAGGTGGGTGCCACTGACGAAACTGGCGAAAGCCCAAGAATACGGGGTTTTGTCAGTTTTGGCAGTACCTTCCTGCTCCCACACTTTTATTCGAAATCGTAACTTTCTCGCACACTTTGGTTTATTTTGGCAATAAAAAATCTGGGTCGATTTCCATCGTCAACAGATTTCCTCCCATATTGGTGACCATTTGCGAAAAATCCTTCCTATGGCGATCGCCTGAAGTTACTGTTATTTTGGTCTCGGCACTGATACCGAATTCTCAATGTTCAGGTCGCCCATACCGGCAGGATATTGAGCGTCGAAAACAGGGCATCCCAAACCGGGTGAATTCACCATGGATGGACTCGCTCGAAAAGAGGAAAGGCGAGGGGGTACGGACGAACCCGATGTAACGTCTGTGGTCTGTGGTCCTTGCGAATTATCAAGTTTGAATTAGGCACATGGTGTCAACATCGCCTACGTATGCATCATACGGATGTTATGAAAGACACCGACGATGGCGTGACAATCAAAAAACCTAATTTAAAAAAATGATGATAAACGAACACCTGCGGGCACACATTGCCAATCTACTTTCCGAATATGGGGTTCGAATAGTTGCACTACCGGGCGGATACGTTCAGTTGATTGGTCGGTACGGCGACATATTGCTCAGCCATGACCTTTTGACCTTGAGTCCACGCAAACTTGAACGCCTGTGTTTTAACGTTGCCTGAATCCATCGGTTCTATTTTTACTTGCATGAGCGCAGACAAGTGATCTTTCATCATGTCTTTTGACAACCCCAAGTGGCACCGGGACCTAAGACAAAAAATGGACACGATGGCAAGTCGTTGAGTTGCTGTTCAATCGCCTTGTCGTGGGTGACGGGGCGCAACACCAATTCTCACAAAAGATTTCAAGCTGGGAAATCGGCTTGACCCATGCAATTGGATCAGACCATGTAATCTCAAAAGTCGGTAAAAAAATATGGATTCATATTGAATTAAGCCTTTTTTTCGCAGAATAGTTAATCAGATTGATAGAATGTGCGCTTCACATAACTAAATTAAAGGTCGTTACACATGTCATCACTTATCGATATCCAAAAACAGATTGCCGAACTTCAAGCACAGGAAGCTGAGATCAAAGAACGTGAGTTCAATGAAAAAGTCATCATGATCAAAGAGACGATGGCATCCTATGGCATTACTGTTGAAGACCTCCAAGGCAAACCGGCAAAAGCAACCAGAGTGGCTGGCACAAAATCGGCGAATCCTGCTCCAGCCAAGTTCAAAGGTCCGAATGGTGAGTCATGGTCTGGCCGTGGGTTGGCTCCAAAATGGATGGCCGCGCTGATTTCTGAGGGTCATGCCAAAGAAGAGTATTTGATCAACAAGTAACCAGTCATCATTTGCTTGATAAAAAGGGGACATTTTGTCCCTTTTTCCATTTGTGACTGATCGTGATGGAACCAACTCAGCAGGCTTGCAATTTCTCTGTGCAGAGTGCTAGACTTTTCTCATGACCAAACGCCCCAGCGAGTTTGCCCAATACTGTTGTGAATTGCTCTCTACAGTTGGCCCATGCATGGCCAAACAGATGTTCGGTGGCTATGGCATCAGCGTCGATGGGTTGACGATTGCGATTCTGGCGGATTTGGGGCAGGGTGAAAAATTGTGGCTCAAAGCCTCCTCTGAGACGACAGCCCTGTTTGAATCAGCAGGATGCGAACGGTTTACTTACCTTGCCAAAGGTGAACCGAAAAGCATGGGCTACTACAGCGCCCCGGACGAGGCAATGGAGTCTGCCAATGAAATTGCACCATGGGCACGCCTGGCCTTGGAGGCCGCTTTGGTTGCGAGTCAACCGAAAATCAAGCGCTCAAAGAAGTGATATCCACATCAATATCAGTCATGAAATCATTCTCTCCCGTCAACTTATCGGATTTGCTGGATGCCTTCGGATGGGGCAGTGCAACAGTCACGCCGGAAAATTTAGCCAAGTTGTCGTGTTTGACTGGAAAAGGTTACCTCACGTCCCGGGAACTGGGTGTTCGGGACGAATTGTCAGACGAAGCTAGTACAAAAGGCACTTTCATCATCAATCCCAATTGGTCTGAATATTGATGCACCGATAGGTGAAGTACTTGCCCACTTTCTCGGACGTGTCTATGTACGAGTTGACGACAGCGTCTTGAAATACGCCATGACCATCTTTTGTACGTCAATGTGACTCATGTGACATCTGCCATTGCTAGGCAGCAGCTTTGTGCCAGGTTTCAGATTTGTCCGTGGTGAAAATTGATTGAGGTGGTCCACAAAAGCCTGCCCAAAGAAGCCTAGGCGGTGTGCTGATTGCCCAACTTCAGGTTTTGCAACGATACTGATTTCCCCAATACTGTCGATTTGAAGTGGCATAACCAACTCAATGCCACATTGCGCTGCCAGTTCCTTAAGTGCCCTGATGAGTGCGGCCTCCCGCAATGCTGCGTGTTGTTCGGCAGAAATTCGACCATTGGATAGCTGTTCATCAGCCTGCGCCAGATGGTTGACCGCTGAGATTAACCTTAACGACATTCTCAATCCTCAAATTTTCTTTGATTTTAAAACATACTGCATTAGTACTTGTGCGGTTTTACATAGCCCAAGAGCGTGATAGATGCAACCTGGGAATAAGGCCCCATCACAACCGTTGACTATTGGTCATCAGGCATTCAAGTTGCCAACATCACCGGTGCCGTTTATCAACAAGCACCGCCAGCGGCAAAAAAGCAACATGCTTTCAGTTCTGATTGGCAGCGTGTATGAGACAGCACCACTGTTGAGTAGACAGGCTTGAAGGCGCAGCCGATGTGGTCGCCCCTGGCAAGACACAACAGAGTGGCTCAGCTATTGATGTAGCTGGTCAACTGTAAGCGCGCCATTAACCTCAGGTAGTCAAGGTAAGGGAATCGGCGATATTTCTGGTAAGCGCAGGTTCCATGGAAGAAGCGCTTCAACTTCTTCGGCCGTCTTTGCGGCTGGCAATTCACGTATC
>NZ_JAQTXM010000038.1 GCF_028688795.1 Rhodoferax sp. | reverse complement strand
AGGAAATGGTCATGCCTGGTGACAACGTGTCAATCACTGTGAAGCTGATTGCCCCGATCGCCATGGAAGAAGGTCTGCGTTTCGCCATTCGTGAAGGCGGCAAGACCGTCGGCGCTGGCGTCGTGGCTAAGGTTATTGCGTAATTGGACTGTCCTGCCTTGGCAGGACATGTAAAGGGGCATAGCTCAATTGGCAGAGCGTCGGTCTCCAAAACCGAAGGTTGTAAGTTCGATTCTTACTGCCCCTGCCACCTGGTCATCTGCCAGGTGAAGAAGAAAACAGCCCACTATGAAAATAGTGGGCTTGTGCGTCTCAGGGACGCAAAATTAAACCGGAAATTCTGAGGCGCAAGTCAAGTCAATAATGGCCACCACACAAGTACAAACTGTCAACACGACAGCAGATAAAGCCAAGTTGGCAGCTGCTGCGGTCATGGTCATTGCCGCCCTGGTGGCCTATTACGCGCTTTCCAAGCAAGGGCCGTTGTTCCAGTGGCTGGGTCTGTTGGTCGGTCTTGGGCTGGCGGTGGTCATTTTCTTGATGTCGGAAACCGGCAAGGCCTTGGTCGCCTTCGGGCGTGACTCTGTCAAAGAGGTCAAAAAGGTAGTTTGGCCTGCGCGCAAAGAAGCAGTTCAAATGACGATTTACGTCTTTGGATTTGTTTTGGTCATGGCGCTGTTTTTATGGCTCACTGACAAGACGCTTGAATGGGTTTTTTACGATTTGATTCTGGGTTGGAAGAAATAAATGACTGATGTTGAAGAAACCTCCCCAGTAAGTCCGCTCACAGCTGCTCAAACGCTGGCTGCGCCTTCTGCAAATCCAGATTTGCGTTGGTATGTGGTTCATGCCTATTCCGGCATGGAAAAAGCTGTTGAGCGCAATATTCTTGAGCGCATCAACCGCGCCGGCATGGAGACCAAGTTTGGTCGCATTCTGGTGCCCATGGAGGAAGTGGTTGAGATCAAGAACGGCGTAAGGAAGACCACAGAGCGCAAGTTTTTCCCTGGTTATGTGCTGGTCGAAATGGTCATGGATGATGACACTTGGCATTTGGTGAAGCACACCAACAAGGTCACTGGGTTCGTGGGCGGCGGCAAGACCCGTCCCTCACCGATTTCAGAGGCGGAAGTGCTGAAGATCGTCAGCCAGATGCAGGAAGGCACTGAGAAGCCACGGCACAAAGTCGAGTTTGTGGTGGGCGAGATGGTGCGCGTCAAAGAAGGTCCTTTTGCGGACTTCAACGGCTTGGTGGAAGAAGTGAATTACGACAAGAGCAAGGTTCGTGTCGCGGTAACGATCTTTGGCCGTTCCACCCCCGTCGAGCTGGAGTTTTCGCAGGTCGAAAAAACCTAAATTTCTTTGGGTGGGCCAAGATTGCGCGAAGCGGTTTACGCGGTACCCAACTGATTAGATGTTTGCACTTTTCGACTCGGTGCAAATGTAGATAGTGAGTCGTCAACACCGGGGAGCCAAAAGTTTGCGTTGTGCAAGCCGAGGCGTTAGAACCCGCTAGGAGTTAAACCATGGCGAAAAAAATCGTCGGTTTTGTCAAGCTGCAAGTACCAGCGGGCAAGGCCAATCCATCCCCACCTATTGGCCCAGCACTGGGTCAACGCGGTTTGAACATCATGGAGTTCTGCAAGGCGTTTAACGCTCAGACTCAAGGTGTTGAGCCGGGTCTGCCACTGCCTGTGGTGATCACTGCGTATGCTGACAAGAGTTTCACTTTTGTCATCAAATCGCCCCCGTCATCTATCCTGATCAAAAAAGCGGTCAAGATCGACAAGGGTTCACCTAACGCGCTCAAGACCAAGGTCGGCAAGATTACTCGCGCTCAGCTCGAAGAAATCGCCAAGACCAAGATGAAAGACTTGACCGCTGCCGACATGGACGCCGCTGTGCGTACCATCGCTGGCTCAGCCCGCTCGATGGGCGTGAATGTGGAGGGTGTGTAAATGGCTCGCTTGACTAAAAAACAAAAGACCCAGCAAGGCAAAGTGGACAGCGGCAAGCTGTACGCCATTGCCGATGCGCTCGGTTTGGTAAAAGAATTTGCCAATGCCAAGTTCGATGAATCCATCGACGTGGCTGTGCAACTTGGCATTGATGCCAAGAAGTCGGACCAAGTGGTGCGTGGTGCGGTTGTGTTGCCTAACGGCACCGGCAAGACCAAGCGCGTGGCTGTGTTTGCCCAAGGCGCCAAGGCTGAAGAAGCCAAGGCCGCTGGCGCTGACATCGTTGGCATGGATGACTTGGCCGCAATGATCAAGGCTGGCGACATGCCTTTTGACATCGTGATTGCTGCCCCTGACGCGATGCGCGTCGTGGGTACTTTGGGTCAGATCCTGGGCCCACGTGGCCTGATGCCTAACCCGAAGGTTGGCACGGTCACGCCTGACGTTGCGACAGCCGTTCGCAACGCCAAGGCTGGTCAAGTCCAGTTCCGTGTCGACAAGGCTGGCATTGTTCACTCCACCATTGGTCGTCGTTCTTTCGACAACGACAAGCTCCAAGGCAACTTGGCAGCGTTGGTTGATGCATTGGCCAAAGCCAAGCCAGCCACCAGCAAGGGTTTGTACCTTCGCAAGGTTGCTGTGTCGAGCACCATGGGTCTCGGCGTTCGTGTTGACATCCAAACCATCGCTGCTTAATAAGCATTTGATGTGAAATCTGGTGGTCCGAAAGGACCGCCTGACGTGGTGGGCTGCTTGCGCGTCAATGTGCAAGCAGGCCATCCAAGACCGTTGGTGTGCAGAGGGTTCGCTCCGAGCACTTAATCCGCAAACAACCAACGCAGATGGCGATCCCGCTGCCAAAGAATTTAAAAGTTCCGAAACAGTTGGTCGCTGCAATGTGGCGTGCCCTGGGCGATGTGGCAAACATCGATAACGGGCACATTTTGAAGGAGTAGACCTTGAGTTTAAATCGCAGTGAGAAAGAAGCGGTCATCAGTGATGTGACTGGCCTCGCCGCTAAAGCTCAAACGCTCGTGATGGCGGAATACCGTGGCATCACGGTCGCTGATATGACCAAATTGCGCTCGAATGCGCGCAGCAACGGCGTGTCGCTAAGTGTGTTGAAAAACACCTTGGCACGTCGTGCTGTCGCTGGCAGTGGCTTTGAAGTTGTATCCGACCTGATGACCGGTCCGCTGATCTATGGCTTCTCTGAAGATGCAGTTGCTGCCGCGAAAGTGGTTGCAGAATTCGCGAAAACCAATGCCAAGTTGGTGATTCGCGGTGGTGCATTTGCAGGAAAAGCTTTGGATGTCGACGGCGTGAAGCAACTGGCAAGCATTCCTTCCAAGGAAGTGCTGTTGGCTCAGTTGCTGGGCTTGATGCAATCCCCAATTTCGCGTACAGCCCGTGTGCTGGCAGCGATTGCGGAGAAAAAAGGCGCTGGTGTGGTTGAAGCTTCACCAGAAGCACCCGCTGAAGCAGTTGCGGCTTGATAGCCTGCAGCACTAAGTAACCAATATTGTTAGGAAATCAAAATGGCATTCGATAAAGACGCATTTTTGACCGCGCTCGACAGCATGACGGTCATGGAACTCAACGACCTGGTGAAAGCCATCGAAGAGAAATTTGGCGTAAGCGCAGCAGCCATGTCGGCTCCTGCTGCTGGCGGTGGCGCTGCTGCTGCAGTGGCTGAAGAAAAGACCGAATTCAACGTGGTTCTGCTTGAAGCAGGCGCCCAAAAGGTGTCGGTCATCAAGGCTGTTCGCGAAATCACCGGTCTGGGCTTGAAAGAAGCCAAAGACTTGGTCGACGGCGCACCAAAGAACGTCAAGGAAGGCGTTTCCAAGGCTGATGCTGATGCAGCTCTGAAGAAGCTGATTGAAGCTGGTGCCAAGGCTGAACTCAAGTAATTGAGTCGTCCCGCAGGCTGGAGTGCTGTCACAGGCCTCCAGCCTTTGGTGTTTTATGAGAGCGCACTGAAAAAAGTTTGAACAAACCTTTTTCAGTGTCTTCTAACCCCGACAGCAGAAGATGCCTTGGTTCGGGTTGCATGCAATGTGCGACCGTCCGCCAATGATTGGTAGTGGCCAATCACCAAGATTTAAAGTCGCCCAGGACTACCCCAAGTTCCTCTAGTTGCCCGGAGATCTCATGGCTTACTCATACACCGAACGCAAGCGGATTCGTAAAAATTTTGGTACGCGCGACAGCGTGCTGGAAATCCCTTACCTCCTGCAAATGCAAAAAGACGCTTACACGGCGTTTCTACAAGCAGAAGTAGCGCCCAAGAAGCGTACCAACGAAGGGCTTCAGGCTGCGTTTGACGCAGCCTTCCCGATCGTGTCGCACAACGGTTTTGTTGAGATGAAGTACCTTGAGTACAACTTGGCCAAACCCGGTTTTGATGTACGTGAGTGCCAGACCCGTGGTTTGACGTTTGCGTCAGCGGTGCGCGCCAAAGTGCAATTGATTATTTATGACCGTGAGTCTTCAACCACGCAAAACAAGGTGGTCAAAGAAGTCAAGGAGCAAGAGGTCTACATGGGCGAAGTGCCTTTGATGACTGAAAAAGGCTCGTTTGTGATCAATGGCACTGAGCGCGTGATCGTGTCACAGTTGCATCGTTCTCCTGGCGTGTTTTTCGAGCATGACAAGGGCAAGACACACAGCTCCGGCAAGTTGCTTTTTTCGGCGCGCATCATCCCTTACCGCGGTTCATGGCTTGACTTTGAGTTCGACCCCAAAGACATCTTGTACTTCCGGGTTGACCGCCGCCGCAAGATGCCGGTCACGATTTTGCTCAAGGCCATCGGCCTGAACAATGAGTCGATCCTTGCCAACTTCTTTGTGAATGACAACTTCCGCCTGATGGACAGTGGCGCACAAATGGAATTTGTGGCCGAACGTTTGCGCGGCGAAGTGGCTCGCTTTGACATCACCGACAAGAGTGGCCAGGTGATTGTTGCCAAGGAAAAGCGTGTGACAGTACGTCATACCCGTGAATTGGAACAATCGGGTACCACGCACATTTCTGTGCCTGAAGACTTTTTGGTTGGCCGTGTTGTGGCTCGCAACGTGGTCGATTCAGATACCGGTGAAATTTTGGCCAAGGCCAACGAAGAGTTAACAGAACTGTTGCTCAAGAAACTGCGCACCTCGGGTGTGCAGGATCTGGCTTGTATCTACACCAACGAGTTGGATCAAGGCGCCTACATTTCCCAGACTTTGCGCACCGACGAAACGGTTGACGAATTTGCCGCACGTGTCGCCATTTACCGCATGATGCGTCCAGGTGAGCCGCCAACAGAAGATGCTGTTCAAGCCTTGTTCCAACGCCTGTTCTACAACCCAGACACCTACGATTTGTCGCGCGTGGGTCGTATGAAGTTCAATGCCAAAATGCTCCGCCCGGAGTCTACTGGCCCCATGGTGTTGACCAACGAAGACATTTTGGCCGTGGTCAAGATCCTGGTTGATTTGCGTAACGGGCATGGTCAAGTGGATGACATCGACCACCTTGGCAATCGCCGCGTGCGTTGTGTCGGTGAACTGGCCGAGAACCAGTACCGCATGGGCTTGGCACGGATCGAAAAAGCCGTCAAGGAGCGTTTGGGTCAAGCCGAACAGGAACCCTTGATGCCGCATGACCTGATCAACAGCAAGCCTATTTCGGCCGCACTGAAAGAGTTCTTTGGTGCGTCGCAGCTGTCGCAGTTCATGGATCAAACCAACCCGCTGTCCGAGATCACCCACAAGCGCCGCGTGTCGGCCCTTGGCCCAGGTGGTTTGACGCGTGAGCGTGCTGGCTTCGAGGTGCGTGACGTGCACGTAACCCATTACGGTCGTGTTTGCCCGATTGAAACACCGGAAGGTCCAAACATTGGTCTGATCAACTCGTTGGCACTGTATGCCCGGTTGAACGACTACGGTTTCATTGAAACCCCATACCGTCGCGTGGTCGATGGCAAGGTGACATTGGATATTGATTACCTGTCGGCCATTGAAGAAGGCAAGTACGTGATTGCCCAGGCCAATGCGGCACTGGACAAAGAAGGTCACTTGTCTGGCGAGTTGATTTCTGCCCGTGAAGCTGGCGAAACCGTCATGGTTGGCGCGGAACGTGTGCAATACATGGACGTGTCACCAGCTCAGATCGTGTCGGTGGCGGCTTCTTTGGTGCCATTCCTTGAGCACGACGATGCGAACCGTGCGTTGATGGGCGCCAATATGTCCCGTCAGGCCGTTCCAGTGCTGCGCCCGGAAAAACCGATGGTCGGCACAGGTATTGAGCGTGTGGCTGCCGTTGACTCGGGCACCGTGGTGGTTGCCACCCGTGGCGGCGTGGTGGACTATGTCGATGCCACGCGTGTGGTGATCCGCGTCAATGATGCGGAAGCGCAAGCCGGTGAAGTCGGTGTGGACATTTACAACCTCATCAAATACCAGCGTTCCAACCAGAACACCAACATTCACCAGCGCCCAATCGTCAAAAAAGGCGACCACTTGGCTAAAGGCGATGTGATTGCTGACGGCGCTTCCACTGATTTGGGTGAACTGGCCCTGGGCCAGAACATGCTGATTGGTTTCATGACCTGGAACGGCTACAACTTCGAAGATTCGATTTTGATCAGCGAACGTGTCGTGGCCGAAGACCGTTACACCTCGATTCACATCGAGGAATTGGTCGTGATGGCGCGTGACACCAAGCTGGGTGCCGAAGAAATCACCCGTGACATTCCCAACTTGAGTGAACAACAACTTAACCGTCTGGATGAGTCGGGCATCATTTACGTGGGTGCTGAAGTGCAACCCGGTGACACCTTGGTTGGCAAGGTCACGCCCAAGGGCGAAACCACGCTCACGCCAGAAGAGAAACTGTTGCGCGCCATTTTTGGCGAAAAAGCCAGCGATGTGAAAGACACGTCGTTGCGAGTTGATCAAGGCTCACAAGGCACCGTGATTGACGTTCAGGTGTTTACCCGTGAAGGCATCACCCGTGACCGCCGAGCACAGCAGATCATTGACGACGAGCTCAAACGCTTCCGCCTCGACCTGAACGACCAGCTTCGCATTGTGGAAGCTGACGCGTTTGACCGGATTGAAAAACTCCTGATTGGCAAAATTGCCAATGGTGGCCCGCAAAAGCTCGCCAAAGGTACCAAACTCGACAAGGCCTATCTGGCCGCAGTTGAGAAATTCCATTGGTTCGACATCCGTCCAGCTGAAGATGACGTGTCCACCCAGTTGGAAAGCATCAAGAACTCGCTGGAACAAACCCGTCACCGTTTCGACCTGGCATTTGAAGAAAAGCGCAAGAAGCTTACGCAAGGCGACGACTTGCCTGCTGGCGTGCTGAAGATGGTCAAGGTCTATGTGGCGGTCAAACGCCACCTGCAACCAGGTGACAAGATGGCCGGCCGTCACGGTAACAAGGGTGTGGTCTCCAAAATTTTGCCGGTGGAAGACATGCCGCACATGGCTGATGGCACACCTTGTGACATCGTACTGAACCCGCTGGGCGTGCCTTCTCGGATGAACATCGGGCAGGTGCTTGAAGTTCACCTGGGCTGGGCTGGCAAGGGCATTGGCCATCGCATTGGCGAGATGCTGCAACACGAAAGCCGTGTGGCTGAGCTGCGTCAGTTCCTCGATGGCATCTACAACACCACCGGTCGTAAGGAAGACCTGGCCCAACTCAGCGACGTTCAGTTGCTCGACATGGCCGAGAACCTGACCAGCGGCATGCCGTTTGCCACACCGGTGTTTGATGGTGCCACTGAAGAAGAAATCCGGGCCATGCTGAAGTTGGCCTTCCCGGACGACATTGCCAAAGCCAAGGGTTTGACGGACACCCGCACCCAGGCTTACCTCTATGACGGCCGTACTGGTGACCGCTTCGAGCGCCCCACCACGATTGGCTACATGCATTACCTCAAACTGCACCACTTGGTGGATGACAAGATGCATGCCCGTTCCACCGGCCCCTACAGCTTGGTCACGCAGCAACCGTTGGGTGGTAAGGCCCAGTTTGGTGGTCAGCGTTTTGGTGAAATGGAAGTGTGGGCGTTGGAAGCCTACGGCGCTGCTTACACGCTGCAAGAAATGCTGACTGTCAAGTCAGATGACGTGCAGGGCCGTACCAAGGTCTACGAGAGCATCGTCAAGGGCGAACACTCGATCGAAGCCGGCATGCCGGAATCGTTCAACGTGCTGGTCAAGGAAATTCGTTCCCTGGGCCTGGACATCGAGCTCGAACGCTCGTAATTGATCAAAGGAAAAAGATTCATGAAATCATTACTCGACCTGTTCAAGCAATTTACGCCTGATGAGCATTTTGATGCCATCACGATTGGCATGGCCTCGCCCGAAAAAATCCGGTCTTGGTCTTTTGGCGAAGTCAAAAAGCCTGAAACCATCAACTACCGCACCTTCAAGCCTGAGCGTGATGGTCTCTTTTGTGCCAAGATATTTGGCCCCATCAAAGACTATGAATGCTTGTGCGGCAAATACAAGCGCCTGAAGCATCGCGGTGTCATCTGCGAAAAATGTGGCGTTGAAGTCACCCAGACCAAAGTGCGCCGTGAACGCATGGGCCACATCGATTTGGCAGCACCTTGTGCGCACATCTGGTTCCTGAAATCTCTGCCCAGCCGTTTGGGCCTGGTGCTGGACATGACCCTGCGTGACATCGAACGCGTGCTGTACTTTGAAGCTTATGTGGTGACCGACCCCGGCATGACGCCGCTGAAGAAATACGGCATCATGTCCGAGGACGACTTCGATGCCAAGTTCAAGGAATACGGCGACGAATTCCAGGCCAAGATGGGCGCTGAAGGCGTCAAGGACTTGTTGCAAAACCTGGACATCGACAGCGAAATCGAAAAGCTGCGCAATGATCCAAGCGGCTCCGAGCTGAAGATCAAGAAGAACACCAAGCGCCTCAAGTTGCTTGAAGCGTTCAAGAAATCCGGTATCAAGCCCGAGTGGATGGTGCTCGATGTGTTGCCGGTGTTGCCACCTGACCTGCGTCCGTTGGTGCCGTTGGACGGTGGTCGTTTTGCCACCTCCGATTTGAATGACTTGTACCGTCGCGTCATCAACCGCAACAGCCGCCTGCGTCGTTTGCTGGAACTCAAAGCGCCTGAAATCATTGCCCGCAATGAAAAGCGCATGTTGCAAGAAGCGGTGGACAGCTTGCTGGACAACGGTCGTCGAGGCAAAGCCATGACCGGTGCCAACAAGCGCGCGCTCAAGTCGCTGGCTGACATGATCAAAGGCAAGAGCGGTCGTTTCCGCCAGAACTTGCTGGGCAAGCGGGTTGACTATTCTGGGCGTTCGGTGATTGTGGTTGGCCCAACCCTCAAGCTGCACCAGTGTGGTTTGCCAAAGTTGATGGCTCTGGAATTGTTCAAGCCGTTCATCTTTGCACGCCTGGAAGCCATGGGCATTGCCACCACCATCAAGGCTGCCAAGAAAGAAGTTGAAACTGGCACGCCCGTAGTGTGGGACATTCTGGAAGAGGTGATCCGCGAACATCCTGTGATGCTCAACCGTGCGCCTACCTTGCACCGTTTGGGTATTCAAGCGTTTGAGCCGATTTTGATTGAAGGCAAAGCGATTCAATTGCACCCACTGGTCTGCGCCGCGTTCAATGCCGACTTTGACGGTGACCAGATGGCTGTTCACGTGCCCTTGTCGGTTGAAGCACAAATGGAATGCCGCACCTTGATGCTGGCCTCCAACAACGTGCTGTTCCCGTCCAATGGCGAACCGTCCATCGTCCCGTCGCAAGACGTGGTGCTGGGTCTGTACTACACCACCCGCGATCGCATCAATGGCAAGGGTGAAGGTCTGATTTTCTCTGACGTGAGTGAAGTGCAGCGCGCTTTTGACGCGGGTGAAGTGGAGATGAGCGCACGTATCAATGTGCGTTTGACAGAGTACACCAAGGACAAGGAAACCGGTGAACTGGTGCCGTCTACCAAGCTGTGGGAGACCACCGCCGGGCGTGCCTTGTTGTCTGAAATTCTGCCCAAGGGCCTGCCTTTCTCGAACATCAACAAGGCGTTGAAGAAGAAAGAAATTTCCAAGCTCATCAATGTGTCATTCCGCAAGTGTGGACTGAAAGAAACCGTGGTGTTTGCCGACAAGCTGCTGCAGTACGGTTACCGTTTGGCGACACGCTCCGGCATCTCGATCTCGATTGAGGACATGTTGGTGCCCACCGAGAAGCCCGGCATCATTGAACGTGCTGAAAACGAGGTCAAGGAAATTGCCCAGCAGTACACCTCAGGTCTGGTGACGGCAGGTGAGCGCTACAACAAGGTAGTGGACATCTGGGGCAAGTCGGGTGACGAAGTCGCCAAGGTGATGATGGCCCAGTTGTCCAAAGAGACGGTCACTGATCGCCATGGCAATCAAGTTACGCAAGAGTCCTTCAACTCGATTTACATGATGGCTGACTCTGGCGCCCGGGGTTCTCCTGCCCAAATTCGTCAGGTGGCGGGTATGCGTGGCTTGATGGCCAAGCCTGATGGCTCCATCATTGAAACGCCTATTACTGCTAACTTCCGCGAAGGTCTGAACGTGCTGGAGTACTTCATCTCCACCCACGGTGCGCGTAAAGGCTTGGCCGATACCGCTTTGAAAACTGCCAATTCGGGCTACCTGACACGTCGTCTGGTCGATGTGACGCAAGACTTGGTGGTCACAGAGCAAGACTGTGGCACCCACGCGGGTTACCTGATGCGCGCCATTGTCGAAGGCGGTGAAGTGATTGAATCGTTGCGTGACCGCATCTTGGGTCGCTCCGCAGCCGATGACATCCTGCACCCAGAAAACCGCTCGGTGCTGGCTCCGGCTGGCGCCATGCTTGATGAAGACTTGATTGATGAGCTGGAAATTGCTGGCGTCGACGAAGTCAAGGTCCGCACCGCGCTGACCTGCGAAACCCGCTTTGGTATTTGCGCCCGTTGCTATGGCCGTGACCTGGGTCGCGGCGGTTTGGTGAATGGTGGTGAGGCTGTCGGTGTGATTGCGGCCCAGTCCATTGGTGAGCCGGGTACCCAGCTGACCATGCGGACTTTCCACATCGGTGGTGCGGCATCGCGTGCGGCCATCGCATCTAGCGTTGAGGCCAAGTCCAACGGCAACATCGGTTTTAACGCCACCATGCGTTATGTGACCAATGGCAAGGGTGAGTTGGTGGTGATTTCCCGCTCTGGTGAAATCGTCATTCATGATGAACATGGCCGTGAGCGTGAGCGCCATAAAGTACCCTACGGTGCAGTGCTGACCGTCAAGGCCGACCAAACCATCAAGGCTGGCGCCATTTTGGCCAACTGGGATCCGTTGACGCGCCCCATCATCACTGAATTTGCCGGTAAGGCACTGTTCGAGAATGTGATTGAAGGCCTGACTGTGGCCCGCCAGGTTGACGATGTCACGGGGCTCTCCACTTTGGTGGTGATTGACCCGAAACATCGCGGCTCAGCCAAGGTGGTGCGTCCCATTGTCAAGCTGATTGATGCCACGGGCAATGAAGTGAAGATCCCCGGAACTGACCACTCAGTGACGATTGGTTTCCCGATCGGCGCTTTGGTGCAAGTGCGTGACGGTCAGGACGTGGGCCCAGGCGAGGTGCTGGCGCGTATCCCGGTTGAAGGTCAAAAAACCCGTGACATTACCGGCGGTTTGCCGCGTGTGGCAGAGTTGTTTGAGGCCCGCTCACCCAAAGACAAGGGCATGCTGGCTGAGATGACCGGGACAGTGTCGTTCGGCAAGGAAACCAAGGGCAAAATCCGCCTGCAGATCACCGATCCTGAAGGCAAGATTTGGGACGAACTGGTGCCCAAGGAGAAGAACATCTTGGTGCATGAAGGCCAGATCGTTAACAAGGGCGAGTCCGTGGTCGACGGCCCAGCTGACCCGCAAGACATCTTGCGTCTGCTGGGTGCCGAAGAACTGGCACGCTACATCGTGGACGAAGTGCAGGACGTTTACCGCTTGCAAGGCGTGAAGATCAACGACAAGCACATTGAAGTGATTGTTCGCCAGATGCTGCGCCGTGTGGTGGTCGAGAATGCCGGTGACTCCACGTACATCAATGGTGAACAGGTCGAGCGCTCTGAAATGCTCAACACCAATGACGCGTTGCGCGCCGAGGGCAAAATCCCCGCGGTGTTCACCAACTTGCTGCTGGGTATCACCAAGGCATCGTTGTCCACAGACAGCTTCATCAGCGCGGCTTCCTTCCAGGAAACCACCCGAGTGCTGACCGAGGCTGCCATCATGGGCAAACGCGACGGTTTGCGTGGCCTGAAGGAAAACGTGATCGTGGGTCGCTTGATCCCGGCCGGTACCGGCATGGCCTACCACGAAGCCCGCAAGGTCCGTGAAAACATGGACGATGCTGAACGCCGTGCCATCTCCGAGGCGGAAGCTGCGGAGTTGGCCGGTGAGACCGAAGCCCAGGCCGAGCAGGGCGAGGGCGCTGCTGCCGAGTGATTTAGTTAGCCGCTAAAAATATAGCGCCTCACGCCCTATTCATAAGGGCCTGAGGCGTTTTTTATATAAAAATTAATCATCATGACAAACGTATTGGCACCGCCTCTTTGGCGTCAATTACAGGCGACAGCGGCTGTGTTGCAGGCGATCCGCCAGGGGCAATCGGGCACAGCCGCACTTGAGGCCGTAGCAGCGCCATTGCGCCCGGGCGTGCAGGCCTTGAGTTTTGCCGTGCTACGTTCCCTTGGGCGGGCCCAGGCGCTGCGCAAATTGCTGGCGCCGCGCACACCGCCGGCCGCTGCAGACGCCTTGTTGTGCACTGCGTTGGCGCTGCTGTGGCAGCCCGCTGAGGCGCTGTACGACACTTTCACGCTGGTCAACCAGACCGTGGAGGCAGCCAAGAAGACGCTCACGATCAAGCAGCAGGCATCGTTCATCAACGCCTGTCTGCGGCGTTTTTTGCGAGAGCGTGAAACCTTGGTGGCGCAATCTGAGCACGACAACACCGCACGTTACAACCATGCGCCCTGGTGGATCACCCAGCTTCAGGCTGACTGGCCAGACCATTGGCAGGCCATCCTGGCGGCCAATGACCGTCAGGCTCCGTTGACGTTGCGGGTGAACACCCGGCGCATCAACCGTGCCGCTTACCTGGACAAGCTCCAAGCTGCAGGCATTGCGGCCACGCCCGTGGCTGACAGCGGCCTGGAGCTGGCGCATGCCGTGGCCGTGCCGCAGTTGCCTGGCTTTGGCGAGGGTTGGGTGTCGGTGCAAGACGCTGCCGCACAGTTGGCTGCACCGCTGCTGTTGGCGGGCCAAATTGACATTGCGGGCCTGCGCGTGCTTGACGCTTGCGCGGCACCGGGGGGCAAAACGGCGCATCTGCTGGAGTTGTCAAACGCGTCCGTGACGGCATTGGACATTGACCCGGTTCGCTGCGAGCGCATTCACCAGACCATGAGCCGACTCGGCCTGACGGCACAGGTGCTGGCGTTTGATGCAGCAGATGTGTCCAAGTGGTGGGATGGTGTGCCCTTTGATGCGGTGCTGCTGGATGCCCCGTGTTCGGCGTCCGGCATTGTGCGGCGTCACCCCGACATCCGTTGGCTGCGCCGCCAAACTGACATTAGGCAACTCGTCGCCATTCAGGCTCGCCTGCTGGCGGCGCTGTGGACGGTGCTCAAACCCGGTGGTCGGCTGTTATATGCCACCTGTTCGGTGTTTAAGGCCGAGGGCAGTGGGCAAATCAAGGCGTTTCTTGCCAGCAACACATCCGCCAAATTGTTGACGTCTCCCGGCCATTTGTTGCCTGGCGTTGATGCGCAAGCGGCTGCATCCCCGGACAATGCGCTGGGTGACCACGATGGCTTTTATTACGCACTGCTTGAAAAATCAACGGCCTAGGTGGCTTGCCTGGCTGTGCGCCGCCGCGCTGTGGGCTTTGGCCGCTGGGTGGGTGCGCGCTGAAACGGTGGCTGCAGAGACCCAGCAGTTGAAGGTCGAGCGTATCGACGACGGCCTGTGGCTGTCAACCTCACTCAAGTTTGAATTGCCGGCGGTGGTGGAAGAGGCCTTGGTCAAAGGCATTCCCATCTATTTTGTGGCCGAGGCTGATGTGGTGCGGGAGCGTTGGTATTGGATCAACCGCAAGCTCAGCAGCGTGCGGCGCCAGGTGCGCCTGGCGTATCACCCCTTGACGCGGCGTTGGCGGCTCAATGTCACGGCTGGCGACGCGAACGAGTCAACACAGGGCCTGGCACTCAATCAGAATTTCGACAGTGTGCAAGATGCCATGAGCGCTGTGCGCCGCGTCTCGCATTGGCGTATTGCTGACGCCGCAGACATTGAGCCAGGTGTCAGGCACTTGGTGGAATTCCGTTTTCGACTGGATGTGGCGCAGCTGCCCAGGCCTCTGCAGATCGGCACTTTAGGGCAGTCAGATTGGCAGATTTCATTGGCTGCCACGCAGCCCCTGATCCTGGAGGCCGCCAAATGAACGCGGCACCCGAGACTGCGCGCGTCGCGCCCCGAAGTTCACGCAGCCTGCGCTGGACGATCAGTCTCGGGCTCACCGCCATGGTCGTGATCGGTTTGGTGCTGTTGTACTTGCTGACCCAAGCCACCACCAATCGCGATTTGTACGAACGCAATTACGCGCAGTTGTTTGCCATCAACGTGGCGGTCGCTTCCTTGTTGGTGCTGGTGATCCTCTGGATTGCGTACCGGCTTATTCTGCGGCTTCGACAAAAAAAGTTTGGCAGCCGTCTTTTGGTCAAGCTGGCCGCCGTGTTTGCCCTGGCCGGCTTTGCGCCGGGTGTGTTGATTTATGTGGTGTCTTACCAGTTCGTCACGCGCTCAATTGAAAGCTGGTTTGATGTCAAGGTGGAAGGCGCCCTGGAGGCTGGACTGAACCTGGGGCGCACGTCGCTGGAGGCGTTGTCCACTGATTTGGCTGGCAAGGCCCGGGCTGCAGCCACCCAATTGGCTGATGTGCCTGACACCAGCACGCCGCTTGCGCTGGAGCGCGCACGCGATGCCATGGCGGCCGACGACCTGACGCTGTGGGGCGGCTCCGGGCGGCTGATTGCTGCTGCCGGCAAATCGCGCTACCAGCTCAACCCTGACTTGCCTGCGCAAACCCAGTTCAGTGCGGCGCGCATCCAGCGTGTCGTGACGTGGAGTGAAGGTTTGGATGACGGCGTGGCCGGTGACGTTGCGAATGCACGCATCAAGGCGCTGGTGTTGGTCAGCAGCAGCAGTGTGGGGTCGTTAGGTGAATCGCGTTACTTGCTGGCAGTCAAGGTGTTGCCGTCATCGTTGGTGCGAGACGCCTTGGCGGTGACGCAGGCCAACCGCGAGTACCAGGAACGTGCGCTGGCGCGTGACGGCCTGCGCCGCATGTACATTGGCACCTTGACCCTGAGTTTGTTCATGGCGGTGTTTGGTGGCGTCTTGTTGGCTGTCGTGCTGGGCAACCAGATTGCACGACCCTTGCTGGTGCTGGCTGACGGCGTACGCGAAGTCGCCGCGGGCGACCTGACGCCCAAAGCCACCTTGCGTGGCAAAGATGAACTGGACGGCTTGACCCGATCTTTTGCCGACATGACGCAACAGCTGTCTGACGCACGCCAGTCGGTTCAAACCAGCATGCAGCAGGTGAGTGCAGCGCGGGCCAATTTGCAGACAATTCTTGACAACCTCACGGCGGGTGTCATGGTGCTCAGTGCGGATGGCAAGGTCGTGTCGTCCAACCCCGGTGCCACCCGCATTTTGCGTATGCCACTGGCCGCGCATCACGGCAAAAAATTGGCCCAGCTCGAAGGCCTGCAAACCTTTGGCGTCAGTGTGCAGCAGCAGTTTGAGACGTATCTGGCGCATTCAGCAGGGCGCACCCTGGACCACTGGCAGCAGTCATTTGAACTGGGTGGTGCCGGCACAGCACAGATTGGCCGTCCAGCCAATGACACCATCACCCTGATCGCCCGCGGTGCCGAGTTGCCTGGCAACCAGCGCTTGCTGGTGTTCGACGACATCTCGGAAATTGTCTCGGCGCAGCGCTCGCAGGCCTGGGGAGAAGTGGCGCGTCGCCTAGCCCACGAGATCAAAAATCCGTTGACCCCGATCCAGCTCTCGGCCGAGCGCCTTGAGATGAAACTGTCAGGCAAAGTGGGGGCAACCGAACAGGCCTTGTTGACCAAATCGGTCAAAACCATTGTTGACCAGGTGGATGCCATGAAGCGGCTAGTGAATGAATTCCGTGATTACGCACGGTTGCCTGCGGCTGAGTTGAAGCTGGTCGACCTCAATGAACTGGCGCGTGATGTGCTGAACCTTTACCTCAGTGAGGGCACCCAGGTGGCCGTGCTGGCAGAGCTTGATCCCGACTGCCCGCCCATTTTGGGCGATGCCCAGCAACTGCGTCAAGTGATGCACAACCTGCTGCAAAACGCCCAGGACGCAACCCTGAGCGCCGGCCGCGTGGGAGGTGCGTCGGCCGTCGTGCTTAAGACCCAGTGGCTGCCGGCCACGCAGCGGGTGCGCTTCAGTGTGGTGGACTGCGGCACGGGTTTTCCTGATCACATCCTGAAGCGGGCATTCGAGCCGTATGTCACCACCAAAGACAAGGGCACGGGCCTCGGGTTGGCGGTGGTGAAGAAAATTGCCGATGAGCATGGCACAAGGGTGGAAATCTCCAATCGGCTGGTTGATGGCCAGCCTTGCGGTGCGCAAGTGTCGTTATCATTCGCCACAAGGCAGGGTGTGGCGATGCCGCATAACCAGAGCTGAAAAACAGCTATTTTTCAAGGGACTCGGGACAACATGGCAAACATTTTGGTGGTGGATGACGAACTGGGCATTCGCGATCTGCTGTGTGAAATTCTCAACGACGAAGGCCATACCGTAGAAGTGGCAGAGAACGCCGCACAGGCACGGGCCGCGCGCCTGCGTGAACGCCCCGACCTGGTGTTGCTTGACATCTGGATGCCCGATACCGATGGCGTTACTTTGCTGAAAGAGTGGTCGGCCGCTGGCGTGTTGACCATGCCGGTGATCATGATGAGTGGTCACGCCACCATTGACACCGCAGTGGAAGCCACCCGCATTGGCGCATTGGCGTTTCTTGAGAAACCCATCACCATGCAAAAATTGCTCAAGGCTGTTGAGCAGGGCCTGGCGCGCGGGTCGTTGCGCAAACTTACCACGCCAGCGCCGGGCCTCCAGGCGCGCATGGGTTTGACGGTGGAAGCCGCCGCCGACTTGCCCGTGAGTTTGCTGGCAACGGTGCCAGATGCCGGCCCGCAGGTCACGCAGCATTTCATGCTTGACAAGCCTCTTCGGGAAGGTCGCGACGAATACGAAAAAGCCTATTTCGAGTTTCATTTGTTCAAGGAAAATGGGTCCATGACGCGTGTGGCCGAAAAGACCGGCTTGGAGCGCACACACCTTTATCGCAAGCTCAAGCAGTTGGGCGTCGATTTGACGCGCAAACGCAGTTGAAAAGTTGAATGTGTTTGCTGGAAGTGCGCTTTTGTCCTGATATACTTGCGGGCTTAGGCCTGGTAGCTCAGTCGGTAGAGCAGAGGATTGAAAATCCTTGTGTCGGTGGTTCGATTCCGCCCCGGGCCACCAAACAAACCCTTGTGGTTATTTAAAACCCTGCTATTCAATAGGTAGTGGGGTTTTCTTTTTTTCTTGTTCCTCGATAGCTCAGTTGGTAGAGCGCCGGACTGTTAATCCGTAGGTCCCTGGTTCGAGCCCAGGTCGAGGAGCCAAAATTGACAAATGCGGGAATAGCTCAGTTGGTAGAGCGATACCTTGCCAAGGTATAGGTCGAGAGTTCGAGTCTCTTTTCCCGCTCCATATTGCCCATTTGGCTCAGTGGCAGAGCACTCCCTTGGTAAGGGAGAGGTCCCGGGTCCGATTCCCGGAATGGGCACCAGTCAAATCATGGCGCACCCTCAATTGACAAGATGGTGGGCTATTTTTTTGGGTGGATCACGTCGTCAGACAGCTGGTTGTTACCCAGTCCCACACGAAACTTCTCCAGCTTGGCCTCGTAGTCTTCGGCGTCACCGTAAGCCAAAAAGCGGGCATAACGTGAATGGGCGCCCAGCATCTTGCGGGCATGCTTGATTGGACAAAAATACTCTTCGGTTCTGCCAATGATCTCGGTGATGTAAGCCAGCAGGCCATTGCCATAGGCGCAATAGGCGCAATGAAATTTTTCAATGAAGTTGAGGTAGTCAAGCTGCTGGCGGTCAAACACCATGTAGTCGCCCCGGCGTACCTTTGTGATGCCGTAAATCGGAAAACACGTCAGCTGATAGAAGCTCACGCACAAATCCAATAAAACCAGCGGCACGATCATGCTGTAGATGATGGGACCGGTGATAAGGTTCTGCGGCCGATAAGTCACCAGCCAGCGGAAAAATCCAGTTTTGAGCTGGCGGTGAGCTTGTTTGACTGCCGCCTCAAATTCGACTTTTTTCCCTTTGATTTGGTACAGGACATTGGCCTCCTGCTCTTGCACCTCACGGCGCAAGTCGTTTTCAAGGGCGCTCATTTGGTCGAGCAATTGGCGGATTTTTTCATTCATGGTTTGGACATTGGAACACGGGTTTCCGACGCTTTATGCTCTTTGCCCCTCTAGCCCTTTGTTTGTATACGTAAGAAGCTACCGTATTGATAGTAAAAATTAGGGTGAAACAATGGTTTAGAAAACCTGCGTTCGCAGGGCCTGCAAGTTCACCACGCGCAGGCCGCCATATTCCACCTGAATGGCGCCGGCGGTGGTCAAGATGGTCAAGGCCTCGTTGACCCGTTGACGTGACAGGCCCACCAAGTAAGCCAGCTCTTGCTGGGTGATGCGCAGCACCGCGCCCAAGCCGGGGTAAAGCACTGGGTTGAACAGCGCGGCCAGGCTGCGCGCCACGCGGATATTTGGGTTGGTCATGCGGTCAATTTCGCGCGCGGCAATGAATTGGCCCAGGCGTTCATTGAGTTGGTTCATGACAAAGCGGTTAAAGCCAATCGAGTGGTCCAGCAGCCAGTGAAAGGTGTCCACGTGCAGGCCGGCTACAAGACTTTTGCGCAGCGCCTGGATGTTGTAGCGGTAGCTCTCGCGCTTCAGGGCGGTGCCCTCGCCAAACCAGCCGCCGGGTGGCACGCCGGTAAATGTCATAGTTTGGCCATCGGCGTTGTCGCTGCTCATTTTCAGCAGGCCATCAATGGCGCCAAACCAATAGGTGACTGGCCGCCCGGTGCGACACACGTAGTCTCCGGCCAGCGCTTCGGTCACCTGCAGGTCTTCAATGGCGCGCGCGCGTTCGTCCACCGAGAGCAGTTTGAACCAGGGAATCACGTCAAGTTCTGCGGTCGTCAAAGGCCGTCTACGCTGGAACAGGGACGCTTCAGTTTTCATGTGTGGAGCCTTTTTGGGGTGACGGACGCTTGACAGGCGTGCAGGGAAAACACCTACCTACAAAAGCTAAGATTGTCGTCCAAACGACAACTTGACGTCAAATGGAGTTCTATGATTCGGCCACTCCAGCAGTTTGGGCATCAGGCCCAGGTT
The DNA here is from genome assembly GCF_028688795.1 of Rhodoferax sp. GTDB lineage: Bacteria > Pseudomonadota > Gammaproteobacteria > Burkholderiales > Burkholderiaceae_C > Rhodoferax. Next base: position 12,567 of record NZ_JAQTXM010000038.1, on the reverse strand, counting down.
GTGATGAATTGAAGACAAGGTGCTGCGATGCAAACGACATTTCCCCGGCTACTTTTAAACCACGCCGCCCAGCGCCCGGGTGACGCGGCCATGCGTGAAAAAGAATATGGCATCTGGCAGCCCATCACCTGGGGTGACATGGCCGCGATGGTCGAGCACTTGGCGTGTGGTCTGCACCAGGCAGGCCTGCGTCAACATGACCACATGATTGTGATTGGCGCCAACCGTCCGCGCCTTTACGCCACCATGCTGGCCGTGCAGGCACTGGGCGCCGTGCCGATTGCGCTGTACCAGGATGCGGCAGCGCTTGAATGTGTGTTCCCAATTAACAATGCAGAGGTGAGTTTTGTCTTTGCTGAAGATCAGGAGCAGGTGGACAAGTTGCTGGAAATTCGCGAGCAGTGTCCACAAATCTCAAACATCTACTTTGACGACCCACGGGGTTTGCGCAATTACGACGAGCCCGGGCTGGCGGCACTTGACGAGCTGATTGCTGCGGGCAAGGCATTTGCTGCCATTCACCCCGATTTCTTCAAGCAACAGGTGGATCAGGTTCAGCCGGACGATGTGGCTGGCATGTTTTATACCTCAGGCACCACCGGCAACCCCAAGGGTGTGGTGCACACGCATGATTCCTTGCTGAACCGTGCCCGCGCTGGTGCCGAGTTCGACAAATTGACCCATGCCGAAGACGTGCTGGCTTATTTGCCACCAGCCTGGATTGGTCAAAACATCTTCTCGTATGCGCAGTGGCTGTCTTGTGGCTATGTGGTGAACTGCCCTGAGTCAGCAGCCACCGTCACGATTGACCTGAAAGAAATCGGCCCGACCTATTACTTCGCGCCACCCCGGGTGTTTGAAGGCTTGTTGACCAGCGTGATGATCCGCATGGAGGACGCTGGCGCCATCAAGCGCCGCATGTTTCACTACTTCATGGATGTGGCCAGAAAAGTCGGCCCCACCTTGATGGACGGCAAGAGTGTGTCATTGGTCGACAACATTTTGTACACCCTGGGCAACTTCATGGTTTATGGCCCCTTGCGCAACAGCCTGGGCTTTAGCCGGGTGCGCGTGGCCTACACCGCAGGCGAGGCCATCGGCCCCGATTTGTTCAGCTTCTATCGCTCAATTGGCATCAATCTGAAGCAGCTTTATGGCTCCACTGAAACCGCCGTGTTCGTCTGCCTGCAGCCCGACCATGAAGCCCGTGCCGACACCGTGGGCGTGCCCTGCGCAGGTGTCGAGATCAAGGTGGCTGACAACGGCGAAATTCTGGTCAAGTCGCCAGGTTTGCTCAAGGGCTACTTTAAAAACCCGGAAGCCACTGCCGAAGTGCTGACACCTGATGGCTGGTACCACACCAGCGACGCGGGTTTTCTGGATGCGCATGGCCACCTCAAGATCATCGACCGCGTGAAAGACGTGGGCCGCATCAAGGGCGGAGCCAACGACGGTGCCATGTTCGCGCCCAAGTACGTGGAGAACAAGCTCAAATTCTTCTCGCACGTCAAGGAAGTGGTGGCATATGGCGACGGCCGCGCCCAGGTGTGCGTCATGATCAACATCGACTTTGATGCCGTAGGCAACTGGGCCGAGCGGCGCAACCTGCCCTATGCCGGTTACACCGATTTGGCGCAAAAACCCGAGGTCTACCAGCTCATCAAGGAATGCGTCGAAAAAGTCAACGCCGATTTGAGCGTCGACTCGCTGCTGGCGGGCAGCCAGGTCAGCCGATTTTTGGTGCTGCACAAAGAACTTGACGCCGATGACGGCGAGTTGACCCGGACCAACAAGGTGCGCCGTGGCTTCATTGCCGAAAAATACAGCGCGCTGATTGACGCGTTGTACGGTGGCAAGACCAGTCAGTTCATTGAAACCGTGGTCAAGTTCGAAGACGGTCGCACTGGCAGTGTCAGCGCCACGTTACGCATTGATGATGCCAAGACTTTCACCCCCGTCAAGGCCGCGGCCTGATGTTAATCAGTTGAAGTAAAGACCATGGCAACCAAACACATCGGCGACGTCATTCTTGATGTCAAAAACATCTCATTAAGTTTCGGTGGCGTCAAGGCGCTGACCGACATCTCGTTTGACGTGCGTGAGCACGAGGTGCGCGCCATCATTGGCCCCAACGGCGCAGGCAAAAGCTCCATGCTGAACTGCATCAACGGCGTCTATCGCCCGCAGATGGGTGCCATCACCTTCCGCGGCAAAACCTTCAGCCACATGGACAGTTACCAGGTGGCCAGCATGGGCATCGGGCGCACCTTTCAGAATCTGGCGCTGTTCAAGGGCATGAGCGTGATCGACAACATCATGACCGGGCGCAACCTCAAGATCAAAAGCAACCTCTTCATGCAGGCGCTGCGTATTGGCCCGGCACAGCGTGAAGAAGAAAAACACCGCGAGTTTGTTGAGCACATCATCGACTTTCTGGAAATTCAGGCTTACCGCAAAACCCCGGTGGGGCAGTTGCCCTACGGCCTGCAAAAACGCGTGGATCTGGGCCGCGCCCTGGCGATGGAGCCACAGCTGCTGCTGCTGGATGAACCCATGGCCGGCATGAACGTGGAAGAAAAGCAGGACATGAGTCGCTTTGTGCTGGATGTGAATGAAGAATTCGGCACCACCATTGTGCTGATCGAGCACGACATGGGCGTGGTGATGGACATCAGTGACCGTGTGGTGGTGCTGGACTACGGCAAGAAGATTGGCGACGGCACGCCGGATGAAGTTCGTAACAACGAAGAAGTGATCAGCGCATACCTTGGAACAGGACACTAACCATGGCTTTCTTTCTTGAAACCTTGCTCGGCGGCCTGATGGCCGGCATGCTGTATTCGCTGGTTGCTTTGGGCTTTGTGCTGATTTACAAAGCCTCGGGCGTGTTTAACTTTGCCCAGGGCGCGATGGTGCTGTTTGCCGCGCTCGCGATGGCTCGCTTCTCGGAGTGGATTGGCGTGTGGCTCGGTGGCGACCAGCTGCTGCTGGCCAACCTGATCGCCTTTGTGCTGGCAGGTGTGGTGATGTTTGTGGTGGCTTGGCTGATTGAGCGCCTGGTGCTGCGGCATCTGGTGAATCAGGAGGGAGCCACCCTGCTGATGGCCACGCTGGGCATTGCCTACTTTCTTGAAGGCCTGGGCCAGACCATTTTTGGCGGCAGCATTTACAAGATTGACATTGGCATGCCCAAAGACCCGGTGTTCTGGCTGGATTCGGTGTTCCCGGGCGGCATTCTGATCAACAAGGAAGACTTGTACGCGGCCATGATCGCAGCCGTTCTCGTGGCCGCTTTGAGCGTGTTTTTTCAGAAAACCTCTACCGGCCGCGCCCTGCGCGCCGTGGCTGATGACCACCAGGCGGCGCAAAGTATTGGCATTCCGCTGAACCGCATCTGGGTCATTGTCTGGTGTGTGGCGGGTGTGGTGGCTCTGGTGGCTGGCATGATCTGGGGCAGCAAGCTAGGGGTGCAGTTCTCGCTGGCCACCGTGGCTTTACGCGCCTTGCCGGTGGTGATTCTGGGTGGCTTGACCTCGGTGCCGGGCGCCATCATTGGCGGCTTGATCATTGGTGTGGGCGAGAAGCTGTCCGAGGTGTTTCTGGGCCCGTACGTGGGGGGCGGCATTGAGATCTGGTTTGCCTATGTGCTGGCGCTGGGATTCCTGCTGTTCCGTCCGCAAGGTTTGTTTGGCGAGAAGATCATCGACCGTGTCTGATTTTTATAGCGCCTTGTGCAGAAGCGACAAGGGCTACAAGCGGATTTAATTTAAAAACGTTTACGACTGAGAGCAAGATGTTTTACAGAGAAAACGGTCAATTCAAAACCAGCTACCGGGCTGATCAGCAAATTCTGCCGATTCGCCAGGACCGCATTGCCCTGGGCCTGATATTGCTGGTGGCCTTTCTGGTGGTGCCGATGCTGGCCAGCGACTACCTGTTTCGCGCCATCCTGATCCCCTTCGTCATCATGGCGCTGGCGGCTCTTGGGGTGAATGTGTTGGTGGGTTATTGCGGTCAGATTTCGCTGGGCTCGGGGGCTTTCATGGCTGTGGGCGCCTACGGTGCATACAACTTCTTCGCTCGCATGCCGGGTCTTCCGTTGATACCCGCGCTGATTCTGGGCGGCTTGTGCGCCACCTTTTTTGGCATTTTGTTTGGCCTGCCCAGTTTGCGTGTCAAGGGGCTGTATCTGGCGGTGGCCACGCTGGCCGCGCAGTTTTTCAGCGACTGGATGTTCCTGCGCATCAAGTGGTTCACCATGGATACGCCGTCAGGCTCGGTGTCGGTGTCGAACTTGCAGGTGTTTGGCATGCCCATCGAGAGCGCCTTAAGCAAGTACCTGTTTTGCCTGAGCCTGCTGGTGGTGATTGCCCTGCTGGCCAAAAACCTGGTGCGCTCCGCCATTGGCCGTGAGTGGATGGCGATTCGTGACATGGATGTGGCCGCCAGCGTGATTGGTATTCGGCCCATGTACGCCAAGCTCACGGCGTTTGCCGTCAGCTCGTTCATCGTGGGTGTGGCTGGTGCTTTGTGGGCTTTTGTTTACCTGGGTTCCTGGGAGCCTGCTGCGTTTTCAGTCGACCTGTCGTTCAAGCTGCTGTTCATGGTGATCATTGGCGGCCTGGGTTCCATCATGGGCAGTTTCTTTGGTGCCGCCTTCATTGTGGTGCTGCCGATTTTTCTGAACCAGTTCTTGCCCGCGCTGCTCGGCTTGGTGGGGATTGAGATTTCGACGGCCGGGGTTGCCCACGCCGAGTTGATGATTTTTGGCGGCTTGATTGTGTGGTTTCTGATCGTGGAGCCGCATGGGCTGGCCAAACTCTGGTCGACGTTTAAGCAGAAGCTTCGCTTGTGGCCTTTCCCGCACTGAGCGGGCTGGGTTAAAGTTTTGTTGGTGGTGTATTTTAAATTTTTCAGGAGACAACAATGAAAGTTCGCAATCTGGTTCTGGCCATCACAGCCGTGGTGGTTGGTGCATCGGCTATCTCTACCAGCGCCTACGCGCAAGCCAAGGAGCAGTTTGTTCCGGTGCTGTCTTACCGCACGGGCCCCTACGCCCCCAACGGCGTGCCATGGGCCAACGGTTATGTGGATTACCTCAAGTTGGTCAATGCCCGCGGTGGCATCAACGGGGTCAAGATTTCCTTTGAAGAATGCGAAACCGGTTACGACACCGCCCGCAGTGTGGAGTGTTATGAGCGCCTGAAAAGCAAGGGCTCCAGCTTTGTGCAGCCGCTGTCTACTGGTGCCACCTTTGCCATCACTGAAAAAGCCCCGGTTGACAAAATCCCCGTGGTCACCATTGGTTATGGCCGCAGCGAAAGCGCTGACGGTTCGGTGTTCAAGTGGAACTTTCCCATTGCCGGCACCTATTGGGTAGCGGCAGATGCGATCATTCAGGCGATTGCCAAAAAAGAAGGCGGCTTGGACAAACTCAAGGGCAAGAAGTTTGCTCTGGTTTACCACGATAGCCCGTTTGGCAAAGAACCCATTCCGTTGCTGCAAGAGCGCGCCGCCATGCATGGTTTTAGCCTGCAATTGTTGCCTGTGACGGCACCTGGTGTCGACCAAAAAGCCACCTGGCTACAAGTGCGTCAAGCGCGCCCTGACTACGTGGTGTTGTGGGGCTGGGGCGTGATGAATTCGACGGCCATCAAGGAGGCGCAAGCCACCGGTTACCCACGCGAAAAAATGTACGGTGTGTGGTGGGCTGGTGCCGAGCCTGACGTGAAAGACGTGGCCGATGGTGCCAAGGGTTACAACGCGGTCACCATGCAGCATGGTGCCGAACCCCAGTCCAAGCTGGTCAAGGATGTGATGGCTATGGTGCATGGCAAAGGCCAGGGTACCGGTCCCAAGGAAGAAGTCGGCCAAGTGCTTTACATGCGCGGTGCCATGAGTGCGATGCTCGGCATTGAAGGCGTGCGTGCGGCGCAAGAGCGCTTCGGCAAAGGCAAGGTCATGACCGGTGAACAGATCCGTTGGGGCCTGGAAAACCTGAACCTGACCCAACCCAAACTTGATGCGCTGGGCTTTGCCGGTGTCATGCGCCCCATCAGCACCTCGTGTACCGACCACATGGGTTCGGCATGGGCACGCATCCACACATGGGATGGCAAGGCCTGGAAGTTCACCTCCGATTGGCTGCAAGCAGACGAGCAGATCATCAAGCCGTTGGTGAAAACCACTGCGGCCAAATACGCCGCTGAGAAAAAGCTGACCCCACGCACGGCGGCAGACTGCCAGTCCTGATCCGTTAGTGTGAAAGCGCGTGACCATTGCCGTTGGCAATGGGTTCGCACTTTCACGCTCAGGAATGTTGGCGACTCCCACGAGTCGCCAACTGAAAGAGTGGCAAGGCTGCTTTTTCAGTTGGCAAGCCTCCCGGTTTGACCGGGTTACATCAAGTTATGTGGAACTACCGCAATGAGTGAATCCAAAAACATCGTTCTCAACGTCAATGGCATCGAGGTCATTTACAACCACGTGATTCTGGTTCTAAAAGGCGTGTCGCTGAACGTGCCTGAGGGCAAGATCGTGGCCATTCTGGGTGGCAACGGCGCGGGCAAGACCACCACGCTGCGCGCCATTTCCAACTTGCTCAAAGGCGAGCGCGGCGAGGTCACCAAGGGTTCCATCGAGCTGCGAGGCGAACGCATTGAAAACCTGTCACCCGCAGATTTGGTGAACCGTGGCGTGGTGCAGGTGATGGAAGGCCGGCACTGCTTTGCCCACCTGACCATCGAAGAAAATTTGCTCACTGGTAGCTACACCCGTAAGGACAAGGGCGAGATCGCAGCCAACCTGGACAAGGTCTACACCTATTTTCCGCGCCTGAAAACCCGCCGCACCAGTCAGGCTGCCTACACCTCGGGCGGCGAGCAGCAGATGTGCGCCATTGGCCGGGCGCTGATGACCAACCCCAGCATGGTGTTGCTCGATGAGCCGTCCATGGGGCTGGCGCCGCAAATCGTGCACGAGGTGTTCGAGATCGTGAAAGACCTCAACACCAAGGAAAAAGTAACCTTTTTGCTGGCCGAACAAAACACCAACATGGCCCTGAAATACGCGGACTACGGCTACATCATGGAATCCGGCCGGGTCGTGATGGACGGTGTGGCCAGTGATTTGGCCAACAACGAAGACGTGAAAGAGTTCTACCTTGGTATGGGCGGCGGCGAGCGCAAGAGCTTCAAGGATGTGAAAAGTTACAAGCGCCGCAAGCGTTGGCTGGCTTGATGCCTGATCAATTTGACTGACACCGTTGAGCGCCTCCCTTTCAGGAAAACAAACATGACCGATTTTTTTGACGCACTGGAAACGCGTGACCCGGCCCAGCGTGAAGCTGCGTTGCTGGCAGCCTTGCCCATCCAAGTGGCCCACGCCAAGTTGGCCTCGCCAGCCTTTGCCGGGATTCTTAAAGACGTGAATCCCGCCGATGTGTGCAGCCGCGCCGCATTGGCTCAGCTACCCGTGACACGCAAACACGAGCTGCTGGAGTTGCAACTGAGCAGTCGCCAAAGAGGTGGCAGCGTGTTTGGCGGCTTCAGCGCGGCAGGGTTTGGGGCGCATATGCCACGCGTCTTCGCCAGCCCCGGGCCCATTTATGAGCCAGAAGGCACGGCCAACGACTACTGGCGCATGGCTCGCGCCATTTTTGCCGCCGGCTTTCGCCCGGGGGAGCTGATTCACAACAGCTTCAGTTACCACTTTGTGCCTGCGGGCTCCATGATGGAAACCGGTGCCCACGCGCTGGGCTGCACGGTGTTTCCGGGCGGCACCGGCCAGACCGAGCAGCAGGTGCAGGCCATGGCCGAATTGAAACCGGCGGGTTACATCGGCACCCCCAGTTTTCTGAAAATCATCCTTGAAAAAGCCGCTGAGATGGGCGTGGCCTTGCCCAGCGTGACCAAAGCCATGTTTGGCGGTGAGGCCTACCCGCCCAGCTTGCGCGACTGGTTCACCGCACACGGCGTCGATGGCTACCAGTGTTATGCCACGGCTGATCTGGGCTCGATTGCCTACGAGACCTCAGCCCGTGACGGCCTGGTGCTGGACGAAGGTGTGCTGCTTGAAATTGTGCGCCCCGGCACCGGCGACCCGGTAGCCGAGGGCGAAGTGGGTGAGGTGGTGGTGACCACGCTGAACCCCACCTACCCGCTGATCCGCTTTGGCACCGGCGACTTGTCGGCGGTGTTGCCAGGGCTGTGCCCAACGGGCCGCAGCAATGTGCGCATCAAGGGCTGGATGGGCCGGGCCGACCAGACCACCAAAATCCGTGGCATGTTTGTGCACCCGGGCCAGGTCGATCAAATCGCCAAACGCTTCCCCGAGGTGACCAAGGCGCGCTTGGTGGTGACCGGTGAAATGGCCAACGACCAGATGACGCTCAAGGTGGAGTCGGCTTGCAGCGGCCCCGACGGCCTGGCGCAAAAGCTGATGGATGCGATTCGCGATGTGACCAAACTGCGCGGCAAGGTGGAGGTGGTGCTGCCCGGTAGTCTGCCCAACGATGGCAAGGTGATTGAAGACGCGCGCAGCTACAAATAGACATGGGACTTACCCAAAACCGAGCGAAGCAGTTCGTGGCGGGTTGGTCAGATGCTATTTTTTATATAGCTGATAGCGCTTATCCAATAAGGGCTAGAGGCTAATTATTATTATATTCTGCGTCAAACACCCCAGGTGATGGCTTCTTTGGCCCCCAGGCATTCGCGGATCATGTCCATGAATGGCAGGGCACGCTGACGCAGGCTGATGGCGTCAAAGTGCGGGGCGGGCAGGTTCTCGGCTTTGGCTTGGTCCATGACCGCTTGGCGCTGAGCCTCTTCTTGTTCCACGGCGGCCTGCAGCGCAATGAGCGCTTGCGGCATTTGCTCGGGCAACAAAATGCCCTTGAGACTGGGGTCGGTTGCGCTGTGCTTACCAATGATTTCCAGCACCCGTTGCCCATTGGGCTGCAACATAATCACATCCCCTGCGGCCTTTGATTTGAACTTGTAAAGCATGGTGTTTCCTTGTGTGTTGATTGATTCGACGGATGGTGATGGTAGCCCCGCGCTGGCTGGCCGTGCGCCGCGCGGCGTGTCTACAACGCCGCTGATAAGGCTGCGTTTATGGGCTGGTCTGCTGCTGGTTTTCTTGCTAACGGGCTGTGCCGACATGCGCTACTACGGGCAATCGGTGGCCGGGCACCTGCAACTGATGTGGGCGGCGCGCCCCATTGACGATTGGCTGGTCGACCCCAACACCCCGTCAACCTTAGCGCAGAGGCTGCGCCAGGCACAAGACATCCGCCGCTTTGCCGTGACCGAGCTGCATCTGCCTGACAACGCCAGCTACCACCGCTATGCGGACTTACAGCGCCGCCACGTGGTGTGGAACGTGGTGGCCGCTCCCGAGTTCTCGCTGACCCTGAAAACCTGGTGCTTTCCCGTGGCGGGTTGTGTGGGCTACCGGGGCTATTTTTCTGAACCCGACGCGCGGCTCCAAGCGCAGTCTCTGCGGGCAGAAGGGCTGGAAGCCAGTGTCTACGGCGTGCCCGCCTATTCGACGCTCGGCTGGATGAACTGGCTGGGCGGCGACCCACTGCTCAACACTTTCATTCATTACCCTGAGGGCGAAGTGGCTCGGCTGGTGTTCCATGAGTTATCGCATCAGGTGCTGTATGTGCCGGGCGACACCGTGTTCAACGAGTCGTTTGCCACGGCGGTGGAGCGCTTGGGCGGCGCGCGCTGGCTGCAGCAAAAAGGCACCGTTAAAGCGCGCGCAGACTATGCTGCCTTTGATGCGCGGCGCCAGCAGTTTCGCGCGCTGACCCGTGCCACGCGTGACCGGCTGGCTGACATTTATAAGCAAAATAGCCCTCTAGCCCATGAAAATAAAGTGCAGGAAGCTATGAAATCAGGAGCAATGCAAGACTTTAGAAAAGGCTACGCAGCGCTCAAAGCCAGCTGGGGTGGTTACAGTGGTTATGACGCCTGGGTGGCACAGGCCAACAACGCCGCCTTTGGCGCGCAGGCCGCCTACGACGAGCTGGTGCCGGGCTTTGAGGCCCTGTTTGTGCGGCAGGGGCGCGACTGGCTGAAGTTTTATGATGCGGTCAGGCAGCTTGCCAAACGCCCGCAGCCAGAGCGGGCGCAACAGTTAAAACAATGGGCATCTGAACAACATGGCTGAACTGAACATCGTTCGCGAACACACACTGGGTCTCGCCAAGGCCCGCAAAGTGGCCTTCAAATGGGCCGAGCAAGCCGAGCAGAAATTTGCCATGGAATGCGCCTACCTTGAGGGCCAGCACGCTGACGAGGTTGACTTTGCGCGCTCGGGCGTCAAAGGGCGCTTGCTGGTGACCAAAGACCGCTTTGAATTGCGCGCCCACCTGGGGTTTTTGCTGGGCGCGTTCAAGGGCTCGATCGAGGCCGAGATTGTGAAAAACCTCGACGCCTTGCTGGCTGAACCCGCAAAAAAACGGGCCAGCCACAAGGTGCAGTGACCCATCCCAATCAGCTCAGCGACGCGATCTGGTCAATGTACTGCTGCATGGCTTCAGCTTGAGAGGTGCCTTTGAGTGTGTTCCAGGCCTCCCATTTGGCGCGGCCCACCATGTCGCTAAAGCCAGGTTTTTTCTCGCCGTTGTCGCCCACGCTGCCTTGTTTGTAGAGCGCGTAGAGCTTGAGCAGTGTCATGTTGTCGGGGCGTTCGCTCAGGTTTTTTGAGTGAGCCACGGCGGCTTCAAATTTGGTTGTCAAGTCAGTCATGGGGGGTGATTCTTGGTTGCGTTAAATATTCAGGTTCTAGGGGTAAGCCGGGTGATCTTAAAGGGCGTTTCGATCACAAAATAGAGAACCCCTCCCAAACACACAGCCGCCATGCTTACCAAATTTAAACCCGCCTTCACGGTCGAGCGCATGAGCAAAGTCGACACGGCTTGGCTGCGCATGGACTCAAGCAGCAATCTGATGCTGATTCTGGGTGTCTGGCTCATCAAACCCGGCGTGAGTTACCAAGATACCCGCGACCGCATCGAAGAGCGCATGTTGAAATACCCACGGTTTTCCCAGCGTGTGCAGCTTGATGCCACCGGGGCCAGTTGGGTGACCGACACCGCGTTTGACATCAACCGCCACGTGCTGCTTGAGACACTGCCCGCCACGGCCCGCAAACACCCCGAGCAGGCGCTGCAGACGCGTTTGGGCGAGCTGGCCATGCAGTCGATGGACATGCAGCACCCGCTTTGGGACTTTCGCCTGATCGAGCATTTTGAGGGCGGCTCGGCGCTATTGGTGCGCATTCACCACTGCATCGCGGACGGGCTGGCGCTGATTGCCGTGATCCAGTCGCTGGTGGATGGCGGGCATGAGCCGCCCCAGCGCAAGTCCAAGCCCCAAGCCTCGTCAAGCTGGGAAGCCGCCGAGGACTGGATGTCGCACACCCTGATCGAGCCACTGACACAGGCCACCGTGAAGGCGCTTGATGCTGCGGGTGATAAGGCCGAACAGGCATTGAATGCCGTTGGTGACCCGCAACTCCGCGTGGGAAGCCTGCTGGAAAAATGGTTTGAAAAAGGCCTGAGCAAGGGGCTGGGTGGTTCCGCTGATGCGGCGCGGCTGGCCTACCAGGTGATGCGTGACAGCGCGGCGCTGGCACTGATGGCGGATGACTCACCCACCCGCCTGAAAGGCACGCCGGGCACAACCAAGCGCGTGGCTTGGTGCCAGCCGATTCCCCTGGATGACGTGCGGGCGGTGAGCAAGGCACTCCATTGCTCCATCAACGACGTGTTGCTGTCCTGCGTGGCTGGCGCCATTGGCCAGTATCTGCGTGCGCAGGGTGACGCTGTGGCGGGCAAAGAAATCCGCGCCATGGTGCCCGTCAACTTGCGCCCCATGTCCGAGGCCTACAAGCTGGGCAACCAGTTTGGCCTGGCCCCGGTGGTGCTGCCAATTGGCTTGGACAACCCGGTGGCGCGCGTGTTTGAGGTGCGCCGACGCATGAGTGCGCTCAAAGGCAGCCTGCAGCCGTTGCTGGCATTTGCCTTGCTGGCCGTGGCGGGTGTGCTGGTCAAGCCCGCGCAGGACGCCATGTTGAGTCTGTTTTCCAAAAAAACCACCGCGGTCATGACCAATGTGCCGGGGCCGCGCGAAAAACTCACTTTTTGCGGTGCCACGCTGGAGCAAGCGCTGTTTTGGGTGCCGCAGTCTGGCACGGTCGGCTTGGGGGTGTCAATCTTGAGTTATGGCGGGGGCGTGCAGTTTGGCGTCATCAGCGACACCACCTTGTGCCCTGACCCACAAGCCATCATTGACCAGTTTGCGCCCGAGTTTGAACGCCTGTGTCTGTTGACGTTGATGCTGCCGTGGGGTGATTGATTTGCTATGTTTTAAATAGCTTCTAGCGCTTGTTTATCTAAGGCTAGAGGCCTAAAACGTATAAATTTAGTAACTACTCAGCTTAACGAGCAAAGCTGGGCTGAATTATCTGGCGGTTAAACACGCTGACCAAACAGTCAAACAGATTGTTTTTCTGCTTGGTCATGGTTGCCAAGTAGGAGCGGATGGTAAAGAA
>NZ_JAQTXM010000070.1 GCF_028688795.1 Rhodoferax sp. | reverse complement strand
TGGCTGCTTGAATTCCCTTGCCCAGACTGAACAGACCGTCGAGTTTGGGAATCACCGTTCGGGTAAAAAAATCAGCGTTGACCTCCATCACCTTGGCTGCCAGCAGCAACGCGTCGTCCGCTGCCAAATCGTCCACCCACTCGCGCGGTTTTTTGACTGCGATGCCGATGGCGTTCAACAAATCGTCACCACGCTCGCCAAACAGCGCCAGCCAGTTGATTTGCGGCTGGCTCAATTGCGCCATCACGGGTGCGATCACCCGCAGGAAAGCAGGCAACTGGCCCACTTTGAGGGGGGATATCGCAATGGTTTCGCCTGCCACCTGCACCAGGGTGTCCTGGGGAATGAGTTTTTCCAAATCAGTCATGACGCGCCTTTCAGATTTGGACAATGCGGCCGAACTGGCCCAGCGTTGCATCGAAAGGCTTGCTGGAATCGGCCAGCAAGGAGCCTTCCATTTCGAACTTGTTGTATTCGTTGGAGATGAACGAGATTTCCTTCAAGGGATCAAACGCCACCCGGTACAACTCCACCAAGACCTTTGCATTACCGTCGGCGGTGTTGATGCCCTCCAGCCGAAGGAAACGCTCTGGCAGGGGCTGGGTGAAGATGCCAATCTCAGTAGTGACACCGAAGGCGTAGCTGGCCTTCAAGGGTGCGGCGTAGGCCACGGCAGGTGTGCCTCCATCGTTCAGACGCAGCAACTGGATCGCCCCAAAGTCTTTATCGACCGTGTAGTCCACCCCTTCGACAAGCGTTGCGGGTGTGGCGCTGCTGTCCAGAATCACCAGGCTGGCTACCTTGGGGTGAGCCAGGAAATAGCGCTCGCCGACCAAGGGAGAAGCGCCCGCCAATGGCTCATTGGTCACAGTGCCGGGCGTGCCGACCACGTAGTTGCCGTACAGGGCCAGCGCCAAGTTTTCTTTGGTGAACTCTTCAATGGTCAGATTTACTGTGGCGGACTTTTGTTTGACCATGCGGTGATCGAGCGTGCGCTGACCGGTTTGGCTCTCGTAATGCTCCAGCACGTCGGTTTTGAGCGAGAGTTTCAACTCAGCCACGTTGCCGGGTGAGCGAACCTCGATGGGGTTGCCTTCAACGTCACGTTTGCCAAGGTAAACACGGCCCTGGAATGATGCATAGGTACTCATGGTTTGGGATCCTAAAAGTTGGAATGGATGGAAAAAGGGGAAAAGGATTCAGGCTTGAATGGCGATGTCGGCAATCAGGGTGCGGTAGGTGATCTGGTAGCGAGCAGATGTGCTGGCAGCAACGCCGTCAGCGTCATCCACTTCCCATTCGGACTCAACTTCCCTCACCCCCAGCGCCAGACCGCCCAGGTTGACGTCACTCATCAGGGCTGCATGCGCCGAACAGAGCAAGGCATCGGCCACGGTTTCTGGAATTACTGGCGGCACGGCACGCGCCAGTGCGGTGATGCGTACTGTCAACTCGCGGGTGACACGGTCGTTGGCGCGCTCTGCCAGTGACTCACTCTCAGGAAACACCACCAGGGCTGGGCACTGATCGCGCGTAATGGCAACACTGGGCGTGCGCCACACTGAAGCTGCCTGATCTGTGGCCACCGGGTTCAACCGCGCCACCAGCGTCTGCAAAATCCGTTCACGAATGGAGTTCGCTGCCATGGGATTTACACCCGCATCAACTTGGCGCGTACCTCAGAGCCATCGCCCACGGCCGTGACTTCTCGCACCTGATACGCCACGCCCTCGATCTGCACTGATTCGCGGGATTTGAGCCCCACAAAGCAGGAGTTCGGGTAGGTCATCTCGTAATCGGTGCTGACACCAAGCCCGGAGAGCACGTCTTGATCGGGTGCAGAAAATCCGACAGAATGCGTCTGCGCTGCACCGCCATCGGTGGGTTGCCAGTCGCAGGTCTTGAGAAACCCGACATTGGCAGCAGCCAGATAGATTTTTTCGACCAGTGTGGTCATGGGTTTAACCCGATCACGTCGCGGTCAGGCGCACCAACAGGGCTGGACGCTGGCACAGGGGCAGCGGGTTGCTCTGGGTGTGCAAGTCCGTGCCACGCTCAAAATGGCGCGGTGCCTGCTTGGCATAAATCGGCTGGCCCAGCGTGTTGACCGTCTCGTTGAAGTCAGCCGGTGCAAAGTAGGTGGCAAAAGTGTCAATCGTGCCCAGCGGGAACGCATGCGCTTCGCCAGCTTCGATGTACGGTTTGGTCACCCAGCCACCGGAGCCATCGGGCACGCTGGCTTCACCGGCGTATTCCTCAAAGGTGACCCCTGCAAACGGGAAGCCCGAGCGCATGTCGGAGCGCAGAATCTGGCTTTCGTTGAACAGCCGATACGCATCGACCACGCTGGGGTGGGTCACCAACTTGGTGAAGAACTCAGGCGAGACCAAGCACTGCACGCTGCTCATGCGCTCACCCATCAGGCTTTTACCGAGGTAGCGCTTGAGATCGAGACACTTTTCCAGCACGTTGGTGGTGTCAACGTTGAGTTTGAAGCTGATGGTTTTGGGTGTGATCTTGAATTCGTCATACAGATTCACCAGAACCCGGCCATCGGCGTCGAGCACGATGCCTTTCAAAGCGCCCATGCGCAAATACTCCAGGGTGGCCGCATGCTTGGTGCGCATGTTGTCCAGGTGCTCGGCCAGTACCGCCGCAATGGAAGCAAATTCGTTCTCGGTGCCAAACGAGCGAAGGCCAGAGACTTCTTCAGGCAGCACCACGTCATCGTGCGGGATGTGCGGGATCACAAAGCTGCGCAGCGTGCGCTTGCCCCGAATACCGACCGTACCGGGTGAGCCCACAGGCAGGCTGGGCAGCAAATTGAGCACACCAGCCTTTTCTTCGAGCACGATGGTGCGGGTGCGCACCGGCTTGGCGGCAAAAAGACCCAACTGGTCGAGTCGGTCGTAGCGGTTGGGCAGCAGGTTGATCGCGGCTGTCAGCGATGCCATTGAAAAAGCAGGATTGAGAAACGGGTTGTTGATGGCCATGATGGCTTTCCTTCAAAAAGTGGGATGAGTGGGGCGAATTGGCTTGCAGATCAAAGCGGATATCAGGCGCTTTGGCGCACCAGAATGCCCACGGTCTTGAGCTGGGCCACTGCTGCATCGCGCTCTGCCACGGTGATGGCCGCAGGCCAGGTGAGTGCGTGCTGGGCCACCGCGCCATGGCGCGCCAGCATCAGTGCGTCGTCCCGATCCACCAAGTAGGCATCGCAGTCCTGCAACAACACACCACAGGCGAGTTGGCTGCCATCGGTGGCACTTGGATCAAGTTGTTTGACCTTGCCGGTGGCGGTCACCAGCCCAAGTACGGTGCCAAGTACCAGGGTTTGGCCAGCAGTCAGTGTGGCGCGGTCGCGCGAGTAAAAGCCTTCGTCTTCGTACTTGAGCAAGTCGCCCAGATTGAGGGTTTGTTTGATTTCAGCCATGGAGTTCTCCTATTGGTGAGGGGTCAGGTGGGATTTAGCGAGCACCGATTCGGGCTTTGACGGCGGCAATTAGCGGGTTGTCAGGCGAAGCCGGGTTGGAAGTGGCCATTTCCTGGCGCACGGCAGCGTTCGGGTCAATGCGGCTGACGATTTCCGTGGATTGCTGCGCCATTGCCGTGAGCAACTGGCTGCGCACCTGACTGGGTGCCACTTTGGCTTCCAGAAAGCCAGCGATCAGGTCGGTGCGTCCAGCCAGCGTGCAACTTTGCGCGACTTCAATCGCATCAGAAACCGCAAACACGGAGTCGGCGGGTGAAGTGGCGGCCGACGTGGCGGTAGATGTGGTGGTATTGATACCAGTTTGGGCGAGCACAGGAGTGGGTTGGACGGATTGCGTCATGGGAATTTCCTTTTCAGGTGAGGTTTCAGGGAGGGTTTGACTGGCAAGCAGCCGGGAGAGCGAGGGAACTGGTGGGGTCAGCATGGAATTGATCTGCAGAAGAGCGTCATCGAGCGTTCCCACGTCATCAGCCAGACCAGAAGCAACCGCATCTGCGCCGAAGTAAAGGGCGGCTTGGGTGCTTTTGATGGTGTTCACGCCCATGCCCCGGTGTTTGGCCACCGTGGTTGCAAACAGGTCATAAATGCGGTTGACCTCACCCTGCAAAAAGCTGTGTGCTTCACCCGAGATGGGTGCGTGCGGGTTGAGATCGTTTTTTCGATCACCGGCAAAGACTGCGGTGTAAGCAATACCGTCTTGCTGGTCTTTGACCGACTGGTCAACGTGCATGGCAATCACGCCAATCGATCCCACACCACCCGTGCGTGAGACGATCAAGCGACTGGCGGCACTGCCCAGCGCATAGGCAGCAGAGAAAGCCATGTCGTTGGCAACCGCCCAGACCGGTTTGATGGCCGTGGCCGCGCGAATGCGGTCTGCCAGATCGAACACCCCGGAGGATTCACCACCGGGAGAGTCGATATCGAGCAGGATGGCAGCAACATTCGGGTCGGCCAGTGCTGTATCCAGTGCCAAGGCAATCCCGGCGTAACTGGTCAGCCCTGACTGCGCTTCAAGGCCTTGGGTGCGCCGCACCAGCGTGCCATAAATGGGAATCACAGCAATGCCAGACTGAGCAGCACCAGCATCTGCTTGGGCAGCGTTTCGATCAGGCTGGATAAAGCCAGTCGGTGCCGACAAGTCAGGCAGTCCGACGCGCGAGCCCAGCACCGACAAGATGACATCAAGTTTTGGGCGATGGATGAGCAGCGGCGCACCAAATAGGCGTGCCGCCAAATGCGGTAACAGGTTCATGGAAATCCTCTACGTGTCAGTGGTGACGGGATCGCTGGCTTGGGTGTCGGCGGCTTGGGCTGCATGCTTGTTGGGCTCTGCGCTGCCACCGTCTTTGGAGGTGCGTCTGGGGTCGGAGTCAAAAATCAGACCCAGGTCATCGGCGCGCTGGTTGTCAGCAGCGATTTCCCGGTCAACGTCCTCTGCGTCATAGCCAAAGGCCGAAATCGCCTCAGACCGACTCATCAGCCCCGAGCGAATCGCCAGCAGCATGGCTTTGAACTCTTTCTCAGGGTCCACCCACTGCCAGCCCTGCGGAATCCACTTGGCTGCGAGGTATTGCCTGCGCTTGGCGTTGCCACCCCGGGCAAAGCCTGGAGCCTGCAATGCGCCACTGAGCACGGCCTGCTTCATCCACGCCGCCCACACCGGGCGACACATCTGATGCACCAGCACACCGTGCTGCACCATCTCGCAACGCCGCCTGAATTCCAGCATCCCGGCACGAATGCTGGAATAGTTCACGCCCGAGAGGTCACCGGTCAGCTGCTCATAGGTGATACCAATGGCTGCTGCAACCGCCCGAAACTGGGCGCGCAGGAATTCGCCATAGGAGCCACCCACATCGGCCGGGTCAGAGAACTTGATGTCTTCGCCGGGCTCCAGAATCTGCATGGTGCCGGGCTCAAGACCAGCCAGCGATACCCCATTGCCATCGGGCAGGCCTTCGCCCAGCAGGTTGTCCTCCACGCTTTGGCGGGTGACAAAGCCTGCGAACATGGCGGCAGTCTTCTTGCGCACCAGTTCCGCATCGTCGTACTGGTCGAGTTCATTGAGCTTGACCAGGGCGCGTGAGAGCCACGGTTCACCGCGAATCTGTCCCGGGCGCAACACCTTGTACAGGTGGATGATTTCACTGGCATCGATGCGCACCGTCTCCAAGCCACCCTGGCCCGACATCGGGGCGAGCCTGCCATCTTCGGGGTGAGATCGGTACAAGTGGTACGCCACGCGTCGGCCCATGCCGTCGAATTCGATGCCAGACCTCACGACATTGCCCGAATCGAGATCAATATTGAGATTCAAGGGAAGATGCTCGGGCTCGATCAACTGGAGTTGCAGCGGCACACTCAAACCATCTTCAGGTCGGCGCGGCCGCAGGCGGATCAGGCATTCGCCGCCCTCCAGCATGGCCCGACAGGCCAGCGCTTGCAAGCCATAGAAGTCAGTCTGGCCTGCCGCATCGGCTTCTTCCACCCAGTCGCGCCACAGCGTCTGTACTGCCGCCTTGAACGTGTCGTCACCGGCCAGACTTTGTGGCTTGATGCCGGTGCCGACTGCATTGGCCACAAAAGCCTCGATGCCGGACTGCGCCCAGGCGTTGCGGCGCACCAGATCGCGACTTTTGGTGCGCAGTTCGGAATTGGTGGCAAGCAGCGCCGACACAGCGCCCGGGTTGCCGGGCATCCAGCCCTGTGCGCGTCTGCCACGGCCTGCTGCTTCATGTATCGGTCCCTGACCCACCTGGCCAAACAGACTTCTGATTTTTGTATACCAAGTCATCAGAAGCCCTTGGATGTGGTCACGCGAATCTGACGCGGCGCGCCGGGCCACATGCCAGTTGATGCGGCTTGCTCAGACAGCCCTCGCTTGACCTCGCGAATGGCTTGGCGGAGTTCGTCAACGGAGCGGTATTCGACGGTCTTGTCGCCGAAGGAGACACGACGTTCACCTTGTGTGAGTGCCGTCTGCAAGACTTCGAGTTGGGTTTGTGAGAAGGACATGGTGTTTGTTTTCTGTTCGGGCATCAGCGCCAGACGGTCAGGTTTATCTCGGTGGTGTCGGTCAAGGTGCCGTTTGAGGTGGTGCAGACGACCTCCACAAACTGGGTGGTCTTGGCTTCTGCGGTGGCGCGTGCGCCAGCGTGTTTCATGGCCGATTGGTTGCCCGCATTGCGTGTGAACGCCTGCCAGCAGTAATTGGCATCTGGCATGGAATTCAAAAACGTCACCCGGAATTTGCCAGTGCTTGTGCGGGTGACGCTATGAACATTGAACCCAGCCCGAACCACCACCGAGGCTTTGTTGCCAGTTCCAATCACACCGAAGCACACCCAGGCTTTTGCAACCCCAGGGTGATCGGCGGTGATGCGGGTCTTGAGTTCAAGAGCCAGGCGCTGCGCCAATTCGGTGATGTGTTGGGCCAGGTTCATGATCAATCAGTCAGAAGTTGACTGTTTAGGCAGCAAGCGCTGCTTCGAATGCGGCCACAAAGTCGGTGTCAAAGTTGCCGATGTCCAGCACGGAGACCGCACCAATGTTCTGGCGGGCTTGTTCCTGCTCAGGTGCAGTCAGTGCCTGTACCGCATCAAAGCGCACTCGCTTGTCAACGGCTGCAAGCAAGGCAGCAATGCCGGTTTGGTCATTGAGCAGGGCATCCTGCAATTCTTTGAGCGTGTCAAACGCCGCATCGGCCCCACC
>NZ_JAQTXM010000009.1 GCF_028688795.1 Rhodoferax sp. | reverse complement strand
TCAGCTCATCCTTTTGTGCATGGCTGAGTTCGGTGAGGTCGGGCAGGGTTGGCATCAAAACCAATTCTCGCTCACTATTTCATAGCGAACTCAAATTAATCTCCATTGGGAGCTGAGTAGTTACAAAATATCAGGAACTCAGTACCTGACAGACCAGCCTCATGAAACCGGTGCTTTATGACGCAGGGTCGCGCTTGAACAAGGGCATGACTTTAGGCAAATTGGCCTCGATGTCCGCAATACGGGTACTGCCCGAAGGGTGGGTGGACAGCCATTGCGGTGGTGCGCCCTTGTTGGCAGTCGCCATCTTTTGCCACAAACTGACCCCGGCACGGGGGTCAAAACCGGCGCGGGCCGCCAGTTCCATACCCACCAGGTCAGCATCTGACTCATCGCTGCGACTGAACTGCAAGGTGAGCAGTTGTGCCCCATAGCTGGTCACGGTTTGACCCAGTTGCCCCAGACCCAACACATTGCTGAGCAAATTCGCGCCAATGCCGGTGGCGGCGTTTTTGGCCATGCGCGCCCGCGCGTGCTCACGCAGAGCGTGCGCTACCTCATGGCCCATGACGGTGGCGACTTCGTCGTCGGTCAATCGCAGCTGCTCAAGAATGCCGCTGTAGAAAGCGATTTTGCCGCCGGGCATGCAAAACGCGTTGATTTGTTTGCTGCCAATCAGGTTGACTTCCCATCGCCAGTCTTTGGCGCGCACGTTCCAGCTGACGGCGTAGGGAATGATTTTTTGGGCAATGGCGCGCAGGCGCCTCACCTGGGGATGGTTCGGACCACCCAGGGCTTTTTGAGCGGCCGCTTGCTGCAACATTTGCGCGTACTCTTGCGCCGCCGACTGCTCAACGGTGTCGGCCGGCACCAGCCTGGAAAACACCGAGTTGTCGCCCACGTCGACGCCGTCGCGGGCGGCTACGGGCGTCAGTAACGTGGCGGGCAGCAAGCCACCGATGGCGAGGGTTTGCACCATCAGGCGGCGACTGCAGCAGAGGCAGGTGGGTTGGGTCTCAGTGGTCATGGCGCTTTGTCGTGTTCTAAGGTGGTTTATGTCGCAACGGCACGTTACTTGATGCACACGGAACGCACCATTTTCAGGTCGGTCATGCCCATCATGACTTTCTCCATGCCGTCCATCTTCAGGGTGCGCATGCCACCTTCAACGGCAGCGGCAAAGATTTCGGCCACGCGGGCGCGCTCCTGAATCAGCTTTTTGATGCCGTCATCGGCAATCAACAGCTCGTGCAAGCCAATGCGGCCTTTGTAGCCGGTTTGGTGGCACTTGTCACAACCGGCATGGCGATAAAACTTGATACCGCCAGTGTCTACGTATTGCTGCTGCCAGCGCGCCACCAGCTTGGCCATTTCGCCCGCGTAGTCGGCCGTCCAGTCAGCAGAGTGGCGCAACTCTTCAGCGTACTCGGTGGCAAACAGGCGCAGTTCCTCAGCATCGGGCACATAAGCTTCTTTGCAGTCACACAGCTTCTTGGCGAGGCGTTGCGCCAAAATGCCCAGCAGCGCATCGGCAAAATTGAACGGGTCCATGCCCATGTCCAACAGCCGGGTGATCGACTCTGGTGCCGAATTGGTGTGAAGGGTCGAAAACACCAAGTGGCCTGTCAGCGAGGCCTCGACCCCCATCGCCACGGTTTCCTTGTCGCGCGACTCACCCACCATGATGATGTCGGGATCGGCCCGCAAAAAGGCCCGCATCACCAGCGCGAAATCAATGCCGGCCTTCTTGTTGATTTGCACCTGGCGCAGCCCCTTCTGGGTGATTTCCACCGGGTCTTCCGCCGTCCAGATTTTGGTGTCCGGGGTATTGAGGTGCTTCAGGATGCTGTGCAGCGTGGTCGTTTTACCTGAGCCAGTGGGCCCACACACGTAAAACAAGCCGTAGGGTTTTTCGATGGTCTGAATCACCCGCGCCTTGTTGTGCGGGGTCAGGCCCAGTTTCTCAAGCGGAATCGGCTCGCCAGCGGCCAAAATCCGCATCACCACGTCTTCCACCCCGCCGGCCGAGGGAATGGTGGCCACGCGCAGCTCGATGTCGACCGGGCCATATTTTTTAAACTTGATCTTGCCGTCTTGCGGCTTGCGGCGCTCTGAAATGTCCAGGTCGCACATGATTTTCAGGCGCGTGACCATGGCTTGGCGAAAGTGCGCGGGCACTTCGGCGTAGGGCTGCAAGGAGCCATCAATGCGAAACCTGATGCCGGTTTTCAGCTTGCCGGGCATGGGCTCGATGTGAATGTCAGACACGCCCTGGTGGTAGGCATCCAGAATGACTTTGTTGACAAACTTGACGAGCTCGTTGTCTGCGGCGGCTGATTCCAGGGAATCGTCATTGAAGCTGTCATCCAGGGGTGAGCTGTCCATGTCGGCCAGCATTGCGTCAATGCTGCCGCCCGTGGCCTCCAGCCCGAAAATTTGTCCCAAGGTGTCCTGAAACTCGGACTGGGTGGTGACCCGGTAGACAAACTTACTGATCTTTGGAAAAACCTGATGCACGATGCGCGAGCTGCGCACGGCTTCCGGGTCCAGGCACATGATGACCATGCCAGAGGGGGACTCTTCCAGCGGTACCCAACCCTGCTCTTCAATGAATTCACGCTTCAGGGCGCCATGCAACATTTCGGCGCGAATGCGCCCCGGCGAGAAAGGCTCATAACTCACGCCAAAAAACTTGGCCAAGGACGGCCCAATTTGTGCCGCACGCACCTGGTACCGCGTCAGCAGCACTTTCTCAACCGCCAGCCCCTCAGTGCGCGCATCTTGCAGGCAGTGCTGCAATTCCTCGGCGGTCATCACGCCATCAGACACCAGACCATCGTACTTGGTCACCATGCGCCGCACGCTCTCTTCAGCCTCGTGAAGGCGGTGGCGAATGGCGGTGGCCAATGTTTTACAGAGCTGTGAAACACCCTCGATGTCGAGGTCTCCAAAGGGCTGCTCGCTCTTGTTGTTGATGATCTGCAGCACGCCGTACAGCACTTTGCCATCCAGAATAGGCGCCACCAGCATCTCTCGGGTACGGTAGCCGGAGCGCTTGTCCACCTCTTTGAGAAAGGTCAGCGACGGGTGAATGGTTTTCAGCACGTCATCGTCATACACATCGGGCAAATTGACCAGCATGTGACTGAACGCAACATAGCCGGCAATGCTTTGCGGCGAGATTGGCAGCTTCAGGTCGCGGCTGCTGTTGAGCCCGGTCTTGACCTTTGAAACAATGGCGGTGTGGTCTTCATTGACCACATACAGCGTCAACCGATCGGCATTGAACAGCTTGCAAATGTCGGCACTGGTCTCCAACATGATTTGCTCGATGTTGTCGGTCTCGTGAATGCGCGCCGTCACGTGCTGCAGCTGCTTGTAGAACAGTGCCTCAAAGGTCATGCCATCACGCTTGGCGCTGTAGGGTTTGGTGCCCGTGTTCATGGTTACTTGGTCTCGAAGTTGGTGATTGCGTCCCAACCGGGGTCAATGGGGTGGCCGCGTCTGGCAGCTAGTCGCTCAGCATACAGTTTGTAGAGTGGTTTGGTAGGCGCAAGTTGCAGCAATTGCGCCAGCAAATCGTCACAAGTGACATGATTTTGCGCCCGATACGCCGCCAAGAATGTCGCCCACAACGCCAACTCGGTGGATTGCGCTGGGGTAAGGTCTGTTTTGAGGGCCACCGGGGTCAGAACGGTAATGGCCTGTTGCCGGCCCTTGACACGCACCCAGTCCAGCTCTTGCCAGGCATAGTCGGTGGCGAGGCTTTGTGTGGCCTGGCTGACCACAATGCTAACCCCGTAGGTTTTGGATAGCCCCTCCAGCCTGGAACCCAAATTAACGGCATCACCCATCACGGTGTAACTGCGCCTGATGTTGGAGCCCATGTCGCCCACGCACATTTGCCCGGTATTCAGGCCAATTCCCAAACCAATGTCCAACCCTACATGGCCCAAGGCACCGCTCTGATGCGCCTGGTTGATGCGGCCCAGCGCTTGCGTCATTTGCATAGCCGTTTTCACGGCCAGTTGGGCGTGCGCGGGGGATGCCACCGGCGCACCCCAGAAGGCCATGACGCAATCGCCCATGTATTTATCCACGGTGCCGCGGTTGGCACCAATCAATTGCGTCAGCTCGCTGAACACATGGTTGAGCAATTGCTGCACCTGCACCGGGTCCATCTGCTCAGACATGCGGGTAAAGCCGCGCATGTCACAAAACATCACGGTCAGCTCCTCACTTTTGGCGCGCATGGTGTAGCGGTCTGGCGCCTTGATCATTTCCTGAACGAATTCAGGCGGCACATAGGTGCCAAACAAAGCAATCAATTCACGCCTTGAGTGACTGGCCATCAAATAGCCGTAGCCCACATTGACCCCAAATACGGCCACCGTCATGAGTAAAACTGGTGCCAGTTGCCAAACCAGGCCATAGGACACATAAAGCCAACCGTTGAGCATGACCAGGGCGACGACCAGGCCCACGCCCGTTGCCACCGCCGCGGGTGCGCGCAGCAGGGGCAGCGTAAAGGCCAGCACCAACCCGAGCAACAGAACCAGCATGGCCTCATAGCCTTCAGCGTAAGCGGGCCGCACCAGAAAGCGACGATCCAACAGGCTGGCCAAGGCGTTTGCCTGAACTTCAACCCCCGGGAAAGTGGCCGCTACGGGCGTGGCGCGCAAGTCAACCAAACCGGTGGCCGTGGTGCCAACCAGGACGATCTTGCCTTTGAGCTGCTCCGCTGGCGCCCGCCCTGCCAACACGTCACTGGCAGCGACATAATTGAAAGACCCGCCCTGCGGCCCACCATCGCCCCGATACGGAACCCATACCGCACCCCGCTCATCCACCGGAATGCTGAAGGACTTGTCTGGCCACCTCAACACAATCTGCTGCAACACCAACTGGTTCGACGCATCGGGCGCCGCTGTGGCCCAGCCCGGGGTCACTTTGGGCATGCCAGTCAGGCGCCGGAACATGGCCAGAGAGAGCGACTCGTAGTATTGATCAGCGTAGCGGGCAACCAGGGGCAGGGAGCGCACGACACCGTCCAGGTCGGTCAATGAATTGAAAAAACCTGCCGTGGGAGCCGCCTGCGCCAGTGCAGGAATGTTGGCACCAAAACCACGCCACTGGGTGATGGCATTGGATGGGTTGCCCGAATCTTGCCCCATCATCACCGGCGCGGGCAAGTCACCGCTGGTGCGCCCCGCTGGGTCATTGTTGAAGTAAAACCCGGCGACTACTGGCCGGTCGGCCAGCGACTCGGCAAACAGATGGTCGTAGTCCAGGGCTGGCGCCAATTGCGCCAAATGGGCCACAAACTCGGCGTCCCCGCTCAATTGGCTGCGGGCCAGCGTTTGCAGTTGTTTCAAGCCGGAGCTGTCATCAGCTTCGGCAAACACCACGTCAAACCCGAGCAGCACGACCTGGTAGTGGCCAAACAGAGATTGCGTCAGGGACGCCATCTTTTGGCGAGACCATGGCCAGCGTCCCAATTCAGACAAGCTTTTCTCATCGATGTCGACAATCACAATGCGCTCATCAAGCGTCTTGGGCATTGTGGTCCGCAAGCGAACGTCATACATCATGGCGTCAAGACGATTGAGCGCAGCCATTGGCGCAACACCCGAACTGTGCAAAAACACCACCACCAAGGGAAGCAAGGACAGGCCAATGCGCCGCCAATGGCGCTTCAAATAGCGCATGAAGCGCTTGTCAGTGCGTGCTTGGCCGTTCATCAACCCCGCATCAGGACTGGAAAAACAGCATTTCTGTGCCGGCCAACACGATCCGATCGCCATCCTTCAAAACCACCGGATCGCCCGCCAATGCGACACCATTGAGCAGCGGGTATTCCGATCCCTCCACATGGTGCACTACAAAATGGTGCTGCCGACGTGTGATGGCAGCAATCGACACGCCCGGCTTGCCGACGGTGGTGACCACCTTGGTCAGGGGCATTTCGCGACCGGCAGCCGGGCCAGACAAGACCTTGATGGCGCCCACCGGGTCAGGCTCACGTGCATAAGGTGCCACAACATCTGCGCGCTGCGGGGCAACAACCATTGTCTTATCAAAGGCAGCATCAGACTCAAATTGAATCCTGTATTTGCCAACCTCCAGGATGTCGCCGTGGTGCAGCACCTGTTTTCTGACCGCCTTGCCATTGACAAAAGTGCCATTGGTGCTGTTGAGGTCCTCGATCGCGACCTCGGTGGCGTGCATGTGAAACGCGGCATGCTCACCACTGACCGCCAGGTTTTCAATGACGATATCGTTGTAAGGCCGACGCCCCAGCGTCGTCCGCTCTTTGGTCAATTCGACTTCTTTGATCAGAACCCCGTCCATCATGACGATTATTTTTGGCACAAACGCCTCCTTAAATTCTTGACAAAACCGCCCAGTCTATGGCCCACCAAATAAACGCGACATCAGTCCTGGCTTGCCTTTGGCCGCCCGCGCCCGCACCAACAAAACTGTGATGTTATCCCGGCCACCTGCCGCATTGGCTTTGGCGACCAAGTCAAGTGCTATCTCCGGCAAAACTGCACACAAGCCCATGGCGTTGGCAATTTCTACGTCACTCAACATGTCGGTCAAGCCGTCAGAACACATCAAATACACATCACCGTCCAGAACTTCATGCTCATGGAGTTCAACCTGCACGCCGTCTTCAACACCCAGTGCACGGGTCAATAGATTTCTGCCTGGTGCTACCGCGGCTTGCTCTGGGGTTAACAATCCGGCGTCAACACGCTCTTGCAACAACGAGTGATCGCGCGTGATTTGGGCCAAAACACCATCGCGCCACCGGTAGCCACGTGAGTCTCCCACATGCCCCAAAATCAGGCAATTGTTTTTGAACACACCCGCCACGATGGTGGTTCCCATGCCGGCGTACTGCGGATTGGACTTGGCGGCATAAAGAATGGAGTGATTGGCCCGGCCAACACACAACGCGATGCCCCGGGCAATTTCAGCCGGGTTGCTGCCGTGTGCCTCTGTGCCAAGCCAGCTAAGCAACTCCGATTTGATGGAGGCCACTGCCATGCCGCTGGCCACCTCACCGGCGTTATAACCGCCCATGCCGTCAGCCAACACAGCGATGCCAAGCGCCTCATCAAATGCCAGTGCATCCTCATTGTTGCCACGCACCTGGCCCACATGGGACATGGCGTAAAAGCTGTACTGCATCATGAAATACCTAGATCTCCAGATCAAGTGAACCCGCGTACGATGACCCTTGCCCGGTGAGCCCCAGTTCTGGTGCAGCGCGTGGGTCGACCCGCGTGCGTCCAAGATGGGCGGACAAATCGGCCGCCAGCGCATCCCCATCCTGGTACCGGTCCTGCGGCGCCTTACGCAACAGACGCGCCACCATGACGGCCAGATCCTCAGGGATCTCGGGTCGAATCTGGCGAAGGTCCGGCGCCTCTTGTTTGGCAATTTTCGACATCAGCTCGGCCATGGTGTCTGCCCTGAAAGGCAGCACGCCCGACAGCAACTGAAACGCCATGATACCCAATGAGTACAGATCAGAGCGGCCATCCAGCACTAAGCCAGTCAACTGCTCGGGCGACATGTAACTGGGTGTTCCCATCACCACGCCGGTGCGGGTCTTGTTACCGTCCGTGATGCGGGCGATGCCGAAGTCCGTCACCTTGACGGTGTCAGTCACCAGGTCATACATCACGTTGCCAGGCTTGATGTCGCGGTGAATCACCTGCAAACGATACGCATACGCCAACGCCTGCGCCACCCGGACCACGATCGACAGGACACTGGGGACCGGCAACAGCGCACCGCGCTTGCAGTTGGGCTGCAAATCTTGCCCTTTCACGTATTCCATAGCAATGAAGGCCAGACCGTGCGCTTCCCCCACATCAAAAATCGTCACGATGCTCGGGTGCTGCAATCGCCCGGCGGCTTTTGCCTCACGAAAAAACCTGTCCTGGGCGTCGACCAGCCCATCACCATCAAACGCCTCGCCCAGAGCCATCGTTTTCAGCGCCACAAGCCTGTCAATGCTGGGGTCTTTGCCCAGATACACCACACCCATCGCACCTTTGCCGAGCTCTTTTTCGACCTCATAACGCCCGAGCATCATTTTCAGCCCGATGCTGTCAGGCGGTTCAGTGGGCAGCGTAACCCCGGCAACGCTTTGATCCGGCAGATGCATTGAACTTTGAAGGCGCGCCATGCGGCCTTGCACATCTTTAAAGGCACCATCAAATGACGCGATGCGCGCATAGACCGTTTGCGCCTTGTCAAACAGCTGCTTGCGCTCGAAGTCCAGGCCCAGGCAATACAAATCCTGGGCCAGCGCGGCATGCATGGGCACGTTACAAAAACGCTCAAAAGCCATGTCCAGTTGCCCCTGCCCCTGCAACGCCAAGCCCATCATGCGATCGGTTTGCCCAACATCTTCTGCCGAATTCACGCCATTGGCGCGCGCCAGTACCAAGTGGCGCAACAGGTATGCCGCGTAGCCTACCAACAGCAAGCTTGCCACAGGCACCAGTTGCAGCCGCAGACCCATGACAGAGAGCGACCAAAACTCAAGTGCCAACAGACTCAGGACCATCGCCAGGCTGAGGCTGGTCGCGGCGCCAACTGAAAGCAAGGGCAACCCCAAGGCAACAAACAGCGCTGCCAGCACCATGCTCCCCCAAAGCGCCCACTTGTTCCAGACAGGCTCGTGCGCCAGATGCAACTGCAAAATGCTCGACGTACTGTGGGCCAGGGCTTCAACCTGGGACATGGCGGCGTGACCAGACACCGCCAACACGTTGGCCAAACTCGGTGCTGTCACCCCAATGATGACCACTTTGTCGGCGTATTTGGCCATGTCAACCTCGCCACTCAGCACGGCAGCAAAAGATTCGGTGGCAAACGCGGGTTGGCCATGTGCTGTTGAATAGAACTGTGACAGCACAGTGCCTGAAGTACCAGTCGAGAAAGTCAAATGACCTATTTGCACCCTTTGGCGGGGCGTCACGCGAATGTCCGAGGCCTTCAGCTTCAAGCTGCTGGCCGCCGCCAGCAAGGCCAGGGAGGGCAGCACGTTGCCATCGGTGGGTAGCAGCAATGCCTCAGAACGCAGCACACCATCGCGATCAGAACGACCACCAAAGTAGCCGACGCCCGCAGCCACGGAAGCCAAACGCTCAATGGGCGACGCAACTGCACCGCCGGCCACTGCGTTCGCTGCCAACACCACATTGCCGGCCTGCTCCAGGCTCTGCGCCAACCGAGCATCACCGTCCAGCGCCGCCTCAGCCTCTTGGATCAGGCCGATCAATTGTTGCGGTATCAACCGCTGATCAAGGCTGGCGCCCTCTGCCGCATCAGGCTGCAAGGGCGCTTGCGCCAGCACGGCTTTTATCCTTTGAATAAAAGCCAAGCCAGGGTCGCGTTGCGGCTCAAAAAACGGTACGGTGTAGACCACGACATTAGGTTTGGC
Organism: Rhodoferax sp.; assembly: GCF_028688795.1. Taxonomy (GTDB): domain Bacteria; phylum Pseudomonadota; class Gammaproteobacteria; order Burkholderiales; family Burkholderiaceae_C; genus Rhodoferax. Next base: position 142,436 of record NZ_JAQTXM010000009.1, on the reverse strand, counting down.
CTCGGCCAATTTATCAATCAACCGGGCATGAAGACTTCTTGGCCAGGGCCACGGCCCCAAACGGGCCAAACTTGGCTCATCAATTGCTACCAACACCACCTGATTTGAGGGTTGGGGCGGGTTGGCATTGCGGGCGAAGTCATAGAAATTTCGATCCAGACCTTGGAGCACATCAGTGCCGGCGTAGAACGCCAGCACCATGCCGACCACCAGCGCGCCAAAGCGTCGGCCCGAACGCCACCAAGGCGCCGCCTTGACTCGGAGCGATGCAAGCCGCTTCATATTTGATGTGCAGTTAAAAACTGTTCCACGTCAACATCCAAAAATCACGAAACACCAAAAACAACAAAGCCGGATTGTCCATCAGGTGGGCATCCGGCTTTGGAAGATGGGCTGGCGCAACAGTTGGCGCCGCCCGTCAGACTGGGTTTACAACAGGGCTTTGAGCAACTTGGCCATCTCAGACGGGTTGCGCGTGACCTTGAAGCCACTTTCTTCCATCACGGCCAGTTTGGCATCGGCCGTGTCAGCACCACCAGAAATCAAGGCGCCAGCGTGGCCCATGCGTTTGCCTGCCGGTGCGGTCACACCCGCGATGAAACCCACAATGGGTTTCTTCATGTTGAGCTTGCACCAGCGAGCGGCTTCGGCTTCGTCCGGGCCACCAATTTCACCAATCATGATGACGGCGTCGGTGTCAGGATCGTCATTGAAGGCACGCATCACATCGATGTGCTTCAAGCCGTTGATGGGGTCGCCACCAATACCGACGGCGCTGGACTGGCCCAGGCCGATTTCGGTCAACTGCGCCACCGCTTCGTAAGTGAGCGTGCCGGAACGGCTGACCACACCAATGCGTCCCTTGCGGTGAATGTGTGCGGGCATGATGCCAATCTTGATCTCGTCGGGCGTGATCAAGCCAGGACAGTTGGGGCCGAGCAACAAGGTTTCCTTGCCACCAGCCGCCACTTTGGCGCGCATGCGGTTGCGCACTTCAAGCATGTCACGGATCGGGATGCCTTCGGTGATGCAAATGGCCAAGTCCAGGTCGGCTTCAACCGCTTCCCAGATGGCAGCAGCCGCGCCTGATGGTGGCACATAGATCACGCTGACGGTGGCACCGGTTTCAGCAGCGGCTTCTTTGACCGAGGCGTAAATCGGGATGTTGAAGATCGACTCGCCGGCCTTCTTGGGGTTCACACCTGCGACAAAGCAGTTTTTGCCGTTGGCGTATTCCTGGCACTTTTCAGTGTGGAACTGGCCAGTTTTGCCGGTGATACCTTGGGTGATGACCTTGGTGTCTTTATTGATGTAGATGGACATGATGTTTCCTGATCAGTGGAGGGCACAGCTGGCTCGTTTCAAGCAGCTGCGCTGTGCCCCGCAAATTATTTGGCGACCGCTTTCACAGCGGCTTGTGCAGCCTCTGCCATGGTGTCTACAGAAATGATGGGCAGGCCGCTGTCCTTGAGCATTTGTTTGCCCAGTTCTTCGTTGGTGCCCTTCATGCGCACCACCAGGGGCACGTTCAGGTTGGTCGCCTTGCAGGCCGCAATCACGCCGGTGGCAATGGTGTCGCATTTCATGATGCCGCCAAAGATGTTGACCAAAATGGCCTCAACCTTGGGGTTTTTCAGCATGATCTTGAAGGCTTCCGTGACCTTCTCAGGGGTGGCACCGCCACCCACGTCCAGGAAGTTGGCAGGCTCTGCGCCAAACAACTTGATGGTGTCCATGGTGGCCATGGCCAAGCCGGCACCGTTCACCAGGCAGCCGATGTTGCCGTCCAGGCTGATGTAGGCCAAGTCAAACTTGCTGGCTTCAACTTCAGCCGGATCTTCTTCGTCGAGGTCGCGAAACGCCACGATTTCGGGGTGGCGGAATAACGCGTTGTCGTCAAAGTTGAACTTGGCGTCGATGGCCTTGATGCCGCCGTTGCCTTCGAGAATCATCGGGTTGATTTCAACCAGCGATGCATCGGTGTCCATGTAGACCTTGTAGACCTTTTGCAGCACGTCCACGGCTTGCGCCACGGAACCTTCAGGCACGCCAATGGCGTTGGCCAGTTTGGTGGCTTGTGCATCGGTCAGGCCGGTGGCGGGGTCAACAATCTCGGTGAGGATTTTCTCGGGGGTGGAATGAGCCACTTCCTCGATGTCCATGCCGCCTTCGCTTGACACGATCATGGCCACACGTTGTGTTGCACGGTCGGTCACGGCAGACACGTAGTATTCTTTTTTGATGTCGGCGCCGTCTTCGATCAGCAGGCGACGCACTTTTTGACCTTCAGGGCCGGTTTGGTGCGTGATCAATTGCATGCCGAGGATTTCGCCGGCGATCTTTTTCACGTCCTCGATAGAGCGTGCCAGCTTGACACCGCCGCCCTTGCCGCGACCACCTGCGTGGATCTGCGCCTTGACAACCCACACGGGGCCGCCGAGTTTTTGAGCGGCTTCCACCGCCTCTTGAACGGTGAATGCTGCAATGCCGCGAGGCACTGGCACACCAGCTTGACGCAAGATGTCCTTGCCTTGGTACTCGTGAATTTTCATGAGCTCTTTCTCTCAGGAATGGAAGGGAGATGGCCATCGATGCTGCTGGTTGGGGCGGCGTCAAAGGCACCATACGATGCAATCGCGGACTGTATCATGCAGTCTTGCGTTAATCTTCTATAAGACTTACAAGCACACCACTTTTCGAGATACGAGTTCACCATGCAAAAAATCTTCATCGATGGCGAAGCTGGCACCACGGGTTTACAGATTCGTGAGCGCCTGCAAACCCTGACCGGCATTGAATTGATCAGCATCGCCCCTGAGCGCCGCAAAGACCCCTTGGCCAAACGCGAACTGATGGCGCAAGCCGATCTGGTGGTGCTGTGCCTGCACGACGATGCGGCCCTTGATTCGGTCGCCATGATCGACGATCTAGAACGCACCACCGGGCAAGCGGGTCCGAAAATCATTGACGCGTCAACCGCACACCGCACCGCACCGGGGTGGGTTTACGGCTTCCCTGAATTGAAAGTTGGCCAGCGCGAGGCGATTCAAGCGGCCCGCCGCGTCACCAACCCCGGCTGCTACGCCACCGGCGCCATCGCCTTGCTGTGCCCGTTGGTGGCCGCGGGCTTGATTCCTGCGGACTTCCCCTTGTGCCTGCCGTCGGTCAGCGGCTACTCAGGCGGAGGCAGGCCCATGATTGACGCTTACGAGCAAGGCACCGCACCGGCTTTCGAGTTGTATGCGCTGGGCTTGAAGCACAAACATGTGCCGGAAATCATGGCCTACACCGGCTTGACACGCCGCCCGCTGTTTGTGCCCTCAGTGGCCAACTTCAAACAAGGCATGCTGGTGCAGGTGCCATTGCATCTTGACCTGTTGCCAGGGCAACCCAGCGCAGACGATTTGCACCAGGCGCTGGCCCAACACTATATGAACAGTGAGTGGGTGAAGGTGCTACCTGCAAGCCTTGACAACAAACTGGACGCCGTGGCGTTGGCCGGCACCAACCAGCTGGAACTGCGCGTATTTGGCAACAACGATGCGGGTGATAACTTCCACCACGCCGTGCTGGTGGCGCGACTGGACAACCTGGGCAAAGGTGCCAGCGGCGCAGCAGTGCAAAACCTGCAATTGATGCTGGGTCTGGCGGCCTGATAGTCACTATCTTTTAAATAGCTCCCTGCGCAGTATGCACAAGGGCTAGAGGCCTATTTCTTATGAATTTTAGTCTTCGTCACCGACCAGTAAATCGTCAGCACAGCCCTTGACCACCCGCCGGATGGCGTCGCCACTGAAGCCTCGTGCGGCCAAAAAGCGCATTTGACGGGCCGCCGCTGCGGCATCTTCTGGTGCGACGCCGTACTTCTTCAGCCAAACCACCTGAGCGCGGGCCAACTCGGTGCCGCGCAAGGCCGTCACGGCATCGGACACCATTTGCGGGTCGAGTCCCTTGGCTTGCAACTCCTGGCGAATGCGCTGGGCACCGAGCTTGGCCGATCGGCGGTTCACCACCGATTCCACCACCCGCTGCTCACTGATGAAACCCTTGGCCAGCAGATCATCCAGGGCCAGCGCCAGACTGCCGGGCTCTTCCTCAAAGCGCTGCAACTTGCGCTCCAGCTCCGCGCGTGAATATTCACGTCCACTGAGCAGGCGCAGGGCGCGGCCTTTAAGGGAAGGTTGGTCAAATGCCATGGAATGCCAGTGACCAATCCACTACTAAATAAATAGCTTCTTATGATTAATTAACAAGGGCTAGAGGACTTTTTTGCTTGAAACTTTTGCTGCCGCATCAGGCACTTCGGCACCAGCCAGCAGCGGGATACCCAACGAAGCGCGCACCTTGTTTTCAATCTCTTGTGACAGCGCCGGGTTCTCGCGCAAAAATTCACGGGCGTTGTCGCGGCCCTGCCCAATTTTTTCGCCGTTGTAGGCGTACCAGGCACCGGACTTGTCCAGAATATTAGCGGTGACGCCCATGTCGATGATTTCGCCTTCGCGGCTGATGCCCTGGCCAAAGAGAATGTCAAATTCAGCCGTCTTGAACGGTGGCGCCACCTTGTTTTTGACCACTTTGACCTTGGTCTCGTTGCCAATGGCTTCGTCACCCTTCTTGATGGTGCCGGTGCGGCGAATGTCCAGGCGCACCGAGGCGTAAAACTTCAACGCATTGCCACCGGTGGTGGTTTCAGGGCTGCCAAACATCACGCCAATTTTCATGCGGATCTGGTTGATGAAGATCACCATGCAGTTGGTTTTTTTGATGTGCGCCGTGAGCTTGCGCAGCGCCTGGCTCATCAAGCGTGCTTGCAAGCCGGGCAGGCTGTCACCCATTTCGCCTTCCAGCTCGGCCTTGGGCGTCAAAGCCGCCACCGAATCGACCACGATCAAATCTACGGCGCCCGAACGCACCAGGCTGTCCACAATTTCGAGCGCCTGCTCGCCGGTGTCGGGCTGGCTGATCAGCAGGTCTTGCAGGTTGACGCCGAGGTTTTGCGCGTACTGGATGTCCAACGCGTGTTCAGCATCGACAAACGCACACTGGCCGCCGGTTTTTTGCATCTCGGCAATCACTTGCAGCGTCAAGGTGGTTTTGCCGGAAGATTCAGGGCCATAGATTTCAACCACGCGGCCACGCGGCAAACCGCCAACGCCCAACGCAATGTCCAAACCCAGCGAGCCGGTAGAGACCACCTGGATGTCTTCAATCACCTCGCCTTCGCCCAGCCGCATGATGGTGCCTTTGCCAAATTGCTTCTCGATCTGGGCCAACGCCACTTGCAGGGCTTTGGCTTTTTCAGCGTTGACGGGGGTTGGGGCTTTGGCGGGGGTAACAGCTTTAACGGGTGCGTCCATGGGGCTTCTCCTGAGGTTAGGGTGAATCAATGACCAGTTTGACAACTTTGCATCCTCTGTTTTTAACGACAGGCTGGATGCCTGAACAGTAGTTTAGAACCAATATTAAAAACATAAAACACTTTTTTTAGTCAATTTAGTTTACTATTTTGCAGATGACGAACGCCCCACCACTGACCGGCTGGCGACAAGCGCATTTGGGGCATTGGCTGACTGAAGGCGCCAAACGGTTCAATGCCCGCGTGCTCACCCTGATGGCCGCCAACGACCGCATGCCGCTGGCACTGGCGAACCTGGCAGCCCGGGGCCGCCTGACCGCGGCACACACCCACATCACCCATCACCTGGCACTTGAGGGCTCACGCCTGAACGAATTGGCCACGCGCGCCGGCGTCAGCAAACAGGCCATGGGCAAGCTGGTGGACCAGTGTGAAGCCTGGGGCCTGGTGCAACGCCAGCCCGATGCGCGCGATGCCCGTGCTTGTTTGGTGACCTTCACCGCAGCAGGCCTGAGTTGGCTACAGGCTTTTGAAGAAGCGGTAGGCCAGGCGCAAGCCGAGTTGCGCGCTGCGGTGGGCGATGAGGTGGCCACGGTGATTGCCCTCGGGCTGGAAGCTTATGCCGCCTAGAATGACGAAAAACAATGCGCGCACAGCGTAAAACCCATCAATCTGACAGGCCACAAAGAGGAGACAGCGATGCGAATTTTGATAGCTGAAGACGACCAGGTTCTGGCAGATGGCTTGTTGCGCACCCTGCGCAGCTCAGGCGCTGCGGTCGACCATGTCGCCAGCGGCACCGAGGCCGACGCGGCCCTCATGACCAACACTGAATTTGACCTGCTGATTCTGGACCTCGGCCTGCCCAAGATGCATGGCCTGGAAGTGCTTAAACGTCTTCGTGCGCGTGGCTCATCGCTGCCAGTGTTGATCCTGACCGCCGCCGACAGCGTCGAAGAACGTGTCAAGGGGCTGGACTACGGCGCTGATGACTACATGGCCAAGCCATTCAGCCTGCAAGAGCTTGAAGCCCGGGTGCGCGCCCTGAGCCGCCGTGGCATGGGCGCGGCCAGCAGCACCATCAAACACGGTCCGCTGATTTATGACCAAGGGGGTCGTGTAGCCACCATTGATGGCGCCATGGTGGAGCTGTCGGCACGAGAACTCGGCTTGCTGGAAGTGCTGCTCCAGCGCGCTGGCCGCCTGGTCAGCAAAGACCAGCTGGTAGAGCGCCTGTGTGAGTGGGGTGAAGAGGTGAGCAACAACGCCATTGAGGTCTATATCCACCGCCTGCGCAAGAAAATCGAGAAGGGCCCGATCCGCATTGCCACCGTGCGTGGCCTGGGTTATTGCCTGGAAAAGATCCCCAATTGAGCACGCCGTAAGCCGCCGTGGCTACCGTCCTTCACCGCGAGCAACGCTCGCTGTTTGGCGAAATCCTGGACTGGATGCTGACGCCGCTGCTGCTGCTGTGGCCAGTGAGCCTGGTGCTGACCTGGCTGGTGGCACAAGGCATTGCCGGAAAACCCTTTGACCGCGCCCTGGAATACAACGTGCGCGCCATGGCGCAGCTCATCACCATCCAGCGCAACCACGCTGAGTTTTCCTTGCCGCGACCAGCCCGCGAGTTGCTGCGTGCCGATGACTCTGACACAGTCTATTACCAAGTGCTCGGGCCACGTGGCGACTTGCTCAGCGGCGAAAAAGAGATTCCACCGCCGCCCAGCCTTGAACAAGCGGTGATCGACGAGGTTCGCATTCGCGACGACGTGATCAAAGGCTTTGATGTCAAGGTGGCCTACATGTGGGTCACCTTGCCCCTGACGGGCAGCAAGCCCGCCCTGGTGCAAGTGGCTGAAACCCTTGAAAAACGTTCGGTGCTGGCGGCTGAAATTGTCAAAGGAGTGATGCTGCCGCAGTTCGTGATATTGCCGCTGGCGGTGCTGCTGGTCTGGCTGGCGCTGGTGCAGGCCCTGAAGCCGCTGAACCAGCTTGAGGAACGCATTCGTGCCCGAAAACCCGATGACTTGAGCCCGATTGATGCGCTGGCGGTGCCCATGGAAGTCACGCCTTTGGTGGAATCGGTGAACGACCTGCTGATGCGCCTGACGGACTCCATTGCCACCCAAAAACGCTTTTTGGCCGATGCCGCGCACCAACTCAAAACGCCGCTGGCGGGTTTGCGTATGCAAGCCGAGATGGCCCAGCGAGAAGGCGCCAGCGCCGAAGACCTGAAACATTCACTGCGCCAAATTGGCCGCGCCAGCATCCGCGCCACCCACAGCGTCAACCAGTTGCTGGCACTGGCGCGCGCCGAGAGCAGCGGCTCGGCCATGCCGCGCACCATTTGTGATCTGGCAGAACTCACCATGTCCGTGGTGCGTGACTGTGTGCCACGCGCACTTGATAAACACATTGACCTTGGTTATGAAGGCACCCAGCCCGGCACGCCCAGCTGCACCGTGTTGGGCAACGCCACTTTGCTCAAAGAAATGGTGCGCAACCTGGTGGACAACGCCATCAACTACACACCCTCCAGCCTTGAGCACCCGGGCGTCATCACAGCCCGCGTATTGACCGACCCGTTTGGCCGCGCCCTGGTGCTACAAGTAGAAGACTCTGGCCCGGGTGTGCCAGAGGCTGAGCGCGAGCTGATTTTTCAACCGTTTTACCGCGCCCTGGGCACCGAGGCCGATGGCTCCGGGCTGGGTTTACCGATCGTGCTGGAGATTGCCCAGCAACACAGCGCCAGCGTCAGCATGGAAGACACCCACCCTGGGCGCACACCACCCGGTGCCCGTTTTGTGGTGCGTTTTACCGCCGCCAGCGACAGCGACCTAAGCTAGCCTCACTGGCCTGCAACATTGCTGTTGCCATTGCCATTGCAAGGCAATAGCGCTTGGCCAGCCAATGCAGCCCGCACCGGGGGCAGCTTCTTCTGCAGCGCATCATCCACTGCGGGCAACCGCAAGCGATACGCCTGGCCCGCGGCCAGCTCCTGCACCACGCGCGCCGTGCGCACACCGCGCTGCGCCAGGGCCTCCAGTGCGGCGTCGGCCTGGGCTTGGGAGGCAAAGGCCCCCAGCGACAGCCCGGGTGTCAGTGCCGGATTGCTCAAAGGCTCAAAGGTCAGCCGCAAGTTCGCCAACTGGGCGCGCTTTTTGGCCAGTTCTGCCGCATTGGCGTATTTACCCATGTAGATGATCCAACGCTCGGGCGTGGCCACCACGTCCAGCGCCCAGGTTTGAGGCGGCAACACGGCAGCCAGCACCGGGCGCAGCACCTCGGCCCTGGCCGCATCAAACAAGGTCGTTTGCAGACACACGGCATTGGCCTGCAGCGCAGGCACTGGCACTTGCGCCAGGGTGGCGTCCTGCTCACTGATGATTTCAATGGCCTCGGGCTTGATTTGCTGCGCCAGGCGGTGTGGCTCATGCTGCGGCGTAGGCCCAAAACCATAGGCCAGCAACCAGCCCTGGCCCCAGGCAAAGTAAACCCCGTTGAGCAGCAGCAAAAACAAGGCAAAGGCGCGCAGCATCATGTCACCCGACGAAAAGTACGCACCGGTTTACAAATGCGAACAGGCTTACAAGTCCGCATAACTCGGCCCTGGCTGCAACCGCACACTCACCTCGGCACTGGTCACGCGCTGCACCCCTTGGGCAGCGGCCACCAACAGCGCACCGCTGGTGTCCACACCAAGCGCTACGCCCTGCAAGCCATCACTGAGCGTCACCGGCAGTTGAGCCAGCGCGTCGAGGGCATTGAATTTGGCCTGAAAGGGCGCAAAGCCGCGGGCCTCAAACGTCTGCACAGCCTGCACCAAGTTGGCGGCGATGCGCCCCAGCGCTTGCGGCGCGCTCAGGTCAGGCAACAGCTCTTCGAGCCCCACGGGCTCAGTCGACAAGCCATCAACCACTGGCGTACGGATGTTCACCCCGATACCAATCACCACATAACGGATGGCGCTGGCCTCGCCCCAATTGGCGGTCTCGATCAGAATGCCGGCCAGTTTGCGGTCATGCCACCACAAATCATTGGGCCACTTCAGGCGAATGTCAGGGTGCAGGCTTTGCGCCACGCTCAAGCCCACCGCCAGCGACAGCCCGGACCAGTCAGCCGGCGCCAAGCTCAAGCCCAGTGAAAAAGTCAAAGCAGACATGGCCCCCACGCGTGCCACTGCGTGTGCTGCGCTGCCCCCCAAGGGGACTGTTTCACCTTCGGACGGCTCTGCGGAGAAACCTCTGGCCACTGCCCCGCTGAGCCACTGCCGCCCCAGACGGCCACGGCCAGCGGTTTGCCGTTCGGTGACCAGTAGCACCGGCTCCAGACAGCCAGCGCGGGCACGGCGCATCAGCTCCGAGTTGGTCGAATCAACTTCAGGCAAGACCTCGACCGTGAAGCCGGGCAACAGCGGCGCCACGGCTTCCCAGATGTCTTCACTTGGCCAGCGCACCGGTGCCATCATGGCAAGCGACGTTTGCGCTTGGGCGCCAACAGCGTGCCGCGGCAGGTTGGCGCGCCGCACCAGCACGGGTATTCGGCCTTGAGCTTGGGTGTGTAACGCTCATCAATGATCAAGCCATAGTCGTAGTGCAGCTCTTCACCCGCCGCGATGTCGCGCAAGGCCTTGATGAAGACACGGCCGTTTTGCTCATCGGCTTCGCAGTTGCCGTCGCATGAATGGTTGATCCAGCGCGACGAATTGCCATTTACCCCGCCGTCAATCACCCTTGTGGCGTCCACATGAAAGTAAAACGTGTGGTTGGGGTTGGCAAGGTAGTGCGGATGCCGCGCCTGTGCTTCTTCCCAGCTGATGATTTCACCCACATATTCGATGACAGTGTCGCCCATGGCAATGTCTTGCAGCGCGTACACGCCTTTGCCGTGAATGCCGGACTGGCGCACCTGAATGCGGCGCAACATTTTGGGCTTGGCGGGTTTTGGGGACGTTGAATTGGACACGGTCAAAATTTGGTATCGTGAACTCGTATGGGTGCGCGTGTGCGTACCCACCTGTGTGTGCGCCTGTGTGGGCGCGAGAAAAGGGATTGTAGTCAGATGAAAACCTTGGTCATTGCCGAAAAACCTTCTGTGGCGCAAGACATCGTGCGCGCCTTGACGCCCGTGTCGGGCAAGTTTGAGAAGCACGACGAACATTTCGAGAACGACACCCATGTCGTCACTAGCGCGGTCGGCCACCTGGTGGAAATCCAGGCACCAGAAAGCCATGACGTGAAGCGTGGCAAGTGGAGCTTTGCCCACCTGCCGGTGATTCCGCCGCATTTCGATTTGAAACCAGTCGACAAAACCAAGACCCGCCTGAACGCCGTGGTGAAACTGGCCAAGCGCAAAGACGTGGGCCAACTCATCAACGCCTGCGATGCGGGCCGCGAGGGTGAGCTGATCTTTCGCCTGATCGAGCAATACGCTGGTGGTGCCAAACCGCTGGGCAAACCAGTGAGCCGCCTGTGGCTGCAAAGCATGACACCGCAAGCCATTCGCGATGGCTTCCAGCACCTGCGCAGCGATCAGCAAATGCAGCCGCTGGCCGATGCCGCCCGCTGCCGCAGTGAGGCCGACTGGCTAGTCGGCATCAACGGCACGCGTGCCATGACCGCATTTAACTCGCGTGACGGTGGCTTCTTTTTAACCACTGTGGGCCGCGTGCAAACGCCAACTTTGAGCGTGGTGGTGGAGCGCGAGGAAAAAATTCGCAAATTCATCAGCCGCGACTACTGGGAAATCCATGCCTCCTTTGCCGCCCAGGCCGGCCAATACCCGGGCAAATGGTTTGACCCCACGTTCAAACGCGCCGCCGCCAACGCCGCAGCCGGTAACGAAGAAATGGACGCCGAGTTGAAAGGCGACCGGGTCTGGAGCGCACGCGAAGCGCAGGCCATTGCCGACGCCGTGCGTGGCCAACAAGCCACCGTGTCTGAGGAAAGCAAGCCCACCACACAGGTGTCGCCCCTGCTGTTTGACCTGACAAGCCTGCAGCGCGAGGCCAACGGCAAATTTGGCTTCAGCGCCAAAACCACGCTGTCCATCGCGCAAAGCCTGTACGAGCGCCACAAAGCCCTGACCTACCCGCGAACCGACTCACGCGCGCTGCCCGAAGACTATGTGCCAGTGGTGAAGCAAACCTTTGAGATGCTGGCCGACTCTGGCATGAAACACCTGGCGCCGCACGCCCTCACGGCCCTGAACAACAACTACGTGCGCCCCAGCAAACGCATTTTTGACAACGCCAAGGTGAGTGATCACTTCGCCATCATCCCCACGCTGCAAGCGCCCAGCGGCTTGAGCGAGACTGAGCAAAAGATTTACGACTTGGTGGTGCGCCGCTTCATGGCGGTGTTTTTCCCGGCCGCCGAATACCAGATCACTACCCGGATCTCGACCGCAGCCAGCCACAGCTTCAAAACAGAAGGCAAGGTGCTGGTGAAGCCGGGCTGGCTGGCCATTTACGGCAAGGAAGCCGCCGCTGAGCAACCCGAAAATGGCGACAAAAACACCGGCAACCTGGTTCCGGTGCAACCCAATGAATTGGTCAACGCCGAGTCGGTTGACCCCAAAGCCCTGAAAACCCGCCCCCCGGCGCGCTACACCGAAGCCACGCTGCTCGGTGCCATGGAAGGCGCCGGCAAAACCGTGGAAGACGACGAGCTGCGAGAAGCCATGCAGGAAAAAGGCCTGGGCACGCCAGCCACCCGCTCCAGCATCATTGAAGGCTTGATCTCCGAGGCCTACATGCTGCGCGAAGGCCGCGAGCTGATCCCCACCGCCAAGGCCTTCCAGCTGATGACACTGTTGCGTGGCCTGGACGTGCAGGAACTCACCAAAGCCGAACTCACCGGCGAATGGGAATTCAAGCTCGCACAAATGGAACACGGCAAGCTCAGCCGGGCCAGCTTCATGGCGGAAATTGCCGCCATGACCGAGCGCATGGTCAAAAAAGCCAAGGAATACGACCGCGACACCATCCCCGGTGACTTCGCCACCTTGCAAACGCCGTGTCCCAACTGCGGCGGCATCGTCAAGGAAAACTACCGCCGCTACACCTGCACGGGCCTGGACGGCAAAAGCGATGGCTGCGGCTTCTCGTTTGGCAAAACCCCGGCCGGGCGCACTTTTGAGGCGGCGGAAGTCGAGCAGTTTTTACGCGACCGCAAAATCGGCCCCTTGAGCGGCTTTCGCTCCAAGGCCGGTTGGCCGTTCACCGCCGAGATGGTCATCAAGTTTGACGAGGAAACCAAAAACTACAAACTTGAGTTTGACTTTGGCGACGACAAAAAGGGCGAGGAATCCGGTGAGCTGATCGACTTTTCAGCCCAGGAATCATTGGGCGCCTGCCCAAAATGTGGGACGGGCACCGAAACTGCCGCAGGCGGCAGGGTTTTCGAGCACGGCAAAAACTACGTGTGCGAAAAATCTGTGCCCACCGACGCCCAGCCCACGCCCAGCTGCGACTTCAAGACCGGCCAGATCATCTTGCAGCAACCCATTGAACGCGAGCAAATGGTCAAGCTGCTGGCTACCGGCAAGACCGACCTGCTGGACAAGTTTGTGTCAATGCGCACACGGCGCGCCTTCAAGGCCATGCTGGCCTGGGACGCAGAAGCTGGCAAGGTGAACTTTGAGTTTGCCCCAAGCAAATTCCCGCCACGCAAAACCGCTGCCACGCCCCTGACCAAAGCCGCAGTGGCATCAAAATCAAGAGCTACTCGCGCAACATCCGCGGGGGCTACGGCCTCAAAAGCTGTAAAAACGACCAAGCCCGCTGCCAAGAAGGCGGTCAAGGCCACCGCTGCAAAAACGCCACGCAAAGCACCCGCTACAGGTGCGGGATCAACCCCCAGCGCCGCTCTGGCCGCGGTGATTGGTGCTGAACCAATTGCCCGCGCCCAAGTCATCAAAAAACTGTGGGACTACATCAAGGCCAACAACCTGCAGGATGCCACCAACAAACGCGCCATCAATGCCGACGCCAAGCTGCTCGCGGTGTTTGGCAAGCCGCAGGTCACCATGTTTGAGTTGGCGGGCATTGTGGGCAAGCATTTGGTCAGCGCCACTGAGGTTGATGACAAAAAGTGACTCTAGCCCTTTAAAAATAAGCGCTAATAGCTATTTATTTGATAGCTAAATCAAGGCACTAAAAACCATGTGTCAGGGTCATTGCGATGCAGGCGGGACGAGGAGGACATCAAACCGTCACAAGATTGACTTAATATGGCTAGCCTCAGGGCAATGCACCTGAGGCCGTTTGTTGCTGTCACTCCACATCATCCAAGGACTCTGAACATGAAAATTCGCTACCCATTGATCGTCGCTGGCATCGTTGCACTTGGTGCCGTTGGCACGGCCACGGCACAAGACAAGACCCTGCGTTTGCTCACCTGGGCCGACTACGCGCCCAAAGACGTGGTGGAACAGTTTGAGAAAGAAAGCGGCTACAAGGTTGAGCTGACCCTGTCCAACAACGAAGAAATGATTTCCAAGCTGCGCGCCACCGGCGGTGCGGGCTTTGACTTGGCCCAGCCCTCGCAAGACCGCATCACTGGCCCGCAGCAAGAGTTTGGTATTTACAAACCGATGGATTTGAAAAAGCTCAAGTCCGAGTTGTTCATCCCCAGCATGCTGGAAGCCACCAAGAAAAACACCACGCTGGCGGGCAAGGTCTATGGCCTGCCACACATCTGGGGCACGGATGGCCTGGTGGTCAACACCAGCCTGACCAAAATGGCCGATTACCCCGACCTGTGCCGCGCTGACGTGAAGGGCAAAACTGCTGTCCGCCTGAAACGCCCCACCTTGTTGGCCTTTGCGTTTGCATCCGGCAAAGACCCGTTTGCGCTCTACAACAACCCGAAAGCCTACAGCGCGCTGATGGACGAAGTCGGCAAGACCATGATCGCCTGCAAGCCCAACTTCAAGTTCTTCTGGGACAACAAAGACCAGTTGCTCAATGGCATGCGCACCGGCGAAATTGTCGGTGCCATGATGTGGGACACCGGTGGCTGGAAATTGAATGGCGAAAAGGCTGAAATCCAGTTCATCGCACCCAAGTCCGGCGCTCTCGGCTGGATCGACACCTTTGCCATTCCGGCCAAGGGCAAGAACGACGCGGCCGCTTATGCCTGGATCAACTTCAACATGCGCCCTGAAATTGCGGCCAAAGTGGCCTCTTCAGCTGGCAACTTCACAGCCTCCAAGGGTGCTGACCAGTTGATGGATGCCAAGCTGAAAGCCCAGTTTGCCGCCAGCTTCCCTGAAGCCGCCTTGAAAAACGTGAAGTGGTACCCGGCAGTGCCAGCTGGCATTGAAGACATCGAAGGCCGCGTGCTGGACCGCATCAAAGCGGCGAACTAAACGTCAACTGCATTGAGTTCTTCATTGCCCGCTGCGTCTGTTGGGGCGCAGCCTGACCTGCAAGCCACTCGCGTGGCCAAGCACTACGGTGCTTTCCGCGCGGTGGACGACTTGTCGTTTGAAGTGGCACGCGGCAGTTTCTTCTCGATCCTGGGGCCGTCAGGCTGCGGCAAGACAACACTGCTGCGCATGATTGCAGGCTTCTTGGAGGCAGATTCTGGTGACATTCGCATTGGCGGCAAAGCCATGCGCGGCGTGCCCCCCAACAAGCGCCCGGTCAACATGGTGTTTCAGCACCTGGCGCTGTTCCCCATGATGAACGTGGGCGACAACGTCGGTTACGGCCTGGCGCGACGCGGCGTGGCAAAAGACGAGATCAAGCGCCGTGTGGGTGACATGCTGGAGCGCGTCAGCCTGCCCGGCGCGCAAGCCAAGCGGGTGGACCAGCTCTCAGGTGGGCAAAAGCAGCGCGTGGCGATTGCCCGCAGCCTGGTGCTGGAGCCCACGCTGCTGCTGCTGGATGAACCGCTGGGTGCGCTCGACTTGAAGCTGCGCGAGCACATGAAGATTGAGCTCAAACAGCTGCAGGCCGCCTTTGGCACCACCTTTGTCTACATCACGCACGACCAGTCCGAAGCGCTGGTGCTGTCAGACCATGTGGCGGTGATGAACGCTGGCCGTTTTGAGCAGGTTGGCACACCACAGCAACTTTATTACGAGCCGCAAACACCCTTTGTGGCCGGTTTTGTCGGGGCCAACAACCGCATGGCGGGGCGCGCCACCGAGGTGACCGACAGCGTGGTCACGGTGACCAGTGCCGACGGCTTGGTGATGCCGGCGCGCGCCATAGGAAGGGTCGCACGCGGTGATGCGGTCGAGGTCTTTGTGCGCCCGGAAGTTGCACGCCTGGCACGCAACCCGGCGGTGTTGCGTGACGCCGGTTTGCCATTTTGGAGCGCGCGCATCACGAGCTTGCTGTTTGATGGCGCCAACTCGGCCGTACTCTTGCACGAGGCCCAGTCCAACACCGAATTTCGCATTGCCCTGCCGCAAACCGGCGAATTTGCCGACCTGCAGGTGGGCGAAACCGTGGCGTTTGGCTTTGATCCGCTGCGCGCGGTGTGTTTTGCGAGTTGATGCCGTGCACCGCGTGAACGTGTGCGTTTGGTGTGCATTGGCATTTGTCGGGTGGCTGACCACTTTTCTGCCGCCACATCCATGAAGCCCCAGGCACGGTTAATGCTATTGCTGCTACTGGCACCGGCGCTGCTCTGGTTGGTGGGCCTGATTGTGTTGCCGCATGTCGAGCTTGGCATCTTGTCGCTGCGCGAGCGCGTGGCGCCGCGCGTGTACGAGCCCAGCCTGGCGCAGTTCCGCACGTTTTATGAAGAGCCGCTGTACTGGCACACCTTTGTGCGCACCGCGCTAATGTCGATCATCGCCACCGCCATCACACTGCTCATGGCTTTTCCGATTGCCTGGACCATTGCCAAGATTGCCCGCGGTAGAAACAAATCGATGCTGTTCATCATGTGCCTGATCCCGTTCTGGGTGAGCGAGACGGTGCGCACGCTGGGCTGGATGATTCTGCTGCGCGAGTCCGGCGTGTTGCCGGCCCTGTTGGTTAGCTTGGGGCTCACGCCCGCACCGGTAGAAATGCTCTACCACGATGCCACCATCATGGTCGGGCTGGTTTACACCTCAATGCTGTTCATGGTGATTCCGTTGATCAGCGCACTGGAAAGCCTGGACGACTCGTTGATCGAAGCGGCTTACGACCTGGGTGGCAACGGCTGGTCGATTTTGCGGCAAATCATCATCCCGCACGCCGCGCCCGGCATCGTGGCGGGCTGCATCGTGGTGTTCATGCTCACCTTGGGCAATTACCTGACGCCCACGCTCTTGGGTGGCAAAAACTCGCAGTGGTTCACCGAGCAGATTTACACCCAGTTCATCACCCGCTTCAACTGGGAACAAGGCGCGGCGTTTGGCTTTTTGCTGCTGGGCTTGAGCACCGCCATCGTCTGGGCGGGCTTGAAATTGAGCGGCCAGAAGTTTGGCGAAGTGATGCAGCGGTCATGATTGCCTCGCTGCCCCGCCCGCTGTGGTTTCGTGCCAGCACCATGGTTTATGGTGTGGCATTTTTTGCTTTTTTGTTTTTGCCGCTGCTAATCGTGGCGGTGTTTGCCTTCAACAACGCCCCCTACCCGGCACCGCCGTGGCGCGGCTTCACGCTGGACTGGTTTTTTGGCCATGAGGGCTCAGGCCGCACCGGCCTGTTTGCCGACAGCGCTATGTTGGGTAGCGTGTGGACCAGTGTGGTGGTGGCGAGTTGGGTCACGCTGCTCTCCGTGCTGGTGGGCACGGCCAACGCATTTTTGATCGAGCGCACGCAGTTTCGCGGCAAGCAGGCGCTCTCTATGCTGATGCTGGCCCCGCTGGTGATTCCGGGCGTGATTTTGGGCATCTCGATCCTGGCGTTTGCCAGCCGCATTGCCAACCTGGCGGACGATGTGTGGGGCCTGGAGCTGGAGTTTTTGCGCCCCGGCTTGCCGCTGGTGGTGCTGGGGCAGTTCTCGTACATCGTCTCTATTGCGACGCTGACCATCACGGCACGGCTGAAACGCTTTGACGTGACGCTGGAAGAAGCGGCTTACAACCTGGGCGCATCACGTGCGGCGGTGTTGTGGACCATCACGCTGCCGTACCTGAAACCGGCGCTGATTGGCTCGGCTGCGATATCCTTTTTGATGAGTTTTGAGAACTTCAACACCACGCTGATGCTGGTCGGCTCGGACGCACCGCTCACGGTGATGATGTATGGCCGCATGCGCGAAGGCGCCACACCAGTACTTAACGCGGTGAGCTTGCTGCTGATGGTGGCGTCTGCGGTGCTGGCACTGAGCATGATGCGCGGATCGAAGGCCAATGAGTCCAAGCCCACGTCTTGATGTCAGTTGGTCGAACCCGGCGGGTTCTATTCGAGAACACGCGAACCCATGCGTTTACCGCTCATTGATTTGAGAATCAGTTGATGAACTCGAAACACGCCAAATTGCCGAGGCCAAAAAAAGTGCTCTTGCGAACACCTTTCAAGCGGCTCTAGCGATGGCGAATATAAATCACGTCAGCCTTTAGAAGGCGTAGTTCAACCGAAGACGGAATGCGGTTTCTTGCGTCTTGACGCCAGTCTGACTGAGCTTGGCGCTCGAAGATGACAAGGCAGGCGTAATTGTGGCGCCCTTGATGTCAAACAAGGGCATGCTGTAGGACGCGTAAAAAGTCTGCACTTTTTCATCGCCACCGACGTTTTGATCGGTCTTGCCTGCAATGACACCGACCACCAGGCCGCCCGTGGCAGCGGTCACCGCAAATCCGCTCTGGCGCTTGTCAGACAGGGCGGAATCAGTCTTGCCGCTGGCATAGTTACCCGTGAGCTTGAAGCTGCCGAAGTCATACCCCAGAGAAGCTGCAACACCGCGGACATCGTTGGTCACACCACCCACGGTGGCTGGCGCGAAATGACCCGACTCGAAGCCCAGGCGGGCACTCAATGGGCCAGCAGCGTAAGACAAGACAGGGCGGATGCCCGAAGCACTGGCCAGTGATTTGGTTTCAATGACACCTACTTCAAGGCTGAGGCCACTGCCAAGGTTGATTGTTCCAGCGGCGTGAAATACGCTGGCATCCTTTCGACCGCGCAAGGCGTTGCCGTAATAGACATTTCCAGCGTGGTTGATCAAGGTATCTTGTGCCAGCGGGAACAGGTCAGCCGCTTCAAAGCGGCCGAGCTTGACATCGCCCTTGGCTGAACCAACCTGAACCCACATGTCATCCGTGGCTGCGGTGCCGTCTTTCTTTGCCAACAAAGAGGTTCTGGCATTCACAAACAGATTCGCGCCTGCTTTACCGCTGACATTCAACTCCACCCGACCGCCCTGGCTCATCCCTTCGTCTGTGGTGTTGTCAACTTTGGTGCCACTGCGATAGGTATTGTCAAACTCGATGTTGGCATCGAACGCGGGGGCAGCAATGGCGATACTGCACAGGCTCATTGCAGCAGCAGTTGCAGTGGCACGAAGTGAAAAATTGATGGTGTGATTCATGGCTAAACGCTGAAATAAAAAATGAAATGTGACGACAGGAAAACGCTGTCCTCGATGCTCTTCAAAAAGGAGAGTGGGTAAATTTTTAATTAAATCCACTTGTTTTAATTACACGCAAGGGAAATCCCTTAGCCAGGTTACGAACGGGGTTCGATTGAACCGATGCGTCGGCGTTAAGAGAGTGGTTGGTTTGCGCGACTCTTCAAAGACGTGATGTGGTTAGGGGAAGACCCTAATCAAAAAGCAGTCAAAAATTGTCTCGGTTACACCACAAAACAGCATTTTTTGATCGAAATCTTTCTGATGGCGCAGCAATAACGTCCGGCCTTGACAAAAAACAATGTGTGTTTTTTCTTTGTCTATTTTTTAGCATGGCGAGTCTGGGGGCTTGGCGGTACCCTCTGGCTACTGCTGACATGCGATCCAAATCATGGATTTGGGTCGCCCGGACGCAGACAGCCGTGTGCGACTGCAACCAGCCTGCTGCCCACGGATTCGGTTTGAAAATCGTCAATTACTGAAAATTTCGGCGTGAGTCCCCGCACGAACAAAGTTAATCCCGTTGGCGTCGACTTGGTAAATCAGCAGAAAGTCGCCAGCGTTATGGCACTCACGGTAATCTTCCTGTGCCCCTTTCAGGCAGTGATCCAACCCAAGGCATGTTGGCTGTGCATGCTCAGACGCCAATTCCGTATTTGCGCAAGCGGATTGCAATAGCGGAGTGTGAGGTCAGCAGCCGCTGCGCCAGCTTGCGGCTGGACGGATACTGGGGAAACAGACGCTGCAGCAAGCCCCGCTCAAAGCCCGCGACAGCATCGTCCAGACTCTCGACCTCATCATCGGCCAGCCCCGCCCCGTCAGCCGTGGCAGAACCGGCCAACTCCAGGTCGGCCGTGTCAATAACCGGCGCCCCACTCAACGTCACCGCGCGAAAGATGACGTTTTGCAATTGGCGCACGTTGCCAAGCCACAGGTTGGCCAGTAGTGCGGTGCCTGCGGCCTTGCTCAGGCGGACGCGCGACCGCCCGGTCTGTGCGCAGGCACGCTCCAGGAACACCTGTGCCAGCGGCAAAATGTCTTCGGTGCGTTCGCGCAACGGCGGCAGGTTGAGGTGCAGCACATCGAGGCGAAACAGCAGGTCCTGACGGAAACTGCCACTGCTCACCATGTCCTCCAGCGCTCTGTGGGTGGCGCTGATGATGCGCACATCGGCTTTTTGTTCGCGCTCCCCGCCGACGCGGCGAAAGCTGCCATCGTTCAGAAAGCGCAACAGCTTGGCTTGCAAGTAGGGCGACATCTCGCCCACTTCATCCAAAAACAGGGTGCCGCCGTCGGTCAACTCCAGTAGGCCAGGTCGGCCGCCGCGCAGTGCACCGGTAAAGGCGCCAGGGGCGTAGCCAAACAGCTCACTCTCGGCCAGACTCTCGGGCAACGCGGCGCAGTTAAGCGCAAAAAACGGCTGGTCCCGGCGTCTGCTGCCGGCATGGCAGGCATGTGCCACCAGTTCTTTACCGGTGCCGGTTTCACCGCGGATCAAGAGCGGCGCGTCCACCTGCGCCATGCGCGCAGCGCGTTGTTTGAGCTGGCGGATGGCGGGCGATTGACCCAGAATGGTCTCGAAACCACCAGCGCTGTAATTCTGCAGAGCGCTTAGGCGCTCGCCAATACGGTGCGGCGCATGCAGTGTGAGCACAGCGCCGACCACTGTGCCACTGGGCTCTTGCAGCGCCACGGTTTCAAACAGATAACGCTCGCCACCAATCTGCACTTCGCTCACAGGCAAACGGTAACCCTGGCCGATCAAGGCCTGCGCCAACTGCGCATCGCCGGTCAGTGCCTGCAGCGACATGCCCACCAACTGGGGCTCGGGCACGCCGCTGGCATTCACGGCGGCCGCATTGGCCACCATCACCACGCCACGTCCGTCCACCGCCAGCACCGGGTCAGCCTGCGAGGCCAGCAGTGCATCCAGGTACAGCCGCCGTCGGGCACCGGGCAGCATGTCGAGTTCGTCGACCGACTGCACGCCGTCAACTTTGAACAGCTCGTTGCGCAACGCAGCAAGGTCCAGCGCACTCAGTGCCGGGGCCTCCAGGTAAACATGGGGCGGATCGACCTCGACGGCCGACACGTCCAGCGCACGACGCGCCAGCGTGGCCAGAATCTCTTGGGCAATACCGACCCGGTCAGAAAAATAGACATCAATTCGCATGCCGCATTGTATTGAATTCAATACGTCGTATTAAATTCATGACAGACGAATCAAATACCTGTTTTCATTAAAGTTTTTTGCATAAATCAAGCCAGGCAAAGAACACTGTCACGATTTACATACAGAATCATCCCATCTCGGCCGCATGGAGAAATCACCAAGCTGTTGTTTTAAAAGCATTTTCCAGATTTCTTGAAATGTGGCACGGAGTGTGCAAACACCTGCCAGCAATCAGCCCGTTGATGCTGCGCCTTCGCGTTGCACCGGGTCAATTTGGAGCAGGAATATGCGCGTACTCATTCTCGGCAGTGGTGTCATCGGCACCACCATGGCGTATTACCTGGCGCGTGCCGGCCACGAGGTGGAAGTGGTTGACCGTCAGCCCGGACCTGGCCTGGAAACCAGTTACGCCAATGCGGGCGAGGTCTCGCCAGGCTACTCAGCACCCTGGGCTGGCCCAGGTGTGCCGCTGAAAGCCATCCAGTGGATGCTGATGCACCACAGCCCGCTGGTGATCAAGCCCATGCTTGACCCCGCCATGTGGCGTTGGGGCATGTCCATGCTGCGCAACTGCACCGAGGCCCGCTACCGCGTCAACAAGGGGCGCATGGTGCGCCTGGCCGAGTACAGCCGTGATTGCCTGAAGGAACTTCGGGCCGAGATCGGCATCCAGTACGACGACCGCGATCAAGGCACGCTGCAGCTGTTTCGCACCCAAAAGCAGCTCGATGGCACCGCCAAGGACATCGAGATTCTGAAACAGTACAACGTGCCCTACCAGTTGCTGGACCGCACCGGCTACCTGAAATACGAGCCCGCGCTAGCCGGGGTGCAAGACAAGTTTGTCGGTGCCTTGCGCCTGCCCGGTGACGAGACCGGTGACTGCTTCAAGTTCACCAACACGCTGGCCGAACGGGCCAAAGCCCTGGGCGTGACCTTCCGTTTCAACGTCGACATTCAGGGCGTGGAGCGCAGCAGTGATCGCATCACCGGCGTGCGCACCGATGCGGGCGTGCTGACGGCCGACCGCTATGTGCTGGCGCTGGGCAGCTACTCCACCCAGATGCTGGCCCCGCTGGGTATTCGCATCCCGGTGTACCCGGTCAAGGGCTTCTCGATCACGGTGCCAATCACCGATGCGGCCAAAGCCCCGGAGTCCACCATCATGGACGAAACCCATAAAGTGGCTGTGACGCGACTGGGCGACCGCATTCGCGTCGGCGGCACAGCGCAGCTCTCGGGCTTTGACCTGAACCTTGACGTAGGCCGCAGGCGTACGCTTGAATTCGTCGTCACAGACCTGTTCCCACAAGGCGGTGACGTGAGTCAAGCCGAGTTCTGGACCGGCTTGCGCCCGATGACCCCTGACGGTACGCCCATTCTGGGCGAAACGCCTCTTGAGAACCTGTTCTTGAGCACCGGTCACGGCACACTGGGCTGGACCATGGCCGCCGGGACCGGGCGCGTGATGGCCGACCTGATCAGCGGGCGCCAGCCCGAGATCAGCATGGAAGGCCTGACTGTCGCCCGCTACGGTTAAGCCCTCAAAACCCAGCAACCTCCCCCTGCATTTGGCGTCGACACAACCGACGCCGGGCTGCCGCATGTCCACATCAGGACAGGGCATTTTCTCGTCTGAACTTATTACAACTACTGGAGACAATTCATGGAAACCATCACCTCAATCGTCACAACGATCAACGACATCGTGTGGGGGCCACCGATGCTGATCGCTATTTTGGGCACCGGCTTGTTCCTGCAATTGCGCCTGCGCTTCATGCCGATCACCAAGATCGTCGCCGGCTTCGTCATGGTATGGCGCGGACGCAAGGCGGCGCCCGGCGCGCCCGGTGAGATCACGCCCTACGCCGCACTCATGACAGCCCTGGCGGCCACGGTCGGCACTGGCAACATTGCGGGCGTCGCCACCGCCATTGCAGTAGGTGGCCCAGGTGCCATGTTCTGGATGTGGATGACCGCGCTGGTCGGCATGGCGACCAAATACGCCGAAGTGCTGCTGGCCGTTCATTCCCGCGAAACCGATGACCACGGCGAGCAAATTGGGGGCCCGATGTACGCCATCAAAAATGGGCTTGGTCGCCACTGGCGCTGGCTCGCCACCGCCTTTGCGCTGTTCGGTGGCTTGGCCGGTTTTGGGATTGGCAACATGGTGCAGTCCAACAGCATCGCGGGCGCGCTGGAAGCCGGTTTTGGCATCAGCCCCTGGACATCGGGTCGCGTTGTCTGTTTTCGCCTTCACCACCATTCTGGGTTGGGCCTAATACGGCGAGAAATGCTGGGAATACCTGCTGGGCACCTCGGTTGAAGTGCCCTACCGCGTGCTGTGGACGATGTTTGTGCTGGTCGGTGCCGTGACGCATCTTGACTTCGTCTGGCTGGTGTCGGACACACTCAACGCATTCATGGCGCTGCCCAACCTGGTGTCCCTGCTGCTGCTGTCGCCCGTTGTCGTGAAACTGACGAACGCGTATTTTGAGAAGCACCGCGTGCAAACGCTGGCCATGGCCAGTGGCAGCTAAATACAAAGCCGTTCGTCCCCGGAACAACGGTGTAACGTACCGTCGTGCATTCGGGGCCGCCATTTGCCTTAGCCACCACGCTTTGAGAACGTCATCATGAACTCAATCAATCCAACCAATGCGGGTGCCCTGCTGACCATCGACCTGGATGCGATTTGCAGCAACTGGCTGGTCTTGAAGGCCCGCTTGTCCAGCACTGACTGCGCCGCCGTCGTGAAAGCAGACGCCTACGGTCTGGGCGCCCGCCGTGTTGCCCCGGCGCTTTACCGTGTCGGCTGCCGTCACTTCTTTGTGGCCCATCTTGGCGAAGGGATTGACCTGCGCCCGGTGCTGCCGGCAGGCGCTGCCATCTACGTGATGCACGGGCTGCCGCCTGGGGCAGAGGCCGAATGTGCGGCGCATGGCCTGGTACCGGTGCTCAACAGCCTGCAGCAGATCGACGCCTGGCGTGCCATGACCGCTGGCCGCGGACAAAAACTACCGGCCATCGTGCAAGTCGACAGCGGCATGGCACGGCTCGGCCTGTCGGCCCGTGAGTTGCGGCAACTCAGCCACAACCCCTCGGCCTTTGATGGCATTGCCGTGGCCTTCGTGATGAGCCACCTGGCCTGTGCCGATGAGCCTGACCACCCGGCCAACGCGGCGCAACTGGCAAGTTTTGTTGCATCGCGCCGAATGCTGCCAAAGGCACCGGCCACCTTCGCCAATTCATCCGGCATTTTTTTGGGTCCGGCGTTTCACTTTGACCTGGCCCGACCGGGCGCGGCGCTGTATGGCGTAGCACCGGTGCCCGGCCAACCAAACCCGATGCAACCTGTGGTAAGACTGCAGGGCAAGGTGATGCAGACACGCATTGTGGAAGCTGGCGCAGCGGTGGGCTACAGCTTGAGCTGGGTGGCGCCGCGAGCCAGTCGGATCGCCACGGTGTCGGTAGGCTATGCAGATGGCTACCTGCGCAGCCTGGGCGGGCGCGGCTCAGCTTGGCTAGGCAAGGTGGCACTGCCGCTGGTCGGCCGGGTCTCCATGGACACGATCACGATCGATGTCAGTGCGCTGCCTGAAGACGCCACACTGCCCGGTACGCTGATCGACCTGCTGTCACCCCATCACACCGTGGATGACGTGGCCACTTGTGCCGGCACCATTGGCTATGAAATTCTTACCAGCCTGGGCCACCGCTACCAACGGCACTACAAAGATGCGATACCGGTGTGACTTCCAAACAAGCCACTTGATACCATCGCCACGCACCTCAACGACATCTCGGAGCAACAAAAACATGGCTGACATTCAACGCCTTCACATCGGTCCACGCCTCAGCGAAGCCTGCATCCATGCCGGAACCATCTATCTGGCAGGTCAGGTCCCGACCAACACCGCCAATGACATTGAAGGCCAAACCAGTGAAGTGCTTGCCATGGTTGACCAACTGCTGGCCGAATGCGGCAGCAGCAAGCAACACATCCTGATGACACACATATTTTTGACGGACATGAAGGATTACCCCGGAATGAACACGGCATGGGACGGCTGGGTCGCCAAGGGGCACGCACCGCCAAGAGCAACCGTTCAAGCCAGCCTGGCCAACCCGGACTGGCGCATTGAAATCGTCGTCACCGCAGCGGTCATCTAGTTTTCGCACTGGCCTGGCCACCATGCCTTACGCCCACACCATTGGCACCCGTCACTACAGGTTTGACGACTTGCGCACCCTGCTGGCCAAGGCCAGCCCTGAGCGCTCAGGCGACCAACTGGCGGGGGTCGCTGCAGCCAACGCGCAGGAGCGCGTGGCGGCGCAAATGGCGCTGGCAGATGTGCCGCTCAGCACCTTTTTGCATGAAGCCGTGGTGCCGTATGAAGACGACGAGGTCACCCGGCTGATTCTGGACACGCACGATGTGGCAGCCTTTGCGCCAGTGCGCCACCTCACCGTAGGCGACTTTCGCAACTGGCTATTGAGCGATAACGCCACGTCACAAACATTAGCCGCGCTGGCACCCGGCCTGACGCCGGAAATGGTGGCGGCGGTAAGCAAAATTTGCCGGGTGCAAGACTTGATCCTGATCGCCCGCAAATGCCAGGTGGTAACACGCTTTCGCAGCACTATCGGCTTGGCTGGCCGGCTCGCCACACGGCTGCAGCCGAACCACCCGACCGATGACCTGCAAGGCATTGCCGCCAGCTTGCTCGACGGCCTGCTGCTGGGCAGTGGCGACGCGGTGATTGGCATCAACCCGGCCAGCGACAACGTGCCCCAAGTGGTGCGACTGCTGCACCTGCTCGATGAGGCAATCACCCGCTACGGCATTCCAACCCAGTCGTGCGTGTTGACGCATGTGACCAACACCTTGCAGGCCATCGAGCGTGGTGCGCCGGTAGATCTGGTGTTTCAGTCGATTGGTGGCACCGAGGCCACCAACACCGGTTTTGGGCTGAACCTGGCGCTGCTGCAAGAGGCGCGCTCAGCCGCACTGTCCCTGCAACGTGCCACGCTGCTTGATGAACAAGGCCAACGCAGCAGCAACGTGATGTATTTCGAGACCGGCCAAGGCAGTGCACTCAGTGCCGGGGCACACCACGGCTGCGACCAGCAAACCATTGAGGCGCGCGCCTACGCGGTGGCGCGGCATTTCAAGCCGTTGCTGGTCAACACCGTGGTTGGCTTCATTGGCCCTGAGTATTTGTTCAACGGCAAGCAAATCGTCCGCGCCGGGCTGGAAGACCACTTTTGCGGCAAGCTGCTGGGCCTGCCGATGGGCTGTGACGTGTGTTACACCAACCACGCCGAGGCCGATGGCGACGACATGGACGCCCTGATGCTGATGCTGGGCGCCGCGGGTTGCAACTTCATCATGGGTGTGCCGGGCTCAGACGACATCATGCTGAACTACCAAAGCACCTCGTTTCATGACGCTCAGGTGTTGCGCCAAGTGCTGGGGTTGCGCGCCGCGCCCGAGTTCGAGGCCTGGCTGGAGAAGATGGGGCTTGGCACGCCAGCGGGTTCTGGCAGCGGGCAGCAACGCCTGACAGCCCAGTTGCCCAGCGCCTTTTCAGCCTCCATCCAAAGGCTGGGGGCGCCATCCGCATGAGCCATCTGATCACGCCAACACCCTGGGACGCTTTGCGCCAGTTCACTGACGCGCGCATTGCGCTCGGCCGCGCCGGGGTCAGTGTGCCCACCCGTGCGCACTTGGCGTTTCAACTGGCCCATGCACAAGCGCGTGACGCGGTGCATTTGCCACTGGACGCAACCGGTATGGCGGCCAGTCTGCAAATGCTGGGCCTGCCCACACTGATGCTGCACAGCCAGGCGGCGGACCGCGCCACGTATTTGCAGCGGCCCGACCTGGGGCGGCGGCTGAACGCCGCCTCACTGCAAACGCTGGCGCAATGGCAAGCCGCGCCGCGCAACGAAGGCGGCTTACTCCACAGTGCAGGCAGCCCAACCCACCACGCGGCCGATGCAGCGTTTGACCTGGCCTTTGTGGTGGTAGACGGCCTGAGCGCCCTGGCCATCCATCAAAACGCGCTGCCGCTGGTAGCCAACATGCTCAAGCGCTTGCAAAACGACCCCGCCCAAACCTGGCGCATTGCCCCGCTGACGGTGGTAGAGCAGGGCCGCGTGGCCATTGGCGACGAAGTGGGCGAGCAGCTCAACGCGCAATTGGTGGTGATGCTGATTGGCGAGCGCCCGGGCCTGAGTTCGCCCGACAGCATGGGGCTGTACCTGACCTGGTCGCCCCGGGTGGGCAGATCAGATGCGGAGAGAAACTGCATTTCTAACGTGAGAGACGCGGGTTTATCTGTCGAGGCGGCCGCACTAACGCTGCACCGACTGCTGACTCAGGCGCGCATCAAGCAGCTCAGCGGCGTTGGGCTGAAGGACGATGTGGACGACCGTCTGCACCGCAAGGGCATCGTCACCGACGAACTGGCGCAAGGCCTCTAACATCGCCACACCTTACAACACGATGGATGTGCCCATGACCCAGCCAAACCCACCCGGTGATGCGCTCACTAACCCACAGCAACAAGCCCTGCTGGCCGCTGCCCGCAGCGCGCAACTGAAGGCTTACGCGCCGTATTCCCAGTACCAAGTGGGTGCAGCGGTGCTTGACGAACAGGGCCGCATCCACGCCGGCTGCAATGTGGAAAACGCCGCGTATCCCGAGGGCTTGTGCGCCGAAGCCGCGGCCCTGTCGGCCATGGTGCTGGCAGGCAGCACGCGCGCGCTGGCCGTGCTGGTGGTTGGCAACGGTGGCAAAAACAAGAGTGCATGGACCACACCCTGCGGGGGCTGCAGGCAGAAATTGCGTGAATTTGGCGCGCCCACCATGCCCATCCTCGCCGCCAACGACGCAGAACTTGGCCCGCGCTACACCCTGGCGCAGTTGCTGCCCGAAAGTTTTGGGCCAGACCACCTGGGCACCGCATGAGACATCCCGCATCGGCGCTTATCTACCCTTGTGACTGGCAAGGCATCAGACTGAATTTCGGGCAACCCGCATGAACGCCCTTGACACCATCCGCCAGCGCGCCGGTCATTTCCAGCCCCGCGTCGCCGTGGTGCTAGGGTCTGGCTGGGGCGGGTTGACGGAGCACATCACAGATGCCATCCAGATGCCATACAAAGACCTTGAAGGGTTTCCCCAACCCACGGTGGCCGGGCACAACGCCACACTGTGGCTGGGCCACATTGGCGGGCAAGCCGTGGCGGTGATGAGCGGGCGTAAACACGGCTATGAGACCGGCGCGGTGGACGGCATGGCGGAGCCGCTGCGGGTGCTGAAAGGACTGGGCTGCCACACGCTGGTGCAAACCAACGCCGCAGGGAGCTTACGCTTGGACATGCCGCCGCAAAGCCTGATGCTGGTCACCGACCACCTGAACTTGCCGCAGCGTTCGCCGCTGGTAGGGCTTGATGGCAACGCGCGTTTTGTCAACATGGTCAACGCCTATGATTGCAAGCTAAATCAGCTTGCAACCCAAATAGCACAAGCGCAAGGCGCTACTCTTTTTGAAGGGGTGTATGCCTGGTTTCTGGGGCCGCAGTTTGAGACCCCTGCCGAGATCCGCATGGCGCAGCTACTGGGTGCCGATGCCGTGGGCATGAGCACGGTGCCTGAGACCATCATCGCGCGGCACTTGGGGCTGCGGGTGCTGGCGCTCTCAATCATCACCAATTTTGGAGCAGGCATGTCTTCAGAAAATTTGAGCCATGCGCATACCTTGAGCCAAGCGCAGGAAGGCAACGCGACGGCCAGCCGGCTGCTGGCAGACATCATTGCTGCGTTGCCATAAGTTCGGCAGGCTGACCACCGGACGCACCCGTTCAAGCCTGATGGGTGGGCGACGCACGCCAGCGCAGTGGCTGGCTTTGGCGGCCGACGATTTCTGGTACCCCAGTATGAGGAGGCCGCCAAAGACTGCCGCTGCGCCGGTCAAACCCACGAAACCGAGATGCAAAGCCATTCACCAACGTATCATTAAAAGCCATCATGACAAGCCCAAACACCCCAACCACCTGGCCGCATGACCTGCAGCACAGCGCCCGCATCGCCTTGGCCTGCCTGGACCTCACCAGCCTCAATGACATTGACACCGAGGCCGACGTTGCCAAACTTTGCCACCGCGCCCAAAGCCCGTTCGGCCCAGTAGCGGCGGTGTGCGTCTGGCCGCGCCTGGCCGCCTTTGCCCGCGCGCAACTGCCCGCCCACATTGGCGTGGCAGCGGTGGCCAATTTTCCGCATGGCAATGCGGACGTGGCAGCAGCCGTGCAAGACACCCTGCAAATCGTGAAGGCCGGCGCGCAAGATGTGGACGTGGTGCTGCCCTACATGGCCTTGATGGCCGGTGACGAAGCGGCGGTAACCCAACTGCTGGTGGCGGTGCGCCAGATGTGCCTCGGCCTGACGCTCAAAGTGATTCTTGAAACTGGTGAACTCAAAACGCCAGAACTCATTGGGCGCGCCAGCCGGCTTGCCCTGGACAGCGGCGCAGACTTCCTGAAAACCAGCACCGGCAAAACTGCCGTGCACGCCACGCCCGATGCTGCCCGCGTCATGCTGGCCACCATTGCCGCCCACCCCACAGCCATAAGTTATGCAGGTTTTAAGGCTTCAGGCGGCATAAAGACTGCGCAAGAAGCTATTGTTTATGAAGCACTCATGCAGCAGTATCTGGGCGATGCCGCCTTGACACCGAAGCGTTTTCGCATTGGCGCCAGCAGCTTGCTGGGCGACATTGAAACCGTGCTGGAGGGTTGCACCGATGCCAGCCCAACGCAGCTTGGCAGTTACTGAGAAAGTACCCATGCTCGCCCAGGAAATCATCCGCATCAAACGCGACGGCCGCACGCTGGAGCGCACCCACATCGACAGCTTTGTCAAAGGCCTGGTCGACGGCTCGTGGAGCGAAGGCCAGGCTGCGGCACTGGCCATGGCCATGTTTTTGAACGGCATGAGCCGCGATGAAACCGTGGCGCTGACGCAAGCCATGACGCACTCTGGTTTGGTCATGGACTGGTCCGGTGCCAATCTGACCGGGCCGATTCTGGACAAACATTCCACCGGCGGCGTCGGCGACAAGGTGAGCCTGATGCTGACCCCTATCGTGGCGGCCTGCGGTGGCATCGTTCCCATGATTTCGGGCCGCGGCCTGGGCCACACCGGCGGCACGCTCGACAAGCTGGGCAGCATCCCCGGCTACAACGTCACGCCTGATGTGGCCATGCTGCACCGCGCCCTGCAAACGGCGGGTTGCGCCATCATTGGCCAAACCGCAGAGCTGGCCCCGGCCGACCGCCGCCTCTACGCCATTCGCGACGTCACCGCCACGGTCGAATCCGTGCCACTCATCACCGCCAGCATCCTGTCCAAAAAACTCGCTGCCGGGTTGCAAGGCCTGGTGATGGACGTGAAAGTGGGCAACGGCGCGTTTGCCGATTCACCGGACATGGCGACCACGCTGGCCGAGTCGCTGGTGCAAGTGGCCAACGGTGCTGGCCTGCCCACGCGCGCCTGGCTCACCGACATGAACCAGGTGCTGGGCAGCACCGCTGGCAACGCGCTGGAAGTGATCGAGGCGGTTGACTTTTTGAAAAACAAGCACCTCGATGTACGCCTGAAAGAAGTCACCCTGCGCCTGAGCGCCGAGCTGCTGCTGATGGGTGGCCTGGCCACAACGGAAACCGACGCACTGCAAAAAGTAGAACAAGTTTTGACCAGTGGACGAGGGCTAGCACAGTTTGCCCGCATGGTGACGGCACTGGGTGGCCCGGCGGATTTTGTCGATCGACCCGGCCACTACTTGCCACAAGCCCCGGTGCAGCTCACCGTGCCAGCGCCGCGCAGCGGCTGGGTCAGCGGCATGGCCACGCGTGACATTGGCCTGGCGGTGGTGGCGCTTGGCGGTGGCAGGCGCCAAGCCAGCGACGCGGTCGATGCACGCGTGGGCTTCACGCAATTCGTCCAAATTGGCCAGGCCGTGCAGGCGGGCGATGTGCTGGCCGTGGTGCATGCGGCTGACGCTGCCAGAGCCGAGCGCGCCCGGCTCACGCTGCTGGCGAGCATTCAGCTCAGCGAGCAGCCAGTGGCACCAGCACCTGTGCTGCTGCGGCGCATCGCGCAAAATTTATAACAAATCAGGCTGTAGCCCTTATAAATAAAGCGCAAGTAGCCATTTAATACATAGCAATTAGTGCATGAACTTGCCATCGCGTCCGATGATGGTCAAGTCGGTAAAGGTGGAACCCTGGTGGTTTTTGGCGCTGTAATTCACCACGAAACCGCCCAGGTTCACGTCGCGCATGCTCTCCAGACCGGCAATCAGCGCGTCACGCGTCAGGGCTTTGCCGGCCCGGCGCAGGCCTTCGGTGAGTACGCGCGCGGTCAAGTAACCCTCCAGACTAGAGAAATCAAAGTCTTTCTGACCCGCTGCCAGCATGTGCTGCTGGTACTCGCGCACCACTGCCACCTTGGCGGCGTATGGGAACGGCACCACCTGCGAAATCACCACCCCCTGGCCCACTTCGCCCAGCTCTTGCGCCAGCGCCGCTGAGCCGACAAAGCTCACGTTAAAAAACTGCCCGCCATAGCCTTTGCCACGCGCCAGCTTGATGAAGGCGGCACAGCTTTTGTAGGCACTGATTTGCACCACGGCTTCGGGCTCGGCCTTCAGGATGCTGGCCAAGGCCTGCGCCGTGTCCACGCTGTTGCGCTCCACCGTGCCGATGGCGACGGGCTTGAGCTGACGTTTGGTCAGCGCACGCTCCACACCCTCCAGACCGGCTTTGCCGTAGGAGTCGTTTTGGTAGAACACGGCGATTTTTTTGATGCCTAACGTGGTCAGGTGCTGCACGATGCGCTCGGTTTCATCAAAATAACTGGCTCGCACATGAAACACCTGCCGGTTAAACGGCTCACGCAGCGCCTGCGCACCGGTGAACATGCCCACCAGCGGCACCTGTTGCTCGGTCACGATCGGCAAGGCGGCCAACCCGGTGGGGGTGCCCACGGCACCGGCCAGGGCAAACACCTTGTCCTCTTGAATCAGCGCCTTGACTGCGGCCGCGGCTTTGTCGGGCTCATAACCATCGTCACGAGTGACCAGCTTGAGGCTGCGCCCGTTGATGCCGCCCAGCGCGTTCACCGCAGAAAAATAGGTCAACATGCCCACCTGCATGCGCTGCCCGAGTTGTGCGGCCGGCCCGGTCATGGCGGCAAACTGGCCGATCAGGATTTCTTTGTCGGTCACCCCGGTCTCAGCCATGGCCAGCGGGCTGCAAAAGGCCAGGGCAAGAGCCAGGAGTTTGTGAAGAATGCGCATAGTGTGGTCTGTGGGTTAGTAAAAACAGCAGGCCGCAATGCTACCGCCGCGATGTGGCTAAGGCGGCATCTTGCATCAGGGCGTAACACGATGCCGTTCCTGGCGTGCAGCCAAGGTGCGCGCCGTTTTGGCCGGTGCTGGCGCAACCCTTGGCAGCAGGCCTTGCAAGGCGCTGGGGTTGGCGCGAGCGCCACTGGTGGTGTAGTCGGCCAGCAGGGCCTGGCGCACCGCATCTGCCGGCAGGCTTTGGCTGAGGTAGTCAAACAAGGCGTCCACCAGCAGCTCAGGCGTCAGCCGGTGGGTGGCTTCGGAGCGCGCCCACAGCCAGTCTGCAAACGCCCAAAAACGCCAGAACGGTGAATCCGATGGCGCGACCAGGGTGCGCCCAACACTCTGCACAGCCTTGTCGGATGCTGTGTGCAACAGCAATGCCAGCGTTTGCGCAAATCGGCCCGAATTCGCCAGCACATCCCAGTAACGGGCAAACCTGGCAAAGCGTTGCAGGGTGGCGGCATCGACCACGCCGGTTTGCTGCACGGTGTAGGGTGGCTGCGTGTCATACACCATGCCATGCGTCTGGGTGTGGCGGGTGATTGGCGTGCCGCGCAGGCGCTTCAAAATGCCGAGCTGAATCTCATGCGGGCCAACGCCCAACAGGCGGTCAAAGCCCTCGGCAAAACTATGCAGGGTTTCGCCGGGCAGGCCAAAGATCAAATCGGCGTGGATGTGCGCGTGGGTGTGGGCCAGCAGCCAGCGCAGGTTGGCCTCGGTGGCGGCGTTGTCTTGGCGCCGCGAGATGGTGTGCTGCACCACCTCGTTAAAACTCTGCACGCCCACTTCAAGCTGCAACACACCCGGCGGAAATTGCGCCAGCAGCAGCTTCAGACGGTCTGGCAAGTGGTCTGGGATGACTTCAAAGTGCAAGAAAAGCTGCTCATTGGCGTGCGCACCGGGCGCTGGCAAGCGGTCCAGAAAAAACTGCAGGATGCGCACCGAATGCTCGACCTTCAGGTTGAAGGTGCGGTCGACAAACTTGAAGGTGCGCGCGCCACGCTGGTACAAGCCGTCCAGCGCCGTCAGCACGCGGCCCAATTCAAAGCCCCAGGCGGTTTTGTCAAGCGAGCTCAGGCAAAACTCGCACTTGAACGGGCAACCGCGCGACGCCTCCACGTAGAGCAGGCGGTGCGCCAGATCGGCATCGCTGTACTCGGCATACGGCAGCGCCAGGTGCTCAAGCGCGGGCTGCTCGCCAGGGATGATTTTCATGAGCGGCTGGGGGCCGTCCAGCAGCGCACGACACAGCTTGGCAAAACTCACATCGCCCCAACCAGTGATGACATGGTCGGCCAGCGCGGTGATGGGCTGCTGGTCGACCTCGTGGCTGACCTCCGGCCCACCCAGCACGATCTTGACCGCTGGCCGCGCCGCTTTGAGCAGGCGCAGCACCTCACAGGTTTGTGTCACGTTCCAGATGTACACACCAAAACCGACGATCTGCACGGCACCGCCCGCGTCGCCCAGCAGGTCCGCCACCACGTCAGCCGGCGCGCGGTTGATGGTGTATTCGCGCAGCACGGTCTGTGCACGCAAGCCCGCGCCACCATGCAAGTCCAGGTTGGCCAGCAGACAACGCAGGCCAAGCGAGGCGTGGATGTAACGGGCGTTCAGCGTGGCCAGGACAATGCGGGGGGCGGAACAATATTTATCAGTCATTTAGGCCTCTAGCCCTTGTAATTCATTCGCATATAGCTATAACGTTAGTAGTAATTTCGTGACAAATTCAAGTCTGGCGTGCCACTGACCGATTGTGCAACCACATCAGCGTCATGGGTCAGAGCGCCACGGTGGCAATCTCCATCCACACCACACCGGGTTGTTTCTCAAAGGTGATGCGCTGGCCGTCCAGCCGATAAATGAGTTGGCAGTGGTGGCGCGGGTTGGACAACACGGCTGCGTTCAAAACCGCATAGTTGGCGCCCGGCGCATGGCGCACCGATGCCGTCACCAGCGCGGAATCACAAGCCACCTCATGCAGCTTGCGCTCGAACACCTGGCCCCGTCACCGCCCGTCTCGCAGCCACCAACGCAACCCACTGCCTCACGTCTTGAGCAGATCAACAATCGATGAATCGCAATTTATTCATAAAAATTGCTAAATATTGTCTTAGTTGGCAATAGTCTGTCTTTAAAGACGAATTAACAGACAAAAACGCAATCATTCACCCCACCTTCAGGCCTACGATAGCCCTCACTGTCCGTTATTGCTTCTTGAGGAATTTTTGCCATGTTGTCCAACCCCGCCACCAAGTACCGCGCTTTCCCCACCATTGACTTGCCGAACCGCCAATGGCCCTCGCGCAGCATCACCCATGCGCCGATCTGGATGAGCTCTGACTTGCGTGATGGCAACCAGTCGCTGTTTGAACCGATGAACGTGGAGCGCAAGATGCGCATGTTTCGCACGTTGTGCCAGGTGGGGTTCAAAGAGATTGAGGTGGCTTTCCCCAGCGCCTCGCAAACCGACTTTGACTTTGTGCGCAACTTGATCGAAGGTGGCCACATTCCTGATGATGTGACCATTGAGGTGCTGACCCAGTCGCGCGAGCACCTGATCCGCCGCACCATCGAGTCCCTCAAGGGCGCACGCCGCGCCATCGTGCACGTCTACAACGCCACCTCACCGGCGTTTCGGGACATTGTGTTTGGCATGAGCAAGGATGAAATCAAGGAGTTGGCGGTGTCTTCGGTGCGGCTCATCAAAACACTGTGTGCGCAACACCCCGAGACCGAATGGGTCTTGCAGTACAGCCCTGAGGTGTTCACCAGCACCGAGCTGGACTTTGCCTGCGAGGTGTGCGACGCCGTCACCGCCGAGTGGGGGGCCACGCCCACCAACAAGGTCATCTTGAACCTGCCCGCCACCATTGAAGTGGCCACGCCCAATGTGTACGCCGACCAGATTGAGTGGATGCACACCCACCTGGCGCGGCGCAATAGTGTGCTCATCAGCGTGCACCCACACAACGACCGGGGCTCAGCGGTAGCTGCTGCCGAACTGGGCCTGATGGCCGGCGCGGACCGGGTCGAAGGCTGCCTGTTTGGCAACGGCGAGCGCACCGGCAATGTCGACATCGTCACGCTGGCTTTGAACATGTACACCCAGGGCGTGGCGCCGGGGCTGGATTTTTCTGACATCAACGCTGTGGCTCGCACCGTGGAGCATTGCAACCAGTTGCCGATCCACCCACGCCACCCGTATGTGGGTGATTTGGTATTCACCGCTTTCAGCGGCTCGCATCAGGATGCCATCAAAAAAGGCCTGGCGGTGCAGCAGCCCAACACGTTATGGAACGTGCCTTACATGCCGATTGACCCGGCCGACCTGGGCCGCAGCTATGACTCGGTGATCCGCGTCAACAGCCAGAGCGGCAAAGGTGGCGTAGCGTATTTGATGGAAGCCGAATTTGGCGTGGTCATGCCCCGGCGCTTGCAGGTGGAGTTCTCGGGCGAGGTGCAAACCTACACCGACACCCATGGCGGCGAGATGAGCGCGCAAGACATCTGGAACCTGTTTGAGTGCACGTATCTGGAGCCCGCCGTGGCGTCGATTCGTTATGTGGAGCACCAATTGTTTGACCACGCCACGCCGGGCAGCAAGACCCATGTGCAGGGTATTCGCATCGGTGTGGAGGTGAACGGGCAGCCCATGATGATCACAGGCGCGGGCAATGGCCCCATCGATGCGGCTGTGCATGCGTTGACAACCGTCGGCATCCAGGTGCAGGTGCGCAGTTATGAAGAGCGCTCCACCCGCGCCAGCACCAACGGGGGTGATGCCCAGGCTTGCGCCTTTTTGGAGCTGGTGTCTGCCGCAGGCAGCCCGGAGCGCTTTGGCGTGGGCATGGACACCAACATCGTCACCGCGTCGGTGAAGGCGCTCCTCAGCGGCGTGAACCGGTTGGGGCTGGCTGATGTGCTTGAGTTGGAGGGTGAAGCGGCTTGACACGGCCGCTGTCACGCCAGTTGCAGTTGAGTTAGTGGCATTTTAGGCCTCTAGCCCTTGTAAAACCTGCGCAAGCAGCTGCAATAAATATAGCGTCTAACCCTTTCACTCCGGTTCCTGCATCTCGCCATCGATGTACAACCAGCGCCCCGCTTCACGCACAAAGCGGCTGATTTCATGCAGGCGCACGCCTTTGCCGCTGTCACGGTAGCGGGCCACAAACTCCACCACACCCGCGTCGCCCGTGGCCTGGGCGTGGCGCACTTCCAGGCCCAACCATTTAACGGGTGACAGCTCCAGCTCACCCGGCGAGGTGGACGGGTGCCAGGTGGCCAGCAGGTAGTCAATCAGCCCCAACACGTAGGCGCTGTAGCGCGAGCGCATCAGTGCCTCGGGCGTGGGGGCGGGTGTGCCTTGTGCGTAGCCAGCATGCCACGGGCCGCAGCAGTCGCCATAGGGTTGACCGCTGTCGCAGGGGCAGGCGGCGTGGGCGGCAAGGGTGGTCTTTTTCATGCGCGCAATGGTAACGGCGCACAGACGCCAGCCGGCACGTAAACTGGTTGCCTCACCATGGACAATGCCACCCAGCCCACACCCAAGCCGCCGCCCGTGCCTCAGCCCGGCTCGGCATTGCTGGCGTGGCAGCGCCTCACCTGGCTGCAACGCTGGCTGCCCGGGCTGGCCACCTTGCGCAACTACCAAAGCGCATGGTTTTTGCATGACCTGGTCGCCGGCCTGGTGCTCACCGCCATTCTGGTACCGGTGGGCATGGGGTACGCCGAGGCCTCCGGGCTGCCCGCCATTCACGGGCTGTACGCCACCATCGTCCCGCTGCTGGCCTACGCGCTGTTTGGCCCCAGCCGCATCTTGGTGCTGGGGCCGGATTCAACTCTGGCGGCGGTGATTGCGGTGTTGATCTTGCCCATGGCCGCAGGCAGCGTTGAGCGTGCAGTTGTATTGGCGGGCATGCTGGCGCTGTTGTCGGGCGCCTGCTCGCTGCTGATCGGGCTGGCCCGTTTGGGCCTGGTGGCTGACTTGTTGTCCAAGCCGATCCGCATCGGGTTTTTGAACGCCATTGCCCTCACGGTGCTGATCGGCCAATTGCCCAAGGTGTTCGGCTTTTCGGTCAAGGCCGACGGCCTGCTGGAACAAACAACGCGGCTGGTGCAAGGCATTGCCGCAGGCAAGACGAACCAGATGGCACTGCTGATAGGCGGAGCCAGCCTGACGCTGATTTTGCTCATGGCCCACTGGCGGCCGCGTTGGCCCGGCATCTTGCTGGCGGTGGTGCTGGCCACCGCCGTGTCTGCCGGATTCAACCTGGCCGACACGTTTCAGGTGGTGGTGCTGGGCAACCTGCCGCAGGGCTTGCCACAGTGGCACATTCCGCTGGTGTCCTGGCGCGACATGCTGCAGCTGCTGCCGGGCGCGTTGATCATCTCCTTGCTGTCGTTTGCCGACACCAGCGTGCTGTCACGCGCACTGGCGCAGCGCGGGGGCTATCAGGTGAACCAGAATCAGGAAATGGTGGCATTGGGTATAGCCAACATGGCCGCCGGGGTGTTTCAGGGCTTTTCGGTTAGCGCCAGCGCGTCGCGCACGCCGGTGGCGGAATCGGCCGGGGCTAAAACTCAGCTCACCGGTGTGGTGGGGGCGCTGGCCATTGTGATGCTGCTGTTGCTTGCGCCGGGGCTGCTGCAAAGCCTACCCAGCGCGGTACTGGGGGCGGTGGTGATGGCAGCTTGCCTGTCATTTGCCGACGTGGCGGGCATGCGCGAGTTGTACCGCATCAGCAAGGCGGAGTTTGCGCTGTCACTGACCAGCTTTTTTGGCGTGGCGCTGATCGGCGTGATTGAGGGTATTGTCATCACCCTGGTGCTGGCCATGCTGTTGCTGCTGTGGAATGCCTGGCACCCGTATTTTGCGGTGCTGGCGCGGGTTGGCCGCACCAAGGGCTACCACGACATCACCCGCCACCCGGAGGGCCGCCAAGTGCCCGGCCTGGTGCTGTTTCGTTGGGACGCCCAGCTGTTTTTTGCCAATGGTGAACTTTTTCGTACACAAGCCAAACGCGCCATTGCCACCGCGCCCACCCCCACACACCGCCTGGTGGTGGTGGCCAATGCCATCACCCATGTCGACATCACCGCGGCTGATGCGCTGGTGAGCCTGTACCAGGAGCTCAAGCAACAAGGCATTGAGCTGTGGTTTGCCGGCCTCAAGGGCCAGGTCAAAGACCGGCTACGTGGCTACGGCACGCTCGACATCATTGGCCACGACATCTTTTCGCCCACCGTGGGCAGCGCCGTCAACCTGTACCGCGACACCCATGCGGTGAACTGGAAAGACTGGGATGAGGTGTGACGGCATCACCGCCGTGCACAGACAATGGCAGCCATTGGCCGGGCGTAT
Source organism: Rhodoferax sp. (assembly GCF_028688795.1). Classification (GTDB taxonomy): domain Bacteria; phylum Pseudomonadota; class Gammaproteobacteria; order Burkholderiales; family Burkholderiaceae_C; genus Rhodoferax. The sequence goes on along the minus strand of NZ_JAQTXM010000009.1, from coordinate 103,609 downwards.
GGGCCCGTTTTTAATCTGACAAAGGAACACCATGAAGGGTAATTTTGCGGCCATTGTGCTGGTGTGCGTAGGCACATTTTTTCTGCTGACCAACCTGGGGCTGATCAATGTCAGCCTGGCAGCACTGCTCAGAACCTGGTGGCCGCTGATTTTGATTGCGGTGGGTTTGTCGCTGTTTTTCACCAATAAAAAGTAGCACGCAACCCGCAGCTGCCGGCCATCCGTCCCATTTGAGACCGGCTTATCATCAGCCTACACACCTCAGGGACGAGACAAATTCAATGGCAACGCTGATACCCGCATTGAGCGCCTGCACCGCACGCATGACCAGCGGTGAGCGCCGCCTGGCCCAGCGGCTGCAAGACAAGCTCGACGACGATTACCTGCTGTGGTACGACGTGCCGGTAGGCCCCAGGCAGGCGCACCCGGACTTCATCGTGATGCACCCGCGCCGCGGCCTGCTGGTGCTGGAAGTCAAAGACTGGAAGCTCGCCACCATCGGGCAGGCTGACAAACACACCTGGACCATCCTGCCCGACGGCACGCCTAAAACCGTGATCAACCCGCTCGAACAGGCCCGCCAGTATGCGCACCAGGTAGTTGATGCCCTGAAACGCGACCCGCAGCTGACGCAGCCCGACGGCCCGCACCAAGGGCAAATTGCGTTCCCGTGGAGCTACGGCGTGGTCTTTACCAACATCACGCGCCAGCAATTCAAGGCCGCCGAGCTGCACCACGCCATCGAGCCGCACCGCGTGTTGTGCAAAGACGAGATGCTGGAAACGGTGGACGCCGAAGACCTGCAAAGTCGCCTGTGGGACATGTTCCCCTACATGATGCGCGGTGTGATGACGCTGCCCATGCTGGAGCGGGTACGCTGGATTTTGTTTCCCGAGGTGCGCGTGCCCACCCAGGAGCCGCTGTTTGATGACACCGACACCCTGGCCGACCTGCCCAGCATGATGCGCGTGATGGACCTGCAGCAGGAGCAATTGGCACGGTCTTTGGGCGACGGCCACCGCGTGATTCACGGCGTGGCGGGCTCGGGCAAAACCATGATTCTGGGTTACCGCGCGGAGTATTTGGCAAAGGCCAGCACGGCCAGCAGCAAACCCATCCTGATCCTGTGTTTTAACGAACCGCTGGGCGTGAAGCTGCACAGCGTGATGGCCGCCAAGGGCTTGGACGAGAAAGTGCATGTGCGGCACTTTCACAAATGGTGTCATGAGCAAATTCGGGCGTTTGGCCAGACCTTGCCTGCGCAAAGCGCTCACTTTTTTGATGACCTTGTCGATGCTGTGATCCGCGGTGTGGCGCGTAGCCAAATCCCCGGCGGCCAGTACCAGGCCGTGCTGATTGACGAAGGCCACGACTTTGCGCCCGAATGGCTCAAGCTGGTGGTGCAAATGGTAGACCCCGCCAGCAACAGCCTACTGGTGCTGTATGACGATGCACAAAGCATTTACAAGCGCAGCCGGCTCAAGTTCACGCTCAAGAGCGTTGGCATCAAAGCGGTGGGCAAAGGTTACTCAACCATCCTGCGCATCAACTACCGCAACACCCGGCAAATCCTGCAGGTGGCCAGCCTGGTGGCCGCCGATTTACTCAAGCCCGATGAAGCCAGCGATGACGACGACGCCATTCCAAGCCTGCACCCCATCAGCTGCGGCCGTGATGGCGAAGCACCGCTGATCATCCGCATGCCCACCTTGCGCGACGAGGCTTATGCCATTGCCGACCACTTGAGCACTGCCCACAACGAGGGTCACGCTTGGGGCGACTTGGCCGTGCTGTGTGCTGACTGGAAAACCCGCGACCTGTGCGCCCAAGTGCTACGCCAGCGTGGCCTGCCGCTGGAAAACCGCGTCAGTCCCGGCGACTTTGACCCAACCAGCGACAAGATCAAGGTGATGACCATGCACGCCAGCAAAGGCCTGGAGTTCCCTGTGGTAGCCCTGCCCGGTGTGGGGCACATGCCGGCCGCCGGTGAGGACGAGGCGGAAGCGGCTCGTGTGTTTTATGTGGCGGCGACACGGGCGACGCACCGGTTGGTGATTGGGGTGGGGGGAGACGGCGGATTTAGCCGGCGATTTGGGTGACAGCGTGTTGATGCCACCCGACCTTGCGCCTACTACGACCAAACTTTCGGCCACTTACGACCCTGTGGCTTGCCCGAAATTAACCCTGCGTCTCAGCCATTTCTGTGACCAACAGTCAATGGATTTGGAATGCCCTCAATAGGACACTCCTCCGTTCCCACCATGGGGCGCGTCATGACCTCTACCGCTTGCTGAGTTCCTTCCGGGTCGTTGACCCAGTTGCTGTAGAAGCTGAACGGGCAGGCTGCTGCGCCTTTGTCGCCTTCGCCTGAGTTGATCATTCCCGTATATCCGCGATGCAACAACTTGAAAAGATGGTTTTCGGATTGCCCGTTTTTTCGGAAATCTCGTATCAGGCTGGTGGAGAGCGCGGCGTATTGCACGCCATGGCCTTCTTCGCCGCACTCGCCCAGCGTGCGGCCATCAAACCCGATGATGGCGCTGTGTCCAAAGTAGCTGTACACCCCATCCCAGCCCGCGGCGTTTGCCACCGCAACATAAGAGTTGTTTGCCCAAGCCATGGCCTTCGCCATCATCACTTGTTGGTCCTTTGCCGGGTACATGTAGCCCTGGCAACGAACAATAAGTTCGGCACCCTTCATGGCGCAGTCACGCCAAATTTCAGGGTAGTTGCCATCATCACAAATGATCAAGCTGATTTTGATGCCTTTAGGGCCGTCGCTCACATAGGTGCAGTTGCCTGGGTACCAGCCTTCGATCGGCACCCACGGCATGATCTTGCGGTACTTTTGAACGATCTCACCCTGGTCATTCATCAGGATCAAGGTGTTGTAAGGCGCCTTGTTCGGGTGTTCTTCATGCTGTTCACCCGTCAGTGAGAAAACGCCCCAAACCTTAGCCTTGCGGCAGGCCTCCGCAAAAATTTCAGTCTCTACCCCTGGTACCGTTGACGCCGTGGCATACATCTCCTTGGCGTCATACATGATGCCGTGGGTGCTGTATTCTGGAAAGATCACCAGATCCATGCCCGGCAAACCGGATTTCATGCCGACGATCATGTCGGCAATCTTGCGCGCGTTGTCCAGAACCTCGGCTGTCGTGTGCAGACGCGGCATCGTGTAATTGACCACGGCCACACCGACCGTGTCTTTGCTGCTTGAAATGTCACCGTGCATCATGATGTAAGTACCTCAAAAATTAATGGCTGATCATCCAGGGCCGCTTGCTTGGAAACGCCTTATTTCCATTGGGCGCGGTCACTGTGGCCTTGCGACCAGCAGTCGAACAACATCCGCAACCTGGTGGATGGCGCAAGCGGGCGTATTCACTTGAGCGCTGAGGCTCATGCCGGGCGCGTTCATTGGTGGCCATGGCATGGCGTGTGCCACTGTCCATGAGTGCCAGCCGCGGTGCTGTGGCGAACACCCGTGCTGAAGCCGCTCCGCAGTCAGGACAGGCAACTGGCTCGTTTCGCTCAGCCAAGCTGCGAAAGGCATCAAAGCCTCCGCAGCTGGCACAGGCATAGTCATAAGTGGGCATGACAGAGGTCCCGAATCAGGTCAGGTCAGGTGACAGTGGCATGACCACTGAGCCGTCCAGGTACTTGATGGGTCCGGCCGCACAGGGGTTGATGTCGAAGTCAAAAATCTGCGTAGGAAGCCATAGCGTGGCACACGAATTGGGAACATCCACCACACCACTGATGTGGCCCTGTACCGGGGCAGTGCCCAGAATCGAATAAGCCTGCGCTCCTGAATAGCCGAATTTTTTCAGGTATTCAATGGCGTTCAGGCAAGCCTGACGGTAGGCCACATTGACATCAAGGTAGTACTGTTTGCCGCTTTCATCGACACTGATGCCTTCGAAAATCAGGTAATCGTTATAAGTAGGCGTGATCGGGCTCGGTTTAAAAATTGGATTCTTGATGCCGTATTTGGCCATGCCGCCTTTCAGCAGCGTGACTTTCATGTGTACCCATCCAGCCATCTCGATGGCACCGCAAAAGGTGATTTCACCGTCGCCTTGGCTGAAGTGCAGGTCGCCAACAGACAGGCCTGCGCCGTCCACATACACGGGGAAGTACACCTTGGCACCTCGCGACAAATCCTTGATGTCGCAATTGCCACCATGTTCACGAGGAGGCACTGTGCGAGCACCCTCTGCGGCCGCTTTGGCCTTGGCCTCACCTTTTAATCTGCCCATGTGGGCGGTGTCTGCAAACGGAGGGTTCGCAAGACCGGCGGTGGGGTCGGTATCAATCAGGGCCTGCTCACGGGCATTCCACATCTCAAGCATTTTGGGGTCAGGCAAGCAGCCAATCAAACCTGGATGGATCAATCCAGCGTAATTGACTCCGGGCACATGGCGTGAACTGGTGAACATGCCTTTAATGTCCCAAATCGATTTCTGTGCCTCGGGAAAGTGCTCAGTGAGAAAGCCCCCACCGTTCTTTTTCGAGAAGAAGCCGTTAAATCCCCATAAGCTGTCTTGTTTGGCGCCAATGTCCAACAAATCAACCACCAACAGGTCGCCAGGCTCTGCGCCCCTTACGCCCACGGGGCCCGACAAGTAGTGCACCGTACTCAGGTCGATGTCACGCACATCATCGGCTGAATCGTTGTTTTTGATGAACCCGCCGGTCCAGTCGAAGGTCTCTAGGATGAAATCATCACCCGGATTCACCCAAACAGCCATCGGTATATCAGGATGCCAGCGGTTGTGGATATTTTCGTTCTCAAGCGGTGACTTGCTCAGGTCAACGGAAATCAGTGTTTCGGCCATTTCGTTCTCCTTCAGGGTTGAAAATAGATAAAGATGAAAGCTAAACAGACAGGTAGGACTTGATGTGTTGCTGGTCGGTATCAACGCGTGCGGTTTCATGCACAAACCGGCCGCCCTCGATCACAAACAGCCGGTCTGCCACATCCATGGCAAACGACAGGACTTGCTCAGACACGATGATGGTGATCTGGCGCATCTTGCGTATCTCGTTGAGCGCTTTGGCGATGTCTTTGATGATGGATGGCTGGATACCTTCGGTAGGCTCATCCAGCAACAACACCTTGGGGTCAGTCGCCAGGGCGCGTGCGATGGCTAACTGTTGCTGCTGACCGCCAGACAGGTTGCCACCTTTGCGCCGCCGCATGTCCCACAACACCGGAAACAGGGCGTATATTTCCTCGGGCACGACTTTTTCTTTGGCATTTTCCAGGCCCGTCTGGATGTTTTCCTCCACGCTCAGGGTTGGAAAAATCATGCGGCCCTGTGGCACATAGGCGATGCCCTTGGCCACCCTGCGAAAGCTCTCGTCATGGGAGACATCCTGTCCCGCCACACTGATGCTGCCACCCTTGATTGGCAAGATTCCCATCAGGCTCTTGAATAGAGTTGTCTTGCCCATGCCATTGCGCCCCATGATGGCTACTGTTTCATTGACACGTCCTTCAAAAGAGACACCATGCAGGGCTTCGCTCTGCCCGTAAGCCACTGATAAATTCTGAACTTGCAGCATTGAATATTCCTTTCGCGATGAATGAACGAGGGTCAATGCCCAAGATAGACTTCAATGACCTTGGGGTCGGCTTGCACTTTGTCCATGGGGCCCTCGGCAAGAATCTTTCCCTGGTGCATAACGGTGACCTTGTGGGCAATCTTCTTGACAAACTCCATGTCGTGTTCGATCACGATCACGGCGCGGTTCTTGCAAATACGCTGAAGCAGCTCAGCCGTCAGGTCTCGCTCCCGCGAGCTCATACCGGCAATTGGTTCATCAAGCATGAGAAGTTCTGGATCTTGCATCAGCAACATGCCTATTTCCAGCCACTGCTTTTGCCCATGCGAGAGCAAACCCGCCTCGGTCTCCAACCGGTCAGCAAGTCCAATGTCAGCAGCTACGGCCTCCACACGGGAACGAATGTCATCCGTGCACTTGAAGGCCAGCGCGCCCCAGACTGAACGACCAGCGGGGTAGGAGACCTCCAGGTTCTTGAAAACCGAAAGGTTTTCGTAAATGGACGGTGTTTGAAACTTGCGGCCGATTCCCAGGCGAACCCGCATGTGTTCCGGAATTTGGAGGATCTCCTCATTCTTGAACTTGATGCTGCCGCCGCTGGCCCGCGTCTTTCCGCAAATGAGGTCAAGCAGCGTTGTTTTCCCGGCACCGTTCGGACCAATGATCACGCGTAATTCGTTTTTATCGATGTACAGGTTCAGCGCATCGATTGCCTTAAACCCGTCAAACGATACGGTCAGATCTTCGACAGCGAGGGCAAAGTCGGTGTTACTCATGGGTATCTCCTTTGGTCTTCAAACGCTCTGGCTGCGAATGCCATCAGGCATTGCCTTGCCGTCGGGCGATTTTTCAGTTGGATCTGCTGGACGCAGGGAAGGCATGGCCACGGTCACGGGCCTCACAACTGCCGCTGCGCGCAAAGCCTCCCGGCGTGCTTTCCACCATGGCACGATGTGGCTCTCCCAGAGACCAGCCAAGCCCATGGGAAATGCCATGGTCACGCCGATGAACAGGGCCGCCATCAGAAACAGCCAGGCCTCTGGGAAACTCTCTGAGAAGAAGGTCTTGCCAGCATTGACCAACAGCGTGCCGTAAACCGCACCCACCAGGCTCATGCGTCCGCCCACCGCAGCAAAGATCACCATTTCAATCGAGGGAACGATGCCAACGAAACTGGGGGACATGAAGCCCACCTGCAGGGTAAACAGTGCCCCACCAATCCCCGACAGAGCTGCTGCGAGACAGAAGGTGAAAATTCGAAAATCTGCCACGTCGTATCCAGAAAAGCGCACCCGGTCTTCTTTGTCACGCATGGCAAGCAACAGCGTGCCAAGCTTGCTGGTCTGTATCCAGCGGCACAGCACGATGGCAGCCACCAGCAAACCCACGCACACGTAGTACAAAATGTATTTGGCGCTGTCGGTTCTGGTGTCCCAACCCATAAGTGTTTTGAGGTCGGTCATGCCATTGACACCGCCGGTGTAACCCTGCTGACCGACGATGAGCACGGTGAGAATGAGCGCCACTGCCTGCGTAATGATGGCAAAATAGACACCACCGACGCGTCGCTTGAACATTGCAAAACTCACAATCCAGGCCAACAGGGTGGGCACAACGATCACAGCGGCCAGTGCGAATGGAAAGCTCTTGAAAGGCACCCACAAGGTTGGCAACTCAGTGATTTGGTTCCAATCCATAAAGTCTGGTATGCCAGGTGTGGATTGGATCTTGGTGCTCACGGGATCAGATGCCTCTAGCTTGAGAAACATCGCCATGGCATAGCCACCCAAACCAAAAAACACCCCTTGTCCCAAGCTAAGTACACCCCCGTAACCCCACACCATGACCAGGCCAATCGCAACAAAGGAATAGGTGAGGTATTTGCCAATCAGGTTGAGCCGAAAGATGTCGAGCGTGAGCGGCAACACCACCACGAGCAACACCGTCAACACCACCAGACTAGCGAGCTGGTAGCGCTGAATCCAGGCTTTTAAGAGGTTCATAACGATCTTCTCCAGAAAATTTTGGGCTTGCGGGATCGCACAATTAGCGGCGTACTTTGCTGGCGAACAAACCCTGCGGCCTCGCCATCAATATCAATACGACCAGTGACAGGGTCAGCATCTTGGCCATCGACCCGGCCATGAAGAATTCAGTGATGGATTGGGTTTGGGCGATTCCAAATGCCGAAACCACCGTGCCCAACAAACTGGCTGCGCCACCAAAGGTGACCACCAAAAAGGCGTCGACGATGTAAAGTGACCCTGAGGTGGGACCAGTTGAGCCGATGGTGGTGAATGCGGCACCAGCCACGCCTGCGATGCCGCATCCAATCGCAAAGGTCAAGCGATCAGTCTTACTGGTGTCGATGCCAATGGCATTGGCCATGACACGGTTGCTCACTGTGGCCCGAACCCGCAAGCCCCACCGGCTTTTGTGGAGGGCAATCAGCACGCCGCAGGTAACGACGGCGGTGAGTCCGAGCACAAACATACCGTTAATTGGTATATCGAGGCCTTCGGAAGGTGCCCAAGAACCCAGCAACCAGTCTGGTAGTGTTGGGCTGACCTCTTTGGGGCCGATGAATGTGCGAAAGCTCTGCTGCATGGCCAGGCTCACACCCCAAGTTGCCAGCAGTGTGTCCAACGGTCGCTTGTACAAGTGGCGTATCAGCGACCACTCAATGAGCCAGCCCGCGGCAAAGGCAAAGGCAAAAGCAGCCAGGATGGCCAGCGGAAAATAATAGGCGGTAGCGCCTGGACTGATAGAAGACGCTAGCGTAGAACCTAGATAGACCGTGTAGGCGCCGATCGTCATGAATTCACCGTGTGCCATATTGATCACACCCATTTGGCCAAAGATAATGGCCAGTCCAAGACCCATGAGCAGCAGTACGGCAAACAGGCTAAGGCCAGCAAAGCCTTGCATCAGGCCGATGTTGAGTAATTCATTGAAGCTCATTGTGCTGACTCCTGCCAGTAAAAAATGGAATTTGCACTGCAACCGGTCCTGAACTGAACCTGGAGCCGGTTGCTCGGACTAGGGCTTACTGATAACCCTTGGGGAACGGATCCGGCTTAATCAATTCAGGAGACTCTGCCACCACCTTAAAGGAGGCATCAGGCATACCCATGGCGATTCGCGACTTACTCCACAAGTGGTGGTTTGGATCAAGCTTTACATACCCTTCGGGTGCAGTCTTGAGCTCGATGCCTGGCGACGCAGCGACGACTTTGTCGACGTCAAAGCTCTTGGCTTTCTCGACTGCAGCCTTCCAGAGCCAGGGACCTAAGTAACCCGCCTGAGTCACATCGCCGATCACAGAGTCTTTGCCATACTTGGCTTTGAACGCTGCGACAAATTTCTTGTTGTTGTCGTTGTCGAGCGACTGGAAATACTTCATAGACGAGTAGAAGCCTGCAAAGTTCTCTCCGCCCACACCTGTCATTTCATCTTCAGTTACCGACAACGTCACCAGAAGCTGCTTGTCACCGGTGATGCCGGCTGCTTTAAGCGCTTTATAGAAAGCCACGTTGGAGCCACCCACCACGGCCGCATAGATGCAGTCTGGCTTTTGCAGCTTGATCTTGTTCATGAGTGAACCGAAATTGGTACTGCCCAGCGGGTAATACTCTTCGCCAACGACTTTGCCCTTCTGGAAATTCTCAATGTGCTTACGCGCAATCTTCATCGAGGTGCGTGGCCAGATGTAGTCAGAGCCAATCAAAAAGAAGGTCTTGGCCTTCTTCTCGGTCTTTGCCCATTCCAGGCTGTACAAAATCTGCTGGGTGGCTTCCTGGCCGGTATAAATGACGTTTTTGGATTGCTCCAGACCTTCATAGAAGGTAGGGTAGTACAGCAGTCCGTTTTCTTTCTCGAACACTGGCAGCACCGCTTTGCGCGAGGCTGAGGTCCAGCAGCCGAAAACGGCGGCACAGTGGTCGTTGATCAACAGTTTCTTGGACTTTTCAGCGAATGTGGGCCAGTCGGAGGCGCCATCTTCTTTGATCACCTTGATCTTGCGGCCGAGGACACCCCCCATGGCATTGATTTGATCAATCGCCAGTTGCTCGGCTTGAATCGAGCCTGTTTCGGAAATCGCCATGGTCCCGGTCGCAGAGTGCAACTGACCCACAGTGACCTCCGTGTCGGTCACCGCGAGCTTGGTGGTGTTTACGGCGGCAGTGGGCTGACCAAAACTCCACGCTGGAATCCCAGCCACAGACGCGGCACCCAACATTTGCAGCACCCGGCGGCGACTGGCATCTGGGGATTCGGGGGTAGCGGCATTCAGCTCTGAAAGTTGCTTCATGGAAAACTCCTAAGAGGGTTAAGGAAATGAAATCAGCGAAACACCGATTTGTCGCTACTTTAGGGAAATCCCTTAGTTGCGCATATACGTTAAATAACGTACGCGACTGCACCAATTTGGTTTGATCGGCGAGAACAGTTCTTGCTTGGTTCATTCACATGAGACCCGCAAATAGCTCCACGCCTGCTGCCCAAAAGATTTTTGGCTTTCGTCGCGAATACAACTCATGGGTGGCCGACGAGACCATGGAGGACTACGCGTTGCGCTATACGCCGCGCAGTTTTCGCAAGTGGAGTGAATGGCGGGTGGCCAACACCGCCTTTGGCTCACTCTCTTTTTTGGCACTGGAGGCCATCGGTGGCGCCATCGCCGTCAACTACGGTTTTTCGAATGCCATGTGGGCCATCCTGGTGGTGGGCCTGATCATCTTTTTCACCGGCCTGCCTATCGCCTACTACGCAGCTCGCTATGGGCTGGACATGGACCTGCTCACCCGCGGCGCCGGCTTTGGTTACCTCGGCTCCACGATCACGTCATTGATCTACGCGGTGTTCACCTTTATCTTTTTTGCGCTGGAAGCAACGATCATGGCGTTGGCAGTGCAACTTGCCACGGACTGGCCGTTGGCGTGGTGTTGTGTGCTTTCAGCTGTGGTGATCATTCCGCTGGTCATACACGGCATCACATTGATTTCGCGGCTGCAGGCCTGGACCCAACCGCTGTGGCTATTCCTGCTGCTGCTTCCGTTTGTCTGGATTTCGCTCTCGCAGCCGCAGCTGTACCGAGACTTTGCTGGCCTCACTGGTTTGCGCTCGGGTAGCAATGGATTTCAGCCACTGATGTTCGGTGCCGCAGCAACGGTAATTTTTTCACTGGTCGTGCAGATTGGCGAACAAGTCGATTTTTTACGATTCCTGCCCGAGCGCACGCGGCAGAACCGCGTGCGTTGGTGGTTAGCCGTACTGGTGACTGGACCGGGCTGGATCGTCATGGGCATGCTGAAGATGGCAGGCGGTGCATTTTTAGCCTTTGCCGCCATGCAGTTCGAGGTCGCACCCGAACGCACCACGGAGCCGACCCAAATGTATTTGGCCGGGTTTACTCAAGCCGTTGGACATCCGGGGTTGGCACTGGCGATGACCGTGGTGTTTGTCATCATTTCCCAGATAAAAATCAATGTCACCAACGCATATGCTGGCTCCCTGGCCTGGTCGAACTTCTTTGCCCGTATTACACGCAGCCATCCGGGCCGTGTAGTCTGGCTCGTATTCAATGTGGCGATTGCTACGCTGCTGATGCTGCTTGGGGTGTTTGCCGGCATTGAGAAAGTGCTGGCTGTGTACAGCAACGTGGCCATCGCTTGGGTCGGCGCCTTGGTGGCCGACTTGGTCATCAACAAGCCACTAGGCCTTAGCCCCAAGGGTATCGAGTTCAGGCGGGCACACCTCTATGATTTCAACCCGGTTGGCATGGGATCCATGTTGGTGGCTGCCCTAGTAGCAAGCCTGGCATACGCAGGGTTAATGGGTGAAACTGCCGCCGCATTTTCCCCCTTTATCGCGCTTGGTCTGGCGATGGCGCTGGCACCGCTACTGGCTTGGGCCACCCATGGCCGCTACTACCTTGCACGCACGCCGGTCGGCAACTGGCTACCGGGTCAGTTGGTGCGGTGCGCAGTCTGCGAAAACCAGTTCGAGTCAGAAGACATGGCGAGTTGCCCGGCCTACCGCGCACCCATCTGCTCGCTGTGCTGTTCCCTCGAATCACGCTGTCACGACCGTTGTAAAACCAACTCCCGGGCCTCCGCCCAGTTAAGAGACTGGCTTGCTACTTTGCTACCGCCACAAGTAGCCGTGCGAGTCAACTTCCGTGTTGGGCAGTACCTGACTGTCTTGTTGTCCATCAGCGCCGTCATGGCGTTCTTCTTCGGCGTGGTTTATGTCCAGGAAAGCCTAAAGACTCCTGGGGAGTTGCTGTACACGCCCTTCCTCAAGATCTATGCTTTGCTGGTGCTGCTGGCTGCAGTGTGCTCTTGGTGGGTCGTACTGACCACCGACAGCCGACGTATGGCACAAGACGAATCAGAACGTCAGACCCAGTTATTGATGCTGGAAATAGATGCGCACCGTCGTACAGACGTTGAGCTGCAGGCAGCCCGCGACCGCGCCGAAGCAGCCAGCCTGGCCAAGACTCGCTATGTGGCAGGTATGTCACATGAACTGCGCACGCCACTCACAAGCATCCTGGGCTATGCACATATTCTGCTGAAAAGCCCGGATATTTCCATCTGGATCCGCGAAAAAATCGCCACCATGCAACGAAGCGGCCAGCACATGCATGCACTGATCGACGGCTCATTGGACTTGGCACGCATCGAAGCAGGCCGATTGAAACTCGACCCAGTTCCCCTACCGCTAGGTCAATTGCTGGAGGATGTGGACCGCATGGTGCGGCCGCAGGCTGAGGCCAAGGGTCTGCGTTTCACCGTGCAGGAAGAAGGAAATGTGCCGGCCTGGATACGCGCCGATGCCAAGCGACTGCGCCAGATATTGATCAACCTACTGAGCAATGCCGTTCGATTCACCAGCGAGGGTGAGGTGCTGTTAAAGCTCGATTTTCGCAAACTGGTTGCGCGCATTGATGTGGTGGACACCGGCATTGGCATTGCGTCACAAGACCAAAAGCGGATTTTTCTTCCATTTGAGCGCGGAAGCGCTGGGCGCCGGGCCGCTGAAACCGGTACCGGACTGGGTCTGACCATCACCCACCTCTTGACAGACATGATGGGAGGCGAACTCACCTTAAAAAGTCGTACAGGACACGGCAGCACATTTTCTCTGCGCTTGTATCTGCCAGGAATTGCGCCTGACCCCCGCTACCCGTTGCCCGCGGCCTTGCAGATGAGGTCAGTCACTGGCTACCTCGGAGAACGCAAGACACTGCTGGTGGTGGACGACCAACCGCTGCACCGGCAGTTGCTAGCCGGAATACTGATGCCATTGGGTTTTGTCGTGCGGGAAGCTGCGAGCGGTCAAGAATGTATGGAAATATTGGCACACAAACCACCTGACCTACTGCTTCTTGACATCACCATGGACGACCTGGACGGTTGGGAAACAGCGCGCTTGGTGCGCCAGAAATTTACTTCATCCAATCTGCCCGTGGTGTTTGTCTCAGCCAATCTTTTCGACAATCAACCCGAGCGGCTGGCCGAACTGAATTGTCAGGCCTTTGTCGGCAAGCCAGTGATGGAGTCCGAGCTGTTAGACGCTCTGCAAAAGTCACTTTCGATTGAATGGGTTCGTGACCTTGCTCCCATCGCCCCACCAGTTAGCATTGTTCGCGATCGGGTATCTGGCCCGCCTCTGCCCGCCGACTTGCGTGAAGAATTGCAGCGGCTGGCACGCCAAGGACAGGTGGCTGCTTTGCGCCAGCGACTTTGGCAGGCCCAGAACAATGAACCAGCCCACGCGGCCACATTGGCATTGCTGCTAGCGTGTGCTGATCGGTTCGATTTCCAAACCCTGATTGAATACATCAGAGATACCGCAGAGTTAAGTGATGACAACGCCGACCAATAAAACCACGCAGGGCACAAATGCGCCTGCTCAGCCCGTGATACTGGTCGTTGACGATGCGCTCGACACGTTGCGCATGATTTGCGATGCGTTGGTTAACGAAGGTTATGTGGTGCTTGCGGCACGCGACACACTGGAGGCACTTGATCGCTTTGAAGTCACCGTGCCAGATGGTGTCCTGCTCGATGCGGTCATGCCTGGCAGAGATGGCTTTTCGCTGTGCGAACAAATAAAGGCCACGCCGGCTTGGTCCCACGTGCCTGTGTTGTTCATGACCGGACTCTCTGAAACTGACCAAATACTGCGCGGCTTCGCCTGTGGTGGCGTTGACTACGTGGTGAAGCCACTGCGCATTCCAGAAGTCATGGCGCGCTTAGCCACACATGTGCGCAATGCCCGCGTTGCGCGATTGGTCCGCGAAGCCGTTGATGTCGCAGGTATGGGCATTGTTTTGCTTGATTCTCAAGGCCGCATGGCGTGGCGATCGCCTCAGGCGACCACCTGGTTGGAAGATGCCTTCGGTTCCGACAACTTGATGCTGGCGCAAACTTCCCAGTGGCTTGGTGTCGCCCTGTCTGAGGGTGTTTGCTCCACCACATTGAACAATGGCGGGCGCCTGCTGGCTCGTCACATGGGCCCAAGTAGCCTAGGGGAATCCATGTTGTTACTGACCATGACCACGCAAGACCAAAACACAACGCAGCGTCTGAGGGACATCGCCCTGACCCCGCGCGAGACGGAAGTGTTGTCATGGCTTGCCAAAGGCAAGACGAACCGGGACATTGCCGACATTCTTGGAATGAGCCACAGGACAGTAAACAAACACCTTGAACACGTTTTTGAGAAGTTGGGCGTCGAAACCCGGTCTGCCGCTGCAGCCATTGCAGGCCGACTTCTGCCACAGCCGTAAGTGGTCAACCAGAGCGGGGGTAGCCTGATCCAAATCCCCAGACGCGCCGCCCGCCATCTACACCACCAGCCGCGAGTGCCCAATGCCGCCACCCTTCTCGACCCTGATCTGCGCCGAAATGCGTTCTTTCAGCGCCTCTACGTGGCTGATGATGCCGATCATCTTGCCGCTGGCGTTGAGGGAATCCAGTGCGGTGAGTGCGATCTCCAGCGTGTCGCCGTCGAGCGAGCCAAAACCTTCGTCCAGAAACAGCGAGTCAATCGACGTCTTGTTGCTCACCAGGTCTGACAGCGCCAAAGCCAGCGCCAGGCTGACCAGAAAACCTTCGCCGCCTGAGAGGGTGCGTGTATCACGCGTGGCGTCGCCCTGCCACGCGTCCACGATGTCCAGCTCCAGCTCGCCCGTGGGTTTGCGGCGCAGCAGGTAGCGGCCGTGCAGGCGCGCCAAGTGACGGTTGGCCAGCTGCAGCAAATGGTCCAGCGTGAGGCCTTGGGCAAATTTGCGGAACTTGTCGCCTTTGGCCGAGCCGATCAAGCCGTCCAAGCGTTGCCAAAAGTCAGACTCTGCGGCATGCACGCCGATTTTTTCAAACAGCGCTTGCTGGTTGAGCCGGTGCTGCGTGTCGCTTTCCAGCAGCGCGCGCTGGGCACCGATTTGTTCACTGAGCGCGCTGCGCTGTGCTTCAAGCGCCGCCAGTTGCACCTCTATTTCTTCGGGCGTTTGCAGCGTGAGCGCCTGTGCCTGTAACTGCGCTTGTTTGTCGCTTGCCGCCTGCAGCAAAGCATTGGCCCGCTGTACGGCAGCGTGCAGGGACTCTTTCAGCAAGGTCAGGCGCTGGCGTTCGGGCTCGGGCAAGAGCGCGATTGCGAATGCGGATGCATCGGCAAAAGGGCTCGTCTGCAGGGCGGCGTACCAGGCGTTGCCGGCGGTTGCCAAGGCCATACTTTGCTGCGCTAGCGCCGCCTGGGCTTGGGCGTGGCGGCCGTTCAGTGCGGCAATGGCCTGGGTCAGGCGGTCTATTTCATCGGTGCAAGTGGTGAGCGCTGCGGGTAGGTCTGCTGCGGCAAGTGTTAGTGGCGCGGGCCATGCCACGGCTGGTGTCGCGACTTGCAAATTGAGGCGTGCATCAGCTTGCACATCGGCACTGGCTTGTATGTCGGCCCAGCGTTGTGCCCACAAGTTTGCTGCGGTTTGCGTCGTGTCGCGCTGGGTCTGCTGGCGGGTGATGGTTTGGGCCAGATCTTGCAATTGGGTTTGGGTGTGTTGCCAGTGTTGCCATTCACCGTCTCGCTCCTTTAACCACGGCTTGGGGTCAGCCGGCAGGGCATAACCCGCTGCAGCCAGCGTGGTTTGCAGGCTAGCCTCCAGGGTGTCCAGGTCTTGTTGGCGCGTTTGAAGGGTTTGCAGCACATCGGTCTGGCGCGCTGCAGCGTCTTGGGCGGCCTGCTGCAACAGCGCCAACTGGCCCAGCGCAGCTTGCAGCGCTTGGGCGCTTTGGTGGGCGCTGGCCTGGGCCCGTTGAAGTGCTTTTTCACCTGCCTCTGCCGCTTGCAGGGCACCGCCAAGTTGAGCCAACACCTGCTCAGCGGCGTGATGCCCTGCCGCCAGGGTTTCGTCAGTTTGCCAGTCGTCAGCGCTCAAAGCTGGATTGGCACGTACTTGGGCTGTAGCCGCGGCCCACTCGGTTTGCCATTGGCTGATTTGCCGGGCGACTTTGTCTTGGCTGTTCAGCCGCTCGGTTTGCTGGGTTTGGCTGGCCGTCAATGCGGCAGCGGCGGTCTGGCCCTGCGCCACGAGTGCATCGAGCGCATCTTGCTTCTGCTTCAGTGCTGCGGCAGTGGCCGACACGTCAAGCGCCTGGTAGGCCGCAATGGCCGGGTGCTCCACCGCGCCGCACAGCGGGCAGGCCTCGCTCGGCTTCAGGGCCAGGCGGTGCGCGTCCAGGCTTTGGATGCGGCGCTCCTGGTCGAGCAGCTTTTGCTTGTCTGCCACTTGCTCTTTCAACTTGCTGTGCTGGTCGCGCAGCGCCGCCACCGTGGCTGTTTGATCAGTAACAGTGACCGCGTTTTGCCGCAGCGCAGCTGTCAATGTGGCTTGCTGGGCAGCCATGTCGTGGCGTTGTTGCGTCAATAACCCCAGTTGCTGCCAGCGGTTGACGTGGCCTTGCTCGGCCTGCCACTGCGTGCGCAAGTCTGCAGGTGTATGCCCCGCAAGCCGTTGGTCTTGTTCAGCCTGCGCCGACTGCAGCGCCGCCTCTGATGCGACTTTTTCCTGCACTGCAGCATCCACCACCGCGCTCTGGGCCAAAAGTTGGCGGCTGCCCTCGGCTTGTTCGTTTTGCAACACCTGCAAAGCCAATTGCTGGCTGGCAAGGGTTTGCTGCAATTTGTCGCGTTGCTCAAACTGTTGGCGCCAGCCACCCAGGCGTTCGCCCAAGGTGGCGTGTTGCGGGTGTGCAGCGCAAAAGTCAGCGTGCTGTTGCTGCTCTTGCTCGGTCAGCGTGAGCTGAGCCTGCACGTTCTCCGCAATCTGGCGGGCCAGGGTTTGGGCCAGGTGGTGGTGCTGGTGGTGCGCAGTGGTCTCGCGTTGGCGCTCACGGTGCAGCGTTTCCAGCACGGCTTCGCTGTCTTTACAAGCGGTTTTTGCCTGTTGCCAAGTGTGGTTCAGCGGCTGGAGCATTTGCGCGGGCTCGCTGTCGGCCAAGCGTTGCAGCGCGGGCGCGGCGACTTCCAGCGCAGCCGTTGCATCGCTGCATGCGGCCTCGGTGGCGTGCAGTTCTTGCGCGCTTTGCGCCAGGTTGCGCTGCCACTGGCCTTGCGCGGAAGTGGTTTGATGGGCCGTTTGCACAGCCGTCAATTCAGCCCCCCAGCGCGTCACGTCGCCTTGCATGGCGTCGCGCTTTTCATCGGTCAGCAGATCCACGCCGTCGGCACGGGCTTTGAGTTGGTCCAGTTGCTGCTTAACGTCGCGCGCCTGCTCAAACACACGGCGGGAAATGTCGCCGTAGATTTCGGTGCCGGTCAGCTCCTCCAGCAACTCGGCGCGGTCGTTGGCACTGGCATTCAGAAAGGCCGCAAAGCCGCCTTGGGCCAGCAGCATCGACTTGGTGAAGCGGGGAAAGTCCAGGCCGGTGATTTCGGCAATGCGTTTGAGTTTGTCATTGCTTTGGCTGCTCAGAATCGTGCCGTCTCCTGCGGCCAGCTCCACCTTGGGGGCCTGCAGCGCGCCGTCCACCTTGTCGCGGGCGCGTCGCTGGCTCCAGAAAGCGCGGTACACCGCCCCTTTCACCTCAAATGCCACCTCGGCCAGGCATTCGGTGGTGTGGCGCGTCATGATGTCGTTGACTGAAGCGCTGATGCTTTTGAGTCGCGGGGTCTCGTGGTACAGCGCCAGGCAAATGGCATCAAGCAGGGTGGATTTGCCAGCACCGGTGGGGCCGGTAATGGCAAACAAGCAGTTGTCGGAAAAGGGGGCTTGGGTGAAGTCAATCTTCCACTCACCTTTGAGCGAGTTGAGGTTTTTCAGGCGCAGGCTCAGGATTTTCATGCGGAGGTCTCGGTCAGGCTGGCCACCACGGCGCGGTAGCGCTGGCCCAGCGCCAGTTGCACATCAGACGTTAAGTCTTCTTGCGCCAATCTGCGCTCAAACACGTCATCAGGGCTGAGTTCGTCCAGGGTTTCACTCAGTTCGCCGGTCAGGCTGGCCGCTGCTGTGCCACGCTGGCGGCGCACGCGCAATACCTCTACGGGAAAGCCTTGCGTCAGCGTTTCGATGCGCGCAGGCAGGTCGGACAAATAATCGTCCTCAGCCACGGTCACTTCAAGCCACACCGATTGTTCAGCGGAGCCTTCTGTAGCCGCCGCGCGGATGGCATCGGCCAGTTCCAGCAAGTTGCCGCTGACGGAAATCAGTGGCTGAAAACGCGGCACAGCCAAGGGCGTGATGGCGCAGAGCCCGCCCGCGCCCAGGTCCACCAACAACACTTCTTTTTGCTGCCGCGCTTCATCAAACCCCAGCGCAATGGGCGAGCCACAGTAACGAATGTGGTCCAGCCCACCCACTTTTTGCGGCTTGTGGATGTGCCCCAGCGCGATGTAGTCCACCACTGGAAAGGCAGCCGTGGGAAAGGCATCGAGCGAGCCCACATAAATCTCGCGCACCGACTCGTTGCTGCTGGCGCCCACGGTGGTCAGGTGCCCGGTGGCGATCAGCGGCACGCTGCGGCCCAGCGTGTTCAGTAGTTCAGCCTGGCGTGCGCGGCCGGCATCAGACACCGATTGGTAATGGGCAGCAATGGCGGTTTGCATGGCCAGCTGTTTGTCTTGCGCGCTTTGCCCGGCCTGGCTTTGCAGCACGTCACGCGGGCGAATGAAAGGCACCGCGCACACAATGCAACCCGCCTCACCCTGGCCGCCGCGCACAGGCAGCACAACGATCTGGTCAGCAGCCCCCTCGGCCGCAGCCACCACGGTAGTGCTCAGGCAGGCCAGCAGGGCGCGGCTCTCGCCCAGCGTGGCAACCGAATCGTGGTTACCGCCGAGCAGCAGCAGCGCCACCCCCGCGCCGTGCAGCCGCACCACCAGTTGGCTGTACAACTCACGCGCATAACTGGGCGGCGCGCCGGTGTCAAAAATGTCGCCAGCAATCAGCACCGCGTCCACCGCGTGGGCGTCCACCTGAATCAGCAGCCAGTCGATCAAGGCCTGGTGCTCGGCCTGACGGCTCTTGCCCATGAAATGCTGGCCCAGATGCCAGTCGGAGGTGTGGAGGATGCGCATGGTGGGTGGGTCAGGTGTGGGAGCGTCGGGAGGCGACTATTTTGATGCGGAAAACACCAAGCAAAGTTGACTTGCGTTTGGCGCCCATAATGAATCACAAACAATCTCAGGGACGGGATGACAACCATGACAAGCTTGATACTGGCGCCGAGCGCCTTTGTGGCGCGCAAGACGCCGTTCAACGTGTGCAAACGCACATGCGAATACAACCCCAACCAAGAAGGCGTAGACATGAGTGAATTAGCACCCAACGCATTGCACGCCGAACTGCGCGCGCTGATTGCCAGCAGCCGCCAGCGCCTGGCCGGTGCGGTGAATGCCGAGCTGACGCGCCTGTATTGCGCGGTCGGGCAGCGACTGCGTTCCGAGGTGTTGGGTGATATGCGTGCCGAATACGGTGTCAAGCTGCTGGATCAATTGGGCCAACAGTTGTCCAAGGAGTTTGGTCGGGGTTTTGAGTCCCGCAACCTGCGCCGCATGGTCAAGTTTGCTGAAGCTTTCCCTGACGCCGCAATTGTGTCGACACTGTCGGCAAAATTGAGCTGGAGCCACATGGTGGCCATCGTGGCACTCAAAAACTCGCAGGCCCGCCAGTTTTATGCCCAGCACGCCGCGCAAGACGCATGGAGCGTGCGCGAGTTAAATCACCAAATCGAACGCAAAGCCTTTGAGCGCACTGAGCTTGCAGCGCTGCAGGCTCCCACACCCCAAACCACACCCGCCCTGGTCTTCAAAGACCCGTACTTCTTGGACTTTTTGGGCCTGCACCAAGGCCATGACGAAGCCGATTTGGAGGCCGCCATCCTGCGCCAGCTTGAAGCCTTCATTCTGGAGCTGGGCCGTGGCTTTGCGTTTGTGGAACGCCAAAAGCGCATGGTCATCGATGGCGACGACTTTTATCTGGATTTGCTTTTCTACCACCGCCGCCTGCGCCGTCTGGTAGCCATTGAACTCAAGCTGGGCCGTTTCAAAGCCGCACATAAAGGCCAGATGGAGCTGTACCTGAAATGGCTGGACAAGTACGAGCGCCAGCCGGGTGAGGAAGCGCCCATCGGCCTCATCCTGTGCGCCGAATCCAGCCGCGAACAAGTGGAGCTGCTGCAAATGCACAAAGACGGCATCACCGTGGCCGAATACTGGACCGAACTGCCACCCAAAGCGGAGCTGGAGCAAAAGCTGCATGCCGCTTTGCTTGAGGCGCGCGAACGGTTGGCAAGGCGTGGGGTGTTGTTCGGGCGCTTGGGTGATGAGTGATGACATGAGGGTTAGCAAAGGCCAGCCGTTCCCCGTGGTGGCGCTGCCCGGAGTGGTACACATGCCCGCCAAGGGCGAAGACGAGCAGGAGGCCGCGCGGGTGTTTTATGTGGCGGCGACGCGGGCTACGCAGGGGTTGGTGGGCATGGGACACCTCCGCAACTTAAGACAAGCAGGGGAATGCGGTCCGAGCAACTGCTCGTAAATTTAAACATCAAATTGGAAAAGTAAATGGCAAAGCCAGACTTTAGAGGTGCACGTGGCTCCTCTGCAGGCGACGATTTTCACGAATGGTGGGCGCTACGGCACGCCCTGCCGCTTCTAACTGGTATGAATGACCTCGTGGCATTGACCGTCGAGGGTTTACTTGCAATCGACGAAACGGGTGCACCTGCAGATGCTTGGTTGGGGGTAGATTGCGCGCAGTACTTCGGCGGGTCCCAGCTCTCTAAAGCGACAAAGGTAGTGGTCGAACAGCTGAAGTATTCATCCGCGAATCCCGACTCGCCGTGGACCCTAGCCCGCTTACAGGCCACTACTAACGCCAAAAAGAGCAACTCCGTTATTGCTCGTTTGGCTAGCGCTTATGTGGAATTGGCAGACAAGCGACCAGATTTAGTCGCATCCAACAGCATTTCAATTCGGTTGGTCAGCAATCAGCCCATTGCTTCAGAGGTTGCCGACGCTATGGCTGATTCAAAGGGACAAAAATACAGCGCGCTAAAAAGGGCAGCCAAACTTAACCCAGCACAGTTTTCGTCGTTTCTTCTGGCAGTTGATTTCTCAATGTGTGGAGCCGAATCGAGATTCGCACATGAAGAAGCCTGTGTTGCCGGGATTGCCAACGTTGTTGCAAACGGCGCGCTAAGTTTGGCTTCAGAGCTCAAGGCACGGGTACACAAACTCATGCTTCCAGAAGGCCGCGGCAGCGTAATTTCTAAAGAGACCATACTGAGTTGGTTGGGTGTCGCTCATCCAGATGCTCTTTTTCCATGCCCTCCGCAGATTCGACACATTGAAGCGGCAGTACCACGCCAAGCAGCCGTCGACGTGTTGGATGAGATGATCTCGGGTAGTCAGAAGCTGTGCCTGCACGGGCCGGGGGGAAGTGGAAAAACCACCACTATTCAGCAGATTCAACAGGGGTTGCCGAAAGGATCAACCATGGTGATCTTTGATTGCTATGGCGCAGGACGATATCAGGAGCCTGATGCATACAGACATAGAGCAAAAGATGCATACCTTCAAATAATCAACGAACTTGCAAGCAAGCTTCAAACTCCACTTTTTATCAATCGAACTGGTACTGATGATTTCATTCGTGAATTCAAACAGCGTTTAGAACTTGCTGCCGCGACGGTCGCTTCCCAAGACACCAATGCCTTTCTTGTCATTGCAATTGACGCTGCAGATAACTCGGTTGAAGGTGCCCGCCAATGCACTCCATCAGAGGTTTCGTTTGTACACGAGTTCATAAAAATTGGTAACTTACCAGCAAACGTTCGGATACTGGTAACAGCGCGCTCTAGCCGACTAATCGACCTTGCACTGCCAGAAAGCTTCATCCAGAAAGACATTTCGGCCTTCATGTTAGATGAGACTACGCAGTTTTCGTTGGCTAGGTTTAGCGCCGCCACCGACCAGTGGATTCAAGATTTTCATCACTTCTCGCATGGCATACCGCGTGTGCAGGATTACGCATTCCAATATGCCGAAACGCAGCCAGAGAACGCACTTAGCTTCCTTCTGCCCAACGGAAAAGGTTTGGATGATATTTTCAGAGACCGTCTCCGTGAGGCGTTACTTCGTGATGGGAGCCCGAAGTTATTAGGCAATCTGTGCGCAGCTTTAATTGGGCTACCCAGACCAATTCCGGTCCATGATTTGGCATGTGTAATCAATATTAAAAAGGAGCGGCTCATTGACATTTGTGGGGAAATGTCACCGGGGATGCGGGTAGCAGATGATGCCGTAGCCTTTGCAGATGAAGACTTTGAAAGCTTTGTTCGGGACGAAGGACGCGAACAACTGCATTCGACTATCTTAAAGATAGCAAAGCATTTCAAAGCAGAGCATGAAGTGAATCCATACGCGGCTACCCATCTGGCAGGTGCACTATTCGCTGCGGATCGCGGTACCGAGATAGTGGAAATAATTGGAAGTGGGGTTGAGCCAGTAGCAATTGCCGATATGGTTCTTCGTCGTGAGGCTCATCATTCGCGTCTACGGATCGCAATGAAGGTCTGCCGTGCGTCGGGTGATGCAGCGAATGCTCTGCTGATACTGCTAATTGGCGCTGAAGCATTGAAAATTGACAAGGCCGTTCAGGAAACGTTGACAGATCACCCAGATCTTGCCGCAACTTTCGCGCGTCAGACTGTGGATCGAACCATCTTGTATGAATCATCACAACAAGTGCACCATGGCCCTGCGCTCATGCATCTTTTGGCTGTCGACTCGCGCAAGGGCGACGGTATATCGGTCCGCGAAAAGCGAAGGCAGTTGCGCGAATGGCACCTGCGTCGAACAGAAGATTCTCGTGAGCAATCAAATCAAGGGTTGCATCCACACGCCTGGGATATTGAAGGTCGCGATATAGCCGCAGTTGCTGAAGGCATTTTGCGCACAGCCGGGCCAACTGCGGCAATTCAATTTACTCTCAGTTGGACCCCGCGCTCAGTTGGCTTCGAGGTCGCATTTGTTCTTAGTCGCCAACTCATAGCTCGTGGAGACACTTCGTTGCTCGAGCGATGCGTAGCTGATTCTGCAATGCCCAAGTCTTGGCAGTGCTTGCTATTGGTACCACTGGTATTGTCAGGGCGGGTAGTCGACATCGACGCGCTTGCTCTTTCACTCTCGAGTCGAGCTGTCACGGTTGCCATTGGATCTGAAAGTACAGTCTACTCAGCGTTCGATAAGCCTGGTCGGTCACTTGCTGAACTGGTTTTGACCGGCTGCGAGATCGTCGTCGCCCGGTCAAAGAACGTTGCCCCAATTGTCCGGATCCTGGAGCGGTTTCTGAAGGATGAGCTTCGGGATCCGAGCCGTTCATACCACTTGGAGAGGCCTCAGGGTGACTTAGCCCTTCGTGCTTTCGCGCTCTGCGAATGTCTAAATGGGCGTATCGCAACAGTTGATTCGTATTTGATAGTGACCGAGGTGGATACCAGCCTCACAGGAAAGGAGAAGAATAAAGCTGCAAATTTGGTACGCGAAAACCACGATAAATCAACTGCATTGATCAAAGATCGTCTTGCCATTTACAACGCAAGAGCGCGGGCCTTGCTTGGATTGTTTCCTGCCACTGAGCTGACATCTAACCTAGTACCTCTCATCTCTAGATTTGTGGGAGAGAGCTGGCGCAGCCGGTCTTATGAACATTCGGGTATGGCTATCCAGGTTGCATATTCCATGTCTGCACTCAGGTGCCTTACTGAGGCCGCACCAGTGGACGCAATGCTGCTTGTGAAGACGGTCTTTAAAAATTGGGATGCGCCGTTTAGTCGGAACTTTGAGGCTCTAATGACAGAGCTCGCTCTTAGTCACGCGCTGCATGACCCAATCATTGAAAAAATCAATTCCTGGGCATCTGCCGCTGCGGTTGCCAAAACCGCTTCAAGTGAAAAGATCAGCTTTTTGATGGGACTTGCGCGTGTTCTAGGATCTATCAGCTCAGATGACGGGCAGGCAATATTCAATATCGCATTAAAAGTCGCAGATGAGGTCGATGGCGATGCCATGCACGAAATCGCTGTACTAGAACCACTTGCTAAGAGGGGCTTATCAGCGATGGACGAAGTGCTCCGGCGCAAGCTGGCGACACGGGTTCACTTTGTTGTTGATGAGGTTCATCAGCGGCTTCTCGGTTACGACCACTTTCCGTGGGCGTCGGTCGCACGAACCCTGTCAGCATTGAGCACGCCACTTGCACTGGCCGCTGTAGGTTGTTGGGATGATGAGGCCGTGGTGGATCAGAACACTCTTCTACCCGTGGTTATTAAAGCGGCACTTCTGTCGGGCGACATCACTGCAGCGCAAGCCATGGCGCTTACCTATCTTGACGATACGTGCGAGGCCTTAACACTGGAGCTAATATCTTCCCACGCACAGGCAGTCATTCGCACATCCTTATCTGAGGAGATCGCTAGAAGCGAACTGTTGCGGTTTGCGTTGGATGGGAGACCATCCTCTGTTGCAGCGGTTGAATCATTGCTTAATGGCGGTAACAAAGGACCGTGGGCATCGCGATTGGTTGAAGTCAGCGATTTCACTTCTGCCTTTGGCAAAGAACCAGCGGTACCGGATTCATCATCATGGAAAGAGGCCGCCGCGCAACGTGCAATTGCATTCGAAGGCCTTCTCGCTTTTACAGAGTGCGCCTCACTCGCAGATTCAGCAGCGATAGACGCATTCATCGGCGCCACAAAGCGGAAGGCAGATTCCCTTGGAGTCCAATTCAGCACATCAACTCTACTTAGTGCAATGGCACGCCAAGTGATGCGTGCAGACCGACTGGCATTTCTCAAGGCATTGTGTAATCTCAAATCTGAAGAAGTATCAACATATGACTGGCGTGCCGCAGTATTAGGCAATTTGAAGTCATGGTTGCCCACCTCACTTGCGATACAGGAATGGTTCCGTACGGACTTCAAGATGCTAGTAGTCTCAGAGTTCCACGTGTTTGGTCGGTACTTGTCCGAAGATGGATCAGATTTAGAGTGGATTTTGCAGACCTTGGCGCTTTCGGATGCTGAGGTTACCGAGCTACTTCTCGCTGGCATTGAAAATAACTCTGATTCCCTTAGCCCCCAAGGAATCTACTCCTTCATTGGCTATGCTGCCAAATTTGTGAAGCCTACAGAAGCTGCACAGGTTCTTGACCGTTTCACGTCGCGGTTACAAGGGCGCTTTCTGGATACGACAGAAGTGCGCTCAGAGCGCGTCGACGATGAACCAGTAGACACGCCTGAGGCTGTCGCACGATTGCTATACGGTTTTCTTGGTGATATCGATCTCCGAATGCGTTGGCGCGCGGCGCATAGCATTCGCTGCTTGGCACGACTTCAGGATTCAGACACCCTTGGCCACGTCGTCAATCGGTACGACAAGCATACAGAGCCGCATTTCAAAGACCCGGAAGCCCCGTTCTATTGGTGTGCCGCTCGAATGTGGTTGATCCTGACGTTGGAACGAATCAGTTCGGAAACACCCGATCAAGTTGTGCCACACGCAAAGTGGTTGCTTGGTGTTGCGACCGACGATGCATTTCCTCACTTGCTTCTGCGAATGTCTGCGAAGAACGCACTAAACAATATTGCATGTATTGAGCCTGGTCGGTTGACTAAGGCTGAGCTAGAGCAGGTGCAAGACATTGGCCAGTCCATATTTGCCAGAGTTGCCGAGCCAAATCAGAAAGTGGCGCGGGCTAGAGATCAACACGAGGGAAAACACAAGTTCCGCTTTGATCCCATGGACACTATTCCCAATTGGTTCACACGCGGAGTGGAGGTTTTCTCGGGCCTCTCAATGAAAACGTTTCAGCATGAAGCGGCGCGTTGGATAGTTGACATGTGGCATGTCCAAACCGACGCCGAAGGATCGGTTGGTGAGCCACGACAGGATCGGTTTCGTAATAGCAACTACAGCCTTTCGGACAATCGACACGGGTCGCTGCCGACGGTTGAGCGATATCGTAGTCACTTGGAGTGGCATGCAATGTGGTGCGCTGCTGGTTCTTTGATGAAGCAATACCCACTGATCGCATGTAACGATGACACTTGGGGAACCCTAGAGGGTTGGTTGGACCGAAATAGTATTGAAAAGCCTGAGCAGTGGCTTTCAGATATTCGCCAATGCAAACCTCTGAAGAGGCAATTGTGGGCTCCGCCCCTTGATTGGCTGAATGAGCCATCAGAGGGTTTTGACGACAAAGATTTTTTAGAAGTCCTCAACTTTTCTTCAGATGCTTCAATTGCAGTCGATGTGCGTTTCAGCATTCACACCCAAAAGACTAATTTCACGGCCAGACTGTCATCTGCGCTCGTTTCCCCAGTAACTGCCAGCGCGCTAGCACGAGCGCTTCAGACAGCGGATGATTCATGGGATTACCACATTCCAAATGCTGGTCATGATTTGGAGATACACGCGACCCAATTCCGTTTGAAGGGCTGGCTTGATGCATTGGAGGGCGACCTACGTTTGGACGAATGCGACACCTCTAGAAACGATATCCGCCGAATTGAATGTGCGCCGGCCAAGTCCGTTTTTCCGGGGCTGAGACAAATTGTTTCCAGCCTATCGCAGCCAATTTGGCTGAACGATGAGAAGCGAGAGCTTTTCTCCTATCAGACGTGGGGCGACACTCCTAGCGATAAGCGGGAAAGGCATCAGTACTATTCTTCGGATTTACGGTCTGACGGATGGCAGTTATCCATGGATCGGGTATCCATGGCTAGCTTTCTCGTTCAATCCGATATGGACTTGATTGTGCAAATAGAGATAGAGCATGAAAAATCAAAAGACGACACCTATAGATATGACGAGAACACCGAAGAGAAAACGCGGTTCACGAAAATCCTTGTCCTCCGACAATGCGGACGTATTGAATCAGCCGATCAACATCTTGGCTCTTGGATCACATCTGACAGATGAGCTGGGTTTTTCCGAGCTAAACGACACATTGGGGCGCTGGATGGCGCACTATCTGGCAGAGCTAATCGACAAGGCATCCAATGCGCCGGAAGGCCCTATCAGGGACGCAGCTCAAGCCAAGGTTGCTACTGAAATTTTGGCGATCTGGGCGCATCGTTCTGCTTTGCCAGGTAACTCTTATCCTTTGGCGCGATACAAAGACATCATCGCGGGCATGCAGCTCTTGGCTCCTGGGGGATCGCCTTGGGAACGGCCTGCCAGCGGGTCTCGAACAGCCCAGGCTGGCGAGGCTTACGAGCAGCTTCGACAATTGTCAATTGCATGTCTTTTTGCGGATCATTTTGCCGAAATTCCGAATGTTGATCCGGTGGTGGTTGAACATCTGGATCCAGAGGAAGGAAAACTCTTCGAGTTTTTCAATAGTTGGGCTACGTCGGTCAATTCGCAACGCCACACCCTCTACGACCAAGGTGTGGTTTTAAGCGAATCGTCGTCTTCTACTAAAGCGCCCACGCCAAACGAATTGCTAGAAGCGACTGTTGATCTCGCTATAGCCTGCTTGCAGAAGTTAAAAATGGATTTGGGCCGAGCAGGTGTGGGCCAATGACACTGGCACTACCGCGCCGTGGAATCGTTTGTGGATTCCGGCATGGCGACGCAGCGGATTGGCAGCGCAGAAAACCACGAACTGAACCAATTGGCCTACATCAAGGCGCTGCGCACGCAGTTGCAACTGACCGATGTGTATGGCGTGAGCGACACCGTGACCACTAAGGCGGGCGACACCGTGCCGCTGTTTCAGGCGCTGTTGTCGCTGGAGCTGATGAACGTGTTCTTTCAGCGGGATTTTCTGGAAACCTACGTCAACCATTTGCGCAGCACGGGCAACTGGGCGATGGCGCTGGGCATGCTGGCCTTCAACGGCTTGCGGGATGGCAGCCAAAATCGGTTCCCTCTCACCTGGTCCAGCCGTGATGACAAGATCGCCAACATGGTGGGCTGGACGGTGGCGCCAGAGCACCCGCAAGGCAACCCACGCCATGCGGCGGCGATTGTTGACTTCTGGACCAGTGACTGGAGCAAGCTGGCCACCCAATTGCGGGCTGGCGCCACGGGCTTGAAGCCTGACCTGTTTGAGCGGCCAATTCTGAAAATGGGCCAAACGCTGCTGCAGTTGCCCTGGGTGGTGGGCTTGCAAAACAACAGCACGGCAGCCATCAACAACCTGCGGCGTTTGGGTCAGCGGCGCGGCGAGTTTCGCGCCGAGACCCAGCGCATAGAAACCCAGCTGGGTGCCATGCTGGAGCAGCGGGGTTTCAGAGTGGCGTTGAACTGGCACCCGCCGGTGGGGCTAGACGGCAACGCCGGTGAGGTGGACGTGATCTGCGCGCGTGATGGCACGGTGCTGGTGCTGGAGGTGAAGTCCACCTACCTGCGCCGCAGCCAGCAAGACGCCTGGCAGCACGAGACCACCACGCTGCGCAAGGCGGGCCAGCAAATTCGCCGCAAGGTGGCTGCCGTGCAACTGGCGTTAACCAATGAAGCCGAGTTGGCGCAACGCCTTGGGCTGGAGGTGGGTGCGCCAGCCCCCGCTATTTACGGCTGGATTGTGGACACCAGCATCGAGTGCGACCACCAGCGGTTTGGCGGTTTCCTGAAAATTTCGGTCGAAGAGTTGCTGATTGCGCTTCGCGATGACCGGCATTTGCTGCATGACCCGAGCGGCATGTTTACGCAGGCTGTGCCTGCTGCCCATGCAGAACCACAGGGCCTTTACCCGCAGGGGTTTAGCGCTGGGCGTTTGATTGAGGTGGTGGAGACGCGGGCGGTGTGGGACGGTGTTTGAGGCTTGATTTAATACGTTTTTAATAGCTGCATGCGCATATTCCACAAAGTCTACAACCCGTTTTATGCATAAATATATTCACCCGCTGCGCCAGCACCGCCAGCATAAACACCGTGTCAATCGCCGCCACATAACGGGACAGCGCCACGTCCGCCTGTAGACAACTTCCTTAATCGCTCCTTCCAGCGTACGATGAAAAGCATTATTCACCATACTTTATGGCACTCAACATGACCCACATCAGCGCAAACGACCTAAAGACCAAGGGCATCTCTGCCATTGAGTTCGCGCTCAGCACTGCGCCCGAAGCCATTGTTTCAGTGCGGGGAAAAGACAGGTTTGTGGTGATGGACATGGCGCATTACCACTATCTGCGCGAATGCGAGTTAGATGCTGCATTGGCGCAGAGCCGTGCCGACTTGGCCGCAGGCCGTATGGTGCAAGAGTCGCCCGAAGCCCACTTGGCGCGACTGGATGCGATGAACGCAGCGTGAGCGCAGCACCCGTGCCTTTTAGCCTGCTCTTTACGGAGCAATACAACCGCCGGGCCGCCAGGTTTTTGAAGCAGCATCCGCAATTGCGCGGCACCTACCTCAAGACACTGCAATTGCTGGAGGCCAACCCCGCTCACCCGTCACTTCGCCTGCGCGCCTTGCACGGCAAGTTGGAGGGGCTGCACTCGTTGTCCATCAACCTGTCGTATCGCATCACGCTGGAATTGCTCATTCAAGACCAGCAGATCATCCCGGTGAATGTGGGTGACCATGACGCGGTTTATTGAATGCTGGTTCTGCAACGTTTTTATAGCTGTTTACGCATATTCCACGAGGGCTACCGGCCCTTTTTGCATTCAAATGTTGACAGAATCCGCCTCTGCCTCAGGCCACAGCTGCGGGAACAGAAAGCGTAGCGCATGCTGCGGCAACCCAAAGCGCACTTTGCCTTGCGGCGAATCCGACTTGAGCAGGCCGCGTTTGACCAGCGCCCCCAGCGCGTCGGTGGCACCCCGGTCACTCATGCCCAGCATCGACTTGAAATCGCCACGCGTCATGTCTTCACCACTCAAAAACAGGTAGTGCAGCACGCGCAGCGACTCCTGGCGCACGCCCTGCTTGACCACGCTGGACTCAAACACCAGGCAGGCCTCGATGCGCGCTTTCATGGTTGCAAAGTCCAGCATGCTGCCCATGAAACTGACTTGGTCCAGGCAGGTGTCCAGCACGTAGTCCACCCAGGCGATCAAGGCCTGTTCACTCAGGTTGCCACGCCCATCCAGATCGCCCCGGCGCAGGCTGTCGGCATTGGCCAGCAGGGCGTAGTAGCGTTCGGTGCTGCGGGCAAAACCACGCAACGGCGACCATAGGCCACCGGTGTAGCCCAGGGCACTGAGCAGGGTGTGGGTGTGCAGGCGCATGACGCGACCGTTGCCGTCCACAAACGGATGCACCCAACCCAGGCGCTGGTGCGCGCAGGCCATGGCCACCAGCGCCGCCTCGCCACGCCGCACGCCACCATAAAAGCTGGCCCAACGTTGCAAAAAGTCAGGCACGCTGGCATGGGCTGGCGCCACATGTTGGCCCACCTGCACATCCTGCTGTCGCAAGGCGCCGGGCACGATGGGCGCTTGTTCGGGGGTCAACAGGTCTGCTGCGGGGAGGCGGCCAAACAGTTCACGGTGCAAGTCCTGCACCGCTTCAGGCGAATACAGCGCAGCGGCACCATCTGGCCCTTTGTGGCGTTGCTCCAGCGCTTGCTCGGCCTCGATATGGGCCACCGCCAGGCGCTGTTTGGCTGCCAGCACGGCATCCTGGGAAAAATCCTGGCGCAAGGCCTGATCGATCTCATGCGGGCGGGTGTGCTGGCCTTCGATTCGGTTGGTGTAATACGAATTCATGTTGCGCAGCAGACCACGCAACTCCGGCGGCACGCGGGTGCCAGCAAGCAGGGTGGCCACGCGGGACAGGTCATGCGCTTTGGCCAGCAGCGGCTCCAAACGCGCATCGGACGGGATCAGGGGCTCAAACTGGTGGGGTTCGGTGTACATGCTTGCATTTTTGCCAAGTTTTGCAGCTTTGTAAACTGTTGTTTTATTTGGCTTTAGTTTTATTTTTGCCAACCTATTTGCCAAGTTTAATGTTTAACTTTTAGAGTTGGTGCACTCACATCCGGGCGCGACCTGGGCAACAGCAAAATCTGTGCGTTGCACATGTTTAGCAAATAGGATTCACTCGCTTTTTGATAGCTTCTTACGCAAGTATCACCTGGGCTAGACGGCTATTTGACACACAACTCATACCCCGTACTGCGCCCGCCGCCCTCCAGCCTGCGCAGCACGCCACGCGCCAGCAGGTCATTGATGTCGCGCAGTGCGGTGTCCGCAGAGCATTTGCCCAGCGCGGCCCATTTGGCATTGGTGAGCTTGCCTTCAAAGCCGTCCAGCACGCGTTTCAACACCTTGGTTTGCCGCTCGGTCATGGGCGTGCCGGCCCAGCGTTGCCAGAACTGCGCCTTGTCCAGCACGCCCGCCAATGTGGCGTCGGCGCCTTGCACGGAGCGCAGCAGGCAGCCCAAAAACCAATTGAGCCAGGGTGTCACATCCAGTGATCCTTTTTGGGTGGCCTCCAGTTGGTCGTAATAGTCCTTGCGTTCGCGCTGTATCTGGGCGCTGAAGCTGTAAAAGCGTTGACTGGTGCCTTCGGCGCGGGCCAGCGCCATGTCGCCCACGGCGCGGCTGATGCGGCCATTGCCGTCGTCAAACGGGTGCAACGTCACCAGCCACAGGTGGGCCAGCCCGGCCTTGATCAAGGCATCGCCCACCGGGGCGGCATTGAACCACTGCAGAAAGGCATCGGTTTGTGCTGGCAAGGTGTCGGCAGGCGGTGCGGTGAAGTGCACCTTCTCTCTGCCAACCGCACCTGACACCACTTCCATGGGGCCACCGGCATCCGTGCGCCATGCCGCCACGGTGATGCGCATGCGGCCGCTGTAGCCGGTGGGGAAAAGCGCGGCGTGCCAGCCGAACAGGCGCGCGGCACTCAGGGCCTGGTCGAAGTTGCGGGTGGCATCCAGCACCACGTCCACCACGCCATCCACATGCCGGTCGCTTGGTGCCAGGGCACCTATGTCCAGCCCCAACTTGCGCGCAATGGACGAGCGCACGGCGTCCAGACTGAGCCGCTCGCCTTCGATCTCGCTGGTGGTGATGACTTCTTGCGTCAGCACCTGCAAGGTGGCTTGCTCGCGCTGGCCCATGCCCAGCGCGGCCATGCGCCCCATGAGTTGACCTTGCGCGCGGTGCACTTGGGCCAGAGGTGCGGCCAGCGCAGTTGCGTCAAAGGTGAAGTGCGGCCAGTCTGGCAGTTGCCAGACGTAGCGCGGGTTGCGAGGTGGGCGGGATGGCTGCATGCGGTGATTATGCGACTTATTCACCGCACAATTTAAGGCGAATAATGGCGGCATTCACTGCAAACGCTTTGGGCTGTGGCGGTTGCTCTACCTGTGCCAGCGGCCAATTTAATACCTATTTTTTGCGCACACACCGAAACGTCAAGTTCACCCTGCGCCGCCCCAGCAGCGCATGCGCGCCCTCAGCCAATGCGCTCACGCCATGAAAAGCCAAGCGTGACGGGCCGCCCCAAACCACCACGTCGCCATGCACCAGCCGCCAGCGCTGGGGCCGGTCTTTGCGGCTGGGGCTGCCGAACAGAAACACGGCAGGCAAGCCCAACGACAGCGACACGATGGGCGCGCGCAGGTCGAGTTCGTCTTTGTCCTGGTGCAGCGAAAGTTTGGCGCCGGGCACGTATTGGTTGATCAGGCAGGCGTCGGGCTCAAAGTGGGGGTAACCGGCTTGCGCAGCGGCACGCTGGGCCAGGTCCAAAAAGCAGGCGGGCATGGCGGGCCAGGGCTGGCCTGTGAGCGGGTCAAGTGCGGCGTAGCGGTAGCCGCTGGCGCTTGACACCCAGCCCAGTGGGCCGCAGTTGCTCATGGCCACCGACATGGTGTAGCCGCCGGGGGTTTGCATGTGGCGCAAGGGAGCTTGTTGCAGAACGGACTCAACCGCTTGCAGCAGCGCGGCGTCACCATCGCGCGCAAAGCCGTGCAGCAGCATCGCGCCAGGGGCGATGGGCGTTTGCGCAGCGTCAGGGGGCAGGTCATCAAAGAGGTCCATAGGGTTTGCTTGTGCTATGTTTTAAATAGCTTCTTACGCTTATTTTATAAGGGCTACAGGCCTATTTGTCATATAAATTTGCCACAGGCCAACCGCCTCGAATTGCTCTTGTATTTATAGCTCAATACGCTTTATTTTCGTGGGTCACAAGCCATAATGACCATTACAAAAAATGCCCATGTCCATGACCCACGCCGTCTCACTGTTGCGCGCCGCCCGCCTGGCGCGCGCCGTCAAACCCTTTCGCGCCCGAGGTGGGCCGGCCGAGCGCTGCCCCGGTTGCCGGGTGATGTTCAGCCACTGCATGTGCGCCTTGCGTCCAAATGTGCCCACCCAGGCCGGCATGTGCCTGCTGATGGCCGACATCGAGCCACTCAAACCCAGCAACACTGGCTGGCTGATTGCCGACGTGGTGGCCGACACCTTTGCCTTTGGCTGGGCCCGCACCGCGGTCGACCCGGCCTTGCTGACCCTGCTGGCCGACCCGCAGTGGCAGCCCTACGTGGTGTTTCCGGGCGAGTTTGTCACGCCTGAGCGGGTGGTGACCCAGCTGCTGCCCGACGTGGCGGTTGAAGGACAGGCGCCCAAGCGCCCGTTGTTTGTGCTGCTGGACGCCACTTGGGCCGAGGCGGGCAAGATGTTTCGCAAAAGTCCCTACCTGAACCACTTGCCGGTGCTGAGCCTGCACCCGGAGCAGATTTCCAATTACCGCCTGCGGCGCTCCAGCCGTGGGGACCATTTTTGCACCTCTGAGGTGGGCGCTTTGTGCCTGGCGCTGGCCGGTGAGCCGCACGCGGCCGAGGTGCTGACCACGTACCTGGACGTGTTTACCCACCATTACCTGCAGGCCAAGAACCAGCAACCGCTGAATCTGGACGACGCCGCGCACATGCGCTTGCAGGATCTGCTGACTTGAAGTGTGCCGGGCGCGACAATCACCCCCTGACACATCAGGCGCAGATGCCTTTCACACCCCACACCAAGATCTCAATATGACCCAAGACCTCACCCCACAAGACGACACAAACAAGTCAACCCTGTGCGAGCCATGCTCTGGCATTCAGCGCAACTGGCGCCGTGCTCCCGGCCACGCCGAGCTGGTGCAAGGCGTGAACCGCAAGGTGGAGCGTCGCCACGGGGAGGTCACCATCACCCGGTACGTGTGTGACCATTGCGGCACCGTTTGGGATTACGAGAACGACAAGACCAACCTGCACGCGGGTTGGTCGGTGGTCACGCGATAAACCCCCACCACATTGCGTTAATGAGCACCCGCCAAGCCCTCGACACCCGCGCCATCACCCTGATGCTGGTGCTGTGCGCCGTTTGGGGCATGCAGCAAGTGGTGCTGAAGGCCACCGCCGCCGACATTTCGCCGATCATGCAAATTGCGCTGCGCTCAGGTGTGGCGGCCTTGCTGGTGGGGCTAGTGATGTGGTGGCGCAATGAGCCCATGAGCTTGGGTGACGGCACGCTGCGCCCCGGCATGCTGGTGGGCCTGCTGTTCGGGCTGGAGTTTTTGCTGGTGGCAGAGGGCCTGCGCCACACCACGGCCTCCCACATGGTGGTGTTTTTGTACACCGCACCCATTTTTGCCGCACTCGGTCTGCACTGGAGGCTGCCCGCTGAGCGGCTGGGCGCGCTGCAGTGGCTGGGCATTGCGCTGGCGTTTGGTGGCATCGCGCTGACATTTTTAGGGCGCAGCACGCCGGCCAACACGCTGACCGGCAACGTGTTGTGGGGCGATTTTTTGGGGCTGTTGGGTGGCGTGGCCTGGGCTGCCACCACGGTGGTGGTGCGCAGCTCAAGCCTGTCAAACGCACCAGCCACACAAACGCTGCTGTACCAGTTGATTGGCGCTTTTGTGCTGATGCTGGCCGGCGCGTTTGCCACGGGCCAGGCCCGTTTTAACCCCACGCCAGCGGTCTGGGCCAGCCTGGCGTTTCACTCGTTGGTGGTGTCGTTTGCCAGCTTTTTGGTGTGGTTCTGGCTGTTGCGCAAGTACCTGGCATCGCGATTGGGGGTGTTTTCTTTTCTAACACCGCTGTTTGGCATGGTGTTTGGCGCCTGGCTGCTGAGTGAACCCATTGAGACAAGCTTTTTGCTGGGCGCCGTGCCGGTGATGATCGGCATCGTACTGGTGAGCGGTGGCGCCTGGGTGCAGCAATGGGCAGGCCGCTTCAGAACCGCCAAGACATAACCTAAATGTAGATCGCCTCTATTTTTGTTGTCCGCCTGACAAAAGCCCATTTCCAGTCAACAAAGTGCAAAATGCCTGGCTCATGGCCGTCTTTGACGAGCCCGTCATGGGTCAACGATCTCGCCCGGCGAATCTTCTAAGACATCAGGGCGCACCGACGCGCCTGGTCTTTAACCACAAAGAATTCCATGCTCTCGAATCTTGTTCAATGGCGCTCGCTCAAGTCCAGGGTGCTCGTTTTTACTCTGGGCATCTTTCTGGTCAGCCTCTGGTCGCTCTCCTTTTACGCCAGTCGCATGTTGCAGGGAGACCTGCAAACCATGCTGAGTCAACAGCAGTTTTCAAATGTTACTCAATTGGCGACCCTGATTGACCACGAGCTTGAAGACCGGTTGCAGTCGTTGGAAATCATTGCCGCAAGCTTCAGTCCGACGGTGCTGCAAAACACAGCGCTGTTGCAGACCACACTGAATAAGCAAGTCATTGCTTTGCGCCTTTTTAACGGCGGTATTTTCGTCACAGATGCCCAAGGCACGGCGATCGCCGATGCACCGCAAGCGGCGGGACGCATCGGCAGCAATTACATGGACCGAAGCTCCATCGCCTTGCCGCTCAAGGACGGACACTCGATGATCGGCAAACCGGCATGGGGCAAGAAGCTGCTGGCACCAATTTTCAGCATCTCAACGCCCATTCGCGACCACCAAGGCAAGGTCACCGGCGTGCTGGTGGGCACCGTCAACCTGGAGTTGCCCAACTTTTTGACGCCCATTCTGAACCGACCCTACGGCAAGACGGGCGGTTACCTATTGGTGGCACCGCAACACCAGTTGATCGTGTCCGCCACCGATGAAAGCCGCACCATGCAGCCGACACCGGCGACCGGCCTCAATCCGATGCTTGACCAGTACATGCAGGGCGTTGAGGGTTATGGCGCCTCGCTCGACGCGGCTGGCATAGCTGAGTTGACCGCGGCCAAAGGCATCCCTGCTGCAGGCTGGTTTCTGGCCGTGAAGTTTCCCCTGACTGAAGCGTTTGCACCGATTCACGCCATGCAGCTGCGCATGCTTTTCGCCACCCTGTTGCTGACTTTTCTGACGGGTGTGCTGACCTGGTGGGTGCTCAAGCGCCAACTGGCACCGATGCAACAAGCGGCCAAAACCATTGCCCTGCAGTCGCACACCAACCAGCCTTTGCAACCCTTGCCGGTTCAACACCGCGATGAAATCGGTGACCTTATCCAGGGATTTAACTGTCTGTTGGCCATTGTGGGCTTGCGGGAAACCGCCTTGTTTGAAAGCGAGCAGCGTTTTCGCATGCTCATCGAGCACAACAACGCGGTCATTCTCCAGATCGACCCGGCCAGTGGCCAGATTCTGGATGCCAACGACTCGGCAAGTGTTTTTTATGGCTGGACCCGGGCGCAGTTATGTGACATGAACATCCAGGACTTCAACACCCTGAACCCGAATCAGGTTGCCCACCAATTGGCAGAGGCTGCGCACGGCAAGCGCAACTGTTTCGTATCAATGCATCGCCTTGCGACTGGCGAATCCCGGTCCGTCGAAGTGCATTTCACCTCCATCGCCTCAGGCCCCAAAACCGTTCTGATCGCAATCATTCACAACATCACGGAGAGAGAGCGGGCTAACGAAAAACTGCGCGTGAGCGACCTGGCCCTCAAGGCTGTGTCGCAAGGCGTACTGATCTCTGACGCTGATGGTCTCATCGTCTCTGTGAATGACGCTTTCATGGCCATCACGGGCTTTGATGAAGCAGAAATCATGGGTCACACGTGTCTTTTTGTTCAGGGACCATTGACCGATCCAGAGACCGTCGCCGCCATTCGCTCGGCTCGGGACACCCTCACGAACTTCGCTGGCGAGGTGCTCAACTACCGCAAGGACGGCAGCATGTTCTGGAACGAGTTGACGATCTCGCCCTTGCTGGATGCGCAAGGGAAATTGACACATTGCATCGGTGTCACGCGCGACATCACCGCGCGCAAGTTGATTGAAGATGAGAAAAAGAGACTCAACCAGCGCCTGCGCGACCAGCAGTTTTACACCCGCTCCCTGATCGAATCCAACATTGACGCGATCATCACCACCGACCCGGCGGGCATCATCACCGACGTCAACAGGCAGATGGAGTTACTGACGGATTGCACGCGCGACGAGTTAATTGGTGCACCGTTCAAGAAGCACTTTACTGACCCGGAGCGTGCTGAGGCTGCCATCAACTTGGTGCTGGGTGAAAGAACGGTGACCAACCATGAACTCACCGCACGCACACGGAATGGACTGGAAACCGTGGTGTCCTTTAATGCAAGCACCTTCTACGACCGGGACAGGACCCTGCAAGGGGTATTTGCCGCGGCGCGTGATGTGACCGAGCGCAAGCGCCTGGACCGGGTGCTACAGGAGAAGAATATTGAGCTTGAAACTGCACGACTAGTGGCGGACAAAGCCAACTTTGCCAAGTCGGATTTCCTCTCTAGCATGAGCCATGAACTGCGCAGTCCGCTCCACGCCATCCTTGGATTTGCCCAGCTGATGGATTCGGAAACGCCGCCGCCCACCAAAAGACAACAAGAAAACATTGCCCAGATTTTGCGGGCTGGCTGGCACTTACTCAAGCTGATCAACGAGATTCTGGACTTGACCAAAATTGAGTCGCGCCAGATTGCGTTGTCAAAAGAGCCAGTAGCCTTGGCCGCCGTCCTGAGCGAATGCCAAAGCATGTTTGAGCTCCAGGCGCGCCAGCGGGCCATCACGCTGCGCTTTCCCCCGGCTGATCTTGCGTATTTTGTGATGGCCGATCAAACCCGGCTCAAGCAGGTGTTCATCAACTTGCTGACCAACGCCATCAAATACAACTCCTTGCAGGGCACGGTCGAAGTGACATGCAAACCGGGTGCCGTGGGTCGCATCCGCGTGAGCATCCGCGATACCGGCATGGGACTGAACCCGGCGCAACTGTCACAGTTGTTTCAGCCTTTCAACCGACTCGGCCAGGATGCCAGTAGCGTCGAGGGAACAGGCATCGGCCTCGTGGTGGCCAAGCAGTTGGTGGAGTTGATGGAGTTGATGGACGGCACCATTGGCGCGGAAAGCCAAGCGGGGGAAGGCAGTGTGTTCTGGTTTGAATTGCTGTCAGTGGCGGCGCCTGCCGCGTCACTCGACGCAGCGTCCTGACCCTGGCCCTCTCCGACGCAACCCTTCATACCGACCGAAAACTGAGCCTCGTGCTGCTGGTCGCGTGGTTCAACTGATAATCCCAGACTGGAACCGCAACACGAACGCTTAATGCCCACACCACCAGCCTCACTTCCGCCGCAGCCTCAGGGCCTGACCAAAGAGACTGATGTGGCACAGGCTGGACGCTGGGGCTCGTCAACCGAGATATCGCGGCGCATTGCAGTTGTGATCGCCGTCTTGCTCGCCACCGGGCTGCTGGCCTTGTCTGACCCCGTTCATAACCAGATCGTCGCCGGTATTGCGCTTGCCGAACCGGTCATTGCCCAGCACCCTGTTCTGGGTGCCCTGGTTTTCATGGGACTGGCGGCGCTCTCAGCCATGCTGGTGTTCTTCTCCGGTTTGCTTCTCGTCCCCATTGGCGTGCAAACTTGGGGCGAGACGGGTTGCTTCCTTCTGTTGTGGAGCGGTTGGTGTCTGGGTGGGCTCGTCACCTACGCCGTTGGGCGGCGCCTGAAACGTCCCGCCGTGCAGCGCATGTTGTCCAGTGGACGGATCGATCGCTACGAAAACCGAATTCCCGGAGGTGGCTCCTTCGTCACTGCCGTCCTGGTGCAGTTGGCGGTTCCCTCGGACGTTTCGGGCTATTTCTTCGGACTTCTTGGCTATCCGCTGCGTGTCTATTTGGGCGCGTTGATGCTCACCGAAATCCCGTACGCGCTGGGTACGGTTTATCTCGGAACTGCCTTTATGCAAAAACAATATGTGCTGCTGCTCTCGGCTGCCGGTGTGGCGCTTGTCGCACTGGGCCTGGCCTGGCTTCGAAGGCGGCACGAACGGGCATCCGCTTCATAGCTGAAGGCAGACTTATTTGGCAGACATTTTCATAAACCCATTGCCGGCAACGTGCAAATCTGCCTCAGCCTCTATCGGAAGTGAACAGTAGGCTATTGCACAGTTTTTATCTGCCGTTTTGCAGCTCAAAAGACCCCAACGGCTGGACTTGTCCGTTCAGCATCACCGCCACCTGGTGAACGCCCGGGTAGTGTTTTCGGGTCGTCATCTCGGCGAGTGACAGTTTCTTGGCAAGCTGAGCGGTCTGTCCGGGCTTCAGTTCCAGGGTTTTGAGCTTGAACACCTTGGCGTTGGACTGGCCATTGGCTTTAACGTAATACACGGCCAGGTCCACCAGCAGGTTTTGCGTGTGCGCCTGGGTGTTGGTCAGCTCAAACGCAATATGCACCGCGCCTCCCATTTCCGGCGTGGCGGGGCTGATCTGGACACCACCGACAGCCACCTGCGCCGTTTTGCCAAAACCCAGCACCTGGAGCGCGCTGCGGTTACCCCGCTTGACGGCGAACCGCAGGGCGTGCCCGACGATCCAGGCGCGGTCGGCGCTGGCGTCTTTCAGCCAGGCTTGGGCCGTACTGGCCAGCACCTCGGGATGGTCCTTGCCGATGTCGTTCAGGTTGTTGGCCACGGAGCGGCGCACGTACAGCTCGGGGTCGTCCTTGAGCAATTCCAGCAGCGCCAGCACCGGGGCCGGGTCGGCCTGAAACTGGCGCAGGCGCGGTGCCCAGGGCAGCCGGGGGCGTGTGCCCTCAGACACCAGCCGCCGCACATGCGGGCTCGGGTCAGTGGCCCAGACCTTGAGTTGACGCAGGGTGGCCTCGGTGTGCTGCTCTAGAAAGGGGCGAATGCTGAACTCGGCGGTGAAGCGTTGCGTCAAGGCATGTTGCGCCCGCATCGACACCTCAAAATGCGCCAGACCGTACTGCGCCACATACATGGTGTGCGGCATGTACAAAAACGCGCCCAGGCTCAGGCGGGGGTCACGGCCATGCGGCTGGTCCAGCGAATCCAGCAGAATAGCCACGGCCTGCGCGTAATCGTCTGGCAAATGTTGACGCAAGGCCTGGGCAATTTTTTTGCCACGCGGCATCAGTTCCAGCACGTCATAACCGTCCAGCGCCTCGCTCACAAAGCGCGCGCTGTTAAACGCCGGATGCACCGCCGTGATCATGGCGGCAATGGCGTGCGGCACGTCGGCGCCGTATTGGTTTTTCAGGGGTTCTGCCATAGGTGTTTGATTAACTATTTTTTTGATAGCTGCTTGCGCCCGTTCCACAAGCTGTCCAGGCTATAAACCACCAAAGCCAGCCAGATCAGGTAAAAGCCGATGGCACGCGCGGGGTCAAAGGCTTCGCCATACAGCCACACGCCCAAAGCCATCTGCAGGCTGGGCGAGATGTATTGCAGAATGCCCAGCGTAGCCATGGGAATGCGGCGTGCGCCAGCGGCAAACAGCAGCAAAGGAATGGCCGTCAGCGGCCCGGCCAGCAACAACCAGCCCATAGTAGGCGCATTGCCCGACCCAAACCCCTGCACCAGCGCACCTTGCCCATGCCAGGCCCACCACACCAGCAGCCCCAAGGCAAAAGGGGCAAGTAGCAGGGTTTCCAGCGTCAGGCCTTCCAATGCGCCCAGCGCAGCCACCTTGCGCAGCAGGCCATAAACGCCAAACGTGGCTGCCAGCACCAGCGCCACCCAAGGCAGCCGCCCAGCCTGCAGCGTGAGCCACACCACGCCAGATGCGGCCACTGCCACCGCCAGCCACTGGACCGGGCGCGGGCGCTCATGCAAAAAGGCAAAACCAAACGCCACATTCACCAGCGGCAAGATGAAGTAGCCCAGACTGGCATCCACCACATGGGCGTTTTGCACCGCCCACACATACACCGACCAGTTGACTGAGAGCAGCAGGGCTGACAAGGCAAACGCCGCCAGCACCTTGGGCTGGCGCGCCACGTCGCGCAGCCAGGCCCAGCGCCTGAGCACGGCCAGCACCCCTATCAAAAACACCAGCGACCACACCATGCGGTGCATCACCACCTCAAACGCATTGACATGGCTGAGCTGTTTGAAAAATGCCGGGAACAAGCCCCAGGCGGTGTAAGCCAGCGCGGCGTAAAGCACACCTGGGTTCATGGTTTGAAAAAGCTCATGGGATGGTTCCTGCACGCGGGCAGCTTAAGGATGAAAGGTAAAAGGCTGTGGGCAGCGAACAAGTAAGGTGCAGAGTCTAGAGGCAAGGCCTTGCCTGCAGCGTGGAATGCCCGGGGCGCGACAATCCGGCTTCAACATCACCGAAACAAAGCCCGAATGAAAGCACCTCCCAGACTGCAATCCCTCATTGAAGAGGGTCTGATTGACACCGTGGTGCGCCAGCTGATGAGCGGCAAAGAGGCCATGGTGTTTGTGGTGCGCTGTGGCGACGACACCCGCTGCGCAAAGATTTACAAAGAGGCCACGCACCGCAGCTTTCGCCAGGCTGTGGACTACACCGAAAACCGCAAGGTCAAGAATTCACGCTCGGCCCGCGCCATGGCCAAAGGCAGTAAGTTTGGCCGGCAAGAGCAAGAGGCCGCTTGGCAAAGCGCCGAGGTCGACGCGCTCTACCGCCTGGCTGCCGCCGGTGTGCGGGTACCCAAACCGTACAACTTTTGCGACGGTGTGCTGCTGATGGAACTGGTGACCGATGCCAACGGCGATGCCGCCCCACGCCTGAACGACGTGGCCTTCACCCCTGAGCAGGCGCTACAACACCACGCCACGCTGATCAAAGAGGTGGTGCGCATGCTTTGCGCCGGGGTGGTGCATGGCGACTTGTCCGAGTTCAACATCCTGCTGGCGCACACGGCCTTGGCAGATGGCGGTGATGGTGTGGACGAACCCGTGATCATTGACCTGCCGCAGGCGGTGGATGCGGCGGGCAACAACCACGCCCAGCGCATGTTGCTGCGTGACGTGGCCAACCTGTGTGACTTCTTTGGACAGTTTGCCCCCG
Source organism: Rhodoferax sp. (assembly GCF_028688795.1). Lineage (GTDB taxonomy): Bacteria > Pseudomonadota > Gammaproteobacteria > Burkholderiales > Burkholderiaceae_C > Rhodoferax. The sequence goes on along the minus strand of NZ_JAQTXM010000009.1, from coordinate 61,294 downwards.
CGCTGCTGGCCACCCAGTTTGGGCCGGAGATGTGGAGCCTTTACCAAGCTGGTTTATTAAGCAATGAGTCGGTGCTGACCGGCCACTTTGAGCGCTCCCAGGCCAGTGTCGACATGCAGGCCGTGCTGCGCGAAATTGACGATGCAAGGGAAGAGGACGCGGCGCGCCGGCTGCGCATGGCAACGGCTGCTACGGGTTAAGTTCGCCGCTGCGGTCGGGCTTGCCTGGGATTCGGATAGCACCAGAATATCCTGCACCGGGCAGCGGGCACGGCCACCCGAGTTGCGGTGAAACCTCGGCATCAAATCGGCTCAGCGTCAACCGGGCTCAGCATCTGGTGGTGCAGGCTCCAGTGCGCCACTGCGGCGATCAGCACAATGGATTCGCCCTCGGCCACATGGTCGTCAACCTCGGCCAGCTTGACACACAGGTCCAGCACTTTGCGGCGCAGCGCGGGGTCGTCAATTTCGCCCATCAATTCCTCCATCACATACTCATCGACCGGGCCGGCATCAGCAAGCGCAACGGGCTTGCTGGTTAAGACGTCCTCGCAAAATGTGTCAATCACCGCGTGCAAGGCATCACGCGTCAGGCCAAGCTGCTGGTGCACCGCAAGTTCATCCAGCAAGGCCAACTCGGCCTGGCCCACGTCGCCATCGGCGACCAGGGTCAAGGCGATGATTCGGGCGGCGGCCTGCGGGCTGTTTTTAGGGTATTTGCGCATGATGCTGGTCCTTGTGTCTAGGGGTATTGCGAAAAAAAGAGGCCTCAAATGCAGTGGTATGGCATGCAGGCCAGAGGCGCGTTGGGGGCGCGGTTTCAATCAAAAATCTCACTCAACCACGACTTTTTGCGACCCTGTGGGTAGCGTCGCCCGTCGTGGTAGTCAGAGTCTTCAAAATCAGGTTGTGACCGATTGCGTGCCACTGGCACGCTAGCCGGTGCTGCCGGGGCAATTGCCACAGCGGCACGGTCTAGCAGCTTGTCAAGTTCACCCCGATCCAGCCAGATGCCTCGGCAGGTGGGGCAATAGTCAATCTCAACGCCTTGGCGGTCAGACATCACCAGGGTCGCATCAGGGCAGGCTGGGCATTTCATGTGTTTCTCCGGTAAGTGAAAGAAAGCCTGACGATAGGATGAAAATCAATTCTAAAAAAGCAGATAATTTCTTATTTAAACTCTCTAAAAACCTGACCATGAGCACGCCTTTCAATTACAAACACCTGTATTACTTTTGGGTTGTGGCCAAAGAAGGCGGCATCTCTCGGGCGGCAGAAAAGCTCGACATGGCGGTGCAAACCGTGAGCGCGCAAGTGCGGGAACTGGAGCGCTCGCTGGGCTTTGCGCTGCTGAAACCTGCCGGGCGTGGGCTGGTGCTCACCGATGCGGGACAAGCCGCCATGCAGCAGGCAGAGCAGATTTTTCAGTTAGGTGAAAACTTGCCAGCACGGGTGCGTGATGCGGCGAGCACACCCGCCATTCGCCTGGCTGTGGGCATTTGTGACGGCTTGCCCAAGCTGGTGGTGCGCCGCCTGTTGCAACCGGTGATCCCTGAGCCGAATTTGCGCTTGTTGTGCCAAGAGGGTGAGTTTGACGATTTGCTGGGCGACCTGGCCTTGCACCGGCTCGACGTGGTGCTGTCAGACCGCCCTGCGCCGCTCAACCCCAACATCAAGCTCTACAGCCATGCACTGGGGTCGTCCGCCATTGCCTGGTATGGCACAGCCGCTGTGGTGGAGGCCGCCCGCAAAAATTTTCCAGAAAGCCTGGCCGATGTGCCCCTGCTGTTGCCCACCGCACACACCGCCGTGCGGGCCCGACTGGACCACTGGTTTGAACAACGCGCGATCCGCCCGCGGGTGGTGGGCGAATTTGAGGACAACGCCTTGCTCATGACCTTTGGCGCCAGCGGTATGGGCGTGTTTCCAGCGGCTGAGTGGGCGCATGAAGACCTGCTTGCCCATTACGCAGTGCAGCGCATTGGCCCATGCGAGGGTGTCACCGAACACTTTTTTGCCATCGGCGCTGAAAAGAAAGTGAGCCACCCTTTGGTGCAGCGCTTGCTACAGCCCGCGCTGTAGTTGCTACTTTATCAATAGCTGCTCACGATTTATACAAAAGGTCTATAGCCATATTTGATTGTTTTTTATGTCGCCACGCTGCCTTTTGGTTTACCCCTTCGGTTCGACCTGGGCGGTGCGCAGGTCCAGCAGCGTGGTCAGGGCCAAGATGCCCACCACAGCCCCCAGCGAAAACAGCAGCGGGATTTTGTACACATCAATCAACACCATCTTGCCGCCAATGAACACCAGAATCATCGCCAACCCGTCGTTGAGCAAATGAAACTTGTTGGCCACGGCAGCCAGCAAAAATGGTGGGAATGGAGTCCACTGCAAAAATCACATCGGTGAGCGCAATCAGGCAGATCACCATGAGCGATGGCGTGGCGGTTCTTTTGCCGTTTTCTACGGTCCAGAATTTCTCGCCATCGCAGTATTTGTTCACCGGCAGCACACGGCGCAGTAGTTTCAGGGCGGGGTTGTCGTTCAGGTCAGGCTCTTTGCCAGCAGCCAGCCACCCACCACAATCATGACGGTGCGCAAGCGTTGAAATTCCTCGTAACCTTCTTGTTTTTACGAAGTTTCTGTCTGTTAAATGCTGCTTTTTTATTGGTGTTTGGTGCGCTAATCTTTGCCCCGTTCTTTCATTTCTACAGGAGATTCACATGAAACGATTACTTGCAATGCTGGCCGTGGTGTTCACACTGGGCCTTTCCACCGTGGCCATGGATGCGGAGGCAGCCAAGCGCATGGGCTCGGGCAAGTCCATGGGCACTCAACGCCAGGCCACTGACAAAGCTCCCGGCGCGCCCACCCAGTCGGCTGCAGCTGCCGGTACACCTGCAGCAGGCGCGGCAGCTGCACCTTCTCGTTCATGGATGGGGCCGGTGGCCGGGCTTGCGGCAGGTCTTGGCTTGGCGGCACTTGCATCCCACCTGGGCTTTGGTGAAGAACTGGCCAGCATGCTGATGTTTGGTTTGATGGCCGCTGCGGTCATGGTGGCCGTTGGCTTCTTCATGCGCAAACGCGCGGCAGCCAAGCTGTCCAACGCGTCAGGGCCAGGGGGCTTGCAATATGCGCATGCAAGCGCCGGCGCGGCGGGCCACACAGGCCAGTCTGAGCAGCAGAGCGCCGCGTACAAAGTAGCCATGCCTGCAGCAGGTCACAGTGCCGTTGGGTCAGGTATTGGTTCAAGCATTGGCGCCGGGGTAGGCAACATCAGCCGCATTCCCGCTGACTTCGACACCGCAGGTTTTGAGCGCAACGCCAAGGTCAACTTCATTCGTCTGCAAGCCGCCAACGATGCGGGCAACCTGGACGACATTCGCCAGTTCACCACGCCTGAGATGTTTGCCGAGTTGAAGCTGGAAATGGCCGAGCGCGGCACCACCACACAAAAGAACGACGTGGTCAGCCTCAACACTCAGGTGATAGAAGTGGACGAAGATGCCGACCGCTACCTGGTCAGCGTGCGCTTCACCGGCGCCATTCGGGATGACAGCGGTGCACCAGACGAGGCGTTTGATGAAATCTGGCACCTGATGAAGTCACGCCAAGGCAACAGCGGCTGGGTGTTGGCCGGTATCCAACAAACGTCGTAAGCCTGCGGGGGCCTGTGTGTGGGTTATTGAGCACACACAGGCATCAAATTAAATAGCACTTGGCGCTTGCTCAACAAGGGCTACAGCCTGATTTTGTATAAATTCTCAGCCGCAATGGCGCGAAACCCGTCAGACACCCGCGCATCGTCTGCCGCCGCCTGCCAGAACGCTGCGGCCAGGGTTTTGGCCTGCTCCCACTCGGGCAGAGTGGCGGCGCTGGGCTGCGGTGGCCGCGCCCAAAAGTCGCGCGCCACCAGCTCAGCCCCGACTGGCGCGTAGAGCATGGGCAACATGTCGTAGGTGGGCGACAACACCCAGTCGTCGTCCTGGATCAGCAGCGAAATGTTGCCGTAATGCCGGTCGGTGTTGGCAATGAGCTGGCCATAGGCCTCCAGCAGACGCAGGGTGCGGGCGTCGGCAGGCTTTAGCAGTTTGCGCGCCGCCATGCGGTTGGCGGTGGCGGCCCAGTTGTCCATTTCACCCACGTATTCGGCGTCATACACCTGCAAAGACACCATGCCAATGCGGCCATTTTGAACGACTGGCCCGCTGGCCGCCGGGGTGCGGTCAAAGCGTTCCGCCTCCAGAAACACCCGGCCTGCGCCAGTAAACATCTGGGTGCGCGCGGCGGAAATGCCTGCCAAATTAAGCGTGTGCAGCGCCAGGTGTTCACACACCAGCAGGTCGCGGCTGCGCTGGTCTACGGCACTGTCGCCCGCAGGCGAAAACTTCACCAGCACTGGCCGCCCGGCGGTGATCGTGCAAAACTTGGGCTGCTCACCGCCCGCCGACGAGCCCGGGTGGGTGCCCTGCATGGCCTGGTCGGCCAAGCGCGGGTAGTCCAGCGCAGAGTCCACCCGCGAGGCACGTTCGGGCAGGGTGTGAAAACGCGCAAACGCGGCCTCGCCCATGATCAGGTTGCCCGGCAAGTCGTCACCAAACAGGGTCAGGGCGCGCAACACGTCGTCGTCGCTCCAGTGGCGCGGGTCGCTGCCCAATTGCAGTTCAGGGTGGGCGTGGGCAAACGTGCGGCCCATGAACCCTTGCGGGCGCATGTCGTCCAGAAACCAAGGCAGGCCGCCGTGTAGCGCACTCACGCCGTCGGCCTCGTCCACCCAAAACGCGCCGCCCTCCAACGGCACCATGCGGGCAAAAGGTGTGGGCTGGCCCAGCGCGTTGACGCGCATCACCAACACCTCGCGGCCCACACCCGGCACGGTACGCGCCAGCACATAACGCTGCGAGCGCGCCGCGCCCACTTTTTGCACTTGCCCCGACTGGATCAGCGGTGACAATGCCCGTGACACCGTGGGCTGGCTCACGCCCAGGCTGGCCTGAAACTCGGCGCTGGACAGCACGCTGCCCTGCCTGCGCAAGGCTTGCAGGGCTTTTTGGGTGAGGTCATTCTGGTTAGACATGAATCATTATATGAATAGATAAAAATCTTGATTATTTGTTTTTATTCAATTACTTATGATATTTTGTGAATAGATAAATACAGACAACTTTTCAGCCATATCCACCCCACGGCGCTGCCCTTTGTTCACCCCACACCAAGGAACCACCATGCCTGACATCGCCCGCTTTTCTGTCACCCGGAAATGGCCCGCCCAGTACCCGGAGCGCCTGCAGCTGTATTCGCTGCCCACGCCAAATGGCGTGAAGGTGTCGATCATGCTGGAGGAATGCGGTCTGCCCTATGAGGCGCATTTGGTCAGTTTTGAGACCCAGGACCAGTTCTCACCCGAGTTCATCGGCACCTTCCCCAACAACAAAATCCCGGCCATTCTTGACCCCAACGGCCCGGGCGGCCAACCGCTGGCACTGTTTGAATCGGGTGCGATCCTGCTGTATCTGGCCGAAAAAACCGGGCAGTTTTTGCCCTCTAATGGCGGCGCGCGCTACGAGACGATTCAGTGGCTGATGTTCCAGATGGGCGGCATTGGCCCGATGTTTGGGCAGCTGGGCTTCTTCACGATTTTTGCCGGCAAAGACTATGAAGACAAGCGCCCGCGTGACCGCTACGCCGCCGAGAGCCGCCGCCTGCTAGGCGTGCTAAACGACCGACTGGCCAGTCGCACCTGGGTCATGGGTGACGACTACACCATTGCCGACATGGCCATCTTCCCCTGGGTGCGCAACCTGATTGAGCGTTACCAGGCGGGCGAGTTGGTAGGCATGCAGGACTTTTCCCATGTGACGCGGGCGTTGGCAGAGTTTGTGGCGCGGCCAGCCGTGGTGCGCGGGCTGGTGGTGCCGCAGCGGGGGTGATTTGGCCCCCGGTGGTTGAGACCCACCGCAGGCGTCAGTGACTCTTGTCACATTGATTTTTATACCCCTAGAGGTATTATCAATACTTGAGTAATTTACTTGAGATTCATTGACATGACCACAACCACAGCTTCTGCCACCTCGCATGGCCGCCTTGAGCACCTGCCGGTTTCCTTGTTTTCTACCGTGATGGGGCTGGCGGGAACCACCATTGCAGTTGAAAAAGTCGAACACCTATGGGGTTGGTCGGGGTCAGCCAGTTCTGCCTTGCTGGCGTTCACTGTCTTGGTGTTTTCGTTGATCAGCTTGGCCTACCTGGCCAAGTTCGTGTTGCACCGTCAGCACGTGATCGCCGAGTTCAACCACCCGATTCGCATGAGCTTTTTTCCGACTATGTCAATTGGCATGTTGCTGGTGGCCGTTGCACTCATGGGGCACTACCCTGACGTGTCTTTGTACCTGTGGGTTATTGGAAGCACCGCGCAGTTGCTGTTCACGCTGGCTATTTTGTCGAACTGGATGCACCATGAAAAGTTTCAGGTGCAGCACAGCAACCCGGCATGGTTCATCCCGATTGTGGGCAACATTCTGGTGCCGATTGCAGGCATTCCGCTGGGCTTTCCCGAGGTGTCCTGGTTTTACTTCAGCATTGGGTTGGTGATGTGGCTGCCGATGCTGGCCGTGCTGCTGAATCGTTTTTTCTTTCACCCCATGGTGCCCGGCAAGATGTTGCCCACGCTATTCATCCTGATTGCACCACCTGCTGTGGGCTTTATCGCCTGGGTCAAGTTTCACAACGGCGCCATAGACGACGCGGCACGCATTTTTTACTACTTTGCCCTGTTCACCACGCTGCTGCTGTTTTTTCAGGCGAAATACTTTGTGAAGCTGACCTTTGCCCTGCCGTGGTGGGCCTATTCGTTCCCGTTGGCGGCCATGACCATCGCCAGCACCGTGATGCTGGAAAAAGTGGGTGGCAGCTTTTTCATCATGCTGGTGCCGGTGTTGCTGACCGTGCTGCTGGCGCTGGTCACCATGCTCATCGTGCGCACGGCCATCGCCATGCTGCGCGGTCAAATTTGTGTGCCTGAATAATCAGTGTTATTTGCTATAATTTTAGTAGCTTATAGCGCTTACAAATAAAGGGCTACAGGCTATTTATTTATAAAACAATCAGCCTGTGCCTGAAGTGCCTGTGGCAACTCAATCCCTGAAATACCAGAACCCACCATTCACCCACTCGGTGAACTGGCGGGAAAATTCAGCGTTTTCCAAGGCCGCGTGCAGCAGTGCCTCACTCAACTCGTCGTTGTCACACAGGTTGATGACGGCCTGCTGCAGGTCTGGGCCAAATTCATAACGCTCGCCATCCACGTAACACACGCCTTGCACCACGGTGGCATCGACGTAAAAGCAGCGCAGACCACCAGTGCGCACCAAGGGCTGCTGTTGCAGCATGTCGACCAAATCGGAGGTCTCAAGCGGCTCATCCAACGGCTGCAAATCGAGCGTGCATTTGGTTTTTGAAAAGTAGCTGCCGGCAAAGTCAGCCATCAGCGTGTCGTTGTCCAGCAGGGTTTGCAGGTTAGCGCGAATCAGCGTGAAGTCGCTGGCGTCAATCTGACCCTGGTGGTGCGCAATGAGCCGCTTGGGGTCGGCCAGCAGGGTTTTGCCCAGCTCTTTGTCGATCACGTAATCGGCCAGGCCGCTGAGCATGTCGCAGCCCGATTTGGCCCTAAAACCCACCGAATAACTCATGGACTCTTCCAGCGTGACACCGTCGTGCGGAAAACCTGGCGGGATGTACAAAATGTCGCCGGGCAGCAGCTCTGTGTCGATGATGGCCTCGAACGGCTCGGTGTGGAGCAGCGCGGCGTGTGCGGCAAATTGTTTGTGGTCACCCTTGTCACCGACGCGCCATTGACGCCGCCCCGAGCCCTGGCAAATGAACACGTCATACAAGTCAATGTGCGGCCCAACACCGCCGCCAGGCGTGGCGTAGCTGATCATCACGTCATCCAGGCGCCACTTGGGGATGAAATCAAAGGGTTTGACCAGCTCGGCCACCTCGGGCGAGTAATGGTTGACGGCCTGCACAATCAGCGTCCAGCCGGTTTTGCCAAAACGTTTGTACGACTCAAACGGGCCGTTTTCTGCCTGCCACTGCTCGTCTTTTTTATACACCAGCCGCGACTCCACCGCGTCTTCCATGGCCAAGCCAGCCAAGTCATTGGGGCTAATCAGGTCTTCAAAATGCGCGAATCCCTGGCGGATTACCACCGGCCTTTGTTGCCAGTAATAGGCCATGAAGTGTTCAAGGGAGAAGTCGGCCAAGTTAAGTGTGAGCATGGGGAATCCGGAAAAATTGAGCCGCTGAAGGCGATGGACTTTTGTTGTCCGCTGGCCTCACTGGAGGCTCCAAAAGCAAAAGGCCCTTGCCAACGCTTGGCAAGGGCCGTGTAGCAAGCTGTAAAGGCTTACTTGGCGACCACGCGCACCATTTCGAGGCACTTGTTGGAGTAACCCCATTCGTTGTCGTACCAAGCAATCAGCTTCACAAAGGTGCCGTCCAGCGCGATGGAAGCATCGGCATCAAACACGCTGGTGCGGGTTTCGCCGCGGAAGTCGGTGGCCACCACTTTGTCGGTGGTGTAGCCCAGCACGCCTTTCATGGCGCCTTCGCTTTGTGCCTTGATCTCGGCGCAGATTTCAGCCAGCGTGGCGCTGGTGTTGAGCTCGACGGTCAGGTCAACCACCGACACGTCGGAGGTTGGCACGCGGAACGACATACCGGTGAGCTTTTTGTTCAGGTCAGGAATGACTACGCCCACCGCCTTGGCAGCGCCAGTGCTGCTTGGGATGATGTTTTCCAGAATGCCACGGCCACCACGCCAGTCTTTGTTGCTTGGGCCGTCCACGGTCTTTTGAGTGGCGGTGGCCGCGTGCACGGTGGTCATCAGGCCGCGCTTGATGCCAAACTTGTCATGAACCACCTTGGCCAAGGGCGCCAGGCAGTTGGTGGTGCAGCTGGCATTGCTGATGATGGCTTGGCCAGCGTAGGTCTTGTCGTTCACGCCAAACACAAACATCGGGGTGTCGTCTTTGGATGGTGCCGAGAAAATCACTTTCTTGGCGCCTGCTGCCAGGTGCTTTTCGCCACCAGCCTTGTCCAGGAAAATGCCGGTGGATTCGATCACGATGTCGGCACCGACTTCGTTCCACTTCAGGTTGACCGGGTCTTTTTCTTGCGTCAGGCGAATCTTTTTGCCATTGACGATGAGCGTGTTGCCGTCTACCGAGACCTCGCCCTTGAAACGGCCATGCACTGAATCGTATTGCAGCATGTAGGCCAGGTAGCTGGGTTCCAGCAGGTCGTTGATGGCAACCACTTCAATGTCCTGAAAGTTTTGCAGGGCAGAGCGCAACACGTTGCGGCCGATGCGGCCAAAGCCATTGATACCAATCTTGATCGTCATACTTTTCTCCAGAGGTTAAAAAAACGAATACCGAAACTTGTTACTTGCGCAGCACTTGCTCCACCGTGTCAGCCACATTCTCGGGCGTAAAGCCAAAGAGCTCAAACAGCACTGGGGCCGGGGCCGATTCACCAAACGTGTCAATGCCGACCACGGCCGCACAGCCGTATTTCCACCAACCGCCGCTGACACCCATTTCAACCGCAATGCGCGGCAGGCCTTTGGGCAACACAGCTGTCTTGTAGTCAACATCTTGTTGGTCAAAAGTGGTTGTACTCGGCATGGAAACGACGCGAACAGCTATCTTTCGTGCAGCAAGAACTTCTTGCGCCTTGAGGGCCAGTTGCACTTCAGAGCCGGTGGCGATGATCACCGCCTGGGCTTTCTTCTTCAGGCCCACTTCGCTGGGCTCGGCCAGCACGTAAGCGCCCTTGCTGATGTCGCCCAGGCTGTCTTTGGGGGCGTAATGGATGTTCTGGCGACTCAAGAGCAACGCGGTTGGCTTGGTCTTGTTTTGCAGTGCCACGGCCCAGGCCACGGCGGTCTCGGCCGTGTCACCGGGGCGCCACACGTCCAGGTTCGGAATCAGGCGCAAGGATGCGGCGTGTTCGATGGACTGGTGCGTCGGGCCGTCTTCACCCAGGCCAATGCTGTCGTGGGTGAACACATGCACCACGCGCAACTTCATCAGCGCGGCCATACGAACGGCATTGCGGCTGTAGTCGCTGAAGGTCATGAACGTGCCGCCATAAGGGATGTAGCCGCCGTGCAGCGCCACGCCGTTCATGATGGCAGCCATGCCGAATTCGCGCACGCCGTAATTGATGTGACGGCCACCGTTGCCCGCACCAGTGAGCGAGTCAAAGCGCAAAGCTGGCGTGCTCTTGGTGTTGGTCAGGTTGGAGCCGGTCAGGTCGGCTGAGCCGCCCAGCATTTCGGGCAGGGCGGCAGTGAAGGCTTCAAGCGCAAGTTGCGATGCTTTGCGGCTCGCCACGGTTTCTGCTTTGGTGTGCGCGGCCACAGCCGTGTCGACCGCCACCTGGGCAAAGTTCTTTGGCAGCTCGCCTTTCATGCGGCGCACCAGCTCTTTGGCCAAGGCGGGGTGGGCTGCTTTGTACGCTGCAAACTTGTCATTCCAGGCCTTCTCGGCGGCACTGCCGGCGGCTTTGGCGTCCCAGGCAGCCTGGATGGGCTTGGGGATGACGAACGGCGCCGCCGTCCAGCCGATGGCTTCACGGGTGAGCTTGATTTCTTCTGCGCCCAATGGTTCGCCGTGGGCTTTGGATGTGCCTGCGCGGTTGGGGCTGCCGGCGCCAATGGCCGTTTTGCAGATGATCAGCGTCGGTTTGTCGGTGGTTTCTTTGGCGCGGGCAATGGTGGCAGCCACCAGCTCCGCATCTTGCCCGTTGATGGGGCCCAGCACATTCCAGCCATAGGCCACAAAACGCAGCGCGGTGTTATCGATGAACCAAGGGGCCACTTGCCCGTCGATCGAGATGCCGTTGTCGTCGTACAGGGCGATCAATTTGCCCAGTTTCCAGGCGCCAGCCAGCGCGCAAGCTTCGTGGCTGATGCCTTCCATGAGACAGCCGTCGCCCATGAACGCGTAGGTGTGGTGGTTGACCACGTCCAGACCATCGCGGTTGAATTCTTGGGCCAGCAGCTTTTCCGCCAGCGCCATGCCGACCGCGTTGGTGATACCTTGGCCAAGCGGGCCGGTGGTGGTTTCCACACCAGGGGTCACGTCAACTTCAGGGTGGCCGGGGGTTTTGCTGTGCAGCTGGCGAAACTTTTTCAGCTCGGCCATGGGCAGCTTGTAGCCAGTGAGGTGCAGCACCGCGTACAGCAACATGGAGCCGTGCCCGTTGCTCAGCACAAAGCGGTCGCGATCCAACCACTTGGGGTTAGCCGGGTTGTGCTTGAGGTGGCTGCCCCACAGGGCCACGGCCATGTCGGCCATGCCCATGGGCGCGCCGGGGTGGCCGGAATTAGCGGCTTGCACAGCGTCCATGGCGAGTGCGCGAATGGCGTTGGCCATGTCAACGCGGCTGACACCTGCCGCGGTGGATTGTTCTTGGGTTGCTTGGGTGGGTTCAGCCATGAGAATGCTCCGCAGAGGTAGGAAGACGAACGAGTTAGCGAATGGATTAGCCGCTCATTTTAGAGGCGCACGCATTCGCGACCCCAAACTGGCCTGCCTGATGCCACGAGCGCAAGCCACCTAAGGCGGGTTTGGGCTATGCTTTGCGTCCCTTGTCAGATGATGGCCAACACCTTGGGTGAGCTGCCGCCGAGACATATTTCAACGACTGAACAGATTGCCATGAGACTGCTTTTTACCCCTTTGCATTTGCCCTCAAGACGCGGCGGCATCACGCTGCCCAACCGCATGGTGGTGGCGCCCATGTGCCAATACCAGGCCATCGATGGCTGCGCCACCGACTGGCACCTGATGCACTGGGGCAACCTGCTCAACAGCGGCGCGGCCATGTTCACCATTGAGGCCACGGCTGTGCTGCCTGAGGGCCGCATCACCCCGAACTGCCTGGGCCTGTGGGACGACTGCACCGAAGCTGCGCTGGCTGATCACCTGCAGCGTGCCCGCAAACTGGCGCCACACACTGCGGTGTGCATGCAACTGGCGCACGCCGGGCGCAAAGCCGCAAGCGCCGTGCCGTGGCGTGGTGGGCAACTGCTGTCAGCTGCAGAAGGCGGCTGGCAGCCCGTGGGCCCGTCAGCCCTGCCGCATTTGCCCCATGAGGCACCGCCACACGCGCTTGATGCCCAGGGCTTGCGTGACATCGTGGCCGCGTTTGTGGCGGCGGCGCGGCGTGCCGATGGCATGGGCGTGGACGCGATTGAGCTGCATTGCGCGCACGGCTACCTGCTGCACCAATTTTTGTCGCCTCTGGCAAACCAACGCGACGATGCTTATGGCGGCAGTTTTGAGAACCGTATTCGTTTCCCGCTGGAAGTTTTTACCGCCGTACGCGCGGCGTTTGATGGCGTACTGGGGGTGCGGCTGTCCGCCACCGACTGGGTTGACGGGGGCTGGGATTTGCCGCAAAGCGAGGCGTTTGCCAAGAAGTTGAAAGAGGCGGGCTGCGACTTCATGCATGTGTCGTCTGCCGGGGTGTCACCACAGCAAAAAATTACACTGGGCGCTGGCTACCAGGTGCCGTTTGCGCGTGCCATTCGGGCAAGCACCGGCATGATCACCACCGCCGTGGGCCTGATCACCGAACCAGAACAGGCTGAGGCGATATTGCAAGCGGGTGACGCTGATCTGGTCGCCCTGGCCCGCGCCTTTTTATATGAGCCACGCTGGGGCTGGCACGCCGCCGCCAAGCTGGGTGGCACAGTGGATGCCAACCCGGTCTACTGGCGCTGCCTGCCACGCGAGGCGCAAGCCGCGTTTGGCAAGGTGTCCGTTGCGCAGCGATGAGCGCAATGACCATCGCAACACCCTGAACAATGAACAATACACCGCCATTGCAAGACGCCAAGCGGCGTGACACGCCATGCAAGGCCTGCACCTGACCGCAGACCTGCACGGCTGCGCCTGCGCTGAGGCCTGGCTGTGTGATGCGCAGTTGCTGGGCCAGCGCTGTGTGCAAGCCGTGAACGCCTCAGGCTTGCAAGCGGTGGCACAGTTGTTTCACACTTTTCCCGCCACGCCACACGGCCCGGGCGGTGTCACGGCCACCGTGCTGCTGGCTGAATCCCACCTGTGCGCGCACACTTGGCCCGAGCACCGCGCCGTGACGCTGGATGTCTATGTGTGCAATTTTGGTGGCGACCACACGACAAAGGCTCACGCTTTGATGGCAACCTTGTGTGCGTTGTTTGAGCCGCAGCAGGTCACCCACCACAGCCTGCAACGCGGCGAACTGGCCAACCCGCACGTGGTGACCTGAAGCACCGGCCCTGCTCGGCATGTCATGTGGCCATTTTTCTGGAAACAGGCCACATGCGCAGCAACGTGTTGTCGCGCTGGATGTAGTGATGAAACAAGGCTGCCGCCGCGTGGCCGCCAATCAGGAAGTAGCCCGCCGTCCCTACAACCTCATGGATTTCCTTGAGTTGACCGGCCAACGCCTTATCTTGCCCGATCAGGGCGGGAAGCTCCAAACCAAAAAATGGAATCGGTTTACCTGCGGCACTCAGGACCAGCCAGCCTAGCAGCGGCATACCGATCATGATGGCGTACAGCGCCAGGTGGGCCAGTTTGGCTGCCATCGCCTGCCACTGCGGCAGAGCAGATTGCGTGCGTGGCGCAGGGTAGACCGCACGCATGGCCAGGCGCAGCCAAACCAGGCCAAACATAACGAGGCCCAGCATGAAGTGCACGCTTTTCAAGGCTTCGCGAGGCACCGTGCCTTTGTCAAAAAGCTCGCGCAAATTAATGCTGGCATACACGCCAACAAACAAGGCAAGCATCAACCAATGCAGTGCAATGGACGTCAGATGATATTGATCCGCTTTTTTTCTTAAATTCACAAACTAACTCCTTAAGTTGAAGAACCGTGGATGCTAAAAATGCTGTCTTAAGGTGTTCTTAAACTTCAGCCATTTCAAGGCATTTGCTTACGTCTTGTCACAGTTGTTGCATCTTTCGGGCTTTGTGCAACTGGTATGGCATGGCCGTGAAGGGTGCGGTCGATACGGGTGGTAGGGGTGGCCAGATCAGGGAACGCCAGCGCCCGGTAGTAGCTGTGCTACCGTGACCCCAAGCAGGCCAAGTACCATTGCGCGTAAGTCAAGGAGGCGCATTGGCTGGCACCCCTCAGCCGTCCTTGAGGCCACTGGGCAAATAGCGATGCTGAAACCACCAACGGTGCTACTTTCCCACTACAGCAATTTGCTGTTGACCATCTATCGGCTCGCACAGGAGTTGCCGGTCTCGCAGTTTCAGGATGCCATTCTTTTTGCGCTCAAGAAAAGCCTGCCCTTTGACTCGGCCGTGTGGGGAACAGGCACCATGACGTCAGCCGGAATTGACCAGCACAGCACGCATTTGCACCAGGCCTCAGAGGCCATGTTGTTGGCCTATAACAAGGTCAAGCATCAGGACACTGCCGCCGCGCAAGTGACCCAACAGCAGACCATGACCATTGCATTCAATGCCGACCTTGACCTGGGCGGGCCTGATCAAACCGACATTCGCGCGTATTGTCATGAATTCGGTCACCGAAATTACCTGATCACCTGCGACATCCATCCCATCACAAAATTCACGCATTGGATCTCGCTCTATCGCGAAGACCCACGCGGACTTTGCACCGAAGACGAGACGCAGATTTTGGCCAGCCTGGCGCCGCACCTGATGCAGGCACTGGCCATCAATCGCATCATCCATTTAGACAAGTTGTCGGGTGACATTGCGCGGGAGCGCTGGTGTGTTGCCATCGCGGACACACGAGGCATGATTTACCACGCCACCGCGACGTTCTGGAAGCTTCTGGGGTGTGACTGGCGCGTGGACAACACCGAGACATTGCCCGCAGCCCTGTTGGCGCATCTGTTGGCAGACAACCAGGTGCTGGGTCGAAAAGTCATCGTGCGGCGCAGTCTTGAAAATGACCTGCTGTACATCAAGGCGCGCCCGCGCCAACCCGTTGACAGCTTGAGCACACGGGAATACCTGGTGGCCAAGCTGCTGGTGGATGGCCTGTCGCAGAAAGAGGTGGCCAACAAACTTGGGCGCTCGCCAGAGACCATTCGCAGCCAGGTTCGAGAAGTGTTCCGAAAGCTGGAGATCAAGAATGTCATCTTGCTGGCACAGCACTTGGCATTGCGGGACTAATTCACGCCGCCCAGTGCCCGAGCGTGAACGCTTCTTCAAACACCGAGTAGCCGGCCCAGTCGCTGTGGGCGAAGTTGATGCGCTCGTGGCTGATTTGGTGCTGCTTTGAATTGTGTAGCTGCTTGCGCTTACCCAATAAGGGCTGCATGCCAATTTGGCCATTATTTTTTGGCACAGGCACTGCCATGGCGTGGCCGTAGCGTGTGAGGTCGATGCGGGTGATCTTGCTGGCCAGATCGGGGTGCGCCTGCGAGAGTTCCGCCAGAATTGCGTCGCGCCAGCTGGCCCACGGCTGCGCCAGCAACCAATGGCGGCCCGCATTGCCGCCTGCCACTCCCGCCACCACATCACCAAGCGCCCGGTAATAGGTGAGCACTGTGGCGCCCGGTACGGGCTTCAAGCTTTGGTGCGTGGCATCGACATACCCCAGGCCGGGGGCGCTGAGGCCATCACCATACAGCACGTTGTCCCAACTGGGTGGTGCGCCGGGGCGGTCTTGCAGGGCGGCGTTGATGTGAATGTTGGCCACCAGCCAAGGTGCATACACCGTGCTTGCGGCAGCCTGCAGGAGCCATTGGGGTGGGTTTTGCACCACCCGCGCCGCCACAAAGATTGGTAAGGCGACGATGGCGCGGCGTGCCTGCCAACGCTCAGTGGTTTGGGTGGCGGTGTTGAACACGTCCACCTCCACTCCATGTTTCACATTGGCGATGCGCAGCACCACCTGGCCCGTGTGCAGACGCTGCCCCAGCGGTGCAGCCAGGCGGCGCGTCAGCCAGGCATTGCCTTCGGGCCAAGTCAACAGGCCTTCACGCTCAGCGGTCTCCATGCCCGGTGCCGTAAAGCCATGGCGGCTGGCAAAATAATGCAAGCCGGCCCAAGCCGACACGGTGCCAATGCCGGCACCGTAATCGTCGCGGCAGCAGTAGTTCAGGTACCAGCGCAGGTGTGGGTCGGTGAGCTGGTGCTGCGCCAGCCATGACTCAAAACTAATAGCTGCTAGCGCTTGTTTAATAGAGCCTAGAGGCTCTTTTGATGCAGGAATACGCCAACTGGCCTGGGCTCTGACCTGCGCCACAAGTTGCGAGAACTGCCGGTATTGCGCCAGCGTGTCGGCCGCCACACCTTGCAGCGGCAGCAAGCCGTCTTGCCACTCACCGTTGAAAAACAAGCGCTCTTGCGGGCTGTGGCACAGGTGGCGCTCGTCAACCACCCAGCGGCCTGACACACGCGTGCGCAGCCCCAGCTCTTCCAGCAGGTCTTGCACCTCCCAAGCGTCGTCACCGGGCAGCGGCAGGTAGTGCGCGCCCAGCGGGCAGGCCAAGCCAGCTACCGCGCCACCGCGGGCGTTGCCGCCAGCCTCGTCTTCCAGCTCCAGCAGGGCAAAGTCTTCTACACCCTTGAGCCGCAAGGCCCGTGCTGCAGCCAGGCCCGCCACGCCAGCGCCAGCAATCAGCACATCGGTGGTGCGGGTGACAGACGGTACAGGCCAGGTTTTGGCCGCCTGCAGCAGGTGGCCGCGATCAAAGCGAATGCCGGTGAAGACACCCGTGATGTGCGCGTTGGCGTCAGGCGGCCGGCAGCCTGCACCGACTAGGCCGGCACCGATGCCAGACAGCAAAAAGCTGCGTCGGTTGAAGGCGTTGGCCACCGCCATCGGGCTCAGGCCGTCCCGAGGTAGCTCACCTGCAGCACCTCAATGTCATCGACCCGGCCCGGCATCACCAGCTTGAGCACGTCGCCCTCATGCGCCTTGAGCAGGGTGCGGGCGATGGGCGACACCCAGCTGACCTCGCCCCCAGCGCTGTTGGCTTCGTCAACACCAACGATCTTCACGGTGCGCTCGGTGCCCTCACTGTCGGCATAGGTCACGGTGGCGCCAAAGAAGATTTGCGTGTCGCCCGCGTGCAAGAGCGGGTCGGCGACCACGGCAACTTCCAGCCGCCGGATCAGAAAGCGCACCCGGCGGTCAATTTCACGCAGGCGTTTTTTGCCGTAGATGTAGTCGCCGTTTTCCGAGCGGTCACCATTGCTGGCGGCCCAGTAAACGGCTTCTACCACCTTGGGGCGGTCCACCTCCACCAGCGCTTTGAGCTCGGCGCGCAGCGTGGCAAAGCCTTGTGGCGTGATGTAGTTTTTGCCGCCCGGGGGCAGCGCTGGCAACACCAGGTCGTCGTCATCGTCGCTGTCAGATTCTTTGGTGAAGGCTTTGCTCATGGTTGTCCTCTACGCGGCGGCTCGTGATCATCGTTCACAATCACCGCCTGTTGGTTTTCCTGATTTTCTACGCTAACGCCGCGCCTCGCCCAAAAAGACCCACCCGTGGTCGCGCAACCAGAGTCAACCTGAGCCGTGACGATGCCCACCCAGACCCAATTTACCGCTGATGTGTTCCGCCGGTGCTGCGCCATACGCGGGTGGTTGCGGCACCTGCTTGCTGCCTTGGTGCTGTTGCTGGGCGCGTGGGTGCAGGCCGCGCCGCTGGATTTGTCCAGATTGCCCGGCGGCATGTTGGGCCAACACGCCGATGTTCATGTTGAGGCGCAAGCCCCGCTGACACTGGCCCAGGCTCGGCAGCATTTTGAGGCCGGCCAGTTCAGCGCTGGTACCACGCCGGTGCTCAACTTTGGACTGGGCGCAAGGCCTGTCTGGGCACGCCTTGAACTGCTCAACACGGGCTCGGCGGCCCTGGCGTATCGATTGGACCTGAGTCCAAACTGGACCGACCAGCTTGACGTGTTTGTGGTGCAAGGCCAGAAAACCACCTTTGAGTGGCATGGCGGCGATGCGATCCCTGGCGCACGGGGCGTGTCAGCCGGTTTGTACACAGGCGTGCGCGTGCTGCTGACCCCAGGCCTGAACACCATTTTTGTGCGGGCCCAGACGCACGACCCGCTGCAGCTGACACTTGCGCTGCAGACCGATGATGACGCCGCAAAAAGCCAGACGGTGGTGCACTATGCCTACGGTGCACTTTACGGTTTCCTGCTGGCGCTGGCCTTGTGTAACCTGGCGCTGTTTGCCGGGCTGCGCCAGTTGCGGTTTCTGTTTTATTCGCTCTACGTCTTGTGTTTTGTTGCGGCCAACATCAGCTACACCGGCCATGGGTTTGCCTGGGTTTGGCCTGGGCAGCCCCACATCCAACGCTACGTCATTCTGGTTTTCATGGTGCTTTACGGCATCACGGGCTTCATGTTTGCCAGCCGCTTTTTGGGGCTGCCCAAGCGCTTACCACGGGTTCAGCTGGGGCTGAAAGCCTATTCCATCGCGGCGGCGCTGGGCATGGGGCTTTGCGTGTTGTTAGACAGCCATCTGGCCGCAGCCTGGCTGGGGTTTGGATTTGTCGTGTCTTTCAATGGGCTGATGCTGGCCCTGAGCGCCTATGCCTTGCGCAGCGGGCAAGCCGCCGGACGGTTCTTTTTTGCCGCCATGGTGTGCGGGGTGTTTGGCTCAGCGCTGACGACCCTGTCCGTTGCCGGTGTGATTGCGTTCACCCAAGTCAATTTTCACGCGGTAGAGGTTGGCCTGCTGCTGGAGGCGATGCTGCTGGCCCTGGCGCTGGCGCAACAATTTCGAAGGGAGCAGACCACCCGCCTGAATGCCCAATTTTTGGCACAACACGACGCGCTTACCGGGCTGTATAACCGCCGCGCTTTTTTTGAGTTAAGCAAATCCGCCTGGGCGCTGGCGCAGCGCAATGGCCACCCGTTGAGCGTGTTGATGCTTGACATTGACTATTTCAAGCAGGTCAACGACCGCTGGGGCCACAGCGGGGGCGATGCGGTGCTGGTGGCGGTGAGCCAGACCATGGCCGCAACCTGCCGCGCCGGCGACGTGCTGGCCCGCTGGGGCGGCGAAGAATTCATCGTGCTGCTGCCCATGACTGCGCTGGAAGATGCCAGGCTGTTGGCCGAGCGCATTCGCTGGCAAATTGCCGAGCTGACGCAGACACCAGACGCCATGGGTTGCACCGCCAGCATTGGGGTGACGCAATACGCCAAAGACGTGAGCCTGGACAAGCTGATTGACCGCGCCGACGCCCAGTTGTACCTGGCCAAACGCTACGGACGTAACCAGGTACAGGCAGGATAAGTCGGCGACACCGCCTGCGCTGTCAGCGCGCCGCCACGCGTCCCCACTCCGCCTCATAGGTGGTCACGAGTACCTGATTTGACAGGCGATTGACCTCAGCGGGCACCCGCGCCATGTCCTGTGGGAAATCAAACAAGGTAGGCAGGCTGTGCAGGCTTAAAAACCGCAGCCCCTCGGGCAAGGCGGTCGGTAGCCGATACGGCCGGCGGCTGGCCACCACAAAGCCCCATTCGCCAAAACTGGGCACATGTGCGTGGTATGGCGTGGCAGTCATTCCGGCAGACTCGATGGTGGCCACCACCGTCCAGAAACTTTGCCGCGCCACCAGTGGCGAAGTGGTCTGGATCACCGCATAGCCGCTGGCCGCCAGGTGTTTGTCCAGCAGGGCATAGAAAGAATTGGTATAGAGCTTGCCAATGTTGAAATTGGTGGGGTCGGGAAAATCCACCACGATCACGTCAAACACCTCAGGCGTGCCTTCCATCCAAGTGAAGGCGTCTGCGTTGATCACCTTGACTTTGGGCGACTTCAGCGCATTGGCGTTGAGCTGGGTGAGCATCGACTGCTCTGAAAACAGCTTTGTCATGGCCGGGTCAAGCTCGACCAGCGTGACGCTCTCTACCCCGGGGTATTTCAGAATTTCACGCACCGCCATGCCGTCGCCGCCACCCAGCACCGCCACCTTTTTGGGCGCGCCACCGGTGGCCGAATAGGCGGCCATCACCGGGTGCACCAGTGCCTCGTGGTAGCGGTATTCGTCACGCTGGGCAAACTGCAGGTTGCCGTTCAGAAACAGCCGGTAGCCCGCACGGCCCTCGCCCGGCCCGTGGGTCAACACGATGCGCTGGTAGGGCGTGGTTTGGGCCAGCACCACGCGGTCCTGGTACAGCTTGTCTTCGGCCCAGGTGGTGATGTGATCGGCGCTGACCATGCCAGCGCAAAGTGCGACCAGCGTCAGCCCACAGGCCAGCGCGTGCGCCTTGAACTGGCGCAACTCATCACGAAACAGCCACAGCGCCCACACCGCTACCGCCGCGTTCATCAGCCCAAACAACAGGCCGGTGCGGATCAGGCCCAACTGGGGCACCAGCACCAGCGGAAAAGCCAGCGACACCGCCAGCGCGCCCAGGTAATCAAAGGTGAGCACCTGCGACACCAGGTCTTTCAGGGCCACGTTTTTCTTGAGAATGCGCATGACAAGCGGAATCTCCAGCCCTACCAACGTGCCTACCATCAGCACCAGCCCGTAGAGCAGCCATCTGAAGGCACCCGGAAGCTCTGCATTTGCTACAAACAACAGAGCTGGTAGCGCTCCACCTATAAGGGCTACAAGCAGTTCTATCCGTAAAAAATGGGCGGGCAACTGGCGCTCAAAAAAACGAGACAAATACGAGCCCACACCCATGGCAAACAAATAGGTGCCAATGATGGTGGAAAACTGCAGCACCGAGTCGCCCAGCAAGTAGGAGGCCAACGCACCCGCCGCCAATTCGTACACCAGCCCACAGGCCGAGACCACGAAGACCGACGCCAACAGCGCGACTTCGAGTGGGCGCGGGGCGTTGGGTTGACGGGCTTCGGTATCTTGCGTGTCAATCATGCCGGTTGATTCGTTTTTGATCGCTGCTTATGCATACGGAATTAAGGCTGGATGGCAATTTCGTTCATAACCATGTAACAAGTGGCAAGTACCTGGCCGAAGAGCAATTGCCTATGTGGTGCACCATACAGACGGCCACGATTGTCACGACTATCCTGAATTGTGAATATGTTGTTGGGCATCCCTGATTTTTATCTGTGAAGAAAGTGCAGAGCGTGTCTACGCTGCCTAAACGAGGGAATGTCCTGACAAACCGCATCAATTAATGGAGGGTTCATCATGATCTACAAATTCAAGTCCCAGGCCGCCGGCGAGGTCATCATGCTTCAGGCCAATGGCGATCAAATGTTGACCATTGTTGGCAAGGAGCCCGCAGCACAAGGCATCATCACGGTGGCCCAGATCCCGGCCGCTATCGCAGCGCTGGAAGCAGCCATTGTGGTCCACGAGGCCGCTGAAGCCAAGCGCAGCAAGGATGCCGAGCTTGTGGTTGAGGTTGACGGCGACAGTGTCATGCTGCGTCATCGCGCAGGACCTTTCATCGATTTGCTCAAAACCAGCGCGCAGGCGGGCAAGGATGTCGTCTGGGGCGTATGAATTCAGGTACCGTGGTGGCTGTGCGCGGCAGCGTGGTGGATGTGCGGTTTGACAAAAATCTACCCGCTATCCACACCGTGCTGAACGCACTTGATGGGCTCATCGTGCTTGAAGTGCTGGCCCAGCGTGATGCGCACCATGTGCGCGCCATTGCACTGACACCCACGCAGGGTTTGGCGCGCGGCATGCCGGTGCTAGACAGTGGCGGGCCGCTCAAAGCACCCGTTGGCAAAGAAATCTTGTCACGCATGTTTGACGTGTTTGGCAACGCCATTGACCGTGAGCCGGCATCGACCGATGTGCAATGGCGCTCCGTGCACCGGGCGCCACCGCCGCTGGCAAGGCGCTCGACGCAATCTGAAATCTTCGAGACCGGCATCAAGGTTATTGATGTGCTGTTGCCACTGGAGCGCGGTGGCAAAGCCGGTCTTTTTGGCGGGGCGGGCGTGGGCAAGACCGTGCTGCTGACTGAAATGATTCACAACATGGTCGGGAGTCAGGCCGGGGTGAGTATCTTTTGCGGAATTGGTGAGCGTTGTCGCGAAGGTGAAGAGCTGCACCGGGAGATGAAAAAAGCCGGCGTGTTACCCAACATGGTCATGATCTTCGGTCAAATGAACGAGCCGCCGGGCGCCAGATTCCGTGTCGGCCATGCAGCGCTGACGATGGCCGAATACTTCCGCGACGACGAACACCGTGACGTGCTGCTGCTCATCGATAACATTTTTCGCTTCATCCAGGCCGGCATGGAAGTGTCTGGCCTGATGGGACAGATGCCTTCACGATTGGGCTACCAGCCCACGATGGGCACCGAATTGTCGGGATTGGAAGAGCGCATTGCCAACACCGACACCGGCGCCATCACCTCGATTCAGGCGGTGTATGTGCCTGCGGACGATTTCACCGATCCGGCCGCCGTGCACACCTTCTCACATCTCTCTGCGTCCATCGTGCTGTCGCGCAAACGCGCCAGTGAAGGCCTGTATCCGGCCATCGATCCGCTGCAGTCGAGTTCCAAAATGGCCACACCGGGCATCGTCGGTGACCGGCATTACGCGCTGGCGCAAGAAATCCGGCGCACCTTGGCCCAATATGCGCAGCTTAAGGACATCATTGCCATGCTTGGGCTGGAGCAGTTGTCGCCGGAAGACCGCAACGTGGTCGGGCGGGCGCGCCGTCTGGAGCGGTTTTTGACCCAGCCGTTTTTCACCACCGAGCAGTTCACCGGCATGCAGGGCAAGCTGGTCAGCCTGGAAGATGCGCTGACTGGGTGTGAACGCATCCTGCGCGATGAATTCAAAGATGTCCCGGAGAGTGCGCTCTACATGATCGGGACGATTGACGAAGCTAAGACCAAGGCCGGCTCAAAAGAGACGGCTGACAGCCATGAATCTTAAGATTCTTCTGCCCTTCAAGGTGTTTGCCGAAAAAACCGGCGTGTCACGCATCGTCTCGGAGACCCGGTCAGGCTCGTTTGGCTTGCTGCCACACCGACGGGATTGCGTGGCGGCGCTTGCGCCAGGCATCCTGATCTATGAAACAGCGGCTGAAGGCGAGGTTTTTGTGGCCGTTGATGGCGGGGTGCTGGTCAAGGCCGGGCCGGACGTGCTGGTTTCGGTGCGGCGGGCCATGGGCGGAGCGGACCTCAGCCAATTGCGTCAGGCGGTGGAGAAAGAGTTTTTGGCGCTGGACGCACATGAGCAAAACGTGCGCTCAGTGATGGCGAAGCTAGAAAGTGGCTTTCTGCGTCGCTTTGCGACCTTTCAACATGACTGAAGACGCCAAGAAAACCTTGAAAACTGAACCCAGCCTGGCCGAACAGGTTGGCGTCAAGGCCGCGCGCAAGCTCAAGGCACAGCGCAACGCCACGCCAGGGGTGTGGTCTGGCCTGGGGCTGATGGGGGTGGTTGGCTGGGCGGTCGTGGTGCCTACCCTGCTGGGGGCGGCACTGGGTCTCTGGCTGGACCGCCGCTATCCCGGGGGGCGCACCTGGACGCTGGCACTGTTAATGGCCGGGCTGACACTGGGCTGCTTGAATGCCTGGCACTGGGTCAGCAAGGAAGACCAAGCGATGCGAGAGGAACAAGAAAATGGCGATGAATAACACACTGGCCCTGCTGCTGGCATGGATGGCGGGCGGGGCGCTCGGGGCGATTTTTTTTGGCGGCCTGTGGTGGACAGTTAAAAAGAGTCTTGCATCTGCCAAGCCCGCGCTTTGGGTGTTTGGCAGCCTTTTGCTGAGAATGGGTGTGACGATGACCGGGTTCTATCTGGTCTCAGCCGGCGACTGGCAGCGCATGTTCAGTTGCCTGGTTGGTTTTCTCCTGGCGCGCCAGCTCGTGACGCGGTTGACCCGCTTGCCTGAAGAAAACCAGATTCGTCGGTCGCCGGAGGCCAGCCATGCACCTTAGTCCCGATGAGATCATCTTCTGGCAATACGGGTTTTTCAAGCTCAACGCCACTATTTTCTACACCTGGGCACTGATGTTCGTGCTGACCGTGGGCGCAAAACTCATCACGCGCAAGCTTTCCACCGACCACACCCGCTCGCGCTGGCAGAACCTGCTGGAGATCGTCGTAACCGGCATCGAAAAGCAAATTGCAGAGGTTGGATTGCGCCATCCACGCAAATACATCGGCTTTCTTGGCACCTTGTTTCTGTTTGTCGCCATGGCCAGCCTGTGCACGGTGATTCCCGGTTACGAGCCGCCAACTGGTTCGCTGTCAACCACGGCCGCGCTGGCCTTGTGCGTGATGGTGGCCGTGCCGCTGTTCGGCATTGAAGACCAAGGCCTGGCTGGCTACCTCAAGACTTACATTGAGCCGACTGTCCTCATGCTGCCGTTCAACATCATCAGTGAAATCTCACGAACGCTGGCGTTGGCGGTGCGCCTGTTTGGCAACATGATGAGCGGGGCCATGATCATTGGCATTCTGCTCAGCATCACGCCCTTCATCTTTCCGATCGTCATGACCGTACTGGGACTGCTCACGGGCATGGTGCAGGCCTATATTTTCAGCATCCTGGCGGCGGTTTACATCGCCGCCGCCACCCATGTGCGCAAGCCCAAGCCCAACGCTGAGCTGGCGCCCGAACTTTAAACCTCAACTTCTTCAAAGGACTCGCTATGGACAGCTTAACAATCATCGCAGTGGCATCCATCGTCATTGCTGGCATCACCACAGGTTTTGGCACCATGGGCCCCGCATTTGCCGAAGGCCGTGCCGTAGCCACGGCGCTCACAGCACTGGCGCAGCAGCCCGACGCCTCGGCCACCATCACACGCACCTTGTTTGTCGGTCTGGCGATGATTGAATCCACCGCTATTTACTGCTTCGTGGTTTCTATGATTCTGATTTTTGCCAACCCGTTCTGGAATCAAGCCATCGCCCTGGTTGCCGGAAAGTAAGCCATGCTGTTTGACTGGTTCACCGTTGGGGCGCAAGCGCTCAACTTTCTCGTCTTGGTGTGGCTGATGAAGCGCTTCCTTTACAAGCCTGTCCTCGACGCCGTCGACGCGCGGGAGAAGCGAATCGCCCTGGCGCTGGCCGACGCTGCCTTGAAACAAACCGCAGCGCAAAAAGAGCGCGACGAGTTTCAAAAGAAGAACGAGGACTTTGATCGCCAGCGAAATGAATTGCTTGGACAAGCCAAAGACGAAGCCAAGGCCGAGCGCCAACGCTTGCTCGACGAAGCGCGACAAGTGGCCGACACCTTGCACGCCAAGAAACAAGACGCCTTGGCCAGCGAGTTGCAAACCCTGCACCAGGACATTGCCCGTCGCAGCCGAGAAGAAGTGTTTGCCGTTGCAAAGAAGGTGCTGACTGATCTGGCGGGTGTGAGCCTTGAAGAACGCATGGGCGAGGTGTTCACGCGGCGCTTGCGAGAGCTTGACGATGCGGCCAAGGCGGGCCTTGCGAAGGCGCTGAAAGCAGTGTCCAACCCGGTGCGCGTGCAAAGCGCTTTTGAACTGTCCACAACGCAGCGGGCCGCGATACAAAGCGCGCTCAATGAAACCTTATCGGGCGACATCCAGATTCAGTTCGACACCACGCCGGATTTGATCAGCGGCATCGAACTTGATGCCAATGGCTGGAAGGTGGCCTGGAACATCGCAGACATGCTTGCGTCTTTGGAACAACACATTAGCGAACTCATCAAGGAACAGGCGGCGCCGCAAGTTGATGCGGCCGTGCCAGAGAAAGCCCCATGAGCGCGCCGACTGACAGCCTGCAAAGTGTCCTGGACCACAGTTTTGCCGGGCTGAGCCAAGGGCGCGACGCCTACCAGGCGCACCTGACACCGCAGGAGGTGGGCACGATCACCAGTGTTTCCACTGGCATCGCCATGGTGTCCGGCCTGCCGGGTGTGGGCTTTGACGAACTGGTGAAGTTTCCAGGTCAGGTGTTTGGCATCGCCTTCAATGTGGACGAGAGCGAGATCGGTGTCGTGCTGCTGGGCGATTATTCGCGCCTTCAGGCGGGCGACAAAGTCGAGCGCACCGGCCGGGTGATGGACACCCTCGTGGGCGATGGCTTGCTGGGTCGGGTGATTGACCCGCTCGGCCGCCCGCTCGACAGCTTGGGGCCGATAGCTGCCAGCGCACATCTTCCCATTGAGCGCCCCGCCGTGCCCATCATGGACCGCGCGCCCGTGACCGTGCCGCTGCAGACCGGATTAAAGGTGGTCGATGCCTTGATTCCGATCGGGCGCGGCCAACGCGAACTGATTCTGGGTGACCGGCAGACCGGCAAGACCGCGATTGCGATTGACACCATCCTCAACCAACGCGGCAAGGATGTGGTGTGTGTCTATTGTGCAATTGGTCAGCGCGCATCGGCTGTGGCAAAAGCGGTCGCCATTTTCAAGGACAAGGGTGCTTTTGAATACACCGTGGTGGTGGTCACCGAGGGCAATGATCCGCCGGGTCTGGCCTACATTGCGCCCTACTGCGCGACCAGCATTGCCGAGCATTTCATGGAAGCGGGTCGCGACGTGTTGATCGTCTACGACGACCTGACACAGCATGCCCGAGCCTATCGCGAGCTCTCCTTGCTGCTGCGCCGCCCGCCTGGGCGCGAAGCCTTTCCTGGTGACATTTTTTACATTCATTCGCGCCTGCTGGAGCGCGCGACCCACCTAAGCCAGGAGCGCGGTGGCGGTTCACTCACGGCCTTGCCGATCATTGAGACGGAAGCGCAGAACATTTCGGCCTACATTCCCACGAACCTGATCAGCATTACCGACGGGCAGATCTACCTCTCGCCATCGCTGTTCGAGCTGGGCGTGCTGCCGGCCGTTGATGTCAGCAAATCTGTCTCGCGGGTGGGCGGCAAGGCGCAACGCGCCTCCTACCGCGCGGTGGCCGGCGACCTCAAGCTAGCTTATGCGCAGTTCGAGGAACTGGAAACCTTTGCCCGTTTTGGGGCCAGGCTGGATGAAAGCACCACCAAAATCATCGAGCACGGACGCCGCATTCGGGCCTGCCTCAAGCAACCCGAATCTTCGCCGGTGTCTGTCGCAGCACAAATTGCGGTGCTCATGGCATTGACCGAAAAGCTTTTTGACAACGTGCCGCTTGAACGTATGCCAGAGGCTGAGTTGACGGTGCGCGAAGCAGCGGCCAAGCTACCCGACGAGTTGCAAGCACGTTTTAATACCACCGCCAAATTGAGCGATGCAGATCGCGATGCCATTCTCCAGATCGCCCACACAGCGCTTGACAGCTTTCAGCCCGAGACGGTGCCCAAGGCAGAAACGGACATCAGCGCCCCAACCAGGTCGGCCGACAAGGCATCGTCATGAGCGACACCAGCGCCAGCCTGAGTCGCAAGATTGGCACGGCGGGCGACCTTCAGTCCGTGGTGCGCACGATGAAAGCTGTGGCGGCCAGCAGCATCACCCAATACGAGCGCGCCGTGGGTGCGCTGGATGATTACTACCGGACGGTGCAACTGGGTCTGGCCGCGTCCTTGCGCGAGATCGAACGGCCTGCGGCCCCGGCACAAATGCAGGGCAAGGAAACCGGGCCAATAGCCGCCGTCGTGTTTGGCTCCGACCAGGGCCTGGTCGGACAGTTCAACGACTTGATGGCCGATTTTGTCGTTGAAACGCTGGCGGATTTGCCAGAGCAGAAGTCCGTCTGGACGGTCGGTGAACGCATACGGTCGCGATTGACGGAAACGAACTTGCAGGTCGGCAAAAGCTTCATTCTGCCGGGCTCTATTGGCGCCATCACGCCGCTGGTCGGGGAGGTTTTGATCGAGATTGAAGCGCTTCGTGAAAAGGGTGAGATCACTCAGGTTTACATCTTTCACAACAGCCCCCACGCCGGGGCGATTTACAGCCCCGCCTGCCAGCGACTGCTGCCACTGGATGAGGTCTGGCGGCGTGAGTTGACAGCGACGGCCTGGCCAACCAAAATTTGGCCGGAGGTCATGAGCGGCGGGACCGCGACCTTGCTGGCCTTCGTGCAGGAATACCTGTTCGTCTCGCTTTTCAGGGCCTGCGCCGAATCCCTGGCCAGCGAAAACGCGAGCCGGCTGGCTGCCATGCAACGTGCTGAAAAAAACATTGACGAACTGCTGGAAGACTTGAACCGCTCGTTTCACCGTCTGCGCCAAAGCGGCATTGACGAGGAGTTGTTCGATGTGATTTCTGGCTTCGAGGCTTTGGCCAGAGTCACGCCACGCGCATAACGAGTCGGCGCTGTCGGTAGCCTTCAATGTCGGCTGGGATCCTTTTTTTGGCAAAACTTCAGCGCTGCGTGGCCGGCGCAGCGGGCACCGTTTCAAAACTTTCAATCACCTGGGCCAGCCGATTTGAGAAGCGGCCCAGATCGTGCGGTGCCTCGATGGTGCGACCGGCCAGTTCAGCGATCCATGCCACTTGTTCGCGCAGTACCTGGCGGCGCAGTGGCCTGGCCGTTAGGCTGGTAATGGTTTGAACGGCGCCTAGCAGGCGCAACAGCAGGGCGGTATTCCCTCCCGCGCTGCCGCGGATCTGATCGAATGACTCGGACACCAGACTGGCAAACGTTTGCCCGACGGCGATCATCCTCAACTCCTCGTCCACAAAGCGGTATGGCGAAGGAATGTCACGCAGGCTCAGCCGCGAAAGAATGGCGGTCAAATAGTCCACGCACATGATGGCTGTTGTGGTGTCGTTGACGCTGGGTGAGAGCGCCCGCATGGCCATGTCCACGATCTGGCGGATACCAAAGGCGCAGTCCTGATCCAGCGTGCGGTGACGGCTGATGGTGTAGGCCGCCTGCAGGGACGCGACAAGTTCATCGTCTGGCGGGGAGTCCAGTGCCACGGAGATCAGGGGTGTTCCGTGAACCAGGAAAGTCCCAATACCGTGTTCCATCCGCACAATGGTCTTGTGCTGGCACGCCAGGCGCATGAGCGCGCGGCCGTCCACGCTCTGGATATAACCATTGCCGATACCCGGTACCGATTGCCAAACGCGCTGCGGTGCGGTGCGAGACACTTGGTCTGCCTCGTCATCGCCAGCGGCTTGGCCCAGCGCGCTGGGGAAGAGCCGATCCACGGCGTCCATCGTCTCATCGGCCACCACCGCAATGATGCTCGACGCCTGGATCGACGACGCAATGTGATGAATGAAGTAGATGAGCACACCAATGCCGGCAATGGCCAGAACAATGCTGAAGGACACAGCGAGGCTGGCAACAAATCCAAACTCTTCACCGACGCGAATGGTGCGCAGCACGATCAGACAGTAGGTGAAGATGCCGCCAAAGATACCCAACACGACCTGTGTGACGCGGTCGCGAATGAAGTTCCGCAGAATGCGCGAGCTGTATTGGCTGGAGGCCAGCGCCAGCGTGACCAGGGTCATGGAGAACGTCACCCCAACCACGGTCATCATCGATCCCGCGATGGTCGACAACATCGCACGCGCTCCTACTGCGTCGGCCCCGAGCAGGCGCGGCCAGCGGTTCAGCCATCGATCACCGACAGTGGAATCAACCGCAATCAATGCCACCGCCAGGGCAATGCTGAACGCAACGATCAAAAAGGGCACAAACCAGAAACTGGTGCGCAAATTACCCCAGAACCTTTTTAGCGTGTTCACGCTATGGTCTCCGATCGAGGCAGACCTCAGCCATGAATTGCTGCGGCCACGATGATGCAGATGCCCAGCGACATGGCTGCCACCACCATGGCCAGCGCCTTGTTTTGCTTCTCGACAATTTCCTCCCACAGGTTGTAGGGGGTGAGCTTGTCGATGATGATGAAGCACAGCCAGAAAATGACCACGCCCAGCAAGGCGTACACCACCGAGCCCAGCAGCAGGCCTGGTTTTAACGATTCAAATCCCATGTGGATCTCCTTCAAAAAATGACATGACAGCGGACGCTATTTGTGCCCGCCGCCACTTGAAAAGCCGCCAAACGAGCCGCCTGAACTGCGCGAGCTGTAGGACGAGCTGCAGTTCTCTTTGGCGGGGTCACAGGCCGAGCAGCGGCTGATGATCAACGAGAGCAACAGCAGCAGCAAAAAGATGATGATCAGGGTACGCACGCTCATCGCCGCATTGGCGCTGGTGGCGCCGACATCGCTGCGCGCCAACATCTCTTTCTTATTTTCCAACTTGAAGGCTTTGGCCACCTTGTCGCTGTCTATCTTGCTGCCCACCGACCAAGTCACCTCATCGGGCGACTGCTCCAGATTCAGCAGATTGGCCCCATTGACAAAGTCGCGGTTGCTGGTTTTTTGCCCGCGCGACACGCGCCAGTAAAACTCGCCCAGCGCATAACTGGTCTCGGCCTGGTAGCTTTCCTTGAGCGCGTAACGCGTGCCAAGGTAGGTGGTACTGCGGCCGTTATCGCTCAGCGCAGGGGCCCCGGTGCAGGGCTTCACCACGCTCCAGCCCTCGCTCGAATCCACCAGAAAAATGAAGCCGCGCTTTTGGTTGTACAGCAGGTACTCTTCCCAGCCAAAGTGCTCGTCGGGGTCGCTCGGGTCGACGCCCATGCGGTGCTGAAAACCAACCACCTGCCAGGACGCGCCCTGCAACTCGCCGGTGCTGCCCAGAGCAATCAGCGGGCGCACTGGCTCGTCCTGAAGGGCGTGCTTGAGCTCGCCGCCCATGCCACCCGACACATCAATCAGGCTGTTGCACGAACCACAAGTGATGCTCTGGCTGTTGTCCAGATGCACCGCGACAGTAGCCCCGCAGTTGGGACAGTTGAACTGCCGGCCTTTCTCATCCTTGACCGATTCGCCACGCAAACCGGTCAGCTGGAGGTCTTCCAGAAGCACCGACTGCCCCACGGCGCAGGTGGGCACCTCGGTGCTGTAGTCGATGCTGAGCACACGCTCGGAGGATGCGATTGCGGCGCCCTCAGACCTACCGCCGATGAGTTTGGAGCCAATCAAACTGCCCGAATTGGCATCGCTGCTAGAGCCCTGGCTGCGCAGCTCCACCATGGCAAACGGCTGGCCCAAGTCGGGCAAATGCGGCAACTCCCCCTGCGCAGCCAACAGCATCACCTGCTGATTAGAGGCAACGGCAAACGGCTGACCGCTGAGGGTGGTGCTGGCCCCGACCCTGAATGCAACAGCCTCGGGCAGATTGGGCGGCGTGGCCTGCGGCATGGCGAACACATACGCGCCGTTGTCTTCGCTCAGGTACGCGCTGCTGCCGTCTGTGAACACCGCGTACCACTCGGTCCAAGTGCCCTCAGCGTATTTGTATTGCAGCCGCCCGACCAAGGTAAAGGCTTGCCCCTGCCAGATACCGCTGCTCTGCAGTTGCAGCGGGCTGTGGTCGTCAAACAGCTCAGCCATTTTGCCGATGCGCTTGAGTGTTTCACCGTCTCGCACCACCGTGCTTTGGCAATAGCCGCAGATGGCGTGGGT
Source organism: Rhodoferax sp. (assembly GCF_028688795.1). Lineage (GTDB taxonomy): Bacteria > Pseudomonadota > Gammaproteobacteria > Burkholderiales > Burkholderiaceae_C > Rhodoferax. The sequence continues at coordinate 29,903 of NZ_JAQTXM010000009.1, read as the reverse complement.
GGACTGGGCGCTGGTGAAGTTGACCGGTGCGCCGCAACCCGGGCAAGGTGCTTGGTAGACCCGTTGCTGTGGGTCAGTTGCCATGTTGCATTGCTTTTTGCTGACCTGCTAGAAACGCAAAACTAAACCAGCTTCTTCAACAACTCAGCCTTCTTCGCGTCAAACTCCTCCTGTGTCAATATCCCTTTTCCCTTGAGCTCACCCAGCTTCTCAAGCGTAGCCATCACATCCTCAGCCTTCATGCCTGCCGCCTGAGCGGGCACTGCCACAGCTGGCGCCGCCTGCAAGCCAGATGCCAGGTTCTGTGCCAACACCTGCCCCAGCGCCACACCAGCCCCCAGCCCCATCGCATCCCCGGCAATGCCACTGCCGCCGCCACCCCCGCCTTCAGCGAATTTCGGAATGGCCTGCGCCGTCTGGTACTGCATGAATTTGGCCATATCGTTGCCGACCATGCCCATGCCAATCTTTTGGTCCATGATCTTTTGCAACTCTTCGGGCAGCGAGACGTTTTGCACCGTCATGCCCTCGAGCTTCAAGCCAATTTTTTCAAACTCAGGCGCCAGCTGTGTCGTCAAGGCCTGCGCAAACATCAGCTGATTGGCAGCCAAATCCAGAAACGCAATGCCGCTGCTGGCCACAGCGTTGCTGATGTTTTGCAGCACCAGACCACGCAGTTGGCCATCCAGATCAAGCGTTTCATAACGCTCGCGCGTACCCGAGATTTCGGTGTGAAACAACGCAGGCGAGGCCACCCGAAAGCTGTAATTACCAAAGGCGCGCAGGCGCACCGCGCCAAAGTCCTTGTCGCGAATGGTGATGGGCTGCGGTGTGCCCCACTTTTGGTCAACTTGTTGGCGCGTGCTGAAAAAGTACACGTCGCTTTTGAAGGGCGACTCAAACAGCTTGTCCCAGTTTTTCAGGTAGGTCAGCACCGGCAGGGTTTGCGTGGTGAGCTTGTGGGTGCCGGGGCCAAACACGTCGGCGGCCTTGCCCTCGTTGACAAACAGCGCCATTTGGCTTTCGCGCACCACCAGTTGCGCGCCATTCTGGATTTCCATGTCCGCCATCGGAAAACGCCACGCGAGCGTGCCATCCGAATCTTCGGTCCACTGGATGATGTCAATGAATTGTTTGCGGATGAAGTCCATCAATGCCATAGCGCGCTCCAATCAGTAGGTGGTGATGGAATGATAGCGGGTGCCACACCGGTCATGCCAAGCCCGGTGGGACTGGTGTTTTCCTCAATAGCCGAACCCCTGCAGACTCGCTAAGCTGCAGTAATGAGCAATTTTCAAGACGAAGTACCCCCGCCACTCTACGTGCCGCCGCCCTCAGAGGCACCGCCCAAGGAAGTCATCTCCCTGACTTGGTCAGCACCACCGCGTTGGTTGGGCCTGGGCTGGCGCGACCTCACTGCCAACCCGGGCGTGAGCCTGTTTTATGGGCTGGCGTTTTGGGGCATGGCCGTGTTGTTGGGTGTTGTGTTTCGCACCCAAACCGAATACACCATGATGATGGCCTCGGGCTGCCTGCTACTGGGGCCGTTTTTGGCCATGGGCTTGTATGAGGTGAGCCGCCGCCGCGAGTTAGGTTTGCCCGCCGACTTTGCCAGATCCATGACCTGCTGGCGCTCGCACCTGCGCAGCATGGGCTTGCTGGTGGGGGTGTTGATTGTGCTGGAGCTACTGTGGGGCCGGGCGTCGCTGGTGGTCATCGCGGTGTTTTTCAACGCTGGCCTGCCGTCTTCCATCGGTGCTGCGCAAGCCGTTTTCAACCCGGACAACTGGGAATTTGTGCTGGTTTACACCCTGGTGGGCGGTGCCTTTGCGGCTCTGGTGTTTGCCATCAGCGTGGTGTCGATCCCGATGATTCTGGACCACGACACCGACGCCATCACCGCCGCCATTGGCAGCATTGAGGTGGTGGTGACCCACCCCGGTGTCATGCTGCTGTGGGGGGCATTGATCACCGCTTTGGTCACTGTGGCTTTGCTACTACCCTGGGCTGTGGGGCTGCTGCTGATGGGGCCGCTGCTGGGTCACGCCACCTGGCACGCCTACCGGGGGTCAGTGCGCTGGCTTTAGAGTGCTCGGGCGCTAAGCAGCGTTGTGTTAATTTAAATTAGACAGACCCTCACTTTCAATTGGTCGGCTTTGAGTTTTAATTGGGTATGCCTTGCCCCGCTGCAAATTTCACCGCATGACCATGACCTCAAGCGCCAGACAAACCCGCCCCATCACCGCTATGCTGCTGGCCGCAGGCCGTGGCGAGCGCATGCGCCCGCTGACCGACACCTGCCCAAAGCCCCTGCTGCAAGTGCAAGGTAAGCATCTGATGCAATGGCATTTAGAGGCTTTGCTGCGCGGTGGCTGCCCGCAGGTGGTGGTCAACACCGCCTGGCTCGGCACCCAGATTGCACAGACATTTAATGATGTTTTCAGCCTCAAGCCCCTGTCTAGATTGCGTGAACAGCTATTGAATGCAGAGCATCCATCAGACCTGACCATTGTTTACTCACACGAAGGTCAAGACTTTGGCGGCGCGCTGGAAACGGCCGGCGGCATTGTGCGGGCCTTGCCGGAATTAGCCGAGGTGTTCTGGGTGCTGGCGGGTGACGTGTTCACGCCGGGCTTTGAATTTGCCCAAACATCGGTTGACCGTTTTGTCGCCAGCGGCATGCTGGCCCACCTGTGGCTGGTGCCCAACCCGGCGCACAACCCGGGCGGCGACTTTGGCCTGCAGCCCGGGGCAGATGGCCTGATGCTGGCGCTGAATCTGCCCAAAGACGATCCGCGACCTCGCTACACCTACTCCACCATTGGCCTGTACCGGCGTGCCCTGTTCGAGGCGCCTTGGTGCGACATTGGCGCAGGCAACCCGCAAGGCATCAAGGCCCCATTGGCCCCGCTGCTGCGCCGCGCCATGGACAATCAACAGGTGTCAGCCGAGTTGTACGCGGGGCCATGGACTGATGTCGGCACGCCACAAAGACTGGCTGAACTCAACGCCTGACCCCATTCACCAGCAACAAGACACGCCATGAACCCATCATCCCTCTACCAGCAGCGTCGCGCCCAACTGGCCAAAGCCATTGGCCCCAACGGCGTGGCCATCATCCCCACCGCGCCAGAGCAGCAGCGCAACCGCGACAGCGATTTTCCTTACCGGCCAGACAGCTACTTCTACTACCTGAGCGGCTTCACCGAACCCAAAGCCTGGCTGGTGGTGCAGGGTGACGGCAGCAGCACGCTGTTTTGCCAACCCAAGGACACCGAGCGCGAAATCTGGGACGGCTACCGGCTCGGGCCTGACGCGGCCCTGGATGCACTGGCGGTAGACGCCGCCTATTCGGTCACCGAGCTGGATGCCAAGTTGCCCGCCTTGCTGGACGGCCGCGACGCCGTCTGGTACCCGTTTGCCACCCACAAAGGACTAGAAACCCGTGTCGACGGCTGGCTTGGCCACTTGCGCGCCCGTGTGCGCTACGGCGCATTGACACCGCAAACGCAGCGCGACCTGTGCGGCGTGCTCGATGAGATGCGGCTGGTCAAAGACGCCTCTGAACAAGCCACCATGCGCCGCGCGGGCCAGATCAGCGCCGCAGCCCACATTCGCGCCATGCAGCGGTCAGCCCACATGCTGCGCGATGGCAAAGAGGTGCGTGAATTCCACCTGGAAGCCGAGCTGCTGCACGAATTCCGCGTGAACGGCTCGCAGTTTCCCGCCTATGGCTCGATCGTGGCCGCTGGCGCCAACGCTTGCGTGCTGCATTACCGCGCCGACCGTGGCCTGGTGCGCGACGGCGAGCTGGTGCTGATTGACGCCGCCTGTGAGCTAGACGGTTATGCCAGCGATATCACCCGCACCTTCCCCGCCAACGGCATTTTTACTGGCCCGCAGCGCACCTTGTATGAGCTGGTGCTGGCCAGCCAAGAGGCCGCCATCACCGCCACCAAAGCCGGCGCACGCTTCACCGACCCGCACGATGCGGCCGTGAAAGTGCTGGCGCAAGGCATGCTGGATGTGGGTTTGCTTGACGCCAACAAGGTCGGTAGCCTGGACGACGTGATCGAAAAACGCGCCTATTTCCCGTTTTACATGCACCGCACCGGCCACTGGATTGGCATGGACGTGCACGACTGCGGCGACTACACCGAGCCGTCAGAGCTGGGCCAGGTCAGCACGCGCAAGGATGCGCTCACGGGTGAACTCATCAAAGACCGCCCGGCACGCATCCTTCGCGCCGGCATGGCGCTCACCATCGAGCCCGGCATTTACGTGCGCCCGGGTGACGGCGTGCCAGAACACTTTCACAACATTGGCATTCGCATCGAAGACGATGCCATCGTCACTGCGACGGGCTGCGAGCTGCTTACCCGTGACGTGCCGGTGAGCGTGGACGAGATCGAAGCGCTGATGCGCGCCTGAAGCCAGCCCACCCGAGAACACTGTCCATGCCGCTCAGCAACAACACGGACGCCACCGCGCGCGACACCGAAGGCAAAAATGGCGTGCAGTCGCTCGAAATTGGCATGACGATTTTGCGTGCCATCAGCAGCGGTCACCGCTCGATGATGCTGAAGGACATCGCCGCGGCGGCCGACATGCCGGCCAGCAAAGTACACCGCTACATCGTCAGCCTGGTGCGCTCCGGCCTGGTCGAGCAAGACCCGATGACCTCGCGTTATGACCTCGGGCCATTTGCGCTGAGCTTGGGGCTGGTGGCGGTAGACCGGCTGGACCGCGTCAAGCTGGGCCTGCAAGCCATTGCCGACCTGCGCGATGAGATCAACCAGACCACAGCGCTGGCGGTGTGGAGCGACAACGGCCCGGTCATCATCCGCTCGTTGCGGCCCTACCGCCCGATCACCGTCAACGTGGTCACCGGCAGTGCATTGCAACTGCTGACCTCGGCCAGCGGCCGGGTGTTTGCCGCTTATTTGCCGCGCAATACCACCGAGGCGCTGATTGGCCGCGAGCGCGCCACCCTGTCCTTACCGGCTGAGTTGCAAACCTCTGCAGGCATCGAAGCCATGCTGGAACAGGTGCGCCGCGACGGCGTGTCCACCGTCAACGACTACCACCTGGTGCCAGGCGTGGCCGCCGCCGGAGCGCCGGTGTTCAATTTCAAACACGAGCTCACCCTGTCAGTGCTGGCCATTGGCGTCAAAAGCATGATCGACCTGACCCCCGACGGCAAAGTGGTGACCGCCCTGAAACGCTGCGCCGAAAACCTGTCTTTGCGACTGGGGCATACATTGCAAGACAAATAGGGCTCTGGCCCTTATTTATAAAGCGCAAGTAGCTATATTAAATATAGCAATTGCAATACCAAAACGGGCTTGCGAACATAGTGCGGCAATCCATGCGGCCAGGCATCTTCTGCTCTTTTGCGAATTCGCAATTTTTTATCCGCAATAAAGTTGACAGTCCAACTCTTGGATCGATCAACAACGCGCACTGGGAAGACCCAGGCGACAGGGAGCAGAACATGAACAATCAGAAGCGCCATTCCCCCATTTTTGTTGGGCTCGCCGCTTGGCTGCTGGCCTTCATCGTGACCGGATGCGGCGGCGGCGGCGGCACCGCGGCCTCCACCGCCAATTTGGCCCCTGCTGCGACGGGCACGGTGTTGCCCGGCGCCGCGCCGTCAGGGCCCAGCGGTAGCCCAACCGTCCTGACGTCAAGCCCAACCAGTGCCGCGACCAATGTGGCCATCAGCACGGTGACACCTGACAACTCGTTGGCACCCAGAAGCGTCAGCGCCACCTTCAGTGAGCCGATGAACCCGGCCACCCTCGTGTCACCTGCCACCACGTTTACCGTCAAGGAAACCGTCAGCGGCACACCCGTGTCCGGCAGCGCCAGCATGGACAGCAGCAACACGGTAGCCACCTTCACACCCACGGCGCCGCTGGCCGCCAACACGCAATTTACCGCCACCATCACCACAGCGGCAACCGACGCCACAGGCACGCACCTTGCCAGCAGTGTCGGCTGGAGCTTTACCACGGGATCACAGATCGGACAGTCCCCCATCGACCTGAAAACAGCCGCCAGCTTTGTCGTGCTGGGGGGAACATCGATCGACAACATCAGCACGGCGCTCAACCCGACACGCGTCAACGGCCATTTGGGCATGGCCCCTCCCGGCATGACCACCAATGTGAGTGGTTTTGTCGACTCTGTACCCGCTGGCACAGGCATCATTTCGACCGGTGGCATTCAAATTGGCGCCACTGTCGCGCAGGCCAAATCCGACTTGATTGATGCACTCGCCAAAGCAAATGCGCGCACCCTCAATCCGGTCATTGTGGGTAGCAGCGAGCTGTCGCTGTTCACGCCCAAGGGTGGACGCCCCGGGATTTATCCCCCTGGCCTGTACACATCAGGTGTCACGCTCAACCTCAATGACGGCAACATGACGCTCGATGCCCAAGGCGACCCGGATGCCGTCTGGGTGTTCAAGGCCGGCACACAGCTCACGGTCAATAAAACGCGTCAAGTCTTGCTGGTCAATGGGGCCAAAGCCCGCAACGTGTTCTGGAGTCTGGGCAGCTCGGCGCTGATCATGGATCAGGTCAACTTCAAGGGCAACATCCTGACGGGCAGTTCAGTCACGATTGGAACCGCGCCAGGCAACGGCACCACGTTAGAAGGGCGCGCCCTGTCAACCTCCGGCCTTCAATTGAACTACGCCACCATCAACGCGCCAGCGCCTTGACCCGGGGGAGTTCAGCGCAGAGGTACTGGCGCTGCGCGGCAAACCTAACTTGGCGACAGGTCAGACATTTAAATAAAAATAAGGCTGTAAACCTTATAAATAAATCGCTAGCAGCTATATTTAGTATAGTAAATTCGCCTCAATTGCTGAAGTAAAAGCGCCTAACCGTGCCGATTAGAGCAAGCGCATGTCCATGTCCATGTCCATGTCCATCTCCAGCGCCTCCATCTCTCCCAGCGTGATGTTCTTGAAATCCGGGTGCAGGGGGTTGATCAAAAAGTTGAATTCCGCTGGCACCACCGCACTGGGCACGGCCAGCATACAACTGCGTAACTGCACAAGCCATTCAGCACCGAAGGCCTGCAAGGCGTCACGGCCAGATTGTGCGAGCCAGTCTTGCGGCATGGCTTTGGCTTCCAGAGTTTCCAGGCTGACGTCACTGTAGAGGTGCGCCGGTATCAACACATAGTGGGCCCGCAAGGGCTCGTCTTGCACCAGCATCTCCAGCAGCGCCAAAGACCGACCCTCAGCGCTGAAGATCACAGACTGGCCAACCCGATTTCAGCGCCCGCAATACAGTCTGGCAGTTTTTTCAGAAAAGGCTTGATCAGCAAAACGGAACCAACCTTGGGTCACGACTGAGTGTCGGATATCTTTACAAAAGAGCGTCACTCCCAAAGAAAATTTAACCCAAAAAGATGCTAACCACATGATTTTTATCAACATTTAAATTAATTCTTTGTGGTGGTTTGTTTTTTGCTTATGTGTATTTCTTAAATTACGAAAACATTAACATGAAAAAATCTCTACTTGCCTTGATTTTGGTTTCTGCTTTCAGTGCGTCAAATGCCGCGACTGTTCACACGACATCCGCTTCGTTTCTGAGTGCCCTGAACCCTGGTTACTACACAGAAAACTTCAACACGACGATCGGTGGGGGTACGCCAGCGTCTGGCACGGTATTCAGCAGTGGGGCATTCAGTTACAACATGACCGCATCTGTCTCAACTCTGTACTCAGGTAGCAATTTGTTCGGCGTGTTCAACAATACCAGCTCTCTAACCATCAATTTTCTAGGTGGCAATGTGAATGCAGTTGGCGCCAATTTCTTTGAGACTAACGTATCCGATGTTTTCCTTAACAGCTCGGTTAGCATTTCCCTGAGCGACGGCACGGCATTAACCTTCACGCCAACTTCAGTCTCCGATTACCGCGGCTTCATTGCTGATTCGGGCGTTTTTCTCACCAGCCTGACGATGGCCGCTGGTGGCACAGGCCAATGGGAGTCTCTTGACAACCTTACTGTCGGCAATGTTGCCCGCAACGACGTTCCTGAGCCCGCATCCATCGCATCGCATTGCTTGGTCTCGGGCTCGTAGGACTCGTTGCTGCGCGTCGTCGCAAGACATCTTGAGCAAACATTGCTCTCATAGACCCGCCTTCGTGTTTGCCGATAACTCGATGTGCTGTTGAGCTAGCCTCGTAAAGACATTTACAAATCCCTCACTCGTTTAAAGCGAGTGAGGGATTTTTTTCATCTGCCTCGTCGTCTTGGAGATAGCACTGTCGATAAAGCCCCCGGGTCAAGTCCGCGATGCCAGCACCTTGCCACCATCCGCCGCCTTCTCCCGCCGCACCCAGCGTTTGACTTTACCCAGCCAGTGCTCAAAGTCGTCCATCACGGTGAACACCGACGGGATCACCAGCAGGCTCAGCACGGTCGATGTCATCAGCCCGCCAATCACCGCCACCGCCATCGGGCTTCTGAAGCTGCTGTCGGCCGCACCCCAGCCCACCGCCAGCGGCACCATGCCGGCGCCCATGGCCAGCGTGGTCATGACAATCGGGCGGGCGCGTTTGTGGCATGCGTCCAGTAGCGCGTCAAAACGGCTCATGCCCGCCACGGCTGGCTGACCGTCACTGCCGTCATGACCACGCCGCGCCACGATGGCGTATTCCACCAGCAGAATGGAATTTTTGGTGGCAATGCCCATCAGCATGATCAGCCCAATCAGCGACGGCATCGAAAAACTCTTGCCTGTGAGCAGCAGCATGACAAAGGCGCCACCGAGTGACAGCGGCAGCGCGGTCAGGATGGTGAATGGGTGCAAAAAGTCTTTAAACAACAGCACCAGCACGATGTAAATACACAGCACACCCGTCAGCATGGCCAGGCCAAAGCTGGCAAACAGTTCGCCCATGATTTCAGCGTCGCCCAGGGTGAGCTGCTTGACGCCAGCGGGCAGGTTTTGCAAGCTGGGCAGCTTGGCCACCGCTGCCGTCACGTCGCCCAGCGGTGCGCCGGACAGCTCGACCTCAAAGTTGATGTTGCGTGAGCGGTTCAGGCGGTCAATCACCGCCGGGCCACCGGTCATCTCCAGCGTGGCGACTTGGCTGAGCATCACCGGGCCTTTGAGCCCGGGCACAGTCAGGCGGCCCAGCAAGCTCAGGTCTTGCCGCGCCTGACTGTCAAGTTTGACCACGATCGGCACCTGGCGCTGGCTCAGGTTGAGCTTGGGCAGCGCTGTGTCGTAGTCACCCACGGTGGCAATGCGCAGGGTTTCGCCGATGGCGCTGCTGGTCACGCCCAGGTCGGCGGCGCGGGCAAAGTCGGGCCGCACCGCAATCTCGGAGCGAATCAGGCTGGCACTCGACGTGATGCTGCCCAAGCCGGGAATGGTGCGCAGGTCTTTTTCGACCGCTGCCGCCGCGGTGGCCAGCGCCTGCGGGTCTTCGCCAGTGAGCACCAGCTGGTATTTTTCGCCACTGCCGCCCAAGCCAACCTTGCTGCGCACCCCGGGCAACTCGGCCATGGCATCGCGAATGGCGTTCTCAATGCCTTGTTTGCGTGGGCGCTTGCCGCGTTCGGTCAGCAGCACGGTGAGCGTGGCCTTGCGCACTTCGGCCGTGCCGGCAGGGGCAAATGGGTCAGAGCCAGCGGCACCACCGCCAATGGTGGTGTAGATACTTTTGACATGATCCAGCTTGGCCAACAACTGACGCGCGGCCTCACTCGAGGCACGGGTCTGGCTCAGTGTGGCGCCGGGCGGCAGCTCCAGATACACCTGGGTTTGCGAGTTGTCATCGGGCGGAATGAAGCCTTTGGGCAACAGCGGAATCAACGCAATCGAGCCAATAAAGAACGCACCGGCCAGCCCCAGCGTGATCCAGCGGTGGTTCAGTGCCCAGCGACTGGCGCGCAGGTAGGCGGGCATCCAGAACGGGTCTTGGTGCGGGTGCTTGCTGGGCTTCATGATGTAAGCCGCCATCATGGGCGTGAGCAAGCGCGCCACCACCAATGAGGCAAACACCGCCAGCGCAGCAGTCCAGCCAAACTGCTTGAAGAACTTGCCTGGAATGCCGGCCATGAAGGCGGTGGGCAAAAACACCGCAATCAGCGTGAAGGTGGTGGCCACCACGGCCAGACCGATTTCATTGGTGGCTTCCATGGCGGCCTGGTACGGCGTTTTGCCCATTTGCAGATGGCGCTCGATGTTTTCCACCTCCACAATCGCGTCGTCCACCAGCACGCCAATCACCAGCGATAGCGCCAGCAAGGTGACGGTGTTGATGGAGAAACCCAGATAAGCCATGCCGATAAAAGCCGGAATGACCGACAGCGGCAAAGCCACGGCCGACACAAAGGTGGCGCGCACATTGCGCAAAAACAGCCAGACCACAATCACCGCCAGAATCGCGCCCTCAAACAGCATGACCATCGAGGCATCAAACTCTTCGGCCACCGGGGCCACAAAGTCAAAGGCCTGGGTGAGTTCGATGTCCGGGTGCTGGGCCTTGAGTTCATCCAGCGCCGCCTGCACCGCCGCACCCACCTCGACCTCGCTGGCGCCTTTGCTGCGGGTGATCTCAAAACCAACCACTGGCACACCATTGAGCAGCGCCAGGGCGCGCGGTTCGGCCACGGTGTCGCGCACCGTGGCGACCTGATCCAGCCGCACACGCTGACCGCTGCTCAGGGCGAATTCAATGCGGGCGAGTTCTTCCACGGTTTTCACCGTGGCCAGGGTGCGCATGGGCTGCTCGCTGCCGCCCAAGTCGGCGCGGCCACCGGCACTCTCGGTTTGCACCTGACGCAATTGGCGTGACACGTCTGCAGCGGTCGCGCCCAAGGCTTGCAATTTCAGTGGATCCAGCGCCACTTCGACCTGGCGGCTGACACCGCCCACACGCACCACGGAGCCCACGCCTTTGACGCCCAGCAGGCGACGCGCCACCGTGTTGTCGACAAACCAGCTCAGGGCCTCGTCGTCCATTTGTGGTGAGCGAATGGTGATCGCCAAAATCGGGGCGCCCGACAGGTTGACCTTGCTCACCACCGGGTCGCGCACGTCGCTGGGCAGCTCGCTGCGCACGCCTTGCACGGCGCTGCGCACATCGTCCACAGCTTCTTGTGTTGACTTTTCCAGGCGGAACTCGGCGGTCACGGTCACGCCGCCGTCTTGTACCTTGGTGTAGATGTTTTTCAGGCCTTGCAGCGGGGCAATGGCGTTTTCAAGCTTGCGGGCTACTTCGGTTTCAAGCTGGGCCGGGGCCGCGCCGGGCAGGCTGGCGGCCACGGTCACGGTGGGCAGTTCCAGGTCGGGGAACTGCTGCACCTTCATGGCATTGAAGGACAGCATGCCGGCAAAGCTCAGCATCACAAAGAGCATCACCGCAGGGATCGGGTTTTTGATGGACCAGGCAGACAGGTTCATGGTGTGCGCTCTTTATTTTGTAGCTGTTTGCGCTGGTTTTACTTGGTCTACAGCATCATTTTTCTTAGAAGCCTCGACCACGCGCACCAAGTCACCATCGCTCAAGAAGCTGCCGCCGCTGGCTACCAGCTGGTCCTCGGGTTTGACGCCGCTTTGAAGCTCGATGTGGTCGCCCAGCACCCGGCCGGTTTGCACCTTGAGCTGGCTGACCCGGTGGTCTGCGCCCACGCGGTAGACATAGCTGAAGCCGTCACGTACGACCACGGCAGTTTGCGGCACGGTGAGCGCGGCAGATTGCCCCAGCTCAAACTCGCCACGCGCAAACATGCCGGGTTTGAAGCTGGCACCCACGCTTGCCGTGGCGTTGCCTTGTGCAGGCAATGACCCGGGCAACAGGTCCACATACACCAGGCCATTGCGGGTGGCGGCATCCACGGTGGGGGCCAGCATGCGCACCCGGCCTTTTGCTTGTGCGCCGCCGGGGGCGGTCACCAGCACCGCTGTGCCCACGTTGATGCGGCTCAACTCGGCTGAGGTCACCTCGCCGCGCCACTCCAGGCGGCCTTGGCGAATGAGCTTGAACAGCTCGGTGCCCGCGCCCAGCACCGCGCCCACCGTGGCGTTGCGGCTGGAGATGATGCCGCTGTCCGGGGCCAGCACCTGAGTTTGTTTGAGTCGAAGTTGTTGCGCATCGAGCTGGGCCTGGGCCGAGGCCACGCGGGCTTTGCCGGTTTGTTCCTGCGTCAGATACTGGTTGATTTGCTGGGCGCTGAGGGCACCCGTGCCCTGCACGGCGCGGGCGCGGTCGGCGTTGGCGGCGGCGTCAAGGGCGTTGGCCTGGGCCTCAAGCACACCGGCACGGGCCAGGGCCACATCGGCTTGCACGCTCTCGGTGGCAAAGGTGGCCAGCACCTGGCCGCCTTTGACGCGGTCACCCACGCTAGCACGCAACTCGGCCACGCGCAGGCCGCCGGCCTCGGTCCCGATGCTGGCCTCTTGCCAGGCGGCTACGCTGCCGTTAGCGGCCAGCTTGATCGGCAACGAGCCGCTGCGAGCCTGAATGACAGCGACGGTGAGTGAGGGTTTTGCGGCGCTGGCAGGGGCTTTTGAGGCCTCTGGCGCGGCGCTTGTCGTGCTTGATGGCTGCACGGCCCAAAACCCCAAAGCCCCCAGGCCAATCAGTGCAGCGGCCAGCAGGCCCAGGGTGAGGGGTTTGAAAGTGAGGTGGTTCATGGTGTGTGTCGTGAAAACAAGGTTTCAAAAAAAGAGGTTCAAAGCGTGACCAAGTTGGCATCAAAGCCACCACCCAATGCGCGGTACAGCGCCACCCAGGCACGGTTGCGATCCAGTGCCAGCGACAGTTGCGCCGATTGCGCGGCCAGTGCCGTGCGGCGGGCGTCTTCCAGCTCGACCAGACTGGCCAAGCCCTGGCCATAGCGGGCTTGTGTGGCTTGCAGCGACTCGGCATAACCCGTGGTGGCGACATCTGCATTGAGCCTGCGAGCGTCGGTGCTTTGCAGGTTCACCAGGGCTTCTTCCACCTCACGCACGGCTTGGCGCACTTTGGCGCGGTACACCGCCACGGCCTGGGTGTAGTTGGCCTCGGCAGCGGTCACATTGGCGGCGCGCTGGCCGCCATCAAACAGCGGCACGGTTAACGCCAGCGGGCCAAACGACCAGGTGTCCAGGCTGGTGGTGCTGCCCTGGCTGGTGGACCGCAGTGCGCCAATGGCGCCGTTTAACGTCAGGCGCGGGTAACGTTGTGCCTTGGCCGCGCCCACTTGTGCGCTGGCTACCACCACGTCGCGCTCGGCGGCAAACACATCGGGCCGCTGCGTGAGCGTTTGCGCAGGCACACTTGCTATTAAAAAAGGTGCTGCTAGCGCTTTCCCCATAAGGGCTAGCGGTAGTTTTTTCGTTATAACTGGCTCAGTCATGCCAGTCAGGGCCACCAGCGCCTTGGTGTCCAGGTCGCACGCTGCCGCTTGTTGTGTGACACGGCTGCTGCTCTCAGCGGCGCTAGCACGGGCCAGGGCGGCGCTGGCCCGTGCGGCAAACCCGGCCCGGGCGCTGATGTCCGACAAGCGCGCAGTTTCCTGCCGCGAGGCCGCGTCTTGCTGTGCCACCACCAGCAACTGCTGGCAGGTGCGCAGGCTGAAATAAGTATTGGCCACCTCAGCCGCCACCGACACGCGGGCATCGTGCCACTGGGCCTGGCTGCCCAGCAGTTGGGCATCGGCGGCATGGCTGACGGCGCGGTTGGCGCCCACCAGGTCAAGTTCCCAGGCGGCTTGCAGGCCGATGCTCTGGGTGGTGGCCAGCGGCACATTGGGCTGGCTCACACCCCGGCTGACGCTGGCAGATGCATCCAGGCTGGGCAGCAGAGCAGCATTGGCTGATGCGCGAGAGGCGCGCGCCGATGCCACCCGCGCCAGGGCTTGCGCCACCGTGGGGCTCACCGCTTGCGCGGCGTCGATCAGTTCAACCAGCAGCGGGTCGCCTTGGTTCTTCCACCACTGATTCAGCGAACCCACCATGCCTTGGTGCGGCAGCGGGGCTTGCCATTGCGGCGCGACAAGGGCATCGACCTGGGTCGGTGGCATCAGGTTGGCGCAGCCGGTCAGGCCGAGCGCCAGCACCAAGGTCAGCAAGCTGAGTTGTTGAGAAAAGGGGGGCATCGTGATCATCCTGTTGTGTGGTGCGCCTGTAGCGTTGGCAAACCTCTGGCTGTGGTTTTGCGCCAGCGCCTGCTGCGGCTTGGGGAAGTGCCTGGCTGGGTGTGGCGCAGTACAAGGTGCGGATTCTAGAAAGGCTTACCCGGAGACCTTGTGACAAACGCGCTCCGGGCGCAAGGGTATCAAGATTTTTGGTGCGGCGTGATGGGCCAGCTGGTAACCGCTTTGTATTTCGGGGCCAGGCGAGCGCTTCATAATGGCTGCATGAACCAACTTGACGCTCTCAAACAATTCACCACCGTGGTGGCCGACACTGGCGATTTCAAACAAATTGAAGCCTTTCAGCCCACCGATGCCACCACCAACCCGTCGCTGATCCTAAAAGCAGTGCAAAAGCCCGAGTACCGCTCGCTGCTGGATGACGCAGTGGCGCAATACCGGGGCCGTGCCCTGGACGAGATCACCGACCGCCTGCTGGTGCGTTTTGGCTGCGAGATTTTGTCCATCGTGCCGGGCCGCGTGTCGACCGAAGTGGACGCACGTCTGAGCTTTGATACCAATGCCAGCGTGGCTCGCGCCGAGCGGCTGATTGAGCTGTACCAGGCGCAAGGCATTCACATTGACCGCGTGCTGATCAAGGTGGCGGCCACCTGGGAAGGCATTCAGGCGGCGGCCGAGCTGGAGCAAAAAGGCATCCACACCAACCTGACGCTGCTGTTCTCGCACTGCCAAGCGGTGGCTTGTGGCCAGGCCAAAGTGCAACTGATTTCGCCCTTTGTCGGGCGCATTTACGACTGGTACAAAAAGACAGCTGGTGCGGCGTGGGTCGAGGCAGAGCACAGCGGTGCCAATGACCCCGGCGTGCAATCGGTGACGCAAATCTACAACTACTACAAGAAGTTTGGTATTGCCACCGAGGTGATGGGCGCAAGCTTTCGCAACGTTGGCCAGATCACCGCGCTGGCCGGTTGTGATTTGCTCACCATCAGCCCCGAGCTTTTGGCACAGCTGGCTGCCAGCTCGGCCGCGCTGCCACGCGCGCTGGATGCCAGTGCTGCAAAGTCGCTGGATTTGCCGCACCTGAGCTATGACGAAGCCACGTTCCGCTTTGCCCTGAACCAGGATGCCATGGCCACCGAGAAACTGGCCGAGGGCATTCGCGCGTTTTGTGTCGATGCGGGCAAGCTCGACCAGATGTTGCAAGCTGCCTAAAAAGGAGATCGCATGAACCGAATCCGTTGTGACCGCACCCCCGCCTGGGGTGAATTAAAGAATACGTTTGACGCCGCAGGTTCGACTTTTGACTTGCGAACCGCTTTTGCAGCTGATGCAAAGCGTTTTGGCAACTTCAGCCAAACGGCGCCGCATGTGTTTGCCGACCTGTCCAAAAACCGGATCGATGCAGCCACCGAGCAGTTGTTGATGACGCTGGCGCGCCAAACCGGCCTGGAGGCGCACCGTGACGCCATGTTTGCGGGCGAGGCCATCAACACCACCGAAGAGCGTGCCGTGATGCACTGGTTGTTAAGAACACCCCCTTCTGACCCCGCCATGCCAGCCCAGTCGGTGCACCGGCACATGACTGAGACGCTACACGGCGTGCACACCACGCTCGATGCCATGCTGGCCTACGCCGAACAGGTGCGCGCGGACGCGGCCATCACCGATGTGGTCAACATCGGCATCGGCGGCTCTGATTTGGGGCCACAAATGGCGGTGCTGGCGCTGGACGAATTTGTGTTGCCCGGCAAACGTTTTCACTTTGTCTCCAATGTAGACGGCCATGAACTGGCTGCGGTGCTGCGCAAAGTGAAACCTGAGAGCACCTTGTTTCTGGTGGCCAGCAAGACGTTCACCACCATCGAGACCATGACCAACGCGCAGTCGGCCAAGGCCTGGTTCGAGTCCCAGGGTGGCACGGACATTGCCCGTCACTTTGCCGCGCTGACCACCAACGTGACCGCAGCCAACGCCTTTGGCATCAGCACCACCTTTGGTTTCTGGGATTGGGTCGGCGGACGTTATTCGGTGTGGTCAGCCATTGGCTTGCCGCTGGCGATGGCCATTGGGGCGCAGGGCTTCAGGGAATTTCTGGCCGGTGCGCACGACATGGACGAACACTTTCGCACCACGCCACTGGCGCAAAACCTGCCGGTGCGCCTGGGCCTGCTCGATGTGTGGTACCGCAACTTTCATGGCTTCACCAGCCGCAGCGTCGCGCCCTACCATGCGGCATTGAAGCGCTACCCGGCGTATTTGCAGCAGCTGGAGATGGAGAGCAATGGCAAACGTGTGGATGCCGATCGCCAGGCCTTGCCCTTCGCCACCTCGCCGGTGGTCTGGGGCGAACCCGGCACCAACGGCCAGCACGCCTATTTTCAGATGCTGCACCAGGGCACGGACGTGGTGCCAGTGGAGTTTGTCGCCGTCAAAACGCCCAAACACACACTCAAAGGACACCACACCTTGCTGCTGGCCAATGCCCTGGCACAAGCGCAGGCGCTGATGCTTGGTAAATCAGATGCAGGTGGCCACAAACACTTCACCGGCAACCGGCCCAGCACGTTTTTGCTGCTGGAAGAACTCAACCCAACGTCGCTCGGCGCGTTGATTGCGCTGCAGGAGCACCGCGTGTTTGTCAGCGGCAGTGTCTGGGGTACCAACAGTTTTGACCAATGGGGTGTGGAGCTTGGCAAGGTGCTGGCCAAGGATGTAGAGAAACGCCTGATCAGCGGTGACGCTGCTGGTCTGGATGCTTCTACAGCGGGCTTGCTGGCACGTCTTCGGAGCTGACTTCATGACAACCAGGCCTTGCTGACACCGTGGGACTCAGCCCGCCGTGGCACTCAACTCCGCGGCTGTCCCCCGGCCTTCGGCCTCCTCCTTGATGCCGCTGCGTTGAATGCCACGTCAATCTGAGTCTAGAAGCACTTTCAGTATGACAAGCCGATTTTTGCATCGCGTTGCAAACGTAAACTCCGCCCGTTTCGCCTTATTGGCTTGACAGGTAATGGGCGGCAAAGCTGCGCAAAGTGGCCTGGTACAGCGCCGGGTTGACCTGGTCCAGATCGCTGTGCGCCGCGCCTGCAATCGTGAGCCACTGCTTGGGCGCGTTGGCTGCCGCAAACAGCTGCTGGCCCAGGCGGATTGGAATGGTGTTGTCCAGCTCGCCATGCAGCATCAGCAGCGGCGCCTGCACCTGGCCGATTTTTTCAATCGAGGCAAACCGCTCGCGGTTGAACAGATTGACCAGGCTCGCCAGCCAGCCTGAGGCATGTGCCACATCGGTGAAGCTGGTGAAGGCAGATTCCAATACCAGACCGCCGTAATCGATCGGAAACTGCAGGCGGCTGGCCAGGCCAACGGCCACGCCGCTGCCCATGGAATGGCCATAAATCACTCGTTTGCTGGCCTTGGGCTGGTGTTTGACAAGCTCGGCCCAGGCCAGCTGCGCATCAACCATGATGCTGGCTTCCGAGGGGGTGATTGGGCTGCTTTCGCCCCAGCCGCGGTAGTCCACCGCCAGCACCGAAAACCCGGCTTGGCGTAGCGCGTCGATCTTGTGCGCATTGCCAAACAAATTGCGAAAGGTGCCGTGCAAGTACAGCAGCGTGGGCGCGTCAGGCGAGGCGTGTGGCAGCCACCAGATCGCCAGGCGTTGTGACTGGCCCTCTGGGTTGGGCACGTTCACAACATAGCGCGTGTCGCCCGCGCGCAAGCCGTTGAAATCTACCGGCACGCCAGCAGACGGGCGGTAAATGATTTGCCGCTGGTGGCCGTCCAGCCAAGCGCAGCCACTGCTGCCAAGCAGCGCCAACAGCATCAGCCAATGGACAACAACCGCCGTTACACTGTGCCCCGTTTGTCTCTTGTCGTTCAGTTTTAACCCCATGAAAAAATTTATACAACTCGCTGTTGCGCTGATTGTGGCCCAGCAAGCACCTTTGGCCTTGGCCCAAACTGAAAGCAGCTGGCTGGCCGAACCTGGCATGAAGCTGCAATGGCAAATGAGCCCCTACAGCTACCACTTTTCACCCAGCGATGACCACAAGCCGGTCTTCATGGTGGGCATTGAGCGTGAGCACACCAGCGGCAAGCTTGACGGGTTGACCTATTTCAGCAACTCGTTCGGCCAGGATTGCGTCTACATCTACCCTTGGGGCGGTGTTTACAAAAACATTTTGGGCGTTGCGCCCTTGTCGTTCAAGTGGACGGCTGGCCTGCTTTACGGCTACAAAGTGCCGTATGAAAACAAGGTGCCGCTGAATTACAAAGGCTTTTCACCGGGCGCCATCATCGCCCTGGCGTACGAATTCAAACCCGGCTGGTCTGCCCAAATCAACGCGCTGGGCACGGCTGCACTGATGGTTCAACTGAACGTACCGTTCAATTAAATTTATAAGAAATCAGCCTCTAGCCCTTATGAAATAAGTGTGAGTAGCTATAAATAAAATAGTAAAAAACCCCGCAAAGCTTTCGCTTTGCGGGGTTTTTTTGTCAGCCGGGAAGTGCTGGCAAAGCGTTGCGCAATCGCGCGAAACCTAGGCGCGTCGCCGCTGACAGTGCGAACCGCACGGCAAGGCGACGCAACAACGGTGTCGCGTGATTTCGCTACGCTTTACATGCCCATGCCACCCATGCCGCCCATGCCACCCATGTCGCCACCACCCATGCCGCCAGCCGAGTCATCCTTTGGAGACTCAGAGATCATGCATTCAGTGGTCAACATCAAGGACGCCACAGACGCTGCGTTTTGCAGTGCGGTGCGGGTCACTTTGGTTGGGTCCAGGATACCCATTTCGATCATGTCGCCGTAGGTGTCGTTGGCAGCATTGAAACCGTAGTTGCCCTTGCCGGCCAACACCGCATTCACCACCACAGAGGCTTCGCCGCCGGCGTTGTAAACGATTTCGCGCAGGGGCGCTTCGATGGCTTTCAGCACCAAGGCAATGCCGTGGTCCTGGTCAGCGTTGTCGCCCTTGATGGCACCAGCAGTTTGCTTGGCGCGCAACAGAGCCACGCCGCCACCAGCCACGATGCCTTCTTCCACAGCAGCGCGGGTAGCGTGCAGTGCGTCTTCAACGCGGGCTTTCTTTTCTTTCATTTCGACTTCGGTGGCAGCGCCAACCTTGATCACGGCAACACCGCCAGCCAACTTGGCCACGCGTTCTTGCAGTTTTTCACGGTCGTAGTCAGAAGTGGCTTCTTCGATTTGCACGCGCACTTGTTTCACGCGGGCTTCGATGTCAGCAGCTGGGCCAGCACCGTCGATGATGATGGTGTTTTCCTTGCTCACTTCGATGCGCTTGGCAGAACCCAGATCAGCCAAAGTCACTTTTTCAAGTGTCAGGCCAACTTCTTCAGCAATGACCTTACCACCGGTCAAGATGGCGATGTCTTCCAACATGGCCTTGCGACGGTCACCAAAGCCTGGAGCCTTGACAGCCACAACTTTCAGGATGCCACGGATGGTGTTGACCACCAAAGTTGCCAGGGCTTCGCCATCGACATCTTCAGCAATGATCAACAGGGGGCGGCCCGACTTGGCGACTTGCTCAAGGGTAGGCAGCAGGTCACGGATGTTGCTGATCTTCTTGTCAAACAGCAGCACAAATGGGTTGTCCAGCAAAGCCGATTGTTTTTCCGGGTTGTTGATGAAGTAAGGCGACAGGTAACCGCGGTCAAACTGCATGCCTTCAACGACTTCGAGTTCGCTGTCGAGAGACTTGCCGTCTTCTACAGTGATCACGCCTTCTTTGCCCACTTTGTCCATCGCATCAGCAATGATCTTGCCAATGGTTTCGTCAGAGTTGGCAGAAATCGAACCAACTTGGGCGATTTCTTTGGAAGTGGTGGTGGCTTTGGAAGCCTTCTTCAGCTCGCCGATCAACACAGTCACAGCCTTGTCGATGCCGCGCTTCAGATCCATCGGGTTCATGCCGGCGGCCACGTATTTCATGCCTTCGCGAACGATGGCTTGTGCCAGCACGGTGGCGGTGGTGGTGCCGTCACCAGCGATGTCAGAAGTCTTGGAGGCAACTTCCTTGACCATCTGCGCACCCATGTTTTGCAGCTTGTCCTTGAGTTCGATTTCCTTGGCCACGGACACACCGTCCTTGGTCACGGTAGGGGCGCCGAAAGAGCGCTCCAGCACCACGTTACGGCCTTTAGGGCCCAAAGTCACTTTGACCGCGTTGGCCAAAATGTTCACGCCTTCAACCATGCGTGCGCGGGCTTCGCCGCCGAAAATTACGTCTTTTGCTGCCATGTGATGACTCCAGAATATTTAAGTTAATTGACTGCTAGCCCGCTTGTATATTGCGTGACTAGCTATTGAATTGATATCTTTAATCAGTTGAGGACAGTGCAACCGGGTGCTTTGCACGTCGGCCGGTCCGTCCCGCAATGAAATTATTTTTCAACAACAGCGAACAGGTCGTCTTCTTTCATGACAAGGAGTTCGTCGCCGTCAACCTTGACGGTTTGGCCGCTGTACTTGCCGAACAACACGCGGTCGCCAACTTTCACGCTCATCGCGCCGAGTTCACCCTTGTCGTTTTTCTTGCCTGGGCCAACGGCCAAGACTTCGCCTTGATCAGGCTTTTCAGCAGCGCTGTCAGGAATAACGATGCCAGAAGCAGTTTTGGTTTCGTTTTCAACGCGTTTGACAATCACGCGGTCATGCAGGGGACGAAGTTTCATAGTGACTCCTATAGGGTTTAAATCAAGGGGTTTAACAACACAGGCCGCACAACGGTTGGTGTGTGGCCCTGTAACTTTTAGAGTGATGGCGGACAGCCTGGGCTGTTAGCACTCAACTCCAACGAGTGCTAATGATAAGGGCGTTTGGCTGGCTTTCAAGCCCCTGACTTGCGATTGACCTCACTTCAGCTACTGAATCGCCGATCCTGCGGTGCAGGGTTGGGACTAAACAGCAGCAGCAGGGCCGCGAACACCAAAATGCCGACCACCAGCTGAAACGGCCGCAGGTTGCTGCCATCGGGCAGGACCATCACCGGGATCACCAAAGACCAGGCGTTCACGGCGGTATGCAGCACCAGTACCGGCAGCACGCTGCCTTCGGTGCGGTTGAAGAGCCAGGCAAACAGCACCGACGAGGCCATGGCGCTCAGCGCATACAGACCCATCGGCAGGTGGCTCTGCACGGTCCCCGCGCTGTAGAAAAGCGGCACATGCCAAAGCGTCCACACACCACCCAGCACCAGGCTGGCGATGCGCCACCCCCATTGACGCTGCAAGACGGGCAAGGCGTAGCCGCGCCAACCCAACTCCTCACCCAGCGGGCCGCCCAGCACCACATGGGCAGCTGCTGCCAGACCCATGAAGCCGACCGGAAAGAAGAAGGCCAGTGCCAGCCAGCGCCACCCGACCCGCCACTGCAGGCAGCGGCTCAACCAGCGACGCAGGCCGCCCCGACCGCCTTGGTAGGCAACCACGGCCACTGCTGCCAGGCTCGGCCCGAACCCGCCAGCCAAGGCGAGTGCTGTCGCCGCCACTGGCGCTTCGGTCTGCAACAGCGGCGCAAGCAGCCAAAAGGACCATGACCACGCGAAGGCCAGCACAAAAAAAGCCAACACCGACGCCGGTGCCGCCACGGCTTCATTGGGCGCGGCTGACCGGACCATCATGGCGCGAACTCATGGCTCAGCAGCGTGACAGTACCCTTAAAGTAGGGCTTGCACCCTCCTGGTCGCATCCAAGCCACTTCGCCGGCGAATGGCGTCGACATGCCGTTATGGGTCTGGTAGTTCGAGAAGCGGCCTTCCCAAGGTGCCTGGACCATGACCTTGCCCACCATGCCGCCCCGAGCCTCGGCTCGGAACGATTCGATCAGGCCAGCGTCGTCAAAGCGAAAAAGCAGCGTCAGCGAGACGGGGCCGTCGACCAGCGTGGCGTTTGCCGACCGGTCGTCGACCGCTTGCCATCGCACGCCCTGGCTGGGCAACAGCGCAGTCGGGTACCAGGCTGCCTCGGCGAACCAGCGCATGAACTCGCCGCGTGCCATGTCCTCACCGCCTTGCATGTCGGCCATCGTGAACAAGCCTTGGGCGCTGGCCTTCAGCAGTCCATTGCCGACGATGTAGCTGTCGACCACGCGCATCGTCAATCCCGGCAGCAACGCCATTTGGGCATCCCACAAGAAACCCGGACGTCGAGTGATGACGCGCTGACGCGACGTGAACGGCACCCACCGATCGCCGGTGGTGGACAGGTTGAAGGTACCGGTCATCTGGATCGTGGCAGCCGTGACGATGGCCTGGCCGGGCGTGAGTACGGCGCGGAAGTAGCGCTGCACGGGCACGGGCAGGCCCTCGATCTCGCGTGCGTCGTAGTGCGCTGAAACGGGCGAAAAACGCCCCGCTTCGAGGCGAGCCCTCAACATTTGTGTCGACTCGGCCCATCGCATTGAACCGACAACCGTCAAGCCGATGGCAATGATCGCGAGCGCAGCGGTCATGAGAGCAAGCCAGGTGAACCAAGTCATGTGAGGGCCTTCCGTGTTGGGCTTGGTCAGACCAGCACAGCCTCAACCGGCCGCCGCAGTGAGCATGGCAGCGCCGGGCCGCGGCCAAAGCGCACGACGAGGTCGGGGCGCTGCTCGGTCAGACCCAGTGCGGCGGCGAAGGGCGGACGCAGTGCAGCCACTTCAACCGGCTGGTTCAAGAAGGCGTTGCGGATGCCCAGTGCAGTGGCCTGCAGCGCAAAGCGCTCGTAGCACCGCCCTACCTCCACCCAGTGCGCCCTGTCGGCGGCAAGGCCCACAAACACCGCGATCCCGGCGGAACTGCGCACCTGCTGCGCATATTTGTCGTTCTCGGCCTTCGGGGTGAAGATCCAGCGAAACGCCACGTCGCCAATCCATGACGGGATGTTGGGATTGCCCGAGGTCAGGCTGTACAACCCGTCGCGTGTGCGAACGGCCTCGGCGCCATTGAAGCGGATCCAGGCCTTCAGCTCCTTGACGAAGGCTGCGTCGGCCATTTGCGCCGTGTTGCCTTGAATCACGTAGTCCAGTGCCTGTTCCATCGCCGGGCGGTCAGTCAGCAGCAGCAGGCGCACGGTGTCCGAACTTCCAGCACGGTGCAACATGGCCAGCTCTTCGCTTGAAAGGGGCTGGCCGTCATAGTCACCGCGTGTGCATTGGCGCTCGGGAATCGCCGTGAACAGGGTCGAGGTTTTGGCGCGTGTGGGTTCAAGCACGACGCGTATGACGTCGCGTACCGCATCGAACTGCGCGCTGTCCTGCAAGCCGTGCGCCAACGCAGCTTGGACAAGGTTCTCGGTGGCGCAGCCCAGCGAGACAAAGACGTGATGATCGTCCGGGTCTACCGCAGGGCATCGACGCGACAGATCGGGCTGGATGGTGATGGAACGGCCGCTGGTGTCGAGGGCAAACTGCCAGCACTGTGTATTGTGGCTGGAAGGAGCCAGCGTGGCGAGGCGCACCAGTTCCCGACCGAGCGCAGCGCCATTGAGACCCGTCACGGCACCCAACTGCCAGGTGCGTTGGGCGACCGCTTCGTAGCCGTCCGCCGCAGGCTCCGGGAAGCAGCCTGACAAAGCCAGCGGAGCGGCCAACAGGCACGGGGTCGAAGCTGCAAACTGTCTGCGTGTGATCATGATTTCAATGTCCGAAGTTGTCAACCCGCGGTCGCCAGCAAAGCGACGCTCACCGCGCTGGCGGCAATCTGAATCTTCAACAGTTGGGACAGGCTCGTCCGTGCGATGCCGAACATTCGGCCCAGACCACCTGGAGCCGATCAAATCAGCTTGGGACGCTGATCGCGGGCACGACTGACTAAACGTAAGGCAACAGGGCCTTGGCAGCCTCAATGCGCAGGCGCAGCTCAGTGGCGGGGTCGTTCATCACCGAAAGCAAAAAGCGTTTGGGCGCGGAATCATTGGGTGATGGCAATGGTGACGAAGCTGTATCACGAACGGGCGGCGCACTGGCCGGTTGGAGCCGGTCTTGTGCGCGCTGAAAGTCGGCACTCTGGATGCTCTCAAAACCAGACAGGATATTGGCTTGGGCATCCGGGCTGGGGGCGAGGTCAAGCCACGGCTCAGTGGCGAACATGCCCGCCAACCCAGGGGCCACAAATGCAGACCAATGGCCGGAGTCGACCTGCAGCGCGGGTACCAACCTGGCGTGCCGGGCCAGCCCTGGTGCAGAAGCATCAGCGGCCGGGCTCATGCCGATGTGCCGTGGGGCAATCGCGCCCAGATAGCGCTGGCGCAGCAACTCAAGAAAATCATGCGCCTGTGCCACCGGTATCGGTTGGGCCATTGAAAACCAGACCTGGTAGCCGTCGATGCCCGACACCGCAATGGCCGGGGCCGGTAAATCAAGGTCGTCCTGAACACCTTGCCACAGCGCTGCAACGCCGTCCCAGCCGACGGGCTGGGTGACGTCCATGACCATGGCGCGAACCTGTCCGCTGGCGTTGACCAGCCCGGGGCCTGCGCCTGCCGGAGCCTGGCCTTCAGGCTGCGGGTCGGGTGAGAGGTAGAGGCGGCACAGCTCGGTTTGCAGTCGATTCATGGTGTGATGGGGTGTGGGGCATGTGGCCGCGGAGGTACGGACGGTTTTGACTCTACTCGATCACAAAAAAGTTGCAGCGCTTTGTGTATTCGCACACAGACGGCACATTCTGGGTTGTCCCATCATGCGCGGGTTGAGATAATTTTCAACTGCCACTTTCTTCAAGGAGTTCACTATGTCTGCAGTTTCAACCCGTCGCCGCTTCATCGAAATCATGCCCTTTGCGGGTGTGGCCTTGCTGGCCGCCTGTTCGCCCAAGGTCGAGCCGCCGCCTGCCGTTGTCAACACCCCAGCGCCACCACCAGTCGCCGCAACGCCGGCGCCCACACCACCGGTGGTGCAAGAGGCCGCGCCGGCTGCTTCGGCCATGCCGCTGGTTGACGAAACGGCCGCACAGGCCGTGGCCTTGGGCTATGTGGCAAACCACACCCGCGCCGATACCGTCAAATTCAAGTCCTACGTGGTGGGCAATCAGTGCAGCACTTGCGCCCTTTACTTGGGCAAGGCCGGTGATGCCGAGGGTCCTTGCCCGCTGTTTCCGGGCAAACACGTGGCCGCTGTCGGCTGGTGCAATTCCTGGGTCAAGAAGGCCTGACCTCACCGGCAGCCATTGCTGCCCCGCTTGGCATTGCCCGTGGCTCCAACGCATCCGCTGTTCCTCAGGCACACTTCATGCCCTGACTTGAACTGCGAGCTTTGACCATGATCTATGCCCTCCTGAAAACCCTGCACCTGCTGTCCATCATTGTCTGGATTGGCGGCATGGTGTTTGCCCATTTCTTTTTGCGCCCGGCTGTGGCGGAGCTGGAGCCCGGTGTGCGCGTGCGGCTGATGCACGCGGTGCTGGGGCGGTTTTTTGCAGCGGTGCTGGCGTCTGCGACGCTGGCATTGGTCACCGGAGGCTGGATGATTGGCCGCATGGCACGGCAAATGGCGCAGTCGGGCGTGCGCTTCAACATGCCGATTGAGTGGATGGTCATGGCTACATTGGGCATTGTGATGATGCTGATTTTTGGCCACATCCGGTTCTCCTTGTACAAGCGCCTGACCCGCGCAGTGCAGGCTGCCGACTGGCCAGCCGGTGCTGCCGCGTTGGCGCAGATTCGCCTTTGGGTGCTGGTCAACCTGGGGCTGGGCGTGCTGATTGTTTTGGTGACGCTGCTCGGCGCATCAAGCTAAGCAAGCCCCATGAATCCAGACGCACAACACCTGTGGCGCGCGCCGCGCTGGGCGCTGGCGGTGCTGCTGGCCACGCTGGGCATGCTCGGGCCGTTTTCCATCGACACCTACATTCCGGCCTTTGCCGGTATTGCCACCTCGCTGGACGCCACACCGCTGCAAATGCAGCAAACGCTCTCGGCGTATCTGTTTGGTTTTGCTTTCATGAGCCTGTTTCATGGCGCCTTGTCGGACAGCGTGGGGCGTCGACCGGTGGTGCTTTGGGGGCTGGCGGCCTTTACGCTGGCGTCGATGGGTTGCGCGCTGTCGCAAAGCATTGGACAGCTGGTGTTTTTCAGGGCGGTGCAGGGCTTGACCACCGGCGCCGGCATTGTGGTGTCACGCGCCGTGGTGCGAGACATGTTCCCGCCGGCTGCCGCGCAAAAGGTCATGAGCCAGATCACCATTTATTTTGGCGTGGCACCGGCCATTGCGCCCATGGTGGGCGGGGTGCTGTTTGCCCACCTGGGCTGGCACGCGGTGTTCTGGTTTTTAACCGGCGTGGGCGTGGTGCTGTGGGCGGCCAATTACAAGCTGCTGCCCGAAACCCTGCATGTGATGCAGCGCCAGCCGCTCAAGGTGAGCAACTTGTTGCAGGGCTACTGGAAGCTGGGGCGTGACCCGCGTTTCTTCTTGCTGGCGCTGGCCAGTGGCATCCCCTTCAACGGCATGTTTTTGTATGTGTTGTCGGCCCCGGTGTTTTTGGGTGAACACATGGCGCTGCTCCCGACGCAGTTTTTCTGGTTTTTTGTGCTCACCATCAGCGGCATCATGGCCGGGGCCTGGGTCAGTGGCCGCATGGCGGGACGGCTGGCACCCAAACAGCAAATCAAATACGGTTTTTCCATCATGCTCAGCATCGCGGTCATTAATCTGCTGGCCAATCTGCTGTTCAAGGCGCATGTGTCATGGGCACTTTTCCCGGTGGCCATCTTTTCTTTTGGCTGGGCCATGATGGTGCCGGTGGTGACCCTGCTGGTGCTCGATTTACACCCGGAGCGCCGTGGCATGGCGTCAAGCCTGCAAGCTTTCATTGGATCAAGCGCCAACGGTTTGGTGGCGGGCCTGATTGCACCACTGGTGATGCATTCCACCGTGGGGCTGGCTGCTGCCTCGCTGGCGATGCTGTCTGTCGGTGTGCTGGCCTGGGTGGGACTGCACAAACGCTGGCCCGAAATTGGCCGGGTGATTGAGCACCCGGTGGACTGAAGCCGTTGGCTGCAGCCTTGGTCAGTGGGCAGGCTGGGCCTGTAACACCAGATCAATCCGGCGCTGAATCTGCTGGGCTGCTGCTGTATTGCCTACGGTCTGGGCACGCTTAAGCTGCACGCCCAGCCACGCCAGCAGTGGCCTGCGCCAGCCTTGACTAGATGCTTTTTCGACCGACAGCCCAATATCTACGGGCGATAGGAGCTCTTTTTGTAATAGCACGCCAGCCGCAATCAGGCTTGAGAGCGGGTCTTGGATCTGGCTTAACTGGCTGTTGGCCGCAGCAGAAGGTGCGCCTGGGCTGGCCACCAAACCCTGGTAGGCCACGGGCAGCAGCTTGGCATCAAGCCCCGCCCAGTGGCCGCTGAGGAAGGCGGCGTAGGCCTGCTCTGGTGGTTTGGCATCGGCGGCCAGCGCCAGGTAGCCGGTGCAGGGTTCAAGCACCAAGCTGGCCACCTGTGCGGCACATCGCACCAGCTCCAGGCGCGCCATCAGGTCGGGGCGGCCGGTGCGTGACACCTCGACTTTGGCACGGGCAAATTCAAGGTCTGCCACGCGGGTGTTGCCTTCCAGATAGGCCGACGAATAGTTGCCGAGCGCCGCAAAGGCGTTGGCTTGCCAGTCGGGTGGCGGCGGCTGGCTGGCGCAGGCGCCCAGCAGCAGGGCACACAGAGTGAGTAAAGACTTCTTCATGGCAGTTTGATCTCGGTGTCGCGTGCAAACGGCCATTTGCGGTTGATCTCGTTGGTGAGCTGGCTGACCTTGCGCAGGCTGGCTTCGACCTCGGCGCGCAGCGTGCCCAGATCAGTGGTGGCAACGCGGGTGTTGGCGCCCACGGCCTGCGCCTCGACCAGCACGGCGTCCACCTTGCTCAGCGTCAGGCGGGCGTCCTGCAGCACCAGCGTGAGCTGCCGGGCGGTCTCAGCTGAGGTGTCGAGCGTGGTTTTGGCGCTGCTGATGGCACCCTGGGCACCGTCTATCACGCCGCCGCTGCCAAACACACGTTGGTCGGCCTTGGTCAGCAAGGCGTTGGTGCGCTCCAACGTGGCGATGATTTTTTGCGCGTTGTCTTCGCTGCCCAGCACGCCGGTCAACACGCCATAACGGCCGGTCATGCGTTCGGTGGTGGTTTTGATGTGTTTCAGGCTGGCGTTCAGACTGGACTCGGCGCTGGTCATGCTCTCCAGGTTTTCCAGAATGGCACGGGCGCTGGCCACCAAGCGCGGGATTTCGGCCGCGGTGTCGCCACGCAGCACCTCGCGTTCTGCACCTGCAGGCAGTGGCGGGTCAGTCAGGATGCCGCTGAAGGCGCGGATGCGGGTGTCGCCCACCATGCCGCGTTCCATGGTGAAAATGCTGCTGGTGCGCAGCCAGCGTGCGTCCTTGAGCGGCACGTCAATCACCATGCGGACTTTGCCGTCGGCGGCGAGCTCAATGCGGCGCACACGGCCAATGGGAAAGCCCGAAAACGTCAGGTCCATGCCGACAATCACGCCCTCGGAATCATCCGAGACCAACACCAGCTGCTGGGTGGTCTCGAACACGCCGCGGGCGTACATCACGTACAGCAAAAAGCCCAGAATCACTATGGCGACGGCTGTCAGCAGCAGCCCGGCCTTGCGTTCCAGGTGGGCCATTGGCTCGGTGGGGGGAGAAGGTTCAGCAGGGTTCATAAATTCAGATGTATTTGACCACCAGCGAGGCGCCTTCCAGCATCAGCAGCACCAAAAACAGCCGCACCGCACCGGGCTGCATGGTGCTGGTGGTGGATGGCGCCTGCAGGCTGGCGGCCATCGGCACCACGGCTACCGCCAGGCTGAACAAGAACACCTTGAGCATGAAACCCAGGCTCACCGACAGGTCAAACACCTGCCCCACAGTGCGGGTAAAGCCCGGCAAACCCCAGGGCGACAGGCCATACACCGTGAGGTAGGTGAGTACCAGCACGATCACGCTGTTGACCATGGCCAGGGTCAACACCGAGAACGATTCAGCCAGCACGCGCGGTGCCAGCACATTGCGCAGGTGCTGCGGGTCCAGATCATGCAGGCCACGAATGCGCGCCACCTGTGTCACAGGCAGGATGCCCGCGTTGAACGCCAAACCGCTGCGCAGGGCAACAAACATGGCTGCGGCCAAGGGGATGAGTTCCAGCACCAGCACCCGCACCACCATTTGCAGCGCGTACTGCGACAAGCCATAGCTCAAAGCCGTGACAACCACGATGCGGATCAACACCAAGCTCAGCAGCGCCGCCAAGCTGGTGAACCACGGCAACACTTGCCAGGTGGTGATGACCAGTTGGCGCGCAGTAGCGGCCCGAAACAAGGCGCTGTAGGTGCTGGGTGTCAGCGCCAACGCCAGCACCGCAGCCCCCAGTTGCAGCATGAACCACCAGCTGGCCAGCTGGCGCTGCGCCGACACGCGCCAACGGGTAAAGCGGTTGGGGTGAACAGGGTTGGCAGGCATGGGCAGATCATAAAGACTTGCGTCAAACCGGCCTACCACGGCAGTGTGGCGTGGCATGACAAGCGTCAAGCCGGCATCAATTTTTTTGGTGGGCACGCTTTTGCACCTCGGCTGGGTCTTCAAAATACTGTTTATTTATACAGTAATTTAGTGTCTAATGGTGTTTTGAAAGGATGGAACCTGCGATGGCTTTGTTGGATTTATCCGAGATTGTTCATTAGGATTTTTTAGCCGAATCTGCGAATGCCAAAGGCTCACCGGCATTGGCCCAAAGCCCCTCAAACCAAGGCCTTCGCTTGCGTGCCACAGCCAGTCGAAACGTCTGC
>NZ_JAQTXM010000069.1 GCF_028688795.1 Rhodoferax sp. | reverse complement strand
AAATTAACTAATCGCGCAACTTAAATAACACCATGAGCTTCGGAGCATTCATTCGACTTCATCGAGAGGCAAAGGGCATGCAAATGAACGACTTTGCCCGTCTGCTCGAGATTTCGCCTGCCTACTGGTCACGCATTGAGCGCGACAGGGAAAATGCCCCCAAAGACGAGTTGATCATCAAGGCAGCAGAAATTCTCGGCGTTAGCGTTGACGATGCATTCATTGAAGCAAGCCGCTTGCCGCCGGACTTGCAGACAGAGGTTGGCAATGTCGTGCGGATGTACCGCAAGCAGTCGCAGGCGGAGAAGTGAATGTCTTTACTAACACTCAACTACCAGCACTGCGACCGCTATTTTCCTGACTACGTCAAGCACACCCAAGTTACCAATATTGCACTGGAAGCGCGCCAGCAATTGATCAGTGGCGACACCGACGCATTGACGCTCCAAGTTCTGGCTGCCATTAGCGACATGAAGGTCAACGGCATCCCTTACGAGTTATGGGTCGACACCGATCACCCAGTTAAGGATGAGTTGGGCAACGCAGTTTTGGGCGTTTGTGAGTTTGACCCCGTTGCGTCCAAGGATGCGGCTCTGCTCTCGGTTACGCCAATCTGCGACATTGCTTCGCCTGAGTTGGTGCTGAGTACCTTTGCCCACGAACTTGGGCATGCGGTTTTTGAAGCCCCAGCTTGGATTCATGAGGCAGCACAAGGTGCGGGATTGTTTGATGACCCTGCTCTCACTGCGCACAAAGCCTATCGCATGACCACACCAGATGCGGAGCATTTGTCCAAATCGGCCCCGGCTGGCAACACGGCACATGAGGCCAGCGTTCGCTTTGCCGAGTTTCGTGCCAACGAATTTATGGGCTCACTGCTGGTGCCGCGTCAGCACCTGATACGGGCCGTTGAAGATTTGGCTGAGCAACACAGCGTGACGATAACCCGAGGTCAATCCATTGCTCCAGATTTTCCAGGCATGGGCATGACCCTGACCACCAAGAGTTCCTTTGGTTTTGACGGAATGGATCCGTTACTGAAGTCGCTGGCCACACGCTTTGGCGTTACACCGAAATTTATCCGTGTTCGCATGGATCGATACGGACTCCTCAAGCCAGGAGCCAAGAATTATTGATCGTTGAGATCAGTATTGAGCCGCCGACCTCGTGTCGGTTTTTTTGAAAACAACTATTAACCTGTCACGCAATCGCGCATTCGTCAAATCAAGGAGTTAGCCTATGTCAGAAATTGAAAAAGCCCCATTTGAAAAACAAACCCCACCAGCTGCGGATTTGCAGCCCAAAACGAAAACTGCCAAGACGCGTCAAGGCGACAACGGGATGGTCATCCTCGGAGGCATGCAGCATTTCGTGACCTTGGTCCGAAAAATCAAGCACACCAAGCTGATCGGTGAATTCATTGAGTCGGCGTTGGGTAGCCCACCTATTGCCGTGCTGCCGCTTTTGGGCAAGGCCGAGGGAAGCCTGAGCCCAGAGCGACGGGACGCTGTCTTTAAGGAAGTCGTGCAACTGGACGCGTCCGTCCAGTTGAAACTCGAGCTCATCAGTGAACGCATCGACCTGCTATGTGACAACTATGGTGCGCTGGCCATTGACGAGATGCTCACGGATGAGGAAATTGCCCGCTTCTGTGGAAAAAAAGAGTCTCCTGCGCGCTTTGACCGCGCCTTGTATCTGTATTTGCAATTGACCAAGACGGTTAGCGCAATGCGACCTGATGACCGGTTTGAGCACGCTGAAGCCCGTCAGGAATTGGTGCGGCGGGTGCATTGCAAAAAGTTCGCCAGCCATTTCGCCTGCATTAAAGGTGTGACTCCCGTATTCGATGATTCAGCGCGAGAAAAATTCAAACTTGGCTTGATGGCGCTGTTTCCCCAAATCGAAAGCGAAGACATCGTGATTGAGTCGTTCGAAAAGCGCGATTTGACCAAACCTGACCAGCCTGTTGAGTTGCACACCCTCCATGCCAAATTCAACGGATCAAACGTTTTCTATCAGCAAGTGCGAGCCGGTGTCGTTCATGACCACGAAACAACATCGCTCACCAGCCTGAGTTACGCTTTGTATGCGGAAAAAGGGCTGTTGGTCGTGTACTGCGACCATGAGGAAGTGCGTGGCGACCTTGCAGGTCTTTTTCGGGATGTGGTTTTTGATGGCAAGGGTGACATCAGCACGATGCCCATGTACGAGTTCAATCTTGATGATTTCAGAGATTCAGAAATGCTCGCCCGCATCAAAAGCAATCGGATTGATGGCATTGAAAGTATCACCATTCGCACAATCACTGTGGCGAAAAATCATAGCCGTGATGTGTTCGTCAAAGGCCGAGCAATGCAGCGCAGGGTCAGCAATTGCCTTGATATTCGCCACGACCGCTATGAAGATCGAGACATTTATACCGTCGCAAAGGATGAGCATCACCTCGCCGACTTGAGCCAATATGCAGTGCCTCAAGTGAAGCTGTCGATGCGAATCGCCAGAACACTTCACCGCAAATCACATGCCGTGTCAGTCAACCTCAAGGTTCCCAACGACTTTAACGAAGGCGACAAGACGATGGAAGACAAGAATTTGATTTACGCACAGCTCCAGAAATTGGGCTGCGCTCATCGTTATTAAAGTCGTTCGTGACCATTCACGGTGACTATTTTTCGGCTTTGCGACGCTCGGGCAAGACAAGCGAGCGTGTCATGTCCGATCAGCTCAAGGGCTGTATCGAGACCTTTTCACAGAAAAAGTGGATTACCCCCGCTGGCATTTTGTCGTCAATTTGGGTGCCTGTGCGCGACCTTGATGTGCATGAGGAAGTTCAAGTTCAAATTGATGAGATTGCCGGTGTTTTCACTTACAAGAGTCCAGGTGTCAGAAATCGGACGCTAACCCGCCCTTTGTCTGACATCGCCGTTTATTCATTCAACCCCGATGTTTGGTTC
Source organism: Rhodoferax sp. (assembly GCF_028688795.1). Classification (GTDB taxonomy): domain Bacteria; phylum Pseudomonadota; class Gammaproteobacteria; order Burkholderiales; family Burkholderiaceae_C; genus Rhodoferax. Next base: position 4,803 of record NZ_JAQTXM010000069.1, on the reverse strand, counting down.
GATGCGCTTGTTGATCTGTTTGAAATTGAACCTTCAAAAACTGAGTCTCAGCGGCAGTTGATCGAAAACCATCTGTGGCATTTAGGTGATTTGCGCATCGGCAACACCAATCATCAAGCGCCTCTGTACCTGGCAATGCGGCTTGAACATTGCACAGCAGACTGGAAGCGGGCTTTAGAAGATCGCCGACGTGACCCTCGGGGTATTGTGCTGGTCGATAAGTTTGACGACAACATGGTTGTGGCCAATGGACATCAAGTTTGTTGGATCGAGTCTCTTCTCAAACAAAACCACTCGCATGTCTCGGTTCGGCGCGACATGCTGGATCGAATGCTCGGATTTGATGGCACACCTCAAGCAACGGATTCTGTCTGGTTCAACGAAAGCACGGGCGAGCTCAAGTTGCCACATATGGAAAAGTCCAAATCATTCAAAGGAAAGCAGCTGGCTGTGATTCGAGCGTTTTGGCGCGTCAGGAGCGAAAAATTCCCCGCGTTGAAATGGGAGGATGTCATCGAGCGAACCGGGTGTGGCAAAGACCCTGGTTCCACTTTCGGATATGACAAGTGGAGCATCTACCTGGAGAACGTAGACCCTGGAGCAGGCATGTACGAACTCAGAAACAAAAGTTGATCCGTTGAATTTCCGGAGGTTTTTCCGGAAGTTTTCCGGAACGTATCCGGAGGTCGGTGCGAAGAATACGAAGTGGCTTTTCAACCAATGGAGCACTTCTTATGCAACGCCACTTCACCACCGATCAGACGGGACGAACGCCCGTCAAATCACACTATGCCGCTGTCTTGCGGCTTGCCCTTGACGAACAAGAGTTGTCCCAACGCTGGGGTCTTTCGGTAAAGACTTTACGCAGATGGCGGCAAGAAAAATTGGGCCCTATCTTTTGCAAGATGGGTGCCCGGGTCACCTATCTCATCTCTGAGATCGAAGCCTACGAGCGCCGCGTGTCGCGCCACTCCACTTTCACATCGGTTTACCAATGAAAGGGGACGTGACCATGACCAATCTCACCCTCTACCCAGCCGACATCGCCGAGATGTCCGTGTCACAAATCGCCCGGCTTTCACCACTGCAAAAGCATGAAATCAGCAAAAACCTGATCGAAGCCAGCGCATTTCTCAAAAAGCAACTGAGCAAGCTGGATGCCGCCTTGGAGCAGGAATATGCAGCAAAAGCAAAAGCTGCATTACTGGAGTCCGGTCGTGATTTTGGTACCGCTCACATCAATGACGGTCCACTGCGTATCAAGTTCGACCTCCCAAAAAAAGTCACATGGGATCAAAAGCAACTCGGCGACATCGCTGAGCGAGTGGCTGCATCTGGTGACCAGGTCAAAAGCTATATCGACATCAAGCTGTCGGTGTCCGAGTCCCGTTACACCAACTGGCCACCGGCGTTGCAGCAGCAGTTTGCCGCTGCGCGCACTGTAGACGCTGGCAAACCGTCCTTCACGTTGACCCTCGACCAGGAGGTGCAGTGATGGAGCCGTTGAAATTTCACCCTGTCAGTGAGATTTTCCCGAGCATGCCCCAGGCTGAATTCGACGCGCTGGTGGCCGACATCACGGCCAACGGTCTGCGCGAGCCGATCCACATCATGGGAGACAGCGTCGTTGATGGTCGTCACCGGTACCGCGCCTGCTTACAAGCAGGTGTCGAGCCACAGTTCGTGGTGGTGCCGGACGGCACTGACTTGAACGCCTTGGTCATTAGTCTGAACCTGCGTCGGCGGCACCTCGATGAGAGCCAGCGCGCAATGGTGGCTGCACGCTTGGCCAATTTACCACTTGGTTCAAACCAGCATGCGCAAATTTGCGCACCCTCGCAGGACAGTGCCGCTGAAATGCTCAATGTGAGTCGACGCACGGTTCAACACGCCCGTGCTGTTCTTGAGCATGGCGCGCCAGAGCTTGCAACAGCTGTTGATTCTGGTGTCATTGCGGTCTCCAGCGCAGCGGCTTTGAGCCGTCTTACCGTGGACGCACAGCAGGCAGTGCTATCTCGCACGCCCCAGGAGATTCGCGCCATTGCCCAGGATGTGGGCAACCGCATCCAGAGCGCTGGTGTGGTCGGTCAGTCTGCTGTGCGCATCTTCGATGAGGTTGCTCAAGCGACCGGACTTGATGGTGCGCAGCAACTCGCAGTAGTTCAAGTCCTCAAGGATCAGGCAACTCCGCTGCCAACGCCGATGGAGGCAAAGCGCATCGCTTCTGAAGGTGCCAAAGGTCTGCTGGTACTCGGCAGCGATGGCTGCTATCACACAGCGCCCGGCGACCCCGGTGAAAACGCTCGTATGCAGCAGTGGCTGAACTTGCGAGAGGGGCTTGAGCCTCTGGCCAAGCTGAAGTTTTCAGCAAACGAGGCATTTGCGTCCATTCCTCCCTACCAGCAGAAAAACGTCACTGACTGGCTTTCCAGCGCCGTGCCTTACCTCAATCAACTCAATTCACTTTGGAGCCAAGCCCATGCGTAATCCAACCCTCACCCACCTGCGCGAAGCGGTGCGCAATGAAATCACACAGTCCTTTGATTGTTTTGGTTTTGCCAAACCGCGTGACATCGCAAAACTGGTCTGCACAGCCAATCCCGACAGCATTGCTGCCATTGGTGCTCAGTTGGCAGAAAACGCCATCACCGATGTGGCGCGCCGTGAACTCAAAAACAGCACCAAAAGCTGTGAGTCAAGCATGCAAATGCTGCTCCCAGGTGTGCCCGAAGTGATGGCACGCCTGCTGCCACCGGCCATCAGCATCCCCAGCGAGGACGACTCAAACGACGAGGGTGTCGTCTACAAGCCTCTGGCCAAGGTCACCTTTAGCGAGCTTGGCGCGCACTTGGACATGCTGACAAGCCAGATTCGGGCCGACATCAGTCGCCACCGGGCTCTGACCGAACTCCATGACATGGCGCTGGCCATGGGTGCCATTGGCGACAGTTGTGTTTTTGATGTCCTTGGTGCATCAGAGCACGTTGAAGCGGAGGTGGCTTAAATGGCACTTCCCATCATCACTGCTGATCAACGCCGCGCCCAGCGCCGTGGCGTCAAGATCGTCATTTTGGGCGTGAGTGGCATCGGCAAAACGACTCAGCTGAAATTCCTCGATACCCATTCCACCTTGTTCATAGACTTGGAGGCGGGCGACCTGTCTGTCTCGGACTGGGACGGCGACTGCCTGCGGCCGCGCACCTGGCCTGAGTTCCGGGATCTGGTGGTCTATCTGGCAGGGCCCAACCCGGCGCTGCCCGAGCAGTCACCGTTTTCGCAGGCGCACTTTGACCATGTCTGCTCGGTTTATGGCGACCCAGCGAGCCTGGACAAATACCAGACCTACTTCTGCGACTCCATCACGGCGCTCTCGCGGCTTTGCTTTAACTGGGCCAAGAGTCAGCCAGCAGCATTTTCTGACCGCACCGGCAAGCCTGATTCACGCGGCGCGTATGGTCTTTTGGGTCAGGAAATGGTCACCGCCTTGACCCACTTGCAACACGCTCGCGGCAAAAACGTGGTGTTCGTGGCCATCCTCGACTGCAAGACCGACGACTTCGGCCGCAAGGTATTTGTGCCGCAGATTGAGGGCAGCGCCACTGCCCTGCAACTGCCCGGCATCGTGGACGAGGTGGTCACCTTGGCTGAAATCAAGGCTGATGACGGTAGCTCCTACCGGGCATTTGTCACCTCGACCATCAACCCTTACGGCTATCCGGCCAAAGACCGCAGCGGTCGTCTTGACCTGCTGGAGCCGCCCGACCTGGGTGCGCTTATCGCCAAGTGCGCTGGCACTGGCACCCCTGCACAGCACCCACAAGCCCCAACCACCACTGATTCCAAGGAGTAATTCAAATGAACGACAACAACACCAATGCCTGGTCAGACTTTAACGACGCAGAAGCCCAGCAGTCCGGCTTTAACCTGATCCCCAAGGGTGCGCTTGTGCCGGTGCTGATGACACTGAAACCCGGTGGCCATTACGACGCCAGTCAAGGCTGGTCGGATGGCTACCCCACCCAGTCATCCAAGACGGGTGCGGTCTATTTGGCAGCCGAGTTTGTCATCACCGGTGGCGAATATGCCAAACGCAAGATGTGGTCGAACATTGGGCTGTACTCACCCAAAGGGCCAACCTGGACGCAGATGGGCAGAACCTTCGTGCGCGCCGCACTGAACAGCGCCAGAAACTTCCTGCCGCAGGACAACGGCCCACAAGCTGCCGCTGCCCGGCGCATCCAAGGCTTTGTTGATCTCGACGGGTTGGAGTTTGTGGTGCGTGTGGACATCGAAAAGGACGACCGGGGTGACGACCGCAACGTGGTCAAGATGGCCATTGAGCCTGACCACCCGGACTACGCACGTACGTTTGGTGTGCCATCGAAATTGGCACCCGGCGCACAAGCTCCAGCCAATTCAGCACCACAAGCCCCTTCGGCCCAAAGTGCAGGAACACCACCAGCACACCAAGCGCCAGGGCCGCAGCGCGCGCCAGTCTCTGGCAAACCCGCCTGGGCGCAGTAAGGAGCGCCAGCCATGAATGCCTCTTTATCCACAGCACAGGCTTATCACCCGGGCTGCTTCACTGACGCGTCGCAGTACCAGCAGTGGCGCACCTATGCCGTCAAGACCCGTGCTGGTGACAGCGACTACTGCACTGACTGCACCCGTGCCTATCAGCACCAGATGATCAAGCAGTGCCGCTGCCTGCACGCCAAAACCCGCTTCTTTGTTGACTGCGACGGTTATACCGAGGGTCGTCGCCCGGTCAGTGAACGTCTTGTCAATTGCAAGAAGAAAGGC
>NZ_JAQTXM010000068.1 GCF_028688795.1 Rhodoferax sp. | reverse complement strand
CCATTGACCCTTGGGCACCGCCCATGGCGCCGCTTCCCATATTGCCCTGGCCAGTACCCATCATTCCCGTACCAGTTTGGCCCATCGCGCCTCCAGACATCATTGGACCAACCGCGCCCATGTCGTGCATCTGGGTTTGCATATCGTTCAACTGTGCCTGCATTAACGTCATGCGCACCTGCGGATCTGTGGTGGCCTGCAACGCCTGCATTCGGACCTGCATGGCCTGCAAGCGTGTTTGCATTTGGGCTTGCATCTGGGGCGTTGGCAGCGGATTGGTCGACTCGGCAGCCAGAATGGCAAATGGTGTGGCCAGAGCGCCTGCCAATGCCAGGGCGATCAGATTTTTGTTGGCGATCTTCATGGTTTACTCCTTGTTGTTAAAGATGTCGTTCAGTGTGATCCCTCGCCCCCGACACCAAGCTGACCCCTCGATTACATTGGTGTAATCTGCGCTTCAGCTTGCCAATCTGAGCTTTAGTGATGGGGCTTTGGGAACTGCATAATGAAGCGAGTTCCCTGGCTGTCTGACTCGACAGAGACGTTGCCACCATGAGCGGCAACGATGGCTTTCACAATCGCCAACCCCAGACCAGTACCCAGTGAATCATTGCGTGTTCGAGCACTGTCGGTTCGATAGAAGCGCTCAAATAGCTTGGGTAATTGGTCAGGTGCGATAGGTTCGCCCGGATTCCCAACCGTCACAGCGATCCCTGACGGTGTCTCATTGACGGTGAAACTGATATGACCGCCTGCGGGGGTATGGCGCAGTGCATTCGACAGCAAGTTACTGAGCGCTCGACGAATCATCAGGCGATCGCCTGTTAATGTTGCCGTTCCTTTGCAGGACAGACCGATGTGGTTCTCCTCGGCTAACGCTTCATAAAAATCAAACAATGCCTTAATTTCGTCCGACAAATTGACCTCTCCGCGCGACGGCAACATCAGATCATGATCAGCTTTTGCCAGGATCAGCATGTCCGACAACATGCGCGCTAGTCGCTCGAACTCTTCAGCGTTGGAGGCCAGGATGTCACGATATTCTTCCGCACCTCGCAACTGCGATAGAGCTACTTGCGTTTGCATCATCACGTTATTGATGGGAGTGCGCAGTTCATGTGCGAGGTCCGACGAGAACTCCGAAAGCCGCTGAAATGCCTGCTCCAGGCGCTCGAGCATTTGATTGAACGTTGTCGCCAGATCTGCCATTTCTACTGGTACCGAGTCAGCTGATAGACGCAGATCAAGCTTGCCTGCGGTGACACTTGCTGCCTGATCTTTCATCAGTCTTAACGGCGCAAGTCCCTTTCGTGCGACTACCCAACCAAGAAGTCCACTCAGCAAAGTGGCACCTGCCACGAACGTCAGAAGCAGGTCTTGCAACAGCCCCAGAAAATGAGCGTGCGTTGCGGTATCAATTGCAATGGCGATGGACAGTTGAACGCTCTGCGACCCTCCGGTCGTCATCATGCTGGTAATTCCACGATACCGATGCGTGTCGTGTTGCCACTCAAACATGCCCGTCTGCTTCAAATAGTTCAAGGGGAACGCTACGGCGTCCTTCGCAAGCAGCACGGTTCCATCCGGCCCAAACAGTGTGAACAGCACGTTGGAATGCCCAACAAAGGCATCGCTTATCTGCTCAGGCAAACCCGAAAGACCCTGAGGGCTATCCACGCGCTTCACCTTATTTCTAACAAGCTGCAACTTGCCGTCAAGTTCCTCGCGATCAAGCTCAACGAAGTGGCGCTCTAGGGCGTTGGTGAACAAAGTGGCAAAGCCCAGCAAAAGCACTGCCGACATCGCTGCAAACATCAGCGTAATGCGTGCGGTCAGTGATAGACGTCGTCTCATAAAGCCGTATCCGCCTCTATCACGTAGCCCATGCCGCGCACGGTGCGGATCAGCTTGCACTCGAACGCGTCGTCCACCTTCGCCCGAAGGCGGCGTATGGCGACCTCGATCACGTTTGTGTCAGAGTCGAAATTCATGTCCCATACTTGTGACGCTATTAGCGAGCGTGGCAATACCTCCCCCTGGCGCCGCATCAACAGCTCCAGCAGGGCAAACTCCTTGGACGTGAGGTCAATACGATGGCCCGCCCGTACGACGCGCCGGCGAAGCAGGTCGAGCTCCAGATCGGCCACTTGAAAGGTCTCAGTGGTACTTGACTTGCTCCCACGTCGGAGCAATGTGCGAACCCGCGCCAAGAGCTCTGAAAATGCAAACGGCTTGACCAGGTAGTCGTCTGCCCCGAGTTCTAGACCCTTGACCCGATCATCCACCGCATCGCGCGCTGTTAGAAACATCACCGGCATATCCTTGCCGGCGCGGCGAATGTCGCCCAGAACGGCCCAACCGTCCTTGCCAGGCAACATGACATCCAAAATGGCGAGTTCGTAATTTTCGGTCAACGCAAGGTGCAATCCATCGACGCCGTCACGCGCCAGATCCACGTTGAAACCTGCCTCTGTCAGACCCTGTTTTAGGTAATCACCGGATTTGGGTTCGTCCTCGACCAAGAGAATTCTCATGGCATCTTCCTCTCAAGGTAATTTGCAGCTCGCTGTTGGCGGCAATGTCCGCCGCGGTAGTTTGCTAATGAAACACTCGCTGCGTGCGGTGCCCAGGTCTATGTCAATCGCAGCATTCACTAGCGACAGCAACCAGCCTTCTTCACTGACGTGCAGAGAAAAAATCACGACGTGACTTGGGCACCTTAATCAAGAAAAGTCGCGGGCCATCTTGGTCTTGAGCATAAGGACACCTGGGCAACGCGAAGGTGACACGAACATGACATTTCTGTCAGTTTCATACTCAGACATCGGTTTGAACTCCTGCCTTGAAATCAATTGCAATCAGATGCTCATCCATGATGACGAATTTGTAATTTTTGCATCAGCCATCTGTCAGCATCGTGCGCGGATACTCGATCGGTTCATGTCGATTGGGCGAAAGAGCAATGTGTTGTGCTTTCGAGCCATCACCTGTGGACATTCTTGTTCACCCATATCCCGAGGTAAATGAATCATGCAACGTCGATATTTCCTGCAAACCGCCAGTGTGATGCTGGCAAGTGCGTCCCTGTTGAGCGCAAGTGTTCAGGCCAAAACCGAGCCCACGGTAGAGGTCTGGAAAACGGTCAGTTGTGGCTGTTGTCATGACTGGGTGGCGCACATGCAAGCCAACGGCTTTCATGTGATCACGCACGATGTGAGCGAAGCCGAAAAGGCGGCCAAACGTGCCAGTGTGGGGATACCGGCTCAACTGGGCTCGTGTCACACGGCACTGGTCAAGGGGTATGCACTTGAAGGCCATGTGCCGGCAAGCGACGTGCGTCGATTGCTGAAGGAACGGCCCAAAGCGGCCGGCCTGACCGTGCCAGGAATGCCAATTGGCTCGCCTGGCATGGACGGCCCAGCCTATGGTGGCCGAAAAGATCCGTACGCCACTCTTCTGGTCCAGCGCGACGGCAGTTCAAGCATTTTTCAAAACCACTGAGCTTGTTTTACCAGTAATAACGGAACTCTTTCACGATGCAACTACAAACCACAAAAACTACCCGCCGCGCCTTTGTGGGCGCTCTTTCCGTGTTGCCATGGGTTGGCACTGCCCTGGCACAGGGAAGCATGACTGGCATGATGAACAACATGGGCGGGATGGCAGGCATGGGTGGCATGAGCAGCGCCGCCGCGGCCCTCGCTGGTTTGGACAGAATCGGCACCGGCGCATCATTGGCCAGCTTGGTGAAACTGACAAACACCAGCCAGGAAGCAGGTGTGTTTCGCGCCACCTTACGCGCTGCACCAGTCAGCGTTGGATTGATGAAAGATGGAACAAAAACTGACGTGTGGGCATACAACGCGACCCTGCCCGGCCCGCTCATTGAAGTCATGGAGGGGGACACGGTAGAAATTGAATTCATCAACGATTTGCCCCAACCAAGCACCATCCACTGGCACGGACTACCCGTTCCATCCGACCAGGACGGCAATCCTCATGACGCTGTCGTTGCAGGAGGCCGTCGTCTTTACCGTTTTACGCTACCCCTCGATTGCGCAGGCACGTATTGGTATCACCCTCATCCGCACGGCTTTACTGCTGAGCAGGTGTCCCGTGGTCTGGCGGGATTGTTCATCGTGCGCGCCAAAAATGATCCCCTTGCCTCCATCCCCGAGCGGCACGTCGTTTTTTCTGACATCAAGCTCAATTCGGATGGTCGTATAGCTGACAACGACATGAATGACGTAATGAACGGTCGTGAAGGACAGTTCGTGCTGGTTAACGCCCAGTTTCAACCTGTCATGTCGTTTGATGCCAGAGGACGTGAACGCTGGCGGATCTGGAATGCCAACAGTGCCCGCTACCTCAGGCTAAATCTGCCTGGAGCGGTGTTCACACTGGTCGGCACCGATGGTGGCTTGCTGCAGTCACCGGTGACTGGCATGACAGAGTTGCTACTGGCACCTGCCGAGCGAGTTGAAGTGATTGTTGATGCTCCAGCTAATGGTGGGATAGTCAGCCTCGTGACTGAGCCTGTTGAGCGTGGCAAGATGGGCGCCTTTGCCCCAGATCAGGCAATTACCTTGATGAAGGTGGACTTCACAAACGCCCGACCCAAGGGGCTTGTGGCACTACCTGCGCGACTGCGGCGCATCGATGACCTAGGCCCCGTGAAAGCTCAAAAGCGCGTGGTCTTCTCAGAAAGCATGTCTATGGCGGGTGGCATGCACAGCATGAAGTTTCTGGTGAACGGCAAAAGCTTTGACATGAAACGCGTTGACTTTGTCAGCAACATCAATGAAGTCGAGATGTGGGAAATCGTCAATAAGTCGGACATGGATCACCCGTTTCACATTCATGGCACGCAATTTCAGGTGATTGAGAGTGAAGTTGATGGCAAGGTGACAAAAGGGCCTTATCGGGCATGGCGCGATATGGCGAATGTCAAATCGGGAGAAATCGTTCGGTTAAAGATGGTGCAGTCTCAAAAAGGCCTGCGCATGTTCCATTGTCATATTCTGGAACATGAAAATGCGGGCATGATGGGGCAAGTCAAAGTGGTGTAAGTTCGAAATCGATAGCGTCAAGCATCCCGACACTCTTCGATTGCGTCAGCGGTGATCGCTGGCGTGATTGTGATGTTCACTTGCCAATGTCAGGTTTGGAGCGAGCATTTCGGAAAGCCGAATGTCGCTTTCGTGTCTGGAGCTGACCTAGGTTCCGGTTTTCGCCAGTGTGAGCACGCACAGGTTGCAGTTTTGAATTCGAATGACTGGCAGCGCTAACACCAGAGTCCGTGGTTTCGTTGGATCGGAATGGCTGGCATTTTTTGTCGGATTACGCATTCCGCCCGGCGTGACACGCGCGCGCAGCAAGCCGATCACTGTTCGACAAAACCGGACGAGGATTTGCGTGTCCTGTTGTGGTGGTCGTCCCTTGGAAATTTCACAGGCCCGAAATACCGCGAATCAAAGCTGTTCGGGTGATCACCAGCAGCCCAGATATCTCCTTGTTTGAGGCGAAACGATCCGCGCAGATGGGGAAGGGCGCTTTCCTTGGTGTCCAGGTCAAGCGGCCTTGAATTCGACACTGACTGCCCATTGATGTCAATACCAGCATCCGTTGCCGTCACAAGATCACCAGCCACTCCCACCACGCGTTTGATCAAGGGCATGCTGCCATCAGGGCACGAGCCACGACCGATGGACGCATGGGATGTCGGCGAGCAGAAGCTGGCCATGCTTCCCTTTTCACCATGGCCTATTTTGTAGACCATTTCAGGCATTGAGTCGGTCACATTCAAAACGATGCCAAAAGATTTTCCAACGATGGCAAAAGTTGCCACCGCTGACAATACAAGCAGCGTCACATAAAGCGGTACGAGGTTCAGTTGTTTGGCTTTCATGCTTCAAGCGTTCTGTCTGTCAGCTTTGGAGGCCTTTTACCCGCGAGTCAATCACTGAATTTCCAATCAGTTTTGCAGCGCCCAGCATCTGTCTTTGAACCAGTGCTGAATCCTTGTAATAAATGATTTTTTGGCAGTAAATTGGCGCGTGACCAGCCACAAACACCAGTTCATCGGCCGGAGGGAGGCGCATGGTTTCATCCGGTGTCAGTAAGGGCCGCTGGCTCAACTGTTCATTCGTGCTGACATTGTTCAGCACCACGCTCAAGCGTGAGCCCGAGAAATTTCTTTGGGTGTGGGCAACCGTGGAGGCGCCGCTCATTTTGGAGAGCAGCTCAGCCGTCTCGATTTTGTTGGGCGCGAAGGCAATCCGGATGTGGCAATTCGACAGGATGGATTCGTCTCTTGAGTAGGCCTTTGTCAACTGGGACAGGTCTTGCGTGATCAACAAGGCCTTGAGTCCGTAGCCAGCGATAAATGCCAGGGCCTCTTCAAAAATCTCAAGTTTGCCCAGCGCCGGAAATTCGTCAATTAGTAGCAGCATCTTGTGCGGGAACCGCGACTTGGAAGCGCCGGTTTCGTCAAACTCCATTTTCTCAGTCAGGCGACGCACCACCTGATTGATGACAAGCCTTAAAAGTGGCTTCAGGCGGTCTTTGTCTGAGGGTGGCACGACCAAGTACAGGCTGGTCCTGCGCTGCATCAGTGACTCGATCGTGAAGTCCGAGGTACTGGTGTTGGCCGCCACAATCGGATCACGGTACAGGGACAGGAATGACAGGGCCGTTGACAGCACGCCAGAGGCTTCGTTGGAGGCCTTGTTCAGAAACGATTGCGCCGCTTGCGAGGCGGTTTTCCAGGCGACCAGTTCCACATCGGTGCAGTGACCCGCACCGATACTTTCGTAGCCGATGTCCCGGATGTATTCCATCACCGCCCGAAAACCCTCTGCAATTTTGGCTTTTTCATCGGCATTGGTGTCTTTATCTGCAGCCAGTCGCTCAGCCAGCTCGCGCACCGGCCCCCCGTCCGACAAAATGGCTTGCACGGTTGACAAATTCCGCTGTGCATCCGCCAGTTCATCGGACACCAGCACGAAAATGATGACACCGGTCATGAGGTCAAAGCCGGTTTTGGCCCAATGGTCCTGCAGACCTTTCCCGTCGGGGTCAACAATCATGGTCGAGACGTTTTGCACGTCCTTCACCAGGTTGTCGTCAAGCCGAATTTCGGACAATGGATTGAAGCGTGCCGAATCCGTTTCTGATGGCGAAAACCGCAGGCACCGTTGCTTCAAGACCCTCTCACGAAAGCCGGAAGTCAGTGCCCAGTTTTCTCCCTTGATGTCATGTACCAGCACTGATTCTGACCAGGACAACAGTGTCGGCACCACGATACCAACACCTTTGCCTGAACGCGTCGGAGCGAACACCAGAATGTGTTCCGGACCGCTATGACGCAAATAGACCGTTTTGGCTGTTGCACCAAACGGGTTGAAGCCAGAATTTTTGACAGGAATGTCAACTGCACCCAGCATCACACCGCCAACGTTGGCCGGTGTTGGCAATATCCCAGCCGCTTCGATTTCGTCTGCCACGGCCCAATGGGCTGAACCGTGCAAGTCGTTGCGCTCGTCTTTCAGCTTGCGAGTTCTCCGGAAAACGTAAGCCACGGGGAAAACAATGGCAGTCATTGCACCAGCAGCCAGCATCACTTGAGCCGTCTTGATGACTGACAGCACATCCGGCGACGAGTCTGGACGGAAGTAGCGAAATATCCAGTTCAGGATGTCCCAAGGCCAGTAAATCCGTGTCTGGCCAAGCATCGCGGCGGGCGTTCCGAGTGTCGGGTGAAAACGAAACTGCCAGGCGGTGTACTGTGTCACGAGCACGAAGGTCAGCGCGGTGACCAAGCCAAAGATCAGAAAGG
>NZ_JAQTXM010000067.1 GCF_028688795.1 Rhodoferax sp. | reverse complement strand
AGTTGCAGATCATCAAACACACCGTGCTGGCCAACCAGTGGCGGCGCGACCCGGCCAGCCTGCCCATCATGAGCCCACAGGACTACTTTGCGCTGGTGGTGGATTTTCTGGAACGGCTGTCACCCCAGATGGCCATCCAGCGCATCGGCAGCGAGGTGCCGCCTGCGCTCAAACTCGCCCCCGACTGGAACATGCGCCTGCACGAACTGCTACCGCAAGTGGAAGCCCTGCTGCTGGCGCGCGACACCTGGCAGGGGCGGCTGTACAAAATCAAAAAGGGGCCAGGCTCAAATTAAAAACAGCTAATATCCGGCCATGCCCCGCCGCCCCCGCATTCACCTTGATGGCGTGCCCCTGCACATCGTGCAGCGCGGGCACAACCGCCAGCCTTGCTTTTTTGCCGATGCCGACTACCTGGCCTATCTGGAGTGGCTAGGCGATGCGGCCCGGCGCACCGGCTGCCAGCTCCACGCCTATGCGCTCATGACCAACCACGTCCACCTGCTGCTCACACCGGCTGACGCACAGGCTGTCCCGCGTCTGATGGTGACGCTGGGCCGGCGCTATGTGCCCTACATCAACGCTGCCTACCAGCGTTCAGGCACCCTGTGGGAAGGCCGCTACAAATCGTCCCTGATCCAGTCCGAGTCTTACCTGCTGGCCTGCATGCGCTACATCGAACTCAACCCGGTGCGCGCAGGCATTTGCCCCGACCCCGCGCATTACCGCTGGAGCAGCTACCGCGCCAATGCGCTGGGTGAAACCACACCTTTGCTCACCCCGCACCCGCTGTACGCCACGCTCGGCCCGGATGACGCCCGCCGCCAGGGCGCCTACCGCGAACTCTTTGACCAGGTTCTGAGCGACAAAACCATCACGGACATCCGGCTGGCCCTCAGCCAGACCCAGCCGCTGGGCAACAGCCGTTTTTTCGATGCCATCGAACAAGCCACCGGCCAGCGCCGCGAAGCGAAACCACGCGGGCGACCGCGCAAACCAGAACAAGACGCAAGCCCGCAAGACAACAGCAAGCAGCTGGGACTGGCGGGGTTGGATCAATAGTTTTACCGCCAGACTATTTATGGCTCAAACGCATCCAGTACCTTGTAGATATTGCATTAGTAGCTATGAATTTAAATGAATTTAAAAATTTAAAAATTTAAATCGAGCCTGGCCCCAATGGCACTCGCTGGATGCGCTGACCTCCACCGGTGTGGATCTGGATTGGGGCATAGGCGCTGGTGCGCTGTCCAACGGCGGCCTGGTTGACTGGCTGGTGCCGGCGGGCGCATGGAGCCACCAGGGCAGCGCGCTGGATGCCGTGCAGGCTATCGTGCAGGCTGCAGGCGGCTATCTGCAAAGCCACCGCAGCACCGCCACCTTGTTGGCCCGACACCCCTACGGCCAGCGCTTGGGCGATGCCTCTGGTGCCCCATGGGCGTGGGGCACGGGCGCGGCTGATGTAGAGCTGGCCACCGATGCACTGATCACCGAGTCCGTGCAGCGCCGGGACGGCCCTGACATCAACGCTGTCTACACATCCGGCACGGTGGCCGGTGTGCTGGCCCTGGTCAAACGCACAGGCAGCGCAGGCGACAAGCTGGCCCAGATGGTGAGCGACCCGCTGATCACCGCCACCGATGCAGCCCGCCAGCGCGGCCTGAGCATTTTGGGTGCGGCTGGCCACAAATACGCCGTTACCCTTGATCTGCCGGTGCTGACTGGCTTTGGCCAGCCTGGTGTGCTGGAGGTGGGGCAGGTGGTGCAAGTCAACACTGCCACCCCGTGGCGTGGCCGGGTGCGCGGCGTGAGCGTGCACGCAAAGATGCCCACCCTGCGCCAGACTGTGACTCTTGAGCGCCACCTGGAGGCCGTATGACCGCCACCAATCTCTACCGCGCCCTGCGCGAGCTGCTGCCAGATGCACCCCTGCAAGTGGCTGCCGTGACCGCCGTGCACACCGCTACGGGTGACAGCACCATTACTTGGCCAGGAGGGGCGCAGCAGCGCGTGCGCGGCACCAGCGTGCCTGTGGGAAGCAATGCGTTTGTGCGCGACGGCGTGATCGAGGGCGCCGCGCCGGATTTGACGGTGGTGACGATTGAGGTCTAGTCTGGATTACCTGTTTCACAACAGGCAATTTCCTTTTTCTCCGCGAAAATAGCTCATCACCCTATTTATCGCGCTTTTAATGACTCATTTATCGCGGCGCGCTTCAACGTGTACTTCGACACCTCCATTCCCGAAATCCTGCCACGTGGCTACAGCCGCATGAGAGCGGACGAACTACCAGCCAGCCTGGGGCTACGCTCCTTTGAGGATGCGGCTAGCGGCTACTTTGGCGCGCTGTACCGCAATGCTGGTGACGGCACCTTCATCTACGCCAACCGCGGCACAGAAGGGCCCGACAAGTTGGACGTGCGCGCCAACATCCTCCAGGCGTTTGGCTTTGAGTCGGGACAGTACACGAAGGCGATGGAGGTCGCGCGAGACTTGCGTGCAACATATGGCGACAAACTCTCCTTCACAGGCCACTCCCTGGGTGGTGGCTTGGCCTCGGCGCAGGCGCTGGTGACGGGTTTGCCAGCGACCACTTTCAATGCGGCAGGCGTGAATCCCGAGACGGTGCGCCGCGTGCTGGGCAGTGCCTTTGGCGGGGCCTGGGCGCGTGGCGGCAGCCTGGTGTCGGCCTACTACGTGCAGGGTGATCCGCTGAGTGCGATACAAGACAGCGCTCAAATGCCTGCAGGCTTTGGGGCGCGTGGCCGCCAAATTGCCAACAACATGAACGCAGATCCAACGCTGGGCCTCAGCGCGTTCAACTGGTCTGACAAGAATCTGCTGCTGCCCGCCGTGGAGAGCAGTGTTCCGCTGCCTGCCCCGGCGCGCTGGGTGAACCCTGGCGCGACGACTATGGAGGCCAATGTGCTCAGCCCTGCGGTTGGCACGCGTTATATGCTTTCGCCCACGGCTGCGCCCGGTTGGCTCAGCAATCATTTGGGTGGGGTCAATCCCGTGCCCAGCGGGGGTGCCTTGCATTCGATGGCCACCAGCGTTATGTACGGTTTGTTTGGTAGCGTGGGAAGGCGTTAGTCGTGCATCCATTTCTGAAACCAATTGGGCGCACTCTAGCGGTGATGCTGCTAGCGGGCTCTCCTCTTACTTCAAGTTGCCAAATGAATGAAGCACCAGACACGCAGGAATTCCGGCTCTATGCTGCCACTGTGACGGACATCTTTGGGCGTGGCGCTGTCCGCGACCTAGCCCGTGCTGCGGCGGCAGGCAAGGCCGATGCAGTGGCGCAGGCCGTGCGCGCTGGCGCTGATCCGAACGCTCGGGGCAAAGAAGGGCTGACCCCGCTGTTCTGGAGCATCATGGCCAATAACGCAGCGGGTGCCCAAGCCCTGCTCAAGGCCGGGGCCAATCCCAACCTGCCCATGCGTATGAACAACGGCAAGGGTTTCGAGTGGGACGAATACCCGGTGGTGATTGCGGCCAAGGGCAAGCCTGCGGTGCTCAAGGTTTTGCTGGACAACGGAGGTGACCCAGAGAGTACAAGTCATAAGCTTAGCGCTTTGCGAGCGGCCGTTGGTTGCCTGGAATGCGTTCGCATGCTGGTGGAGCGTGGGGTCAATGTGAATCGGGTCATCGAGGGCGAAAACGCGGGATTCACCGCTGTGGCTACAGGTCAGTTTGATGTCGTGATCTACCTTCTGGAGCGTGGATTCAGCGTCGACTTGGACAAACTTGCATGGCATGCGCAGGATCTTGGTGGCCCCGCCAACACCGACCCACGCAAGCAGCAAATCGTGGACATGATCAAGGCCAAGGGCATCCAGCCATTCGTGCCGGACTGGGAAAAGAAGAAATAGCTGGCCTGTCCACCTGCATATCCAGGCGCAGCAAGCTACCAATCCAATAGCCACTAAAGAATAAAAAAAGCCACCGCCACCCCTAGCCAGCCGCTAAAGCTGTGGGGTTGCCGGTGGCTTCTTCTTTTAGCCGCTAAAGCGACTCCAGCACCCTTTGCAATCCTTGCGCGGGCGTCACAATCGGAATCCCCTCGAAGCTGGCCAGGCACTGTCCTGTCCATATGACCCCCAAGCCCAAGCGATCCGATCACGCCCCCGGATTTTCAGCAGTTTCGCTGGTTTTCCGGTGCGGATGCACGGTTTCAACGTGGTTGCAGTGACGCAACCATTCCCAGCTGGCTCATTTTTGAAGCCATTCCCACCCACAGGGCGTGTTTATTCCTGATCCCTGTGGACACTCCCGGTCAAACCAGCCCTGTTGACACCCGCTGTGCCCGTGGGCTTGCACTTCAGCCAGGCTCTTGCCTTGCCACGCCTCCATCGGAGTCCTTCCGCCCAAAGTGCGATGGCGACGCACATGGTTGTAAAAACCAGTGAATTCATTGAGCACCTGCTGCAAGCACTTGGAGCTTGTGATCCGGGTTTGACGCAGCAGTGGCTTCAAGGTGCCAAACAGCCGCTCAATCACCCCGTTGTCCCACGGGCAGCGGGGGCGACTGCGCCGATGTCGAATGCGCAAAGAGGCAAAGACGGTTTTCCATAGCTTGCTTGTAAACATCACCTCGTTGTCTGAACAGATCACCGCAGGCACCCCATACCTGGCCATCGTCAGCATCAGATAGCCCAGCACAGTCAAGGCGCATTTGCGCGGCAAACGCTGCAAGGCCAACACCCGGCGTGAGCCGTGGTCGATGATGCCTAGCACCGTGAAGGTAGCACCATCGGGCGAAACAAGATAAGTCAAATCCAGAGCCCAGGTGTGGTCAAGTCATCTGAGGTGCTGTGTACTGCCCTATCGGCCGGAGCTGAGTGTTGGCGATATTTACCGGTGTCTCAGTCAGAGGGGGCGGTAAGTCGCCGAATTGTCAGAGCGCAGCGTTGTTCGATCAGGCCAATGATTTTTTCAACCATGGCGTTCCCGGCAAAGCCTTGATGCGGATCAGATTGAAGCTTCCGCGCCGAAAGTGGCAGTGACCTTGCCAACTCCAGAATGCGCCGTTTGGCCTGTGCCTTGGTGAGACCAACGTCTTCTGCAAACTGCTCCCAGTGCCGCGTCTGAACTTCGCTGAACTTGTACTTGCTGCCGATCTTCATCGCCATCTTCGGCGTCAGTGTCGGATACACCGCCGTCGAGAGTGTGTCGTAGAACGGCGCTAGAACCGGCATCTTGCCCGAATGCAGCAGTGAGAAATTCTTGGCGTGTGCGTCATGATTGCCGATCAGTGCATTGAAGATGACGTAGTCGAGCAGACGCAGGATCTGCGGCGCACTGGGGCGCGTTGCACGGCGCACCAGATCAAAACATTGAGTCAGACCGGGGCCACCTTCATTCTGGTATTTCATTTCTGGGACCACACCAAGCGCCTGGCAGAAATCCTCTTGATGAAGGCGTTGCCGACGTCCACGAGCATTGATCAGCCGGTCGTAGCGCTCAACCAGCAGAAACGAGCGCCCCAATACCAGGTGAACTTTTGACTTGGCTGGTTTGAGCTGCATGGCATCAGCCAGTGCCATGCAAAATCCTTCGTTGGTGACGCTGTCCTCAACGGCGTGGATGGCCGGCTTCAGAATGTGGGAGCTTGGTGCGCCGTTGAGGGGCAGTCCAATGCGTGCACCATCGAACACCACCGGTAGTTTGTCCTGGGCACCCGCCAATGAAAGCCGCAAGCCGTCTTTGCCAGCCAGCATGGGGCGATGCGGCAACTCATCCAGAATCGCAACGACCTCCTCATCACTGAGCCACTGCACGTCATCGTTGCGAGCAAGTTCAGGTAAAGCCTGCCCCGGCTCAATGAACGTCACGGCTCCTGCGCATTCGCCGCCAATGTGGTCCAACAGCGCAAAGTCGTTCTGGCCAGAAATTTGAAACTGCTGCGCAATCAGGCGGCGCATCTGGCCTTCTGGCAGCAGACCAGCAAAGAAGGGGCGTGATTGATGATCGTCGAACGGCTCTGCTTGCATGGGCAGCGAAGCTGACAAGGCAACGCTGTCTGGACGCGACAGCCAACCGGCTGCGTAGCAAAAATTCAGTCGTCCATCGACCAATGACAGCGTACCGACACGATCAGCGAAAAGCCAGACTTCCAGTTCATGCACCATGGCTGGAGTCTTCACTTCAATTCTCGGTTGCAACTGCTGGCAATCCGTTCAACTGAATCTCCCCACCCAGGGCATCGACGACCCTCAGCACGTTTTCCAGTCGCAAGGTAGGTTTGCCTGCCTCAAGGTCTACGATGAAGCGCACACCAACTCCGGCTGCAAGGGCCAGTTGTGGCTGTGTCAGCCTGAGCTGCTTGCGAGCGGCACGAAGTGCATCGCCGAGTTGTTGAGGTGATTGAATGGATATCATGCCATTTGATTTCCCGTTCGGGAAATTATGGATCGTAAATGACATTTATGCAAACAATATTTCCCGATCGGGAATGCTTTAGTAAAAGGGGCTAGGCTCGATTTAACGAGGCTTTTGGGCCTATTTTTCAGAGGCCAAGCGTCAAGCGCTTTTTTGCGGCATCGTACACCGCACTTTTGTCGCGTTTTCCCACGGCAATCGTCAACAGCACAAGTGCGTCATCCTGTACCTGATAGACCAGGCGAAAACCTGTGCTGCGCAGTTTGATCTTGTAGCAGTCAGGCATGGAAGTCAGTGCAGCAGCAGGAACTCTGGGAACATCAAGCCTGCGCAGAAGCACTTTGGCAAATTGAGTTTTGACACTGCCATCGAGCTTGTCCCATTCCTCTTTGGCCTGAGACAAAAACCGCAAACGATACCCCCCTGATGTGCTCCCCATTGCTCAGCGTGCGCCGCCCGTGCGTGATTTTGTCGATGTGCGTGGCTTGGCTGATTTGAGGGGTGTGCCGCGAGCAATCACCTCCAATTCTGCTCGACTCATCTCAATGACATGATCCGGATCAGCCTGCCAGGAAGCTATCCGTTCCCGAACAACCGGGATCAACTGCAGATCGTCAAGCACCTCCATCAGTGCCTCATACGTGCTTGCAGGCACAAGATAAGCCGAAGGCTTGTTGTGATGCAACACAACCACAGTGTCAGTACCGGCATCACGAATGACCGCCGAAGGATTCTTTTTGAGTTCAGTGATGCCGATGGATGTTTCAGCCAATACAGCGTCCATGTGCTTGCTCCAGAGGGTGAAGACGAACCATATTACCAAATAATGACCAGAAAAATGGTCTATTTTTCAGAACAAAAAGAAGCAGCAAGGAAAACAGTCAGCCCGGGTTCAGCGGGTACACCCCGCCAGAAAGTCAAACACCGCCGGTTCGTCACAAAAAATCACGTTGAAACGCAGCCAGGGGCTGGGCTGCAGGTCGGAGCTGAACAGATGTCCCGGCCCCAGCAGGATGTCATGTTCCGCCGCCCGGTAGGCCAGTTCACCCGAGTCTTGTAACGCCGGATGCCGGGCCCACAGGAAAATACCGGCTTTGGGCTCGCAAAAAATCTCAAAACCGAGCTTGAGCAACTTGGAGGCCGCCGCCACATGGGCCTTGGCCAGCCGCTCGCGCAGGCCCTTGACGTGTTTGCGCCAGCGGCCATCAATCAGCGCGCCGTGCGCCAGCCGTTCGGTGAATTCGGATGAGGTCAGCCCCGAAATCATCTTGAGCTGGGCCAGGTCTTCCAGCAAATCCGGGTTGGCCGCGACATACCCCACACGGATGTTGGATGAGATGGTTTTGGAAAAGCTGCCAATATAGACCACCCGGTTCAACTGGTCCAGGCTGGCCAGGGACGGCCGTGGCTCGGGGTCAAGATCGGCGTAGATGTCGTTTTCCACCACCAGAAAGTCGTGTTTGTCCGCCAGTTGCATCACCCGGTGCAAATGCGCCAGCTGGGCAATGGAGCCGGTCGGGCTTTGCAGGCGCGGCT
>NZ_JAQTXM010000066.1 GCF_028688795.1 Rhodoferax sp. | reverse complement strand
CACTTCTACAAATTTGAGGACGGCGGCAAGGAGATCACCTTCTTTGCGGCCAAAGCGGCAGATGGCAGCATCAAGACAGCTTTCGACGCCTGCGATTCCTGCTACAAATCCAAAAAGGGCTATGAGCAACAAGGTGACAAGATGAACTGCAAGAACTGTAACCAGAAATTCGCCATCAATCGCCTTGGACCTAATGCAACCGGCGGTTGCAATCCCGGCTATCTACCTCATCAATTAAACGGTTCTACCGTTTCTATTTCTGTTAACGACCTCAAGGGTGGAGCGAGATACTTCTGATGAAACTGCACACAATATCCATCAATAATCTGAAGCGCCGCAAGGCCAAGATGGCATTTCTGACCATCGGTCTGATGGTGGGAATCGCCACCATTGTCACCCTGGTGACCCTGACCCGCTCAATGTCCAGTGATATCGAGCGTAAGATGGACGAGTTCGGCGCAAATATCCTGATAACCCCACAGAACAACGGCCTCTCTATGACTTACGGCGGTATCAGTCTTGGAGGAGTAACCTTTGATCAGCGCGAGATTCGCGAAGAGGACCTGGCGAAGATCAAGACCATCACCAACCACAAGAACATATCGGCTGTGAGCCCCAAGGTGCTGGGTAGCATCAAAATCAAAAACCACGACGTACTGCTGGTTGGTGTCAACTTCGAGTATGAATTGAAGATGAAGCAGTGGTGGAAGATCTTTGGCAATGAGCCGAAGTTTGAGCACGATATATTACTCGGTTCCGATGCTTCTAAAGTGCTTAACGTCTCACCTGGAGATGATTTGATCATCAAGGGCGAAACCTTCAAGGTTGCCGGTGTACTCGACCAGACCGGCTCCCAGGATGACGCCCTTGTTTTTGCCGGTTTGGCCAAAGCCCAGAAGCTTTTGGGCAAAGAGGGCAAAATAAGCATGGCCGAAGTGGCGGCACTCTGTTCCGGTTGCCCCATCGGCGACATGGTAACTCAGATTGCAGAAAAAATACCGGATGCCAAGGTGACGGCTATTCAGCAGGTAGTTGAAGGACGACTTAAAACCCTGGATCAGTTCAAACGCTTTTCCTATGCGATGGCTGGTGTAGTGGTCTTTATCGGTTCACTGATCGTCTTTGTCACCATGATGGGCAGCGTTAACGAGCGAACCACGGAGATCGGCGTATTCCGGGCGATTGGTTTCAGAAAGAGCCACATTATGCGGATCATTCTGTTTGAGGCCGCCCTGGTAAGTCTGCTTGCCGGATTTCTGGGATATGCCGTCGGCATGGGAGGTGCCAAGTTGGCTCTGCCATTCATGGCGGAAAGTAAAAATGCCCACCTGGTCTGGGATACAACAGTAGCTTTCGGCTCAATTGGCCTTGCACTGACACTGGGTCTCCTGGCGAGCCTGTATCCGGCACTGCATGCATCGAAGATGGACCCGACAGAAGCTTTGCGGGCATTATAAATCGAGGGAATTATGGCACTCATTGAAATCAAGAATGTAAAGAAACAATATACCAGCGGTGATGATGTAGTCGAAGCTTTGCGAGGTGTGGACATAAGCATTGAAGCCGGTGAGTTTATCACCATCATGGGGCAATCCGGTTCGGGCAAGAGCACACTGTTGTCCGTGCTCGGAGGTATGAATCATCCAACCTCCGGTGAGGTCGAGATGGCTGGCGTAAAGCTGTATCAACTTCCCGGCGAAAAACTTGCCGATTTCCGGGCTCAGAATCTGGGGTTTGTCTTTCAGTCATTCAACCTTATCTCCTACCTGACTGCCATCGAGAACGTCATGTTACCGCTGGCGATTGTTAAGATGAGCACACCGGCAAAAAAGACTGCCGCACGTACAGCTCTTGAACGAGTCGGCCTCGGCAGCAAGCTGGATCGTCTGCCCAATCAGCTCTCAGGTGGCGAACAGGAACGTGTGGCAATAGCTCGTGCCATTGTCAATAATCCTCATATCCTTCTGGCGGACGAACCGACCGGAAACCTGGATTCAAAGACCAGTGAAGAGGTCATGGCTCTATTCCGTGAGTTGAATGACGCCGGTCAGACTGTTGTCATGGTGACTCACAACCCTGAGAACGGGGCTTACTCCGACCGGACTATCAGCCTGAGAGACGGGATAGTGATGTGAAGACCATTTTACTGGTTACAGCCATCCTGTTTAACCTATCGGCTATCGCAGTAGCAGCGACGGATCTACCGGTAGAGAACGGTGTAATTACATCTGGTGTTGGATTACGGGTTGACCCATTCGGCAGTGGCAAACTTGTTTTTCACCGTGGTATCGATATCGCCGTCCCGGTCGGTACACCGGTTCGTTCCATCCGTAAGGGACGTGTCGTTTTTGCTGGTGTTAGAAGCGGGTATGGCTCCACCGTCATTGTTGAACATGCCAATGGAGACCGCACACTTTATGGACACAACTCCTTGGTTCGAGTTTCTAGCGGTGAATTGGTGGAATCCGGGACAGTCGTTGCATTCTCAGGGAATACCGGTAGGTCAACTGGTCCGCATGTACATTTCGAGCAGTTGCCGAGTGATCGGCCTAACATAGAACCGGTGAAAACAGAGGAAGCAAATATACCACAGCTTGTGAACAACGATGACCAAAGAGACGTGTTTGAACAAAGAATGGAAGAATCCGTGAACTCAGTCCTGAGGACAATCAATCACTTTAGCCAGGCCGGACAAGGCGGGTGAACTTCTGAACCGTGAGTTATACTAAATTGTCCCATACCAAAATTAAAAGGAACTATTATGAATGATACCATCAAGACTTCTATAGAAAATTTGATCGCCATGGTGAAGAAGAACCCTCAAGTCGCAAATTCGGTATTCCGCGCTTCAACCTATTCGGAAGATTCGGGTTTTACGGTCCGTTCCGAAATCCGCGGATTCTCTGTTCACATTGACGAGCCGCGTGAACTGGGCGGTAACGACACGGCACCAAATCCGGTGGAACTGCTTCTGGCTGCGTTGGGAGGTTGCCAGGAAATCGTCTATCGTGCCTTTGCTGCAGTATTGGGGATCGAGATTGTTAGTATTGAAGTTCACGCCAAAGGGCACCTTGATTTGCATGGTTTTCTGGGGTTAGCAGAAGTGCCCGCTGGCTTCACCAACATCAGTTTTACCACACGGATAGTTTCGTCCGCATCACCGGAGAGCATACGTCAGCTTGCAGCACTGGTTGAGAAACACTGCCCGGTGCAGGACACTCTTACTCGCGCTATTCCGATCAACGGCAAAGTAGAGCTTACGCAACCCGGTGACCCTGCTGGTGCTGTTGAAATTATTTCACCGACTATCTGACCCAGCATACAAAGGAGAAGATTTTATGCAACGACTGATACTGCTTCTCATGTTGATTACGGTTCCCGGCACCGCTTTAGCCCTTGAACAGAGCTTTACCCAGCAAGGCCTCAAAGCAACTATTAAGCTGTCACCTGAGAAGCTTGAAACACAGTTCAAGATTCAACTTTTGCTCAATTTAAGTAAGGACGGAGCAAACCTTGTTGACAGAAACGTAACGCTGGAAGTTTATGAAAAAAATGCTGATAAACCGTTCATCCAGCATCCGGTTGACGTTCTTGATACGGAGTATGTCGATTCCTGGAAGTTCGAGAAACCCGGAGATTATAAGGTGGTTATAAAGATTGCCGATCATCAGAAGCCTGATGAGATTATGAGCTATGAGGTCAATGCCAGTGTCATGGCCGCAGGTTCGGAACATGGAGACCACGGTTTTTTCGCACATCATTTTGGTGGAGGCTCATGGGGATGGTGGGGAACCGGTCTCATGATTGTTATTATGGTGCCCATGATGGTTCTCATACTGTGAACACAAACATTTATATCAATTCTAACTTAATTCAGTGAGCGACATGAAGAGACTGATACGACCATTCATACTATTTCTGTGCATTATCGGCATCAGCATGTTGCACTATTTGACACCTCTTCACCTTCCCTATCTGCACGATATTTTCCAGCGACTCTACTATCTGCCGATCATACTAGCGGCGCTCTGGTATGGATTTCGAGGTGGTTTACTCTGTTCGATTGTGGTCAGTATCGCCTATGCCCCTCATATACTCTTTCAATGGGGCGGTCATCTTACCGTAGAGATGGAAAAATACCTGGAGATCCTGCTGTACAACATTGTTGGTAGCGTGACCGGACTGCTGTCTCAACGCGAGCGCGAGCGGACGATAGAGCTACAAAAAACCGCCCAAGGGCTTGAGGAGTCCTACCAGAAACTGCAAATCCAGTCAGAAAAGATGATGGCCGTAGAGGAGAAGCTGAGACGTGCTGAAAAGCTCTCTACCTTGGGAGAGATGGCAGCGGTATTGGCTCACGAAATTCGCAACCCCCTTGGCTCCATTCGTGGCACAGCCGAAATATTGAGAGACGATTACAAGCCCGGCGAACCCAAGCATGAGTTCATTGAGATCCAGATCAAGGAGACTGAACGGCTTAATCGAGTCGTTGAAGATTTTCTGCATATGGCGCGTCCTCAGCCGGTTGATATGCACCCCTGTCCGGTGCAGGAAGAACTGGAAATGATTGTAACTCTGACAAAGAACGACGCCAGAGAGCGAAAAATCAAACTGGTTTTACAACCACCCACTGTTCCGGTAATTATCAAAGCTGATGGCGAGAAACTGCGTCAGGCCTTTCTCAATATCGCAATCAACGCATTGCAGGCCACACCGCCTGACGGCAGCGTGATCATTTCAACATCGGTTTATAAGACTGCATTGTGCGAGATCCGATTCCGTGATACTGGTCCAGGAATAGACACCGAAACACTTGCTAAGATATTTGAACCCTTCTACACCACAAAACCTGATGGTACCGGACTGGGGTTAGCTATCACTAAAAAAATCATAGAAAGTCATAATGGTACGCTACTGGTCGAAAGTGAACCTGGGCATGGTACAACCGTAACGGTCAGATTACCGATGCAGGATACAACTAATGGAGGAATCTCGTGAAAGCAAAAATTCTCATAATAGACGACGACAATTCACTCAGGCGAGTGCTTGAATATAACCTCCAGGAAGAGGGGTATGAAGTTCAGGCCGCCTCTTCCGGAGAGGAGGGGTTGTATCTGTTCGGACAATCTCAACCCAATCTGGTCATCACCGACATGAAGATGTCCGGCATGGACGGGTTGATGGTGCTTAAATCCATCAAGGAACGTTCGCCGGACACACTTGTCATTATTATAACAGCTTTCGGGACCATTGATGTCGCGGTAGAGGCCATGAAAGCCGGAGCCTATGACTACATCACCAAACCGTTTAACAGGGATGCCCTCAAGTTGACGGTGAAAAAGGCACTCCAATTCAATGGTCTTACTGAAGAAAACAAACGGTTGAAGAGCGAACTGTCAGACAAGGCAGATTTTCGCACTATCGTTGGAACATCCAAGGAAATGGAAAAAGTCTTTGATGTCATCCGCAAGGTAGCTGATACCGAGGCTTCAATTTTGATCACTGGTGAATCAGGCACCGGCAAGGAGCTTGTTGCCCGCTCAATTCATGCCAACAGCTCTCGGCGGGATGCGCCGTTCGTCGCCATCAACTGTGCCGCTATTCCACGCGACTTGCTGGAAAGCGAGTTGTTTGGTCACATGAAAGGATCTTTCACCGGGGCGGTAAAGGACAAGATCGGTAAATTTCAGGTAGCGGAAGGTGGGACCCTATTCCTGGATGAAGTCGGCGAATTGCCGATTGAGTTGCAGCCCAAGCTGCTCAGGGTGCTACAGGAAAAAGAGGTGGAGCCGGTTGGAGGCACGAAGGTTCAGAAGCTGGATGTCCGGGTTGTGTCTGCCACCAACCTGAATGTTGACAAGGCAATAGCTGACGGTTCATTCCGCGAGGACCTTTATTACCGTCTGTCGGTCATTCCAATGCACTTGCCGCCACTTCGTGAACGGCGCAAGGATATTCCTCTGCTCATCAAATATTTCTGCGGCAAACATGGTCGTGAAAAGGTTGCCTTTGATAAAGACGCCCTTGAGACGCTGGTCATGTACCCGTGGCCGGGAAATGTGCGGGAATTGGAAAACACAATCGAACGACTGCTCATAATGCGAAATAGTGATGTCATAGGTATCGACGAATTACCCGAAAAGCTTCTTGAGAATGGTGCTAAGGGAAGCGCGGTGATTAAACTTCCTGACGAAGGCTATTCACTTGAACAGCTGGAACGGGAAATTGTTGTTGAGGCTTTAGAGCGCAACGCCTGGAACCAGACAGCTGCGGCACGTTTCTTGAGAATCCCGCGTCATACCCTGATTTACCGAATTGAAAAATACGGCATTGCTGTACCAAACACTAAATAACACTTGTCGGATAATTATCAGGGGCTCATATATATGCGTAATTAACGCTGAATTATGCGGAATATTCAACCGGCAGTGAGGAATATTCTCCATATCCAAAAGTGCTGACAACTGTAATTTTAACAATTTTAGATAGTTGCAACTTGGCACGCTCCGTGTAAATACGAATACATCGACAAACAACCGTCAGGAGTTTACATGAAAACCCTTCGCATCCTTGCTTTATTGCTGCTGTTATCTCTTTCGTCTGTTTCGGTATGGGCGGAAGAAGTGAAATTACCAGCAGAGGAGTTGACACTTCTAGTTGATACGGCCCTTGCCAACAATCCGGAATTGAAATCTTCTCAAGCCCGTTGGCAGATGTTTGCCAATAAGGCGAAGCAGGCATCAAGCCTTGAAGATCCGATGTTCATGTTCAAGCTTCAGAATATGCTGGCTCGTGAACCATTTGTTTTCAATAAAGACCCCCAATCTGCCAAGGTGATCGGCATCTCTCAACAGCTGCCGTTCTGGGGCAAGCGGGCCATAAAGCAGGAGGTTGCCAACTACGAAGCCGAGTCGTATAAATGGTCAATCGAAGAGCGCAAGCTGGAATTGGCCCGTATGGTCAAGGAGACCTATTACCAAATATGGGCTGTCGATAAATCCATGGAGATTGTTGATAAAAACCTTCGAATTCTGTCCGATTTTGTGACCATAGCCGAGTCGAAATATTCAGTTGGACAAGGGGTGCAACAGGACATTTACAAAGCCAACCTGGAAAAATCCAAGATGATCGATATGCAGATCACCCTCAAACAGCAAAGAAAAAGCCTTGAAGCCAATTTAAACTATCTACTGTATCGTCCGGGCACAACAGCGATCGGTCCCATTGTTGATTTCACCTTACCGCAAGTCTCACTCTCTGCCGAACAACTGAATCAGTCTGCTGCTGAAAAACGCCCCCAGATAAAAAGTCTGGCCAGCCTGACCAGCAAAGGCCAGGCATCCCACCGCCTGGCGCAGAAAGAATTTTACCCGGATTTCAATCTCTCTTTTGAATACATGTTCAAAGATGCAGTCTCGACCGACATGGTAACCGACCCCGGCTACAATATGTTCACACTGGGTGTTACTTTCAATCTACCGTTTCAGCAGGAAAAGCGTCATGCAATGATCGCCGAATCTACGTCCGAGACGAGTATGGCAATAGAAGAACTGAACGGCCTGAAGAACACAATTTCGTACACCATCAACGACACACTTGCCCAGTTGGAGCGTCGCAAGAAGTTAATTGAACTCTACAAGGGCGGCATTATCCCCCAGGCAGAACAATCGCTGGAATCGGCAGTTATCAGCTATCGCGTCAACAAAGTGGATTTCCTGACACTCCTGGACGGCAGAATGAGCCTGTTTACCTATGAGCGAGAACTGTACGAGTCGCAAGCCGAATACATGATGAAGCTGGCACAACTCGAAGCGGCGATCGGTAGTGATCTCGTACCAGCACCAGCGGCACCTCTGCAGCCTGCCACTTCAGAGCCACCGAAAGCACCAGCACTACCTGCTCCGGCAGAACTAACAGTTCCAGCGACACCAGCAGTACCCGTTTC
>NZ_JAQTXM010000008.1 GCF_028688795.1 Rhodoferax sp. | reverse complement strand
CACTCCAACAACTGCGGCACTCCCCGCGGTTTCCTCCCCCGAGGCTTGTACGACGCCTGCCCTTAGGTTTACGTGAACTCATCCACGCCAGTGCTCACGGGCAGGCATCCTACAAACCTTAACTTTATCGGCTGCCGCTATCAGCGAATTCGATACCATATTGCTGACTGTCAGGCTACTGGAGTGACTGACTGGTCTGGAGCGAGCATTTCGGGCAGACCTATGTCAGGAACCGCTGCACTGCCGAAGTACATCTGGCTCCAAAGCTTCCACTGATTTTGCGGGTCGAGTTGTCATATAGGGGCACAGATCAATGACCTTGATTGCCAATTGAGGCCATCACTGAACGTGATTACAGAATAAGGGGTTGTCATTGCCCTTGGTCTGTGCCACCGATCACGATCCAGTGATTCCAAAACATGTGTGCGATGGCCGCGTTGGCCGCATTTCGGTCAAAACGCCCTGGGTCAAAGTCCATTCCAACCCACTCTTTGAATTCAATTGCTTCAGTTTCGTCTGGTGCTTCAGTGATGTCTTTGAGAAAATCCTGGTATGTCCAAATGCCACCGCAGTTCTCGGGCGGGCAGGCCCTTTGGCTATCCTCAATCCAGGCGCTACCCACATCACAGGTGGATTTGGTCGACGGTGTGACAGCCACAACGGTGAAACTGTGCCGCCAGCCATCACCAAAGTCGTACATGTACATGTAGGTTTTGCCTTCTTTGAACAAGTCCTTGAGCGTGAACAGTGATTCGTCCAGGGTATTCTGGAAATCGCCGAATTCGTCGTCTTCCATATTGGCATAGCGTTTGCCTTCTATTTCAAATTCGTGCAAGTGCGAGTCTGTCCAGCCCACGGCTGCATGCAAAACATGATGCAGCACATCCAGCGTGGCACGACCACCAGTGGTGCGTTGGCTGTGGATGATCTGATCAAGCGCCATTACGGACTTGGCCAATCAATATGCAACCTATCTGGCGATGTGGCTTGGAAACCCTGGCCATGGTCACAACGTGAGCCTGTCACCGCCAAAAAATCACCCAAACCACTGGTGCAAATCACAGTCTTGCAGGCTCACATCCTGATTGCCTGGGGCGTCACACTTGTCGCCATACAGCGGCCACCCGCTTCTGTGTGATGTAACCCGCCGAAAAAGGAGAACCCCATGACACAGCCCACAATTATGTTTTCGCCCCGCACCTCCGCCATCTCCGCCCAGGGTGGCGTGCTTGACTTATTGGTCCGTGTGCAGGCTCCCAGCCTGCACACACCAAAACCACAGTGACTCCGATGCGCCTGGCTCTGGTGGTAGACCGCTCTGGCAGCATGGTTGGCCAACAGGCCGTTGCCCGCGACATCACGCTGTTGATGCCTGTGTCGGGCAGCTTTTTGGGTGCGGCTGACGCGTTTGTAGGGATCGAGGTCGAGGTCCGGGTGACCTGACCTACCTATCAGGCTCTCGTACAGATCACCTGTGGGCAGTGCCCGATTTGCAGTGGGTAGGGACATGCTGCTTCGCTTGATTAAAACGAAACCATCAAAACCTGAATATTTGAATATTTCCAGCAAGCAACCCACTTGTTAGCTTGATCGGCGGTGGGAATTTTCCCTCTGCTATTCCGGCATACCAATGTGATCTGGAGGCTGGAATTAGCTGCAATACTTAACCGAGTTCACTTGAGAAAGGGACATTTCATCCCTGCATGCCTGCACCTGAGTTCAATACAATCCCATATCACACTCAAGGGGGTAGAGCCACATCGTTCCGACAAGTGCAGGTAGCAAGTCCCTTAGTCAGCAACCATGGCTGCGCATGAAAAGCATCTATATCACGAATTCGGAAAACAGCGATGAAGTTATCGAAACGGGGTCAATCCTATTGTCAGAAGCGCAAGCTTTAGAGTTGCTGAACCTTGGTCGAACCACATTCCGCGAGGGTATCAAAAAAGGCTTGTACCCACCACCAGTGCAAGTTGGTGCGCGCCGCGTAGCTTGGCGGTACAGTGACCTTTACGATTGCGTTCAAGCTTTGCCCGAAGTTGAGTGGAGAGGGCTAAAGCCTGGTGAATTCAGATTTGTAAAGAGACCAGCACCTATCATCGGTTAAGCCACTGCCACACATGCTGATAGTTGCTTGGCATCGACACCAAAGAGGTAGACGATGAACTACTACGCTACGGTATCAAAATCGCAGAACGCATTGAGAACGTCCACCACGTCGATAAAGACGACTACGAAAACCGGGGCATAAAAGACCCGCAAATCGGTCTAGTTTGCATTGATCTGCATAAACGCGGAAAACCTATCAGCGCGAATAAAGTCATAGACGAAATAAATTTTTTGCTGCGAACGGGGGTTGCTGAATTCGATTGTGGTGCCACCAAACAAAGAATTTTTGATCGCTTGGCTGTCCTCAGAGCCAACGGTCAAATTTCGGATGCCATGAAGGCGGGTAGGCCACCAGCACCAATATAGGCACCGCAACCGGCACCGGTTCAGGTACAGAAGGAACCTCAACCGATTGAAGTCATCAAAGTCACCGATTGGCAAGATGAGTTTGTTCAAGAAGAACGTGCGCTCAATGCACTGACTAAAGATGCTGCCGCCAGTCTGGCAACAGAAAATTGGTTGCCAGACGGAAAACCGTCTTTTTTAATTCATTCTGCTACTGCTTCACCTTGAAATAACGGTCTGGCAATAGTCTGGCAATGAATAAATCCAGAAGTAAAAAAGCACTTGCCAGTTTCCTGTAAGTGCTTGTTTTTATTATGTTTTTTGGTGGGAACTGAGAGATTCGAACTCTCGACCTACGGATTAAGAGTCCGCTGCTCTACCAGCTGAGCTAAGTTCCCATTCGCAACGATTTAAACGTTTATCGAAGCTCTAAATTATAGCGACAAATCAGGGCTTAAATGACCACGGGATTTCGACGCCAAGAGCGATTCAGGGTGCATCTACATCAGCAAATGTTCACCGGCGTTGTCACCGCCGAGCGTGACGTAATTCACCTTGCGGATGTCCATCAGCTTTTTGCCGCCTGAGTAGCTGATGGAGCTTTGCACGTCTTGCTCCATCTCGGTCAGGGTGTCGGCCAGTTTGCCCTTGATGGGCTCCAGAATGCGCTTGCCCTCCACATGCTTGTACTCACCCTTGTTGAAGTCGCTGGCCGAGCCGTAATATTCCTTGAACAGCTTGCCATCCACCTCCACAGTCTGGCCGGGGCTTTCCTCAAGGCCGGCAAAGAGTGAGCCAATCATCACCATGGTGGCGCCAAAACGAATGCTCTTGGCAATGTCGCCGTGGTCACGGATGGCTCGCAGTTTGCCCTTGTACAAAGCGCTGGGTATATCCGTTGAAGTCACAAGTCGGCTAAGTCAATCGGGGCAGGCTTCAAGGGTCCGGCCGCGCTGTTGGTGAGGGCTGTGTTCTGTATGCCGTGAGGATACGGGGAGAGTAATCAAAAGGGTGTGATAGGTAGGGCCAAGATGCTTAATCGAAATACTCTCCATCAAGACCGAATACATTCTGGATCATGGTCTTGATTCGATGATCGTGTTTGGATTAACCCAGATTCCGCTGCTTGCGTCTAGTGAACAAGCCAACCATCGTCAGTCCAATCAGAAAAAGCACAATGGTCTCTGGTTCGGGAACTGTGATTATGTTGAACTTGAGTTCAGCTGGCGCCCATAGGGAACTGAATTGCAACTCGAAGCTGTTTGGACTCGTTAAAGTGATCGTATTCAAGCCAGATCCGCAACAAAAATAGTCGCCTGTGTAAGTGAGGCTATCAAAGCTGACACTACTGATAGTTGTTGATGCAAAACTGTAGTCAACAACGAACATAGGGGTCACACCGGAACTCCAAACGCCGTGATACCCGAGAATAATCGTCAGGCCATTGTCACTGAAATCGCTGTAAACAGTAGTCCCCGTTCGAGACAAGCTCGGTGTGAACTCAAATCCAGGTCCGATAATCGCTGAAGCGGAATCAGGCGACGGGTAGCCTAATACAAAAAGGTTTCCCCGATAGGAAGCCGTTACTGTGTCTCCAATTAGTCCCGCACTGGTGGTTATCGGAAGAAGAATGAATAAACCCGAAAATAACAGTGTCTTGAAACGGATGGTCAGCGCAGATAGTTGCATTTTGTTATTACTCCTTTAAGGCGGGCCGTAACATTAGCGGCACTAAATTATTCGGTTCCAAGATCGGTTTGCCTTCAGCCTGCGGTTACGCCCTCCGGTGTCGACGTGTTGAAGCTGTTAGGTTCGGAGTTGGTTCGGTGGGAATGTTACCTAACAAGTACTAATGTTGAAAGACAGCACATTAATCACAAGAGGTCGAATCAAGCAGTCCCTAAGATTGTTCCCTTTTGTGTATCGAACTCTTCTTGAGTAAGCGCTCCTGATTCCCTTAATTTCGCTAAGGCTGTGAGTCTATCAATTGAATCACTGGAGGGATGTGGCGAAGCTTGACTGATGGTTGAATTGCTCGTTGATTTTTGACTAGACTCATGCTGACTTTTAGTTAAGTAGCCTTTTTTTAACAATGATTTTTTATGTAATTCATTCCCCATGAATCCATAAACAATCCAGAGAACTGGAATGGCAAAGCCAGCTGTGACGATTGATATTATTATGGATATAACTGCTTGGGCATATAAACCTTTAATAAGCATCCAAATAATCCCAAAGAAGAATGCAGGCCAAGAAAAACCATACCATGTTTCCTCTTGAGTACCATTTATAGGATGAAATAGATTGTCGCTCTTCGTTGACATTTTATACCTTAATTTTAGAGTTTGGCATTACTTACTCTTTCCAGTAGTCTCTCTAATACTTCTTTTGTGGCCTTTGTAAAAGACTCTCCGGCCAAATTTCCTGCTTTGTCACACATTGACCCTGCTTCACCCTCGGCGCTTCGACTTGAATTTGCAGCAGTATTAACAAGAACTTTTCCGGAATTATCTTTCACGACTACATTCATGCCAATTTCAGTTGTTGCTGTGCAATTTATTGCCCAAAAGCTTTGATTGCAACTAAGTCTTGTTTGAAAATCTTCCAAGCGATAAAAAATAGAACCTGAAAAATCCGCCAATGGTGCGCCGCTGTTGCTGACTTCAGAAGCTTGTTCAAAAGCCGAACGGGTGGCATTTCTAATTGATTGCGTCAACGGATCACCAACCGCCATCGGGTAGGTATGAGCACTGCAGGCATGGCTTGACATTTTTATTTCTTTAGTGATGCTTTTTATATTATCATCAATTATCAAATTGTATTTTCCTGGAATTTTCGCATCTCTAGTTGTGTATACATTCACACTGCTTACACTAGCTGGATCAATTCTGTGTGCGCAGCCAACCATTGTGATACTAAATAAGCTTAGAGCTAAAATTTTCAACATTATCTTCCTTAGAATATACTAACCGGAGTTGCATAAATTGCATTTGATTAATCAGATGGTATCTGATGCTTTTTTTGACCACCATTTCGATCAACGGTGACACTTAGGACGTAACCTTTTTTAGGATACAAAGTAGAGGTTGAGTTTGTACCTGTTATTGGCTATTGGATATCCCCCAAATGGGGGGTATTGATAACTCATTGAATGTTTATTGATCTTGATCAAGTCTTTTTGTCTTTAGGAATAGCTGGCCATCACCTACTGTCCCTCACCATTGACCATGTACTAACCACGATCATCATCTCAGCTGACGCCACGGCACGCTGACCTGAATATGGAAAATCGCACCATCAGCATTCCCGCCAGCAACAACAAAAGCCGTCGCCTGAAAACCATCCCCATGGGTGACTTGGCGGCTCAGGCCATCTTGAGTCAAGCCGCCACCAAAGGCGATTGCGAATTCGTGTGGATCAACCCCAAGTCCGGCGACCGGTACAAAAACATTAACAAGGCATTTGATGTGTTGCGCAAGAAAGCAGGTTTGCCGACGTTTAAGCTGCATGGATTGCGTAGGACCTTTGCCACCACGCTGGCCAACGCTGGCACGTCGATCAATGTTATCCAGCAGTTGCTTACCCATGCCAGTCCTGTTACGACAGATCGCTACATCAGGGTGTCGGCAAGCAATTTACTGGCGGCGACTCAAGGCGTGAGTTTCGTGTTGCAGTCAGCGATGGCGGGGGCAGTGGCACCGTAGCTGGTCGGGGTTGGGGGCGGGAGTGTGGTGTGCAGCGGTCCCGAGGTGACCCATGGTGGCCCCAGGTGGTGCGTTTTGGGGCGAGGTATGGGGGTGGTCATCGGGAGGGGCACCCGGCTGGCCATGGTGCCCAATTTTAGGGAGGTGGGGCTAGTCACTTTTTTTGAGAAATATACGGACAGGAGCAGGTGACGTAGCCGATTTATCCCAAAAAAAAATAGATGTGATACTTGTCCTTCTGGGTTTGAGTTGTTTTCAAAAAACCCAGGAAACTTAGATGAATCCACTCAATGAAAAACCTTGTCGGAACTGTTGTCAGATGGATGCTCCACCACTTCCTTACCTTGCTGTTGATATTTTCAGTACTCATTGTTGGCAAGGTAGCTTTGTCCGAATGGGACACCTTTCAGTCTTTACGTGCAGAGTTCGCCCTCCTTATTAAATCGGACCAAAGCATCAGCGCTAAGGTCGCAGACATGGTTAAAGCTGCGACAGAGCGAGGGAATGGTATGCGGAATGCTTCACTTCAGATGCTCCAGCAACGTGTTTCGGAGGTCGATCAGCAGATCAACGTCAAACGATTGGAAAAGCAACAGTTCAGCCGCTTTGGGCAATTGTTGGCGGGAACGCCTATCGTTCAGACGCAATTGGAGGGGATGCGCGTTGATACAGAAATCCGCATTCTCGAAATTGAACGTTCTTACCTGCTAGACCTGAAGTCGCGGTTAGTTGCAGAAAACACAGACCGTGAAAACCGCGAAAAACTTGCGGCGGTGCATCAAGCTCATAAAACGTTCTACCAGAGATGGCAGCAGATCGGGGCTGAAATAGATGCATTCGATAAGCTTCACCCATGGGCCAAATTCACAATTGGATCAACTGAATTCATTAAGCGCGGAGAGCTAGAGCAACAACAATCGATATATCTAAATCGTACCAAAGAAGCTGATTTAGTTTACCAACAGTTAAACACAATAGTATTAAACACTCGGCCATTAGCGCAATTTCCAGCATTCAAAATAGACAAGAAGCAGGTCGATGTCATTTTGCAACCAATTCGCACTAGGCTCGATGAACTGAATCTGCACCTCGCAAACAACTGGTTCGAAAAACTAATGAAACCGATTGAAGAGGTCGCACCTACGGCGTTCTTGATCCTCTTTTCAATCATCCTCACCCCGTTCGCGATCAAGGCACTGTTCTATTTCGTGTTGGCACCGCTGGCATCACGTCGTCCGCCGATTTGCATGCTGCCTGACTCTGCCGGAGGGTTGGTGCTGGAGGCAGGTCATTCTTCAGTCTCGCGAACGATAACGGTGAATGGTGAGCAAGAACTACTGATACATCCCGAGTTTCTGCAGAGTTCATCGATTCAAGGCGAGAAAGACACACGATGGCTACTTGACTGGAGATATCCGCTTACCAGCCTGGCATCGAATATGGTTGCGCTAACACGTATCCGAACCAATTCACCTGCAACCTTTGTACTCTCGGCAACAAACGATCCGTTCAGTGAAATTGGCATCTTGTCGATTCCTAAGGGATCAGCATTAGTAATGCAACCGCACAGCTTGGTGGGCGTAATACAGCCAAGGGGTACGGTAGTTCGCATTACGTCGCATTGGCGACTCAATAGCATACACGCTTGGTTAACCTTGCAGTTGCGATATTTGGCGTTCCACGGCCCTGTGGATTTGATATTACAAGGCTGTCGTGGAGTACGCATAGAAAAGGCAGATTCCGGGCGTAGTATTAACCAGGCAGCGACGATCGGCTTCAGCGCGAATTTGTCATATGCGACGCGTCGCTGTGAAACTTTTGGTGCTTATTTCCTGGGCAAGCAAGAACTGCTAAATGACACATTTAAAGGCGAGAACGGGTTCTACGTGTACGAGGAAATGCCCCATTATGGGAAAAAGACAGGGTTGACTGGTCGGGGATTAGAAGGACTCACCGATTCATTGCTTAAGGTACTTGGGATCTGACGTTGTTGTTTTGAAAAGGCTAAAGCAGCTTCGCAGCATTGCTCTTCAAGTGGAGGTGAAATGCCTGTTTCGGTGTGGTGTGAATGTTTCTTGTCGGTATGAAAAAGTCACTTCGGTTCCGAATGGAACTTATCCAGACTACTCGACGCACTCATCACATTCCCGACCACAAAGAGTTGTGATGCAGCAAGTAGTTCTGAAATGAGTTCGGGAGGAGACTGCACAGAGCGGTGCAGTTAAAGAATGGGAACGGACTCTAGCGTCTTAAGAGTCCGCTGCTCTACCAGCTGAGCTAAGTTCCCATTCGCAACGATTTGAACGTTTATCGAAGCTCTGAATTATAGCGACAAATCAGGGCTTAAATGACCACGGGATTTCGACGCCAAGACCGATTCAGGGTGCATCTACATCAGCAAATGTTCACCGGCGTTGTCACCGCCGAGTGTGACGTAATTCACCTTGCGGATGTCCATCAGCTTTTTGCCGCCTGAGTAGCTGATGGAGCTTTGCACGTCCTGCTCCATCTCGATCAGGGTGTCGGCCAGTTTGCCCTTGATGGGCTCCAGAATGCGTTTGCCCTCCACATGCTTGTACTCGCCTTTGTTGAAGTCGCTGGCCGAGCCGTAATATTCCTTGAACAACTTGCCGTCCACCTCCACGGTCTGGCCGGGGCTTTCCTCAAGGCCTGCAAAGAGTGAGCCAATCATTACCATGGTGGCGCCAAAACGAATGCTTTTGGCGATGTCGCCGTGGTCGCGGATGCCGCCGTCGGCAATGATGGGTTTGGTGGCCACCCGCGCACACCACTTCACCGCGCTCAATTGCCAGCCACCGGTGCCAAAACCCGTTTTGAGCTTGGTGATGCAGACCTTGCCTGGGCCAATGCCCACCTTGGTGGCGTCCGCGCCCCAGTTTTCCAGGTCGATCACGGCCTCTGGCGTGGCCACATTGCCGGCAATGATGAAGGTGCCAGGAATTTTTTCGCGCAGGTAACCAATCATGTTTTTCACGCTGTCCGCATGGCCGTGCGCGATGTCGATGGTGATGTACTCGGGGGACAGACCCTGGGTCACAAATTGGTCAATCGTGTCGTAGTCAGGTTGTTTGACGCCCAGCGAGATTGACGCATACAGCCCAAGGGCCTTCATGTTTTTCACAAAGGCCACGTTGTCCAGGTCAAACCGGTGCATCACGTAAAAGTAGCCGTTTTGCGCCAGCCAGATACAAGTGGCCTCGCTCACCACGGTCTTCATGTTGGCAGGCACCACCGGGATGCGAAAGCGCCGCGGGCCCAGTTCGACACTGGCATCGCACTCGGATCGGCTCTCCACGCGGCATTTGCGGGGCAGCAGAAGGATGTTGTCGTAATCAAAAATTTCCATTGGATCAGGCTCCTTGCGTGACGCCCCATCAAGGGCCACAGAAGGTGGCGCGGTCAGGGTGGCGTCGGGTTGAAAGAGAGCGCTTGGAATGCCGTGCCGGTCATTCAGCCCAAGTACTGTTAAAAACAGACAGGCAAAAAAAACCGGGCTGCAATTGCTTGGGCCCGGTGTCTGATTCTATCGAGGTTATGCGCCGGGGCTACTGTTTATCTTCAGGCGGGCAGGTAGACTCTGCAGCCAAGAGCACGCGGCCAACGGCATCCTGTACCCAGCCCACCACGCGCAGGCGTTCAGGCCTGGCGCCCTGGGGAATGTTCATGGGCCGTAGCTCCTTGTAATTTATTTGCTCTGTATTTTGTAGTGGGTCACGCATTTTCCATGAGGGCTGCAGCACGTTTCTTGCCAAATTTCTCGGTACTGGCGAGTTTTCATAAGCTTGGGGCAAGGTTTCCACCATCACCAACCAGGCTTGCAATGGTGTTGCCACCTGAACACCTGGCGGCAGGGTGAGTTCAATGGAGGCGCCCAGATAACCACTTACTGCCGGGCCATGTGCCACGCGCAGAGTGGCGCCTGGTAAACCGGACACGGTGGTGATTTGGCTGCTCTGGGTTTTGGGCGGTGCATGGTTCAACTCTGTCAGCCGCATCAAGGCGTCGCTGTTGGCGGCTGGCGCCAGTGCCGCGTCTTCACCCTGCGAGCCCGGCACGATCCAGTCCATGGCCAGCACGCCAGGCGCAGCTATCGGGGTCGCGGGATCAACCCAGCAGGACTCGCAATTGGCGTTGATGAAGCGCTCAAGCAGTGCCGTGGGCGCTGGCTGGCCGTCGCTGCTGCAGGAAGATTGACTGTGCGCCAGGGGCGAGCCCAGTAACAGTGCGGCCAAAAGACCAGTCACTCGCCAGGTCACGGCAAAGGAGTGGGGTTGGTGATTTAGCGGGTGTGTTGTCATCAAGCGGCTTTCTACAATGAACCCATGTTTTCTGCAATTACACAACAAAGCCCCCCGGACGCCGGCCTGCTACACAACCTTAACCCTGAGCAGCTTGCGGCTGTCACGCTGCCCGCTGAGCACGCGTTGATTTTGGCTGGGGCCGGGTCCGGTAAAACACGGGTGTTGACCACCCGCATTGCCTGGCTGCTGCAAACTGGGCAGGTGTCGCCCGGCGGCATTTTGGCGGTGACCTTCACCAACAAGGCCGCCAAGGAGATGATGACGCGTCTGGGTGCGATGCTGCCGGTGAATGTGCGTGGCATGTGGATTGGCACGTTTCACGGCTTGTGCAACCGGTTTTTGCGTGCCCACTACAAACTGGCTAATTTGCCGCAGAGTTTCCAGATTCTCGACACGCAAGATCAGCTTTCCAGCATTAAACGCCTGTACAAGCAGTTTGGTATTGACGATGAACGGTATCCAGCCAAACAAATGCAGTGGTTTATTGGCGGCTGTAAGGAAGACGGCCTGCGCCCCAGTGCGGTAGAGGCGCGTGACGACGAGACGCGGAAAAAAACCGAGATATATCAGCTCTATGAGGAACAATGCCAGCGCGAAGGTGTGGTCGATTTTGGCGAGCTGATGTTGCGCAGCTACGAACTGTTGCGCGACAACGATCCAATTCGTGAGCATTACCAGCGGCGCTTTCGCCACATCCTGATTGATGAATTTCAGGACACCAACAAGCTGCAATACGCCTGGATCAAGATGCTGGCGGGCACCGGTGCACACAGCAGCGTGGAGGGCGCTTTTACGCCCAGCGGTTGCGTTCTGGCAGTGGGTGACGATGACCAGAGCATTTACGCCTTTCGCGGTGCACGCGTGGGCAACATGGCCGACTTTGTGCGTGAATTCCATGTGCAGCACCAGATCAAGCTGGAGGAAAACTACCGCAGCGGCAGCAACATTTTGGACAGTGCCAACGCGCTCATTAGCAACAACAGCAAGCGCCTGGGCAAGAATTTGCGCACCGCGCAAGGGCCGGGCGAGCCCGTGCGCGTGTATGAGGCTTCCAGTGATTTCGCCGAGGCCAATTGGATGGTCGATGAGATGAAGCAGCTGGTGCGCGAAGGCCATGAGCGCAAGGAAATCGCGGTGCTGTACCGCAGCAATGCCCAAAGCCGGGTGATTGAAACCGCGCTGTTCAATGCAGGTATGCCGTACAAGGTGTATGGCGGCCTGCGCTTTTTTGAGCGTGCTGAAATCAAGAACGCGCTGGCGTATCTGCGCCTCTTGGAAAACCCGCGTGACGACACCAGTTTCATGCGCGCGGTGAACTTTCCGCCGCGCGGCATCGGTGCACGCAGCCTGGAGCAGTTGCAGGATTTGGCGCGCGCCACGGGTTGCGCCTTGAGCGATGCCGTCAGCGGCCTGAGCGGCAAGGCTGGTGCCAACATTGGCGCGTTTCTGGCAGGTATTGACGTGCTGCGCGAGCAAACTGAAGGCTTGAGTCTGCGCGAGATCATGTTGGCCACGCTGGACCACAGCGGTCTGATCACCCATTACAAGGCTGACCGCGAAGGTGCCGACCGTGTGGAAAATCTGGAGGAACTGGTCAACGCGGCTGAAAGTTTTGTCAGTATTGAAGGTTTTGGTCGCGATGCGGTGGCGCTGCCGGTGGATGAGCTGGGCAATGCTTTGACTCAATCACCTGCTTCGCAAGGCCTGGACATGAACCAGCCGGTGCTGGATGTTCCCGCGCCCGATGCCGACACCGGTGAAACCTTGTCGCCGTTGGTGGCGTTCTTGACCCATGCCGCCCTGGAAGCCGGTGACAACCAGGCGCAAGCCGGGCAGG
This sequence comes from Rhodoferax sp., assembly GCF_028688795.1. Classification (GTDB taxonomy): domain Bacteria; phylum Pseudomonadota; class Gammaproteobacteria; order Burkholderiales; family Burkholderiaceae_C; genus Rhodoferax. The sequence continues at coordinate 148,462 of NZ_JAQTXM010000008.1, read as the reverse complement.
ACGCCATTCAATTGATGACGGTGCACGCCAGCAAGGGTCTGGAATTTGACTGCGTGTTCATCACCGGCATTGAAGAAGGCCTGTTCCCGCACGAAAACTCGATGAACGACCGTGATGGCCTGGAAGAAGAGCGCCGCCTGATGTACGTGGCCATCACCCGCGCCCGTAAGCGTTTGTACCTGAGCCACTCGCAAACCCGCATGTTGCACGGCCAGACGCGTTACAACATGAAAAGCCGCTTTCTTGAAGAGCTGCCTGAAGACGCCTTGAAATGGATCACGCCCAAGCACCCAGGTTTCAACAAAACAGCCAGTTTTTCTGATGCTATGCATTCTGGAGCTGGTAGCGCTTATTCCAAAAGGGCTACAGGCCAATTTGGTACTGATTATTCAAAATACACCGCCGCGCCACCAGTGCCACCACAAAAGGCGTCACCCGGTGGGCTGCAGATCAAGCAAAAAGTGTTTCATGCCAAGTTTGGTGAGGGCAGTGTGCTGAGCCTGGAAGGCAGTGGGGATGATGCCCGTGCACAAATCAACTTTCCACGCCATGGCATCAAGTGGCTGGCACTGAGTGTGGCGAAGTTGACGCCGGTGCCTTGATCGGGCAGTGAGGTGGGCGCTGGTGGTGCCCTTGTCACAGTTTTGCCATCAAACCGCCATGAAGCTGTCACTGGCCACAGAGATCATCACGTCGTTCAACCAAGGAGTACGACATGAGAGATCTGCCCAACCCCACCTTTGCCTTGTCCCCGGTGTCCATGCCCAGGGGGTCACTTCATCGACCTGATACCAGTCCACTTAATGCGATTTCTACGGTTGCCAAGCAGGAGCGCGGCGGACTGTCGGTGTCATGGGCACGCCACGGCGATGAAGTTCTGGAAGCGCAGCGCCTGAGATACCGCGTGTTTGTCGACGAGATGGGGGCGCGTCTGACGACGCCGCTGGCTGGGCATGACATTGATTTGTTTGACAACTATTGCGAGCATTTGCTGGTGCGCGATGCCGCCACACAAGAAGTCATTGGCACCTACCGCGTGCTCACCCCTGCGCAGGCCAAACGCGTGGGCAGCACCTATAGCGACACTGAATTTGATTTGACCCGCTTGCGCACCTTGCGTGAGCGCATGGTGGAGTTGGGTCGCAGCTGTGTGCACCCGGACCACCGCCACGGCGGCGTCATCATGGCGCTGTGGGGCGCTTTGGGTGAATTCATGGTGCGTAACCAGCTTGACACCATGATTGGTTGCGCCAGCATTCCAATGCTGCACAACGGCATGGTCAGCGGCAATGTGGCCGCCAGCATCTGGCAGCAGCTTAAAACAACCCACCTGGCGCCGATTGATTTTCATGTGCGCCCGCGCTTGCCACTGCCAGTGGAGCAGCTTGATGGCAGCCTGATCGTGGAGCCGCCCGCGCTTATCAAGGGCTATTTACGCCTGGGTGCCAAGGTGCTCGGGGCGCCGGCCTGGGACCCGGATTTCAACACCGCAGATTTGCCGATGCTGATGCGCATCCACGACCTGCCTGCGCGTTACCGCAAGCATTTTTTGGGTGCTTGAGGCAAGGCTATGACGGGTGTCAGTCAAATAGCTCTTTCCAGATCGATTTTTTCTGATGGCTTCTGTGGCTGTCATGGTGGTTGCCGTGATGGCCGTGGCTGTTGTCGTAGTACTGGGGCACCGGTCGTATAGGCGTTTGCGGCACGGGTGCTTGGGTCGGTTGGGTTGTCTCGCGCATGCTGCGCTCAATGATCTTGTCCAGCTCACCGCGGTCCAGCCAAACGCCTCGGCACAGGGGGCAGTAGTCAATCTCAATGCCAGAGCGCTCTGTCATTAACAGGTCTGGGGTGGTGCATGTCGGGCATTTCATAGGAAGTCCTTTTGATAAATGGGTGTCACTGACGGTGGTTTCCAACGGATGATGGCGTGAACACGGCGCAGATCAATCCCGCTCGCGGTCGCCTTTGCGATCTTTCCCGCCTTTCTCTTGGCCGCCTCTGATGTCGTCTTCATCGGCGCTGCGGTGGCATTCCACGCAGTTGTCAAATTTACTGATGCCTTCTTCAATGTGTTTACGCCGGATGTTGTCAGGTGTGTGCTCGTGGCAGCTGTAGCAGGTGTAGCGGCTGTAGTCGTTGCGCACATGGCAAGTCACACAGCTGCTGTTGTGGTCTTTGTCCAGCACGAAGAACTTGTTGTGCTCAAACGTGGCGGGCGTCCACTTGGTCTGGGTATGGCATTGCAGGCAGTTGCCGGAGATTTGCTGGTGCAAGGTGTCGGTAGGTGGCTTGTGGCACGCCTGACATTGGTCAAGGGTTTCTTTTGCCAGCAAGGCGTGGTTGAAGTTGCCCTTTATTTGATAGCGCCTGACACCGGCATGGTCGCTGTGGCAGGCCACACAGTCCTGACTGATCAGTTTTTGATGAAATGGCGTGGACGATTGTGGTTTGCTCAAGGGCAAACCTGCGGAACTCAGGCGGCCAATGTCGGCCGGCTTGTGACAGCTCACACATTTGGGTGAGTTGGCGCCGGTGAACGCGGTGTGGCAGGCAAAACAGTCGCTTTCAAGCTGTTTGTGGCCAGCGATCAGTTTGCCTGGCCCGACCATCAGGTTGGGGTAAACAAAGGTCAGCACGGCAAGCCCAATCAGGTTGATGGCCAGCAGGAGTTTGATGACGCGGCTCATACCCAACCCCAGAATAAAAAGACACTCAGGATATGGCCCAGCGCCAGCACCGCAAACACCACAAAAATCGGGATATGCACCTTGCGCCACTGCGTCATGGCATTCAGCATCACCGCGTCCCAAAACAGGCTTTGCTCAACCTCGGGTTTGGACAGGCCGCGCAATTGAAAGCGCTCACGTTCACCTTGCACATGGCGGCGCGCGTGGGCCAGCAAAATCTTGCCCACCATGCCACTGACCACATTGACCGACATGGCAAACGTGGCCAACCAGGGAAGTATGGCGTTGAAGTGGATGCCCGAATGAATCAACACCATCACCGACCCCAACCAGGCCGTGAATTCATGCATGCGCAGCAGGTTTTTGGGGTCGCCGGATGTGATGTACTTGCGTTTGCGCAGTGAATAAATCAGTGAGCCGATGATCAGCAGGCTGCCCGATATGCCCAGATAACGCCCGACCCACACCAGGTTGAGTCGATGCAGCAGGTAGTCACCTGCGAAAGTGGCCGCTGCCAGTAGCGCCAGGATCAGGGTAAAGGGCAGAATGTGCTCGCGCCACAATGAGTTTTTCATCTAGGCCTCCAGGGTCAGACTGGACTTGGGGGTGCACACGCACAGCAAGCAGTTGCCGGGTTCGGGGTCAAAGTCGGGCGTCTGCCGGTAAGTCACTTCACCCGATGTGATGGTGGTCTGGCAGCTGCCACAACCACCGGCTCGGCAGCCCGAGTCCACGTGGATGCCATTGGCTTCGGCAAAATCAAGCAAGGAGCCAGCATCCACATGCCAAGCCACTTGTGTGCCTGATTTGGCAAACGTCACCATGATGTCGGATGCCACATACGCCTCATTTGACGCGCCAGAATGTGACAGTGAGGCCGTTTTTTTGCGCTGGATCGAAGCCGGGCCAAACGCCTCATAGTGGATGCGTGAATCCTGTACACCCCAGTCTTCCAGCGCAGGTACCAGGCTTTGCAGCATGGGTGTGGGGCCGCAGATGTAGTAGTGGTAGGGTTTGAGGGGCAGCAACGCGCGCAGCAGCGCCACATCCACGCGACCACGCAGGTGGTACTTTTGACCCGCAAGCGCTTCAGGGTCGGTGTCGCTCAGGCAAAAATGCAGGTGGAAATTGGGGTGGGCTGCTGCCAGTGTTTCAAGCTGGGTTTGCATCACCAACTCCTGGCTGTGTCGCACGCCATAAAACAGCCAGACTTCGCGCCCGGGTTGTTGGCTCAGGCACCAGTGGAGCATGCTCAGCATGGGGGTAATGCCAACCCCGCCGCCAATCAGAACCACCGGCGCATCGTCACGGTCAAGGTAGAAATGCCCAGCGGGTGCCCGCACTTGTAACAGGCTACCTTCCACCACATGGTCATGAAAGAAATTGGACGATCGGCCAGCCGGAAGCTGGGTGTTGGCAGGCGCTGGCGCAAGCTTGATTGACACACGGTAATGCGACGGGTCAGGCGCATTCGAGATTGAATAGCAACGCACCACAGGCTGGGTCGCGCCCGATTCCGTGGGAATGTCAAGGCTGAAGGTTAAAAATTGCCCAGGCAAAAACGGTTTCAAGGCTTGCCCGTCTTGCGGCACCAGCTCGAAAGAACAGATGGTTTGTGCGGTGTCCTCCATGGTTTTGCGGGTCACCCGGAAGGCGCGCAATCCGGCCCAGGCGGCTGGCAAGGCTTCGGTGGCGGACGCCACCTTCAGTGGGCTGACCGCCACTTCAAGGTCAACAATCTTGTGGCGCAGCGCCAAGTACTCTGCCCAATGTCGCCAAAACCCAATGCCGAGGTAGATCGCCAGTTGCAGCAGAATGCTTCCGGTAATCCAGGTCAGTAGTTGTAGGGAACTCATGTTTTCGGACATTCAAGATGCATAGCTTCAATGTAGCCAGCGCGTCTTAATGAATGCTTAACGCAGACTGTCAGATACAAACCGGTGAGATGCAGCTATTGTCGGGTTCGATACATCATTGCTGAGTTTTTGCGTGTGTTCTGTGCGTTGGGACACATAACAATGTGGGTCAACAATGGCCGGCGAGCCGCAAACCGTCTACTGCTGCACGCATTTCCGTCGCCAGTGCCCGGCGGTCGCGACCCAGTGGCAGCTGAGTTGCGCCAAAGCTGAGCGTCGCACGCAGTGGTGGCGCTTTCAGGGTGCGCCAGATTGACCCCAACAGCGTGTCCTGATCTATGTAAATGGGCGCCAGGCTTGGCTGCCCCGTGGCTTCATCTGAAAAACGCATCGCGACTGGCTGCACCGGTACATTGGCGGCAATGGCGGCCTGAAACAGATTGGCGTGAAAGGGCAGCAACTGCAGACCGTTGCTGGTGGTGCCTTCGGGAAAGATGGCCAGCGTGTCACCGGTTTGAAGATGCTCGGTCATCTGGCGCACCACCCGCACGGCATCACGCGGCGATTGGCGTGAGATGAACAAAGTGCCAGTGGCAGCAGCCAGCCGTCCCACCAGCGGCCACTGCCGAACCTCGGATTTGGCGACAAATCGGCAGGGGCAGGTGGCCAGGATGACGTACACGTCCAGCCACGAGATGTGGTTGGCTGCCAGCAGCATGGGGCCTTGCCGGGGTGTTTTGCCATTTACTACCAAGTTGATAGCTAGTCGCACAAGTAGTACTTGAGCCCAAGCCTGAATTCGTTGTGTCTTTTGTACCGGTTCCAGTTTCGGAAATACAAAGGTGATGGTGACCAAACCGCGGACCATGTGCAGGGCCACACGGGTCAGTTTCCAGCTGGCACTTAAGGTATTTTTCATTCATTGACTCATGGGGCAAGTGCAACATCATGTGTCAAATGAATGTCAGTTTGATGACCATTGCATGGGTGGTTTCAGACGCGTCAGCTTACGCGTCGATTTTCACAAAAATGTCACATGACGTTCTTACCATTGGACAAGGTTCGCCGCTGGCGCACCCGCGGCGCGAGCGCCCGGAACCTTACGATTAACTTCTGGAAAACCATCACCATGTCCAATTTGCCTCAACCCTCACGCCGCCAGGCGCTTAAGTTTCTTGCCAGTGCGCCCATGCTGCCACTGGGTGCCATGTCGGTCAGCTCTTTGATGGCCGGCTGCGCCACCTCAGGCGCAAGCACTGCGCCCATGGCCGGATCGTTCGCCTCAGCGGCGTTCACGTCGATGGCTGCACCCAGCCTGGCCAATGCGGCCGCGATGGCCACCACCACGGTGGCGTCCAGCCTGCAAGTCTCCATGAAAGATGGCAGCACCCGCGCCTTCAAGCTGGCTTATCAACCCTTCTTCATCACAGGTGACCGCGTGCCAGACGGCAAGGGTGGCACCGTGCTGGCAGGTGGTTATGTCGACATCGTGAATCGTCCCATCATCGACAAATCGGTGTCCGGTAAAGAGCGCCAGTTTTTCTCGGATTGCCCGGATGGCACGTCGCTTTTGAAGCTGGATCACCCCAAGGTGTCTGGCATCAAGGGCAAGGCCGTGTTTGCCGTGGTGCAGTTTGAATATGCCAATGCGGACCTGAGTGGCGCTGATGCCTATGGCACCTTGCCATCACCCATTGCAGTGCTGACGCTTGATCAGGACCAGTCCACCGGCGCGCTGTCGCTGGTGAAGTACAGCAACGTTGACACGTCTGCCGTGCAAGGCCTGTGGATTACCTGCGGCTCTAGCCTGTCGCCCTGGAATACACACTTGTCCAGTGAAGAATACGAGCCTGATGCGCCCTTTATTGCGGACAACAAGCAGTTCAAGGCTTTCAGCAAAAACCTGTTTGGTGACGAGAGCGTGGCCAACCCCTACCACTACGGTCACATGCCCGAAGTGACGGTGAAACCCGATGGCACCGGCGCCATCGCCAAGCACTTTTGCATGGGCCGCATTTCTCATGAATTGGTGCAAGTCATGCCCGACAACCGCACCGTGCTGATGGGTGACGACTGCACCAATGGCGGTTTGTTCATGTTTGTGGCAGACAAGGAAAAAGTGCTGTCTGCCGGTACGCTGTACGTGGCCAAAATCCAGGGCAAGTTCTCGATCAACCCATCCGATGCCAGTGCCAAGCTCGGCTGGATCAAGCTGGGGCACGCCACCAGCAAAGACATCGAAAAGCTGGCTGACAAGCTCAAGGCATCCGACATCATGGATGTGCGCTTGAAAGACCCAGCCGATGCCAGCTTCACACAGATTTTCGTCAACGGTAAAGCCAATTGGGTCAAGCTCAAGCCGGGCATGGAAAAGGCAGCTGCTTTCCTGGAAACCCACCGCTATGCGGCTCTGATGGGCGGTAGCCTGGCGTTTACCAAGATGGAAGGCACCACGGTCAACATCAAAGACAAAGTGGCGTACTCTGCCCTGGCTTACATTCAGGACTCCATGGTCAAGGGTGGCAAGGGCTGGACTGCACAAGCCGGCATCACGCTGGACAAGGCGCTGCTGGCTGGCGGCGTTTTGTCGCACACCCTGAGCGGCGGGCAAGTGGATCACACCGGTGCAGCTATCGCCAGTGAGTGGGTGCCTGCAGCCATGCGCACGTTGCTGACGGGCGAAGACATTGCTCCTGACGCGCTGGGCAATCTGGCCCACCCCGACAAAATTGCCAACCCCGACAACCTGAAATTCTCTGAAAAGCTGCGCACCCTGTTCATTGGCGAAGACAGTGGCATGCATGTGAACAATTTCCTTTGGGCTTACAACGTGGACACCAAACAACTCAGCCGTGTGATGTCGGTGCCTTCCGGCGCTGAGGCCACTGGCCTGGGTGCGGTGGACGATATGAATGGCTGGATGTACATCACCAGCAACTTTCAGCACCCGGGTGACTGGAGCAAAAAGCTGCATGGCAAGGTGCAAGCCACGCTGGACCCACTGGTGCGTGCCAATTACAAAGACCGTTTTGGTGCGGCTGTGGGCTATTTGACGGCTGACCAGACGGGTATCAAGCTGGGTTGATCCGGCTGACTTGTCAATAAGTAAAAAGCCCGGCCAGATGTTTCTGGTCGGGCTTTTTAATTGGGTAGCCTGGACAGTGGTTCAGTCAGCCGGCAATTTGGCGTCAGGCACATCCACCTCAAAACTGTCATGGTAGGTGAAATACAGGGAGGTAAAAAACATCGAGGCTACCAGCATCAGCGCGGGGAACAGCAGCACGCCTGCCAGCCCGGGGTTGCCCATCAGGGAAGACACCGCAGTGATGGCCAGCACCATCAGCACCATCACCCCCATCCACGCGGCAGCAAACACTGTGAACGCCAGAAAATTGCGAAAGCACGCCACGATGCTGAAAAACATGCTTTTAACAGCAGGCAAATCCTGCCAGTAGACCAGGGCCGGTGCGTGCCAGAACATCAGCGACAGCGGCAGGTGCAGGCCAATGAAGGTCCACATGGCAGCCATGAATTCGCTGGACGCCATCAGCTCTTTGTCTGGCACCTGGCCACCGAGGTACATGTGGGCAAAGCCACCGCCATCGACCAGGTATGACACCCCCATAGCGCACATGAAGCCCGCTGCGTACATGGCACCCAGGGTGAGCATGGCGCGGGCTTTGCGTGAGTCAGAGCGCAGGCCGGTGAGCAGAATCAACGGCATGGGGAACTTGCCCTGGGTTGCTTCGCGGGTGGCGGCCATCAGTCCCAGCGTCATGGCAGGCAGCACCGTCATGGCGATGGGCAAGCCGATCATCGGCACCATGCTGGCCACCGACATGATGGCCATGAACATGAAAAACAGCCCAATCAGTGCCAGGGGCTGTTTGCCAAAGGTTTGAATGCCTAGCTTGACCCAGGTGGCGCCCCGGAGCGCCGGAACAATGTTGAGTTTCATGCGGTGACCGCCAGGATGTCAAAGTGGCACACGTCAGTGGCGCGGTGGCGCAGCACACGCTCGAAATGGCTGGGGTCATGGGCTTGCAGCACGCTGGCTTCGCGCGGCAGGTAATAGTCCCACAGCCTTGAGAGCCAGAAGCGCAGGGCACCCGCACGCAGCATGGCCGCCAGCAACTCGCGTTCAGCCGCCAACAGGGGACGTTCAGCCTCGTAGGCTGCTATGAAACTCTGAGCGCGTTGCGAATGATGTGCGCCAGTTTCAAGGTCAATGCACCAATCATTCAGGCACACCGCCAAGTCAAAAGCCCAAGTGTCTACACCCGCAAAATAAAAGTCAAAAAAGCCACTGAGCAGCGGCTCGCCGCTCACCGTGTCAAACATCACGTTGTCGCGAAACAGGTCAGCGTGGATCGGGCCACGGGGCAGGGCGGCGTAGCTGGATTGGGCCGCCACATGGTTTTGGTAGGCCAGCTCTTGTGTGATCAGGTCACTTTGGGCTTTTGTCAAAAAAGGCAGCACCACTGGCACCGTCTCGTTCCACCAGTCAAGGCCGCGCAGGTTAGGTTGGCTCAGCTCAAAGTCACGCCCGGCCAGGTGCATGCGGGCCAGCATGGCGCCTACTTGCGCACAGTGGGCCGGGGTGGGCGCAAGCTCGCTTTTGCCGCGCAGCTTGTCAACCACGGCGGCAGGTTTGCCTTTGACTTCAAACACCAGCGTGCCTTTGGCGTTGGCCACCGGCTCAGGCACCGCAATGCCACGCTGTGCCAGATGCTTCATCAGCCGCAGGTAAAACGGCAGTTGCTCAAAGCTGAGCCGCTCAAACAGCGTCAGCACGTAGTCGTGGGTGACACCGTTCAACTCGGTGCTGGCAAAGTAATTGGTGTTCTCGATGCCGCCAGCGCAGCCCTTCAGGCTGATCAGTTCACCCAGTTTGAGTTGCGCAAAGAGCGTGTGTGCTTCAGCTGTGGAGACTTCCGTGTAGACCGCCATGTTGTTAGAACCCCAGGACTTTCCAGGTGCGTTCGCCCGTTTTGGGCGCAACCTGGTAGGCCGGCATGCCACTCTTGGGCTGCACGGTGATGGCTTGTGTTTCGCCGCCCACGCGTAATTCGTCAATGCGTGCGGCCGAGTCTTCCACCTGAATGTGTTCAACGCGCGGCTCCACGCCAGCGCGGGCACTCTTGGGCACACTGGCCGCTGTTGTGGCGGGTGCTGGGGCAGGGGTTTGGCTCCATGCCAGGCCACAGGCCAGCAGGAGGGGAAGGATAAGGTGAATTGAGCGCATCTTTTGATTGTAGATAAAGCGGCTTTGAAGGCAGGCACAGGCAAAATGCCGGCATGAACAATGTCCCCAAAAAAACCTTGCTGCTGGTCGATGGCTCCAGCTACCTGTACCGTGCCTTTCATGCCATGCCAGACCTTCGTGCCGTGCCGGGCGACTCAAGCAGCGCGCCCACCGGGGCGATCCGCGGCATGATCAACATGCTGGAGCGCCTGCGCAAGGATGTACCGGCCGATTTTGCCGCCTGCGTGTTTGATGCCAAAGGCCCTACCTTTCGGGATGACTTGTACCCTGAGTACAAGGCGCACCGATCGCCCATGCCGGACGACTTGCGCGCTCAGATCGAGCCGATTCACGAAGTGGTGCGCCTGATGGGCTGGCGGGTGCTGGATGTGCCTGGTGTCGAGGCCGATGATGTGATTGGCACGCTGGCGGCCACGGCGGCAGCCCAAGGCATTGAGGTGGTCGTAAGCAGCGGCGACAAGGATCTCGCGCAACTGGTGAACGAACACGTCACCATCATCGACACCATGAACGGCCGTGTGCGCGATGTGGCTGGTGTCACGGCTGAATTTGGTGTGCCACCCAGCCTGATGGTGGATTACCAGACGCTGGTGGGGGATGCCGTGGACAACGTGCCCGGCGTGCCCAAGGTGGGGCCAAAAACTGCGGCCAAGTGGCTTACCGAGTTTGGCTCGCTGGATGCCATCGTGGCGCAGGCCGACAGCATCAAAGGCGCGGTGGGGGAGAACCTGAGAAAGTCGCTGGACTGGTTGCCTACCGGACGCAAGCTCTTGACCATCAAGACCGACTGTGACCTGAACGGCTGGGTTCCTGAGTTGCCAGCTATGGAGTCAATAGCTGTCGGCGCAATGAATACGGAGGCTTTGGCTGTATTTTATGAAAAATTTGGGTTCAAGGGACTGGCCAGGACCTTGGGTGCGGCGGTCAACGCGTCGGGCGCATCCGCCCAACGAACCGCAAACGGCGCTGACGCCAGTGCCCAGCGCAACCCAGCGCGTGAACGCGATTTATTTGACGAGCCAGAGGCGCCACTCGCAATCGACGACACCGCCGCCGCCAAACCGGCCAGCACGCTGCGCTATGACACGATTCAAACCTGGGAGGCGTTCGCGCATTGGCTGAGCAAACTTGAGGCCGCCGAGTTGGTCGCCATCGACACCGAAACCACCTCGCTCGATGAGATGCGTGCGCAAATTGTCGGCATATCCTTCAGCGTGACACCTGGGGAAGCCGCCTACATTCCGTTGGCGCACGCTTACGCCGACGCACCTGCTCAGTTGCCGCTCGTTGACGTTCTGGCCAAGCTCAAGCCCTGGCTGGAAAATCCGGCAAAACACAAGCTCGGCCAGCACATCAAGTACGACCGCCATGTGTTCGCCAACCATGGCATCGAGGTGCAGGGCTACCTGCATGACACCATGTTGCAAAGCTACGTGCTTGAAGTCACCAAGCCGCACGGTTTGGCCAGCCTGGCTGAGCGCCATCTGGGGCGCAGCGGCATCAGTTTTGAGGACCTGTGTGGCAAGGGCGCCAATCAGATCTGTTTTGACCAGGTTGATGTGGCCAAGGCCGCCGAGTATTCGTGTGAAGACTCCGACATGACACTTGATGTGCACCGTGTGTTGTGGCCGCGACTGGAAGCAGACGCCAAACTGCGCTTCATTTACGAGCTGGAAATCAAAAGCAGCGAGGCGCTTTACCGCATCGAACGCAACGGCGTGCTGATTGATGCGCCCATACTTGCCGCGCAAAGCCACGATTTGGGCACGCGCATTTTGCAGCTTGAAAAAGAGGCGCATGAGCTGGCTGGCCAGCCTTTCAATCTGAGCAGTCCGAAGCAAATTGGCGAGATTTTCTTCACCAAACTCGGTCTGCCCGTGGTCAAGAAAACGCCTACCGGCTCACCCAGCACCGACGACGAAGTGCTGCAAAAACTGGCCGAAGACTACCCGCTGCCAGCCAAGATTCTGGAGCACCGGGGCCTGTCCAAACTCAAGGGCACCTACACCGACAAATTGGCCCAGTTGGCCAACCCCCGCACCGGGCGCGTGCACACGCACTACGCGCAAGCCGTGGCCGTCACCGGGCGCTTGAGCAGCAACGACCCCAACCTGCAAAACATCCCGGTGCGCACGCCTGAAGGCCGGCGTGTGCGCGAGGCCTTTGTGGCACCCATGGGTTACCAAATAGCCAGCGCCGATTACAGCCAGATCGAACTGCGCATCATGGCGCACATCAGCGGCGACGCGGCCTTGTTGCTGGCTTTTCACGACGGCATGGATGTGCACCGTGCCACGGCGGCCGAGATCTTCAATGTAGAGACTGCACAGGTCAGCAGCGAGCAGCGCCGCTACGCCAAGGTCATCAACTTTGGCCTGATTTATGGCATGAGTGCTTATGGTCTGGCCAAGGCTTTGGGCATTGACAACACCGCAGCCAAAAACTACATCGCACGTTATTTTGAGCGTTATCCGGGCGTGAAAAACTACATGGACCACACCCGTCAGTTGGCCAAAGCGCAGGGTTATGTGGAAACCGTGTTTGGCCGGCGGCTGTACCTGCCCGAGATCAATTCACCCAATGGCCCGCGTCGAAGCGGTGCTGAACGCGCCGCCATCAACGCGCCCATGCAGGGCACGGCGGCAGATCTGATCAAGCTGGCCATGGTCAAGGTGCAGCAGGTGATAGATGCCGAGCAACGTGCCACCAAGATGATCATGCAGGTGCATGATGAACTGGTGTTTGAGGTGCCAGACGCAGAGGTTGACTGGGTTCGCCACGAAGTGCCTCGGTTGATGGCCGGCGTGGCGCACCTCAAGGTGCCTTTGCTGGCCGAGGTAGGCGTTGGGCTGAATTGGGACAAAGCGCATTAATCGAAGGATATTGAACAATGGAGCCGATGACGATTTTTGCGATTTCAGGCTGTCTGCTGACAGCTGGTTTGGTGTATGTGGTGTTGCAGGTGCGCCATTTTGGGGAAAAGCAGGTCGGCAGTGACAAGCTGTTGAAAGCCCAAACTGAAACCGCACAGGTGAAGAAAACCCTGCAAGGCTACACCCGGTATGGTGAGTGCCTTGACGCCGGCAGGCAAGCGCTGGTGGCGCAACTGACGTCGCCTGTTGCCAAAGTGGTGCGTGAGTATGTGCACGTGGCGCAAGTTCCCAAAGAGTCGTTCAAGCTGGCCGCTGATGTCACGGTCATCATCAAGTACACGGTGGACTTCAGCTTCTCCATGGATGTGAGCGCTGCGGGCTTGGAGGTGATTCACGCGGCCAATGGTGTGGGGCTGAAAATCAGCCGTCCGGTGCTGATCAATGACCCCGTGGTCAAGATGTTGTCGCACCAAATGGTGAGTGCCATCCCCTTGGAAGACGGGAAACCGGTGTTGGATGACGCCCACGCCAAATTCGTGGTGCAGGCCAAGCGCTACGGCCTGGCCATTTGCACCGAAGACAGTTTGCGGGCGCTGTGTAAGATGAAGGCGCTGGAAGGTATGCGTGATTCACTGGCCAAGCAAACAGGCGTGCAGCATGTGCCGGGCATTTTTGTGGATTTCAAGTGAACGGAAACAATGTTTTTGGACGCACCGCAAGTGGTGCCATGGTGGCGTAAGTCAGCCAGATTCATGGCCCTGGCGTGTTTTAATGAACCGCATGTCAAACACCTTGATGCCGTTGGTGTCGAGGTTTGTGTGAGAATTTTTACAAGGTGAATCCATGAACTCAATCAAACTTGTCGGTGTTGTTCTGATCGTCCTGGGTGGTTTGGGGCTTGTCTACGGTGGCTTCAGCTACACCAAGGACACCACGGCCGTGAAGCTGGGTCCGCTTGAGTTGACGGTGCAAGAGAAAGAAACCGTCAATGTGCCTTTGTGGGCTGGCATTGGCGCCATCGTAGTCGGTGGCATGCTGCTGGTGATGGGCGGCAAGAAAGGCTAGTTTTGAGGCGAATTGAGGTCTGCCCCTCAGACCTCAAGGTTGTCGATCAGGCGGGTCGCGCCAAGGCGGGCGGCGCCAAGTACGACCAAGCCCTGGTTGTGGGTTAGCTCAGGGATGTCGCCAGTGGCGGGTGGCTGCAGGTCAGCGCGGCGGCGCACCACCAGGTAGTCGGGCTGCCAGCCTCGGGCAGTCAAATGGGTCATGGCTTGGCGCTCCAACGCGCTGATGTCAACGGCGCCTTCGCGCAGGGCTTGCGCCATGGCCTTGAGCGCTTGAGACAAGTGCACCGCCTCGGCACGGTCACCAGGGCTTAGGTAGTTGTTGCGCGATGACAAGGCCAGGCCATCGGCGGCACGCAGCGTGGCACCACCAATGACGTCGATGGGCAGTGCAAACTGCTGCGCCATGCGCCGGATCACCATCAACTGTTGGTAGTCTTTTTGACCAAACACGGCCACGCGGGGTTGTACACAGTTAAACAGCTTGAGCACCACGGTGCACACACCGACAAAAAACCCGGGACGAAAATGCCCTTCAAGCAGGTCTGATAACTCAACTGGTGGGTGCACCTTGAAGCCTTGTGGCTCGGGGTAAAGCTCTTTCTCGGTGGGCGCAAACAGCACATCACAGCCAGCGGCCTCTAGGGCTGCGCAGTCGGCCTCCCAGGTGCGCGGGTAAGTGTCAAAGTCTTCATGCGGCAGAAATTGCAGGCGGTTGACAAAAATGCTTGCCACCAGCACGTCGCCCAAGGGCTTGGCCTGACGCACCAGCGTCAGATGCCCCTCGTGCAGATTGCCCATGGTGGGCACAAAGGCCGGGCGCTTGAAGTGACTTAGGTGGTCACGTAATTCAGTGATGGTTTTTATTATTTTCATAGCATTTAGCGCTTTATTTATAAGGGCTAGAGGTCTATTTTGTCTGTAAAAGTCTGTTTACCAGGCGTGCAGGGCGTTGTCGGGGAAGCGGCCATTTTTGACCGCCTCAACATAGGCTTGCATGGCTTCCTTGATGCCGTGCTGGCCTTGTACGCCAGGCAGATCGGCCATGAAGTTACGCACAAACTTGGGCATCTTGCCCAGGTTCAGCCCCAGCATGTCATGCAACACCAGCACCTGGCCAGCGGTGCCGCTGCCCGCACCAATGCCAATGGTGGGGCAGCGCGCCAACTCGGCGGTGAGCTCGGTAGACAGGGCGGCAGGCACCATTTCAAGCACCAGCAGCGACGCGCCTGCATCTTGCAATTCATGCGCGTGGCGCTTCATGATGGCAGCGGATTCCAGGGTTTTGCCCTGCACCCGGTAGCCGCCCAGCGCGTGCACGGTTTGGGGGGTGAGCCCCAGGTGGGCGCACACCGGAATGCCTCGCTCCACCAAAAAGCGCACGGTGTCAGCCGTCCAGCCGCCGCCCTCTAGTTTGACCATGTGGGCGCCGGCCTGCATCAGCACCGCCGCGCTGCGCAAGGCTTGTTCTTTGGACTCGTGGTACGTGCCATAAGGCAGGTCACCCACAATCCAGGCCGTACCCTGAACCCGGCGCACGCCACGGGTGACGCTTTCCACGTGGTAACGCATGGTGTCAAGTGAGACGCCCACGGTGCTGGACAGCCCCTGGCACACCATGCCGAGCGAGTCGCCGACCAGAATACAGTCGACACCAGCGGCATCGGCTACTGCAGCAAAGGTGGCGTCGTAGGCCGTGAGCATGGTGATTTTTTCACCCCGGCCGTGCATTTCAAGCAGCCGCGGCAGACTCACCGGCTTGCGCAGGGCTGGGTTGCTGGTGGGTGGCAAGGTGCCGTAAGGTGAGGCGCTTTGGGCTGAGGGCTGATTCATACGGTGTTCCCCAAAAAATGTGGCGCGAGTCTAACGCAGGCTCGTCGCAGTTGGCCTCAGGCGTGCGGGTCCAAAATGGTGGGTAGCGCCTGGTCCAGCAGGTTGGGGTAGTCACGGCTGAAGTGCAGCCCGCGGCTCTCATGGCGCGCCTGGGCGCTGCGCACAATCAAGTCAGCCACCATCACCAAGTTGCGCAATTCCAGCAGGTCACGGGTGACATGAAAGTGGGCATAAAACTCCTGAATTTCACCTTGCAGCAAGGCGATGCGGTGGGCGGCACGGTCCAGGCGCTTGTTGGTGCGCACGATGCCCACATAGTCCCACATGAAGCGGCGCAATTCGTCCCAGTTGTGCGAGATCACCACGGTTTCATCGGCATCGGTGACCCGGCTGTCGTCCCAGGCGGGAAGGGCCGGGGCGGCAACGCCTGCGCTGTGCACGATGTCTTGCGTGGTGGCCTGGGCAAACACCATGCATTCCACCAGCGAGTTGCTGGCCAGTCGGTTGGCGCCATGCAAGCCGCTGCAAGCTGTTTCGCCAATGGCGTACAAGCCCGCAATGTCGGTGCGGCCATGCAGGTCCGCCAGCACGCCGCCGCAGGTGTAATGCGCTGCAGGCACCACTGGAATGGGTTGTTTGGAAATATCGATGCCCAACTCAAGACAACGCGCATAGATGTTGGGGAAGTGTTCTTTCAGGAAACTCAGGGGCTGGTGCGAGATGTCCAGGTAGACGCAGTCAAAGCCACCTTTTTTCATCTCAAAGTCAATCGCACGCGCCACCACATCGCGTGGCGCCAATTCTGCGCGCGGGTCATGCGCGGGCATGAAGCGGGTGCCATCGGGCAGCAGCAGGCGTCCGCCTTCGCCACGCACGGCCTCACTGATCAAAAATGACTTGGCATGTGGGTGGTACAGGCAGGTGGGGTGAAACTGGATGAACTCCATGTTTTGGACCCGACAGCCAGCACGCCACGCCGCCGCAATGCCGTCACCGGTGGCGGTGTCGGGATTTGTCGTGTACAGGTAGACCTTGCCCGCACCACCGGTGGCCAGAATGGTTTGTGGCGCCTCAAAGGTGAGCACTTGGTCGGTGTCGCTGTCGAGCGCGTAAAGCCCCAGGCAGTGGTTGCTGTGCACGGCACTGTCCATCGGGCTGCTGCGGTGTGTGGCCAGCTTGTCACTGGTGATCAGGTCAATCAGGGTGTGGTTTTCGAACAGGGTGATGTTGGGGGTTTTTTGCACCTTGTCGATCAACGTGCGCTGCACGGCGGCGCCGGTGGCGTCGGTCACGTGCACGATGCGCCTGGCGCTGTGGCCACCTTCCCGAGTCAGGTGCAGGTGGCCGTCTTCCTCGGAAAATGGCACGCCCATGGTTTGCAGCCAGGAAATGGCTTTGGGCGCGTTTTCCACCACAAAACGGGTGGCTTCCAGGTCGCACAGACCAGCGCCCGCCACCAGGGTATCGTCCACATGGGCCTCGAAGCTGTCGTCTTTGCTCCAGACCGCCGCAATGCCACCTTGCGCCCAGCCGCTCGACCCCTCGGACACTGCACGTTTGGTAATCACTGCCACGCGTTTGTCGGCGGGCAGTAGCAGGGCGGCGCTCAGGCCTGCCAACCCGCTTCCCACAATCAACACGTCAAAGTGCAAGGGGGCAGTCGTAGGTGTGGTTTGACGTGAATTCATGAAAACTCCGGAATGGGTTTAAGACGGTGTGTAGGCCAGCCGCACGTAAATGGGTGCAAAAGCTTCGGCCTGGGTAATTTCAATCAAGGTTTCTTTGGCAAGTTCCAGCAGGGCAATGAAGGTCACCACCAGCACGGCAGCGCCTTTTTCTGCGTTGAACAGGGCTTCAAACTCGACGAAGCGTTTGCCCTGCAGTCTTTTCAACACCATGGTCATGTGTTCTCGCACCGACAGCTCTTCGCGGGTGATCTTGTGCCGTTGCACCAGTTTGGCACGTTTCAGAATGGCTTGCCACGCGTCTTGCAGCTCGCTCACGCTGACATCCGGAAACCTTGGTTGCAGCGCTTGCTCGATATAAACCTCGGCGTGCAAAAAATCCCGACCCAGCTGGGGCAGGTTGTTGAGTCGGGCGGCCGCCAGTTTCATTTGTTCGTATTCCAGCAGGCGGCGCACCAACTCGGCGCGCGGGTCATCGGCCTCCTGGCCGTCAGCCACGTGCTTGGGTGGCAGCAGCATGCGTGACTTGATCTCGATCAGCATGGCCGCCATCAGCAGGTATTCGGCCGCCAGCTCAAGATTACGATGGCGAATTTCTTCCACATAGCTCAAATACTGGCGCGTCAGCCCTGCCATGGGAATGTCGAGAATATTGAAGTTTTGTTTGCGGATCAGGTAGAGCAACAAATCCAGCGGTCCTTCAAAGGCCTCCAGAAATACCTCCAGCGCATCTGGCGGGATGTACAAGTCCTGTGGCATGGCAAACAGCGGTTCACCATACAGACGCGCCACGGCGACCTGGTCGACCACGGTAGGCGTACTGGGCAAGTTCTGGTGTTTGCTGCTGACCAGCGTGGCTGCGTCAACCATGTCGCTCTGAAAAAACTATCGAATAAATAGCAGTAGATGCTTATTTATAAAAAGCTAGAGGCTGAAACGACTATTCATCGCTTTCGGTCTGGTAGACGTAGGGCTTTTGGCTGACTTGCGCCGCACGGTACTCGGCCCAGGCTTCACGGTCGACCGGTTTGTCCCAAAGCAATTCACGCCCTTGGCGCTGTTTCGCCTCCAGCTCAGGGTCTTTGGCTTTCAGTTCGTCGATGAACTGGGTGGCAACGGATTGGTACTGGGGACGGTAGAAGATGTTCATGGTGTGACCTTTTGGGCTATTTTAGCCCGGCATCTCAGGCCGCCACAAAGGGTCTTGGATCCGGTCTGATGGATTTCTTGAGGGTGTAATATTGCCGCCGCTCACCAGCATCAAACCCACCCCCCTAGACCCATGAACAGCTTCATCCATCCCGCCACCTGGGTCCATCTGGATTGGGTGTTGGTCGTGGTGGTGGCGTGGCTTCTGATCGGTTTCCTGGGCATCGCCGCCCTGCGGCGTTTTCGTTTTGTGGCCGTTGTGCTTTTCCCGGCAGGTGCGGTTTTTTCGCTGCTGTTGATGGCCGTGGCCTTGAGCGCTGTGTTCAGCAGCCCTGAAACTGCTGTGTTGCCGTTGGGTTTGCCACAGTTGCCCTTTCATTTGCGTCTTGACAGCTTGTCGGCGTACTTTTTGCTGCTCATTGGTGGCGTGGCAGCAGGCGTCTCGGCCTTTGCCGCTGGGTATTTTCGCCAGGGCGAAGGCACGCCGCCCGGCTTGATTTGCCTGGAGTACCACGTGTTTCTGGCCAGCATCGCCATGGTGGTGTTGGCTGACGATGCCTATGTGTTCATGGTGGTGTGGGAAACCATGGCGTTTTCCTCGTTCTTTTTGGTGCTGGCCAACCACCGCATTCCCGAGATTCGCAACGCTGGCTACATCTACATGCTGGTCGCGCACATCGGTGCGCTGGGTATCTTGCTGTGTTTTGGCCTGTTGCAGGCCAACACCGGGGACTACACCTTTGCCAACATGCGTCAGCAACACCTGACACCTTTCTGGGGCTCGGTGGCCTTCTGTCTGGCGGTGTTCGGTTTTGGCGCCAAGGCAGGTCTGCTGCCCCTGCATGTCTGGCTGCCCGAGGCGCACCCGGCCGCGCCTTCACCCTTTTCCGCCTTGATGAGTGGCGTGATGCTCAAGATCGCGCTGTATGGCATTTTGCGGGTGGGGTTTGATTTGCTGCAAGAGCAAATCTGGTGGTGGGGCGTGTTGCTGATGGCCATTGGCCTGGCCACGGCTTTGTTTGGCGTGGTGTTCTCCACCGTGCAGGTTGAGATGAAACGCCTGCTGGCTTATTCGTCGATTGAGAACATTGGCCTGATTTGTGCCGGCATGGGTTTGTCGCTGTTGTTTTTTGCGTATGGCATGAAAGCTTTGTCGGCGCTGGCGCTCACCGCAGCCATGTACCACATGCTGGCGCACGCATTTTTCAAGAGCCTGCTGTTTTGCAGCACCGGTGCGGTGATGCACGCCACTGGCGAGCGTAGTCTGGGCAAGCTGGGTGGGTTGATGCGCACCATGCCCTGGGTGGCCTGGCCCACGCTGATTGGCGTGCTGGCGTGTGCCGGGTTGCCGCCGTTTGGTGGCTTTGTGGCTGAATGGTTGCTGTTGCAAAGTTTTTTGTTCACCACGGGTCTGCCCAGTTCTTTTCTGGACATGCTGGTGCCAGTGATGGCGGCGCTGATTGCGCTGATTGCTGCGCTTTCAGGCTTCACCATGGTCAAGTACTACGGTGTGATTTTTCTTGGGCAGCCACGTGAAGAAAAATTACAACATGCGCATGACGCCGGGCGCTGGGAGCGCCTGGGCATGGTGTGGCTGGTGATCGGTTGTGTGGGCTTGGGCCTGTTCCCCAACCAGGTGATTGCCTTGATTGACCCGACGACCCAACTGCTGGTGGGGGCTGGTTTGGCGCACACGGTGGCCGACAGTGGCTGGCTGCTGGTGCCGGTGAGCATTGAGCGGGCCAGCTACGCGCCTGCCATCTTTTTACTTGGCGTGTTGGCCAGTTTCACGCTGGTCTTCCTTTTGGTGCGCAAGCTCTACCACGGCCGCATGCGCCGGGTGCCACCTTGGGACTGCGGCTACCCCTGGCAAACCGCCCGCATGCAGGACACGGCAGAGGGATTTGGGCAGCCGATCCGGCAGATTTTTGAGCCATTTTTCCGGATGACGCGCAAGCTACCCTCGGCGTTTGATGAGCATCCCAGCTACAAGGTCAGCGTGGAAGACCCGCTGTGGTACTGGTTGTATTTACCGGTGGCCCATCTGGTGGAGCGGGTGTCCAAGATCATTGGTCTGTTGCAGCAGGGGCGTATTGCGGTTTACCTGATGTACAGCTTTGTGACCCTGATCGTGGTGTTGCTGGTGGTGAAGCGATGAGTCTGCTGGGCGTCTTTTCGCAACTGCTGGCGCTGATCACGGCCTTGGTGTTGGCCCCTTTGCTCACGGGCTGGATCAACCAGTGGCGTGCTCGGCTGCAAAATAAATCAGCGCCGGGCTTGTTGCAACCCTACCGCATGCTGCACAAGCTTTTCAACAAAGAATCTGTGATGGCCGAGCACGCGTCGCAGCTTTACCGAACCGCACCCTATGTGATCTTCAGTTGCATGCTGCTGGCCAGCGCCATCATTCCGACGATCTCTACCGATCTTCCACTGTCGCCTGCCGCCGATGCCATCGCGCTGGTGGGTTTGTTTGCCCTGGCCCGGGTGTTCATCTCGCTGGCAGCAATGGACGTGGGCACGGCGTTTGGGTCTTTGGGCGCGCGCCGCGAAATGCTGGTGGGGTTTTTGGCCGAGCCAGCGTTGTTGATGGTGCTGTTTTGCGCCTCGATGATCACCCGCTCGACCTCGCTGACTGCCATTGTGGAAACGCTGGCGCACCGTGAGTTGGCCATTTACCCCAGCATGTTGCTGGCCGGTGTGGCATTCACCATGGTGTCGCTGGCCGAAAATGCCCGCGTGCCGGTGGACAACCCCGACACCCATCTGGAGCTCACCATGATTCACGAGGCGCTCATTCTGGAGTATTCAGCGCGTCACCTGGCGCTGTTGGAGTGGGCGGCGAGCCTGAAACTCTTTGCCTATTCCTGCATCGGGCTGGCGCTGTTTTTCCCGTGGGGTGTGGCAGAGGCCAATTCGCCGCTGGCTTTGCTGCTGGCTCTGCCAGTGTTGGCGCTCAAATTGGCGGTGGGTGGCGTGGTGTTGGCTGTGATTGAAACCCTGAGCGCCAAGATGCGGATTTTTCGCGTACCTGAGTTCTTGGGTACAGCTTTCCTGATTGCCGTGATTGGTTTGTTGGTCAACGTCTTGCTGGGGGTGGCATGATCAAATTTGCACCGCAGCTGATCAACCTGTTTGCCACCCTGATTCTGTTGCTGTCCTTTGCCATGATTTCGCAGCGGCGCATTGTCTCGCTGGTCAACCTGTTCATGATCCAGGGGGCTGCACTGGTGGCCACGTCTTTTTTGATCGGGTATGCGACGAACCAGCCGGATCTGTACATTTCAGGAGGCTTGACGCTGCTGCTCAAGGTGGTGTTGATCCCATGGATGCTGCACCGCATGATCCGCAAGCTCAATGTGCGCTGGGACATTGAGACCCTGCTCAACATACCCACCACCATGTTGGTCGGTATTGCGCTGGTGATCTTCTCCTTCAGTCTGGCACTGCCGATTTCACGACTGTCAGACTCGATTGCAGGCGGCTCTTTGGGGATTGCACTGGCCTGCGTGTTTTTGTCATTCATGATGATGATCACGCGCTCCAAGGCGATCCCGCAAGTGATCGGGTTCTTGTCGATGGAAAACGGACTGATCTTTGCCGCCACCGCTGTGACCAATGGCATGCCGATGATTGTCGAGTTTGGCATTGCGCTGGACGTGTTGGTGGGTGTGTTGATCTTGGGTGTGTTCATGTTTCAGATTCGCGAAAAGTTTGACAGTCTGGACATTCATCACCTTGAAACGCTCAAGGAAGATTGAACATGAACGCCCTGTCTTTTGTCCTGGGTGCACCGTTGCTGGGCGGAGTGGTGCTGGCCTTGACTGGGCACCGTTCCTATGCCCGTGACATCAATGTGTTGTTCAGTTCGCTGACTTTTTTGGCAGCGTGTGTGCTCACCGCGCAGGTGGTTAACCAAGGGTCACAGCTGCTGTGGCATGACCAGTTTTTCATTGACCCGCTGAATGTCTTTATGGTCACGCTCACTGCTTTTGTGAGTTTGACCACGGCCATTTTTTCGCGCCCCTACATGCGCGTCGAGCAAGACCACGGCAAGATGACACCCCCGCGCATGCGCCTGTACCACAGCATGTACCAGTTGTTCAGCTTCACCATGTTGCTGGGCTTTACCACCAACAACCTCGGGATCATTTGGGTGGCGATGGAAGCCGCCACCTTGACCACCGTGCTGTTGGTTAGCGTGTACCGCACGTCGGCCAGCCTGGAGGCGGCCTGGAAGTATTTCATCTTGTGTGGCGTAGGCATTGCGCAGGCCCTGTTTGGCACGATCTTGATGTACATGGCGGCCGACAAGGTGCTCGGCCCCGAGCACGCCACTTTGTTGTGGACCAGCCTGAACGACATCAAGGGCCAGCTGGACCCGACCATCGTCACCCTGGCGTTTGTGTTTTTGCTGATTGGTTATGGCACCAAGATTGGCTTGGTACCCCTGCACAGCTGGCTGCCCGATGCGCACGCTGAAGGCCCCACGCCGGTGTCGGCCGTGCTCTCGGGCTTGCTGCTCAATGTGGCCATGTACGCCGTGCTGCGCTGCAAGGTGCTGACCGATGGTGCACTAGGGACACCGATGGCGGGCCAGCTGATGATGGGTTTTGGCCTTCTGTCGGTGACGGTGGCGGCATTTTTTCTGTCGCGCCAAAAAGATGTCAAGCGCATGTTTTCCTACTCCAGCATTGAGCACATGGGCCTGATCACGTTTGCCTTTGGCATGGGTGGCCCAGTGGCCAACTTTGCGGGTTTGCTGCACATGACGGTGCATTCGCTGGTGAAATCCGCCATCTTTTTCACCGTGGGCCATGCGACACAAAAAGCCGGCACCCAGGTCATGAGTGAGATTCGTGGACTGATCAAGGTGAATCCTACCGTCGGCTGGGGCCTGATGCTGGGCGTGATGGCCATTTTGGGCATGCCGCCGTTTGGCGTGTTTGCCAGCGAGTTCTTGATTTTGACCACCGCCATGCGGGAGCAGCCTTGGGCGGCGCCTTTCCTGTTTCTGGCCTTGGGCGTGGCGTTCGCGTCCATCCTGATTCGTGTCTTGCCCATGGTATTTGGCGACACCACGCTGAAAGCTTTGTTGCACCCGCCGGCCTTGGTTCCGGTGTTTTTGCACCTGGCGTTGGCGCTGGTGCTGGGGCTTTATATTCCGCCTTATCTGAACGGCTGGTACGTGCAGGCGGCAAGCCTGTTGGGGGGCTAAGACCATGCAAATTCCCGGACTTGACCTTGAATTTGATGCATTGCCCGCGCCCGTGCCGATCTGGCACGCTCTGGTGACGCCGCAACAATGGCAAAGTGTTGCCACCGCCGTGCGTGACGAAGGTGGCCGCCTGCTGGCGCTTTGGGCCGGGCCGATGGGCCAGGGCGGGCATGACGATTTGGCGCAAGAGCCGGCTTGCATGTGCGCCGCCTATGTCACGCTGGAGGGTACTTTCTGGTTGTCCCTGCCTCTGATGGAAAAAGCCGGGCAGCTGGTCTACCCGGATATCTCCACCATATTTTTGCCCGCAGCGCGCATGCAGCGAGCGGCCGCTGATTTGTCAGGGGTGCAGGCCCAGGGTGCACAAGATGTGCGCCCGTGGCTCAACCACGGCGCCTGGCCGGTTGACCATTTCCCGCTGCAACAAAACCCGCAACAGCTGCCGGCAGTGGCACCGACGGCGTTGCAAAACTACCCATTTGTGCATGTGGATGGCGATGGCGTGCACGAGATCGCCGTCGGCCCAGTGCACGCCGGCATCATCGAGCCGGGTCATTTCAGGTTTTCTGTGGTCGGTGAAAAAGTGCTGCGGCTGGAGCAGCGCCTGGGCTACACCCACAAAGGCATCGAGCAGCGCATGACCCAGTTGCCGCCCATGGAGGCGCATCGTTTGGCCGGACGGGTGTCTGGGGACAGCACCGTGGCCTACGCCTGGGCTTATTGCATGGCGCTTGAGTCGGCCTGTGGCTGCGTGATTCCGACGCGGGCCGCCTGGTTGCGCGCCTTGCTGGCGGAGCGTGAGCGCATTGCCAACCACTTGGGAGATTTGGGCGCCATTGGCAACGACGCCGCGTTTGCCTTTGCGCTGGCACAGTTCTCCAGGCTGAAGGAAGACTGGCTGCGTCTGCATGCGCAGGTGTTTGGTCACCGCTGGTTGATGGACCTCATCGTGCCGGGCGGTGTGGCATGTGATCTTGACCGTGCACAACGCGATCTGCTGTCGAACCAATGTGATGTGATCGAGACTGAGGTTAGAAGGCTTTTTGACATCTTTGAATCCCATGCCGGCTTGCAAGACCGTTTGATGACCACCGGGCGTGTGCTGCCCGAACTGGCCTCGCGTTTGGGCCTGACTGGCCTGGCCGGGCGCGCCAGCAGCCAAACCTGGGATGTGCGCTGTGACCACCCGTTTGTGCCCTATGACACGCTGACCGTGGCCATGGCGACCCACCACAATGGCGATGTCTCAGCACGGGTGTTGGTGCGTTTTGACGAAGTGTTTGAGTCCTTGCGCTTGATCCGGCTCATGCTGCGCGACCTGCCGGTGGGCGACATTCACGCGCCGCTTGCCTTGCCGAAAAAGCCCAGCCGCGGTGCCGGTTGGGTTGAAGGCTGGCGTGGTGAATTGTTTGTGGCCCTGGAACTGGGGGGCGAAGATCAAAACCACCGAATTCAGCGTTGCCACCTGCATGACCCCTCCTGGCAAAACTGGCCGGTGCTGGAGCACGCCATCATGAACAACATCGTGGCCGACTTTCCCATCATCAACAAGTCGTTCAACCTGAGCTATTCGGGGCAAGACCTATGATTTGGAAAGTTGTTCATCAGATCGTCAAGACCGGTGTGTGCACGGAGCCCGCGCCTGACATTGGTGAGGCGGCGCAGGTAGAGGCCGCGCGTATTCAAGCCGAGTTGCTGGACATTTTGGGCCAGGCCCTGACCATTCGCGAGGTGGATGCAGGCTCCTGCAATGGCTGCGAGCTTGAAATCAACGCACTCGGCAACCCTTACTACAACCTGGAAGGTCTGGGCATCAAGTTTGTCGCCAGCCCGCGCCATGCCGACATGTTATTGGTGACCGGCCCGGTCTCGCGCAACATGGAAACTGCCTTGAGGCGCACATTTGAGGCCACGCCGGAACCCAAGCTGGTGGTCGCAGTAGGCGACTGCGCGTGTGACGGTGGCATTTTTGGTGAGAGCTACGCCACCTGCGGGCGTGTGTCAAACGTCATTCCGGTGGATGAAGTCATCTCTGGTTGCCCTCCACCACCGCTGGCCATTTTGCGTGGCATTCTGAAGGCGGTGCGGCGGCGGGTGGTGTAGTCGAGCCGACGGAGGTCCTGAGAGATAAAACGAGTCTTTTATAGCAGTTTTTGTGAATCGGAGGTGTCCTGTCGAGGAGGTTAATCCTGCGCCGATGAACTGAAGCTAAAAACCCCGCCAAAGCGGGGTTTTTAGTGCATACGCTGAAATTACTTGCGGCGAGCGGCCACCAAGCCAACAAGTCCAAGTCCAAGCAGGGCGAGCGAAGTAGGCTCTGGGACTTCTTGGCGGGTGTTGTTCAGTGTGACTGAGGCTGAGTGGCTTTGATTGTTCGCACTTAGGTTATCAATAAACTGAAGCGTGACGCCATTCGAATCCTTAAACGAGATGTCGTAGATATCACGAAAGCTGCAGCAGTCGGTGCGCCCGAAAATATTGAAAGACAACAGTTCCTGCACAGTGCTGAACGTAATGGTTAGCGTCTCCGTAGGGCTGAGCGAATCAGAATGGAAAATGCTGGGATAACTGCCCAAGGTGCTGCCATCAATTGCTTTGGCCGCAACCGCCAAGCCACCGGTGTATACCCCGGTGTCTGTAGCCACGCCACCATTGGCGCTCGCAGCCACATTGACGTTTGCCCCATTGAAAGCCCTGAATTCTGCAACCTGCAGCCATCCGTCCGATGCCGCGGCATTGTTGATCTGAACGGATTTGACGCCAACCAACCCGGCACTGGCGCCAGATGCAAAGCCAAGGGTCAAGGCTAAGGCTGAAAGAATGTGGTTAAGTTTCATTTGATTGGACTCAAAGATAAATGAATTGAAGATGTAGAAACCAAAGCAAAATCCAGGCCAATTTATTTTTGTCATGAAATAGTGATAATAATCAATAAGTTATGAAAAATTTCAGTTTGTCGATGGAAAATTATCTGTTGCCCTGTCAACTTTTCCGACACTTCTTTTCGAAACTAATGGAGGGTCGTGAATTGCCCGCGATAGCGAGCAAGCAGACTAGCGCAATTGCTTGCTCCGTGATCGCAGGGTGCGCCACATGGTTGTTGCCACGCGTCTCAAGAAACCCCGCCGCCATCATGCAATTCACTAAGGACTTGTCATGCTAAATGAATTGGTAGTATTATTTTCGGATGAGTCAAACTTATGGTATCGAATCACCTCAATCGCACATACGGACCCTTCATCGCAGGCCTGTGCGTTACCTTGTTGTGATTGATTCGGGCGGGTCTATGATTGCTCGGCTGTTACTGGAGACGCGCGAGATGGTGAACGAGATGGATGCAGCAGTGGAAGAAGTCGCTTCAATGACTGCTGGTTTGATTCCAGTTGTAGGTGCGATGGGCTCCGAATGGGATGCCGCTTTGGCGGGGCACAACCTTGCTGAGCGGGCAGATGCAAAGGTCTACACACTCGCCGTTTGACCATATCGGTAGAACTTCGAACTGACCGTCCGGTCCTTGTCTCGAACTGTTCAGCAGACGACAAAAGCCATGGCCCAAGGTGAATGAAACCGTGGCAAGTCGCAGAGTCTCAGCGGAAATAATTGACTTCGCCGATCGACGTGAAAAATTGCAGGCTGTCTCGACGCGCACTGATGAAGAAAAAAACAGCTGTTCAGCTGCCCAAAAAGTAGCCGGTTAAGCGGTTTCAACTGAACTGGCACCTCCGAATTCTTCCAGTGCTACCTCATGACATTTTCCGTCACGTTGCGCAGCGAGATCGACGATGACACCGTCAATCTCGTTATCCGCCTGCATCTTGCGCAGCCACCCCAGTATCTCTGGCAAAGGCACGGGCTCGCAATTGCAATTTACGCCGCAATCCCCAACAAATCCATGATGCCGCTGATGAAGGTGAGCGGGTGTGCCGGGCAGCCGGGTACGAAAAGACTGGGCGGGTAGTTGTCCAGAAACTCTCGCTGTAGCGCGTTACTTTCGGCAAACACGCCACCAGAAATTGCGCAGGCGCCCACGGCAATCACCAGTTTGGGTTCAGGGATGGCATCCCAGGCGATTTGCAGGGCGGCCATCATGTTGCGGTTGAGCACACCTGTCAGCACGATGCCGTCGGCATGGCGCGGGCTGGCGACCATGTCGATGCCGTAGCGGCCGATGTCAAAGTTCACATTGCCCCAGGCGTTGACCTCCATCTCGCAGCCGTTGCAACCGCCGGCCGAGACCGAGCGCAGTTTCAGGGAGCGGCCAAAGCGTTTTTTCAGGGCGTCGGACACCTGAATCGGGTCGATGTTGGGGCGAGCCGCTGTCACCACCAAGGCTTCGCGGGTGGTGGTGCTCAGTTTGACGTCGTTGTTAAAGCTGAGTTTCTGACTGGGGCACACGGACGCACAGTCGCCGCATATCACGCAGCGCCCCAGGTCGATGGCCACCGGGTCTGCGCCAGCGATGTTGAGCGCCACTGCATTTGATGGGCAGACCTCGGCGCAGGCAACGCAACCTGGCGTGCAAGCGGTCTGCGCAATCACCGGCTTGCCACGAAAACCACCCGGCTGGGCGGCATACAGGTCAGGGATGTACTGCGTGCCCTGAGACTTGCGGACGGCGATGCTTTTGAACATGGGTGAGGTGGGGGTGAGGTAAGGGTGAGTTGGTCGTACGGGCTTTCAGTCTTACAGGTCGTTGCCGCAATATGAGAGGTCAAAACTCTTGTTGCAAATGGGGAAGTCTGAAATTTGCTGATTGCGCAGCGAAAACGCCAGGCCGAACCAGTTGGCGGCTGAGGGGTCTTGCACCTTGGCGTGGATCAGCTGGCCTGCGGCATCGGTTTCCAGTGCCACCATCACCGGGCCACGTACGCCTTCGACCAGTGACACGCACAGCGTGTTTGGCTGCAGCGCCCAGCTTACGGTGCCGGCCGACCCACCTTGCTGTGGGAACGGTGGCGGGGTGTCCTTGAGGTTCAGCGCCGTGTCGGCCAGCAGGTCGATTAGCCATTGTGTGCTGGCCTCAGCTTCCAGCATGCGTTGGCTCATGCGCGCCCAGCAGTCGCCACTGGCTTGCTCCGCTGGTTTGCGCGGCTGCATGGGCTGTTGTATCGGTTGCACTGGCTGAACTGGGTAATGACCATACAGGTTGCCGGCCAGCGCGTGGCGCAAGTCCAGCCCCAGGCCGCTGGCACGCGCCACCACACCGGTCAAGCCCAAATCACGAGCTGCTTGGGCGCTGACCGTGCCCACGCCACGAAGCCGGGCTTGTGCGCTGCGGCTGCTGCAAATCAAGGCGTTAACCTGCACAAAATCAGGAAGAAACGCGCGCAGCGTGGCGAGCAAGTCCTGGCGCAGTTCATCTCCAATCGGCGCCGCCGCACCCGGGCGAATCCAGCCACGGCCAAAGCGGTTGCCGCAGACGCGTTGGCTGGCATTGATGATGGCGGTGCGCAGCCGCCCGTAGGTGGCGGCGGGCTGCAGGTAGGCCATGTCGGTGGCAAGGCCGTTCAATGTGCCCAAGTGCATGGCGAGGCGCTCAAGCTCTAAACCGATAGCACGTGACGCAATGGTTGTGATGGCTACAGTCTGATTTGCCATATATTCCAGGGCGCTGTTGAAGGCCCAGGCATAGGCCAGCACCGAATCGCCCACGATGGACTCCACCAGCGGCGTGAGCCGCTCAGGCGATCTTTTCAGCAGCAGGGCTTCCACCCCCCGGTGCTGGTAGCCGAGCTGAATTTCCAGATGGTGCACCTGCTCGCCATGGCACATGAAGCGAAAGTGCCCCGGCTCGATCACGCCGGCATGGATGGGGCCGACACCCACTTCATGCACCTCAGCCCCACGCACCTTGAAAAACGGGTAATCAGCCATCAGTCCCTGTCGTGCACCTTCAAAACGCACGGGTTTCAGCCAAGGGTGGCCTTGTGGCACCAAGCCGGTTTGCTCCCAAAGTTCACGCTCGAAAATTTGCGCAGCAGGGAAACTGGCGGTCAGACTGGGGTAGTTTTGCCCCGGTGCGGCATAGGCGCGCAGTACCTGCAGCGCCTGACCGGGCGGCAACAACACGGCCGTCACCATCACACCTGGGGGTTCATCAGGCAGGGCCTTGCGGCCAAACAGAGAAATTAATAAGAAATTAGCCTCTAGCCCTTTTGCTATTTGCGTAAGTAGCTCTGAAAGTGAGAGCGTTTCTTGCGCACTCAGGTCACAGTGCGCCAGTGGCTGCAAATGGTTGGCGGGCGGCGCCAGGCTTGTTGCAGGGGTGGCGTTCACATTCTGGGGCAGGGCGAGGGTCACGGCGTTAGTCATCAACTCAACCCCCAATCGACACGGCCACGGCGCGCAGCAGGTCAGTCAATGGTTCAGGTGTGTAGGTGCCCAGCATCACCAGCACGGCCACAAAACCCAGTTTGGGCAACAGCGTGACCCAGGACTGCGGTGGCGCCGTGACCGTGACCTTGGGCGCCCCCCACAACATGGGGAACACGGTGCGCCCGGTGGCGACAAAAATCACCGTCAGCATCACACACATCAGCGTGAAAGCCAGCAGGTTGCCGGCCTGCACAATGCCGGACAGGATCAACATTTCGGCCAAAAAGCTGGCAAACGGCGGAAAACCCAGCAGCGCAAAAATGCCCAGGGTGAACAACGACCCGGCCAGCGGCAGGGTGCGGATGACACCGCTCAAAGGCCCCACCTCGTTGGTGCCATAGACAGCGCGCATCCGCCCGGCGGTGAGAAAAAGCAGCGACTTCACGAACGCATTGCTCACGATGTACAGCACCACGCCGTACGCCGCCGCCTTGCCCACCGACAGTCCCAGTGCAATCACGCCAGATGAGCTGACGCAGGCGTAGGCAATCAGGCGCTTGTAGTTGGTGCTTGCCATGATCTGCACCGCCGCCACCACCAGCGAGATGTAGCCCATGACCAGCAGTTCTTGCGACACAAACCCGGCCTCAAACCCATGAAAGATCTGAAGAATGCGAAACACCGCCACCACGCTGACGTTGAACTGCACGGATGCCAGCAGCGCGCTGGTGGTGGTGGGCGCCGCCTCATAGGTCTCAGGCAGCCAGCCATACAGCGGCGCCAGTCCCAGTTTGCCGCCCAGCCCGAACAGCATGAACGATAGCCCCAGGCGCTGCCAGCCATCCGGCTCGCGGGTGAGCGATTCGCCCAGTCGGTCCACCATGAAACTCACCTCCACACCACGCAAGTGGGCCGATTGGGTCAGTGCCATGAAGCCCAGAAAGGTGATGGCCAGTGTCATGGCGGAGTACAGCATGTAGCGCCAGGCCACTGCGCGCGGGTTGGTGGCATCACCGCGCGCCACCAGTGGCGCGGCGCACAGGGTACTGACCTCGATCAGCGCCCACAGCAACACCAGGTGGTTGGCCATCAGACCGATGTTGATGACGGCCATGAACAGCAGCATCAGCGCGGCGCGTGAGCGGATGTCACGGGCCAGCGTTGGCGTGTGGCGCTCGCGCGAGTACAGGTACACACAAATGCCCAGAAACACGGTGTTGATGACCACGATGAACAGCAGCGAGGTGGCGTCCAGCACCAGGTATCGCCGAGCGAAATACAGCGGTAACTCTGTCAGGGGATGCGTCAGAAAAACGCCCATGGCCGCCAACCACATCACCAGCGCCAAGCTCACCAGCGCCGGCGACACCCAGTGCGTGCCATGAATGAACTCTTCAGCCACACTCGTTGAGTGTTTGGCGGCGGCTACCGCCGGGCTGGCTGCGGGGTTTTGGTTTGCTATTGAAGATGTAGCTGTCATCGCACGTCTTCCTTGGGTTGAGGTATCAAAACGCTCAAAACGGATTGTCCCCGTATCAGCCAGCTGCCCACCGCCACCGTGCCCACATAAACCACACTGATGGCAATGTGCACCGGCAGCGGCCAGGGTTCGGGCATGAGCGACTCAAACAGCGCCAACGCGTTTTCCATGAACAGCAGCGCCACCAGTTGTGCCACTGGCTCGCGGTTGCTGGCCAGCACGAGAAAGGCCACCGTGACGGTGGCGGCAACCACGCCCAGGGTGAGCGCGCGCACATCGGCCCGGGCGCCATCGCCAAACTTAAAAGCCAGAATGATCAGCGCCACGGCTGCACCCCAGGCAAACAGGTTGGAGGGCATCACATCAAGTTCCGCCGCTTTGCCGGCTTGAAGGGTGCGGCGCAGCAACTGTGGCACCAGCCAGGCGCGGATGATCAAAATTTCCAGCCCGGCGGCCAGCGCATGAAGGTTCAGCGTGTCGTGCTGGTTCAGGGTGATCCAGCCCAGTGCCAACGCCTGCAGGCTGAGCCAGGTGGGGGTCACAGTCAGCTTGCCAAAAAACACCGGGATCAGGGTGGCGATCAGGCAGGCGATCAGCGGCAGGGTCGGGTTGCTGGCAACGTTCACAGTCCGACTCCTGTGACACCGATCACCACCGCTGCGAGCGCCACCAGCCAGCCGGACAACCACACATAACGTGGTACCCAGGGCAGTGGCAAACGTGCCATCACAGACTCAAAACATCCCACCACCACGGCCACCCCCAGCATCAATGCCACGGACACCGCTACAGCGGCCAGCGGTGTGCGCCAAGGGTCCAACGGGTTGAGCAGGGTGGCGATCAGCCCGGCGTAGAGCGTCATCTTCAGCCCGGCGGCGTACTGCATGGCGGCCAGCTCTGGGCCGCTATGGTCCAGGATCATCACTTCGTGAATCATGGTGAGTTCCAGGTGCGTTGCGGGATCGTCCACCGGCACGCGGGCGGCCTCGGTTTGCAGCAAAATCAACAGGGCCAGCGCCAGCGGCAACACAATCAACCCGTAGGAGGGCGTCTGGTGCAAATGCCCCAACATGCCGGCAAAACTGCTCATGCCTGTGGCGACACCCACCGTGCCCAACAGCAAAAACAGGGCCGGCTCGGCAAAGGCGCCATACATGGCCTCGCGCGATGCCCCCATGCCTTCAAACGGGCTGCCAACATCCATGGCTGAGAGCATCAACACCAGGCGCGCCAGCCCCAGGATGTAGGCCACGGCGACAAAGTCGTGCGCAAACGACAGTGGCGCAAACTGGCCCAGCAGCGGCACAA
Source organism: Rhodoferax sp. (assembly GCF_028688795.1). Lineage (GTDB taxonomy): Bacteria > Pseudomonadota > Gammaproteobacteria > Burkholderiales > Burkholderiaceae_C > Rhodoferax. The sequence continues at coordinate 115,728 of NZ_JAQTXM010000008.1, read as the reverse complement.
AGGCCATCGCGGCCAGCCCACACACCAGCACCACATAAGGCCCCAGCCGGAACAGCGGTGTGGCGGTGTCGCTCACCACCGGGCGTTTGCGCAGCAGGCGGCGCAGGTCGTGGTAGGACTGGAACAGGCCTGGCCCCTTGCGTGCTGCCCACCAGGATTTGGTGCGGTTGATGACCCCCACCAGCAAAAACGGCATCACCAGCGTGATGATGGTGTGTGCCAGCGTCAATTGCAGCAGGGTTGTCATGGCAGCGCACCTTCGGCGAGCACCACCAGTGCGGCAATGGCCACCACGGCCGCCAGCCCGAGGGCAAAGGCCAGGCGCGGGTCATCCTCATGCATCAGTTTGGAGATCAGGCTGGCCGACTCATCGCCGTGGCCGATCACGTTGTACAGGCGCCGCTCCACCGCGTCGACACAGTCGGTGACCACATAGGCATCGTCTGGGAAATACCCAGTGGGTGCTTTCTGGCGCTTGAGCAGCGCCATCACGCCCTGGTAGTTTTGTGAGAAGTCTTTGGAGAAGCTGCTGCCGGTGTATTGCAGCCGGGCGCTACCAGCGCTGTAGCCGCAGCCCCAGGTTGGGCCTGTGGTTGGGGCCTGGCGACGCAGGGTTCGGCGCAGCCCCCAAACTGCGGTCCATGCCAGCACGATGAGGCCGGCCACCGCCACTGAAATCAGACTGACCCGGCCCAGCACGTCGTGCACGCCCTGCATCGCCTGCAGGGCGGAGGTCTCCGGCACCGCGTGCAAAAACAGCCGGGTGGGCGCTGCAACCAGCATCAGCCCCAGCACTGGCATCAACCCCAACAGCACCGTGCCTGCTGTGTGAATCAGCAGCGGCGTGAGCATCCAGCCGCTGGGTTCATGGCCGTCGGGCAGGGTGGTGTCACGCGCGTGGCCCATGAAGATCACGCCATAAGCCCGGGTGATGCTCAGGGCGGACACGGCGCCCACGAAGGCCAGCAGCGTTGCCACCCCGATCAGCATCAGTTTGGCCCAGACGCTGATGGTTTCACCGGTGAACAGCCCGCTGTAAATCAAAAACTCGCTGGCAAACCCGTTGAACGGTGGCAGGGCCGAAATGGCAATGCCGCCCACCAGAAAGCTCAACGAGGTGAGGGGCATCAGCTTGGCCAAGCCGCCCAGGTGCTCAATGTCCACGCTGTGTTTGACCTGATACACCGCCCCCGCTGCATAAAACAACTGGCATTTGAAAAACGCGTGGTTCAGCACATGCAGCATGCCGCCAGCAAAACCCAGCGCCACCAGCCCCGGCACATCCCACGCCAGGCCGAGCGTGCCCATGCCAAAACCAATACCGGCAATGCCAACGTTCTCGGTGCTGGAATAACCCAGCAGGCGTTTCAGGTCGCGCTGGCCTACGGTGTACAAGCCGCCAATCACCGCAGAGGTCACAGAAAAGGCGATCAACGCCCAGCCCATCCAGGCGTCAGGCTTGCCCTGGATCAGCAAAAAGTGCAACAGCGCAAACAAACCGGCCTTATGGATCACACCCGACATCAGCGCACTCACATGGGCCGGTGCCGCCGCATGTGCGCGCGGTAACCACGAGTGAAAAGGGAAGAACGCCGACTTCAGCCCAAAGCTGGTCAGCAGCAGCAAAAACACCGTGTTGCGAATGGTGCCTGGGTGCGCGCTCATCCAGTCGCCCCAGTCGTCCAGGTACCAGCTTTGTGTCTGGGCATACAAAATCATGAACGCCGCCACCAGAAAAATCAGGCCGATGTGGGTGGACACCAGGTAGTTGAAGCCGGCAAAGCGCACTTTCTGGTTGGTGTAGTCCCAAATCACCAGCAACCAGGCAGACAGCGCTGCAATTTCCCAGCCCATCAGAAACGTCACCGCGTGTTCGCCGGTGTAGACCATCAGAAAGGACACCGAAATCATGTTCAGCAGGCCAAAGTGCACCCCGAGGTGGCGCGTGCTGTTGAAATACTTGCGCAAATAGCCCACCGCATAAACCCCGCCCAGCAGCGTCATCGGCAGCGACCAGCTCAGGAAAAAAGCGCCCAACGCGTTCAGGCGAAAGCGCACCGCGCCAATCGGGTAGCCCCAGGGCATCTCCACAAAAAGCTCGGGCGCGCCCAGCAGTACTGGTACCACCGCCAGCCATACCAGCCCGGTGGCCAGGACTTGCGAGGCCAAGCCAACACTGGCGCGCAGCCAGTTGCGCATCGGCAGCAGGCACAGCGCAGCGCCCAGCAGCAACACCAGAACCGCCGTAACGAGCGGGTTCATGGCGCTAGCCTAGGCTGACAAAATGAGGATGGGGTGAGGGAATTTGGGAATGGCTTCATGAGGGCTCCACACACTGACGAACAACGCAGTTCAGCCGATGTGTGGTGGACCGCAGTGGCGCAGGCGCATGTCAAACTGCCGACGCTTGGAGAGCATCAGGGTTTGTCCGTGCGAGGGGGTACCAGCAAGCCGTGTCATGAAGCGACAAATTCTACGCCTGCACGATGGTGCGCGAGCCCCTGGTTTTCCCGCGTCAATGAATCCGCATGCCCGGCTGGGCGCCGGCAAACGGCTCCAGCACATAGATACCGGGTTGCGCCTTCTCATCGGCGTGGCTGGCGGCCAGCACCATGCCTTCACTCACGCCAAATTTCATCTTGCGCGGGGCCAGGTTGGCCACCAGCACGGTGAGTTTGCCGGTCAGGTCGTCGGGCTGGTAGCAACTGGCAATGCCGGAAAACACGTTGCGCGTTTTGGGCTGACCGGCCTCGTCTACTTCACCCACATCCAGCGTGAGTTGCAGCAGCTTGGTGGAACCCGCCACCGCCTGGCATTGCACGATTTTGGCAATGCGCAGGTCGATCTTGGCGAAGTCGTCGATGCTGATGGTTGGGGCCAGCGCTTCACCACCGGGGGCAGTTGGGTCAATCGGTGTGGCCGGGGCGGCGGCTTTGGCAGCTTTTTTGTCACCCGGCTTTGTGGTCGCTGTTGATTCTGTAGCTGCTTGCGCTTGTTCTCCCTGGGCTGCAGGCTCAAACAATGCATCAAGTTGTTTCACGTCGACACGCTGCATCAAATGCTGGTAGTTGCCAATCACATGGCCGGTCTGCAGGGGATCGGCGATGTTGGTGAAGCTCAAGGGCTCAATGGCCAGGAATTGCTCCACCTCGGCCGCCAGCGCGGGCAGCACCGGTTTCAGGTAGCAGGTGAGGATTCTGAAGGCTTTGATGCACACCGTGCACACGTCTTGCAGGCGGGCCTCCTGGTCGGGCTTTTTGGCCAGGTCCCAGGGTTTGTTGGCGTCCACATAGGCGTTCACGCGGTCGGCCAGCAACATGGTCTCACGCAGGGCCTTGGCGTATTCACGCGACTCGTACAGCAGTTCGATGCTGGTGCGCTCAATGCGCAACTGGTGCAAGAGCGCGGCGCCGTCTTCCGACACATCGCCCAGTTTGCCGTCGAACCGCTTGGTCAAAAAGCCCGCGGCACGGCTGGCAATGTTGACAAACTTGCCAATCAAATCACTGTTGACGCGGGCCATGAAGTCGTCGGCGTTGAAGTCAATGTCTTCGTTGCGGGCCGAGAGTTTGGCGGCCAGATAGTAACGCAGCCATTCGGGGTTCATGCCCAGGCTCAGGTACTTGAGCGGGTCCAGCCCGGTGCCGCGGCTTTTGCTCATTTTTTCGCCGTTGTTCACCGTCAAAAAACCGTGCACAAACACGTTGTTGGGGGTCTTGCGGCCGCTGAAATGCAGGGTGGCGGGCCAGAACAAGGTGTGGAAGGTGACGATGTCTTTGCCGATGAAGTGGTATTGCTCCAGCTCGGGGTTGACCATGTAGGTGTCGTAGTCCGGGCTTTGCGGGTCCAGTGCAGCACGTTTTCCCAACAGGTTTTTCAACGAGGCCAGGTAACCAATCGGGGCGTCCAGCCAGACATAAAAGTATTTGCCCGGTGCGTCGGGAATCTCAATGCCAAAGTAGGGTGCGTCTCTAGAGATGTCCCAGTCGCCCAGGCCTTCGCTCTTGGAGCCGTCGGGGTTGGTGCGCACGCTGAACCATTCCTTGATCTTGTTGGCTACTTCGGGCTGCAGCTTGCCGTCTTGCGTCCACTGCTCCAAAAACGCCACGCAACGTGGGTCAGACAGCTTGAAGAAGAAATGCTCGGAGCTTTTCAGCTCGGGTTTGGCGCCTGACAGGGCCGAGAACGGGTTGATCAGGTCGGTAGGGGCATAGACCGCGCCGCAGTTTTCGCAGTTGTCGCCATATTGGTCTTTGGCATGGCACTTGGGGCACTCACCCTTGATGAAACGGTCGGGCAAGAACATGTTTTTCTGCGGGTCGAAAAACTGCTCGATGGTGCGGGTCTCGATCAGCGAGCCATCCTTGTTGTCGCGCAGGTCACGGTAGATCTGGCGCGCCAGTTCATGGTTTTCCGGGGCGTCGGTGCTGTGCCAGTTATCGAACCCAATGTGAAAGCCGTCCAGGTAGGGCTTGCGGCCAGCCGCAATGTTGGCCACAAACTGCTGCGGCGTGATGCCGGCTTTCTCGGCTGCAATCATGATCGGCGCGCCGTGGGTGTCGTCGGCACAGACAAAATCCACCGCGTTGCCCATCATCTTTTGGTAGCGCACCCAGATGTCGGCCTGGATGTATTCCATGATGTGACCAATGTGAAAATTGCCATTGGCGTAGGGCAGGGCGGTGGTGACGAAGAGTTGGCGTGACATGGGTGGATGACCTTTGGGGAAACAGCGGCCATTTTAATCGGGGCGATCTTTGGATAAACAGTTGGGCAAACGAAAGCGCGGGGGTCTTGCGACGCCCGCGCTTTTTGGGGATGCGGCCGTGTGCGCGTTAGGCGGCAGGTGTGCCCAGCATGGTTTGCAGTTCGCCGTTTTCGTACATTTCCATCAAGATGTCTGAGCCACCAATGAACTCACCCTTGAAATAAAACTGAGGAATGGTCGGCCAGTTGCTGTAGTCCTTGATGCCAGCGCGAATGCCGTCGTCTTCCAGCACGTTGACGGTTTTGACCGCCTTGGGGTCGACGCCACAGGCTTTCAGGATTTGGATGGCGCGGCCAGAAAAGCCGCACTGTGGAAAACTTGCCGTGCCTTTCATGAACAGCAAGATGTCGTTTTGTTTGACCAGGTCGTCAATGCGTTGTTGTGCGTCGCTCATGCTCAAAATTCCTTTGTTAATAAACAGATCGGATTATTTCACCTTCAAAGCTGTTGCGGGGTGTGACCCTGTCGGGCTTAGGGGTGTTGTGAATTGCTATTTAAAACATAGCTGCTTGCGCTTTTATCCAAAGGGCTAGAGGCTAATTTGTTATAAATTTAATGGGTGGCTCAATAGTGCGGCGGTAACTCGTCGCGCGGGTTGCGCTGGGGCACCGGCCCTTCTTCGGGCGATTGCTGGCGCAAGAAGTGCACTTCACGCGTCAGCCGGTCAATCTGATCTTGCTGGCGGGTGATGATCTGGTCGAGCTTGTCGATCAGGTCTTCGGCGAAGCTGGCCTTGATTTCAAGCTCGGTCAGGCGCGTGTCGATGCTGTTTGATTCTTGGGTAGTGTTCATGGCAGAGGGAGTTAGCAGGACGGTCAGGGCCGGGGGCAGTTGATGTCCGCAGGTGTGGCGTTGTGTTGCCCGCCGCTGCAGCGTTCGATGCCCGCCAGGTCGCAACGGGATTGCACCTGCGTGAAGCCGGCAGTGGTCAATAAATCCCGCACGGTTTGTGCCTGATCGTAGCCATGCTCCAGCAGCAGCCAGCCACCAGGCTTGAGGTGCGCCGGGGCTTGGGTGATGATCTGGCGGATGTCGTCCAGGCCGTCGGCGCCGCTGGCCAGCGCTTGCAGCGGCTCGTGGGTGAGAGCGGCTAGATGCGGGTCAAGCGCGGCGATATAGGGTGGGTTGGAGACTATGCAGTCATATTTGACAGACGGATCGGCTAAACCTGCGAACCAGGCGCCCTGGCTGAATGTGACCGCCAGTTGCAGCCGCTGGGCGTTGGCTTGGGCCACGGCCAGGGCATCGGCACTGAAGTCGATGGCATGCACTTGCAGTGCCGGCAGGCTGGCCTTGAGCGCCAGCGCGATGGCACCGCTGCCGGTGCCCAGGTCGAGCGCGCTACGGTTTGCCTTGCCCTGCCCTGAAGCAGAGGTAGTCGCCATGGTGCAGTTGGGGTCCGTGAGTATTTCAATCCCCCAGCTGACCAGTGTTTCGGTGTCAGGCCGGGGCACCAGCACGCGGGCATCCACCGCCAAGTCCAGACCAAAAAATTCCTTGCGACCGGTGAGGTAGGCCAACGGCTCACCCGCCAGGCGCCGCTGCGCCAGCAGTGTCAAGGCGTTGCCAAGCGCAGGCGGCAACGTGTCGGTGTCATGCGCCAGCAGCCAACCGCGCTGGTGTGGCGGCTGCCCCAACACATGCAGCAGCAGCAGTTGCGCGTCCAGCCGCTCCAGCCCGGTGGCTTGCAGGGCTGCGAGTATGTGGGCCAGCGTTTGCGGCAGAGGTTCAGGGATGGGTGTAGGTGACATAAATGCTATCTAATAAATAGCTGCTTACGCATTATTTATATGGGCTAGGGGTCATTTTTCCATATATTTCAAAGGGCGCGTCAAACGCACGCATTGAAAGCACTGAACTGGTGTTTGATGCCGTTCATTGAACTCAGGCATTGAGCTCCAGCGCAGCCAGCTGAGTGGCTGCCTCATGGGCTTGCAGCGCATTCACCACATCATCCAGGTCTCCTTCCATGATGGCCAGCAGCTTGTACAGCGTGAGGTTGATGCGGTGGTCGGTCAAGCGCCCTTGTGGAAAGTTGTAGGTGCGGATGCGGTCGCTGCGGTCGCCGGTGCCAACCAGGCTTTTTCGCTCGGCAGCATCTTTGGCGGCGCGCTCGGCGCGGTCTTTTTCGTGGATGCGGGCGGTCAGCACCTTGAGCGCCTGCGCCTTGTTGGCGTGCTGGCTGCGCCCGTCCTGGCATTCGGCGACTGTGCCGGTGGGCAGGTGGGTGATGCGCACGGCAGAGTCGGTTTTGTTGATGTGCTGGCCACCCGCCCCGCTGGCGCGGTAGGTGTCGATGCGCAGGTCCGAGGCGTTGATTTTGATGGCCTCAGCCTCGTCGGGCTCGGCCAGTACCGCCACGGTACAGGCGCTGGTGTGGATGCGACCCTGGGTCTCGGTCACTGGCACGCGCTGCACGCGGTGGCCACCGGACTCAAACTTGAGTGCGCCATAAACCTGGTCCCCTTCGATGCGCAGCACCACCTCCTTGTAGCCACCGAGTTCGCTGCTCGACTCGCTGATGATCTCGTGCTTCCAGCCCTTGCGGTCGCAGTAACGCAGGTACATGCGCGCCAGGTCAGCGGCAAACAGGGCAGATTCGTCGCCGCCGGTACCCGCGCGGATTTCAACAAACGCCGGGCGCGCATCGTCCGGGTCTTTGGGTAGCAACATGCGCTGCAACTCGGCCTCAAGCTGCTGCAGGTCGGCGCTGGCAGCATCGATTTCTTCTTGCGCCATTTCTGTCATGTCGGTGTCGTTGGCCGCGTCTTTGAGCATGTCTTGCGCCCCAGCCAGGTCGGCTTCGCGCTGCTGGTAACGCAGCCAGCGGCCGGCTACGGCGGCCACGTCGGTGTGTTCGCGTGACAGCTTCAGGAACTGTTCCATGTCGCTCATGATGTCCTGGCGCGACAGCAAGAATTCAAGCTCGCCGAGACGGTCAGCGTAGCGGGCGAGTTGTTGGCGAAGAAAGGGTTTCATGGGGATCGGTGGGTAATTGTGCTGAAAATCGGTGGATGTCAGTGGCTTTTGGCGTCACCTTGTGGTGACCTGGCCAAATGAATTCGGCCCTGCAAAAAAAGCCCTGCTGGGTCATACCCGCGGCGCCAAGAGGTGTGCCGTCTCGCGGGGATCAAGACGGGCGTACGAAAGCTTCAGCCCAGCTAACGCTCTTTGCGCAAAAAGAAGTGCTGCACGGCCGAAGTGGCGCGTTCACGGGCGGCGGCATCGCCTGCGCGCAACTCAGCCATGGCGCCGTGCAGCATTTTTTGCGTCAAGCCTTTGCTCAGGGCCTCCAGCACGGCATCCACGTTTTCACCCTTGGCCAGCAGCTTTCGGGCACGGGCAATTTCATTGGCGCGCCACTCATCCGCCTGGGCATTGAGTTGCTGGATCAGTGGCACGGTGCTGCGTTGCTCCAGCCAGTGCAGAAAGCTCTGCACACCGGCGTCCACAATGGCTTCAGCCTGCGCCACGGCCGCCTGGCGGCTGGCCTGGGCGGTCTGCACCACACCGGCCAGATCGTCCACGGTGTACAGGTAGACGTCTTCCAGGGCTTTGACTTCAACTTCAATGTCGCGCGGCACGGCCAAATCAACCATGAACATCGGGCGGCGACGGCGCTTTTTCAGTGCCCGCTCGACCGAACCCAAGCCAATCAGCGGCAAGGTGCTGGCGGTGCAACTCACCACAGCGTCAAATTCATGCAGCCGGTCCGGCAAATCGGCCAGGCGCATCACTTCAGCGCCAAATTTACCGGCCAACTCTTCGCCTCGTGACAGGGTGCGGTTGGCAATGGTGATGCTTTTGGGGTTCTTGGCGGCAAAGTGAGTGGCGCACAGGTCGATCATCTCGCCGGCACCGACAAACAAAACCTTCACCTCGCTCAAGTCTTCAAACAACTGGCCAGCCAGACGCACGGCGGCGGCGGCCATGCTGATGGAGTGCGCGCCGATTTCGGTGGAGGTGCGCACCTCTTTGGCCACGGCAAACGAGCGCTGGAACAACTGGCTGAGCGTGCTGCCCAAAGCGCCTGCAGCTTCGGCGGCGCGCACCGCGTCTTTGATCTGGCCCAGAATTTGCGGCTCGCCCAGCACCATGGAATCGAGCCCGCTGGCCACCCGAAAGGCGTGGCGTGCGGCCAGGCCGTCATGCATCACATAGGAGTGAGCGCGCAGCAGTTCGGTCGACACGCCGCCGCTGTGGGCCAGCCAGTCAAGGGTATTTTCGAGTTGCGGTTGTTCGCAGGCGCAATAAATCTCGGTGCGGTTGCAGGTAGAGATCAATGCCGCCTCGGGCTGGCGGCTCAGGGCACCGCGCAAGGCGTGCAGGGTGGGCTCGATTTGGTCGATGGCGAACGCAAAACGACCGCGCAGATCGAGCGGCGCGGTCGTGTGATTGATACCTAATGCCCAGACTGCCATGAGTGAATTATAAAATCACCGACCATGTGCTTTGACTTGTATCATTTTTTCTTTTCCCTCAAGGGCTGCTAATGGGTTTTCTTGCGTTGCTTAACCATGCCATCAACTTTTTGGCGCCAGCTGCCTGGCTTGCCTTGTTGGTGCCGGTCCTGAGCCGTTTATTTATGAAAAAACGGCCTGTAGCTCATACATATATTGCGCAGGCAGCTATACATTTTGCATTGGGTGTGGTGGCGCTGTTGATTGGGTTGGCGCTGTTTGGACGAGATGGGAAGATGCTCACCTATATGGCGTTGGTGGTGTTGATTGCCACCAGCCAATGGGTCATGCTCAAAGGCTGGCGCTGATTTGGTCTAGGGTCAGTTGCATTGGGTTGGTCCAAGCTTGTGCGGATTAGTTTGAAAGCACTTCGAGATTTTGATTTAAATCAAGGGTTTTGAGCCCGATGCAGCTACGCTCTTCGCTTCTTTGTCATCACACCGGAAACCCCCCATGAAATTTTCAGCTTTGCTTGCCACCCTTGTTCTCGCCAGTGGATTTGTTTCCGCTGCTCACGCGGCCGACCCTGAGTACCTGCGCATCATCGGCACCGACACCAAATTTGTAGCTAAAAATGCCAAAGGTGAAGAAACTGTGATCACCCGCGTGATGACACCTTGCGCCAAAAACAAGGGCTGGATTCAGGCCATGGTGCCCGTCCCGGGCGTGCACCCGGTGGGCGAGATTGAAGTTCTGAATGCCATGAACGACCGTGACGCCCTGCTGGTGGACATGCGCGAGCCGGAAGACCGTGCCAACGGCACGATCAATGGGTCCATGCACATTGTTTACACCGAAGTCGCAGGCCGTTTGAATGAGCTGGGTTGCAGCAAGACTGCGGGTAAATGGGATTGCAGCAAAGCCAAGAAGGTTTATGCGTTTTGCAATGGCCCGGCCTGCCCACAAAGCCCATCGGCCATTGTGGCCATGACGCGTGAAGGGTTCCCGGCTGACCGCATTTATTACTACCGTGGCGGCATGCTGGACTGGGCGGCGCTTGGTTTCCCGGTCATTAAAGGCGACTTCTAAAGCTTAATGGGTTGGTTTGAGGGCGCTGGGTGCAAATAAGTCCACCCGATCGGTGATGATGCCGTCCAGCCCCAAGTCAAAGAGCCGCTGTGCATCATTGACCTCGTTCACCGTGTAACTCAGGGTGCGCAGGCCGGCGCTTTTGGCCTGCGTCATGCTGGACGTGTCCCAAAGCGCTTGGTCGCAGACCACGGCGACACAGTCCAGCCGTAACGCGGTTTCCAGCCAGCCGGTCCACAGGTTTTCCAGCAGCAGGCCGCGTGGCAGTTCTGGGTGGACCTGCAGTGCGCCTTCAAGTGAAGCCACGTCAAACGAGGTCAGAAGGGGTGGCACCAGAGCCCCATGCCAAAGCCGTGCGGCATGGCTCGCCACCACCTCGCCGGTGTGTACTTCCGTACCGGGTGTGGCTTTGATTTCAATGTTCAAAAAGTAGCCGTTGTGCAAACAGTAGCGGGCAATGGCTTCAAAGGTGGGCAGTGGCTCGCCCACAAAGCTGCGCGAATGCCAGCCACCAGCGTCCAGCAGGGCCAGCGTGCCCCACGGGTGCTCTCCACCCACTGCGCTTAAGCCGCGCCCGAGCGCTTCAACTGCGTTGGTGGTGCGCTGCAAGGTGGCGTCGTGCATTAAAAAAGGGATGCCGTCGGCACTCAGCTTCACGTCGCATTCAAACATGCGGTAGCCAAAGCTGGCCCCCGTGCGAAAGGCCGACAGCGTGTTTTCTGGGGCCAGTTTTCCTGCGCCACGGTGGGCAATCCAGCTGGGGTAGGGCCAGTGGTCGGTTGTGACTGGTTTCATGTGGTGGTCTCCCTGCGTTTGCCGCTGGTAGCATCAAAGTGGTGGATTTTTTCTGGACGTGGGGTAACGTGCAGCGTCTGCCCCAATGCAGGCGGCGCATGCGATTCTTCCGTGCGAATGATGACCAATTCGTCAGCAGCTCCATGTGCCCAACGGCCGTAGGTGAGCCGCTCAGCGCCCAGCATTTCAACGGCCTCCACCGTCAGTGCCCATCCCGTTGGTGTGATGTCAAGGTGCTCGGGGCGTACACCTGTAATGGTGTCGGCGCCTGCACCTGGCGCGTTTTTGAGCAAGTTCATGGGCGGCGAGCCCATAAACCCCGCTACAAACGTGCTGGCCGGGCGGTTGTAGACCTCGTCTGGCGTGCCAAATTGCTCCATGACGCCAGCGTTCATGACGATCATGCGTTGCGCCAGCGTCATGGCTTCGACCTGGTCGTGTGTCACAAAGAGTGATGTGATGCCTAGTTCGCGGTGCAACTTCTGGATTTCAAGGCGGGTTTGGGCACGCAGTTTGGCATCAAGATTGCTCAGCGGCTCGTCAAACAAAAACACCTGCGGCTGGCGCACGATGGCGCGCCCCATCGCCACCCGTTGGCGTTGCCCGCCTGAGAGTTCGCGCGGTTTGCGTTGCAGAAATGGGCCAATTTCTAGAATTTTGGCGGCTTTGTCGACCCGTGCCTTGATCTCATCCACAGGCACCTTGGCAATCTTCAGGCCGTAGGCCATGTTTTCGAACACACTCATGTGCGGGTACAACGCGTAGTTCTGGAACACCATCGCGATGTCTCGCTCTGACGGCTCCAGGTCGTTGACCACCCGGTTGTTGATCGAAATGTCGCCGCCGCTGATTTCTTCCAGGCCCGCCACCATGCGAAGCAAGGTTGACTTGCCGCAGCCAGATGGCCCGACGATGACAACAAATTCACCATGCAGAATTTCGGCGCTGATGCCGTGGATGACCTGGGTGGCGGTTTTGCCCAGCCCATAGCGCTTGGTGACGTTTTTTAAAGTGATTGAAGCCATGTTTTATTCAGTTGGCGACAGAGCAAATCTTGGTCTGTCCCGCAATCCCTTAATCAGTTGAGGACGGAGCGACGCGCTGCATCGCAGGTGCATCGGTGTGTCCCCAAACATGTTACTTTTCTGTATCCACCAGCCCTTTGACGAACCATTTTTGCATCAGCATCACCACCAACGCTGGCGGTACCATGGCCAGCACGGCGGTGGCCATGACGATGTTCCATTGCATCTCGGAGTCGCCGCCGGAGATCATCCGCTTGATGCCGATCACCACCGGGTACATGTCCTCGCTGGTGGTCACCAGCAGTGGCCACAGGTACTGGTTCCAGCCGTAAATGAACTGAATCACAAACAGCGCAGCAATCGACGTTTTGGACAGCGGCACCAGAATGTCCTTGAAAAAACGCATGGGGCCAGCGCCATCCATGCGTGCCGCCTCCACCAGTTCTTCAGGCACGGTCAAGAAAAATTGTCTGAACAAAAACGTGGCGGTGGCCGAGGCAATCAACGGAATCGTCAAGCCCGCATAACTGTTGAGCATGCCAAGGTCTGACACCACTTTGTAGGTCGGTCCAATGCGCACCTCCACGGGCAGCATCAGCGTGATGAAGATGGCCCAGAAGAAAAACATGCGAAAGGGAAAACGGAAGTAGACGATGGCAAAAGCTGACAGCAGCGAGATAGCAATCTTGCCCAACGAGATGATCAGCGCCGAAATCAAACTTACCATCATCATTTGCCCGACCGGCGCTTTGGAGCCGGAACCGCCACCGGTGCCGTTCCAGGCGGCGGTGTAGTTCTCAATCAAGTGCCCACCGGGCAGCAGCGGCATGGGCGTTTGCACAATCGCCTGCGCGGTCTGGGTCGAGGCCACAAACGTCAGGTACAGCGGAAAAGCCACCACCAGCACACCCAAAATCAGCACGGTGTGTGACAGAAATGTCAAAAACGGGCGACGCTCAACCATCAGTAGTTCACTTTCTTCTCGACAAAGCGAAATTGCACCACCGTGAGCAGCACCACAATCACCATCAGCACCACGGATTGTGCGGCCGAGCCACCCATGTCCATGGCCTTGAAGCCATCAAAGTACACCTTGTAGACCAAAATGGCGGTTTCCTTGCCAGGGCCGCCTTGGGTGGCTGCGTCAATGATGGCAAAGGTGTCAAAAAAAGCGTAGACGATGTTGATCACCAACAGGAAAAACGTGGTGGGTGACAGCAGGGGAAACACGATGGTCCAGAAACGCCGCCAGGGCCGCGCACCGTCAATGGCGGCGGCTTCAATCAGCGACTTCGGAATGCTTTGTAGCCCCGCCAAAAAGAACAAAAAGTTGTATGAAATCTGCTTCCACACCGCAGCCATCACCACCAGAGTCATGGCATGTGTGCCGTTGAGCAAGTGGTTCCAGTCGACACCGAGCGCGCGCAGCCAGTACGACACCACGCCCACGCTGGGCGCAAACATGAACAGCCACAACACGCCAGCCACCGCTGGCGCCACGGCGTAGGGCCAGATCAGCAGGGTTTTGTAGACCAGTGCGCCTTTGACAATGCGGTCGGCAAACACCGCCAGCAGCAGTGAAATACTGATGCCCGCCACCGCCACCAGGGTTGAAAAAATGGCGGTGGTGTAAAACGAGGCCAGATAAGTCTCGTCGTTCCAAAGGTTACGGAAGTTGTCGAGACCGACCCAGTCCACCGATGTACCAAAGGCATCAGATTGCTGCACCGACTGCAGCAGTGCCTGGGCTGCAGGCCAGAAGAAAAACAGCGCGATCACAACCACCTGGGGGGCCATCAGCACCCAAGGCAGCCACTTTGAGCGGAAGAAAACGCGTTTTTCCACTGTTCACCCATTAACCTTTCTTGTTGGCCTTCTCAAAGCGTTCCAGCAGCTCGTTGCCGCGCTTCACGATGGCGTCCAGGGCTTCTTTGGCAGTCTTCTTGCCACCCCAAACGCCTTCGAGTTCTTCGTCCTCAATGGTGCGGATCTGTACGTAATTGCCCAGTCGGATGCCGCGCGATTTGTCGGTGACCTTGCGAATCATCTGGTTGACAGCCACGTCGGTACCCGGATTTTGTTTGTAGTAGCCCGATTTTTCAGTCAGCTCATATGCAGCCGTGGTGATGGGCAGGTAACCGGTGCGCTTGTGGCTCTCTGATTGCACCTCTGGGCTGGAGATGTAGTTAAAGAACTTGGCGACGCCTTTGTATTCATCGGCCTTCTTGCCGGCCATGACCCACAGGCTGGCACCCCCAATGACGGTGTTTTGCGGTGCGCCGGGCACGTCCGGGTAGTAGGGAAGGGGTGCAACACCAAAAGCAAACTTGGCATTTTTCTTGACGTTGCCGTAGAAACCGCTGGAGGTGGTGATCATGGCGCATTCGCCTGAGACAAAGGTGGCTTCAGGCACATTGGCGCGTCCCTTGTACACAAACAGCCCTTGCTGGTGCATGTTGGCCAGGTTTTCAATGTGGCGCACATGCAGCGGTGAGTTGACCTTCATGCGTGCGTCCATGCCACCCAAGCCATTGGCCTTGGTAGCGAATTCGACGTTATGCCAGGCTGAAAAGCTCTCCAGTTGTGTCCAGCCTTGCCAAGCCACGGTGAGTGGGCATTTGTGCCCACTGGCCTTGAGCTTGGCGGCGGCCAGCGCCACCTCAGGCCAGCTGCTAGGCGCCTTGTCGGTGCTCAGGCCAGCGGCCTTGAAGGCATCCTTGTTGAAATAGAACACGGTGGTGGAGCTGTTAAAAGGCATGCTCAACATCTCGCCACTGGGCGCGGTGTAATAGCCCGCCACTGCTGGAATGTAGGCTTTGGGGTCAAACTTTTGACCCGCGTCCTTCATGACCTTGCCGACAGGCACGATGGCGTTTTTGCTGGCCATCATGGTGGCCGTGCCAACTTCAAACACTTGCAAAATGTGCGGCGCATTGCCAGCCCGGAAGGCCGCCACGGCGGCTGTCATGGACTCGTCATAGGTGCCCTTGTAGGTGGGCACAATTTTGTAATCTGCCTGGCTGGCATTGAAGTTTTTGGCGAGGTCGTTGACCCATTCGCCGTTGACGGCGGTCATGGAGTGCCACCATTGGACTTCGGTCACGGCCTGGGCCGTCAGGGCAAATGATGCCAGCGCGACGGCTGCAAGTTTCAATTTCATGTGATTTCCTTGAAGTGAAGGGTGCGAGCTTACGGATCAAATATGACGAATTTGCGACAGAAAAATGTCAGTAGCCAACCCAGACCACAATTAAACGCGGATTCTTGCGGCGTGTGCATCAGGGTTTCCACAGGGTCACCATCACCCGAGTAGGGCAATGTTGCACTGCGGTAACATTGCCAGCCCAGCTTGGGCGTGCCTATGACAGGGCTCAAACGCCCACTCAAATGCCCATAAAGGCTGCAATAAAATACCCGATGAACGCCCCAATACCGCTCAAGTCTTTGTTGCCTGCTGGCGCTGTTGCGCCGCACGGACAGGAACGCATTCGCGAAATTCCTTACAACTACACCTCTTTTTCTGACCGCGAAATCGTTATTCGCCTGCTCGGTGCAACGGCCTGGGACTGGCTGAACAAACTGCGTGATGAGCGCCGCACTGGCCGCTCGGCGCGCATGTTGTATGAGGTGCTGGGTGACATCTGGGTGGTGCAACGCAACCCCTACCTGCAAGACGACTTGCTGGACAACCCGAAACGCCGGGTGTTGCTGGTGGAAGCCTTGCAGCACCGCCTGAGCGAGGTGCAAAAGCGCCGCACGCCCGAAACCGACCCTGAACGTGATGCTCTGGTGGGGCAGTTGCTGGCAGCGGCGGGCAAGGCTGTGCAGACGTTTGATGCGCATTTCGTAGAAACCGCCATGTTGCGGCGCAAGGCGCAAAAGGTGCTGGCCAAGCTCACGGCCAAAGACAACATCAAGTTTGACGGCCTGAGCCGCGTCAGCCATGTGACGGATGCTACTGACTGGCGCGTGGAATACCCGTTTGTGGTGCTCACGCCCGATACCGAGGCCGAGATGGCGCATCTGGTCAAAGGCTGTATTGAGCTGGGTCTGACCATCATCCCGCGTGGCGGCGGCACGGGTTACACCGGTGGCGCGATTCCGCTGACGTGGAAGAGCGTGGTCATCAACACCGAAAAGCTTGAGGCCATGACCGAGGTCGAGATGCTCAAGTTGCCGGGCCTGGACCATGAGGTAGGCACGGTCTGGAGTGAGGCTGGCGTGGTAACGAACCGTGTGGCACACGCCGCTGAGCGTGCCGGTTTTGTCTTTGCGGTGGACCCGACTTCTGCCGAAGCCTCTTGCATCGGCGGCAATATTGCCATGAATGCCGGCGGCAAAAAAGCCGTGTTGTGGGGCACGGCGCTGGACAACCTGGCGAGCTGGCGCATGGTGACACCGCAGGCCGAATGGCTGGAGGTGACACGCATCAACCACAACATGGGCAAGATCCATGACGTGGAGGTGGCCAGTTTCGAGCTTCAATATTTCAAAGCCGACGGCAAAACACCCATTCGAACCGAGCGGTTGGACATTCCCGGCAAGACCTTTCGCAAGGAAGGCCTGGGCAAGGACGTGACCGACAAATTTTTGAGCGGCTTGCCCGGCATTCAGAAAGAAGGCTGCGACGGCTTGATCACCAGCGCGCGCTGGGTGGTGCACAAAATGCCTGCGCACACGCGCACGGTGTGCCTGGAGTTTTTTGGCAACGCCAAGGATGCGGTGCCCAGCATTGTGGAAATCAAGGACTTCATGTTCGCCGAGCAAAAACGCTCGGGTGTGGTGCTGGCCGGGTTGGAGCATCTGGATGACCGCTACCTAAAAGCCGTGGGCTACGCCACCAAGAGCAAACGCGGCGCTGCCTTGAGCGGCGGCGGCGTTCCCAAAATGGTGCTGTTTGGCGACATCGCCGGTGAAAATGCAGACGACGTGGCGCGTGTCACGAGCGAGGTGGTGCGCATTGCTAACTCACGCAGCGGCGAGGGTTTTATTGCCATCAGCCCAGAAGCCCGCAAGAAATTCTGGCTTGACCGCAAGCGCACCGCCGCCATCAGCAAACACACCAACGCGTTCAAAATTAACGAAGACGTGGTGATTCCGCTGCCGCGCATGGCCGAGTACACCGACGGTATCGAGCGCATCAACATCGAACTGAGCCTGGCAAATAAGCTGGCCCTGTGTGACGCACTGCAAGACTTTTTTAGCCAGGGCAATCTGCCGCTGGGTCGGCAAGACGACGCTGGCGAGATTTCGGCCGCCGAGTTGTTGGAAGACCGTGTGGCGCAGGCGTTGGACCTGCTGGCCAATGTGCGTGCGCTGTGGGCCGGGTGGCTGCAGGAAGTGGCACCCCTCTTTACCCAGTTGCAAGACCATTCCTTGCGCGCCAGCTGGAAAACGCAGATTCGCCAGCCGTTGCAGCAAATATTCAGCGGCGTGGCGTTTGAGCCGATATTGAAAGAATGCAACGCCATTCACCAGCGCGTGCTCAAAGGCCGTGTTTGGGTGGCCTTGCACATGCACGCGGGTGACGGCAATGTGCACACCAATATTCCCGTCAACAGCGACGACTACGACATGTTGCAAGCAGCCCATGGCGCGGTCAAACGCATCATGGCGCTGGCGCGTGCACTGGACGGTGTGATCTCGGGCGAGCACGGCATTGGCATCACCAAGCTGGAATTTTTGAGCGATGCCGAGTTGCAGCCATTCACCGATTACAAAGCCAGGGTTGACCCGGAAGGGCGATTTAACAAAGGCAAGTTGCTGCGAAATAAAGAGCTGTCTTCGAATATAAATAAAGGGCTAGAGCCTGATGCTATATATGCCGACCTGACCAACGCCTATACCCCCAGTTTTGGTCTGATGGGGCACGAATCGCTGATCATGCAGCAGTCGGACATTGGCGCCATTGCCGACAGTGTGAAAGACTGCCTGCGTTGCGGCAAGTGCAAACCAGTGTGCAGCACCCACGTGCCGCGCGCCAATTTGTTGTACAGCCCGCGCAACAAGATTCTGGCCACTTCGCTGTTGGTAGAAGCCTTTTTGTATGAAGAGCAAACCCGTCGCGGAGTGTCGATCAAACACTGGCAGGAGTTTGAAGACGTCGCCGACCATTGCACCGTGTGTCACAAGTGCCTGAGCCCGTGCCCGGTCAACATCGATTTTGGCGATGTGTCAATGAACATGCGCAACCTGTTGCGCAAAATGGGCAAAAAAACGTTCAGACCGGCGGGCGCTGCGGCCATGTTCTTGCTCAATGCCACCAACCCTGAGACCATCAAAATCGCGCGTTCGGTGATGGTGAACCTGGCCATCAAGTCGCAACGCTTGGCCGCCGATGTGCTGAAAGTCATTGCGCGCAAGCAAACCAAGGCACCACCGGCGTCCTTGGGCACGGCGCCCATCAAAGAGCAAGTGATTCACTTCATTAACAAGAAGCTGCCTGGCGGCTTGCCTAAGAAAACAGCACGCGCCTTGCTCGACATTGAAGACAAAGACTACGTGCCGATCATTCGTAACCCCAAGACCACCACGGCCGAGACCGAAGCGGTGTTTTACTTTCCCGGTTGTGGCTCGGAGCGCCTGTTCAGTCAAGTGGGTTTGGCGACCCAGGCGATGTTGTGGCACGCCGGAGTGCAAACCGTGCTGCCGCCGGGCTATTTGTGCTGTGGTTACCCGCAGCGTGGCGCTGGCCAGTTCGACAAAGCCGAGAAGATGATCACTGACAACCGGGTGCTGTTTCACCGGGTGGCCAACACACTGAACTACCTTGACATCAAGACCGTGGTGGTGAGCTGCGGCACCTGTTATGACCAGTTGCAAGGCTACGAGTTTGAGAAAATTTTCCCAGGTTGCCGCATCATCGACATCCATGAGTACCTGCTGGAAAAAGGCATCACACTGGCCAATGCCGGGGCATTTTTGTTCCACGATCCATGCCATAGCCCGATGAAGTTGCAAGAACCCATCAAGACTGTGAAAGCCTTGCTGGGCGATAACGTGATTCAGTCGGACCGATGCTGCGGTGAGTCAGGCACGCTGGCCTTGAACCGCCCAGATGTGTCGACCCAGGTGCGTTTTCGCAAGGAAGAAGAAATCCTCAAGGGTGAGGCGCAGTTGCGCCAGAAACCTGGTGTGGGTGCCAAAGATAACCTGAAGATACTGACCTCTTGCCCCGCCTGTTTGCAGGGCTTGAGCCGGTTCGGCGAAGACCTGCAGAACGGATTGCTGGAAGCCGATTACATTGTGGTGGAAATGGCCCGCCAGATTTTGGGCGAGCAGTGGATGCCGGATTACGTCAAAGTCGCCAACGACGGCGGCATTGAGCGCGTGCTGGTTTGATTTGCAGACGGTTCTTAAAACTGAAAAAAGAGGTGACATGTCATGGCAGGTTTACAAAATGGCGCGCCCGCGCCACAAGACATCACGGTGCACAGCCAATCGCGTGTGCTGGAGATCAGCTTTTCTGATGGCGCCGCGTTTCGGATTCCGTTTGAGTTGATGCGGGTGTACAGCCCCTCCGCTGAGGTCGCGGGCCACGGGCCAGGTCAAGAAACCTTGCAAACCGGCAAGCGTGATGTGACGCTGGCAGGGCTGGAGCCCGTGGGCAATTACGCGATTCAGCCAGCGTTTTCTGATGGCCATGATTCAGGCATCTTTTCTTGGGATTACCTGTATTTCCTGGGCTCGCAGCAAGACAAATTGTGGGCGGACTACACCGCCAGGCTTGAAGCCGCCGGCGTTGACCGTGATGCGCCCATGCCAGAAAAGGCCGGCTCCAGCTGCGCTAGCCACTGACTTCAATTTTTAGCACGACACCCATGAGTACCACACACTTTGGTTACCAAACCGTTGAAGAAGCGGAAAAAGCCAGTCACGTCAAGGGCGTGTTCGATTCGGTTGCGCCCAAATACGACCTGATGAATGATCTGATGTCGATGGGCCTGCATCGCGCCTGGAAGGCTTACACCGTCATGGTGGCCAATGTGCATGAAGGCGACAAGGTGCTGGACATTGCGGGTGGCACGGGTGACCTGGCATTGGCGTTTGCCAAGAAGGTGGGAAAAACTGGCCAGGTGGTGCACACCGACATCAACGAAGCCATGCTGCGCACCGGGCGTGACCGCTTGGTAGATGCAGGGGTGGTGCTACCCACGGTGGTCTGTGACGCCGAAAAACTGCCGTTTCCTGATGGTCATTTCAACTTGGTCACTGTGGCTTTCGGTTTACGCAACATGACGCACAAAGATGTTGCGCTCAACGAGATGAACCGGGTGCTGAAAGCCGGTGGCAAGCTGCTGGTGCTGGAATTTTCCAAAGTGGCCAAGCCACTGGAAAAGGCGTATGACTGGTACTCGTTCAAGGTCTTGCCCAAGCTGGGTGAATGGGTGGCCGGCGATGCGTCGAGTTACAAGTACCTGGCCGAGTCGATTCGCATGCACCCAAGCCAGGAAGAGCTCAAAACCCTGATGAAGGCTAATGGCTTTGGCCATGTGGATTACCACAATTTGACGGGTGGTCTGGTAGCCTTGCACGTCGGCATTAAATGTTGATCTAAATCTAATTTTGGAGATGTTATGAAACGTTGGCTTTCGGTTTTGACCATGTGTCTGGTTCTTGTGGCTGGCCATGCAGATGCGGCTAAACGCTTCGGCGGCGGCTCGTCATTTGGAAAGCAATCCAGCAATGTCACGCAGCGCCAGGCGACACCGCCAGCCGCCGCGCCAACGCAGGGCGTCAATAACACCGCCAAGGCAGCGCCAGCGGCCGCTGCAGCGGCACCAAAGAAACCCTGGGGTGCGATGCTCGGCGGGTTGGCCGCAGGGTTGGGGTTGGCCTGGCTGGCAAGTTCGCTAGGTTTGGGGGCTGCCATGGGACAGTTCATGATGTTTGCCCTGCTGGCACTGGTGATCATGGTAGCGGTGGGTTGGTTTATGCGGCGTAAAAAACAAGCTGCGCCTCAAATGGTATCGCCGTTCGCGTTTCAGGGCGCAGGTGCCAGTGGCCAGCCTCCTGTGCCCACCAGCTATCGCCCTGAAAACGTCGGCAACGATGCGTCCGCACGGCCTTGGGAGCGCAGTGGTCCCGCTGCGTTTGATGGGTCGACCACGATGCCCGCAGTGTCTGGCTCCTTGATCGGCTCAGGCTTGTCGGGTGCGCAAACCTGGGGTATTCCGGCGGGCTTTGACAGTGAGGGTTTCTTGAAGTCGGCCAAGGCTAACTTTGTGTCGCTGCAGGCCGCGTGGGACAAGTCCGACGTTGGCGCCCTGCGCGTGATGATGACCGACACCATGCTGAAAGAAATCCAGGCCCAGTTGGCTGAGCGCGAGGCCCACACGGGTGGCCCGGTCAACCTCACTGAGGTGGTGATGATTGAGGCCCATTTACTGGGCATTGAAGATTTGGGTGACGATTACATGGCCAGCGTCGAGTTTTCCGGCATGATCCGCGAAGAGCCATCCAGTGGTCCCAGCCCGTTCCGTGAAGTCTGGAACATGACCAAGGCAAAAAATGGCAGCAATGGCTGGCTGGTTGCAGGGGTTCAGGCATTGCAATAAATAAATTGCGCCCAATTCGGGGAATAATCGGGGACTATGGCAACACAGTCCCCTTTTTCATTCCTGGAGGGTTTCCTCCAGAAGCTCCCCCTTCCTAACTTGCAGCCGCCTTCATGGGCGGTCGACGAGGTCCAGCGACGCGTCGTGCTGCTACTCAACCATGTGTTGATGCAGGAATCTGAGGCCATGGCGCGGCTGGCGCGGCAAAAAGGCCAGGTGATGCTGGTGCAATGGCGCGCCTTCAGTTTCAAGCTAGTCGCCACACCGGCTGGTTTGTTGGATCTGGCCGAGCCAGTCACTGCGCCAGACCTGGTCATGACGGTCACCGACGAGTCGCCGTTGGCACTGGCGCAAGCTGCGCTGCGTGGCGACAAACCCGCCGTACGTATTGAGGGTGACGTGCAATTGGCTGCCGAGGTCAATTGGCTCACGGAGCATGTGCGCTGGGATCTGGAAGAAGATCTGGCCCGGGTCATGGGTGATGTGCCGGCACACACCTTGAGCCAGATGGCGCAGACCATGACGGGGAGCCTGCGACAGTTCATGACAAAGGCTGCGGCCTTTGTGCCGGGCAAGTCGGCCAAATGACGCGTCTTTTTCGAGGGATCTTCATCCTCTGGGTGATGTTGCGCTACGGCCTGGACGAGCTGGTGCTGACCAGTTTCAAGAAGCCTTGGTTAACGGTTGTGGTGCGCGTGTTGACCATCGGACGCAAGCTCGATGCGCCGCGCGGTCAGCGCATTCGCATGGCGCTTGAAAGCCTAGGCCCCATTTTTGTCAAGTTTGGTCAGGTGTTGTCGACCCGGCGCGACCTGTTGCCGGTAGACATTGCCGACGAGCTGGCCATGTTGCAAGACCGGGTGCCACCGTTTGCCAGTGAAGTGGCGGTGGGCATCATTGAGCGCGCTTTTAAAAAACCAGTTGCAGATATTTTTGTATCGTTTGAGCGCGAGCCCGTGGCCAGTGCGTCAATTGCACAGGTGCACTTTGCGGTACTGAAAAACAAGCAGGGCGTCCACCGTGATGTCGCGGTCAAGGTACTGCGCCCTGGTATGGCATCGATCATCGACAAAGACCTTGGTTTGCTGAGAATGATGGCTGGCTGGGTGGAGAGTTTTTCGGACGATGGCAAACGTCTGAAGCCGCGTGAAGTGGTGGCTGAATTTGACAAGTACCTGCACGACGAACTCGATCTGGTGCGTGAAGCTTCCAGCGCCGCACAGTTGCGACGCAACATGGCAGACCTTGATCTGGTCATGATTCCCGAGATGTTCTGGGACTACTGCATGCCTGATGTGATGGTGATGGAGCGCATGAAGGGTATCCCTATCAATCAGGTTGAGCGTTTGCGCGCAGCGGGCATTGATTTCCCCAAGCTGGCACGCGATGGGGTCACAATCTTTTTTACCCAGGTGTTTCGCGATGGATTTTTTCACGCCGACATGCACCCAGGCAACATTCAGGTCAGCATTGAGCCGGCAACTTTTGGTCGGTATATTTCGCTTGACTTTGGCATTGTGGGCACGCTCACTGCCGTCGACAAGGAATACCTTGCGCAAAACTTCACTGCGTTTTTTCGGCGTGATTACAAACGGGTGGCAGAGCTGCACATTGAGTCTGGCTGGGCACCTGCGTCAACCCGGGTGGATGAACTCGAAGCCGCTGTTCGTTCTGTCTGCGAGCCCTACTTTGACCGGCCATTGAAGGAAATATCCTTAGGGATGGTCCTGATGCGCCTGTTTCAGACGTCCAGGCGGTTTCAGGTTGAAATTCAGCCGCAACTGGTGCTGCTGCAAAAGACCTTGCTCAATATTGAAGGTCTTGGACGGGAACTGGACCCCGAACTGGACCTTTGGCACACGGCCAAACCATTTCTTGAAAAATGGATGCTTGAGCAGATCGGTCCCAAAAAGTTGCTCGAAGAGCTGCGCAATGAAGCGCCTTTGTATGCCAAATTGCTGCCAGAGTTGCCGCGCCTGTTGTTTGAGTTTTTGAAGCATCCACCGTCATCCTCCAGTTCGCCTGAGTTGCGAGCGTTGTTGGCCGAGCAAAAACGAACCAATCGACTGCTGCAAACCCTCATTTATGGCGCCATTGGCTTTGTGCTGGGCCTGATCGTGATGCAACTGCTGGTGCGGGTCCGTCTTTTTTAGGCATCGTGCCTCGCCTTTCTGCACACGACAGTGCAGATTTATAATCGCAAGCTTTGCGAAACTTCTTCAAGTCTGGACACCATGCCTATTTATGCCTACAAATGCAGCGCCTGCGGGTTTGCCAAGGACGTGTTGCAAAAAATGTCTGACCCCGTTTTGACTGATTGCCCCGAATGCGGCAAACCTGCGTTTGCCAAACAGCTGACCGCAGCGGGTTTTCAGTTGAAAGGTTCCGGTTGGTATGCGACCGATTTCAAGGGTGGCAGTGGCGGTGCGGCTGTGGCTGCTCCTGCCGCAGTTGCTGCGGATGCCGGTGCCGCAGCTCCTGCTGTGTCCAAGCCTGATGCACCTGCTGCTTCAGGCGGCGGTTGCAGCACAGGCTGTGCGTGCCATTAGCCAAACCGATTTTTGAAAGTTACCGTGCCGTTTAAAAAATACCTTTTGACAGGCTTGTTGGTCTGGTTGCCATTGGCCATCACCATCTGGGTGCTGTTGTGGTTGGTGGGTTTGCTGGATGGCATTTTCATCGGGCTAGTTTCCGGTTTACAGGCCGTGGTGTCCGACGTTTCCTCAGGGTTGCTTGAGCGCTTCAAGCATATTCCAGGCTTGGGCGTGGTGCTGGTGTTTGGTGCGCTGATGATCACCGGTGCCTTGGTGTCCAATGTGGCAGGGCGTTGGTGGCTGGTTCAGTGGGATCGGCTCTTGACCAGGATCCCGGTGTTTAAGACCATTTACAACAGCGTCAAGAAAGTGTCCGACACGCTGTTTTCGAGCAATGGCAACGCGTTTCGTACGGCTTTGCTGGTGCAATACCCGCGGGCCGGGTCGTGGACGATTGCATTCCACACAGGTGTTCCTGGCGGCGAAGTTGCGTCGCACCTGGGTTCGGACTTTGTCAGCGTCTATGTGCCCACGACGCCCAATCCGACCAGCGGTTTTTTTCTCATGCTGCCGCGCAGCGATGTGATTGAACTCAAGATGAGTGTGGACGAAGCGCTGACCTATGTGATCTCGATGGGTTCTGTGGCGCCTGCATCTTTTACGGGCAATTTGCCCAAATAATTATTTTGATAACCCCGCCACCTGTCCTGGGTGGCCAATGAAAGCAGTTTTATGGCAATGCGTTCTCATTATTGTGGTCTGGTAACTGAAGCCTTGATGGGCGAAGCGGTAACCTTGTGTGGCTGGGTGAACCGTCGGCGCGACCATGGCGGCGTGATTTTTGTCGATGTGCGTGACCGCGAAGGTTATGTGCAAGTGGTCTGTGACCCGGACCGTGCCGAGATGTTTGGCGTGGCAGAAGACCTGCGCAATGAGTTTTGCATTCAGGTCAAGGGCCTGGTGCGTGCGCGCCCAGACGGCACGGTGAATGAGAACTTGAAGAGTGGGAAAATTGAGGTGCTGTGCCATGAACTCACGGTTCTGAACCCTTCGGTGACCCCTCCGTTCCAGTTGGACGAAGAAAACCTCAGCGAGACGACCCGTCTGACGCACCGCGTGCTCGACCTGCGTCGCCCCTACATGCAAAACAACCTGATGCTGCGCTACCGCGTGGCCATGGAAGTCCGCAAGTTTCTCGATGCCAATGGGTTTGTGGACATCGAAACACCCATGCTGACCAAGAGCACGCCTGAAGGCGCGCGTGATTACCTGGTGCCCAGCCGTGTGCACGACGGCCACTTTTTTGCGTTGCCACAAAGCCCACAGTTGTTCAAGCAGTTGTTGATGGTGGCCGGGTTTGATCGTTACTACCAAATTACCAAGTGCTTCCGTGACGAAGACCTGCGCGCTGACCGTCAGCCAGAATTTACCCAGATCGATATTGAAACCTCGTTCATGGACGAGGAGGAAATTCGCGCCATGTTCCAGGGCATGATCAAGACGGTGTTCCTGAACACCATCAACGTTGACCTGGGTGAATTCCCGGTCATGACATACCAGGAAGCGATGCATCGTTATGGCTCTGACAAGCCCGATCTTCGCGTCAAGCTTGAGTTCACCGAAGTCACCGATGTGATGACCGATGTAGATTTCAAGGTGTTTTCAGGCGCCGCCACCATGAAGGGTGGCCGTGTGGTGGCCTTGCGTGTGCCAGGCGGTGCCCGTGAGACGGGTGGCTTGAGCCGTGGTGAGATCGATGCCTACGCTGAATTCGTCAAGATTTATGGCGCCAAGGGCCTGGCGTATATCAAGGTCAATGACAAGACCAAAGGGCGTGATGGCTTGCAGAGCCCGATTGTCAAGAACATCCATGATGCTGCACTGAATGCCGTGCTGGAACGTACTGCCGCTGAGGATGGTGATCTGATCTTCTTTGGCGCTGACAAGGAAAAAATTGTCAACGATGCAATTGGTGCTTTGCGCATCAAGATTGGCCACAGCGTGTTTGGCAAGAAAAACGGTTTGTTTGAGGACCGCTGGGCGCCGATGTGGGTGGTGGACTTCCCGATGTTTGAACATGACGAAGACTCGGACCGCTGGATGGCAGTGCATCATCCTTTCACAGCACCCAAAGATGGTCACGAGGACTACATGGTGACGGCACCAGAGAAGTGCATCTCCAAGGGCTACGACATGGTGCTCAATGGTTGGGAAATGGGTGGTGGCTCCGTGCGTATTCACCGTGCTGAAGTGCAGAAAAAAGTGTTTGATGCACTGAAGATCACCCCTGAGGATGCTCAACTGAAGTTTGGTTTCCTGCTCGACGCCCTGCAATACGGCGCCCCTCCGCATGGTGGCCTGGCCTTTGGCTTGGACCGTGTGGTGACGTTGATGACCGGCGCCGAGTCGATCCGCGATGTGATCGCCTTCCCCAAAACCCAACGTGCACAGTGTCTTTTGACACAAGCACCGTCACCGGTGGATGAAAAGCAATTGCGTGAGTTGCACATTCGCCTGCGTACACCTGAGGCAGTCAAGGCCGATTAACTTTCAAAAAGTAGCTTGATGCAAAATCAAAGAGCGCTCTGATAGGCTAGCCGTTCCAATAAGGAGTTGGTAAGAGCAACTGTACTGTTTTAGAAGGGGCTCCAGTCTTAGATTGGAGCCCCTTTCTGCTGGAGGAAAAATCTTCTCCAGGTGAAACGGCTACTAAAGAAACTTTGCAGCATCTCACAAAGCGTTTCGGTGAGTTTCATGGGTTCTGACAAGCCTTTGCTAAAAACTCAGATACAAAATCCACAAACCGTGTACATTTATCCACTACTTGTGGATTTTAAATTAGATACCTATAATGTGGATGACAGTCCACAAATTAGGGATACGTAGTGAGCATTGCCAGTTTCTTGTTTACGCCTAGCGTCCAAAAGGTGTTGGGCGCCACCTTACTTCACCCAGAGCGCTCGTTCACGCTTCAAGAATTGTTGCGCGTTGCCTCGAGCGGACGCGGTAACACGCAACTGCAGATTGACCGTCTCGTGGACGCGGGGGTTCTCCAAGATGAACCGCGGCGAGGGCGTCAACGAAGTATTCGCGCAAACACTTCTTTCATTCTTTACTCAGAGCTCGCAAGTATCGCTCGCAAGTCATTTGCACTGGCGGAACCTCTCAAAGAAGCGCTCGCCTCATTTTCTCCGCAAGTAACAGAAGCTTTCTTGTTCGGGTCGGTCGTGAAAGGGACTGACACGGGAAAAAGTGACGTTGACTTGATTGTCGTAGGAACCGCTTCGCTCCTGGAGATGACAGAGGTAATGCACAAAGTCGAGCAAGGTCTGGGCAGGCCGATTCACTTTAGTTTGTACGAGCCTGCAGAATGGGCGACCCTCCTGCAGTCGGACCCCGTGGTTGCTCAGATTGCCAATGGGCCAAAAATAAGGATACTTCCCCATGTCCAGACCGAATGAATACGACAACCTCATAAAGAGCAAAGCCTTTGAGGCGGTAGCACCGACGACAGGCGCAGTGGACGGCTTTCTGCGGAACGCAGCCGACTATCTCGCTGCGGCAAAGGCGCTTGACCAGGCAAAGCACTTACAGGTGTTCACAATGGCCTATGAAGGCTACTTCCAGGTTGTTCAGGCGGTGCTTGAGTTCTTCGAAGTCCGCACCAAAGACGCAGGCCGCAACCTAGCTATCCAGCGCGTGTCTACGGACCTGAAGGTCGATACCAAAGAATTCGCGTTTATAACAAGGGCGCACGAGCGTCGAAACGGCACGTCCTATTCTTCGCCATTCCCTCCTGTGTCAAAGGCGGAGGCCCTGACCATGGTTTCTATCCTCGAAAAGTATCTGCCTCAAGCCAAATCCCTCACAGGTAATGAGCCGACAACTAATGCCTAAGCATTGGCAGCCAGGGTTTTGGTTTGGGCAACAACGTAATAAGCCTCTCTCAACTGATTGTTTAGAGAGGGTTTAAATCAAGGCCAAAAGAGCCGTTAGCAACTCCTTATTGGAACTGCTAGTCTGATAGGCGCTCTTTTTCGTTAATGGATACACATGACAAAGCCGCTCTTACGAACTCAAACGCATTGATACGGACTTCTTTACTGATGAGTAGTTGCTGGCATGCTGACTCGAATGGCTAAAATGGCTAAATTAACCCCAAGAGGTGTCAGATGCAAGTTACCGCCACAGAGGCGAAAAACCGATTTGGTTATTTTTGTGCCAAAGCTAAAGATGAGCCTGTGTTCATTGAAAAAGACGGGCGACTCGATAGCGTGATCATGTCGTTTGATGGTTTCCAAGCGCTTCAACAAGCGAAAGCCCCTGTCAGCTTTGAAGACCGCAAGCGTGCATTTGATGAGAAATACAAGGATTGGATCTCAGCGCAAAATGCACACCATGACTCTCATGGTTTGTGGTGTGAAGGATTGGTGGCTTGGCCGGGAGATGTCTGATGGCTCAGTACGATGTGTACACCAACCCACTGCGCCAGTCACGCCAGTTTGTGCCTTTTGTTGTTGATGTCCAAAGTACCTTGATGGATCAATTGGCGACACGATTGGTTTTGCCTTTGTCACGTGTTGGTTCGATGATGCCGCATTTGCCTGTTAATTTATGTCCCGTTGTCAGTGTCGAAGGAGAACGGCTAACGATCCAACCGCATCTGGCTGCGCCCGTTGCAGCCAGTTTGCTCAAAAACCCCGTCACAAACTTGCATTCACGGGCCAGCGAAATCGCCTCTGCCCTTGATGCCGTGATTTCTGGTGTTTGACACGCCTGTGAACTTCAAAATTCCGCAGTCGGTGCTGGTCGTCATCTATACCCCCGCGCTGGAGGTGCTGCTGATCAAGCGGGCCGATGTTGACGATTTTTGGCAGTCGGTGACGGGCAGCAAAGATGACCTGCAAGAAACATTTGAGCAGACGGCGCGGCGCGAAGTGTTTGAGGAAACGGGTATTGATTGCAGGTTGGGCGCCCCCTTGGCGGATAACTTGCAGGATTGGCAGCTTGAAAATATTTATGAGATTTATCCACGGTGGCGGCACCGTTATGCACCAGGTGTGACGCACAACACCGAGCACCTGTTTGGCTTGCAGGTGGCGCAGGGCATACCTATCAAACTCAGTCCGCGCGAGCACACGGACTGCCAATGGTTGCCCTACCAGCAAGCGGCGCAGCTGTGTTTTTCTCCATCGAATGCCGAGGCGTGTTTGCTGTTGCCAAGGTTTGCAAAATCAAGAGGTGAAACTTGAACATCGTCCGGGTCGCAACCTACAACATTCACAAAGGCGTGCAGGGCCTGGGACCGATGCGTCGGTTGGAGATTCACAATCTGGCGCTGGCCGTCGAGTCGCTGGATGCCGATGTGGTGTGCCTGCAAGAGGTGCGTCAACACAACCGCCTTGAGGCCAAACGTTTCGCCTTGTGGCCAGAGCAGACGCAGGCCGATTTTCTGACGCCCCAAGGCTATGAGGCGGTGTACCGAACCAACGCCATCACGCGCCATGGTGAGCATGGCAATGCCCTGCTGTCGCGCTGGCCGGTCCTGACGCACCAACATGAGGACATGTCTGACCACCGTTTGGAGCAGCGCGGCTTTTTGCATGTCACGCTCAATGTGCATGGGCGTGTGATGCATGTGCTGGTGGTGCATTTGGGCTTGGTCAAGGCCAGTCGGGCGCGGCAAGTGGCCCAGCTGCAGCGCTTTATTCAACGTGAAATTGAACCGGATGCCCCCTTGTTGGTGGCCGGTGACTTCAATGACTGGGGCACCTTGGTGCAAGATGCACTGGCACAGGTGGATTTGCACACTTGGGGCGTGCCGCACGCAACATTCCCGTCGCGCTTGCCCCTGGCGCAGCTTGATTATGTGTTTGCCCGCGGCCTGAAACCCATGGGCCTGACTGTGCCGCGCGGACGCATTTGGGGGCGCATGTCAGACCATTTGCCACTGATTGCTGAATTTGCCTTGACGGATTGAGCGCTTGGTGAAGTCACAGCGCCAAAGCGGTCATCAGTTGCAGCTGCTGCAAGGATCTGAGGCCTTTTTTACATCCTTGGTGGCGGCGCTGGATGCCAGCTTGCATGAGGTTCGGCTGGAAACCTACATTTTCAACCCGCAGGGCAGCGGTGAGCAAGTTGCGCTGGCTTTGGAGCGTGCCGCGATGCGTGGGGTGGCGGTGTATGTTGCTGTGGACGGTATTGGCACAGCTGAATTGCCTGCGCCGTGGCCGCAGCGATTCGCTGCGGCGGGTGTGCAGTGGCGCGTGTTCAAACCGCTGGGGCGTTTGGGTTTGCTGGTGCCCAGTCGCTGGCGACGCTTGCATCGCAAGCTCTGCGTGGTCGATGGCCAGGTGGCTTTCTGTGGCGGCATCAATGTGCTGGATGACTGGTTTGACCCAAACTATGGCGCACTGGCTGCACCGCGTTTTGATTTTATGGTGAGTGTGACTGGCCCATTGGTGCAGTCCACGCACCTGGCTATGAGTCAGTTTTGGTGGCGCATGCGGGCGGCTCAGCGTGCCAAGCAGGTGGACTGGGTGGGCGCCTGGCATGATCTGCAGCGTGCTGTTGAGGCAAAGCGCCAAGCCATGCCAGTTGCTGGGGCCGCCGGGGGCGCAATGGCTGAACTCGTGTTGCGGGACAACCTGCGTTTTCGCAGCGCCATCGAACGTGCCTACCGGCAGGCCTTGGGTGAGGCGCGGCGAGACATCATTGTCGCCAATGCCTACTTCTTGCCAGGCCGAAAAATTCGTCAAAGTCTCATTCATGCGGCCAAACGTGGTGTGCGGGTGCGTTTGCTGCTGCAAGGGCGCTACGAGTATTTCATGCAATACCACGCGGCCAACGCGTTGTATGCACCGTTACTGGCCGCAGGCATTGAAATTTACGAATACGTGCCGAGTTTTTTGCACGCCAAAGTCGCTGTTGTGGACGGGAGCTGGGCCACCGTGGGTTCATCCAACATTGACCCCTTGAGTTTGTTGCTTGCTCGCGAGGCCAATGTGGTGGTGCAAGATGCACCGTTTGCGAAAGAATTGCAGCAGCGTTTGGAGCACGCCATCAGCGTTGATGCGCGCCTGGTGGACGCCAGTGAACATGCCATGCGTAGCCTGCGTCAGCGCATGTTTGACGCAACGGCCTACCTTGTGATGCGGACACTTTTGTTTCTGATAGGTAAGCGCTATTAAATCAATAGTTAATAGCCCAGTAAACATAAGGGCTATGACCTAATAACCTTAGTATCAAAACACTGATACGATTGTTCTTCAATCATTTTTACATCCCCACCATGAACCCAGTTGAACAAGATGAAGGCGTCCCGGTATCGGTCAAAATCCGGGAGCGGGTCCAGGCCGCACGCAAGCGGTTTCATGCCAATGACAACATTGCAGATTTCATTCAACCTGGTGAACTTGAGTTGCTGCTTGATGAAGTCGAAGAGAAAATGAAAGGCGTGTTGAGCAGCTTGGTTATTGACTTTGAGCATGACCACAACACTGACAACACAGCGCGCCGCGTTGCCAAGATGTACCTCAAGGAAGTCTTTCAGGGGCGTTATGTCACTGCCCCAGCGATCACAGAGTTCCCGAATGCAGAGCATCTTAATGAACTGATGATCGTTGGCCCCATCACCGTACGTAGCGCGTGTAGCCACCACTTTTGTCCCATCATGGGCAAGTTGTGGATTGGCGTATTGCCCAATGAGCACACCAATGTGATCGGCTTGTCGAAGTACGCTCGGCTGGCCGAGTGGGTGATGGGGCGTCCGCAAATTCAAGAGGAGGCGGTGGTCCAACTGGCTGATCTGATCCAACAAAAGACCCAGCCTGATGGTCTGGCCATCGTCATGGAGGCCAGTCACTTTTGCATGAGTTGGCGTGGTGTGAAAGATGTCGACAGCAAGATGATCAATTCAGTGATGCGCGGCAGCTTCCTGAAGGATGCCAATTTACGTCGCGAATTTTTGTCACTTATTCCCAAGAAAGGCTAACCATGTTGGTTCGTTTACTTTATGCCAGCCGAGCGGTGGACACGCGTCCTGAAGCCATTGAATCGATCTTGCATCAGTCTCGTGACCACAATCCAGCCACGGGTGTGACGGGTGTGTTGTGTTACGGCGGCGGTATTTTTTTGCAGGCCATTGAGGGTGGGCGCATGGCGATCAGTGAGCTTTATGGCCATATCCAGCGGGATGCGCGCCACAAAGACGTGGTATTGCTGCAATACGATGAGATCTCAGAGCGTCGCTTTGCCGGCTGGACCATGGGTGAGGTCAACATGACCCGCATCAATGCGTCCATTTTGCTCAAATATGCAGAAAAACCTGAGCTTGATCCGTACTCAGTGTCGGGGAAGGTGTCGCTGGCCTTGCTTGAAGAACTGATGGCGACTGCGTCCATCATCGGCCGGTCCTGAGGTTGCACGCACGCGCCTCGTCTGTGACCAGTCACCCAGGAAAGCCAGGTGACGGCCTGGCAGATGGCGCACTGCTGTTGGGGTGCGACTTCTCGAGTGCACCCAACGCCAGGAAAACCATTGTGCTGGCTCTTGGCATGTTGCGAGACGGGCGAATTCAATTGTTGAAGCTGGAGAGTTTTGCATCGCTTGCGGCATTTGGGAGTTGGCTGGAGCAGCCACGTACCTGGGTTGGGGCCTTTGACCTGCCGTTTGGATTGCCGCGCGAACTGGTTCAGTCCTTGGGTTGGCCAACAGACTGGGCTGCCTGCATAGCGCACTACAGCGCGCTGAGCCGGGATCAAATCCGCAGCGTTTTTTCAGCTTTTTGCAACGCGCGCCCGGTGGGGGGGAAGTTTGCACACCGTGCCACGGATCGCCCGGCAGGGTCGAGTTCGAGTATGAAATGGGTGAACCCGCCCGTGGCGTTCATGCTTCATGCCGGTGTGCCGTTGTTAATGCGCGCAGGGGCTACGCTACCTGGCCTGCATGTTTATTCCGGCATTCAGGAGGGGGAAGCAGACCCGCCTTTGAAGGTAGCCCTGGAAGGTTATCCTGGGCTGTTGGCACGTGAAGTTCTGGGGCAGCGCAGCTATAAAAGCGATGACAAGGCGCTGCAAACGCCAGAGCGTCTGATTGCGCGCAAAGACCTGATTACGGCGCTGGAGCAGGGGCGCACGCGTTTGGACTTGCGTTTGAAGCTCTCACATGCCCAGCGCGATGCGCTGGTTGATGATGCGCGTGGCGATGCACTCGATGCGGTGCTGTGTCTGATGCAGGCGGCCTGGGCGCAAACCCGTTACCTTGCTGGTGACATGCGCTACGGCTTGCCGCCTGACATGGATGCGCTGGAAGGCTGGATCGTCACCGCCTGAATCC
The DNA here is from genome assembly GCF_028688795.1 of Rhodoferax sp. Taxonomy (GTDB): domain Bacteria; phylum Pseudomonadota; class Gammaproteobacteria; order Burkholderiales; family Burkholderiaceae_C; genus Rhodoferax. Next base: position 82,224 of record NZ_JAQTXM010000008.1, on the reverse strand, counting down.
ACCAGGCCTCTTAAGGTCTGGCGATCAGGGTTTCTTCAAGCTTGGCTGCCAATTGTCCGATGGCCAGCGCTGCAGGACAGCCGGGCAAGGATTGAACCAGCAACTGGCGCTTCATGACCGCCTGGCGCACCGACGGATCAGCCGGAATGTCGCCCATGTGAACCAGTCGCACGTTTTCACCAGGCTTGGCCACCACAAAGCGGTCAAGCACCTGCTGCAACTGGGAGGTGATGGCTCGGCCATCTCCCATGCGTGCCGTCTGGTTGATCACCATGCGAATGATTCTGCGTTTTTGCTCGCCTACCAGTACCTTGATGGTTGCGTAGGCGTCTGTCAGCGAGGTGGGCTCTGGGGTGGCGACCACCAGCACTTCAGAGGCCAGTGACACGGCAAACAGCACCACATCCGAGATGCCTGCACCGGTGTCGAGCAACACAATGTCGTAATGCGGCAGCAGACCGGACATGATGCGCAGAAAATCTTCGCGCACATTGGGTGTCAGGCGTGAATATTCCACCATGCCCGAACCCGCCAGTAGCACCGAAAAACCGCCTGGCGCACGCACAATGGCTTCCTCGAGTTTGGCTTTTCCCGTGAACACATCATGCAGTGTGATTTTTGGATACAGGTTTAACACCACATCGAGGTTGGCCAGGCCCAGATCGGCATCAAGTACCAGTACTTTTTGTCCACGTTTGGCCAAAGCCGCCGCCAGATTAGCCGACACAAATGTCTTACCCACGCCCCCTTTGCCGCTGGTAACCGCCAGCACTTTGCCAAGCGGTTTCAAAGGTACCCTGGCGGAAATGCTTTCAGGCACGGAGGGGTTCAATACGTCGCTCATTTCAGTTCACCCTATTCATTGCACTGCCCGATGAACCGACAGAATTTTCATTCGCCAAACTCTCAATCCAGGCTGGATCACCCAGAGAAAGCGGACCAAATAACAAACTTTTTTCCTCTGCGCTGACTGACAGCACGGGCTGCGGCTCAATGCACACCCGGTTGCGGCCCTCGGATTTGGCACGGTACAGCTCAAGATCAGCACGATCTACCCACAATTCAGGGGTGGATCGCACCCAGCGTGGTGCGTAGGCGCCGCCAATGCTGAGGGTGACCCGGACGCTGATGCCTGTTGGCAAGCTAACGCGCAAGGCACTCACGGATTCCCGAATACGCTCGGCGACCTGATGGCCGTAGTGGCCCTGGCAACTGGGCAGGATGATGACAAATTCTTCGCCGCCAAAGCGCGCCACGGTGTCCATGGAGCGAATACATTTGGCGAGGGTTTTGGCAACGGCCTGCAGCACCACGTCCCCAGTTGGATGGCCATAGGTGTCGTTGACATGCTTGAAGTGGTCAATGTCAAGCATGAGCAACAAAGCCGGTTCACCCGAGCGGGCCACCACTTCTATTTCACGGGAGAGCACGTTCTGGAAATAACGTCGATTGGCCAAACCTGTCAGTGGGTCTTTCTGGGAAAGCTCACACAGCCGGTCAATCACCGCTTGGACGTAAGCGTGAGGATCAGACCCGAATTCTGGCAGTGCATAGGTCCCATGCTCCAGCAGCGCGCGCGCATCGTTCAAGCGCAATTTATGTGGGTCAATCATGGAGGATGAAGACAATAAAGTCACCAAAGATTCAGGTATTGGAGCTTTAAAGTCTAACAGGTTCATCTTTGCGCTGATACTTCAAACAAGGCGTGAATGTGCTTTGTTTTGTGAGCGTTTGAAGCTGTCAGTCGTCGTTTGGATGGTGGCCAAAGGACTCGATTTTTGAGGTGTCTAGCATGTGGCGTTATGCGGCTTGGGTCTTTCTTTTTTTGCCGTGCTGGGGCATGGCTGAGACGTATTCGGGGCAGGTAACCCGTGTGTCCGATGGGGACACTTTGTGGGTGAAACCGGCCGATGGGCGTGCACCACGCAAGCTGCGCCTGCAAGGGCTGGATGCTCCTGAAATCTGTCAGGCCGGTGGTGAAACATCGCGCCATGCGCTAAGTCGGTTGGTGGCAGACAAAACTGTGTTGGTGACGGTGAAATATCAGGACGACTATGGCCGCGGGTTGGCGCGGATTTGGGTTGGTGAAAAGGATGTGGCTGCGCTCATGGTGCAGTCGGGCCAAGCCTGGTCGAACCGGTGGCGCAGAAGTCTGGGGCCATATGCCGCGCAAGAAAGTCACGCCAGGGCCTCCCGTTTGGGCTTGTTCGCTGACCCTGCCGCTGAATTGCCGCGTGATTTCCGCAAACGCGTTGGCAGCTGTTATTCGGGGCAGTCCTGGAGCGCTAAAAGTTCAAGCCGCTGAACCACACACCGGGCAACTTGTGTGACGGCCAATACGCACCTCAGTGAACTCCATGGCCCGGCCATCAAGCATCAGCAACCGTCCGGTCAGTGGTTTGCCGGCGCCACTGATCAGTTTGAGCGCTTCAGCGGCCTGCATGGTGCCAATGATGCCGACCAGCGGTGCAAATACACCCATGGTGGCGCAACGTGTTTCTTCAAAAGTAGCTTCTGGCGGAAATACGCAGGCGTAGCAGGGTGAGCGCGCATCGCGGGCGTCATAGACGCTGATCTGGCCGTCAAAGCGAATCGCTGCACCCGAGACCAGCGGTTTTTTGTGCGCCACACAGGCAATGTTGATGGCGTGCCTTGTTGCGAAATTGTCGCAACAGTCCAGCACCACATCAGCCTGCGCCACCAGTTCATCCAGCAACGCGGCGTCGGCGCGTTTTTGGATCGCCGTGACGCGTACGCCGGGATTGATCTCGGCGATGGCGCATTGAATGGAGGAGACTTTTGGGCTACCCACACGCGCCACAGTGTGGGCTACCTGACGCTGCAAGTTGGTCATGTCCACGGTGTCATGGTCAACCACCGTGATGTGCCCGACACCGGCCGAGCCCAGGTAAAGCGCCACCGGTGAGCCCAAACCACCCGCACCGATGATCAACACTTTGGCATCCAGAATAAGTCTCTGGCCCTCTATGCCGATCTCGTTGAGCAGAACGTGGCGCGAGTAGCGCAGCAGGTCGTCATCGTTCACGCGTTGCCTTTAGTTCTCTTTCTTTTCTTCCGGGCGTTCAACCAGCGTCTTGCTGACCATCACCGGCTGGCCCTTGAGCTGGTTGATGGCCTGCATCAGGGGGAAGTCTTTGGCTGTACCGAACTCTGGCAACTTGCGCTCGGATGCAGGTTTCTTCATTTCTTCTTCCAGCCTGATGCGGGCCTCTTCTCGGGCCTTTTCGCGCGCGGCGTCTTTCACCTCGGCGCCCTGGCCACTGGCGAGGTGCTTTTCAAGGTCAGCCTCACGGGTGCGCAGCGCTGCAAACAGGTTGCCTTCTTCAGTTTCGTCCACCATCACGTCAGGCACGATGCCCTTAGCCTGGATCGATTTGCCGCTGGGGGTGTAGTACCGGCTGGTGGTGAGCTTGAGGGCAGCTGTGGGGCAGTTGTCCATTCGAAAAGCAGAATCGAGACAGACGGCAGTTTGCACTGAACCCTTGCCAAACGTCTGGTTGCCCAGTACCTTGGCACGTTTGTGGTCTTGCAGGGCACCGGCAACGATCTCGCTGGCCGAGGCTGAGCCTTCATTGACCAACACCACCAATGGGACAGACTTCAGTGCACCATGGGTCACTTCTTCAAGGTGTTTGAGTGGATCTGGCCCGCCTCGGCGCTGGTAATAGCGGGGTGCGGCCTTGTAGGTGAACTTGCTCTCAGGCAACTGGCCATTGGCCGAGACCACGGTGACGTTTTCGGGCAAAAAGGCCGCAGAAATGGCCACGGCAGCGTCCAGATAACCACCTGGATCGTTGCGCAAATCAAGCACCAGGCCTTTCAGCTTGGGATCTTGCTTGTACATTTCTTCCATCTTGCGGGAAAAGTCAGCCACCGTGCGTTCCTGGAACTGGCTCAGGCGAATCCAGCCGTAGCCAGGCTCGATCACTTTGGACTTCACGCTCTGGGTCTTGATTTCTTCACGCACGATGGTGACCGGGAAGGTGCGGTTTTCTTCCTTGCGGAAAATGCTTAAGAGCACTTTGGTGCCAGGCTCGCCACGCATGCGCTTGACACCTTCGTTGAGCGTCATGCCCTTCACCGGTGTATCGTCAATTTTGACAATCAGATCGTTGGGCTTGAGCCCGGCACGAAAGGCCGGTGAGTCCTCAATCGGGGACACCACCTTGATGAGTCCGTCTTCTTGCGAAATTTCAATGCCCACGCCGACAAATTTTCCGGTGGTGCCTTCGTTGAAATCCTTCAAAGACTTTTTGTCGAGGTAAACCGAGTGTGGGTCGAGCCCGGCCACCATGCCGGCGATGGCATCGGTGATGAGTTTTTTCTCATCAACCGGCTCAACGTAGTTGCTCTTGACCATGCCAAAGACAGCGGCCAGTTGCTGCAACTCCTCCAGCGGCAACGGCGCCAAGGTGCCACGTGCCACGGTTTGCAACGACACGGTCGTCAAGGCCCCGGCAAAGACACCGACCGAGACCCAGCCGGCAATTTTCAGTTTTTGACCCATGGTGTTTCCAGCGCTTGTGAGCGAGTTAATGTGAAGCGATTGGACGATGTAGCGTCGTCAGTGTTCCCTGTCAGACGCAAAAAACCAGTTTTATTCTCATACAACCCCAGCAACCGCAACGGCTTCACCCTAATGGTACGGGTGAAGCGGGTTGATGTGGTTGTCGAGTTCTTGCACAAGCAGCATGCCATTAGGGATATTCAAGTCCGCTAAGTGCGCTGGCGCATTCTAAAATAGTCAGCTTGGCTCACGCTTAACCTAAGGATTTTTAAGTGAAATTTATTCTCGATAACTGGATGTTGATCGCTGTGGCATTGTCTGCTGGCGGCATGCTGATGTGGCCCATGATCAATGGTGCTGGCCCCGGCGCGCTCAGTGCCGACGGTGCGGTGCAACTGATTAACCGCGAAAAGGCCGTGGTGATTGATATTTGCGAGCCCGCTGAATTTGCCGCAGGTCACGTGGTGGGTGCCAAAAACATCCCCTTGGGGCAACTTGAAGGCAAGTTGGCCACCACGGTCAAGAACAAGGCGCTGCCGCTGATTCTGGTATGCCAGTCGGGCGCGCGCAGCAGAAGTGCCGTGGGGATTGCCAAGAAACTTGGGTTCGACAACGCCCATTCGCTGTCCGGTGGTATCGGCGCTTGGCGCAGTGCCAATTTGCCAATCGAAAAAGCCTGAACCAGGAGCGCGCCATGCAAGCCGTCAAGATGTACACCACCGCCGTTTGCCCTTACTGCATTCGTGCCAAACAACTTCTCAAAGCCCGTGGCGTTGAGACTATTGAAGAGATCCGCATTGATCTGAACCCTGCTGAGCGCGATCACATGATGGCCACCACTCATCGCCGCACCGTGCCCCAGATATTCGTTGGCAGCACGCACGTGGGTGGCTGCGATGATTTGGTGGCGCTGGATGCCAAAGGCGGCTTGATGCCGCTGCTGCAAGCCGCCTGAGATAATTTACCGCACACCTGTGCTTGCACCCCATTGGCACAGGCGTTTTAATTTATTAACTGAAAGACCCTCATGGCAGATACCCAAGACCCAATTTTTCAAATTCAACGCGTCTACTTGAAAGAAGCGTCTCTTGAGCAACCTAACTCACCTGCCATTTTGTTGGTGCAAGAGCAGCCCACGGTGGACATTCAGCTGGGTGTGAATGCTGCGCCGGTGGCCGATGGTGTGTATGAAGTGTCGGTCACGGCCACCGTGCAAACCAAAATCAACGACAAAACCGTGTTTTTGGTGGAAGCCACTCAAGCCGGTATTTTCGAGATTCGCAACCTGCCGCAAGAGCAAATGGGCCAAATCATGGGCATTGCCTGCCCGCAAATTGTCTACCCCTACCTGCGCGGCAATGTGGCCGACTTGATTCAGCGCGCCGGTTTCCCGCCCGTGCATTTGTCTGAAATCAACTTCCAGGCGATGTACGAGCAACAGCAACAACAGCAAGCTACCCAGGCTGAACCGGCACTGGCTCAGTAAAAATTTAGCCTTTTAGTGCTCTGGCCCTTATTTATATCGCGTATGTAACTATGAAAATCATAGTATTGGGAGCGGGGGCCTGGGGCACAGCCCTGGCGGCAAGTGCCAGCGCACAGGCCACCGGGCACACGGTCACGCTGTGGGCGCGGGAAGCTGCGCAGTGCCAACTGCTGCAAGTACAGCATGAAAACCGGCGTTACCTGGCCGGTGTGGTTCTGCCGCCTGCGCTGGGTTTTAGTGCCGTGCCCTTGGCCCACCTTGATACGCTGGTGGCAGACGCTGATCTGGTGGTGATTGCCACGCCGATGGCAGCCCTGCGCCAGATGCTCACGGCCGTGGCCACTTGCCGGGCGCCAGTGGCTTGGTTGTGCAAAGGCTTTGAAGCCCCAACTTCCGAGCCTTTTGGACTTTTAGCCCATGAAATACAAGCGCAGATAGCTCCTGATTTAATAGCTGGTGTACTCAGTGGTCCCAGCTTTGCGCTGGAAGTGGCGCGTGGCCAACCCACCGCTTTGGTGGCGGCCAGTGCGCATGACGCTGTGCGCCAGGCGCTGGTGGCCGCGTTTCACAGCCCCTCGCTGCGGGTCTATGCCAACGATGACATCGTGGGTGTGGAAGTGGGTGGCGCGGTAAAAAACGTGCTGGCCATTGCCACGGGATTGTGTGACGGCCTGCAACTTGGCCTGAACGCGCGCGCCGCCCTGATCACCCGTGGCCTGGCCGAGATGACCCGGTTGGGCGTGGCGCTGGGGGCGCAGGCCACCACGTTCATGGGCTTGAGCGGGCTGGGTGACTTGGTGCTGACCGCCACCGGCGACTTGTCGCGCAACCGGCAAGTGGGGCTGGCGCTGGCGCAGGGGCAAACCCTGACCCAGGCCATTGCCTCGCTGGGCCATGTGGCGGAAGGTGTGTACAGCGCCCGCACGGTGGTGCAACGTGCTGCCCATCTGGGTGTGGACATGCCCATTGCGCAAGCCGTGGTGGCCTTGCTTGATGGTCAGCTGACCCCGCCGCAAGCCGTGGTGGCCCTGATGGGGCGTGAGCCTACCGTGGAGCAAGCGGGTGTGGCGTTGTCCGCCTGATACGTCGAAAAGACGCGTTGAACAGGCACGCTGCAAACACACTCGAAAAATGTGGCATTTCATCTTCCGGAGCCTTTGACATGACTGTTCATTCAGATTTTTCACCCGCCTTTGTGGCCGATCTGGCCCGTGCCGATGTCGTCAGGGCCTTGCAGGAAGACGTTGGTGCAGCCGACTTGACCGCTGGTTTGGTTGACCCGGCCGTGCGCGCCAGCGCCCGCGTGCTGGCGCGGGAAAGCGCCGTTATTTGCGGTGAACCCTGGGTGCAAGCTGCTCTGCGACAGATGGATCCTGACGTAGATGTCATCTGGTATGTGCCTGAGGGCCACCGTTGTGAGGCCGACCAGGTGGTGCTTGAAATCCATGGCCAGGCACGCGCGCTCTTGACCGCCGAGCGCACCGCCCTGAATTTTTTGCAGCTGCTCAGCGCTGTGGCCACCAAGACCAGCGATTTTGTACAAGCTGTGCGTGCTGTGCCAGGAGCCCACGCTCGCATCGTCGACACCCGAAAAACACTGCCTGGACTGCGTTTGGCGCAAAAATACGCGGTGTTGACAGGCGGCGGTACCAATCACCGGCTGGGTTTGTATGACGCCGTGTTGATCAAGGAAAACCACATCGCGGCAGCCGGTGGCGTGGCCCAGGTGCTGCGCCGCGCGGCACAGGTTGCACCCACGGCCAAGTTCATTGAGATTGAGGTCGAGACCCTGGCTCAACTTGGCGAGGCGCTGGACGCTGGTGCCAGCATGGTCTTGCTGGACAACATGAGTCTGGCGCAGCTGCACGAGGCCGTGCGCCTCAACGCGGGCCGGGCGATTCTGGAAGTTTCGGGCGGCGTCAATCTGGCCACCGTGCGTGCCATTGCATCCACCGGCGTTGACCGCATCTCGATCGGCGCCTTGACAAAAGATGTCAAAGCCATTGATTTTTCCATGCGTTTTGCTGCCGAGACGCTCTGAGTTGGCCCCTGGTACCCGGTATTTTTGAAATAAGGAAAGCCCTCATGACAAACGCCTTGAAAGAAGTTGACTACGAACAGCCTCAACTTGGGTCTGCAGCCGGTGGCGCCGTGTGCGCCACCAAACACGTCTGGGCACGCGTGCCAGAAGAGCCCAGCCAGGCAGAGCGTGCGGTGTTGAAGGACAAGATTCGCCGTTTGCTCAAAGAAAAAAACGCCGTGATGGTGTCGCACTATTACGTGCACCCTGACTTGCAGGACTTGGCCGAAGAAACCGGTGGTTTGGTCAGCGACTCATTGGAGATGGCGCGTTTTGGCCGCGACCATGCCGCGCAAACCCTGGTGGTCTCCGGTGTGCGTTTCATGGGCGAAACGGCCAAGATTTTGTCCCCCGAAAAGCGCGTGCTGATGCCTGACCTGGAGGCCACCTGTTCGCTTGATCTGGGTTGCCCGGTGGATGAGTTCAGTGCGTTTTGCGATGCCCACCCTGACCGCACCGTGGTGGTTTACGCCAACACCAGTGCCGAGGTCAAGGCGCGCTCGGACTGGCTTGTGACCTCCAGCTGCGCGCTCGACATCGTGGCTGCCTTGAAAGCCCGGGGTCACAAAATCCTGTGGGCGCCAGACCGGCATTTGGGCGGCTACATCCAGCGCGAGACCGGCGCCGACATGCTGATGTGGAACGGCTCCTGCATCGTTCACAACGAATTCAAGGCCTTTGAGCTGCAAAGCCTGAAACAACAGCACCCAGGCGCCAAGGTGCTGGTCCACCCCGAGTCGCCAGCCGATGTGATCGCCCTGGCCGATGCGGTGGGCTCCACGTCTGGCATCTTGAAAGCCGCCCGCGAGATGGATGCCAAAGAATTCATCGTGGCCACCGACAACGGCATGATGCACAAACTGCGCACACTCAACCCGGGCAAGGTATTTATGGAAGCGCCCACTGCAGGCAACAGCGCCACCTGTAAAAGCTGTGCGCATTGCCCGTGGATGGCCATGAACAGCCTGGCGGACGTGGCCCGTGTGCTGGAAACTGGTGCCAATGAGGTGTTTGTGGACCCGGCCATCATCCCCCGGGCCAGATTGCCGATTGACCGCATGTTGGCGTTCACCGCTGCGCTCAAAGGAGGGCAGGATGCTGGCAGCTTGGTACCGATGATTGGCGCGGCGTGAGGCTTGTTGCTCCCGCCGCACTTTCAATTTAGCGCAGCCGCAACGGATCGCGCCTGCGCTCGATGCCTGGGGGCGGCTTAAACTGCGCGGTAATGGGTGCCGGGTTGGGATCAGTCCAGCCGAAAAACTTGTGAATATCGGCCCGTTGGCGTGTTGCGTCGGCGTAGCCCAAGGCCATGAGTTCCTGGGTAAAGCCTTGTTCGAACAACAAGTAGCTGGCCAGTGCCGAGCCTTTGACCTCGGCTGTTTTGGACGATGACTTGGCCCCCAGCATGTTGCGCACGGCTTCGGGCAGGGACTTCACATGGTGCTCGGCAATGCCGTCAATGCGCTGCGACGGTGAGATCAACAACAAGTCCACCGGCCGCAAATTGCTGGCGTTGCGCAAGTCGGCCGGGACCAGGCTGAGCGTCTGGTTGATGCGACGGATGCGCTCAACATCGACCGCCAGCGCGTCCAGAAAAATATTCGAGAGTGTGTGCCCGGCGATCTGTGCCATGGACGGGTAACTGCTGTTAACTGGCAAACAGGACTCGCTTTTGCGCTCGTTCATGCGTCCCGCACCCACCACCAGAATGCGGCTGCCACCCAGATGGATGGCCGGGGCAATCGGGGCTGACTGGCGCATCGAGCCATCACCAAAATACTGTGTCACGCCGTCAACTTGCAACGCTGTGGCTGGAAACACGAAGGGAATTGCCGACGACGCCAGCAAGTGGTCGTGGGTGATGCGGTCGCGCACGGCGCGCCGGTCTGAGCGCACCCAGGGCATCAGGCGCTTGTCGCCCTCAAAAAAAGTGATGTGTTCGCCCGAGCTGTAGCTTGAGGCCGTGACCGCCAGCGCCTGAACCTGGCCGCTGCGGATCAAGGCTGGCAGGCGCCTCAGTGGCACCAGATGCTCCAACAGTTCAGCCAGTGGTGCATTGTTCAGCAGCGAGCGCGGCTTGGTGCGTCGCCATTTGGCAATGACCCAGCCCAGCGACAACAGCGTCAGCCATGAGCTGCCCGCGCGCAGCATACGCACCGAGTCCGCCAGATAGACCTGCTGCGCATGAAAATTTCGCCAGACCTCGGCAATGCGTCTGACGGCTGTGTCAAAGTCGTCCGCCCCGCAGGCCAGCGACGCGGCGTTGATGGCACCGGCCGAGGTGCCGGTGATGATCGGGAACGGGTTGGGATGCGTGAGCGCACCGGCAGCTTTTCGGATGTCGGCAATGGCCTCCAGCACACCCACTTGGTAAGCGGCACGAGAGCCACCACCAGAAAGCATCAAGGCCGTGCCAAGGCGGTGTTCATTGGGGGATTCAGCCGGAATAAGCGGGGCGCTAGTCATGAATTGATTATCGGTAGTGAATGGCGGTTTCTATCGGGTCAAACGTTGCGGGTGAACCCTAGGCGGGTAAACCCCGATTTGCCCAGTTCAATAAGGTCAAGCTTATCTTGGCTAGACTACAGCCCCCTTAGGAGAAACATACATGGCAGTAGTTGAGCAAACCGTAATCGATGCCCTCAAGGGTGTCATTGATCCCAATACCGGGCGTGACTTTGTGTCGAGCAAAGCCATCAAAAACCTCACCATCACGGACGACGACGTGGCATTTGACGTTGAGCTGGGCTACCCTGCCAAAAGCCAGATTCCTGGCTTTCGCAAGGAACTCATTGCCGCTGCCAAGAGTGTGGCGGGTGTGGCCAACGTGTCGGTCAACGTCACCACCAAAATCACCGCGCACTCGGTGCAGCGTGGCGTGGCCTTGCTGCCCAAGGTAAAAAACATTGTGGCTGTGGCCTCTGGCAAGGGCGGCGTTGGCAAGAGCACCACGGCGGTCAATCTGGCACTGGCACTGGCCGCAGAAGGCGCCAGCGTCGGTTTGTTGGATGCCGACATCTACGGCCCAAGCATTCCAATGATGATGGGCATTGAGGGTCGTCCCGAAAGCGACGACGGCCAGACCATGGAGCCCATGGAAAACTACGGCGTGCAGGTCATGTCGATTGGTTTTTTGGTGGCGCAGGATGAGGCCATGATCTGGCGTGGCCCCATGGCGACCCAGGCACTGGAGCAGTTGCTGCGCCAGACCAACTGGAAAGACTTGGACTATTTGATCGTGGACATGCCGCCTGGTACCGGCGACATTCAGCTCACCCTGAGCCAGCGCGTGCCCATGACCGGCGCCGTGGTGGTGACCACGCCGCAAGACATTGCCCTGCTGGATGCCAAAAAAGGCATCAAGATGTTTGAGAAAGTCGGTGTGCCGATTTTGGGCATTGTGGAGAACATGGCCGTGCACGTGTGCAGCCAATGTGGCCACATTGAGCACATTTTTGGTGCTGACGGCGGTAAAAAAATGGCCACGGAATACAACATGGATTACCTCGGTGCGTTGCCACTGGACATGCAGATTCGTCTGCAGGCCGACAGTGGCAAGCCAACCGTGGTGTCTGACCCCGACAGTGACGTGGCGGGCCTGTACAAAGCCGTGGCACGCAAGGTGGCGCTGGCGATTGCGGCGAAAAACAAGGACTTCTCGTCGAAGTTTCCATCGATCAAGATTTCCAAGGAAACTTGATTCAGGTTTGACGTGCGGGGTGGGGCGTTGGCCAGACGCAGGGATTTGGTAAAGTCTGCGCCATGCCCAAACAGACCTACTCGTCCGTGCCGCTGGCCACAGCAGATTCGCTTCGCGCCAGTGCGCAACGTGCCCGGCGCATCGGTCACCTGAAAGGTCGGCAGGCCAGCGAGCAAGCCCTGGCCGAGGTCCGTGGCCTGATTGGCAGCGCGCCCCCTGACGGCCATCGGCGAGATCTTCTGATTGAGCACCTGCATGTGCTCAACGACCATTACCGCGCCCTGTTTGAGCGCCACCTGGTGGGCTTGGCTGCCGAGATGAAGCTGCCCATGGTCGAGGTGTTCGAGGTGGCCAGCTTCTACCACCATTTTTTAATCTTGCCTGACGACCAGACCGCACCCGTGGTGACTGTGCGCGTGTGCGACGGCTTGAGCTGCGCCATGGCCGGCGCCAATGCGTTGTTGCGCCAACTGCCGGGCCGTTTGGCCGATGGTGTGCGCGTGTTGCCAGCGCCTTGCATCGGGCGCTGCGAGCAGGCGCCGGCGGCGCTGGTGGGCCAGCAAGCGGTGCCGCACGCGACCGCGCCCTTGATCCAAAACGCTGTGCAACAGGCGTTGTCCGAGATCGCTGATTTTCCCGGTGTTTTTAAGAAAGATGAGCCTCTAGAGCAAGTCAATAAAGCGCAAGAAGCTATCAATTTTGTATCTTATCAAGCCTACCGTGCCGCCGGTGGTTATGCACTGGCGGCCGCGCTGGTCAATGGTGAAGAGGATGTCGGGCAGGTTCTGCGCGTGGTTGAAGACGCAGGTTTGCGGGGATTGGGTGGCGCCGGTTTTGCCACGGGCCGCAAGTGGCGCATCGTGCGTGAGCAAGCTGCACCACGCCTGCTGGCGGTGAATCTTGACGAGGGCGAGCCCGGCACCTTCAAAGACCGCACCTACCTGGAGCGCGACCCCCACCGCTTTCTGGAAGGCATGCTGGTGGCCGCGCAGGTGGTGGGCACCGAGGCCTGCGTGATTTATTTGCGTGATGAATACCACGCGGCGCGGGCCATGCTCATGCGTGAGCTGGCCGCGCTACAAGCCGACCCGCCGTGCCCCTTGCCGCAGATTGAGCTGCGCCGCGGCGCCGGGGCCTACATTTGTGGCGAAGAGTCGGCCATGATCGAGAGCATTGAAGGCAAGCGTGGCCAGCCCCGCCTGCGCCCACCGTATGTGGCCGAGGTCGGGCTGTTTGGACGTCCAAGCCTGGTGCAAAACTTTGAAACCCTTTACTGGGTGCGTGACATCGTGGAAAAAGGCCCGCAGTGGTTGAGCACACAAGGCCGCCAGGGCCGCAGCGGCTTGCGCAGTTTCAGCGTGAGTGGCCGGGTGGCACACCCCGGGGTTTGGCAGGCGCCGGCGGGCATCAGTGTGCGCGAGCTGATTGACGACTATTGCGGTGGCATGTTGCCCGGCCACACGCTTTACGCTTACCTGCCGGGCGGTGCATCGGGCGGCATTTTGCCCGCCAGCCTGTCGCATCTGCCGCTGGACTTTGACACCTTGCAGCCGCATGGCTGCTTCATTGGCTCGGCCGCTGTGGTGGTGCTCAGCCAGTTGGATCGGGCGCGCGATGCCGCACACAACGCCATGCAGTTCTTCGCCCATGAAAGCTGTGGCCAATGTACGCCGTGCCGTGTTGGCACCGTCAAAGCCGCAGCGCTGATGCAAGCCCCCGTGTGGGACTCGGCCACCCTGCATGACCTGGCCCAGGTGATGGGTGATGCGTCCATTTGCGGCCTGGGCCAGGCAGCGCCCAACCCGATGCTCAGCGTGCTCAGGTATTTTGCGCATGAGGTGTCCTGAATGACGACTGCTGCTTCAACCTCTCAACTCGCTGCAGTGGCTCAAGCTGACACCGCATTGGCGCACCCGACGGCAGGTAGTCCCGCCACACCTGCCCCTGTGCCTTTCACCCTGGACGGGCAGGCGCTCACTGCTTACCCCGGCGAAAGCATCCTCAAAGCCGCCCAGCGCCATGGCGTGCACATCCCGCACCTCTGTTTCAAGGACGGCTTGCGCCCGGATGGCAATTGCCGCACCTGCGTGGTGGAGGTTCAAGGCGAGCGCGCGTTAGCCCCAAGCTGTTGCCGCAGCGTGACCCCCGGCATGGCAGTGCAGGCCAACTCAGTGCGCGCCAAAAAGAGCCAGGGCATGGTGTTGGAGTTGCTGCTGTCTGATTTGCCAGCAGCCGGGTTGGGTGAACTGACCGATTGGGCACAACGCATGGGTATCACCGTGCGCGCTAGTTTGCAAAGCCTGCAGCGGGCACAACCCGCCCCGGACCCCAGCCACCCGGCCATGGCGGTGAATCTGGACGCCTGCATCCAGTGCGGCCGCTGCGTGCGCGCCTGCCGCGAGGCCCAGGTCAACGGTGTCATTGGCATGGCCTGGCGCGGCGGCAAAAGCCAGATTGTTTTTGACTTGGATGACCCGATGGGCAGCAGCAGTTGCGTGGCTTGCGGCGAATGTGTGCAGGCTTGTCCCACCGGCGCCCTGAGTGCCAAAGTGGCGCTGCAACAGCCCGCCGCGAACCAACCGGTGGATTCGGTCTGCCCGTTTTGTGGTGTCGGTTGCCTGCTGACCTACCACGTCACGGACAACAAAATCATCAGGGTGGACGGGCGCGATGGCCCAGCCAACCACAGTCGGCTGTGCGTCAAAGGGCGCTTTGGCTTTGACTACATCCACCACCCGCACCGTCTGACCCAGCCGCTGATTCGACGCACCGATGTGCCCAAAGATGTCAACGTGCTGCGCTCGTCCGACGACTGGGCGCAGGTGTTTCGCCCGGCCAGTTGGGACGAGGCGCTGGACCTGGCCGCCGGCAGCCTCAAAGCCCTGCGCGATGTGCATGGCCCAAAGGCCTTGGCCGGATTTGGCAGCGCCAAAGGCACGAACGAAGAAGCCTATTTGTTTCAAAAACTGGTGCGCACCGGGTTTGGCAGCAACAATGTCGACCACTGCACCCGCCTGTGCCATGCCAGCAGCGTGGCCGCGTTGTTGGAGGGTGTGGGCTCTGGTGCTGTCAGCAACCAGGTTAACGATGTGGCGCACGCCGACTTCGTGCTGGTGATGGGCTCAAACACCGCTGCCAACCACCCGGTGGCTGCCAGCTGGATGAAAAATGCCGCCAAGCGCGGCACGCGCATCGTGACCGCCGACCCGCGCGGCGTAGACCTGGCGCAACATGCCTGGCGTCACCTGCAGTTCAAGGCCGACGCTGACGTGGCCTTGATCAACGCCATGATCTACACCGTGTTTGACGAAGGCTTGGCCAATGAGGCCTTCATGGCGCAACGCGTGGACAACGTGCAGGTGGTGCGCGAAGGTGTGGCCGCCTACAGCCCTGAGGCCATGGCTAACGTCTGCGGGATTGCAGCGGGCACCATTCGTGAAGTGGCTCGCGCCTATGCCCGCGCCAAGTCAGCGATGATTTTCTGGGGCATGGGTGTCAGCCAGCACACCCACGGCACTGACAACGTGCGGGCGCTGATTGCACTGTGCATGGTGTGTGGCCAAATCGGCAAACCGGGCTCGGGCCTGCACCCCTTGCGTGGGCAAAACAACGTGCAGGGCGCCAGTGACGCGGGCCTGATTCCAATGATGTTTCCCAACTACCAGCATGTGGATGCCCCCGCCGTGCACGCCTGGTTCGAAGCCTTTTGGGGCACAAAGCTTGACGCTCAGCCAGGCTACACCGTGGTCGAGATCATGAATAAAGCGCTGGCGCCTGAGGTTGACCCGCACAAGGTGCGCGGAATGTACATCCAGGGCGAAAACCCAGCCATGAGCGACCCCGATTTGAACCATGCGCGCGCGGCACTAGCCGCCTTGAGCCACTTGGTGGTGCAAGACATTTTCATGACCGAGACCGCCTGGTTAGCTGACGTGGTGCTGCCCGCCACTGCCTGGCCCGAGAAAACCGGATCGGTCAGCAACACCGATCGCATGGTCCAGATGGGTCGTCAGGCGATTGAGGCGCCGGGTGAGGCCCGGGCTGATTTGTGGATCATCCAGCAAATTGCTTTGCGCATGGGGCCGGCGCAGGCAGGCACTTTGGTCAACTGGACGTATGCAGGCGCCCACCATGGCGTGGCTGCGGTGTATGAGGAAATGCGCCAATGCCTGGGCAGCAGCATCACTGGTGTGTCGTGGGACCGGCTGGAAAGTCAGGGCAGCGTCACCTACCCGTGCCTGAGCGAGAGCGACCCCGGTCAGCCCACGGTATTTTTGCAGCAGTTCCCTACCGCCAATGGCCGTGCGCAGTTGGTCAGTGTTGGGCTGACCCCGGCAAATGAGCAACCCGATGCCGACTACCCCCTGACGTTGATCACTGGCCGCCAACTGGAGCATTGGCACACCGGCAGCATGACACGCCGCTCAGAAGTGCTCGACGCGCTGGAGCCTGTGGCCACTGCCAGCGTCAACGCGGCTGAGTTGAGCAAATTAGGCTTGGCCCCCGGCGCCATGGTCACTTTACGCAGCCGCCGCGGCAGTTTGCAAGTGCAGTTGCGCCTGGACGATGGCACGCCCGATGGCACGGTGTTCATGCCCTTTGCCTACCGCGAATCGGCTGCCAACCTGCTGACCAACCCGGCGCTTGACCCGGTGGGGAAAATTCCCGAGTTCAAATATTGCGCGGTAGCGCTGCTGCGCGCTGTTTAGGCTGATTGCGCAGGTTCACCCAGCCGGCCATCGCGGAAATCGCTCAAGGCTTGGTAAATCTCGTCTTGTGAGTTCATCACGAACGGGCCGTATTGCACGATGGGCTCTTTCAGGGGCTGACCTGAAATGAGCAACACCTTGGCGTCAACGCTGGCTTCGATCACGACACCGTCTGCCTGCACCTCATTGGCCAAAATGGCCATGCGCTGTATCGGCACACCCTTGCCGGCAATGCTGATCTCGCCGCGGTAGACATAGACAAAAGCGTTGTGGCCAGCAGGCAGTTTTTGCTCAAAACGCGATCCACCCGGCAGGTGCACATCCAAATAGTTGGGCGCGGTGGTGTCGCGTGTCACGGCACCTGCCACGCCGTGGCTTTCACCAGCAATCACGGTCACCGCCACACCTTGCTGGGTTACAAATTTCGGCAAATCGTCGTTTTTGAAGTCACGGTACCAGGGGGCATTCATCTTTTCGCGCTTGGGCAGGTTCAGCCAGAGCTGAAAACCTTCCATGACACCTTCTGCCTGCTGCGGAATCTCTGAGTGGATCACGCCCTTGGCTGCGGTCATCCACTGCACACCACCGTTTTCCAGCAGGCCTTGGTGGCCGGCGCTGTCACGGTGCAACATGCGCCCGGCAATCATGTAGGTCACGGTCTCAAAGCCGCGGTGCGGATGGTCGGGAAAGCCGGCAATGTAGTCGTCAGGCTGGTCGCTGCCAAAGGCATCAAGCATCAGGAACGGGTCAAGGCGCTGCTGCAGGCCTTGCGCCAGCACGCGGGTCAGTTTGACGCCCGCGCCATCCGAGGTGACTTGGCCGGCAACCAGCCGCTCAACCGTGCGTGAGGTGTCAACGGTATGTTTGTTGATGGCAGTGTTCATTTCCAGTTCCTTCTTGAAGTCAGGTGGCTCAGTGGGTACCTTGCAATTGAGAAGAACCCAGTGATTTGAGGTAGATGTAGTTTATTCAACATCAATCACTTTGATAACCCCATCTATTGGATATGATTAATTCCACAATGGAACAATCAAGCCCCCCCGTTGACCCTAACGACCTGCTCATCTTTGCCAGCGTGGCTGAGTTGGGCAGCTTTAGCCGTGCCGCAGATCGCATGGGGCTGCCCAAATCGACCGTGTCGCGTCGGCTGGCTGCACTGGAACACCGCTTGGGCGAACGCCTGCTCTTGCGCACCACGCGCCGCCAGTCTTTGACCGAATTTGGCCAGCAGATGCTCGAGCATGCGCGCCAGGTTGTGCTTGAGGTGGAGGCCGTGACCGCTCTAAGCGAGCGTCGCCAGGCCACGCCGAGCGGGCGCTTGCGGGTATCCATGCCCAGTGACTTTGCCAACCTGTTGCTGGCTGACACGCTGGCAGCTTTTATTGCGCTCTATCCAGCGATTCAGCTTGAGCTTGATTTGTCACCACGTCGCGTTGATCTTCTGGGTGAAGGTTTTGACGTGGTGTTGCGCGTTGGAAACCTGCCTGACGACGCCTCGCTGGCGGCACGGCGCCTGGCGGTGTTTTCTTTCGGTTTGTATGCTGCGCCCAGTTACTTGGCCGAACACGGGGACCCGGTTGAACCTAATGACCTGGCACGGCATGCCGCCATTCGGATGCTGCAAGCCAATGGGGAGGCTGCCAGTTGGACACTGCAGCAAGGTGAGCAGCGTTGGCAGGGTGTTCCGCCAGGCAGGGCCAGCGCCAATGCACCCGAGTTGTTGATCAAGTTGACCTGCGCCGGCGCGGGTATTGCGGCCGTGCCGGATTACTTTGCTGCGCCTGATGTGCGCCGTGGTGCGTTGCGACGGGTTTTGCCGGGCTGGTGCTTGCCCAGCCAAACGGCATGGGCGGTGTTCCCGGAGCGCAAGCTGATGCCAGTTAAAACACGGGTTTTTATTGACATGTTGCATGCAGCGTTGGCTCAGGTGCCAGTTTGAGGTCCGTGTGGTCCGGCGTGTATTGCTGGATCATTGTTTCAATTTTGGAATGATGTTTCTCAAATGACATGGCTTATCAGGAAATGATGCGGTTAATAGAATAATCACATCGCCAACACAGCCCGTGCTGGCACTTCTAACCTGAAAGAAGCTTGACCATGAAATTACTGCACGTTGACGCCGGCATCCTGGGCAGCTATTCCGCCTCGCGCCAGCTCACCGCTGAAGTCGTGGCCCAATGGCTCAAGGGCCATCCCGACACCACGGTGGAATACCTCGATGTCGCGGCCAATCCGATCAGCCATTTCGGCGCCGATGCCATTGCCGTGAAGGGCATTGCCCAACCTGAGCCCAACGCCGCACAACGTGCCGAGAACGCCTTGTCCGAGCAACTGGTGAGCCAGTTTCTGGCGGCTGATGTGATCGTCATTGGCGCCCCGTTTTACAACTTCTCCATCCCGACCCAACTCAAGGCCTGGATTGACCGTCTGGCGCAACCGGGCCGCACCTTCAAGTACGTTGAGACCGGGCCGGTGGGTCTGGCCACCGGTAAAACCGTGATCGTGGCCTCCACACGAGGTGGCGCTTATGCCACCAGCGAAGGTGGCCAGGCCATGGAACACCAGGAGAGTTACCTCAAGGTGGTGTTTGGTTTCTTTGGCGTCACCGATGTGCGCATTGTTCGCGCTGAAGGCCTGGCCATGGGCGATGCGCCCAAGGCCGCCGCAATGAGCGCTGCGCGTGCCGAGATGGCAGCTGCCACGGTCTGAGGTTGGCCATCGCCTGGGGCGTCAGTGCGTCGACAATAGAAGTTTTCAAAGGTGTCAACTTGCTAAAAAAAGTCAAATATTTGTCAATGCAGCGCGGGTCTTGGCTGCTCTTGGCTGCCCTTGCCCTGGCCTTGGACGGGGTGGCCCTGTACCTTCAGCACGTCCTGAAGGTCGAACCCTGCAACGAATGCATTTACGTGCGCGTTGGTGTCCTTTGCATTGGGTTGTCTGGATTGTTGGGGGCGCTGGCTCCCAAGTATCTGGCGGTGCGCCTTGTTGCGCTGGCTGCTTGGCTGGCTGCTTTGGGTTGGAGTTTGTCCCGCATCTATCTGCTGCTTGACCTGGAGCGCGTGGTGCGCGAGGGCGGGGAGGCCAGTTGCAAGCGTTTCAAGGGTTTCCCGGACTGGATGCCACTGGACACCTGGCTGCCCAATGTGTTTGAACCTCGCGCCATGTGTGGCACGGTCAGCTGGACTTTTCTGGGGCACTCGGTCACCTTCTGGATTGGCGTCGCCTTGTCAGGCCTTGCCCTGGCGGCCGTATTGGCGTTGCTGGCCCAACCGTTTGCAGCAAAAAAAAGGCCTTGAGCCTTGGCCATCGCCCGGGTGTTGCGTGCCGATGGTTGGTCAATGATTCAAATCAAGCAGCCAACACGCAGGGTGTTTACTTTTGCCACCTGACTTGAGCGGACCAATCCGGTACAGTTCACGCCCATATGAGCCACCCACGCCCCTCCCTTGATGTTGCTGTGATCATGCAGCGTGTTGCAAACACCGGCTCTGCCAGCCGCTGGCAGCCTTGGCGCTGGGAGCTGGCAGATGTGGTCATGAACGAGCCAGGTTTTGGCACAGAGCCGCGCCTGCTTTATCAAAATGAGAGTACTCAGCGCTGGTTACACGGTGGCTTGAGGGTTGAATTGTTCACGGACGATGGCGAAGGCTACTACTTGAACGCCAGCACTGATGTGCCCAGCTGGTTTGTGCTTTGGCGCATGGATGACGAAGCCAATGTGGCCGATGAACCCATTCCACGCCCGCTGGTGGTGAGTCTGAGTTATTACGACGCCGGCCGATGGCTGGATGCACAGGAAACGGTCGAGCAAGTGGCAGCACCTGCTGACGTGGTGCAATGGTTGAAGGCGTTTGTCGATGAGCACCATGTGGTGGAACTCAAGCGACGCAAGCGGCCAGAGAGCTTCAGGTCGTTGACCGACCGGTTTGGCAACCCAGTGTCGATCAGCACCGAGAAGAAATCTGGTGGCGGTCAAGGCGGTGCCCGTGGCTGACGGATTTTTAGGCCGCTGGTCGCAGCGCAAACAAGCCCTGCGCGAGGGCAGGGCGGTGTCAGAGTTGCCAACGCCGACAGCCCCCGTTACTGATGCTGATTTGTCAGCGGCTGCCGTGCAGCAAAGCGTTACAGCGGTTGCTGGCGAGGCTGGTCGTGGCCCCCGGCCTGGCTTGGCGCCTGATGGCGTCGCGCTGCAACCGGGCGCAGGCGCTGCAGTAACGCAAAAACCAGCCCTAGCCCCAGTCCCAGCCCCGACTTTGGAAGACGTCAAGGCCTTGAATGCTGACAGCAGTTTTGCCCCGTTTGTCTCGCGCGACGTGGCGCCAGACGTGCGCAACGCCGCCATGAAAAAGCTCTTCACCGATCCGCATTACAACGTGATGGACGGTCTGGACATTTACATCGACGACTATGCCAAGCCTGACCCCATGCCCGCCGCCATGCTGCGCCAGATGGCCAGTGCCAAGTTTTTGAAATTGTTTGACGAGGAGCCGGACCAGGCCCCAGCCTCCACGTCAACTTCAGCCACCCCTATCGAAGACACCCCACATGACCACACTGATTTGCGACTGCAACCAGACGATGCCGCTCGACCCGAGGGCCTTGAGCGCGAGCCTGAACGAACCCCTGACGCTGCATTCCAGCCTGTGCCGCCGGGAAGCCGCTGAATTTTTGAAGGCTGCCGGCACTGGCGACGAGCTGGTGGTGGCGTGCACGCAAGAGTCGCGTCTGTTTGGCGAGCTGGCCGGGCAGGCCAACAGCACTGTCCCCATCAAGTTTGTCAACATCCGTGAAACCGGTGGCTGGAGCTTTGATGCCGCCAAGGCCAGTCCCAAAATTGCTGCCCTGCTGGCTGCTGCGCATTTGCCAGAACCCGATCCGGTGGCGACCGTCACTTTTAAGAGTGCAGGGCGCACACTGATCATTGGCGAATTGGGCGCGGCAGAACGCACCGCCGAGCTGTTGGGTGATGGGTTGGATGTGACGCTGTTCACCCAAGGCGTGGGGGACATGGGCGCAGCGCAAGAGCGCCGTTACCCGGTGCTGGGTGGTCAAATTCAAACACTGGCTGGCTGGCTTGGCGCGTTCGAGTTGACCTGGCAACAAAACAACCCGATTGACCTGGATTTGTGCACGCGCTGCAACGCCTGTCTGGCGGTGTGCCCAGAAGACGCCATTGGGCTGGACTATCAGATTGACCTGAAAGCTTGCGACGACCACCGCGCCTGCGTCAAGGTCTGCAAGGTCGCTGGCGCCATCGACTTCAATCGCACGCCGCAAAGCCACACCGACACCTTCGATCTGGTGCTGGATTTGCGCGCCACGCCAGCCTTCACCCAACACGCCAAACCACAAGGGTATTTGCATTGGGATGGGCGCGATTTGAAGGCGCTGCTGGCTTGGCGCGAGCTGGTGGGAGAGTTTGAGAAGCCCAAATTTTTCACCTACAAGCAAAAGCTCTGCGCTCACAGCCGCAACGAAAAAGAAGGCTGCACCGCCTGCATCGATGTGTGCTCGGCCAGTGCCATCAGCAGCGACAAGCGTCATCAACAAATCAAGGTTAACCCCAATTTGTGCGTGGGCTGCGGCACCTGCAGCACCGTGTGCCCCACCGGGGCCATGAGTTTTACTTACCCGCGCGCCAGCGACCAGGGTGTCAAGCTGAAAACCATGCTGTCCACCTACCTGCGCAGCGGCGGCAAAGACGCAGCGCTGCTGCTGCACAGCCAAGGCAAGGGCGCGCAGCTGCTGGGTGATCTGGGCCGCGCCGCACAGCTTGAAAAGGGCCAAAAAGACGGCACCCATGGCGTGCCGGCCCGCGTGCTGCCGGTGTCGCTGTGGCACACCTCATCGACCGGGCTGGAGCTGTGGCTCACGGCCGTGGCCTACGGTGCAAGCCAGGTCTGGGTGCTGATGACCGATGAAGAAGCGCCGCAATATGCCGACGCCGTGCGCAGCCAGATGGCGGTGGCGCAAACCATTCTGACCGGCCTGGGTTACCAGGGCGAACATTTCAAACTGCTGCAGGTGCGTGATGCGCGTGACCTGGCCGCGCTGGACCATGACCTGCAAGCCGCGCCCGCCCAAGCCCCTGCGCGCCACGCCAGCTTTGCCGTGCAGACCGACAAGCGGGCCACTTTGGAATTGGCGCTGGACCATCTGATCACCCACGCACCCAAGCAAGACGTGACCCCCATTGCCCTGCCTGCCATTGGCTCACCGCTGGGCACGCTCAAAATCAACAAAGACACCTGCACGCTGTGTCTGAGCTGCGTCAACGCTTGTCCCGCCGCGGCGCTGGCCGACAACATCGCTGCACCACAACTGCGTTTCATCGAAAAGAACTGTGTGCAGTGCGGCTTGTGCGTAACCACATGCCCGGAAAAGTCTCTCATGCTGGTGCCTCAATTGAACGTGGCGCCCCAGCGCAAGGAGTTTGTTGTGCTCAATGAGATGCAGCCGTACGCCTGCGTGCGTTGCAGCAAGCCCTTTGGCACCCTCAAAGGCATCGAGGCCATGCTGAGCAAGCTGTCAGGCCACAGCATGTTCCAGGGCGCTGCGCTGGACCGCCTGAAAATGTGCGGTGACTGCCGCGTCATTGACATTTATTCTGCCGACAACGAAATCAAAATCACCGATATCCAATCATGATGCCATTGCCCGACGCCACCACCAGCAGCGCGCTGGACGAAGAAACTGCTCGTTCTGAGCTTTATGGGCTTCTCGCCCCCGTTTATTATGCGCAACCAGCTATTGAATTAACAGCTGGCTTGCGTGCTGCTGCCACTGACTCACCGGCTGCGGGAGCCTTCCTGGAAGAGCCGTGGCGTGCATTGGTGGGCGTGGCCCGTGACATGACCGACGCACAAATCGCCACCGAGTTCGACACCCTGTTTGGCGGTGTCGGCAAGCCCGAGGTGTACCTGTATGCGTCGCATTACCTGAGCGGTTTTTTGAACGAAAAGCCGCTGGCGCGCCTGCGCACCGACCTCAATGGTCTGGGCCTGGCGCGTGATGAAACCATGAGTGAGACCGAAGACCACATCGCCTACCTGTTTGAGGTGATGCGCTACCTGATTGCCGGTGACGATGCGGCCGTGGCCAACCTGACGCAGCAACAAACCTTTTTTGCCGCGCACATTCAGTCCTGGGTGGGGCAACTGTGCGACACCTTGGCACGTCACCCCAAAGCCAGGTTTTACGCCGCCGTAGCCGAGCTGACCCGCGCCTTCATGAACGTGGAGGCGCAGGGGTTTGACATGCTGGCGTGAGGGGGATGTGGGGTGAAATTCTTCGTGGAATGAGCTGGTTTTGGGCTTTGAGCATATCCTTGTCGCTTTGAACCATGAAAGAAGCGCCCATGACCAGTCCGATGTATACGAATTCCGTCCCTGTCTTCAAGCAAATGCTGACAGCCCTGAAAACCATTTTGGGCAAGGCTGATGCGCACTGCGCCGCGAAATCAATCGAGCCTGGCGCGCTGTTACAAGCTCGTCTTTATCCCGATATGTTCCCTCTTCTCAAGCAAGTGCAGATCGCTTCGGACTTCGCACGCGGCATATCCGCGCGACTGGCTGGCATCGAAATTCCTGCCTTTGAAGGAAACGAGCAGAGCTTTCTCGATCTTGATGTTTTGCTGACCAAAACATTGACGTTTCTCGATGAATTGGACAGCGCACCCTTCCAAGGCAGCGAATTCAAAGAAATCGTGCTGCGTCCGGGTACGCCAAAAGAAAAGAAGCTGAGCGGACAGGTCTATTTGTCGAACTATGGATTGCCTCAATTTTTTTTCCACATGACGACCGCGTACGACATCTTGCGTCATAACGGGTTGGAAATCGGCAAGCGCGATTACATGGGTGCGTATTAGTGTCGCCGAGCGTGGCAACGCAGTTGCCCGTTCCATCTGCACCCTAAAAAAGCAATCACTGACTGTGAATCCGTGAACTCCCACCGCCAATCCATACGAATTGCCTCAATGTCTCGCTTTTAGGTCCGATTTTGGAAAAGCAAAAAAAAGGCCACCACCGCTCCGTGATACGGAAGTGGTTGCCGCAGTTTTGCATTTTCGACTCAATGGTAGTCACTCTCTCTTTGGTGTCGGATGGCGCCAATATGGACCCGGCTAGCAGTCTTTATCTCAAAGAGAACAACATAGCCTGTTGCTCCAAACGGGACAATCAACTCACGGACAAACGGACTGTTGTCTCCTTTGCGGCAGCTAAACGGGCTGACGGCTAGAAACTTGCACCCTTGCCGAATGGCCTCAATCGCTCTCGTTGGAATTTCAAGATTGCCAGTCGGACTGTTCAATTCACGCTCAAAGGCAAAATCAAACATTCTTACGAGATCTTCTTCGGCCTCGCGGCTGAATACGACCTGATAAATCATTGGGGGTGATTTTTTTGACGCTCTCTTGCGACTGCCACTTTAGCTTCCAGCTTGGCAATAACCGTTTCAGCCGGAATCCAGTCGCCAGCAGCCTCGGAGCGTGCAATTGCCGCTAGTCCGCGACGAACGAATTCGGACTGCTCCCGGCGACGCGAAACCTCGATCCGTACTGCATTCTCGACCAATGCAGCCATGGTTTCTCCATTATCAAGCGATTGTTCAATCTCTCTGCGAAAGGATGGTTCTATGCGAATAGGTGGGATCGTTGCTGTCTTCATAGAAACATTGTATCGCTTTTGCGATGCGCTTATCTGCTATTGGGAGATGGCGTTTTTTGCGAAACAACGCCCCGGTGGTTGCGCGCCGCTGCATCAATCCGCCAGCGCGTGGTCCGGGCCTGACACGGGTTCGTGTGCGGTCACATCCTTTAGCCCCAAACGTCCCCAAAAGGGCAGGCGCAACGCCGGTGTATTGAGGTCAATGCCAAAGTTCAGACCCAGCACATTGAATTCCAGACCTTCCTGTACCCCCACGCTCACGCCAAGCAAACCCAGCAGAGAAATTTGCAGGCCAGAGCCAGATGGTGAAACGCCCACCGGGCTCGTCAGCGGTCTGTAGTCTTTGCCGATGGCGTTGGCAGGCAAGTCGAGCTTGAGCGCTGGCACCTGTCGCCCGATGTGCGCCAGAAAAGTGTTGCTATTGGGGCCGGGGTAACTGCGGTATTGGTCGGCATAGGGGTAGTTGGCCACGGCGGCTTCGATGTCGTCAACCATGGCTTGGGCGTCGTCGCCCCGGTGCTCCACCAAAAGCTCAGGTGTTGACCCGTACCAGAGTCCGTCAGGCAGGGCGTAATTGCGCTGCACCACCTGTGGCGCCCGCCAGCCGACCACATCAAAACGGGTGTAGCTGGCCTCACCCTTGCGCTTGTAGATGATCCACGGATGCACGGCAAAGAAGCCGCGCCAGCCATAGGTTGGCGCGGCATAGACCTGGACAATGGCTGAGTCAATCAGCTGCACCGGGTCTGGTGCGATTGCCGCAGAGTGTCTTGGCGCAGTGGCCCAACTCCCGCGCGGCACTTCAGCCGTTGGTGGGCGTTCCTGCGCCCCCCCAGCTTGCGTGGCCAGCGCAAGGCAGACAAGAAGACCGGTGTGCAGCAAGCGGGTCAAGTGTTTCAAGATTCAGTGATTGTGACTCTGGATGAACGATTTAAGCGCCGGGTAGGTCACGTCATGCCAACGGTGACCGCTGAAAATGCCGTAGTGTCCCGCGCCCTTGATTTCCAGATGCTGGTGCTGTGCCTGTGGTATGCCAGGGCACAGGGTGTGAACCACCTGGGTCTGACCGATGCCAGTGATGTCATCGAGTTCGCCCTCGACCGACAAAACCGCCGTGTTGGTGATGTCCTGGGGGCGCACGCGCTCCATTTCGCCGTTCACGCTTTTAACATCCCAAGTGCCCAAGGCCAGGCTGTGGTCCTGGAACACGACCTTGATCGTCTCCAGGTAAAAGTCGGCGTCCATGTCCAGCACGGCGTTGTATTCGTCATAGAACTTGCGGTGCGCCTCGGCGCTGGCGTCATCACCTTTGACCAGGTCCTGGTAATAATCCACGTGGTGCTGGGCATGGTTGCTTGGGTTCATGGCGACAAAACCGGTGTGCTGCAAGAAACCGGGGTAGACGCGCCGTCCAGCCCCTGCAAAGTTGGCTGGCACCTTGTAAATGACGTTTTTCTCGAACCAGTCAAAGCTCTTTTCGGAAGCAAATTTGTTTACCGCAGTGGGGGCTATGCGGCAATCCATCGGGCCACCCATCATGGTCATGCTCAAGGGGGTGGTCTCGCCGCGGCTGGCCATCAAGGAGATGGCGGCCAGCACCGGCACCGTGGGCTGACAGACACTGAGCACGTGGCAATTGCCATGCACGCCCTGCAGGTGGCGAATGAACGCCTGCACATAGTTCACATAGTCATCGAGGTGGAATTCGCCTTCCGACAAGGGAATCAGGCCGGCATTTTTCCAGTCCGTGATGAACACCGTGTGGTCCTGGAGCATGGTCTTGGCGGTGTCGCGCAAGAGGGTTGCATAGTGGCCTGACAGCGGTGCCACGATAAGAACGACCGGCTGGTCCTGAATTTTTTTAAGTGTCTCCACGTCGTTACTGAAACGACTGAAATTGAGCAAGCGGCAAAACGGTTTGTCTAGCTCAACCTGCTCATGGATGACCACGTTGACCCCATCGATGTCAACGGTCTTCAGGTTGAACTCTGGCTTTTTGTAATCTTTGCCCAAGCGGTGCAGCAAGTTATAGCCGGCTGACAGATTCTTGGCAAACGGATTCTCCCCGATCATGGGCCAAGGCTTGGTGTAA
Organism: Rhodoferax sp.; assembly: GCF_028688795.1. GTDB lineage: Bacteria > Pseudomonadota > Gammaproteobacteria > Burkholderiales > Burkholderiaceae_C > Rhodoferax. The sequence continues at coordinate 54,963 of NZ_JAQTXM010000008.1, read as the reverse complement.
AACTTGGCGGCTGAGTTGGCAAGGTCCACAAACGGTTTGTTGAGCGCGCGATGTGTTTCGTGGAGTTGGTAAAGCATGATTTTAAGATTCTCAAGTTTGTGACGGCTCGTGAGCTAGTCAGGGGTAACACGGCTGTGGTGCACTAAGACGAGAGCCGGATGTCATTGACACCTAGGGAAAACCCTATGAAGTATAGGCGTTTGATGTGACCGCGACTGATCAGTATGGTCTTATGACGCAACACGTCGCGCCAAAAGCCGACTGCAAAGCGATGGCAGTTGGGCTTGTTCTGCCTATGTCATGGTGTTGGCGACCACCTCCTCACACGGCAACCAAACGCCAAACACTGCGCCGCTTGCGTCTTTCACCTGATCGGTCCGGTTCCCGGCGCTGATGCTGCCCCCATAACGCTCCACCAGCCCAACGCTGATCCACAAGCCCAGTCCATTGCCATCGTTTTTGGTGGTAAAAAACGGGCTGAACAGGCGATCTTTGGCAGCTTCACTCAAGCCTGAGCCTGTGTCGCAGACCTCAATCAACACCCCCGCACGATCCGTTGCATCGGCCTGGTCGCTGCTGCGCAGGGTGAGGGTGCCACCGTCTGGCATGGCCTGCATGGCATTGATCATCAGGTTGATCAGCACTTGTTGCAGTTCTTGCCGGTTGATGTTGACGCATTGGCTGGCGTGCAACTGGCGTTCCACTTTGATTTTGGTGCTGCCAAGCAGGTGCTCCACCAACACCAATGAACTCGCCAGCGCGGCGTTCACGTCCACTGCATCGACGTAGCCCGCATAGTCATTGGGGCGGGCGTATTGCAGCAACTGCGTCACGATCAGCCGCATGCGGTCAATTTGCTGGTCGATCAGCTTGAATTCGGCCGCCACGGGTTGTGCTTGCGGGCCAAGCGTCTCGCGCACTAGGTCCAGGTTGCCCTGCATCACGGCAATGGGGTTGTTGATCTCGTGCGCCACGCTGGCCGTGAGCTGGCCAATGGCCGCCAGTTTTTCTGACTTGACAAGCTGTGCCTGCGTTTGTTGCAGCGACTGGTTGCTGCTGGCCAGCTCTTGTGTGCGCGCCGCCACCTTGGCATCGAGCTCTTGCCCCCAGTGCTGGAGCGTCGCGGTTTTGTCGTCAATCACATCCAGCAATTGGTCCAGATGACCAGCTAACGCGCCGAGCTCATCGCGTTGCGCGAGAACACCTACACGCGCTGTTGTCTGTCCCTCTTCAATTTGCTGCATGGTGTGGTTCATCAGCTCCACGGGCTGAAAAATGCTTCGCGCCCAGCGCAGAGACGCCCATGCGGCCAACAGCATGGCTGCGCCAAAGATGCCAATCACCATGGCCAGCAGGCCAAATTTGACCTGACGAAACGGGGTTTCCAGATAGCCCACATACAGCATGCCGATGCGCTCGTGTTGCGCATTCAGCAGTGGCTCATAAGCCGACACATACCAGTCGTTGACGACAAAGGCACGGTCCAGCCAGGTCTGGCCCTGGCCCAACACAGTGTCACGCACGGCTTGCGACACGCGTGTGCCAATGGCCCGCTGGTCTTGAAACAGCCGCACGTTGGTGGTGATTCGCACGTCGTCCAAAAACAGCGTGGCCGTGCCCTTGCTGCCCAGCGGCAAAGAGCCTTCAGGGTAGACGATGGCGTTGATGTGGTCAATGAAAGGCAAGTTCTGGTTCAGCAGCGTGCCACCCTGCAGCCAGCCCAGAAGCTGCCCGCCATCTCCACGCACGGCAAAGCTGGCGCGCATCAGCAGGGCACGGTCTTCGTGTGTGCGCTCGGTGGCTGCGGCGTTGCGCGTGGGCACCAGGGCAATGTGCAGGCGCTCGCTCAAGTGCGGTGCCAGGCTGAGCAACTGGGCCTTGTCCAGGCGTTGCAACTGGTTGTATTCAAAGGCCGAATCTTTAAGAAAAAATGACTCGTATCCCTTGTGTATATTGCGTGAGTAGCTATCACGTTTATTCCAACTGGCAGCTACCAGTGCGCCTTGCGGGTCGTACAGGTTGACAAAATCCAGCTGGTGCGCTTGTTGGGCCTGGCCCAGCACGCTTTGCACCGCTGCCCGGTCTGCCTTGGCCAGGGCCTGATGCAGCGCATGTGACTGCGCAGTGGCCCGGGTGGACGCACCCACGTCAGCCTGAACCTGCGAGAAATAGCCGCTGGCCACCGCCAGGTCGCTGTGAATTTTGGTGATCAGCAGCTGGTTGTAGGCAGCATTGCCCCACACCATCAGCGCGGCCATGAGCAGGGGCAACACCACCACCAGCGGCAGCAGCGCCAAGGCCATCAACTTGTGCCGCACCGACAGCTGCTGCCAATGCGCGCGCAGCCAGCCAGTGCTCATGCACCAGCCCAGTCGGCGCAGCGGCGCTCCAACGTGCGCCGCGAGATGCCCAGCAGCACAGCCGCGCGGGTTTTGTCGCCTTGCACGCTGTCCAGCACCGACTGAATGTGCTGCTTCTCCAGGGTCTGAAGATCTGTGGGGTGCGTCGTGTGTGCGGTGGCATTGCGTGCCACCGTGCCATACAAGGCCGACACATTGAGTTCGCCCAGAATCAGGGATCGCTCAATCAGGTTGCGCAGTTCACGGGCATTGCCAGGCCAGTCGTACTGCAGAAGGTAAGCCATTTGCTCCGTGCTGATGTGGATGGGTGGCACGCCAATGCGCGGGGCCAGTTGCGCCATGAAATGTGTCACCAGGTCGGCAATGTCTTCCTTGCGTTCGCGAAGCGGTGCCAGGGTGATGTCCACCACCTGCAGCCGGTAATACAGGTCTTTGCGAAAGCGACCGGCAGCCACCTCTTGTTCAAGCACCCGGTTGCTGGCGGCCATGATGCGCACATTCACTGGAATCAGCTGGTTGCTGCCCACGGGGCGAATCTGCAGGTCTTCCAGCGCGCGAAGCAGGGCGGCCTGCAACGGCGGTGGCAGTTCGGCCACTTCGTCCAGAAACAGCGTGCCGCCCTGCGCGTAGTAAAACAGGCCGTCACGCGCGCTGGTCGTGCCTTTGAGTGCGCCCTTGGCATAACCAAACAGGGTGCCTTCCATCAACTCCGGGGAGCTGCTGGCACAGTTCACTGGCACGAAGGGGCCGAGGTTGCGGGGGCTCAAATGGTGCAGGGCGCGCGCCACCAGCTCTTTGCCGGTGCCGGATTCACCTTGCAGCAGCACGGTGCTGTCGACTTGTGCCACGCGTGGCAAAGATTCGCGCAGGTTCTGCATGAATGCTGACCCGCCGATCAAGCCAGTGGTGGTGTCGGTTTGCCGAGACAGGGTGTGTCTGAGCACAAAGTTTTCCCGGGCCAACCGGGCACATTCAAAACAATGCTTGATGGCGTTAAGGATTTGCGGCACCCGAAAGGGTTTCAAGATGAAGTCTGACGCACCAGCGCGCAGCGCTTCAATGGCGGTTTCCAGGTCCGCAAACGCGGTGATCAAAATCACGCAGCCACGAAATCCCTGCGCGCGCAACGCCTGTAGCCAGGCCAAGCCACTTTGCCCTGGCAGCGAGATGTCAAGAATGATCAGGTCAACGTGTTGTTTCAGCAAGTACTGCGCGCCTTCTTCGGCCGTGCCTGCGGCGTGCACGGTGTGGCACCGTGGCACCAGCGTTTTGACCAAAAAATTGCGCATGCCGGGCTCGTCGTCGACGATCAATATGGACCAATCAGGCCAGCCCTCCAGAATTTTTGCAGGCGCAATATCTGACGCGTTGAGGGTGTTTGTGTTTGGCATAGGCGAAGAAATTCTATCGATAGACCCGACAAAATCAGTCGGGTAAAAATATATTTCGGGGAAGCCAAGGCCATTGCTCCGTATTTCATGGCCGACTTGCAGTCGGCCATGCCGGCGCGATGTGCGACAACTTGTCGCACGCGGCGTGACATTTTGGCGTCTTGGCGCGTCCTGATGAGCGGGCAATGGCAGTAACTCTGCAGGCCCCGGGAGTGTCTGGTTTGTTGATGGGTGATCGGATTGAGTGGCATGAATGCTGCTTGATGCGCGCAAGGTTAAACGTCCTGATCTGAAGACCCGAACTGACGCACCGGATGAATCGGCTCGACCGTGAGTTCACCGGGGTTTTCCCGCTTGCTGAAGCACTTGCTTATGGTTAAATTCCAGCGAATAGAGCTATGTCGCTGGGTTCATAAGTATTTCACCTGAGGAGACTCATCATGCCTTCATCCCCCTCCAAATTGTCGCGCCGCACTCTTTTTGCAGGTGCTGGCGCGGCCGGTGCGCTCGCCGCGGCGGTCAGTGTCATGCCATCGCTGCCAGTGGCGCCACAAGCGGCTGCTCCAGAGCGAGCCAAGCCTGAAAAAGGTGGGGGTTATGCGCTCAGTGACCACGTTGCCCAGTACTACAAGACGGCACGCGTCTGACCCGCCATTCATCAAGATTTTCGGAGACTGCCATGTTATTGACCAAGAAATCGGGTACCTCGGGTGGTGATCTGCGCACGCCGTTTGTTCACAGCCTACGCCGTGGCTTGAGCCAAGCCTTGCCCACCATGGATCGCCGCGCATTTTTGCGCCGCTCGGGTTTGGGCGTGGGCGTGGGGCTTGCCGCCTCGCAGCTCACGCTGGTGAAAAAATCACACGCGGCTAGCGGCAACACGCTGGTGGGCGAGGGAAAGATCGAGATCAAACGCACCATCTGCACGCATTGCTCAGTCGGCTGCGCAGTGGATGCGGTGGTAGAAAACGGCGTCTGGGTGCGCCAGGAACCTGTGTTTGACTCACCCATCAATCTCGGTGCGCATTGCGCCAAAGGCGCCGCATTGCGCGAACACGGCCACGGAGAATTCCGTCTGCGTTACCCGATGAAATTGGTCAACGGCAAGTACCAGCGCATCAGTTGGGACACGGCCTTGAATGAGATCACCGCCAGAATGCAGGAGCTGAAAAAGGCCAGTGGCCCGGACAGCGTGTATTTTGTGGGCTCAAGCAAACACAACAACGAGCAGTCTTACCTGTTGCGCAAGTTTGTCAGCTTTTGGGGCACCAACAACTGCGACCACCAGGCGCGTATTTGCCACAGCACCACGGTGGCCGGTGTGGCCAACACCTGGGGTTATGGCGCCATGACCAACTCCTACAACGACATGCAAAACAGCAAGTGCGCGTTGTACATTGGCTCGAATGCCGCTGAAGCGCACCCGGTCAGCATGTTGCACATGCTGCATGCTAAGGAAAACGGCTGCAAGATGATTGTGGTGGACCCGCGTTTTACCCGCACGGCCGCCAAGGCAGATGAATTTGTGCGCATTCGTTCGGGTTCGGACATTGCCTTTATTTTTGGCGTGCTGTACCACGTGTTCCAGAATGGCTGGGAAGACAAACAGTACATCAATGATCGGGTCTACGGCATGGACAAGGTCAAGGCCGAGGTCATGGCCAACTGGACGCCTGACAAGGTCGAAGAGGTTTGCGGCGTCAAGGAAGATCAGGTGCTTCGCGTTGCCAAAATGATGAGCGACAACCGCCCCAGCACGCTGGTGTGGTGCATGGGCCAAACCCAGCACACCATTGGCAACGCCATGGTGCGTGCGTCGTGCATCCTGCAACTTGCTTTGGGTAACGTCGGCAAAAGCGGTGGCGGCACCAATATTTTCCGCGGTCACGACAACGTGCAAGGGGCGACCGATGTCGGCCCCAACCCGGATTCATTGCCGGGTTATTACGGCATTGCCGAAGGCTCCTGGAAGCATTACGCCAAGGTCTGGGGTGTGGATTACGAATGGATCAAGAAGCAATTTGCCTCACCTGCGATGATGACCAAGCCTGGCATCACGGTGTCGCGCTGGATTGACGGCGTGCTGGAGAAAAACGAACTGATCGACCAGGACAGCAACCTGCGAGGCGTGTTCTATTGGGGCCATTCACCCAATTCTCAAACCCGTGGTCTGGAAATGAAACGTGCCATGGACAAGCTTGATTTGTTGGTGGTGGTCGACCCCTATCCGTCAGCTACTGCAGCCATGGCGGCGATGCCTGGCAAGCCTGAAGACCTGAACCCAAATCGTGCGGTGTACCTGTTGCCGGCAGCCACCCAGTTTGAGACCAGCGGTTCGGTGACGGCATCGAACCGCTCCCTTCAGTGGCGTGAAAAGGTCATTGAACCACTGTGGGAGAGCCGCTCTGACCACATGATCATGCAGCAGTTTGCTGACAAGCTTGGCTTTGGAAAAGAGCTGGCTGGCAACTACAAAATGCAAAAAGTGCACGGCATGGACGAGCCCACGCCGGAGAGCATTTTGAGCGAGATCAACACTGCCACCTGGACCATTGGCTACACGGGCCAAAGCCCGGAGCGCCTCAAGGCGCACATGCGCAACATGCACCTGTTTGATGTGAAGACCTTGCGTGCCAAGGGTGGCAAGGACAAGGAAACCGGTTACGACTTCACGGGTGATTATTTTGGCTTGCCGTGGCCGTGTTATGGCACGCCTGAATTGAAGCACCCAGGCTCGCCCAACCTGTACGACACCTCAAAACACGTGATGGACGGCGGTGGTAACTTCCGCGCCAACTTCGGTGTGGAAAAAGATGGCGTGAATTTGCTGGCAGAAGATGGCTCGCACTCGTTGGGTGCTGACATCACTACCGGGTACCCCGAGTTTGACCATGTGTTGCTCAAAAAGCTGGGCTGGTGGGCCGATTTGACTGAGGCCGAGCAAAAAGCCGCCGAGGGCAAGAACTGGAAGACCGACCTGTCGGGCGGCATCCAGCGTGTGGTGCTCAAGGTGCACGGCTGTCACGTGTTTGGCAACGCCAAGGCACGTGCCGTGGTGTGGAACTTCCCCGATGCCATCCCGAAACACCGCGAACCGCTGTATGGCATTCGCCCCGATTTGGTGGCCAAGTACCCGACGCACGATGACAAAAAAGCCTTTTGGCGTTTGCCCACTTTGTTCAAGACCGTGCAGGACAAGAACATCGCTGACAAGGTGCATGAGAAGTTCCCGTTCATCATGACCTCTGGCCGCTTGACCGAGTACGAAGGTGGCGGCGAGGAAACCCGCTCCAACCCCTGGTTGGCCGAGTTGCAGCAGGAAATGTTCATCGAGATCAACCCCAAGGTGGCGGCTGATAAGGGCATTCGCAATGGCGAGCGGGCCTGGGTGTCAACGCCGACTGGGGCGCGTCTGAATGTGCAGGCGCTGGTGACGGAGCGTGTCGGGCCTGACACCGTGTTCATGCCGTTCCACTTCTCGGGGCGTTGGCAAGGGGCTGATATGTTGGCGTACTACCCGACGGGAGCGGCACCCATTGTGCGTGGCGAGGCCATCAACACCGGCACCACGTATGGTTACGACAGCGTCACCATGATGCAAGAAACCAAGACCACGGTCTGTAACGTCGAACGCGCATAAGGAGAACAACATGGCACGTATGAAATTTGTTTGCGACGCAGAGCGCTGTATTGAGTGCAACGGTTGCGTCACCGCCTGTAAAAACGAGCACGAGGTGCCTTGGGGTGTGAACCGCCGCCGCGTGGTCACGCTCAACGATGGTGTACCCGGTGAGAAGTCCATCTCGGTGGCTTGCATGCACTGCAGCGATGCCCCCTGCATGGCCGTGTGCCCGGTCAACTGCTTTTACCGTACCGACGAAGGGGTGGTGTTGCATGACAAGGACGTGTGCATTGGCTGCGGTTATTGCAGTTATGCCTGCCCGTTTGGCGCACCGCAGTTTCCAAGCCAAGGCACCTTTGGTGTGCGTGGCAAGATGGACAAGTGCACTTTCTGCGCCGGTGGCCCCGAGGCGAATGGCAGCCAGGCCGAGTTTGAAAAATATGGCCGCAACCGCCTGGCCGAAGGCAAGCTGCCGGCTTGCGCTGAAATGTGCTCGACCAAAGCGCTGATTGCGGGTGACGGCGATGTGGTGGCCGACATCTTTCGCAACCGTGTGTTGCGTCGCGGCAAGGGTGCTGAAGTGTGGGGCTGGGGCACCGCGTACGGTGCCAAACAAGCGGGCAAGCCCGGCGTTGCTGCACCAGAAGGGGCCAAGTCATGAAGCAAGTTATTTTTTCAGTGATGCTGCTGGCGGGTTTGTCGGCTTGCAGTGAAAAACCACAGGTACTTGATGCCAACAAACACGACAGCGCGGCCTACACCGGCACGGGCAAAGCCTTTGTCAACAAAGACTGGAAGCCGGGCGACAAAACCAGCTGGGAGTCGCAGTTAAAGGCGCGTCAGCAGTACGGCCAAAACGACTACACCCGCATGAACTGAGCAGGAGGCCTCCCATGAAGTACGCCTTGATATTAAGTTGTGCGCTGGCGCTGGGTACCGGGTCGGCGGTGGCCCAGACCAGCCCGGCCGCTGCTCCTGCCGCACCCGCTGTGGTACAGGCCACGCCGGGTATCCAAAGCCAGAACATCATGGATGTCTTGCCTGATGCCACCGAAGCCCCCGGATACGCCACACAAACCAATGGTGAACGCGCTCGCGTGCAGCCTGGCAACAATGCGCCCATGTGGCGCCAAGTGGGCTCGGGTGTGGCTGGCTACAGCAGCTTGCCCGTGACACAGGCACCTGAAGCGGGTGTGTTGATCCAGCCGTTTGTGCAGTACCCGGGGTCGCGCCTGACCAACGCAGGCGAAGCCTGGCGGCAAACCCGCAACAATTGGCTCATTCCCTATGGCGGGGCGCTGGTGTTGATCACCTTGTTGGCGTTGGCCATCATGTTCTTCACCAAAGGGCCTTTGGGGCACGACTACCCCGCCAACAGCAAGAAGATTGAGCGATTCACCCCGTTTGAGCGGGCGGCGCATTGGGCCAACGCATTTGCCTTCGTTGCCTTGGCGGTGTCTGGCCTGACGATGGCATTTGGCAAATTCTTCTTGTTGCCCGTGATCGGCACCACCTTGTTCGGCTGGTTGACTTATGTGCTAAAAAACGTGCACAACTTCATTGGCCCGTTGTTTGCCGTGTCCCTGGTGATGGTCATCGCCATCTTTGTCAAAGACAACATTGCCAATGCAGCCGACTTCAATTGGTTGAAAAAACTGGGTGGCATGTTGGGCGACGAACAGGTGCCATCGCACCGCTTCAACGCGGCTGAAAAGGGTGTGTTCTGGTGGGCAGTCACCATCCCCGGTCTGGTGGTGGTGGTCTCTGGCCTGGTGTTGGACCAACTGGTGCCCGGTTTGGGGTTTCTGCGCAGCGACATGCAGATTGCCAGCATGGTGCACTCTGCCATGGCGTTCTGGATTGCGGCCATTTTGATCGGCCACATCTACATGGGCACCATTGGCACGCGTGGCGCACTTGAAGGTATGAAGACGGGTTATGTGACTGAAGGCTGGGCCAAGGAGCACCATGAGCTTTGGTACAACGACGTCAAGTCGGGCAAGATTCCAGCGCAACGTGGGTCAGCACCGGCCCCTTCCGCCCCTGCGGGCAACCCGGTTCGAGTTTGAGATGGTTGGAGACAACGCAAATGAATAAAACGATGAAAACCTTGTGTGCGGCAGTTGTGCTGTCGGTAATGAGTTCTGCGGCTTTGGCCAAGTTGCCAGCACCTTCAGACGAGGCCAAGGCCAAGGCGGCTGAGGCAGCAGCCAAGGCGGCCTGGGCGGGCAAGGTAGACGCGTACCGGAGTTGCATGGCACAGGACAAGGTGGCCGCTCATTACTTCCAGTCAGCCAAGGTCGCTGCCAAGGACGTCAAGCCACCTGCAGCCCTGCCGCCCTGTGCCGATCCAGGCGCTTTTTCTTATGCGCCTACGGCGCTTGCCAAACCGCTTGAGGCGTCGGGTGCGCATTCGCCGCCTGCTACCGCCACCAGCCCACCCAGCGGCAAAGCACCTGCTGCGGCCATTGCCCCGGCCAAGAAGCCCTGAGCGCCTTGCTGCCGTACCTGACGCAGGCACGCGCGCCGCTGACGCGCGAGGTGTCGGTGATCAACGAGTTTGGCGAGACCGACACGGTGTCGATCCCCGCCGAGCGTGCGCTTACCGTCTACGTCGATAAACGCGAACTGGTGACACTGATGACACTGGGCGCGCACCCCGAGTTGCTGGTGCTGGGCTTTCTGCGAAACCAGCGGCTGGTGGCCTCGGTGGATGAAGTGGAGTCCATCACGGTGGATTGGGAGGTGGGTGCTGCCGCCGTCAAAACCCGCCAGGGCATCTCAGACATTGAAGCGCGCACAGCCAAGCGGGTGGTGACCACAGGCTGCGGGCAGGGCAGTGTGTTTGGTGACTTGATGGCCGAGGTCGACAACATTGAACTGCCCGCAGCCACACTGCTGCAATCCGAGCTGTACGGCATTGTGAACGCCATACGCGTGCAGGAAACCACTTACAAATCCTCGGGCTCGGTGCACGGCTGTGCCTTGTTTCAAGGTGCCGAGATGCGGGTGTTCATCGAAGATGTGGGGCGCCACAATGCGTTGGATACTATTGCTGGCTGGATGTGGATGCAGCCCGGTGAGCCGATGACGGGCGCAGACAAAGTGTTCTACACCACGGGTCGACTGACCAGCGAGATGGTCATCAAGTCGGCGCAAATGGGCGTGCCGATTGTTGTGTCACGCAGTGGCATCACACAAATGGGCTTGGATGTGGCGCAGCGCCTGGGCTTGTGCGCCATTGGCCGGGCGACAAATAAGCGCTTTCTTTGCTACAACGGGGTTGAGCGATTGGCGCTGCAGCCCGAATTGGCGAGAAGCTCTGCGGTATAGGCGGTTGAAGCCGGTTGAAATTTCACTTGCATGGCGATTGGCTTTGCGCTTGCAGCATTGGCATGTTGTCGGCCGCGGTATCGTTACCCCATGAAAATCTTTGTTTTGAAAAGTCTTATGGCTGGCCTGCTTTGCGTGCTGCAATTCCAAGCGTGTGCGCAATCGCTTGATGCCAGTGAGCGCGCTTTCTTGATCGCGCACCCTCAGGTCACACTGTGTGTTGACCCTGACTGGTGGCCTTTTGAGGTGATTACTGAGTCTGGCCGCCATGCCGGCATTGCGGCTGATTTGCTCGCACTGGTTAGTCAGCGTGTTGGCTTGACACTCAAGCTGCACGCCACAGGCAGCTGGGAGGAATCCCTGGCCGCCTCAAAACTCGGCCTCTGCCAGCTCGTGAGTTTTCTCAACAGCACCCCGGAGCGAGAAAAGTGGCTGATCTTTACCGAACCCCTGCTCAAAGACCCCAACATCCTAATCACCCGAGAAGACCAGCCCTTCATCACTGACCTGGGCTGGTTGCAGGGCAAGACGATCGCGCTGCCGCGTGCAAGTGCCGTGATGGAGCACATTCAGAAAGACTTTCCCAGGCTAAAGGTGATTGCCACGGACACCGAGGAGCAAGCCCTTGGACTGGTCTCAGACAAAAAAGCCGACATGACGCTGCGTTCCCTGATCGTTGCGGCCCACACCATCAAACACAAAGGCTGGTTCAACCTCAAAGTTAATGGCCAGGTGCCTGGCTACGACAATCTTTTGAGGGTGGGTGTGCTGAAGTCTGAAACCGTGTTGCGTGATATCTTGAACAAAGGCATTGCCACCCTGACTACGCAAGAGCGCAACAAAATCATTGACAGCCATCTCGAAATCAAGATGGTCACCGATGTTCAAACTGACTACACCTTGGCCAAATGGTTGGCAGTGTTGTTGCTGACCATTTTGGCGACCAGCCTGGTTTGGCTGCATCGCTTGCGCGATGTCAACGCCCGTCTTCGGTCAGCACTTGCGGAGATGAAAACCACCGAAGCCGAGCAGCGCCACTTTATCTCGATGCTTGCGCATGAAGTGCGTTCGCCGGTGGCAGTGATTGATGCCACCGCACAGTTGCTGGCGGTCAAGCTTAGCGATGAAAATGCTGCGCACCCTCTGGTGGCACGAATTCGCCGCGGCACCTTGCGGCTGAGCAATTTCTTTGACAACTGCCTCACCCAAGACCGCGTTGCGAGCAAAAACTTTGCCCTGCAAAAAGACGACATCGACGTCGCCGAGCTCGCGGCCTGGGCCATGGATAATGCCGAACTCATGTCTGACCAACACGCGTTTTACCTGGCGCTGGCGCCCAACCTGCCGTCCTTGCGAGGCGACCAAACGCTGCTGCGCATCTTGCTCACCAACCTGCTCTCTAACGCTGTGAAATACTCGCCTGCAGGCACGCGCATTGATTTGAACTTTGAGGCGTACCAAGGCCACTGCCGAATCCAGATTGCCAACCAAGGCTTAGGCATTCCTGCTGATGAGCTCTTTGTGATTTTTAGCAAGTACCGACGCGGTCGCGCAGCCGAGCGCACACCCGGGGCCGGCTTGGGCCTCTACGTGGTGATGCGCATTGTGACCCTGCATGGTGGCACCGTGTGGGCCGAGAGTCAGGCCGGTGATGGCACGCGATTTATCATCGATCTGCCTTGTGGCGTTGCATTAAAACGCAAATAGATGCAAGGTTTTGACGCTGCTGCTGACAAAATCTAGTCCGTGAGCCACCAACCCCGTATTGCCATCGTCGAAGACGACCTGGACCTGATGCAAAGCACGCAGGAATTTTTAGCCTCGTCTGGTTACCGGATTTGGGGCGTGCCCAGTGCTGAGGCATTTTTCAGGCGCTTTACGGCTGAACCGGTTGATGTGGTGGTGCTTGATATCGGGTTGCCCGGTGAAGATGGCCTGAGTGTGGCCACCCTGCTAAAGGCCAACCCACGCATCGCCGTCATCATCCTGAGTGCCCGCGATTCGCTGAACGACCGGCTGGCAGGGATGCGTGCCGGGGCCGACCGGTATTTGGTCAAACCAGTCAACCTCATGGAACTGGCGGCCAATATTGATGCTGTGCTCAAGCGACCAAGGCAGACACACGTTAAACCCCTGTTGGAGCTGCCCCACCAGGCAACGGAGCCATCGGCAGGGCGTTGGCGGCTGGATATTCAAGACTGGCTGCTCACGGCACCCAACGGCGAAGCCCTTAAGCTCACCTCGCGCGAGTTTGTTTTGCTGCACACCCTGATCAAGGTGCAGGGCCAGGCTGTGCCTAAAAAAGACCTCATTGAAGAACTCTTTGGCGCCCGTGTGCTTAACGGGGGGGGGCGGCTTAACGTGTTGCTGGCACGCCTGCGCAAGAAAGCAGCGGACAACTTCGCGCAAGCGTTACCTATCAAAACTGCCTACATGGTTGGTTACGCGTTCACCGCCCCGGCCACGCTCACCTGATCACACCTCCAGCGGCGGATGACAAAGCTGGGCGGATCCGTTGTGCTCCGAATACGAATTCTCCAAACCCTCGCTGATCCAACGAATTGCAAGCGTAAATGCAACAACATGCAAGGTTTGGATATGTTGCGAAATCGCAATCGGATCGAATATTTTGATACATTTTGATATGGCATTAGGGGCGTAGGGTCACTGGTGCCTGGCGGGGGTATTTCCCGCTTAAGACACTGCGAATATTCCATTCCCCGGAGATTGACATGACCGCTGCACTTGCCACCAATAACTTGTATTTCATCGACGCCACCTTGCCCGACTTGGCCACGCTGCTGGCGGGCTTGCCACCCGGCGCTGAAGTTCACTTGATGGAGGCTGGCGCTGACGGTGTGCAACTGCTGGCCGACACCCTGGCCGGGCGCAGCGACATTGAAGCCATTCACCTGCTCACCCACGGCAGTGCCGGCAGCTTGAACCTGGGCAGTAGCACCCTGACCAGTTCCAACCTGGGCGGCTATAGCACGCAGTGGGCCACCATCAAAATCGCACTCAGCACAGATGCTGACTTTTTGATCTACGGCTGTAACGTGGCTGAAGGCGAGGCGGGTGCCACCTTTATCAGCGAGCTGGCCAGTCTAACTGGGGCTGATGTGGCGGCCTCTACCGATCTGACCGGTGCGGGTAGTCTGGGTGGCGACTGGGTACTTGAAGCGGCTACTGGCGGCATTGAGGCAACCGCCGCCCTCAGCGCATCCGCGCAAGCCGCTTATCAACACACACTGCCGCTCGGCGCGCACAGCGCAACGTCAGGCAGCGAAGTATTTCTGGGCGGTGCATACATCGAGTTGGGCATTAGCTCGGTGGGCTCTTTTGGTACCAGTGCCGCCAAACCCGCTGGTTTCAACGGCACCAGCGGCAGCAGCGCCATCGGCATGAGCAATGATGCTGATGGATTCAGCAATGGCACCGACCTGGCCATTGACTACTTCTTGCCCGGCTCCCCCGAAGAACGATGGGCGGCAGGCTACAACGGAAGCACCACCGGCGGCTACAGCAATCTCAGCGGTGTCAGTGGTGCAGCGCTCAGCGCTAATTCGGTGACCAATCAGTCTTCTGGTGACAACCTCAGCGCCAAATTTACCGGCATCGTGGGCGGCGCATTGAAGGTGGAGCAAACCCACTCATTCAAGACGGCAGACAAGTTCTTCAAAACCACTGTCACATTGACCAACACCACGGGCAGCACCATGACCGACGTGCGCTTCATGCGCTCGTTTGACCCGGACAATACAGTTTTCAAGGGCGGTAACTATGACACTGTCAACAAGGTCGAAAAAACCATTGCAGCGAACGGTCAGGCCGTTGTTTCAGCCACCAGCAAGGCCGGAGACGCCTATAACACTGCTGCTGGCAGCACCGCAAAAATTCTATTCTTCTCATCGGACAGCCGCGCCAACGTCGCCAACTTCGGCTTTTCAAACTCTGACCCCTACGCCATGCCGGTGCAGGCAGCAGGCTACACCACAACTTCAGACTCTGGCATTGCCATCATGTTCAAAGGTGGCTCGCTGGCTGCCGGTGCATCGGTCACTTTTGAATACTTTACATCCCTCGATACTGCGGATATTGCCACCACCATCACCAAGATTGAGGCAGCATCCAACCCAGCTCCTACCCTGACGGTTTTTGCTGCACCGGTGGTCACCGGCAACGAGGACACACAGGTCACCATCACCTACGCCAACCTGGCCGCCCAAGGAAACGAAGCCGACCAACAACCCGATGCCAGCGGCGGCTTGGTCGCAGGCACTGTCAGCGCCTTTGTAGTCACCAGCATCACGAGTGGCTCACTCAAGATTGGGACATCAGAAGGCTCTGCCACAGCATGGAACCCGGGCACCAATGATGTCATTGACGCCACCCATCAAGCCTACTGGACACCCGGTGCCAACGCTAACGGCAACCTCAATGCGTTCAAAGTGGTGGCACGCGATGCCGATGGGCTGAAATCCACGCCCGCACTGGAAACCCCGGTTACCGTGACCGCCATCAACGATGCGCCAGTGATCGCGTCCAACACTACACCCGTGTCGCTGCCAGCCATCAACGAAGATCAGACCAGCGGCACCACTACGGGCAACAACGCTGGCGCAACCGTCGCCAGTCTGTTTGGCCCACGCTTTACCGACGTTGACAGCGGAGCCACCCTGGGTGGCGTCATCGTGGTGAGCAACACCAACGCCAGTGGCGGCCAGTGGCAATACAGCACCGACGGCAGCAATTGGTTTGACATTGGTGCGGTGACCGCCACCTCCGGGCTGGCTCTGTCTGCGGATACTGCGCTGCGCTTTTCTCCAGAGGCAAATTACCACGGCACGCCAAGCGCATTACAGGTTTACCTGACCGACAACACCTACACCGGAGGCTACACCAGCGGAGCCAGCCGCGATCTTGAGGCCAGCACCTCTGCCAGCGGTGTGTCCAGCAATTCGACCACACTCGGCACCGTCGTCAATTCGGTCAACGACCTGCCGGTTTTTGATAGCGCGCCGGGGGCAGCATTCTTGACCGAGACCGCCGCTTACGACAGCGCCGTCACCACGGCCAGCGGTGCCCTCACCGGCACCTTGACTGGCAATGACACCAACGACAGCGGAGAGGTCACTTTTGGGATCCGGGGTGGCACCGGTACGACCACAGTGACCAAAGTTGGCTTTTACGGCACGCTAACGCTCAACACCTCGACCAACGCGTGGACCTACACCCCCACCAACTTCGTCGCCATCAATGCGCTGGCTGTTGGAATTGCTGCCACTGATAACTTTGAATTCAAGGTCATTGACGGTAGTGGTGCTTCTGTCACGCAACCGCTGGTCATCACCATTACCGGCACCAACGACACGCCGGTTCTCAAGGCGGGCGCTGACCCCATTGCCGACCAGACCTTCAACGGCAATGGCGCCTGGTCGTATCAAATTCCTGCTGATATTTTTACCGATGCTGAGGGGTTGGGCCTGACTTACACGGTTCAAGTGGTTGATGGTATTGGGACAGTGTTGGACACCATCACCAGCGGCACCGGAGGCACGACAACCCTGCCTTCAAACTGGCTGATTTTCAACGAAGCCTCGCGCACCCTCAGCGGCACACCCACAGCGACCGCGCCACTGCCGCTGAACCTAAAGATCACCGCTACCGACCCCTCGGGCGCAGCGGTGAGTGACACCTTCACGGTCACGCTGGTTACCGGCAACTCTGATGCCAACCCGACACCGGGCAATGTGGCGCCCACCTCCAACAACGACCACATCGATACCGTTTTGGGCACGGACAAGATTCTGGCCATCACTGATTTCGGCAGCTACAGCGATGCCAACGGCGATGCTCAGTCGGGCATCAAAATTACCAGCTTGCCAGCCAGCGGCACTTTGCAAAAATCGTCCGATGGCACCAATTGGACAGCGGTTAGCTCAGGCGATGTCATCAGCAAAGCCGAGATTGATGCTGGCCACTTGAAGCTGGTACCGGGCTCGGCAGCCACAAGCATCGGCTTTCAGGTAGGTGATGGCACTGCCTTCAGCGGCAGCTACACGCTGTCCTCCGATGTTCAGACATCAGCAGTGACGTTCGCTGCGTCGACGGCTACCACAGCGGCAGCAAACACCTGGACCAACGTGTATGGCGTCGATCCACTCTTAGGATTCAGCGGCACCGTGCGTGTCGTGGTGGATGCAACGGGTGGCAAAGTCAAGTTGACTGACACGACAGGGGTGACCGCCATCACAACCGGCTACGGTAGCCTGACTGATGGCTCGGCGACCAGCATTGCTTTTGAAGGGGCACTGTCAGATGTCAACGCCGCCTTGCGGAAGTTGCAAACCAACCTGGCCACCAACCCCGCAGTCACTCTCAATATCAGCGCCATCAAAGGCGGTGCAGCCTACAACCCCGACAACGGGCATTACTATGAAGTGGTGACCAGTGGCTCCGACATAAGTTGGGCATCGGCACAGACGGGCGCTGCAGGAAAATCATTCAATGGTTTGACAGGGTATCTGGCAACCATCACATCAGCCACCGAGAATGCATTCATTCTCGGCAAGATCCCTTCGGATGCCTGGATCGGGGCCAGTGATGCGGCGACGGAGGGTACCTGGAAATGGGTAACAGGGCCTGAAGCTGGAACCACTTTTTCAATTGGCAATACAACTCCCGTCACGCAGTCAGGCCAGTACGCCAACTGGAACGGTTCAGAACCCAATGACAGTGGCGCCGACGAAGACTACGCAGAGTTCTTTGCCTCTGGTGGCACGGCGCCCGGCAAGTGGAATGACCTAGCCGGTACTACTGGTATTCAAGCCTACATCGTCGAATACGGTGGCATCGGCACGGTCACCGAGCAAGCCTCGCGCACCATCACGCTGACTGCCACCCCCCCGGCGCCAGTGCTCTCCATGGCCGGTGATGCCGCATACACTGAAAACGCCGCCCCTAAAGCGCTCAACCCCGCGCTACAAATTACAGACCTGGACAGCACCATGCTCGCCAGCGCCACGGTAACGATCAGCGGTGGCAAGGTGACTGGCGATACGCTGGCCTTCACCAATGTCTCGGCCACCATGGGCAACATCCTGGCCAACTATGACGCCGGCACGGGTGTCCTGAGCCTGTCGTCTGCCGGCAACTCCGCCACCCTGGCGCAATGGGTGACGGCGCTCAAATCAATCACCTTCGCCTCCACCAGCGACAACCCGGGCAGTGGTGCCCGCAGCATTTCATGGCAAGTCACAGATCCGCAAAGCAACATCAGCAACATTGGTAGCACCAGCATTGCGGTCACCCCTGTCAATGACGCCCCTGTTGTCACGACCTTGCCCGATGTGGATGCTACCGCTGGCACTGCGTTTAACCTGACCCTCGGCACCGTCTTCTCCGACCCTGAAGGCACGGCAATTACCTATTCCGCCCAGTACCTGAATGGCGCGGGTGTCTGGACGGCGATACCGGCATCCGGCACCTCTTACTGGTTGACGTTCGACCCTGCAACCAAAGCCTTCACTGGTAACCCGCCCGCCGGTCTGCCAGATTTGAAAATCAAGGTGATTGGCAGCGATGGCAGCGCCAGCGGCGAAACCACCTTTACGCTGAACCTGGCAACATCAGCAGCCGGTGTGGCGGCTGAAAACAATGGCGGCGCGTTCAGCATCAGTGACGGCAATGGCGGGGCTGTCGCCTTGGGCGACACACTCACCGCCACAGCGCCAACCGATGATGACGGCTACAACCCCGCAGGCCTGCATTACCAGTGGCAAGCCAAAGCCAGCGGCGGCAACTGGACCGACATCGACGGAGCCACCAGCGCCACCTACGTCATTACCCAGGCTGAGTCCAGCAAGCTGATTCGGGCGCAGGCTTACTACACCGACAACGGTGGTTTTGCCGAAGCGCCACTGTCTAACGAAATGACCGTGCCGGCCCTTAACCTGCCGGGTGTGGCAACCATTACCGGGGCAGCAACGCCTGGACAAACCCTGATCGCTACCCTGCAAGACGCCAACGGGCTAGCCGGTGTCACGCCTACCTACACCTGGTACCGCGGCGCAACAGCGGGTGCGCAAACCGATGTGGTCGGCGGCAACTTCAGCGCGTACACGTTGACCAACGACGATGGCGGCAAGTACATCACCGTCAAAATTACCTACACCGATGGCGAAGGCACGGTAGAAGCACCCGTTGGTCAAAGCGGGCTGATCACCCTCGGTGCAGTCGCGCCGGGTGCAGTGAACGACACCGGTGCGGCCAATGAAGCGGGTGGGGTTGATAACGCCACGGCGGGCAGTGATGCCACTGGCAACTTGGTCACCAACGACACCGACCAAAACACCACCGTAGGCTTGAACATCACGGGCTTGCGCAGCGGCAGCGCCGAAGGTTTGGGCGAAATCGGGTTGCTTGAAGGAACCGATTACGTTGTCAGCGGCGACTACGGTACGCTGACCGTCAACAAGACGACGGGGGCCTACACCTACCGCGTGAACCAGTCTAACTACTCGGTTCAGGAGCTGAATTCGGGTAACACCGTCAAAGACTATTTCAATTACACGGTGACCGACACCACTCTGCTGAGCGACATGGGTGTGCTGGAAATCACCATCGGCGGCGCCAACGACGCACCGTCCGTGCGCGATGTGCCAACCGTCTTCACGGTGGTGGAAGACCAGAAAACTGCGCTGGTCATTCCCTCCACGTTCGCCCTGTCTGACCCAGACAACACCGGCCCCGCGACCGTCAAGCTAGCGGCCAGCGAGGGCAAGATCACCGGCGCGACCAGCGGTGGCGTGACCGTTACCGGCAGCGACAGCGGTACGCTAACCTTGGTAGGCACGCTTGCTGACATCAACACCTGGCTTAAAACACCCGGCAATGTGTCCTATACCAGCGCGCCGAACAATATTGTGGGCACTGTCCTGGCGGCGGCCACGATTACCCTGACAGCCAATGATGGCGTTTCGGGCTTTGTCACGCTGACGACTGTGAATGTCAACGTGACGGACACTAACAACGCCCCGATTCTTGACTTGAATCTGGACAACAGCACCGCCGCTGGGGTGGTACCCGCCAATGCCACTGGTGCTGACCTGACCGGAAATGACCATGCCGTGGTATTTCGTCCTCGTGGCGGTGCGGTGCAGGTGGTAGACAGCGACATCACGATCACCGACAGCATTGACGGCGACACCACATTGGTAAGCGCGACGGTGGAAATCACCAATGGTGCCTGGGACAACTCACGCAACATTTACGAAACGCTAAGCTCCACCTCGGGCGCTAGCTACGTTGGGGCCAGCGGTACGATCACGATCACCGGTAACGGCACCGGCACCGGTGGGCTTACAGATGCCACCAAGCTGACACTGTCTGGCACGGCCACCCACGCAGACTACCAAAATGCCCTGAAAACGGTGGTTTACAACAACACCAACGATGGTGCGTTTGCCGGCAACCGCACCATCACCATCACCGTGCAAGACAAGGCGATCGTTGATAACGGCCTGGTGTCAAATGTGGCGTCATTCACAACGACGGCGGTCAACAACAGCATTGCTGTCGGTCAAAAAATCCTGATTGGTGGGGTGGACAGCGGCTACACGGTATCCAGCGTGGGTGCTGACCACCAGCATTTCATCGCCAGCGGCCCGCTTACTACGCTGGCCAACAACAGTGCGCTGACCTTCTGGCTGGATGGCACGCAAGTGACCACGGCCACTGCATCTGCACCTCTGGCCGCGACCGGCTATGCCGCCGGTGCCGCCACCAGCACGGTCATGGTGTTGTGGACTCCCGTGGTTGACCTGAGTGGCAGCGCTGTGGCAGGCACTGGCTACACCACCAGCTATACCGAAGGCGGTGCCGGCAGCTATGTTGCGGGCACTGAGGCACTGATCACCGACCTGGACGGCAACCTCAAAACCGTCACCGTAACACTCACCAACCCGCTGGACACAGCAAGTGCGGTCAGCACCGAGTCGCTGTTCATTGCCAGCAACATCGTGACCAATCTGGCGGCCAATGGCATCACCACGACCTGGTACGACGCATCAGACAATTCTGTGGCATCGACTGCTGCTGGCATTCACAAAATTGTCTTTGCGGGCAACAAGGACGCAACCACCTTCCAGCAGGGCTTGCGCGAGGTGCGCTATAAAAACACCTCTGAGAACCCGTCGGTTACGCCGCGCAACGTCACCACCTCGATCATTGATCAACAAGACAACACGGGTGTATCAGCCACCACCACCATTGGCATCATTCCGGTGAATGACGCTCCGATCAAAGGTGGTGACTACGCCGGTGCGTTGAACGAAGGCGCTGTGCATGTATTCACCAACGCCGACCTCAACAGCACTGATGTGGATAACACCATCGGCACGCTGAAGTACATCTTGACCTCGGTGCCTGATGCCGTGACCGAAGGCGTGCTCTTCCGCGACAGCAATAACAACGGCGTGGTGGATGCGGGCGAGGCGCTAAACGCTACGGCCGACACGTCTTCGGCGCTTTTGATCAAAGCCATTACCAGCACCGGTTACTTCACGCAGGCGGAGGTAGATGCCGGCCAGATCAAATACAAGCACAGCGGCGCCAACCCCGACGGCATCAATCTCACAGGTACCGATACCTTCGGCTTCAAGGTGGTCGATGGCATGGAGGACTATGCCTTCAGCAATGTCGCCACCAACCAGTCTGGCACGGTGACCTTGACGGTGACCGAGGTGAACGATGTCGCGACCGGCACGCCGGTGGTGACAGGCACCATGACACCGGGCCAGGTGCTGACGGTGAACACCAGCAGTGTTGCAGATGCCGACGGACCGGCAACGCCGACGTTTACGTATCAGTGGCAGACCTACAACGGGACGACCTGGGAAGACGTAGGTTCCAGCGCAACAACTTACACATTGCAGGCGTCTGACCAAGGCAAGCAGGTTCGAGTACAGGTGAGCTTCCAGGATGCCTTTGTTGGACATGCGCTCAACACATTGACCGGCGCAGCGACCGGCACGGTGGCCTTTACCAATACGGGCGGCACCGGTGGTGTCTCCGTCACCAACGATGGCACTCCACAAGCCGGTGAAACCCTGACAGCCGACACGAGTGCGTTGACAGACGCTGACGGCCTTGGCCCGCTGAGCTACCAGTGGGCGGTGAGCACCGACAACGGCACAAGTTGGACGCCTGTGGGCGGCGCCACCAGCAAAACTTACGCTTTGCCGGGTGATGCAGCAACTAGCGCGCAATACAAAGCCATCGTCAGTTACACGGATGGCCGTGGCAATGCAGAAAATATCGATAGTGCTGCCGTGACGGTTGTTGCTCCAGCTGCCGACATCAACGATGCGCCGGTGCTGACTGGTGATGGCTCATTTGGTGCCGCCGCTGTGGGCGCCACCAGCCTGTTCTCCGGCGTGGCCGTCAGCACAGTGGAAGCCGGGCAAACCATCAAAACCCTGACCCTGACCGTTAGTGGTTTGCAAGACGGTGTGGCTGAAAAGCTGACAGTGGACGGGGTTCAAGTTGATTTGGCTGATGCTGTTACGACCGCAATCACCTACCCGGCTCCACTTCCTGCAGGCGCTTTGGGTGGTGTCAGCTACGCGATCAGCGTTACGGGTGGGGAGGCCACAGTGACACTGACCCATGTGGGTCTGACCGAGGCGCAAACCAAAACACTGGTGGAAGGGTTGACTTTTGCCAACACCGCAGGCGCGCCTGTGGCAGGCTTGCGTGTCGTCACACTGACCACCTTGGTGGATGATGCTGTCGGCACGACCGGTGGTTTTGACACTGGCACCATCGGCATCAGTGCCACGGTGGATATTGGTGACAGTCTCGGTGTAACGCCTTCCAGTAACACCGCACCCACCGTAACTACGGGCGGCGTGTATAACACCGCAACGGTGGCCGAAGCCGGTGTGGTGACGATTGCCAATACCCTGTTGGCTGCCACCGACACCGAGCAGCCCGGTGGCTTGAAAGTCGTATTGGCCTCCACCCCGACCCACGGCACCTTGTTCCGCGACCTCAACGGCAACGGCATCATGGACGGCGCAGAAACCGCGTTGACCAGCGGCAGCAAGTTTGCACTGGCCGACATTGCTGCCAACCGCATCAAATACCTGCATGATGGCTCGGAAACCACCAGCGACAGCTTCACCTTCAATGTCAGCGATGGGCTGGCGCTGACTGATTCGGACAGCGGGGCGGTTGGTGATCAGGCAACTAATTTCACCATCACGGTCACACCGGTCAACGACATCCCGACCCTGACCGCCACAGCTGCAGGCACCTTGGCAACGCCCGTGGCATTCGCCGAGGGAGATGCCGCCAAGGCTTTGTTTACCGCGACCGCTGCCAGCGCCGTCGATACCGGTCAAAACATCACCGAGTTGAAGGTGATGGTCAGCGGCCTGCGTGATGGGGCTGCTGAAATACTGGTGGTGGGCACCACGCAAGTCGCCCTGACGCATGACCTAGTGTCTAAAGTTGCATCAAACGGTGTCAATTACACGGTCAGCGTCACCGGTGGCACAGCCACAGTCACCCTGACAAAAACCGACACGGGCAGCAACTGGAACGGCTTTGTCAATGGTCTGAAATACGAAAACACCAGCCAGAACCCCACCGAAGGCGTACGCGCCGTGACGCTGGTCAACCTCAAAGACGATGGCGGCGACCACAACACTTCCGAACTGGCCATCACCAGCCGGGTCAATGTCACGGCGGTGAACGACGTGCCTGTCGTCACCAGCGGTGCTGGGCCTGTCAGCTTGGCGGAGAACATTGCGGTCAGCACAGTGGTCTACACAGCAACAGCCACCGATGTCGAAAATCAGACGTTGACCTACAGCCTGAGTGGTGCAGACGCCAGTGCTTTCGATATCAACAGCGTGACTGGCGCGGTCACCTTAAAAGTCAGTCCGGATTTTGAGACCAAGTCCAGCTACAGCTTCAACGTGTTGGCAACCGACTCGCAAGCCGGTGTTTCTTCGCCCCAGGCAGTGGTCGTCACGGTCACCAATGTCAACGAAGCGCCTCGCATTGACAACCTGGGCACTGATCTCTTGACCTACCCGGCCAGTTCCGGTGCCAAGGGGCTTGAGCAGGGGGGTGACGTCTTGGTTGTAGACGATTCTGCAAACTTTAATAGCGGCAGTTTGCGCGCGTCCATCGGCTTCAACCGCGACCCGGCGCACGATACCCTGACCATTCAAAACGTAGGGGCTGCACCAGGGCAGATCAGCGTCGGCGCGGGTACCGTGAGCTACGCGGGGACCCAGATTGGCACATTCACAGGCGGCACAGGCACGGCGGATTTGGTCGTGACTTTTGACAGCAACGCAACACCGACTGCGGTGACAGCGCTGATCAAAGCCATCCAGTTCAGCAACGACCAGGCCGCCCCGGCACTGACCTCACGCACCGTCAGCTTTACCCTCAATGACGGTGGCACGGGTGGACAAGCTGCGCCGGTGTCAGTCAACGTCAACCTGCAAACTGGCGTGACACCAAGCATTTCCATCGGCAACGGCTTCTTTGTGATGGAAAACACGCAGCTGGTGACTGCCTTGTCTGCGACCGACCCCAACAGCCGCCCGATCACCTTCAGCGTAGATTCAACGGTGGACGGGACCAACAACCCTGACCAAGCCAAGTTTGAGATCGTCTCCGGCAACCTGCTGCGTTTCAAGGCGGCACCAGACTACGAGATTCCAGACGACGCCGGTGTCAACCGGGTCTACAACGTGATCGTCAAAGCCAGCAACGACCTGGGTTCTACGGCCACACAGGCCTTGACCATCACCTTGCTGGATCAAAATCCGGAAGGGGGTGTGGCTGTGGGCGACACATCAGGCCCGGCGTTTGGCTTTGCCACGGTCAATGGCAACACCTTGGTGATGACCTTCACCGACGCCAGCAACCTGGACGCGACCAATTTGCCGCTCACTTCTGCCTTCGCCGTCAGTGGCAACACCGTCACAGGCGTAGCCGTCAACGCCACAGCCAAGACTGTCACACTTACGCTAGGCACCGCCGTTGTCGCTGGCGCAGCCGTGACGGTGAGTTACACCGACCCAACCACCGGCAACGACGTGGCTGCGCTGCAGGATGCCGCAGGCAACGACGCCGCCAGTCTGGCAGCCACAGCGGTAAGCAATGTCACGCCGAGTACGGGTGGCGGTGGCGGTGGCGGTTCGCCCGCACCAACGCCACCTGGCGGCACCACTACCACAGCCGACGCGCAAGGCAACACTACCGTCAACAACACTGGCACCACGTCAGCTGTCGTCACTGCGCCAACAGGTGGCGGCACGGTCACGACCACCGGCAGTGGCCCCACCACTGTGACCGCGCCCAGCGGAGAGGTTACCCTCAACAACACCGGCACAGGTACCGTCACCACCAGCGGTATTCGGGATAGTGCCACGCTTAACATCACTGGCACCGGCAATCAGGTGGTTGACCTGTCTGGTGTGCCAGCAGGCCAAACCGTGACGATTGACAACAAGGGGACGGGGACGGTTGACATCAAAAACTTGCCCGATGGCGTGATTGTGAATATTTTAGGAGTCGGCCCGGTCAGTCTCAATGATGCCGATGGCGCCACACCAAACGTTGAAAACAATGCCCCTGCCAAAACAGGCGGGCACCTGGGTGATGGTAACGGTGATGGTGTGGCAGATGCGTTGCAGTCCAACGTCACATCGATCCCGTTTTTAAACACACCCACAGCCCAGAGCAACCCCAGCAATGCGCCATCGATTTACGTGTCGTTGGTCGCAGACTCGCGCAATGGCAATATTGACACCGCCGACAGCAACACTGCCAGCTTGAGCAACCAGCACCAGCTTGACCGGCCCGCTGACGCGCCAGACAGCTTGCAGATGCCAATAGGCCTGATTGCCTTCAGTGCCAACGTAGGTTTCGCTGGCACCACCGAGACCTTCAGCTTGTTTGTCGATGCCAGCTTGGCTGTGAATGGTTACTGGAAAAAAGATCCCATCAGCAGCACCTGGGTCAACTTGGCCAGCCCAGCCTTTGGCGGCCAGGTCGTTAGCGACGGCGGCAAAACCCGGCTTGACTTCCAGATTACCGATGGCGGTCGGTTTGACTCAGATGGCAAAGCGGACGGCGTCATAACCGACCCCGGTGCAGCAGGCTATTTTCAACCGAGCAACCCCAACGACACCGACAATGATCAGTTCCCGGATGCGCTTGAGTTTGCCAACGGCTTAACTGTGGGCATCAAAGACAACGATGTGTTCACCAGCTCCAAATTCTTTGCCATGCAGCTCTACCGCGACATCCTTTACCGTGAAGGAGA
This sequence comes from Rhodoferax sp., assembly GCF_028688795.1. Classification (GTDB taxonomy): domain Bacteria; phylum Pseudomonadota; class Gammaproteobacteria; order Burkholderiales; family Burkholderiaceae_C; genus Rhodoferax. The sequence goes on along the minus strand of NZ_JAQTXM010000008.1, from coordinate 28,905 downwards.
AACCGCTGGCGTTGCGTACTGGCAAGGACGCATTGACGCGGGCCTGAGCCGTGCCGAAGCCGCTGTGGCCTTCCTGGACTCCCCCGAGTTCCAGAGTGGCACTGGCGCCATCGCCCGGCTGTACTTTGGTGCTTTGCAGCGTCTGCCCGATGCCCCTGGCATGAGCTTCTGGATGGACCAGCAACAAACGGGAACCACCATCAGCCAGGTTGCAGCTGCCTTTGTGGCCAGCACCGAGTTCACTGCCTTGTACGGCAGCCTGAACGACACCGCCTTCATCCAGTCCCAATACCAAAGCGTGCTGGGGCGGGCCGCCACGGCGCAAGAGCAAACGCAGTGGGGCGCGCAACTGGCAGCAGGAGCCAGCCGAGGCGTGGTGTCGCTGGGCTTGACCGAGTCGGCAGAGTACACGGCGGCAAGCGATGTCAAGCTGAGTGTGGCGCTGGATTATCTGGGTCTGTTGGGTCGACCAGCTGAGCAGGCGGGATTTGACTGGTGGGTGAACCAGCAAAGCAGCAGCATCCCTGAGGTCACTGTCGTCGGTGGATTTATCGCCAGTCCAGAGTATCACGACCGATTCTTGCCGTAAAACACGGTGCGGGCAGTTGTGGCGGAGTTGTCTAAGATTGGTTAGGTTTGGCATCAAACCTAACTATTTCATGGAAATCGACAATTGGACTTCTCTAAGCGATGGGTGGTTCTGAGTGGTTACTACCTGGAGAGATATCAAATTGGCCATGTATCAGCCCAATCACGGGCACAAAAACGCCTCTGCTGTCATTTGCTCCATGACCCCTCTCGCACTTCTGCTCCGGCCGGCCCCGCTGACTATGCTCGAAACGGCGCTGACTTTTGGCGCCACGGGTAACTTCCAAGCGGTGCTGCTGGGCCTGCGTTAAGGGCTAGGGTGTTGTGAGTACCAGGGCAGGCAATGCCCACCTGGTGAAAAATAAGGACTTCTGCACTTTCGGTTTTCATAAGGTATCGTTCCCCTATGAAAATTTCCTTCCTGAAACTGGGCTGGCGCTCATTGACGCGTGATTTGCGTGCCGGAGAATTGCGTTTGCTGATGTTGGCGGTGACACTGGCGGTGGCGGCGCTGACGGCGGTGGGTTTTTTTGCCGACCGGCTCAAAGGTGGACTGCAGCGTGATGCCCGTCAAATGCTGGGCGGCGATGCCGTTGTGGCCAGTGACAATCAAATACCTGCGGCCTTTCTGGCCCAGGTCAATACCTTTGGCTTGGCGCAGGTGCAAACCCTGAGTTTTCCCACCATGGCGCGCGCGCCTGATGCCGCAGGCGCTGGCACCAAGCTGGTGTCTTTGAAAGTGGTTGAGCCGGGTTATCCCTTGCGCGGGCGTTTGCGGGTGAGCGAGCAGCCTGGTGCGGCTGGCGCGCTGACTCAGGACATCCCTGGCCCCGGCCAGGCCTGGGTGGACGAGGCCTTGCTCAACGCGCTCAATGTGCAGGTGGGTACCGACCTGCTGCTGGGCGACGGCAGCTTCAAGGTCAGTCGCATAATTACCAACGAGCCAGACCGTGGCGCCGGCTTCATGAACTTCGCGCCGCGCGTCATGATCAATCAGGCCGATGTGGCCGCCACAGGCCTGATTCAGCCCGCCAGCCGTCTGAATTACCGGTTGGCGGTGGCGGGCGAAGAGCAGGCGGTGCAGGCCTTTGTCGACTGGGCGCAGGCGCAGGTTGTGGCGCACACCGTGCGCGGCGTTCGCATTGAAGCGCTGCAAGGTGGCCGCCCCGAGCTCAGTACCACGCTGGCGCGCGCTGAGAAGTTTTTGAACCTGGTGGCGCTGCTGGCGGCCTTACTGAGTGCGGTGGCAGTGGCGCTGGCCGCGCGCGGCTTTGCTGCCAGCCACCTGGACGACTGCGCCATGCTGCGCGTGCTGGGCTTGCCCCAGCGCACCATTGCCGCCGCCTATGCCTTTGAATTCATCTTGATTGGGCTGCTGGCCAGTGCCGTGGGGGTGCTGCTGGGTTTTGGCGTGCATTACGGGTTTGTGGCGCTGTTGGCTGGTTTGGTGGACGCTGCCTTGCCGGGCGCGGGCCTGTGGCCCGTGCTGTTTGGCATGGGCATGGGCCTGACGCTGCTGCTGGCATTTGGCCTGCCACCCGTGTTGCAGTTGGCGCAAGTGCCGCCGCTGCGTGTGATCCGGCGTGATGTTGGGGGGTTAAAGCCGGCATCGCTCACCGTGCTGGGCGTGGGCATTCTCGGCTTTGCCGCCTTGCTGATGGCCGCCAGCAGCGATGTGAAACTGGGCCTGATTGCCGTCGGGGGTTTTGCCGCGGCCACGCTGTTGTTCGCGGCCTTGAGCTGGCTGGCCGTGAAGCTGTTGCGCACGGTCGTCAATGATGAAACCGCGCCCACGGCGCTGGTGCTCGCCACGCGGCAAATCGCGGCGCGCCCAGCCTTTGCCGTGGTGCAGGTGAGCAGCCTGGCGGTGGGCATGCTGGCGCTGGTGCTGCTGGTGTTGTTGCGCACGGACCTGATCAGCAGTTGGCGCGCTGCCACGCCACCCGATGCACCAAACCGTTTTGTCATCAATGTGATGCCCGAGCAGGGTGAGGCGTTTTCCCAAGCGCTCAAAAGTGCAGGCATCAGCAAGTTTGACTGGTACCCCATGATCCGCGGCCGTCTGGTGGCTGTGAACGGCCGCGACGTCAGCCCCGACGATTACGCCGATGAACGTGCCCGGCGCTTGGTGGACCGTGAATTCAACCTCTCCAACAGCGCCACGCAACCCAGCCAGAACATTGTGGTGGCCGGGCGCTGGCAGGAGGACGAGGCGGGTGCCATCAGTGTGGAGGAAGGCATTGCCAAAACGCTTGGCCTTGGGCTAGGCGACACCTTGACCTTTGATGTTGGCGGCATGCAAACCAGCGCAAAAATCACCTCGCTGCGCAAGGTCGACTGGGGCTCAATGCGGGCCAACTTCTTCGTCATGTACCCGGTCAACAAGCTCGAAGGCGTGCCCGCCACCTACATGAGTGCCTTCAAGGCACCCGAGACAAAAGGTTTCGACAATGCGTTGGTGCGCCAGTTCCCCAACATCACCAACGTTGACATGACGGCCACCATTGCCCAAATTCAGCGCGTGCTGGACCAAGTGATTGGGGCGGTGGAATTTTTGTTTGCCTTCACGCTGGCGGCCGGCCTGGTGGTGCTGTTTGCCGCGGTGACCGCCACGCGCGACGAGCGCGCCCGCGAATTTGCCATCATGCGCGCCATTGGTGCACGCGCCAGCCTGTTGCGCCAGGTGCAGCGCATTGAACTGGCAGGGGTTGGCTTGCTGGCGGGTTTTTTGGCCTCGATCGTGGCCAGTGCGGTCGGCTGGGCGCTGGCGCGTTATGTGTTTGACTTTGAATGGGCGGTGTCGCTGTGGGTGCCCTTGCTGGGCTCGCTGGCCGGTGCAGCGTTGGCGCTGGCTGCAGGCTGGTGGGGCCTGCGCGAGGTGCTCAACCGGCCGGTGGTGCAGACGCTGCGACAAGCCGCCATGTCATGATGGGCTGGCTGGTCGTACCACGCGCCCTGGATTCATCAGATTTTGCGGGTCCAGCGCCAGTTTGATGGCGCGCATGGTGGCCAGCGCCACCGGTGATTTGTAGTGGGTCAAATGCGCCACTTTCAGGCTGCCCACACCGTGCTCGGCAGAAATGGAGCCGCCATGTGCCATCACTGAGTCAAACACCAGGGCGTTCACGCGAGGCTCTTGCTCACGCAAAAACACAGCGGCATCCTGGCCTTCAGGCGCTTGCACGTTGTAGTGCAAATTGCCGTCGCCCAAGTGGCCAAAGTTGACCAGTCGCACCCCGGGGATGGCCTGCGCCAGTAGCGCATCGGTGCTGGCCACGAACGCCGCCATACTTGACACGGGCACGGAGATGTCGTGCTTGATGTTCAGGCCTTCTAGCGCCTGCGCCAGTGGAATACTTTCGCGAATCTGCCACAGGGTTTTGGCTTGGGTCAGGTTTTCGGCCACCACGGCATCAAGGACACAGCCCAGATCAAGTGCGGCTTCCAGCAAGCTTTCAAACTGGGCTCTGGCATGGTCTTCAGACTCTGAATCGGCGTTTTCCAGCAGCACGCAAAACGCGCTGTGCTGGTAGAGCGGCACACGCAAAGCGTCAAAGTGTTTGGCCACCAGACTCAGGGAAAATTGCCCCATCATCTCAAATCCGGTCAGGTTTGCCCCCAAATACTGGTGCGCCAGACCCAGCAAACGCACCGCAGCGTCGATCGACGGCACGCCCGCCCAGGCCGTGAGTTGGGCCTTGGGCTGCGGGTAAAGTTTCAATGTGGCGGCGGTGATGATGCCCAGTGTGCCCTCAGCGCCGACGTAGAGGTCTTTCAGGTCGTAACCGGTGTTGTCTTTGCGCAAGCCGCTCAAACCCTGCCAGACATCGCCCTGCGGCGTCACCACTTCCAGCCCCAGGCACAGGTCGCGCGCATTGCCAAAGCGCAGCACCTGGGTGCCGCCGGCGTTGGTGCCCAGGTTGCCGCCAATGGTGCAGGAGCCTTCAGCGGCCAGGCTCAGGGGAAATAAAAAACCTGCTGACTCGGCGCGCGCCTGCACCGCTTGCAGTATGCAACCGGCCTCTACTGTCATGGTCAGGTTGGCGCCGTCCACCGCACGCACGGCGTTCAGGCGTTGCAGGCTCAGCACAATTTGCTGGCCTGATTCATCCGGGGTTGAGCCCACCACCAAGCCGGTGTTGCCACCTTGCGGCACGATGCTCAGACCGCAGTTGGGGTGCTGCGTCACATGGTCGGCGCAGGCCTTGACCACTTGCGCCACCTCATCCGTACTTGCCGGTCGCACCACTGCCAGCGCCTTGCCTTGTGTACGTTTGCGCCAGTCCTGGGTCCAGGCGCTCAGATCACCGTCGGTCAGCACATGGGCTGTGCCAACGATGGCTTTGACCTTATTGAGCAGAGTTTGCATGGTCGGGTGTCGGTGTGGCCATCGAGGTTGCCGAGGTGAGGCTGGCTTTTGCCGCATTTTTCAGGCGCAGGCGCACATGCAGCGCGCAGGCGGTGAACAAGGTCAGGCACAAAAAGACCTCAATCATGGCCAAATAATTGCCAGGCGGCTTGTCGCTGTAAGCGCGCACCGCGCCTTCGGTGAAATACAGCCACACCAGCAGACTGACCCAGCGGTAGGTGTACATGCGGTTTTTCAGCAAACCAGCCAAAGGCAGGCAAAGTGGCAGCACTTTGAGCGCCAACCACGAGCCCCCTGGGCGAATCGGTGCCAGCACCAGCTCCCAGGCCAGGCCCAAAACAATCAGCCCGAGCAGGCTGCCTACAGCCAAAATACGGGTCAATGCCACGCTGGGGGTTGCGGCTGTGGTGGGGGAGGTGGAGGTATGGGTCATGGGGATGGCATCATAGCGGCCATGAGTTTCCCCTCCATCTCCCGCACCTCCCGCATGACCTGGCCCCAGAGGCTGGAAGCTTTTCTGCAAGACCTCTCGCATTTCCCCTGGAAGAACACCGCCTACACGCTACGTGAGCGCTTTCGTGAAGACCGCCTGGGGCTAACCGCCAGCAGCTTGACCTTCACCACCACGATCGCGCTGGTGCCGTTTGTCACCGTGGCGCTGGCCGTGTTCACCGCGTTTCCGATGTTTGCCAAGTTTCAGGGGGTATTGCAGCAGTGGCTGGTGCAGAGCCTGATCCCGGACAGCATCGCGCGCCAGGTGTTGGGCTATTTGACGCAGTTTGCCGGCAAGGCCAGCAAATTGGGTGGTGTCGGCTTGGCAGTGCTGTTTGTCACAGCCTTGGCGTTGATTCTGACCATTGACCGCACCCTGAACGGCATTTGGCGGGTGCGCAAACCCCGCCCCTTTGGTCAGCGGGTGCTGGTGTACTGGGCGGTGGTGACGCTGGGGCCATTTTTGCTGGGTTTGAGTTTGAGCCTGACGTCTTATGCCTTGTCGGCTTCAAAAGGGGTGGTGGGCGCGCTGCCTGGCGGTGTGCAACTGCTGCTCGATACCTTGCAGTTTGTGCTGCTGGCCTGGGGTATGGCAGCCTTGTACCACTATGTGCCCAACACCCAGGTGCGCTGGTCACATGCCTGGGTGGGCGGCGTGTTTGTTTCTGCCGGGTTTGAGCTGGCCAAGTGGCTGCTGGTGCTGTACCTGGGCAAAGTGCCCACTTACTCTGTGCTGTATGGTGCGTTTGCCACAGTGCCCATATTGCTGATCTGGATTTACACCGCATGGGTCATCGTGCTGCTGGGCGCCGTGATCACGGCGTATTTGCCCAGCCTGCTCAGTGGGGTGCAGCGCCGCGCGCCGAACCATGGCTGGCATTTTTTGCTGGCGCTGGAAACGCTGCAGCAGCTGGCACCGCTGCAGGCCAGCGCTGCCAAGGGTTTGACGATGACTGAATTGGCACAGCTGCTGAAAGTGGACACTTTGCAACTTGAACCGGTGCTGGAGACTTTGGTTGAGCTGGATTGGGTAGGTCAGCTGCAGGAAGAGCGAGAGAGTGGTGAAGCGCGTTACGTGTTACTGACCAACCCGGACACCACGCTGATGGAGCCGCTCTTTAATGCCTTGTTGTTACAGCATGAACCCAGCACCGAAAATTTAAGAAAAAATGGCCGCTGGCCCTTTATATATATGCGTGAGGCGCTATAAATTTAGAAAAACGCCATGAGCCTTGCCCGAACGCAACGACTTTTTCTGGCACTCTGGCCCAGCGACAGCCTGCGGGGTCAACTGCAGGCGCATGCCGACCAATGGCATTGGCCCAGCGGTTGTGTGCGTTATGCGCCAGATGACTGGCATGTCACCCTGCATTTTTTGGGCAATGTTGCTGCGGACCAAGTGAACGCCATTGAAACCAGTGCCGCTGTGCCATTTGAGCCTTTTGCGCTGGTGCTGGACCAGCCTGCGCTCTGGCGCCATGGCTTGGCGGTGCTGTGCCCGACGGTCATCCCCAAACGCATGAGTGCACTGCACGGGTCCTTGGGCCTGGCTCTGCAGCGGCTTGACCTAGCTGTGGAGGCCCGACCTTACCGACCCCATGTGACGCTGGCGCGGCAGGCAGATGAAGCCACTCTGCCACCAGCTCCGATGCCTGTGCAGTGGCAGGTCTCGGGTTTTGCGTTGGTACTGTCCACGGGGGACACGGCGCAACGCTACCGGGTGCTTCGCCACTACCGTTAAAGACTCCCAGCCAGCTGGCGTCACCGCCCCCATTCACAGACTGGGCTTTTGTCCCCACAAAGCGTGGCCAAACTTGTGGACAAGTGATGGAACAACTCGGCAAATCGGCGTCAGTGCTGATGCTGCGGGGTGCGCTTAAAAAACAGGCAGTTTCAAAAATCCCTGCAGCGCTGCCAGCATTTCCTCCGGTGTTTCGTTCATTTGCTGGTGCCCGCCGGGCAAATACACCACTTTGGGTGTGCTCCTGGCCGCCTTGATCAGGTCTTGCGCGGCCTTGGGTGGTGTCATTTGGTCAACTTTGCCCAACACAAACAACACTGGGCAAGTCACTTGCGCCATGGCCTGCAGGCCGTTCTGGTAGCTGTCGCACGCCTTAAAGCCGGTGTAGAAAACATTGACGGCGGTGTTGCTGGCCAGCACACGTCGCCCCAACGCCATCGACGCACCGTAAACCCAGGTGCCCGGCCCCATGGCAGAAGGCGGTGGGGCCAGGGTCGACCGTGAGAACACGTTCACCATTTCCAGCGCCTTCATCGGCGCACTGACGGAAGCTTCGAGCAAGGCCGGGGACACGCGCATGGGGAATGCCGTGCCCACCAGCACCAGCTGGCTGATGCGCTCTGGCGCCCGCGCAGCGGCTTCCATCGCAATCAGCGAGCCAAAGCTGTGGCCAATCAGCACGGCTTTCTCCAGACCTGCCGCGTCCATCAGGGCGAGCACAAAGTCGGCGGCGTCTTCCACGCTGGCTGGCGGTGTACCGGCGCTGCGGCAATGACCGGGCAAATCCAGCGCCAACACGTTCCAGCCATGGTGTGCCAGGTAGCGGGTTTGCAAAATCCACACGCTGTGGTCGTTGAGCACGCCGTGGATGAAGATGACCGTGGGTTTGGCCGGATCAAAGGGCTTACCGCCGGTGTAGCAGTAGGTGCAATGGCCGTTAACATTGAAATTCATGCTGCTTTCTCCGCCGCTTTCAGGGCACGTTTCAAATCGTCAATCAAATCATCGGGGTCTTCCAGCCCGATGGAGAGGCGAATCGTGCCCTGGGTGATGCCACCAGCGGCAAGCGCCGCGTCATCCATGCGGAAATGTGTGGTGCTGGCCGGGTGAATCACCAGGCTGCGGCAGTCGCCCACGTTGGCCAGGTGGCTGAACAGTTTGAGGCTTTCTACAAACGCCTTGCCTTGGGCACGACTGCCTTTCAAATCAAAGCTGAAGACCGAGCCCGCGCCGCGTGGCAGCAGCTTTTGCGCCAGCACGTGGCTGGGGTGGCTCTCAAGCATCGGGTGGCCCACGCGCGCCACAAACGGCTGGCCCGCCAGAAATTCGACCACGCGCTGTGTGTTGCTCATGTGCCGCGCCATGCGCAGTGGTAGCGTTTCCATGCCCTGCAAGATCAGCCAGGCCGAGTGCGGGCTCAAACACGCGCCAAAGTCGCGCAGACCTTCGCGCCGGGCGCGCAACAAAAACGCGCCCACGGTGGATTCTTCAGAAAACACCATGTTGTGAAAGCCGTCATAGGCTTGGCACAGCTCGGGGAACTTGCTGGCTGCGCCCGTCGTTTTGTCAGAGGGCGCGTCCCAGTCAAAGCTGCCACCGTCCACCACCAGCCCACCAATCACCGTGCCGTGGCCACTCAAAAACTTGGTGGCCGAGTGGTAGACCAAATCTGCACCGTGGTCAAACGGCTTCAACAACCAGGGCGTCGTCAGGGTCGAGTCCACCAGCAGCGGCACACCGGCCTCGTGGGCAATGGCGCTAACGCTGGCAATATCCAGCACATCCAGCCCCGGGTTGCCCACGGTTTCACCAAAAAACAGCTTGGTATTGGGCCGCACCGCCGTGCGCCAGCCGTCGATGTCACCCGGCTTGACAAACGTGGTCTCAATGCCGAAGCGGCGCAATGTGTAGTGCAGCAAATTTTGCGAACCGCCATACAACGCGGTGCTGGCCACGATGTGGCTGCCCGCGCCCATCAGCGTGGCAATGCTCAGGTGCAGCGCCGCCTGGCCGCTGGCCACCGAAATGGCGCCAATGCCACCTTCAAGCGCCGAGATGCGCTGCTCCAGCACCGCGTTGGTGGGGTTGCTGATGCGGCTGTATACGTGGCCTGCGCGCTCCAGGTTAAAGAGGGATTGGGCGTGGTCGCTGCTCTCAAACACAAACGAGGTGGTGAGGTAGATCGGCACAGCGCGCGCCCCGGTGGCAGGATCGGGCGCGGCGCCGGCGTGCAGGGCGAGGGTGTCAAAAGCAGGGTCGGAGTAGCCGGGCATGGCGGTCTTTCATGGTGAGTCAGTTGCGGCGTTGCAATTAGTTGCTCAAACTTGAGCGTCTTGGTGTAAATCACTAGTCTGCAAGGGGGCATTGTGGGCTATATTTCACTCAAATTTACCGACTTTGGTCGATCAACTTAGCACGAGGAATACCATGAAAGTCAGCGATATTTTGCGCATCAAAGGCGGTACTTTGTTTACCGCGGCACCCGAAGAATCTTTGTTGAACGCGCTCAAACTGATGGCTGACCGTGACATCGGCTCGCTGGTGGTCATGGAACACGGCGAACTGGTTGGCATGCTCACGGTGCGTGAACTCACCCAGGTGTTGGTCAAAACCAATGGCAACATCAGCCCCACCACGGTTCGTACCGCCATGGATGACCACCCCCTGACCTGCACCATGGAAACCGACATGGACGAAGTGCGCCGCATGATGCTGGACCGCCATGCGCGCTACATGCCGGTCATGGACAAGAAAATGCTCATGGGTGTGATCAGCTTTCACGACGTGGCCCGCGCTGTGGTGGACAGCCAGAACTTTGAGAACCAGATGCTCAAGGCCTACATCCATGACTGGCCCGAAGGCCAGGCGCCGGTCGACGCGCCCAGGCTGTAGACGTCGAGCAGGTCGGGTTTCAAAGCGTGATGCCCCTAGTTGGCATCAGAGTCGGCTGTTGCATTGAGATATCTGAGCACGTCCTCAACAGGCTCGGCGGTTCCCGGTGAATGTCTTGTTGCTTGGTTAATACGCCACCAAGGTTGTGATATTACGGGTGGCGTGGCAGTTTGGCTGCATTGCACCGTGCAAACCCTTGATGCCATCAGAACCGATTGCATCAAAATAGTACCACTGGCTTAAATTCTCTTTTAAGATAAAATTTAGCCATGGTTGTCCCCATTCCCCACACCTTGCTGCACTACACCGAAGAGGGTGTCGACCTGTTTGGGCATTGGCTTGATTCGGTGACAGATCAGATTGCCCAAGCAGCTATCGCCGTGCGGCTCATTCGGCTGGAGTTGGGTTTGTTTGGCGACTGCAAAGGGCTGGATGGTGGCTTGTATGAGTTGCGAATTGATCATGGGCGGGGTTGGCGCGTTTACTACGGCGTTGAATCCGGGTGAGTTGTTTTGCTACTGGCCGGCAGCGACAAATCTGATCAAAAAAGCGCCATCAAGACAGCGCGCAAGCGTCTCAAGAACTGGCAACAAAGGAACTCGCAATGAAGCACACTGACTGGCTGAAAAATCAACTCAAAGATGACAACTTTGCCGCGCAATATTTGACTCAGGCGGCGCAAGATTTGGAGCCTGCGGTTTTTATTGCAGCGCTGCGGCATGTGGTTGACGCCCGCGGTGGTCTGGCCAAGGTTGCCAATGTGGGCAACTTGTCAAAAGCCAGTCTTTACAAGGCGATACCGCATTCAGGGCAAGGCAACCCGACAGCCAAGACAATGTTTGCCGCATTGCGCGCCAGTGGGTTGAATTTGACGTTTTCGGCAGCAACGCCGGTGCAGTGATGCAATGGTTTTCTGGCTTGCGGACAGCAGCAGGTGAATCTGGCACAGATGCCACCGTAATCTCTGCGCAGACCTCGACTGTGGTCCTGTAGTCAAAGCATCGTTTTTTCAATAATGCAACTGGCCGTTGTCATGCCGTGCTGCCTGCAGATGACTGTCTCTTCTTCCATGTTCTGCATCCGTTGGCGCGCTCTGGGATAATCCCGCCCCATGAGCGGCAATACCTTCGGAACCCTATTCGCAGTCACCAACTTTGGTGAATCCCACGGTCCAGCCATTGGCTGCGTGATTGACGGCTGTCCGCCGGGCATGTCCTTGAGCGAGGCTGATATCCAGCCCGACCTGGATCGGCGTCGCCCTGGCACCAGCAAGTTCGTCACCCAGCGCAACGAGCCCGATGCAGTCGAGATTTTGTCGGGTGTGTACGAGGGCAAAACCACTGGCACCCCCATTTGCCTGCTGATCAAGAACACCGACCAGCGCAGCAAAGACTACGGCAACATCGTTCAAACCTTCCGCCCCGGCCACGCCGATTACGCTTATTTTCAGAAATACGGCATCCGCGACCCGCGCGGCGGTGGCCGCAGCAGCGCCCGTCTGACCGCACCCATGGTGGCCGCCGGTGCGGTGGCCAAGAAATGGCTGTTTGAGAAATACGGCACCACGTTTCGCGGTTGCATGACCCAGGTAGGTGAGTTGCCGATTGCGTTCGAGTCTTGGGATTTCGTCGAAAACAACCCATTTTTTGCCCCGGTGGCTGATGTGTCGGCCTTGGAAGACTACATGGCCGCTTTGCGCAAGGGTGGTGATTCGTGTGGTGCACGCCTGCGCGTGAGTGCGTCCAATGTGCCAGTGGGCCTGGGCGAGCCGCTGTTTGACAAGATGGACGCCGACATTGCCTACGCCATGATGGGTGTCAACGCCGTCAAGGGTGTTGAAATTGGTGCCGGGTTTGCCAGCGTGGCGCAGCGCGGCAGCACCCATGGCGACTCGCTCACGCCGCAAGGGTTTGCCAGCAATAACGCCGGGGGTACCTTGGGTGGCATCACCAGCGGGCAAGACCTGGAAGTGTCGGTGGCCATCAAACCCACCAGCTCGATCCTGACCCCGCGCGCCTCGATTGACATGGCGGGCCAACCCCTTGAGGTGGTCACCAAAGGCCGCCACGACCCCTGCGTGGGCATACGCGCCACCCCCATTCTTGAGGCCATGCTGGCGCTGGTGGTGATGGACCACGCCCTGCGACAGCGCGCGCAGTGTGGGGATGTTGCGGTCAACCTGGCCCCTATCAAAGCCTCAGTCTGACGGAGTCAGTGATGCGGCGCCGCGCTGGTTGCGGTAATGGTTCGCCGGTAACCTCAAGGCGTGCGATGGTGCAATGCACCGCCACGCGTGGGTTGGTTGCGCAGGTTGGAAGAAGCCGCTTCAAGGCGTTCAGCAAGCCAGACCTTGATCACAGATTGCCGGGTCACCCCCAGTTTGCTGGCTTCTCGGTCCAGCGAGTCAACCATCCAGGTCGGAAAGTCGACATTCACCCGCTTTTGTGTCTGCATCACACGTTTGGCCTTGGTCAAGTCCAAAGACGCAGTGAGGTCGACGTCATCGTCAAACTGCTGCTCGAAATTTTTAGCTTTCATAAAGTTTCACCTCTTCTGTGCGTGCGCGACGAACGGATATCAATCGAATATTGCTTCCACGATAAGTCGTGACGGCAGACCAATGTTTTCCCTCAATCAGCCCAATCATTAAATTGCGTGGTTCGTCATCCGTTTTTGCTGGAATTTCCAGAAGCATCGGGTCAGTCCAAAGGCACTGCGCCTCAACAAAATCGATGCCATGCTTCTGGCGGTTGGATTCACTTTTTGCTGGATCAAATTCAAATGAAATCATGATATATAAACTATACCTTAATTGGTGTCTATTCTCATATTCGCGTTGATCGTCGGTCAATGTGCGACCCTTTGCCAGCGCCGATAATGCTCCCCCTATGCGATGAATGGAATCTGTTTTATGAAAACCGCTTTATGCCCCTGTGGTCAAGCTTTCAATTGGCCCGGCACCAGTGGCTCGCTGGTGAACTGCCGCGGATGTGACTGCATTGGAGCCTGCGAATGACTTTCAAAACCCCTGAACTCCTGGCCCCCGCCGGCTCCCTGACTATGCTGGAAACGGCGCTGGCCTTTGGTGCCACTGCCGTTTACGCCGGCCAGCCGCGCTACAGCTTGCGCGTGCGCAACAACGACTTTGGCGACATTGAAGTCTTGAAGCAAGGCATTGACACCGTGCACGCCAAGGGCGCCAAGTTCTTTCTGGTGTCCAACATCTTCCCGCATGGCAACAAGATCAAGCACTATGTATCAAACATGGCGCCGGTGATTGCCCTGAAGCCCGACGCCATGATCATGTCCGACCCCGGCCTGATCATGATGGTGCGCGAGACCTGGCCTGAGATGGAGATTCACCTGTCGGTGCAGGCCAACACGGTGAACGCCGCAGCGGTGCGCTTCTGGAAAACCGTGGGTGTGAAACGCGTGATCTTGTCGCGTGAACTCTCCCTGGACCAGGTGGCCGAAATTCGCCAGGATTGCCCCGACACCGAGCTGGAGGTGTTTGTGCACGGCGCGTTATGTATTGCGTACTCCGGCCGCTGCCTTTTGTCAGGCTACTTCAACCACCGTGACGCCAACCAGGGCAGTTGCACCAATTCTTGCCGCTGGGACTACAAAACGCAAAAAGGTGTGGTGGATGCCTCGGGCGATGTGCTGACCCGCCAGGCAGCCATGGCGCGCGAACGCGAACACGACGTTCGCTCAAACGGTGGCGTGTTGCCAGAGCAGGGCGACATTGAGCGCTCGCCAGATGCTGATCAGGTCTACATGCTTGAAGAAAGCCAGCGCGAAGGCAGCTACATGCCGATCGAAGAAGACGAGCACGGCACCTACGTGATGAACAGCAAAGACTTGCGCGCCATTGAGCATGTCAAGCGTCTGGTGGAAATTGGTGTCGATTCGCTCAAGATCGAAGGCCGCACCAAGAGCCCGTATTACGTGGCGCGCACCGTGCAAAGTTACCGCCGTGCGATTGACGATGCCGTGTCTGGGCGCGAGCTAGACCCGGCGCTGCTGGGCCAGCTGGAAGGCCTGGCCAACCGCGGCTACACCAGCGGCTTCTTCCAGCGCCACACGCCAGAGGCGACACAAAACTATCTGCGTGGTTACTCTGAGTCGGGCCGCAGCCTGTATGTGGGTGATGTGCTGAGTTTTGACGCAGCGCGTGGCCTGACCGAGGTGCGTGTCAAAAACCGCTTTGCCGTGGGTGACTGGCTGGAAATCATCCACCCCCAAGGCAATGTGGACGTTCAGCTAGCGCGCATGGAAAACGGCAGCGCCGAGGCGATGGAAGTGGCTCCCGGCAGCGGCCACACCGTGTGGCTGCCCTTGCCTGAGAGCGCCGTGGGTGCGTTTGTGGCGCGTTATGTGAATGCGCCAGAAACGCCAACACCAGAAGCCCCGGCATCAGAAGCACAAGCATCAGAAGTTGATGGTGTTTTGGCACCCTAGCCCTTATTTAATAATCGCAGACAGCTATAAAAATGGAAGCAATTCGGATCCCACCCGAAGAAATGAGCTTGAGTGCGATTCGCGCCCAGGGCGCGGGTGGGCAAAACGTGAACAAGGTGTCAAGTGCGATTCACCTGCGTTTTGACATTGCCGCATCCAGCCTGCCCGAAGACGTGAAAGAGCGTCTGCTGGCCCTGCATGACAGCCGCATCACCAAAGACGGCGTGTTGGTGCTCAAGGCACAGCAGCACCGCACGCAAGAGATGAACCGTTTTGACGCGCTGATCCGCCTGCATGAACTGGTCAACAGCGTGGCGCAGCCGCCCAAAGATCGAAAACCCACCAAACCGACACGCGCCTCACTCAAGCGCGTGCGCCAGGCAAAAACCCAGCGCTCGCAAACCAAGGCCACACGTGCCCGGGTGTCGCATGAAACCTGAAGGGTTCTTCAAGGCCAGCCTGGCGCTGGCCCGGCTGGAGGCTCACTTCTTTTTGCACTACCCAAGAATGCTGATGGCCGCCGCCGTGGTGGTGCTGATTCCGGCCCTGTATGTGTTGATTTACCTGACCAGTGTGTGGGACCCGGCGGCCAAAACTGGTGCCTTGCCGGTGGCCATTGTGAATCTGGATCAGGGCCTGGAATATCGCGGGCAGGCTTTTAATGTGGGGCGTGACCTGGCCCAGCGCCTCCGACTCAAACCGGCCTTTGGGTATGTCGACGAGGCCGACGAGCAAAAGGCACGACATCAAGTGCGTTCCGGTGCCTTGGCTTTTGCCCTGATTGTGCCCAAGGATTTCAGCTCCAACGCCATTCCGGGTGCGCAGGCAGGAGCCGGCAAACTGGTGATTTTTACCTCTGAGGGCAACAGCTACCCGAGTGCCGGCCTGGCCCGGCGCTTTGCCGAAGACCTAGGCCGTGAAGTGAATCAAAGCCTGAACGAGCAACGCTGGGCGTTGGTGCTGGCCGATGCTGCCGGCTCACAGCGCAGCCTGGTGCAGTTGCAAGACGCCGTGGCCCAGTTGCGCCACGGCGCCACTGAACTGGCGGGTGGCGCACAGCAGTTGTCCCATGGCGCCGAACAGCTAACGCGCGGCGCAGTTCGGCTGGATCAGGGTGTAGGCCAGTTGGGTGCTGGTGTTAAAGAGCTGGGTGGTGGTCTGCGCAGCATGTTTGCCCAACGCCCCAGAAACTCCGATCTGCGCCGCCTGGACGAGGGTGCGCAGGCGTTGGTCATTGGCCATGACGAATTGGGCAAGGGCTTGACTGAGCTGCAACTGGGTAGCACACACCTGCAAAAAAGCATTGACGGGTTTCGTGAGGAGGCTGACAGCAGCCTGTTTGTCGCGACCCAAGTCAAAGACGGCTTGGGCCAACTGGGGCAGGGCGTGGCGACGCTGGATACGGGTCTGAAGAGCGCCGTGGTCGGGCAACAAAAACTCAGTGATGGCGCTGTGCAGCTCAACACCGGTGTGGGCACACTCACCACCGGCTTGCGCACGCTCAACGCCGGGTTACGCACCATGGTGACCGAGTTGCCAGACGACAGCAAACTGGATGAACTCAGCCGTGGCGCTGGCGCTTTGAGCAGCGGGGCCAGCGCGCTCAAGCAGGGCACCGTGCAAGTCATGCAAGGCGCGCAACACTTGGCCGGGGGGCTAGACTTGTTGGCGCAAGCGCTGCCTGCAGCGCCTAAAACCATGGACGGCAATGCCCAGGGCTTGGCCAACTCGGTGCAGCCCGCCGTCGAAGTGGCAGCACCTGTGCAAAACAATGGCAGCGCCTTTGCCGCCAACATCGTCCCCGGTGCCTTGTGGCTGGGCGCGAGCCTGGCGGCTTTCCTGATTCGCATGCGTTCGCTACCGCTTCAGGCCCGGTATTACCCGGCTTTGGCGCGGGTGGTGGGGAAAGTGGCTGTGCCCATGGTTCTGGTGTTGTTGCAAGCTTTGCTGGTATGGCTGGCAATGCTGTGGGTGCTGCAGATTCATGCCGTACACAAGGGCGCGCTGGCTTTGATTTTTGCCTTGGCAGGGGTCACTTTTTTATGGATAGTGTTTGCCTTGACCCGCGCTTTTGGAGATGCCGGCAAGGCGCTGGCACTGATTTTTTTGGCGGTGCAGTTGTCGTCCTCGGGCGGCATTCTGCCGGTTGAGCTCAGTGGCGGGCTGTTTGCCAAAATGAGCCCCTATTTGCCCATCACCTGGGTGGTGACGGCCATCAAGGCGGCGTTGTTTGGCGCCTTTGACGGCCATTGGCAGGGCGCTTTGCAATGGGTGCTGCTGTGGGCTGTGTTGGCGGCACTGGCAGCGAGCTTTTTGGGGCGTTGGCGCTTTGTGAGGCCGTCCGCGCTGCGGCCTGTACTGGATCTATAAAACATGGCAATTCAATGGTTTCCCGGGCACATGCACCTGACGCAAAAGGCCATCGCCGAGCGCATCAAAAATATCGACGTGGTGATTGAGCTGCTTGATGCCCGCTTGCCTGGCTCCAGCGCCAACCCGATGCTGGCTGAGCTGACGCAAGCCAAGCCCACGCTCAAAGTGCTCAACAAGCAAGACCTGGCTGACCCGCTGCGCACGGCAGAGTGGTTGGCGCACTTCAACGCCCAGCCCGGCACAAGTGCCATTGCGCTGGATGCCAGCATGACCGCCCCGGCCAAGGCGCTGGCCAAAGCCTGCCGCGAGCTGGCCCCCAACCGCGGTGGCATGGTCAAGCCAATGCGGGTGCTGATTTGCGGCATTCCCAATGTGGGAAAGTCGACCCTGATCAACACCCTGGTGGGCAAACGCGCCACCAAAACCGGGGACGAAGCCGGTGTCACCAAACTGGAGCAACGCATCAGCCTGGCCGACGATTTTTACCTCTATGACACGCCCGGCATGCTGTGGCCGCGCATCATCGTGGCCAAAAGCGGCTACAACCTGGCGGCCAGCGGCGCGGTGGGGCGCAATGCGTTTGACGAGCAAGAAGTGGCGCTGGAGCTGCTGGACTACCTGATCGCCCACTACCCGCAACTGCTGGAGGCGCGTTTCAAGTTCGAAGGCGTGGCCACCATGACCGACGAACAGCTGCTGGAGGCCATTGGGCGCAAGCGCGGTGCGCTGCGGGGCGGCCAACAGATCGATCTGCAAAAGGCCGCCGAGATTGCGATTTATGACTTTCGCGCCAGCGTGATGGGACGCATCACCCTGGAAACGCCCGAAGAATTTGCCCAGTGGCTCAGTGCCGGGCAAATGCTGGATGCCGAGCGTCAGGTGAAAAAAGATGCAATTGAGCTGGACCGCAAAATCAGGTTCAAGAAAATCCCGCGTCCGGATCAGCGTGGTGAACGCTGAGTTAGTCGCCTTCGTGCAACGCCAAATCCGAGCACGGGTAGGCCACGCAGGGCAGCACATAGCCTTCTTCTTTTTCTTCTGAACTCAAACCCGGCCATTCGATCTCATACCGCACTTGGCCGCTTTCGAGCTTGCCAAAGCAGGTGCGACAGGTGCCGTTGCGGCACGAACTCGGCCAGTCAATGCCGCCTTGCTCCAGGGAGATCAGCAAGGGCTGGTTGCTCCAGGCGTCAAACTGCTGGCCATCGGGTTGGGTTTTGCCAATAAAAAGCGCGGGAGTTTTGACGTGGCTCATGGGTTTTATGATAAAAATGTGCCTCTAGCCCAATAAATAAAAGCGCAAGAAGCTATAAAATATATAGCATAATTTTACCCTTAAACCTGATGTCTGGTGTTTTGTATGTCTTTGAATCTGTCCGTATTGCCTGAACTGAATGACCCCAATCCGCTGATTTTGTACCACGGCCGCAAATGCCCGGACGGTTTCGCCGCGGCGTTGGCGGCGTGGCTGTATTACGGTGGCCGAGCCGAGTTTGTTGGCCTGGACCATGGCGATGTGACCTCGGTCGATGATTTGCCAGCACTGGCTGGCCGTGCGGTCTACATTCTGGATTTTTCATTTGCCGAACACATCCTGCACGCCATTGATGAGCGCGCCGCCAAGCTGGTCATGCTTGACCATCACCTGAGCGCAGCTGAAAAACTCACCGGCTTCAAGTGCCGTTGTGGCGTGGTTCACTTCGACATGAAAAAGTCAGGCGCGCGACTGGCCTGGGAGTTTTTTCACCCAAGCCAACCCGTGCCGGATTTGGTTCGTTTTGTGGAAGACCGCGACATCTGGGTCTGGCAATACCCCGAGAGTGCCGGCTTTTTGGCCGCGCTTGACATGGAAGCCTTTGAGTTTGAGCGCTGGCAGGCCATTGCGAGCTTTGATGCCGCACAAATGGCGCTCTACATTGAGCGTGGTCGCGCCATGGACGACAAATTTTCCAAGCTGTCAGAGCTGATCGCAGAGGGCGCAACGCCCATCGTGTTCAACGGGGTGACGGGCCTGATGGTCAATGCGCCCGGCGTGTTTCATAGCCTGGTGGGCGACATGCTGTGCAAAAAATCTGGCACCTTTGCGTTGCTCTGGACCGTCGATAAAAGCGCCGTAGTGAAGTGCGGCATGCGCTCCAAGCCCGGCTTTAACTGCATTCCACTGGCCTCCAGCATGGGCGGCGGTGGCCACGCCCAGGCTTGCGGTTTCAAGATGCCTTACCAGCGGCTGCCAGAGTTATTGGCGGGCACTTTGACAGCTGACGCACCTGCTTCACTTGCCGTGACTGACTAATCAGTCCACGCCAAGCAACTTGGCCAGCGCATCGGTGTCCATGGCGCCGTTGTTGCTGACGATTTCGCCCGTGCGGCGATTTTTGGCCACGATGAAAGGCACCGAATCTGCACCCAGACTGCTCAGCAACTGGGTGTTGCTTTTGATGGTCTGCACCAGTTCATCTGAAGGGCTTGAGGCTGCCATGCCGCCAGTGCCTGCCAACAGCGATTGCTCATGCGCCGTCATCGTCTCAGCCGGGTTGGCAGCAGACAGCAGCGCAGCGGCTTGCGACAGGCTCTTGCCGGTGTTGAAGGCAATTGGCACCCAGATAAATTTCACTTTGCTGTGAAGCGGGATAGATGATTGCCACAAGTGGCCGCAGTGCGGGCATTGGGGGTCAAACAGCACATAAACAGCCTGTGCGCTCATCAAGGCGCCCACGGTAAAACCCTTGCCGGTGGCAGCCACCTTGTCATAGCTGGAGCTGCTGATCGCAGCCACAGTTGTTGTAGCGGCGGCAGGTGTTGTGGGTGCATCCTGTTTGGAGCAGGCGCCAAGAGACAGCACAAGCGCGGTGGCCAGGGAGAGGGTCAGTGCGGTTGATTTCAAGTGGCTTCTTTCATACAAGTTGTGGAGAAGCCTATTTTGGCAGCGAAATCCGCCTCAAGTGGCGGGCGGGGTCACTGGCCGAGGCGCTTTTTCCGGTTAACGGTGTTAGTCTGACAACGCGGCTTGCGCGGCAGCCAGCCGGGCGATTGGCACGCGGTAGGGCGAGCAGCTGACGTAATCCAGTCCGATGCGGTGAAAGAACGCCACTGAGGCTGGGTCGCCGCCGTGTTCGCCACACACCCCGGTCTCGATGCCGGGGCGCACGCTGCGGCCTTTTTCGACCGCCATTTGCACCAGCACCCCGACGCCTTTTTGGTCAATGGAGCGAAACGGGTCATGCTCGTAAAGGCCGCGCTTGAGGTACTCGGGCAAAAACTTGCCGGCATCGTCGCGCGAGAAGCCCAGCGTCATCTGTGTCAGGTCGTTGGTGCCAAATGAGAAAAACTCGGCGCAGCTGCCAATGCTGTCGGCAACCAGCGCGGCACGCGGGGTCTCAATCATGGTGCCCAGCGCATAGTCCAGGGTTTCGCCACGCTCGGCAAACACCGTGGCGGCGGTGCGGCGAATGACCTCGGCCTGGGCGTTGAACTCACGCACCGTGCCTACCAGCGGCACCATGATTTCAGCCTTGACGTGCACACCCAGTGCCCGGACGTTGAGCGCGGCTTCCAGCACCGCGCGGGTCTGCATTTCGGTGATTTCCGGGTAGCTGATGCCCAGCCGACAGCCCCGGTGGCCCATCATGGGGTTGAACTCGTGCAGCTCTTCTACCCGCATCTTGATTTTGCCCAGCGGCACGTGCATCTCGGCGGCCATGATGCGTTGGTTCGCATCGTCATGCGGCAAAAACTCGTGCAGCGGTGGGTCGAGCAGGCGGATGGTCACTGGCAGCTCATGCATTTCACGGAACAAGCCTTCAAAGTCGCCGCGCTGCATCGGCAGCAGCTTGGCCAGAGCCTTGCGCCGACCAGCTTCGTTGTCGGCCAGGATCATTTCACGCACCGCCAGAATGCGCTCGCCTTCAAAAAACATGTGTTCGGTGCGGCACAGGCCAATGCCGGTGGCACCAAAGTTGTGGGCTACTTTGGCGTCAGCCGGGGTGTCGGCGTTGGCGCGAATTTCCAGGCGTTTGTACTTGTCAGTCAAGGCCATCAGTGTGCCAAAGTCGCCACTCAGCTCGGCGTCTTTGGTGGCAATTTTCCCCTCAAACACCTCGCCGCTGGAGCCGTTCAAAGACAACCAGTCGCCCTCGTGGTAGACCGCATCGCCCACCGTCATGGTGCGTGCTTTCAGGTCAACATGCACGGCACCAGCGCCCGAGACGCAGCATTTACCCATGCCGCGCGCCACCACAGCGGCGTGTGAGGTCATGCCGCCACGCGCCGTCAAAATGCCTTTGGCCACACTCATGCCACGCAGGTCTTCGGGTGAGGTTTCTTGTCGTACCAAAATCACAGCTTTGCCGTCTTTGGCCCAGGTTTCGGCCTCATCGGCAAAAAACACGATTTGCCCGGTCGCCGCGCCGGGCGAGGCGGGCAGGCCGCGAGCGATCAAGGGTGCAGCCCGAAGTGCCTTGGGGTCAAAAATGGGATGCAGCAACTCGTTGAGCCGGTCTGGGGCGACGCGTTGCAAGGCCGTTTTTTCATCCACCATGCCTTGCTTGAGCATTTCCATGGCAATGCGCACCATGGCAGCACCCGTGCGTTTGCCGTTGCGGGTTTGTAGCATCCAAAGCTTGCCCTCCTGAATCGTGAATTCCAGGTCCTGCATGTCCTTGAAGTGGTTCTCCAAAAGGGTCTCAAAGTGCAGCAACTGCTGGTAAATCTGGGGCATCAACTCTTCCAGGGACGGGTAGTGGACGCGGCGTTCGTCCTCATGCACCAGGGCCAGTTCGGCCCAGCGGCGCGAGCCCACCAGCGAGACCTGTTGCGGCGTGCGAATACCCGCCACCACATCTTCACCCTGGGCGTTGACCAGGAATTCGCCATTGAACAGGTCTTCCCCAGTGCCGGCGTCGCGCGTGAAGGCCACGCCGGTGCCACTGCTGTCGCCCAGGTTGCCAAACACCATGGCCTGCACGTTCACCGCCGTGCCCCAGCTGGCCGGGATGTCGTTGAGTTCGCGGTAAACCTTGGCACGCTCGTTGTTCCAGCTCTCAAACACCGCCCACACCGCGCCCCACAATTGTTCCCAAGGGTCGGTCGGAAAGTCGCGCCCAATGCGCGCGCGAATCAGTGACTTGAAGCGCTGCACCAGTTCTTTCAAGTCCTCGGCGTCCAGGTCGGTGTCTAGCTTGACGCCGCGCTTGTCCTTAAGCATCTCGATGATGATCTCGAACGGGTCGTGCTCTTCTTTCGACAGGGGCTTGAGGCCCATCACCACATCGCCATACATCTGGATGAAGCGGCGGTAAGAGTCCCAGGCAAAACGTTCGTTGTTGGCCTTGCGCGCCAGGCCCATCACGGCGTCGTCGTTCAGGCCCAGGTTCAGGATGGTGTCCATCATGCCGGGCATGGAGGCACGGGCACCTGAGCGCACCGACAGCAGCAGCGGGTCATCTGCGTTGCCAAATTGCTTGCCCATTTCCTGCTCGACGAAGGCGACACCTTGGCGCACCTGCTCATGAATCAAGGCCAGCACGGCATCGCGGCCAAGCTCGGTGAAGGCCGTGCAAGCCTCGGTGCTGATGGTGAAGCCCGAGGGCACAGTGATGCCCAAGCGGCACATCTCGGCCAGGTTAGCCCCCTTGCCGCCCAGCAGGTTTTTCATGTCGGCAGCACCTTCGGTGCGGTTGCTGCCAAACAGGTAGACGTATTTGTGTGAGGAATTCATGCGCAGCCCCTGAGTTGCTTTTTTGACTCAGTGCAGTATCTGCCTCTGCCAAGGTAGGGTCAAGAGCAACCGCAAAGGCAGACTAATCTGTGCATATTTGAGCCAGGGCACATGGCGGACAGGCACCCTGGCAGGGTGTCAGGCGAGCGGCGGAATACGCAGTTTCTGGCCCGGGTAGATCTTGTCCGGATGGCTCAACATGGGCTTGTTGGCCTCAAAAATGGCCATGTACTTGTTGGCGTTGCCGTAGTAGGTCTTTGCAATGGCAGACAGCGTGTCGCCTCGCACCACGTCGTGAAACTGCGACTCGGCGGCAGGTTCAGTGACCGCCAGCAGGTTTTCCACAGACGTCACGCCGCTCACATTGCCGCAGCACAATGCGGCCTTCTCACTGGCTTCCTGCGAAGGCGCGGTACCTTGAAGGTTGACCGTGCCGGATGCGCCGTCAAACGTCACAGCCAAAGCCTGCAGCCCGAGGTTTTGCGCTTCAATGTAGGTGGCTATGGCTTGTGCTGCCGCGGCGTTGAGTTCGGCCAGATTGGCTTTGGCGCTGTCGCTGCTGGCAGCACTGGCGGCAGCGGTTTCAATCTCTTTGTGGCCAAACAGTTTTTCGCCGGCTTCCTTAATGAAACTGAACATTCCCATGTGATAACTCCCAAAAATTGAACGCCCAAAATCTGGGCGGGTTCAATGTAGTGGCAAAACCCGCGCGGTGCCAGCCTAAAGTGCCAATTGCGTCACAGACCGGGAATCATTTTTTTGCAGGAATCAAAGCGCCAGCGTCAGGCTCAAATGCCGCGTTGACGACCTGGTTGCGTCCCTTGTTTTTGGCTTCGTACATGGCGTCATCAGCTTGCTTGATCAGGTGCTGATGGTCCGGGTGGCCGCTGTACAGGGCCACGCCAATGCTGGCGGTCACGTGGGTCACACGTCCTTGGCCGATGTTGAACGCGCTGCTTTCAAACCGGTGGCGAATGTTCTCTGCCAGGCGCAAGGCGGCTTCTTTGTTGACTTCCACCAGCAACACCAGCAACTCTTCGCCGCCGTAGCGAAAGATAAAGTCGCCATTACGCACGCAATTCATCAGCAAGTTGGCGGCCTGTTGCAACACCATGTCACCGACATCGT
This sequence comes from Rhodoferax sp., assembly GCF_028688795.1. GTDB lineage: Bacteria > Pseudomonadota > Gammaproteobacteria > Burkholderiales > Burkholderiaceae_C > Rhodoferax. The sequence goes on along the minus strand of NZ_JAQTXM010000008.1, from coordinate 5,145 downwards.
GCCCATACTCGTCGTTGACGCGTTTGAAATGGTCCAGGTCCAGCAGCAACAGGGCAAAGCTGGATTTTCGGGTTTGAGCCACTTGCATTTCACGGTTCATCACAGCGGGCAAAAACCGCCGGGTAAGCAAGCGCGTCAGGGTGTCACGGCCGTTTTCGGCCTCCTGGTGGCGCTCAAACAGCGAAGACAGATGAAATTGCAGGGTTTTCAGTTCGGACTGCAAATCTTGAATCAGGACATCGCGGGGGCGAATCTCCATGCTTGGCGCGCGCAGCATGGGCAACAAGGTGTGGTCCACGCGGTCAATGATGGCGCTGATTTCTGCCACTTCCGGGTCACGGTCGAAGATGCCTGCCGCTTTGTGGTGAAACCACAGTCCAAACTCCGATTTGCCCAGGCTGGGCAAGGCATCGTTGCCGGTGGAGCGGTGCAGGCTGAACATCACCTCCTGGCCCCATTCCATCAGCACGGCGCGTTGGCGTTCGCGCTCTACAGCAATGTTTTGCCCCACCGAATAAAGCCGGTAGGCCTCGTCTTCGCGGGCACTGCGCTGGCTGTTGCGCTCATAAGACGCGCTCATCAACTCCATCGCCAGGTCAATCAACTGACCCACATAGGAGACACTTTTCTCGAACAGGCCGAGGTCATCAAACTGGGGCGCGAGCGCCGCGCTCAAGTCCAGCTTGATCAGCCTGGCGCCGCGTGCCACCAGATGCACCGGCACCTGGATGCGTGCATGCACCTCACCCACCAGTCGTTGGTGCGCCACCACGGCATTTTCATCCTGCAAGGGGTGTTGAAAAATTTCATTGAACCAGCGCATCATGGAGCCATGCAGGCGCGTATGCACTGCCTCATGGTCCAGAAAAACCGAGGCCTGCGGATGCCCCATCATGTAGGCGTAGAAATGGTCAGCCAACAAGTGCCGGTTGTCGGCCACGGTCTGGGCGACTATGGCTTTGCAACTGTCAGGGGTAGATTGCACGATAAAGCGCCAATCAGCTTCGGCTGAAGGCGACGTGCCGAGCGAGGGGTTTGAGAACATGAATGCGTTACTTTTTTAGGTTGACCGACGACGTGCCCAAACTGTAACAGTCTGATTTTCAGGGTCAAGCCGATAGCCCGGCATTCACTACACCCAACACCCCAAGATGCGCCTTATGTCACGTAAATCAGACCGCAGTTGCTGCTGTTTTTGCTTTTGCCGTTGCGGCGCGCGGTTTGCGAACCGCTGCACGCGTGCGCTTGGCAACGGTCACAACCACATTGTCGCCAGCAATCTTGCCGGCCAGGTGGGCCGATTTTTGCTCGATCTTGCTGGCCAGGGCGCTCAGTGCCACAACACCGGGCAGAGTCGCCTGGGCCAGGTTGCTCAGCACGTGCGCGCCAGTTTTGTCTTCCAGACGGCTGGCCTGCACGGACATGCTGTGCACACCGGCGTCTGCGAGTTTGACCACCTGATTGACGACACCTTGTGCGCCGCCTGCTGTGAGCGTCAAGCCCTTGAGGGTGTATTTGTGCAGCAGTTGTTGCACCACGCCAGCGTTTTGGGCCACACCAGCGGCCAGTTTTGATCGGGATTGTTTCAATGCGCTGTTCCAGCGCCGGTCCAGCAGGTTGACCACGCGCTCACCGCCCGCACTGTAGGCATGGATGACGTTTTTGACCGTGTTGCCATAGGCATTGATGACGTGGCAGGTCACGGTAGAGAGTTTTTTGGCGCTCATGATTGCTCCTTTAAAGCGATTTTCAATGGGCCAATTGTCGGGTTTTCCCTTAGTAAATGCACCCTAACGGGCTAGAGTGTTGCGTCCAAAATCTGGGGGGAGGTGCCGATGCTGGCGACGCTGGCAGCGTATTCGTACTTGCTAATCGATCATAATTTGACCAAGGGAGTCGGGTGTTGAATTCATACAGTTGTATGGATGACGTTGCTGGCGCCCGCACCTTCAATGAACCACCTCTCCCAATTTCCGCCGCCCAAGTCTGGCACTTGGCCACGCCTGTTGCTGGTGGGGGTCGTTTACTTTTTGCTCTGGATGGCCGCCTGGTACTCAGCCAGGTTGCATGATCAGCTCGGCGCTGCCAGTTTGTGGTTTTTACCGGCTGGGTTGCGTTTTGCGATCATGTTTGTGATGGGCTGGCGCGGATTGTTGCTGGAAATGGTCACGGTACTGGTAGTCAGCGCGTTTCAATACGTGGCGTCTGGTTCTGCATGGCCTCAGGCGCTGTCGGCACAGATGTTCTGGCTTCTCCTTGAGTGGATGACACCAGTGTTTGCCTATGCGGTGGTGATCTTCCCCTTGCGAAGTTGGATGCGAAGCCCGTTGGACTTTGCCCGTCCCTTACACAACGCCCTGTTTCTTGGCGCGGCACTGGTCTCAAGCACACTGGCTGCCTTGGGGGGCACCTTTGGGCTCACCCGAATTGGCGCTGTTAAGGCTGAGCAGTTTACCGAGGTCGTGACAACCTGGCTGACTGGGGATTTCATTGGGATCATCACGTTTTCGCCTTTGCTACTGGTGGTGCTTTGGCCAGGGTTGACGCGCTATTTGCAGCAAGGTCACTGGCCTTCCAGGCGCTCACCCACGGCACTGAATAACCTCGCAGAGGTCCAGGTTGTGTTGATGTCGGTGCTGGCGCTACTTGTGGTGCTGGGTGTGCCCTGGAATTTTGGCCTGACGCGGCATCTGCCATTTTTTGCGCTGTTGCTGCTGCTACCCCTGGCCTGGGGCGCCCTGCGCTGGGGTTTGCGCAGCGCGGTGCTGACGGTGGTGGTGCTTGAGACGGGGCTGGTGCTGTTGATTGCGCTGGTGGGTCAAGAGGGCATGGCGCTGCGATATCAATTGGTGATGATGGCCATCGCGCTGGTCGGCTTGTGGCTGGGGGGTGCAGTGGAGGCCCGAAACCGCGTTTTGCAGCGTTACCGCGATTTCGCCAACGTGTCCAACGACTTGCTTTGGGAGGTGGACGCGCAGGGTCACTTGCTTGAGGTGAGTGGACGGTTGGCAAAATTTGTGCCTATTTTCAAAGGACAGGCTTGGCAACAGGTGCTGGCGCAAGGGTCACCATCGCATTTGGCAGCGCTTGAACGCACCTTGGCACGGCAGCAGCCGTTTCATCATCTGGAAATTGCACTGCTCAGCCGTGGTCGCCCACCGCGCTGGATACAGCTCAATGGACAGCCGGCTTGGGGCGATGCGGGTGAACTGCTTGGCTACCGTGGCACGGCCATTGATGTCACCCGTGCCCGGCGCGCGAGAACCTTGCTGCGAAGCTACAACAAGGAGCTACTTGAACAAGTTGCCGAGCGCACCCATGAACTGTGTTTGAGCAACATCGCGCTGGAGAATAAAAAACGCCATCTACAGGTGCTGCTGGCTGCAGCACCGGTGGGCGTGATGGAGTTGGACGAGGCGGATGCCTGCCGCTACCTGAACACCAACGCTTGCCTGCTGACGGGGTTTACCCAGGAGAGTGCACAAGGCCGTGCGCTGCTGGATTTTGTGCATGCTGAAGATCGAGCTCTGGTGGCGCAGGCGTGGCGCGCCAGTCGGCAAAGCGAGGGTGTGCAGGGGCTGGAGTTTCGGTTGCAGCAGACACAGGTCTGGGTCTGCGCTGGCTGGATCAGCCTGAACCCTGCCGACGCCGCGTTAACGGGCACGCTCCTGGTGCTGACCGATGCCACCGCACGACGCCAGCATGATGAAGCGCTGTGGGCGCTGGCACACCACGACACGCTGACCAACTTGCCCAACCGCAGCCTGTTCAAAGACCGCTGTGATCAGGCTTTGAGCCTGGCCAAACGTCAGGCGCATTGTGCGGCCGTGTTGTGGCTTGATCTGGACGGTTTCAAGGCGGTGAATGACGGCCTTGGCCATGCTGCGGGCGATGCGCTGCTGCAACAGGTGGCGCAACGCCTGAAGAGCCGTATGCGTGACAGCGACACCGTGGCGCGCATGGGCGGTGACGAGTTTGCAGTGGTCATGCCGGACATTTTTGACGCAACGCAGGCGCAGCGCCTGGCCACGGAATTGGTTGCCCAACTGGCGCAGCCTTTTGACTTGTCCGTGGGCATGGTCCATATCTCAGTCAGTATTGGCGTGGCCGTGTACCCGCAAGATGCCAGCACGGTCGATGGCTTGATCCGGTGTGCAGACTTGGCCATGTACAGCGCCAAGCGCAGTGGCAAAAACAAGGGCCAGTCCTGGCAGGACAGTGGTCTGGCGCCTTTGGCGTGACCGGCCTGATCGCCTACTCCAGCTAATCCTTGAACTCAGGCTTGCCCATGTTGCCCATCATGGCCTCCTGCCGGTCGCTGCTGAGCAGCACGGCGGCGTTCCAGGTGGCCACATGGTTCAAGCCATCGGCCACCGTGTGGTCGCGCGCATAAGTGATTATTTCCTTGACACCCCTGATGGATAAAGGCGACTTTGAGCAAATCGATGCAGCAATCTCGCGCACCCCCGCACGTAAAGCCTCAGGCGAGCCAAACACGCGATTGACCAGCTTCATTTGCAGCGCCTCGGTTGCGTCAAATTTGCGCACGGTGTAGGCCAGTTCCCTTGCCATACCCTCACCAATCAGTTTGGGCAAGCGCTGCAAGGTGCCCACGTCAGCCGTCATGCCGATGTCAATTTCCTTGATGCCGACACGCTCAGACCTATCCTCGCCGGAGGTGAACAGTCGGACTTCGCCCGCCAGAATGGCCGCGCGGGCCTCAGGTGTGGCATCGACCCATTTGAAGGCTTGCAGAATCTCACGCCACATGGCCAGGTTCATGTCATTGGCTTTGTCGGGCCGGTTCAGGTTGATGGAGGCGATGTGATCTGCCAGGGGCAAGGTGGTGTCACCCACGGCGCTATTTTTTTGATTGCGGCTTGCGTTTGTTCCATCTGGGCCAGAGGCCGATTTTGTTTGTGACTTGTCGGGCATGGGTGTCGTGGCTACGGCCAGCGAAATCGCAAGTTCCAGGCCCAGGTTGATGGCGCGCGTCGCGAAAATTGCACCATGCCATCGCCGCTGTGACGGTGTATCAAACGGGTGACCCTAAGTTTCACCGTTTGGGCCTGAGCATGGAATTGACGTGGCAGCGAAGGCGACCCTGCACTTTGTCGCAGCAATGCCGGTGAACGATTCGCGCAC